>NZ_KQ976354.1:9506340-10706340 GCF_000346485.2 Scytonema hofmannii PCC 7110
GTCACTGGTCACTGGTCACTGGTCACTGGTCACTGGTCACTGGTCACTGGTCACTGGTCACTGGTCACTGGTCACTGGTCACTGGTCACTGGTCACTGGTCACTGGTCACTGCCAAATAAACTGCCCAAATCGCCATAGCCCGTAAATAGACGCAAGCGCGGAAGGTTCCGACAGCCGTAATAGCTTCAGGAGTGCGGAATTGTAGCCCATTGTTGTAAATTTGGCTAACTACAGCTTGTGTTAGTTGAAATGCTTCATCTTTCATGCCCATTTGTACGAGAAATGCGGCTAGCCCAAAATTGATTCCCGTCCAAACCTCCAGGGGATGAGTGGCTTTAGGATTCTCAGGCGAACCATCAGGACGAAGACCATTGGCAGCACCAAATTGACCATCATGAAACTTGAGGAAGCAGGCTTCGTAAACAATTTTTAAGGCAGATGCAGCACAATCAGGTGGTACGATATCTGGTAAGCCCAACAGGCGAGCATAAAATTGTCCACACAGTTGGTCTGCCATGACGACATCAGAACCACTCTGACTATCTAGCCGATAATATTGCCCGTTCCAAAGTTTTTCTTGGTAAACAGGGCGAGCTTGTTCTAACCAAGCTTCATAGATGGATTTTTGAATCGCAGCGTTGTTTTGACTATCTGCTAAAATTTCACAAATAGCGATCGCCGCTTCTAGTGCTGCCAACCACAATCCACCACAGTAAGCGCTAACTCCTTGCAACCGCCAGTCATCAAAAGTTTGGTCGGGTGCGCCGGAATTCTCAGGAATACCATCTCCATCTTTATCAAAACTCTTAAGATAGTCCAAGGTTTGGACGATAGCATTCCAACACTCCGCTAAGAATTCCACATCATTAGCACCTGTAAGGAGAAAGTCGCGGTATACTTGTACAACAAAATCGCTACCTAAATCCTTCCACAAATTACAATCTTGATAACTTGTGTAATTGGTCTTTTCCCAAACGTGCTCGTTTGGTGCGCCCAAATCGTGAGGTGTTGCACCTTGAACTTTACGGACTGCCATTGGACTTTCTGCTCCAATGGTGTAATAGTATCCAATAACACGGGGAGTACTGTCACTTTTGGGAATTGCTCGTGCAAAAGCCCGCATCACTGCTTTTTCCAGTTCTGGAAACAGTATTAGTAGGGCAAAAGAGCCGTAAAGCCGGACATCTAAACTTTCATACCAGCGATAGTCCAAGCACTCTAGCACGGCAAACTGGCCGATGGGATCGCTTTTTGATGCTGCACTCCAGAGAGTTCCGCCACTTGTGAGATCGTAAAGCTCGTTGAAAAGAGCCATCTTGAACCAATCGGGTAAGTCTTGACGCTCAATAATAGGCGTTTGCCATGCGTGAATTTGAGCTTGCCAGGTTTCATATTCTACTAAGGCTGCTGTTGCGATCGCCCAAGCATTCTCACCGTTGACACCAAAAAAATCCGTATATCTGCGGTAATAGGTAATTCCTTCTGCAAATTCTGTTACAGGGAAATCCCAAGCTAAGACAAAAGGAAGTTTTATAGTTTCCCCTGGTTGAAGAGTGAACCGAAGGGCAAGTGCAACTCCAAGCTGTTCGCCCTCTGTCACTGGGGTTTCATCTGTGTAGTTAGACAAGGAACCATTTTGGGCGAAGCTTTGCCATATTTCCTCACCCGTCCCCGTTGGATTCCATCGAGTGTTGTAATGTGCTTCAACCAACGGATGTTTTTGAGTGGCAATACACCACTGTCCATCACCTTCGGTTAAAGGTTTATCACTTTTCACCCGACTCATCAAACAACCAATATATTCGCCCTTTTCTACAAGCTGGTTAAAGTTACCTTGGCTTTCATTCAAACGCGATCGATACTCGTAAACTGGGCTGCCATCATCCCGCACCCTGACTTCAGGAGATTTGAGGGCATTGGTAAACCAACCTACCATATTTTGCCAAGTCAGCATTATGCTGAGCGTTATAGGTGCATTTGTGGTATTTTGTGCAGTCCAGACGAACACTGCTACCGGATAACTTGTTTCCTTGTAGTTATTAGCCCAAATTGGGGAGAATTGCTCGCTCTTTAGCTGTGCTTGAAATACCCCTTCATAAACAAACCAACTGCGGGGATATAACGCGTGATAGCTTCCCGTTGAGGGTATTTTGGATTTTGGATTTTGGATTTTGGATTTTGGATTATCCCCCTCTCCGCTTTCTCCTTCTTCTCTCCCTCCTCCACTTGCTGGATACCACTGCCAATCTGATAGGGTACCATCCTCTGGTGCTTTTGTACATAGCGCATAAGCTTTTGAGGAAGAATTATCTGACTCAAACAAGCTGAATTGACAGGCGGGAATGTTTTTGAATACGTGTTCGCCACCATCAATGTGCCAGAGATTGAAGTCTCCTCGTGAGGAGCGACCAATACACCCTGCACCAAAGCCGCCAAGAGGCATTCCGTGCCATGGACCATCGTCAATATTACTTGCATAGCGGACTGTATATGGAGTATCCCAGCCTAAACCAATGGGACGGCTCCAAACGCAGGAAGGCATGACGGAGAAAGGCTTGTTACTCATTGCTCAATTATACGGCGGTTGGTGCATAGGAGTGAAACAAAGATTTTTTTGATAGGCAGTAGGGAGTAGGGAGTAGGGAGTAGGGGGTAGGAGTTAGGACATAATGACCAAAATCCAAAATCCAAAATCCAAAATCGAATTAGTCTCATTCCATATCAAAAATTACTTGTAATTCAGCATCTGGCATAAGCCGACGCAAGACTGCTAAGTGACCATCAGCATCACTGCGGCTGCGGAATCGACCTATAATAGTTTGTTGTGTAGGTGAAAGCACGCGGATAACGATCCAAGGTGCTAGTGCTGTGCGGTAACCTTTAGTTTGTCGATTCAACACGTCTAAACCTCCCTTTAATTGCATAAATAAAAACGGTAATTGTTACAACCACGTTGAAAAAAGAATGCGATAGCATAGTTGAGTGAGATTAAGCCCAGGTAAGGTTTTCTCAATCCAAAATCTAAAACTTACTCATTCAAAATGGTATGTTTTTGCCAGAAAATCGCTCTTTATCTCATGTACCAGACACAAAATTATTCCCCATGCCTTGCTTGGTGGAGTTTTTACACACCACAGGTACTAAAGAGTGTTAACACATCTATACGCACACTCTGTTACCAGTAAGACGAAAGCATTTCGTGTCTCTACACTCGAAAAAAGCGATCGCCTGACGTGCAGAGATTCCAGTTTATGTAATTGGAATAACTAGTTCGAGTTGCAGAACATTAGTTCACGGTGAGATGCAATTCGCTGAAATCAAAACTGAAAAAAAGGCAGATATCGACTACAGGCGTGACCTTTTGGTTACTACCTTGTTGTTATTTTGCTTACACTTTACTTGTAAGTGGTTAAGTTCTCGTGAAACACTATAGTTGAATTGCTAAAGTGTTAAGAAAAATGAACTAACTGAAGAACTGAAACTTACCAGGACAAGTTTGAAGTAAAAGCTTGCATTAACTTAAGAAGAGTTACGCTAGAAATTAACTTCAATTTTGCCGACAGCTTTTAAATTCTCCTGCGGTCAACACCACTCATTCAAAGTCCAAAATTCAAAAATGCGATATTTGAATGAATTGTCTTGAATTTTGAGATTTTCCAAGGTGAGTGACGAGTCACTACCCATCAAATCTAAAGGTCTAATCAACCAAAAAATTAAGTATTGGTTGACGATATGCAAACATGAAATACATATAGCAATCTGCAAACTCAGTCGCTCCAGCTAACTTATTAACATCATTCTAGACCGAGATGTTTGCAAAAGGCAGAGGGGTCTCAACCCACATTTGCAAAATATCTGTCGATGATGTCAAATAAGCCAATTGATTCAGAAAGCCAGTAAATCTAGTATTTAGAGCCTGTTGAACAGTCCCAGTTGCAGATATTACAGCCTCAATCTTATTTGTGAAGTCTTGTGTTGCTGATTCCAAGATTTCGCAGTGGAGCCTGCCACTGCCACGTTCATCACTCATATTCATACGATGCTACCCGAGGATTTAAATTTCTCACTTACATTTACATTCGTTAAAAACGAGAACAGGAAAGAAGGAACATTTATAACAAAAAGTTGTGATTGTTGCTAGTGAATTTCCACAAAGTGATAGATGTGGAAAGAAAAACCCCAGGTTCATCACCTGGGGTACGAACAACACAAAGGCGTAGCGGTTGGCACTGGAGTAGTATTAAAACCGATCGCAAACCAAAAAGAGGAGCTTCTAGCCTTGTGTAATGCGTTTGTTGGTGCAAGAACGTATTAACACTCACAATACTAATGCAAAAATTAGTCTGGTTGCCAAAATGCCAAATGAAAATTTACTGAATCAAAGAATAAAATATTGAGTTAGAAATAAAATAAAGGGGAGAAACCCCACACCCCTATATCGGATGGAAGGCTTATAAAATAAGAGAAAGGGTCACGAGTTTTAGCGAGGGAGTGAGGGGATAAACCCCACACTTTCATATCTAATTCCAACTCATTTAATAATAAAAATAAATAGTTTTAGATAGGGTATGGGGGGAGAAACCCCACACTTTTACATTTAAAACAAACTTATTTCAAATCCAGCAAACCATCTTCTTTTAATTTAGGATTAAAACGAATTTGTGCTTGCAAACCACGTGCTTCTAGAAGGGTTGAGATTTCAGCCTCTACTCGCCGTGCCACATTTTTGATAATTTTCGTTTGCGTCAACTCATCATTTACAGGGTTTTCATAATGAGTTTTCTCTTCAGGTGTCATGACTGCTCTTACATCGATTGGCTGTGTCCATTTATCTTTGTTGTCTGTATTGCCCAAGGGGATACTGCCATTTTCCGCAATCCAAGCCTTCTCGATATTTTCCAGCAGAGTTCGGCTCGGACGTTCGATGGTTTGGGCTTTCACCCAATAGCAGTGATGCGGTTGTCTGACCAAATGCTGCCTCAGACTAAGATAAACGTCACGGGAATATCCTACGAATTGCAGCGCATGTTCTTGGTCATAAATCGCATACACTCCGATTTTACTCTGCAACTGTTCGGGTAGTTGACCGCGATCGTCGATATAGGGAAGATATTCCAAGCTCTTTAAAGAAGGAATATTTGTTTCATCTACCATAAGTCAATTTACACAAGGTTGATTCCTAATGCTATTATCTGACACCCCGTTAACCTCTTGAAAATCCTTCTTCCTCACTCCCTACTCCCCACTCCCTACTCCCCACTCCCTATCAAAAAAATTTAGCTACCATGTGGATATATATTTGCATTAATAGCTAATGAACTTTTGTAGTGATAATGTTGTCGGGGTATCTCCAGAAATTATGGCAGCGCTCGTGGAATGCAATCATGGAGTTGCGATGCCTTACGGTAACGACGATCGCACTCTATACTTAAACCATCTGTTTTCCGAATTATTTGAGACAGAGGTATTAGTATTTCCTGTAGCCACTGGTACCGCTGCTAATGCACTTGCTCTATCAGTGATGTCAACTCCTTATGGAGCAATCTACTGCCACCATCAATCTCATATTAACTGTGATGAATGCGGTGCTCCTGAATTTTTTACAGGCGGAGCAAAATTGGTAACCCTGCAAGGAGAGCATGGCAAGATAAACGCCAAAGATTTAGCAGGTGCGATCGCTCGTGCTGGTACTGGTATAGTACATCACGTTCAACCCACTGCTGTCAGCTTGTCTCAAGCGAGTGAAGCCGGTACAGTATACAGTATTCGTGAAGTTGCTCAAATTGCTGAAGTGGCACACTCTCACGGGCTACCACTGCATATGGACGGTGCGCGTTTTGCTAACGCCGTTGTTACCTTGGAATGCACTCCTGCAGACATAACCTGGCGTGCTGGAGTTGATGTGTTGTCCTTTGGTGCAACCAAAAATGGAGCAATGGCAGCAGAAGCCGTTGTATTTTTCAATCCCGATTTAGCACAGACCTTCATCTACCGTCGCAAGCGTAGCGGACATCTATTTTCTAAAATGCAGTTTTTGTCCGTGCAGTTAGAAGCTTACATAAGAAATAATTTGTGGTTGAAGAATGCTACCCATGCTAATCAGATGGCAAAGGATTTAGCCGAAAAGTTAACAAGACTGCCCGGAATTACCCTGTGTCATCCTGTGGAAGCTAACGAGATATTTGTTCAAATGCCAGAACAAGTCATTGTCAATCTTTTCGCTGATGGCTTTAGGTTTTACCGTTGGGATGGCGAAGATTCTACAACAGTAAGGTTGGTCACTGCTTTTAGCACAAAAGAAGACGATATTGCAGCGCTGGTTGATGCGACTCGGAAGTACTGCTTTCAGCATTTATCAGTAACAGATAATTGAACATCAGTTCGATGTTATCTTTTCCTACTTTCTCAGCAAGCCCTACTTAAAAATCATTCAAATGTATCGATAAAAGGTTTTGGTCAGTATGTGACAGTTGTGAGTGCGAAATAAGGATTAGATCCCAGCCTTCACGCTCTCTCAAATGTTTCTACTTAATTAAAAGTATAATTTTATTCTTAAAAAAAAATTGGGTAATTACCGCTTGTGACACTTAGGGTGCGGAATAGGGGATGAATAGCCCTTAGGGAGAGGAAAATGAATTTGATCTCCCTTCTCCCTGGGGGAGAAGGGTTGGGGATGAGGGCTACAACACTTGCAAAAGTTGCTTAACCTTAAGGCTTTGCCGTTGCTCAAATTCCAAGGGGAAATTTAACTCCAGGACGATTCTACCGTTGTCTTCTTGAACTGCAGAAACTTCAACAACAAACTTGCTTGGTGGAAGGTTTCCCATCTGTTGACTCAATAACAAACCAACCATTGGTTTGGTAGCTCTTATCCTGTTCAAGTCTTCGTCTCTAAGTATGCGATCGCCAGTTGTCGCTCGTCTACCTTCTAATTCCAATCGCAAATCCGTGACTCCCAGTTCCGTGGCAACTCCAGGGAAGAAATGACCATCCCAGTAAACCTCGCCAACAGCACTCACTTGCTTGCGGACTTTGTCACGAGTACTGTGTTTGATATCCCGCAAAGAGCGAGTCAAACTCGTTGTCAAGAAACCAAGAGAAACAAATGGCTGGTCTATATTTTGTCGAGTTTGGGAATACCACTCGCGCACATCTGAATACAGCACCAAAATTAAATTATCCATTTGGGCGCGACTTGGGTTAACAAAATCAATTGCCAAATGTGTTTCTGTCGCATTTACAGGAGAAGCTCGAACAACCCTTGCTGTTAGCAAGACACGGGCTGTAAAATCTCCGACAACCTCAACTTCTATTTCATCTGGTAAGTTTGCCCAAGATGCTATGGAAATTAATGCCCCAGTTTCTGAGATGTTAACAGTCTCGCCAACAATTTGTTGATTGTTAGAAGAAATGATAACGGGGAGACGCCGCCCCAAACGGTGAGCAGAACGAACTTGTGGTTGTTCTAGACCAACCAGCAATGCTGCTATCAGTAGGATGAGGTTAAAGCCACACCATAAAGTATTCACAAAAACTGCTTGCCAATCTTCTGGACGAAGTAAAAACCAATAAGGAACGGCAAGTAAAGAGGCAATCACCATGACCATCACCACTACCAAACCCCGCATAGACCGCCAGTCAAAATTGCGTTTGCGGACATTAACTCCTTTGTCAGTCACGTTAAATGAACCTAGTTTGGGATTGATTAGCGCCAGCATCGTCACCCATCCAGCTTGGAAAGACATCACAAATTCAAAAATTTCATTCCAAAAGGAAAACCTGACAGTTTTGTAGATGATGTGGTTGGTAAATAGGGCTAGCAGAACATGTGGGAGAGCATAGGCTACAGTTTCCAAACCCAAACCTTGAATGGGGTTAATCCCAAATAACAAAAACAATGTGGGCACAACTGCGTAAGTAATTCGGGGGTATCCATACAAGAAGTGCGAGGTCGCACTAAAATAACAAATTCTTTGAGGAAGTGTTAGCTTGAGCTTTGGGTTAAACAGGGGATTTTCCAGTCGTAAAATTTGCGCCATACCTCTCGCCCAGCGCACTTGTTGACCCACATAGGACGCATAAGTTTCTGGCGCTAAGCCAGCCACCATAATTTTGTCATAGTAGACAGACTTGTAACCCCGCGAGTGCAACCGCAGTGCCGTGTGACAATCCTCCGTCACGGTTTCAACAGCAATTCCCCCAACTTCTAAAGCATGGGATTTACGAATTACAGCTGCAGAACCGCAGAAAAAGGAAGCGTTCCAAAAATCGTTACCTTTTTGCAGTACCTTATAAAATAGTTCATTAGCAACTGGAATTCTTCCACCCGTTAATAAATTGCGCTCGAAGGGGTCGGGATTATAAAACCAGTGAGGAGTTTGGACAAAGGATACTTTTGGATCGTAGAAAAACCCTACTGTATTGAGTAGAAATTGACGCGATGGAATATGGTCGCAATCGAGAACTAACACCAAATCGCCATCAGTTTGACGAAAAGCATTGTTGATATTACCTGCCTTAGCGTGTTCGTTAGTGTCTCGTGTCATGTGCGTGCAGCCAATTTCGTCGCACATTCTGCGGATTTGTTCCCGTCTGGAACGGAACTTTTCGCGGCGTGGATCGTCCTCTTTATATCTTTCCGGGCGACCATCATCCAAGACATAAATACTTTTTTTCCCTGATGCGTAGTCGCAAGCCATTGCTGCTAATACAGTTTTGCGAACAATTTCAACATCTTCATTAAAAGTAGGGATATAAATATCAACAGTAAACCATTGTTCTTGCGGAATGCTTGAGAGATCGATTGGCTGGCGGTCTTTTAATTTTAAAGTTTGAAAGTATGCGAGTACCAATGTTAAAACAGCGTAAAGTTCTGCACTGTATAGCAGTAGACAAGTAATGCTATTTAGCCAGCCATCAAAATTGAGAGTATAGCTTGTGCGGTAATAAAAATAGCGGAAAGTAGTTACTAAACTTAGCCATACCATGAATAGGTGGTAGTATTGGCTAATTTCTGGGGAAGACTCTTGTTCTTCTGCTTGTACAATTAATTGACCCAGTACAACTAAAAAGATAGCTATAACTGATTGTTGCCATACTTTAAGTTGGGTAACAATCAATGGAATTGAGATGACAAGCAGCAGTAAGACAAGCCATTTAAAATATTTGATGCCTACTCTGTCTAAGGCGCGATCGAAGAATCGAGGTGTACGGTCAATCAGCCATTGACTTAATTGAGGTCGTCTTTGTGGTTGGGGTGAATTGAAGGAAGACATTTGGATTTTGGATTTTGGATTTTGGATTTTGGATTTTGGATTTTAACCGCAGATGAACGCAGACGGACGCAGATATTGGTCTTTATATCCGCGTGTATCCGCGTTCATCTGCGGTTCTAATTAGTTCCTATCGGCAACAGTTAAACGTTTTAAATACAATTGGACAATTCCATAAAGTAGGAACGATATACCTAAAATACCAAGAGGAATTAAGAGCCAGTTTTCTTGTAAAACTCTTGATATTTTGCTTAGTAAAGAGGTGTTTTCTACGCGAGTGTTCTCGTTGGCAGTTTGAAGAAATTTGAGTTGGTAAGCGTTTGAATCATAGGGAGTTAGGTCTTTGCGATCGCTACCTACAAGTGCTGTATCCTGTTGCAGTTGATAGAACCAAGAGTCATTCTTGATAACTTGTCGAACTCTTTCTAAACCATCTTCTGTTTGTGCTGTTAAAGCTAAGATGATTCGCTCTTGACTCCATGGAGAAACGATTTCCTTAATCATTCCTTGAGTATCTTGTGGAGTTTGAATCGCACCTTGTGCTGATACACGAGAAAACGCATTATTTAAGTTTAAACCTGTAGATTTAAAGACTTCAGGTAAAGGAAATTTTTCGCGAGTGCCTATACCTATTAAATGCTCATTTTTGCGAATAGTATCAGGTAATGTTTCTAAGGTAAACACTTTTAATTTCACGGAGTTTGCTTGGCTCAAGCGTCCCAATCTTTCACTTAGAGATAGTAGAGTGAGGATATCTGTATCCGATGGATTTTGCGGCATCACAATTGCCGTTTTAGATAAATCTTGAGGTGCGACAAACGGGAAACCAAATTGTAAGAGTTTTAAATCTGGGAGTTTCACAGAAACTTCTCGCTTCAAATCGAAGCTTGTGTCAGAATGCACTGTGCCTAACAGTTGTTGATCGGCTGCAGTCGTACAATTTTGTTTGTCGAATGCATCTTTAGGATTCATCTGGAAGAATATCTGAATCTTAGAGTTGGAGTGCAGTAAGTTTGCGGGTAAATCGACTTTTAGCTGTTTGCGAGTTTCTCCAGCATCTGAAGATAGACGTGCGCCACCAACGTATTTGTCATCAATTAAAACTTCCACTGCAGAAGTTCTAGGGTTCATTTGAGGACTGTAGCTATAAACTAGGTTCATAGAACTGCCACGCAAAAATCTGTCATCTGGTAAAGCGCGGAAATCGATTTCAATTGGCGGTGCTGCTGAACCACGCACGCTGATATCACTCAATGGATCTCCACTGAGTTGAGATGTCAGGTCACTGAGTTTAAAAGAGTTTGCTTCTGGAAGGTAACGAGACCATTCACGCGGATCTGGTGATGCTAAATCTTTCACTTGGTTAACTAAGATGACCGAACCCGTACCTATCTTTCGCAAGTCTGGCTGTACTAAAAACTGTACTGCCTTCATCACACCTTTCAACCCATTACCAGTGGCAATCAAAACTGGAGCACCACCACCCTTTTCTTTAGCTGTGGTTACAATTAATACTCCAGTATCCTCTGGTATGGGATTTTTATTGCGATCGAGAATTTGACCATTAACAACAGGAACAGTTAATTTCAAAGAAGCTAGAACGGGTTGTTCGCTAGGAGTCCCAATAATCGCTAAACGTTGTTCGGGCTTGACATCAGTGACATCAGTCACCATGCTCGTCTCTAGGGGACGAAAGTCCGCAAGTCTCCCAAAAGTTGCTTGCAAACGCGCAGCCGCCGTTAACCAATACTGACTTGTCTGAGTAGGTTGCAGGTAAACAATATGATTAGTCTCTAAACCAAGCTCATCAAAAAAAGGATAAGGATAGCGGCTGAAGTTAAGAGGAAGTGGTTGCCGTTGAAAATTGAAAATCAATTTAGAATCAGGTAAAACCTCCGTCCATAAATTAGGGTCTTTAGGGTCAGTACATTGAGCAGAAGTATTTTGCTCTGCCACTAACTTCAGTTCGTTGTAATTCTGAAGAAGTTTGGGTGGAATATTGACCAGCATTTGACTAACTTGGGATTGTTTTCGATTCAGAGGAATACTACCCACAGCCGTGTCATTAACCATGACCGTCAAATTAGAACGGTTGCCATATAACGCAGGCGAATGTTGGAACCTTATTAGAGCTTTTACATTATCAATTTTCCAACCACGAGGACGAGTAAAGCCAAGACGACTTTGGGCATAAATCCCTCGCAAACGCAACCGATTACCAACAATTGGACTGCGATTAAACTCAAGGTTATACGTAATCAGTTTTTTTTCTTGACCAGATACAACCTTCTTACCCTGAGCTTCTACTCTAGGTATAGAATTAGGAAATAGTAAAAAGCAAACAGTCAAAAGAATGGCTTTTTTGTTGATTTGAAAATGACGAAACAAGAACTTCATACGATTTTAGATTTTAGATTTTGGATTTTAGATTTAACTTCATTCTGTTTTTTAAGATTACCGCTCTTCTTTTCCTCTTTCTTAGCGGTCTTCGCGTCTTTGCGGTTTATTTAAATAAGTCATCATCAAGCGAGGAAAAAATACTTAAAAAAGACTAAAACATTTACCAAAGTGATTTGTAAAACTCCCTTCTTCCCTCAGCGCCCTCAGCGCCTCTGCGGTTCATTAAAATTTTCATAATTCAAATAAGATTACTTACTCACTTGACCCCTCAACAACTGCTGAGAAATAATCGACGGAGGAAACAATCCCAACCAAGCAAGATTTTGAGTATAGTAAGCAGATTTATCATCCCAAATTCCCTGCTTGTATTGAGGTAGCAATTTCTTCACAAGCAACTCTTTAGCCAGTCGCGGTTCTACTATTTGCCAAGCAGCATAAAGCATGGCATACTGCGCCGTTGCTTCATAATTCACCAATCCTTTTCCTTGTAAATCTATACGTGCTGGTAAACGCGATCGCTCCCGCCAAAGCTTTTGTAAGTATTTAGTAGATGTTTGAAGATAACGCCGTGCTTGCGGAGAATTAAACCACGCAGCATCTAATGACACGCGCCACCAAACTCGATAAGCATCAAAGCCATATATAGTTTGCAGTTCTCCCGACAGTGGTAAAGTTTGGTATTTGCCTGTTGTCGTATCTAAAGCAACCCAGTCACTCGGCAAACCAACTGTAGAAAGTTGTGTTGATTGTTCCAGAACCTCATAACTCGTATCTATCAAACTCAACCAATCTCGTTTGGGATCGACTTGAGCAAACATCCGAAAAGCATAGGGTGCAAGATAAGAAGGATTGAGGTAAAGAGTCGATTGATTACTGACAAATGCACTCGCAGGACCAGGTAACAAATACCACTTTTCTTTTGGCGCAGATGTTACCCCTAAATTCCACAAATCTTGTAATTTGGCTTTTGCTAATTCCAGGTACTCAGGACGATTCCAACGCCGGGAAGCAAAAATCAAGGCAGTAATAGCATCAATATCACCATCACTGGCAAAATTATTATCGATAGTACCCCAGTTACCATCGGTATTTCGCCCCCACTTCCAAGCCCACAAGTTATCCGCACGCTTGCCATTGACTTGTCGTTGAAGATTATTTTCCCCCCACTTTAAAGTGAGAGCAAAAGTCTCAAAGTCATTCATCAGAACTGCTCGCAGCATGGCATAAGCTTGACCTTCACTGGTTGAGCGATCGCCCGCTTCATAATCAATCACCCGTCCATCACCCTGGATAAATCTTTGGCGATAGCTTTCCCAACTTGCAACCAATAACTCTCGATTGGGAGTAGACTGCGGTAAACTCGCCAATAATATTGAGTTATTTTTGTCACTTTTAAACAACGTAGTTGTCGTCATTGGGGTATTCCTATTTGGGGTTTCCGTGACTGGATAACTTGAGACACAAGCATTTAAAACAATTAAGCTCGCAATAGCCATAACTCTTGGAAAAGACTGCATTTTTAGGGAGTAGGGAGTAGGGAGTAGGGAGTAGGGAATCAAGAATAAGAATTTAATTAATACCAACTAATCTCTAACCCCTGGTCACTGGTCACTGGTCACTGGTCACTGGTCACTGGTCACTGGTCACTTCTCCCAGGAAGGTTGGAAACCACGCCGTTGCAGAAAGTCCTGTTGAATTTGCTGTCTTTGACGCAACAGTTCCATATCCGTTGTGCCTTGAGACATTTGTTCGAGTTCTAATTGCTCTAACTGTGCAAGTGCTGACAGGGGTTGGTCTGAAATCACACTCAGTCCAACAAGAGCGCGACGTGCTTCGTTATCTTGGGGTTTTTGTGCTACCACTTGGGAATAAATTTCTCGTGCTGACTCATACCGTCTTTGTTCAAAACGAATTCCTCCCAACGCCGCCAGGGCATCTATATTATTGGGTTGCTGTGCCAGAATATTCTCATAAGCTTTGCTTGCTAAATTTAGATCGCCAGCGGCTCTGGCTAACTCTCCTTGCAATTGGTATGTGGATGGATTGTTGGGAAGGTTGGCAACTAATTGTTTGGCTCGTATTTGTGCTTCGGTTGGATTGCGTTTGGCGATCGCTTGAATTAAGCGCACTTGCACTGGTAGATAACTGGGGTCAACTTGAGCCAAGTAATTATATAGAGGTTCTCTCTGTGCAACAGTCGGTAGCGCACCCACTAAACTAAAAAGTTCTGGGGGTGCATTTGTTGCTGGTTGTGTTGTCAGCCAGTTGTTAAGAACGGCTTCTGCTTCTTGTTGGGAAATTCGTTTCCCCTGATATCCGATACTTGTACGTCCTAACTGTGCAGCTAAATTCTGTGGTTGACGTGCTATCAATTGGTCGTAAATTGTTAAGGCTTCATCAAATCGCCTTTGTTGTACTCGCACGCCTGCGAGTCCGCGCAAAGCACCTGTAACAACTTCTTCATTATTTGGTTGAGTCGCAAGCACAGCTTGAAAGCGTTGAACGCTGGCTTCTAAATTGCCTTCTTGCCGCTCAATTTCTGCAGCTAGCAATTGAGGTAACAAGCTTTTTGTCCCTTCTGGAGTTGCTGCATAAGCTGACAGCGCTTGCTTGGCTGCATTTTTGTCATTTAGTTGTAGGTAAATTTGAGCTAACCGAAAGTATAAAAACGGAACTTGTACTCCCCCAGTATCGGTTTGTGATTCTATAAGTTTTTGATACACGGGTAGAAGTTCTGGATCTGGACTATCGATGTCCGCTACTGCTAACCCTAACTGTTGCAACTCTACAGAATTGGTGGGTAAGGTTTGCAGTTCACTCATCAGACGCTGTTGTAAATTATTTTTAGTTAGCATTCCCAGCCTGTTTTCTAGAGCTAATTGCCGCACGACCAAGCTTTTATCGTTGGGCAATTGGGAAGCTGCTTGTTGATAGAGTTGCAGTGCGGTTTGCTCTCCTTGAGGTAAGCCGGTATAAACATCAGCAATTTCTCGCAGCAGTGCGGGGGTTGGATTGGGAGTATTAGCGAGTGCTTGACGGTAAAGAGTGGCTACTTGCTGTGCTATATTAGGGTCATTGGTTGAAATGCGAATTTCGTTAAGCGATCGCGCTAACGGTAAAACTGCATCCGGACGACCTTGTAATGGTTCTAATACTGATAGGGCTTGTGTAGTTTGTTGATTGGCAACATATGCTTTAGCAAGTTCGGCGCGGGTTTCTATTGCCAGTTTCAGCCCTTTGGTGCGTTGTAACTGTGCTTCTAAAACTGGTATCGCTTCTCTGAGATTGCCAGTTTCTCTTAAAGTGTTAGCGTAAGCGATCGCCGCATAGTCTGTCACGGGTTTACCAGTGGCTCGGTAGCGATTGAACAGATCCAAAGCTTTGCGATAATCCCGGCTGTAACTGTATGCTTGAGCTGCACCGAGAACAACTTCTGGTGTAGGATTGTTCGCCAGAACTATTTGATAATCTGTCAAAGACTCGCTCAATCTTCCTTGATAGGAATAGAGAAGCGCTCGATAAGAACGGGCTTGTGCATCGTTGGGATTCAAATTTAACAAAGTACTGAGACTTTCTATACCCCTTACCTGCCAATTCGGGCGGTATGTACCCATTATCCCCACAATTTTCAGTGTACCTTGATTGTTGGGGTCTTGTGCCAGGACTTGTTGATAGGTATTCCATGCTTCATCAATGCGCCCAGCCCGGTTGTATGAAATTGCTAGCCCTAGTTTTGCATCAAGCGATCGAGGATTGCGCCTGACAGCTTGTTGAAAAGATTTGATAGCATCATTAACCCATCCTTTCTTTAAGAGGTTATATCCTCTTTGAACGGCTGACGAAGATTTTTGAGCCTGCGCTGGAATCATCTCAAAGGTGAGCGCTGCGATTGAACCAGCAACGAGAAAGAATGAAAAACAAAAAGCAGCAGTCAGGCTTTGTATTCTTTTCAAAGAGCTTATATTCATTCGGTATTCCTCCTTCTGGGAGCAACAAGATCTAATTCCGAACGTACCCTGACACCAAGAACAGCTTCTTCAAAATTATCTCGTTCTTGCAAGGTGAATCCCAACCAAAGATTGGGAAGCACGCGAAAATCATAAAACAGTTCCAACACATCTGGTGTATCTCCACGACGAAGGCGATCGTTGGATAAACCACGCCCATAACCCAAGCCCAAGCGATCGTCTGGCGTAAACAAATCCAAAAACGTCACGCCAAAAGAGTAAGTATCAGCACCTTCTCCCAAATCGCGATTTTCGTAACGACCGTAACGTCCGAAAACACCCATCTTTAAGTTAGGTATATAAACTTCAGCATTCAGACCATAAGCTTCTTCGCGATCGTCTTCTTGGGTTCCAAATAGGGTATTTGCTTGATTTCTGGCAATGCCAAAGCTTTCCGGAAAAGTATCGCGGTTACCTGCATCGCGGTCACTGGCATAAGTCCCTCGAATAATTGCATTTCCGTAACGGATGGCAACTTCTCCAGCAAATCCATCCAAGGAAAAGTCACTTATTTTATTTGATGAAGAAAACACGGCGGCTTTTGCTTCAATATTGTCAGTGACACTCCAATTGACTAAAAAACCTGTTCGAGAAGCAATACCTGTTGCTGACAGCGCTGGGTTGGTTTGAAACACGGGGTTAAAAAACTGACTTGCGCCATCCTTAGCAAAGCTATTGCGGTCAAAATAAGATGTTAAATCTATCTGACCCAGAACAACACGTAGATTGGGGACTCCCCCAAATGAAGTAGCAACATAAAGCTCGTTGATATTCAAACCATCTCCACGAGAATCAACAAGCAGGTCTTCACCAGTCACCAAATCCAATGTTGCTCCAATCAAAGCCTGTGAAGAGAGTGGATAAGTCCCACTCAGACGTGCGCGTGCAGCAGAATCATCTCCTTCAGTTATATAGACTCCTTGTAACTTTAAAGAGGAGGCGTTGAAAGCTGCACTGTCAATGGGCGAACGAGGTTGATTCAACGATTGTGAAGTGACTGGTGGCGTGGCTGTTGGCGGCTGACTGGGAACGGGAGTTATGGGGAGTTCTTGCTTTTGGGTTTGCGTGCTGATAGGATAACCAGGTAGTTGCTGTATTCCACCTTGATAGTTAGGGACTGGATAAATACTTGAAGTAGAGGCACCTGTGATTGATTGTGGCGAGACAGGTTGACAATTCAGTAGTATGTTGAAACTTGAACTAGGAGTGTTAGCAACGGATGGCGATGGTACAGCTTGGCAGTTTAGCAGTATGTTGAATGTCGATACAGGAGTTGAGGGACTAGAGGGCGAAGTCAGTTGTACCTGTTGTGCGTTAAAACTTGGTGCAGGAGTTGCTCTAATTGGTGGTAGAGGAACAGATTGTGCTTGGGAGTTAAGTAACTGATGGAAAGTAGGAGTTGATGGTGCAGTAAATTCTTGTGTTGAGGTTGTTGTTGTGTTTGTGCTGGGGAGTGGTAGAAGCGGAGGAGATTGAGCGTGCAGTTGTCCTGTATTTCTCTCCGCATTTTTTCTGATTGTCCGTGTTTGTGCTTGTGGGGCTTTTCCTGTCATTTCCCGATGGAGAAAGCCATTCTCCAACTGCTTAATATCACGCTCTGGTATTTGCTGCGCTTCCAAAGAAATCATGTCTTTGGAAGTTGCCATGTTCGGAATCAAGGATGTGGTACTAGCACGACTATCTTCTGGTGGTGGAGGTAACGTTTGTAAACCCGACTTTGACTGTTCTCGAGATTTCGGAGACTGGGGTACTGGTAATAAATCCCCCAGTTGCAAATCTCCAGACTTTTGGTTTGGGTGTTGTTGAGCAAAACAGATTTCATTGACTGCTAGAAACCAAATTATGGAAGCTTTGGCAAACAACAGCAGACAATCAGACCAATGAAACCGTTTTGGCAACGTAACTTTAAGGCAATCCAATACTGTGAACTTCATCAGTCTACATTTTAGATAACTAATTTTTTTTCGTTGCTAGATGTCGTCACTTTATCAAAAAAATGTGAGTTTTATGAACAAAAAATTGTAAATTTTGCAATCACTAATCAATTTGTTAAAAACCTATGAAGCTTTCTCTTGGATTGTTCATGTATTAGAAAATAGGTAAGAATATAATTTACCTTGTTTTCATTTGGAGTAAATCCTTAATTTTTTTATGCTCAGTCTCTCCTTTCGCTCAATTCGGCAAAAAATGAAAGATTTCGCGGCAAACCATTACCTAGCAGCCATTTCTTTATCTCTAGTTACTATTAGTTATGGTTGCGTTCAAAAGGCACAAGAAAATGTGCAGCTAGAGGTAACAAGCGTGCAACCAATGGGAAATAATAGTATGTACAATGTAGAAGGCAGAAGCAATTTACCTGATTCAAGTTTGGTGTCAGTAGCAGCAGTTCGTTATTTAGTCTCAACAGAAGGACAACAACAGAAATCTTTGGAAGAAGCAACCATCAACCGCTCAATTCTTGCTCGCGAAATTGTGCAGGTTAAACAAGGACAATGGGAAGCAGACTTGAACTTATGGCAAGTAGCACCTGATGGTAAATATCAAGAAGCTTGGCAAGCCAATCAATCGCAAATGAAACTGCGACCCGATAGTAGTAGCGTTAGATTTATCGCTACATTTGAACCAACTGCTCAATTAAAGAAATCAAACAAACAGCTTGAAAGCAAGCAGCTTCGCTTCACAAATGAAGGAGAAGCCTACTTACAAGCAGACCAAACTCTTCAAGTACCATTACCGACTGGTAAAACAGTACCTCCTTTACAAAAAGACTCGAACGATGACTTGGGAAACCAAACCCAACCACCAACACTGATTGCTAATGCACCCCTACTTACATCTGCTAAGTTCAAACAAACTAACGCACCCTTAAAACCTTTAGAATTTATGCGTTGAAACTCAGTGTTCCATTTTTATACACCAAAACAGAAAACGTAGCAACCCACGAACAACAACTTAACTTTACGCGTTAGGCTTTCAGTAAAACTAACTTCATCAGTGTTGGCAAAATAATACCATACATCAAAAAGTTGTGTATTCTAGTGGCTAGAATACACAACTTTTATATTAAAATTTCAAAAAATTAATACGTCCTACTGCCTACTCTCCACTCCCTATTCCCTATTTTCAAGTTAGAGCCTGAAAACGAGAGTACAAGGGTGAATTTAGGGCAAATCCCAAGCGAAATTCCTTAAAAAGCCCCTCTTCCAATGGGAGGAGGGGGTTGGATGTAATTTTATTGTAACTTTTAATACCAAATACTTACACCAATTTCATGATTGCCAATCACTATAAAACTTTGCAAGAATCTATATATATGCCCTCCTTAACCAGAAAGCTGCACACTGCTTTGGTGAAACGAGCGCCCCAAGCAAGAGCTATTTGCCGTACCTTGCAACAAATATTCTCCACTTCAAGCCTAAAGTGCTCAAGCTTACGGTTTACCGAACAATATTTAGTAGTACTAGAGCACTACTTGTTGATATATTGTTATATATAGATGTCCCCTATGCAGCGTGGAGCTACTCTTCCTTAAACCTTTATTGCCAAATTAGAGTAGGTATTTTGCTCTAGCTCGACTGAACTTTGCCATAATGTTGATGGCTTACAAAATTTAGCTCTCCCATTAGGGTTTCTAGTAGAGCCACAACTCTTGCAAAAATGGCAAGAATTGAGAGTCTACAAGATCGGAGAATTTTAAATGAAAAGTTTTTTTAAAAAATTTTTCATTTAGTTCTCAATATTGGCAAAGGAGATGCTATATTAGTAAGCCTAGTAGTGTGTGTAATTATTTAGATATTCTTTCTGGAACTGACTGTGGCGAATACAAAGTCTGCTCTCAAGCGTGCCCAAATCGCAGAACGCAACCGACTGCGTAATAAATCATACAAATCAGCAGTGAAGACGCTGATGAAGAAATATTTTGCTGCTGTTGAAACCTATGCAGCTAATCCGAGTCCGGAACAGAAGCAACTAGTTCTCAAGGAAATGTCGGAAGCCTACAGCAAAATAGATAAAGCTGTAAAGCGTGGTGTTCTCCATCCTAACAATGGAGCTAGAAAAAAATCCAAACTAGCGCAAAGGCTGAAAGCTCATTCACAAAGAGCAGTTGCTGCTGCACAATAGTCATTGGTCATTAGTCATAGGTCATTAGTTATTGGTCTTTACAAAGGACAAATGACAAAGAACAAACGACAAAGGACAAACAATGCAGCTGATTGACACCCACGTTCACATTAACTTTGACATTTTCCAGTCCGATCTAGAAGCAGTGCGCGAACGATGGCAAGCAGCTGGTGTAGTACATCTGATACATTCGTGTGTAGAGCCATCAGAGTTTTCTGGCATTCAAGCCCTAGCTCATCGCTTTCCCGAAGTCAGTTATGCTGTGGGCTTACATCCTCTAGATGCAGAACAATGGAATGACAAAACAGCTGAGGAGATTTTCTCTCTAGCTCGTTCTGATTCCAAAGTGGTAGCGATTGGGGAAACGGGGCTGGATTTTTACAAGGCAACTAACTACGAGAAACAGCTGATAGCTTTCGAGACTCAGTTGGAAATTGCTGCTGAACTCAAATTGCCAGTGATTATCCACTGTCGGGATGCAGTCGGTGAACTCAAAGACGTGCTGCAAAAATGGAAAAACATCAAAGGAGATAGTGTTCGGGGAGTTATGCACTGTTGGGGTGGAAACCCAGAAGAAACACAATGGTTTCTCGATTTGGGTTTCTACATTAGCTTTAGTGGAACTGTGACGTTCAAAAACGCCAAACAGATTCAGGAATCTGCCACAATGGTGAGGAGCGATCGCCTGCTAGTGGAAACAGATTGTCCCTTCCTTGCTCCCGTTCCCAAACGGGGCGAGCGGCGCAATGAGCCAGCTTACGTCCGTTATGTAGCAGAGCAAGTCGCCAAATTACGAGGGGAAACACTTTCAGATATCGCCTCCCTAACCACCCGCAATGCCTGTGAATTATTTGGCTTAACGCTATAAAGGTTACCTTGGCTTTGAATAACTATCGAAAAATGGAAACACAAAAAATGGCGGAAGGAAAAAAATGTGTTAGTATTAATTCCTCCAAAATCACTTTGTGTGCGTCATAATGGTTAAGGAAGTAACAAATCAATTACAATCGCACAAGTTGCTTCATGATTCACTCTTACCATCCTTATATCTCTACAAGCGGATGCTCCGATTCAATGAAAAACCCTTTCTGATAAGACTAACCTAACTTTTTCTGAATAAGCGGCTATAGAAATACCTATTGTTAAATGAAAATTGCATTCTTCGATCGCGCACCCGCCAAAACAACGCCATCCCAATAGCAAGCAGGCTCAGTAGATTCTTATCTTCTGAGCACTAAATGCCATTGTCCCACTGTTGTTGAAGACATTTTGTTTCAGAAAAACATGGAGTGTAAAAACTTGGCATTAGTGAAAACACGCGCTTTTTGGAGGGGGAAGTGAGAAAAGCCAAACAGCTTAAAAAAAATTAGCCATTGGTCAAAAGGTTATTGGTGACTCATCTTTTTACAAATGACCAATGACCAATGTGCTTTTATTGCTCCGTTTGCCCGCATCTACAAGAGTTGCAGGTGGTATAAGGAGAAGTTCCCACACACGTTATTTGAGTAAAACGATTGTTGACAAAGGTAGAGGCATGATTAACGAATCAATGATGGAACCAGCCTTTATGCTACCCGATTTGATAGAAATTCAGCGATCCAGTTTTCGCTGGTTTCTAGAAGAAGGGTTGATAGAAGAACTTAACTCTTTTAGTCCTATTACAGACTATACAGGCAAACTAGAACTGCATTTTTTAGGTCATAACTACAAGCTTAAAGAGCCAAAGTACAGTGTAGAAGAAGCAAAACGGCGGGACAGTACCTACGCAGTACAAATGTACGTACCCACCCGTCTGATTAACAAAGAAACAGGAGAAATCAAAGAGCAAGAGGTCTTTATTGGAGATTTGCCTTTGATGACAGACCGAGGTACGTTCATCATCAACGGTGCTGAGAGGGTGATTGTCAACCAGATCGTGCGAAGCCCAGGGGTTTACTACAAATCAGAAATTGATAAAAACGGAAGACGTACCTACTCAGCTAGCTTAATTCCCAACAGAGGGGCGTGGCTGAAATTTGAAACAGACCGTAACGATCTTGTGTGGGTCAGAATCGACAAAACCCGCAAATTGTCAGCACAAGTCCTTCTCAAAGCTTTGGGATTATCAGACAACGAAATTTTTGACGCCTTGCGTCACCCAGAATATTTCCAAAAAACCATTGAAAAAGAAGGCCAATTCTCAGAAGAAGAAGCCTTGATGGAGTTGTATCGCAAACTGCGACCGGGTGAACCACCCACAGTATTGGGAGGACAACAACTCTTAGATTCGCGCTTCTTCGATGCCAAACGCTATGACCTGGGTCGAGTGGGACGCTATAAGCTCAACAAAAAACTGGGTCTGCAAGTCCCAGAACCCATACGTGTTCTGACACCGCCAGATATTTTGGCCGCAGTGGATTACCTGATTAACCTGGAGTTTGACATTGGTAGTACCGATGATATCGACCACCTGGGTAACCGTCGGGTCAGAAGCGTTGGCGAATTGCTGCAAAACCAAGTGCGGGTGGGTCTGAACCGATTAGAGAGGATTATTCGGGAAAGAATGACCGTATCGGATTCAGAATCGTTGACCCCAGCTTCGTTGGTGAACCCCAAACCCTTGGTGGCGGCGATTAAAGAATTCTTTGGCTCCTCGCAATTGTCGCAGTTCATGGATCAAACCAATCCGCTAGCGGAATTGACCCACAAGCGGCGTTTGTCAGCCCTGGGTCCTGGCGGTTTGACTCGCGAACGGGCGGGCTTTGCGGTGCGAGACATTCACCCAAGTCACTACGGACGGATTTGTCCGGTGGAAACTCCTGAAGGTCCAAACGCTGGTTTGATTGGTTCTTTGGCAACTCATGCTCGCGTAAACTTGTACGGGTTCCTAGAAACTCCCTTCCGTCCTGTGGAGAACGGAAAAGTCCGGTTTGATATGAGCGCTGTATACATGACGGCGGATGAAGAAGATGATTTAAGGGTGGCTGCAGGTGACCTCCCGCTTGACGACGAAGGCAATATTCTAGGACCCACTGTGACAGTGCGCTATCGTCAAGAATTTTCTTCAACTACCCCAGAACAAGTAGACTACGTAGCTGTTTCTCCCGTGCAAATTGTATCGGTTGCTACTAGCATGATTCCGTTCCTAGAGCATGATGACGCGAACCGCGCCCTCATGGGATCGAACATGCAACGCCAAGCAGTACCTTTGCTGAAACCGGAACGTCCTTTGGTGGGAACGGGTTTGGAAGCTCAGGGCGCGAGAGACTCGGGTATGGTGATCGTCTCCCGTACTGATGGCGAAGTGGTTTATGTTGATGCCAATAAAATTCGCGTTCGGGTGAGCGATCCCTCGCAATTGGCAGCTCTTGGTCATCGCCCAAGTAGTAATAACCCTAACAAACCGGTAGAAATTGAGTACACCATTTCTAAGTACCAGCGTTCCAACCAGGATACTTGTCTCAATCAGAAACCCCTAATTTATATGGGGGAACGAGTGGTTGCAGGTCAGGTGTTGGCGGATGGTTCTTCGACTGAAGGTGGTGAATTGGCTCTGGGACAAAATATTGTAGTTGCATATATGCCTTGGGAAGGCTACAACTACGAAGACGCAATTTTGATTTCCGAGCGACTGGTACAGGATGATATTTATACCTCAATTCACATTGAAAAGTACGAAATTGAGGCCAGACAAACCAAACTGGGTCCGGAGGAAATCACTAGAGAAATTCCGAACGTCGGTGAAGATGCCTTGCGTCAGTTGGACGAACAGGGGATCATTCGCATTGGGGCTTGGGTGGAATCTGGAGATATTTTGGTTGGGAAGGTGACTCCGAAAGGGGAATCAGACCAGCCTCCGGAAGAAAAACTCTTGCGGGCGATTTTCGGTGAAAAAGCACGGGATGTGAGAGACAACTCCCTGCGAGTTCCTAACGGTGAAAAGGGACGGGTTGTGGATGTGCGCTTGTTCACTCGCGAACAAGGTGATGAGTTACCACCAGGAGCAAATATGGTAGTCCGGGTGTATGTGGCTCAAAAGCGGAAAATTCAAGTGGGTGACAAGATGGCGGGGCGTCACGGAAATAAAGGGATTATTTCCAAAATTCTGCCAGCAGAAGATATGCCCTACTTGCCAGATGGTTCTCCTGTTGATATTGTTCTCAACCCTCTGGGGGTACCGAGCCGGATGAACGTCGGACAAGTGTTTGAGTGTTTGTTGGGTTGGGCGGGTCACAATTTGGGTGTCCGGTTTAAGCTGACTCCGTTTGATGAAATGTATGGGGAAGAGTCTTCCCGGAGCATCGTTCATGGCAAGTTGCTTGAAGCACGGGATGAAACAGGGAAAACTTGGGTTTATAATCCCTCGGAACCGGGCAAAATTACCGTGTACGATGGTCGGACCGGCGAACCTTTTGACAGACCGATTACCGTGGGTGTGGCTTATATGCTGAAGCTGGTTCACTTGGTAGATGACAAGATTCACGCCCGTTCTACTGGTCCCTACTCCTTGGTGACACAACAGCCTTTGGGTGGTAAAGCACAGCAAGGCGGTCAGCGATTTGGAGAAATGGAGGTGTGGGCATTGGAAGCTTTTGGTGCGGCTTACACCTTGCAAGAATTGCTGACTGTGAAGTCAGATGATATGCAAGGGCGGAATGAAGCCCTCAATGCGATCGTTAAAGGGAAAGCAATTCCCCGACCCGGTACGCCAGAGTCTTTCAAAGTTTTGATGCGAGAACTGCAATCCTTGGGATTGGATATTGCCGTCCATAAGGTAGAAACACAAACAGATGGCAGTTCCTTGGATGTAGAAGTTGACTTAATGGCAGACACTGGAAACCGTCGTACACCCCCACGTCCAACCTACGAATCTCTATCGCGCGATTCAATGGATGATGAAGAGTAAGAGAATTTTGGATTTTAGATGCGTGGATTTTGGATTAACAATCTGAAATCTAAGATCTAATTTCCCGGATTTTGCTAGCAATATTTCAATCTAAAATCTAAAATCCAAAATCTAAAATTGATGAGAGCAGCACAAAACAATCAGTTTGACTATGTCAAAATTGGGTTGGCTTCCCCCGAACGGATTCGAGCTTGGGGTGAAAGAACCCTACCTAACGGTCAAGTCGTAGGTGAAGTGACCAAGCCAGAGACAATCAATTACCGGACTTTAAAGCCAGAGATGGATGGCTTGTTCTGCGAGCGAATTTTTGGTCCGGCAAAAGATTGGGAATGTCACTGCGGAAAATATAAGAGAGTTCGTCACCGTGGAATTGTGTGCGAACGTTGTGGTGTTGAAGTCACCGAATCTCGTGTCCGCCGCCACCGCATGGGCTATATTAAGTTGGCTGCACCAGTGGCTCACGTTTGGTATCTCAAAGGGATTCCCAGTTATATCGCCATCCTGCTCGATATGCCTTTGCGGGATGTGGAACAAATTGTCTATTTCAACTCCTATGTTGTTCTCAATCAAGGGAATGCAGAAACCTTAAGTTACAAACAACTTCTGAGTGAAGACCAGTGGTTGGAAATAGAAGACCAAATTTATGCTGAAGATTCTATCCTTTCTGGGGTAGAGGTGGGAATTGGTGCGGAAGCGCTTTTGCGGTTGCTTGCGGATATTCACTTAGAACAAGAAGCTGAATCTTTGCGAGAAGACATTACTACCGCCAAAGGACAAAAGCGAGCAAAGTTAATTAAGCGCTTAAGGGTGATTGATAACTTTATTGCCACTGGTTCTAAACCAGAGTGGATGGTGATGACAGTGATCCCCGTGATCCCTCCAGACTTACGTCCAATGGTACAGCTTGATGGCGGACGATTTGCAACTAGCGACTTGAATGACCTTTATCGCCGAGTGATTAACCGCAACAACCGTTTGGCTCGTTTGCAAGAAATTTTAGCTCCGGAAATTATTGTTCGGAACGAAAAGCGGATGCTGCAAGAAGCAGTTGATGCTTTGATTGATAACGGTCGTCGGGGACGGACTGTTGTAGGAGCAAATAACAGACCGCTAAAATCTTTATCCGACATTATTGAAGGTAAGCAAGGTCGTTTCCGTCAAAACTTGTTGGGTAAACGGGTTGACTACTCTGGACGTTCGGTGATTGTGGTCGGTCCAAAACTTCATATTCACCAGTGCGGTTTGCCAAGAGAAATGGCAATTGAGTTATTCCAACCGTTTGTGATCCATCGACTGATTAAGAGCGGTATGGTGAATAACATCAAAGCGGCGAAAAAGTTGATTTCTCGTTCCGATCCCAGTGTTTGGGATGTTTTGGAAGAGGTGATTGAAGGACACCCCGTCATGCTCAACCGTGCGCCCACACTCCACCGTTTGGGGATCCAAGCTTTTGAACCCATTTTGGTGGAAGGAAGAGCGATTCAATTGCACCCACTTGTGTGTCCGGCGTTTAACGCTGACTTTGACGGTGACCAAATGGCGGTACACGTACCGTTATCTTTGGAATCTCAAGCGGAAGCGCGGTTACTGATGTTGGCATCCAATAACGTTTTGTCACCCGCGACTGGTAAGCCAATTATTACACCCAGCCAAGATATGGTGTTGGGAGCGTATTACCTAACTGCAGAAAATCCCAATGCCAAAAAAGGTGCAGGACGTTTCTTTGCTTCTTTAGATGATGTCATTATGGCTTACGAGCAAAAAGTAGTAGAACTGCACGCTTATATTTATGTCCGGTTTGATGGCGAAATAGAGTCTGGTGAACCAGATACAGAACCGGTAGAAGTTACAACTAACGAAGATGGGACTCGGACATTGCTGTACAAGTTCCGTCGAGTCAGAGAAGATGCTCAAGGTCAGATGATGTCTCAGTATATTCGCACAACACCAGGTCGCGTTATTTACAATAAAGCGATTCAAGAAGCATTAGCTAGTTAGGGAATTTTAGATTTTAGATTTTGGATTTTGGATTATAAATCTAGAACCCACACATCTAAAATCCCAGGATTATAAATCTAGAATCCACGTATCTAACATCTAAAATCTAGAATCCACGTATCTAAAATCTAAAATCTAAAATCCAAAATCCAAAATCCAAAATCCAAAATTTCTATGACAATGACAGAAAAAATGATTTTCCGGAACCGGGTAGTTGACAAGGGTCAACTGAGAAACCTGATTTCTTGGGCGTTCATACATTACGGTACGGCACGCACGGCAATGATGGCGGACAAATTAAAGGATTTGGGTTTCCGCTACGCGACGAAAGCAGGGGTTTCTATTAGTGTTGATGATTTGATGGTTCCACCTTCTAAAAAAGCGCTTTTGGAAGCTGCGGAAGAGGAAATTCGAGCAACTGAAGAACGCTATCAACGGGGTGAAATTACTGAAGTAGAGCGGTTCCAAAAAGTTATTGATACTTGGAACGGTACGAGTGAAGCTCTCAAAGATGAGGTTGTGACTCACTTTAAGAAAACGAATCCCCTCAACTCTGTATATATGATGGCATTCTCTGGAGCACGGGGTAATATCTCCCAGGTGCGCCAGTTGGTGGGGATGCGGGGACTGATGGCAGATCCGCAAGGGGAAATTATTGACCAGCCTATCAAAACAAATTTCCGTGAAGGGCTGACCGTAACAGAATACATTATTTCTTCTTACGGTGCAAGAAAAGGATTGGTGGATACAGCACTACGGACGGCTGACTCCGGTTATCTTACCCGCCGTCTGGTGGACGTATCTCAGGATGTGATTATTCGGGAAATTGATTGCGGTACTACTAGAGGAATTCCTGTAGTGGCAATGACAGAAGGTGGTAAAACCTTGATTCCCCTGTCAACACGCTTGTTTGGACGAGTTCTCAACGAGGATGTCGTTCATCCCGTGACTGGTGAAGTTATTGCTAAGCGGAATACTTCTATTGCCGATGAATTGGGGCGCAAGATCGAAAAATCTGGCATTAACCAAGTTATGGTGCGATCGCCTCTCACCTGTGAAGCGGCAAGATCTGTTTGCCAACACTGCTATGGTTGGAGTTTGGCTCATGGGGAATGGGTTGATTTGGGTGAAGCGGTAGGTATTATTGCGGCGCAAAGTATCGGTGAACCAGGTACTCAGCTGACAATGCGTACATTCCACACAGGTGGTGTATTCTCAGGCGAAGTCGCAAAACAAGTTCGTGCTGCGAGTGCTGGTACTGTTCGCTACTCCAAAAAATTGCGTCTGCGATCCTACCGCACCCGCCACGGGGAAGACGCCCAGTATGTGGAAATGAATGGCAACATTTCTTTAGACGTAGGGAATGGGGAATCGGGAGTAGGGAATAGAGAAAACTCCTCCACTCCCAACTCCCCACTCCCCACTCCCTCCTCCATAGACATTGCCGTTACCCAAGGTTCAACCTTATACGTTGTTGATGGACAGAAAGTTAAGAAAGGTCAATTGCTAGCAGAAGTTGCACTTGGTGGACGCACAACTCGTGCGAATACTGAAAAAGCTGTGAAAGATGTGGCTTCTGACTTAGCAGGGGAAGTTAAGTTTGCGGATGTTGTCCCAGAACAAAAAACTGACCGTCAAGGTAATACCACCACAACAGCCGCAAGAGGTGGTCTAGTTTGGATTCTGTCAGGGGAAGTTTATAACCTACCACCTGGTGCTGAGTTGGTTGTCAACAACGGCGACACTATAGAAAGCAATGGAGTTTTGGGAGAAACCAAGTTAACCACATTGCATGGAGGTGTGGTACGTTTGCCCGAAGCAACTCCTGGTAAAGGGACGCGGGAAATTGAAATTATCACTGCTTCTGTGGTGTTAGATAACGCAATAGTGACCTCCCAAACGAGCCAAGGTCGCAATAACTATTTAGTGAAAACTGCCAATAACCAGGAATTTCACCTGCGAGCCACCCCAGGGACTAAAGTTCAAAACGGTCAAGTGGTAGCGGAGTTAATTGACGATCGCTATCATACAAAGACTGGTGGATTGCTGAAGTACGCAGGTGTGGAAGTTCAGAAAAAGGGCAAGGCGAAGCTGGGTTACGAAGTGGTACAGGGCGGAACTTTGCTGTGGATTCCGGAAGAAACCCACGAGGTGAACAAAGATATTTCCTTGTTGATGGTAGAAGACGGTCAGTTTGTAGAAGCGGGTACCGAAGTTGTGAAAGACATCTTTTGCCAAAACAGCGGTGTCATTGAAGTGACCCAGAAAAATGACATCTTGAGGGAAGTCGTCATCAAACCAGGAGAATTCCTCATGGTAGACGACCCGGAAGCAGTTATGGGCAAAGACGGCACTTTTGTTCAACCTGGTGAGGAATTGCTAGGACAAGTGAAGACCGAGTTGCGGTACATTGAGTACGTAGAATCACCAGAAGGACCAGCACTTTTAAGCCGCCCTGTGGTAGAATTCCCCGTACCAGACAACCCTGATGTGCCAGCTACGACATCAGTGAGCCAGCAAACAGGACGTTCGATTCAACTGCGGGCAGTGCAGCGTTTGCCTTACAAAGATTCCGAACGTGTCAAGACGGTTGAAGGTGTAGAATTACTCCGAACTCAACTGGTGTTGGAAATCGAGACCGAAGCAGAACAAGACCACAACGCTTCTCCGTTAGCCGCTGACATTGAATTACTGAACGATCCCTCTGACCCAGAAATTCAGCACTTGCAACTGGTGATTCTGGAATCCTTAGTCATCCGTCGCGACATCACGGCGGATGCTACCCAAGGTAGTACCACGACGTCACTTGAGGTGGAAGATGGACAAACCATCGCTCAGGGATCTGTTGTTGCACGTACCCAAATCTTGTGTAAAGAAGGTGGTATGGTGCGGGGCGTACAAAAAGGAACGGAAACAGTTCGTCGTTGTTTGATTCTGCGAACAAGCGACTTGATGAAAATAAATAACATCACGAGTGTGCCAACAGTTAAACCGGGCGACTTAATCGTCGAAGGCACAGAAGTTGCTCCTGGAGTGTTTGCTGAAGAGTCCGGACAAGTTGTACAGGTGAAAAAAGTAGGAAATGGGGAATCGGGAGTCGGGAATCGGGAAAACTCCGGAACCACTCCCCACTCACTAC
The DNA here is from genome assembly GCF_000346485.2 of Scytonema hofmannii PCC 7110. Lineage (NCBI taxonomy): Bacteria > Bacillati > Cyanobacteriota > Cyanophyceae > Nostocales > Scytonemataceae > Scytonema > Scytonema hofmannii. The sequence goes on from NZ_KQ976354.1 coordinate 9,536,165, forward strand.
TCCCTACTCCCTCATACACAGTGACTATCCGTATTGGTCGTCCTTACCGAGTCAGTGCTGGTGCAGTGTTGCAGGTGGATGACGGCGGATTGGTACAGCGCGGTGATAACTTGGTGTTATTGGTGTTTGAAAGAGCTAAAACTGGAGACATCATCCAAGGTTTGCCGAGGATTGAGGAACTTCTGGAAGCTCGTAAACCAAAAGAGGCGTGTGTTTTAGCACGTCGTTCTGGAGAACTCAAGGTAGTTTACGGTGATGGCGATGAAGCGATCGCTGTGAAAATTATTGAATCCAATGGTGTTGTGACAGATTATCCCATTGGACCCGGACAAAACCTGATTCTCTCAGATGGACAAACACTGACTGCGGGACAACCAATCACTGACGGTCCGTCAAATCCTCACGAAATTCTGGAAATTTTCTTTAATCTCGGTTCTGAGGATGGAATTTATGCTTGTGCAAGTCTGGCTTTGCAGAAAGTGCAAACGTTCTTGGTGAACGAGGTTCAATCGGTTTATCAATCCCAAGGTATTGACATTGCGGACAAGCACATTGAAGTGATTGTTCGCCAGATGACATCGAAAGTGCGGGTGGATGATGGTGGTGACACCACAATGCTTCCTGGGGAATTGGTGGAATTGCGCCAAATCGAACAGGTCAACGAAGCTATGGCTATCACTGGTGGTGCAAGAGCACAGTATACTCCTGTATTGCTAGGTATTACCAAAGCATCTTTGAACACCGACAGCTTTATCTCCGCCGCGTCCTTCCAAGAAACCACAAGAGTCTTGACTGAGGCTGCTATTGAAGGTAAATCGGACTGGTTGCGCGGTTTGAAGGAAAACGTCATTATCGGACGACTGATTCCAGCCGGTACTGGGTTCAATGCTTATGAGGAAACAGGTACCATTGAAGATTACTCTACTGACATGAGCAGCAGTGTCTTGGATGAAGTTGACGATCCACTTGACATGGTTCTTGACGATCGCACAGCCCGTGCTTATCAATTAGAAACACCATCCACTTTAGCAGGGGATGGATTCCGACGGACTCCAGAGAAGAACATTTTGGATGACGAGGATTTGTTGCTGACAGATGTGACTGCGATCGATCCTGAAGACGACCTTGTGGAAGAGGACGATTACGACGACGGCGATGATGACGAAGAAGATGATGAGGATCTGTATTAGATCCCGTAGGTTGGGTTGAGGAACGAAACCCAACATTCCATGGAATCATCGAATGTCTAGTGTCAATGACAACCAACATTTAATCAAATCATTGGGTGTCTAATGCTGTAGACAACCGCCCAGAATCTAGAGTTACAAAAATAAAGTCCGCGCAAGCGGGCTTTTTTTGTCATCTAGCTGTTTCTACTGATGTAAGTTACAATTGCCTTATAGGTCAAGCATCCTTGCTTATACTAACTTGACTTAATTAAGGTATGTAGGGCTTGCTGAAAAAGTTGAGCCTAGCGACTCTAGAAGCCACACAGCTGACAAAGTGGTAGTTTTATCCCTTAGTTTCTCAATTTACCCAGCGATCGCTGACGAAAATGCAAGGTTTTTGAGACTATAGATATTATAAACTTGCACTTGTTTAGCAAAAAAAGGTCTGAAACCCTTATCTGTTCTAGCCTCCAATTGTGTTCAGCAAGCCCTATGTAAGCAAGACTGTAGTGAATTTTCGGGAATTAGATGATCCTGGATACGATCTTGGCGATCGCGTTGAATATTCTACTATCCTAAAAGGAGAAATTGAATAAGATTTCGTCAGGATTAGTAAGAAATTAATATTTTAAATTCTGACTGACTAATTGTCTTTTGATTGTAAACCCCAACCTTGCTCTTGAATAACTTGTGCAATCTCAACTTCTAAAGCTTGAAAAGCAGGTAAAGTTCTTAATAGAGAAAAATCATTTATAAGTTCTGCTAATCTGTGAACGCGTTCATGAACTGAAAATTGCTTTAGTCTCCGACCTGTTAATCCACTGGCTTCGCATAGAAGTTTATGAAGAATGTCTTTTGGATTGGGTATTTGTTCAAGTGTTGCAATCAATGGTAATTGTAATGACTGATGACCGCGAGGATTTCCTGCAGCGTTCCGTATTGCGGTTTCATCAAATAATAGCCACGCTTCTTGCATACGAACTGGAATAACGCAAACAGTGGGGGGTACTACCACTGATTCTTTCATTGCTTCTTCTATTGCTTCTCGGATCTCAGCCACACGTTTTTCGCGTGGTTCCTTTTCTGCATCACGATGGATAAATAAGAGGTCACAGGGATAGAGATCTAAAGCGTTAATAATTCGTGGCAAGAGAGTTTTGGGTGGTTTGGGTAAGCGTCGTAAATCTGCCCAAGTAGATTGGATAGCACATTCAACTTGATGCTCTCGTAATAACCAGGTCAAGATTGACATTAGTGCTTTGTCCGAACTACCATCTGACAGCAACGTGTAAGAAAGTTCTTTCATACAAGTTTAAAGAGAGGGAAAACCAGGGATTAATGGTTGAAGATCCTCTCTATCAACAACTCGGCGTTTCTTAGAATGCTTTGCTTGCGATTGCTGAAAATTTTCTGTCTTGCCATGACCATCAGCTTCTGTTTCATTAAGTATGACTGGATTCAAGTAGGCAAGTAATTTGTTTTTGGGAACAACATTGACTCCTTCCGGTGCTTTTTGTCGCCAAGTATCAGGCAAACAACCAAAAGATACTCGTTGAAAGCGCTGTTCTGAACGTACCATTTCCTTTAATTCAGCAACTAATAAGCTGTCATCAGGTACTTGCATCACTACAGATGGCGAGTGAGTATTCACAATTACTTGACGCAGTGGATTATCTATACCAATGGGTTCATCAACATCAGTCGCAATATCTTGAAGTAGCTTGAGTATTTTTGGAATCCGTTCTGGGTGAATGCCGTTTTCTGGCTCCTCTAAACATAAAAGCCCTTGTGCTTGGGGGTCTAACTCCAAAACCGCTAATGCCAAAAAGCGCAGAGTTCCATCAGATAAAGCCCTTGCTGGATGAGATGTGCCGTCTGAACCCGTTACTATTAATGTTAAGAGTTCGCGGCGTTCGTCCCGATCTATACCTACTTCACCCACATCATCTATGAGTTCTGCTAAACGATTGGCTACTTGGCTGTAAACCCGTGCTTCTGCTTCATTGTCTGATACTCCATTTGCTAAATGGTTTTTGCTGAACTTTGCCAGATAATAGAGTGTTGCAGCCAAGTGAGAGCCATCCATGTCTAATTTTGTTGGAGATGTAAATGCGTCTGGTTGACGTAATGCTGAAGGTTCTAGTTGAAGTAGACGCCAGGATTGCATTTCTCTTCGTGCTAGCAGCACTGTTGGGCTTTCGGCAGCATTAGCAACAGAAAGTACAGTTCGGGGAAGATTCATTGCTAGTCGATGTAAGGGTTTTCCTTTGATACCATCTTGATGTAGCTTAATGACTGTCTTACCTTTGTCATCCTCAGTTGAAATAAATGACGAAGTTCGTCTTCCCTTAATAGCAGATTTGCGCCATTCAACATTATGAGGAAACAGTAAGTTTTTTTTGGCATCACCAAGGTTTATATGAACTAACTCTTCTCTAAGAATTTCTAGTGATCCAAAAGAACGAAGACTATCATCTGTTCGGTAGGCAAGGATTATGGTGTAGCGAAGAAAAGTAATACTAGCTTCTGCCTTTTGCCCCAAATCGTCGATCCCTTCATAAGGCACAATCATTTCTGCCTCAAAGGACATTTCATTCACATACTCATCGCCAACACGATGAAATAAGCTACGTACATCAGCTGTTCTACCTCCTTCATCGCGTACTGATAAAGCCGCTTCAATCAAAGGACAATCAGCGATCGCACTCAAAAACCGGATAGCATCAAATAAATTAGATTTGCCAACACCATTAGCACCTGCTACACAAGTAAATGGTCCAAAACGAACATCGACATCAACTAAATTCTTAAATCCAGAAACTTTTAATCGAGTTAACATAATTTCCTTCTCTTGAAACTGAAACTGTTGCAAGAGTTAACCTAAATATATATCCGCGAGTTGCTTCAGCACTCTTCATTTGTCGGTTCATTTTGGTGTACGGCATATCCAAAGTAGCACTATTTCTTTTTGGGAGGGAGAGAATTGCGACTTTTTGAGTTGTCTGGATACAGTTGTTGGCGTCCGTTGCGAATGATTCGTAACATTTCTTGAAGTTGCTGCTCGATATTTTCCAAAACATTGTCAGCGTATTCGTCAGCACCTTGTTCAATCGCTTCAGCTTCTGCAACTGCAGCCCGTCGCATTTCCTCAATTTCTTGCTGACAAGCGCGTCGTTTGCGATCGATTTCCTCAAGAGTCTCTTGCATCATCGCCTCACACTCTTGTTGCACTTGTTGCCGCAGTTGTTCAGATTCTCGTTCTGCTTGCCTCAAGATGTCGCTTTCATCCAAAATTTGCGCTCTTTTGGCTTGGGCGGCATCAACAATTTGTTGTCCGTATTCTTCTGCCTGTAGGAGGATTTCCTCCTTTTCTTGGAGGACTCCAGCTGCTTCCTGAAAAGCTTCAGGCAAAGAAAGCCTAATGAAATCGAGCTGATCGAGCAACTTATCTTCATCCACCAACGTGCATCGCGTTAGCGGAATATTGAAACCTGAAAGAATCATTTCTTCCAAGCGGTTAAGTTCCTGCCCAAGATCTACGCTTCCTGTTGGCGTAGTGTCTCCGTCGTAGGAGATTCCATTGGGGTACTCTTCCGAGAGGGGATTGCCTCCGTTGTGATTTGGTTCGATACTTGGTTGTTTTGGGCGTAGCATTGGTAAATATCAAGGGCAACGTGCGGGGGAACAAGATGATTTATAGAGCCGCCAAACCTAGCAATCTCTTTTACAACACTACTACTTAAAAAACTATACTCGTTGGATGTTGCTAGAAAAACTGTCTCTATGTGATGAGAAAGGGTTTTATTAGTATGAGCCATCTGAAGCTCTACCTCAAAGTCAGAAATGGCTCGCAAACCCCGAAGGAGGACTTGAGCTTCTCGCATTTGGGCATATTTGACGGTGAGACCATCAAAAGCATCTACTTCGACGTTAGTTAAATGTTGTGTTGCAAGACGAATCTGTTCCAAGCGTTTTTGGACGGTGAACAAAGGCATTTTGTTAGGATTCCGCAATACAGCTACAACAACCCGTTCAAACAACCGACAACCGCGTTGGATAATGTCAAGATGTCCTAGAGTGACAGGGTCGAAGCTTCCGGGATAGATGGCAATCACGATGACAGCTGCCTCAAAGTTGATGAGGTGATTATATCTGACCTGTTTTGAATTTTGAATTTTTAATTGCTTATGTACCTTTATGAACCCACAGCAATTTAAAATCTACGCTGTAGCTTGCCCAGCAGTTTTCTATGCTCGCATTTTAAATTAAATATAAAATCAAAAAGCATTTCTGTTTTGCGGGTTTCAACAAACGCACTTTTCAACTCACACTTTTATTCTCTTGCCTTTTATGTACTTTTGCATGATACCGGACTTTTTCACTTTACCATTGGCGTTTCAATTTACTTCACCAGGCCCTATTCTGGTGAGGATAGGACCATTGGTTATCCGTTGGTATGGCTTTTTGATTGCTTCAGCCGTTTTGATTGGCGTTAGCCTTTCTCAATACCTGGCAAAGCGCCGCGATGTAAATCCCGATTTACTCAGCGATTTATCAATATGGTTGGTACTTGGGGCTATTCCTGCGGCAAGATTATATTACGTTTTGTTTGAGTGGTCAGAGTATGCCCAGCATCCAGAACGCATCATTGCCATTTGGCAAGGAGGTATCGCCATTCATGGCGCAATTATTGGTGGCGTCATAGCAGCATTAATCTTTGCCAAACTCAAACGAGTTTCTTTTTGGCAACTGGCAGATTTAGTTGCTCCTTCATTGATTCTTGGTCAGGCAATTGGACGCTGGGGAAATTTCTTTAACTCAGAAGCTTTTGGCAGCCCTACTAATTTACCTTGGAAACTGTACATTCCAGAGGGTCGGCGTCCTCCAGAACTAGCCGAATTTAAATACTTCCATCCTACCTTCTTATATGAATCTTTATGGGATTTAGCGGTATTTGCCTTACTGATAACGTTGTTTTTTCGGAGTTTATCAGGCAAACCTTCTCTAAAAATCGGTACGCTATCTTTGATTTATTTAGCAGGATATAGTTTGGGACGTCTTTGGATAGAAGGTCTTCGGACTGATAGTCTGATGTTCGGTCCATTGCGAATAGCACAAATCGTCAGTCTACTCGGAATTATTGTGGGGCTAGCTGGGTTAGCTTGGCTCTATGTAGCTAAACGACATCTACCAGATATCAGTGACCAGTGACCAGTGACCAGTGACCAGTGACCCAAAATAAAAAATGCCCCAGAGTATTCTCTAGGGCTTAACCAGGGTGCATCTACCAATACATTCTTCTGAGCTAGAGGGGTATATCCGGAAAGCTACGGAAAAATGCCAAGATTTTTTTAAGAAGCTCGATCGTGTGCTTGTTTATGCGTGAATCTACTGTCCTTTTAGGCGACGACAAAAAACTTATGCCCGTAGAACCAGCAGTGTATATTGTAGGAGCCGGTCCTGGAGATCCTGAATTACTCACAGTTAAAGCACAAAAATTGCTTGCAGCGGCTGATGTGGTTTTATTTGCTGATTCTTTAGTGCCGCCACAGATGTTGCAGCTTTGCCGAGATGATGCTGAGATTGTTCGTACTGCAAATAAAACTTTAGAAGAAATTTTACCAATCATGGTAGAACGGGTGCGATCGCAAAAATCTGTTGTGCGCCTTCATTCAGGCGATCCCAGTCTCTACAGCGCGATCCACGAACAAATGAACCTTTTGGCAGAAGCGAACATTCCTTTTGAAGTTATACCGGGTATCAGTGCTTTTCAAGCTGCCGCCGCCAAACTCAAATTGGAACTGACTGTTCCCGGTTTAGTTCAAACAATTATACTGACGCGTATCAGTGGACGTACAGAAGTCCCTGCGACAGAAGAACTTGCAACCCTCGCCGCCCATCAAGCTAGCCTTTGCCTGTACCTAAGTGCGCGTCATGTTGAAGAAGCCCAGGCCAAGCTACTGGAACACTATTCAGTAGAAACACCCGTGGCAATTTGCTATCGTTTGGGATGGTCTGATGAGAGAATTTTAGTTGTACCCCTCAATCAAATGGCAGAGTATACTCACAAAGAAAAATTAATCCGCACGACTCTTTATGTCATCAGTCCCGCATTATCACAAACAAAAGGACGTTCTCGTTTATATCATCCCGAACACACTCATTTATTTCGACACTAATGAAATTGGGCAATCTCCAATCCAAAATCTAAAATCCAAAATCCACGCATCCAAAATTTACCTATGCCGCTTATCAAAGTTCAAACTTCTGTATCAACTCCTGCAAAAACTGAAATTGAAACTCTGCTCAAAAATTTATCAGCCAAGTTAGCTAAACACACAGGCAAACCAGAATCCTATGTCATGACAGCTTTTGAAACCGAAATTCCCATGACATTTGGTGGTACAGCAGATCCCGTTTGTTACATAGAAATAAAGAATATTGGAACAATGCTGCCACAGCAAACTAAGGATATGAGTCAAGATTTTTGCCAGGAAATTAATCAAGCATTAGCTGTGCCTCAAAATCGAATATATATAGAGTTTGCTGATTCTAGGGCTACAATGTGGGGTTGGAATGGCATGACCTTTGGTTAAGGAATTTCAATATTACCTAAACACGTAGGGTGGGTACCGCCCACTATTCACTATTGGTGGGTACCGCCCACTATTCACTATTGGTGGGTACCGCCCACTATTCACTATTGGTGGGCAGTGCCCACCCTACAAAAATCGGTAATTTTAGAGCGGAAAGGGAGTAGGAAACTCCTAGTGATGGCAATTTTCAATTGAAGGTAAACAATCGTTCTCTATGCCAAATCTAAAATCCAAAATCCAAAATCCAAAATCTAATCAGTTCTTCCAGACTTCTTCCATAAACTCTGACATCTGTACAGCAATCTCTCGAACTCCTTCAAGAATCCAACTCTTAATCTGTTGCTTATCTTCCAAACCCGTGTAGTAGTGAAGAGCTTGGTTAGCAGATAGTATTCCAGCATCAAAATGCTCAGCTTCTGCAACAATATGGCGACTGAACCAGTAGTAAGCCGGAATCACTTTGCCATCAATCTCCACTTCTGTCTCTTGTAAATATCTTACGATCTCAGGATGCTTAGTACGAAAAAACTCTTCTAAAACACGGTTTTCATCCTCTCCCAAGACTTCAGTTCCCAAATGAAAGCCAATCGCACGGAAAAGATGTGCTTCATCTACAACCATGTTAATACCGCCACTACGGTGAACCTTACGAATAGCATCATTGGTAGGTCTATGTTGAAGTATGAGTTTGCTAAGAGCCAACATATCATAGCCAAAAAATTGTGCCATACCTTTGAGTGTTGCTAGAGCTAAAGCTCGATGTGTATGCGGTTCAGGTGCTTCGCGATCGCCAAACTCATCGATTGCACCAAAAAACATACCTGCTCCTATTTCAACACTTCTATCAGCAAACAATCCTACTTCATTAGAAGTGTTGAACAAATCTTTGCGAACAGCAATATATCCAGCCAAACAAGTTTGACAAGGTGCAAAAGCGGAGGAGTATTGGAAAAAACGACCCATGAGCCGTAGAAGAGCTTCACCACTTGTTGCTTCTTCAAGGAGTTGTTTAAAAGTCAGCGATGTATATTCTTCAGCAATAGTTTTACAAACTTCAGCCCTTTCAATAATGACAGTTGTTGTGGGTTGATTCAGTGTGTTAATCACGATGTTTAAACTCCTTTGATTGACAAAAAACTATGGATGTATTATTTAGATGGTCTTAAGCTTTTGTAACAGATAGAGACAAGGCACCTGTTTCAGCCCTAAAAGTATCTATTGTTTCAACAATGACGTCTTTCTTAAACACTTTTGCTTCTAAGCAACTCAAAGCCTTATGGCGGATGTGGCGATTGATAAATTGCAAGCTTAAAATATCCAAAGAAAGATATCTGGCTCCAGCAACAATTCGCACGCACTGTGGTGAACCGCACATACAGACAAAAGGTTTATCCATCTCCCACTCCGTACTGGGGTAGAAAAAGCTGAGTTCCTCATGAGGTTCAATGTCCCGTGCTGCAACACATTCTAAAGCTGTAGTATTTATAATCAGATTAGGATTGCACGAGTGATTGAGTTTGCCAAGTATTGACTCTTCAATGTGTGTGTCCAAATCAATTTGAACACTTGTATAAGTAGGTTGGTTAACTCTTTTATACTTTGTTATCCTGTGAAAGACTTCACCCTTTCTCACTGCTGAGGTTGTAATTAGTCCAGTTCCTTTAGCAGTAGTATTGACTTCAATTTTTACCATGGTGTACTTGTTTTCTTGTCCTTTCGTTCATTGGAATTTAGTACATCACCTTAATTGATTAAACTGATGCATAAATCATTAGAATTGGAGTAAAACTTGACCACTGTCAAGTCAATTTCTGCTAACTGTTTAGAGTCAACAATTGCAAAATCGTTTTCAACCAATTCGATTAATCTGCAATTCAAAATCTTGATGACTCAGTGTTATCCGATCCAAGTGAAATTACAGTTACATAGTGAATATAAAAAAAATCTAAAATATAAAATCCGTAATGTCAATAGTAATTCAACGTATTCTAGTCTTGAGTAAAAATAGTCATAAATACTGTCTAAAATAGAAAAAAATATGAAGTTAAAGTAAAGCATATGTAATTTTACAGAGAAACTCGAACGTGAAATTTCTACAGACATTAGCTGGTAAGACTTTCATTAAAATTACGCAATAGCACTGAGAAAATTATTGAATTTAGTCAGAAATTTTGGCTTTCAGCATTTTTACTGATAAAAATTATTGAGCAATAAGAAAAAGTCATAGTTTCAGCATTTTTACGGTTATTTAAAAATAGAAAAATAGGTTATTTCAATGATTTAGCTATCACAACAAAGTTATTTACAATGCATATTCAGCCAATTTTGGGTGCGAATAACAATAAATTGTCATACCAACTTCAGCGAAGTTTGAGTGTCTTTGAAACTTGGGGCTTTGGTGTGACTTCTCATATTGGATGGATTACTGTAGCACCAGTTTTGTGTACAGCACTCGGAGCAAATGCTATCTTGCTCTGTTTACCTGGTGTAATTGTAGGTATTCTGCTGAACTTGCAAGTGCAATGCTTGGGTAAGCATTGGACGGATATGTCAGGAGGAACACCCAACTACGCAGCCCGGTTACTTAAGAACTATTCAGGGTTGGGTCGATATGTAGCAATTGGATACTTTGTCGGATGGGCATCAGTTCCAGTGGTGTACGCGATCGCCCTAACCGACTTGATAAAGGCAAATCTCGAACCATTTGGGATCGCTTGTCCAGAGATGGCACTTAAAATTGGTTTCACCTGCATTGTTTTTGTAGTTGCCTTCAGTGGTACACGTGCTTTAGCAATATTGCATTTATTTTTGGTTGTGCCGGCGATCGCGTCTATACTTGCTTTTTGCTTGCAAGGCTTGTGGTGGCTGACTCTCTCAAATACCAGTTCCAGTTTTTTTCATGCTATGGAGACGAGAGAGAGCACGTCTCTACAATTTGTTGATTGGGCAAAGTGGTATTTTATTGCAACTTGGAATATCTACAGCTGTGAAACTACTTCCTCGTTTGTTGCTGAAAGTCAATGCCCCAAAGACACGTTACAGTTTTTGACGGTTGCTTCTTGGCTAATGCCACTCATCTTTTTAGGATGCACTTGGGTACTAGCCCAGCCAGCAACAGCAACAGGGCAGGGCAATACCTATTTGAGCCTTTTAGCAGTATCCCAGGCATTTTGGGGTCAGTCTGCCTCTATATTAGTAACGCTGCTAATGGCTTTTTCGAGCCTTCTCGCTTCTGCTAGCGCTGTTTGCATCCTTCCTCGCATTTTGTATCAACTCTCTCTTGATGGACGGATGTCACCCGTGTTTGCCGTTGTTTCAAAACGAGGCGTTTTGGCACCTGCATTGGTATTTACCTTTTTATGCAGTGTCTTGAATTTAGTTTGGGGAGATTTGACCAGAATTGTCATGATTACAAATACTGGTTATTTAGCATCAATCACATCATTTCATCTGGGATTGTGGCTGTGCCGAGGTAGACCAGAAGTGCGATGGGCTTGGTTATCGCTGTTGTTTTTTATTGTAGAGGTGGTTGTCCTAGTGGTCGGGGGCTTGGCTTGGAGTTGGCAAGATTTTCTCATTGGATTGTTCTTGCCCATCATCATTTTGATTGTTGATGCAGCCATTCGTCACATTCAATTTGCCCCTTTCCATCCGCGCTGGTGGATTGAACGTTGTAATACTCAACCCATTGGGTTATTTCAGGATTTTATTGCCATTCAAGTGATTGTTCTGGTACTGCTGACTTGTACTGCTACTATTATTAGCTGGTGGTTCAGTGCCAGAGTAAACAGCTCCACTGGGGAGATTAAAGCTGATTTATTAATTGTTTTACTCGCTACAGTTGCCTTTGTGGCTGTGGCAATAGCTTGCTGGACAACACTACCACAAATTGCATCCATTGCCGAAGCTCGTCAACTGGCAGAAAGCCGCTTTATCACTGCCCTCGATACCGTTCCCGATACCGTTCTCGTTTTAGATAAAAATGGTGCGATTACTCAAGCTAACCCATCTGCTGAAAATCTCTTAGGAATGAGTATCAACCAACTCACAGGGCATTATCTCAGTGAATTTCTCTCTGATTTGGATGCTCTCCCTACGTATTGGCAAAGCACTAGCGAACATAGCCTACAAAATTTCCCCAATCAAATCGTGGAAACCACTGTTTCGCAACGCACCAATCACCAGAATCAAGAGTATATTGTTTTTTTGCGGGATATTAGCGAGCGCAAACTCTCTGAAGAAACCTTGCGACATTCAGAAGCCACCTTAAGACAGCAAGCCACTGAATTAGAACAAACCCTCCAAGAATTAAAAAGCGCTCAATCGCAATTAATTCAATCTGAAAAAATGTCCAGTCTCGGTCAACTTGTTGCTGGCGTTGCTCACGAAATTAATAACCCTGTGAACTTTATTTATGGTAATTTAATTCATCTAGATAACTATACTCAAGATTTATTAGCTTTAGTCCAACTCTATCAGCAGGAATACCCCAAGAGCACTCCCAATATTCTTAACTTTATCGCCCATATTGATTTAGATTTTCTACAAGAAGATGTACCGAAAAGTCTCAATTCTATGAAAGTTGGAGCACAACGTATTCGTGAGATTGTTCTGACTTTACGCAATTTCTCTCGTTTAGATGAAGCCGATATGAAACCTGTTGATATTCATGAAGGGCTTGAGAGTACTTTGCTCATTTTAAAAAGTTTTTTGAGAAAAAAATCAGAGCAAACAGAAATTGAAGTGATCAAAGAATATGGAAATTTACCACAAGTCGAATGCTATGCAGGACAGTTAAATCAAGTTTTTATGAATATCCTGACAAATGCCATTGATGCTTTACACCAGCAGGAATCAGAATGGCTAAAACAGAAAAGAGAAAAACATCCCAGTCGCATTACTATCCAGACAAAAATAGAACATAATTCCCATGTCGCGATCCTTATCAAAGACAATGGACCGGGAATGTCGCCGGAGGTTAAAGCCCGATTGTTCGATCCCTTTTTCACAACAAAACCAGTTGGTAAAGGAACTGGTTTGGGGTTATCAATTTGCTATCAAATTGTTGTGGAAAAGCATGGCGGTAGATTAGAGTGCATATCTCAACTAGGACAAGGTACAGAATTTTTGATTGAAATTCCCATCAAACAGTGACCAGTGACCAGTAATCAGTGACCAGTGACCAGTGACCAGTGACCAGTGACCAGTGACCAGTTAATAAGATACCGCTTTTCCTCTACTATTGTTTAATATCCAGACACCTAACTTGGATATACTACGTGGTACTAGGTCATCATGGCAAAATCTAAGAAGACCGCTCATCAAATCAATCTCAGAGACCCCCAATACTACCTTAACCGTGAGTTAAGCTGGCTGGAGTTTAATAAAAGGGTGTTACATGAAGCCTGCGACTCACGCACCCCTCTTATAGAACGTCTAAAGTTTTTGGCAATCTTTAGCTCTAATTTGGATGAGTTCTTTATGGTGCGCGTTGCTGCACTAAAGGAACAAGTAGAAGCAAAAATCAGCTTGGTCACTTTTGATGGTCGTACACCTGAGCAGCAGCTTGAAGAGATTAGTGTCGCTTTACGTCCATTGATTGCTCAGCAACACGAACATTTTGAGAAAAGCTTGCGACCCCAACTCGCTGAGCACGGAATTCATATTTTAGATTACATAAATTTATCGGAAAGGCAAAAAAATTATTTAGCCCAGTATTACAAAGAACGAATTTTTCCCGTCATCACTCCCCTGGCTGTCGATCCCAGTCATCCTTTCCCTTATATCTCCAATCTCAGCCTTAATCTGGCTGTTACGCTCAAAAATCCGGAAACAGAAGAGGAGTTGTTCGCTAGAGTTAAAGTCCCTACTGTTTTCCCGCGATTTTTGCCTTTACCACTAGATTTGGGAGTTCAGGATTCAGAAAAACCTGCTATTTGGACTGGTGTACCGTTAGAACAGGCAATTGCCCACAATCTAGAGTCCTTGTTTCATGGGATGAACATTCAGGGATACCATGTGTTCCGCATCACTCGTGATGCAGATTTGGAATTGGAAGAAGATGAAGCTGACGATCTGTTACTAGCAATTGAAAACGAACTGAGAAAGCGGCGTGTTGGTGGTTCTCCTTTAAGGTTAGAAATACATTCTCAGACTCCTGAATCAGTCAGAAAACGACTGCTAGAGGATCTGGAATTAACGGAAAGCGATGTATATCAAGTTGATGGTTTGATGGGGCTAAAGGATTTGATGTATTTTATGTCAATGCCAGTCCCAGAACTAAAAGATGAACCATGGAAGTCTGTAGTCCCTATCCGCTTGCAACGGCTGAAGGAATTTAGTATAAATTCAATAAATTCAAACCTACAGGAGGTAGAGGAAGGAAAAGACTTTTTTTCAGTTATTCAAGAAAAGGATTTGCTCGTACATCATCCATATCAATCCTTTTCATCAACTGTTGTGCGCTTTATTACTAGTGCTGCCTATGACCCTAATGTGCTGGCAATTAAGATGACTCTCTACCGGACATCTTTTGACTCGCCAATCCTGAATGCCTTAAGTGTTGCTGCTGAAAATGGCAAGCAGGTTTCTGTACTGGTAGAACTTAAGGCGCGATTTGATGAAGAGAACAATATTAAGTGGGCAAAGCATCTGGAAAGTGTTGGAGTTCACGTTGTCTATGGTTTGGTAGGTTTGAAGACCCACTGCAAAACGGTTATGGTAGTGCGGCGCGAACACGAGCGCATTCGTCGCTACGTACATATTGGAACTGGTAACTATAATCCAAAAACAGCACGGCTGTATACGGACTTGGGATTATTTAGCTGTCATGAGGATTTGGGCGCTGATGTTACAGATGTTTTCAATTTCTTGACAGGATATTCTCGGCAAAAGTCTTACCGACAGCTGTTGGTAGCTCCCGTGAATATGCGCGATCGCTTTATTTCTTTGATCCATCGAGAAATTGAAAATGTTCAGAATGGTCTGAGCGGGCGCATTGTTGCTAAGATGAACTCTTTGGTCGATCCAGAAATCATTTCGACATTCTACCAAGCTTCTCGTGCAGGCGTACAAATTGACTTGATTGTACGAGGTATATGCTGTTTGCGCCCTGGTTTGAAAGATATTAGTGAAAATATTCGCGTTATCAGTATTGTTGGTCGCTTTCTAGAGCACTCTCGTATGTATTATTTCTACAACAATGGACAGGAAGAGATTTATATTGGTAGTGCCGACTGGATGCCTCGTAACTTAGATCGACGAGTAGAAGTCATTACTCCCATCTTAGATCCAGATATTGCTAAAGATTTGCAGGAAATTTTGGGAATTATGCTCGCAGATAACCGTCAAGCTTGGGAGTTACAGCAAGATGGTAGTTATATTCAAAGACGTCCTGCTGAAGATTCTCCAGAAGCTAGTTCGCAAAAAATTCTCATGTCTATGGCTTCAAGCATAAATGCAAGTACTCCAAATACTGTCAGTACAAATACGAAGAAAAGTTCATCACAACTTGACAGTTAGCTCACAATATTTTGATAATTCACTGCTTATTGTTACTGGTAGAGCTCTCTTTTTTGACATATCACTTTATAGGTCATTGGAACGTAGAAATTATTCAACCATTGGATAGAGTGAGTTCAGCTGTCTGTTCTCATAAACTATAAAAGTTATCCTATATTGTTTCTCGTTCCCTAGGATGTTGATGTTGTTCTGTGAGTCTTCTACCTTAAGAGTTCTCGTGGTCGATGACCACGAATTAACTCGTTTAACCTTGAAATTAGCGTTTTCTTGCCAAGAAAATATACAAGTGGTGGGTTTAGCTAGCAATGGTCAAGAAGCCATAGAATTGGTTGAACGCACTCACCCGGATGTGATCGTTCTAGATTTACAAATGCCAATTATGGATGGTTGGAGTGCATCTAGCCACATTAAAGCCATTTCTCCAAATACCCAGATCATTGCTTATTCCTCCGTCGAGGATGTTAAGTATCAAGATACCAAAGAAGTTGGTAGTCTTGATGCTTTTTGTAAAAAAGATGTACCCACAACGGAATTGATCGCTTTAGTAAGGCAATTAGGCAAGAAATCCGAAAATCGCTCCTTTGCCGATTAAATGATGCTGTATGTGTAACTTGGGAAATCAGCAACTCAATTGGAATTTGGTGTGTCAAAAAATGTTATTGATTGAGTACGTCAGTAGAATTGCAATCTGACAATTTCTACTGACGCTAGTTTTACTTTTAGAATCTATCGTACTCAAATTATTTCGGTTTCGGGAAAAGTGCGTCTAAATTCATCAATTAAGTCATCCATTTCTTCTAACGCTTGATTTACATCTACTCTTAAAGTTCCCAAATTAGGTTTTTCCAAAAGATTCAGCAGGTACTCACGTTTAGCTCTGACTAGGGTTACTCTTTCTTTGAGTGTTTGTGCATCCATTGTTGTGTTTTTATCTTCAAATACTATTCTTACTTTTAAAGTTAGCGCAAAAATCTGTAAATAGGGAGTAGGGAGTGGGGAGTAGGGAGTAGGGGTTCTCCCCGTTGAAGCGCTTGCTCATGGGCATAGAGCTTGTGAATAGGCACTAAATAGTAGTACAAAAGAAATACTGGGAATTTGTACTATACACAAATCATGTTACGCCAATTTTCTTTGGGAACGCTTGGGTTAACTGTCGGTGGGATTTTAACGATAATCGGCTTTGTGGCTTATGCTACAGAGAATGCTACACTCAATCTTGTCGGATTTTTTTATGGGATTCCTCTTCTTTTGGGAGGACTCGCTCTCAAAGCTAACGAAATGCCACCTCTGCCTTTTAGTCAACCGACAACGCCACAAGTCTTGGCATTACGAGAGAAACAGGCAACTCCTACTCTAACTAAAATTCGCAAAGACTTGACGCGATATTGGTACGGTCAAGATGCTCATTTCGATAAATCTCTGGAATTTTTGGGTCTTGGTTCTTCAGATGGAGATAGACCGGAAATATCAGGACTGAGAGAAACGGAAATTAATGGAGCTTACGCCCTCATTTTGGAATTTGATTCGCCTTCCGTACCAATTGATTTATGGCAAAAAAAACAGGAAAAAATGACAAATTATTTTGGCCCCGGTATCGAGGTTGCAGTCACACAAACCGATTCAACTCAAATTGAGTTAGCTTTGGTTGTGAATTCAAAGGGTTAGTAGTTAGTTGTTAGTTGTTAGTTGTTAGTTGTAAATAATCATTAACCACAGGAGCATCCCATTTTGGCACTCTTACCATTCTGCCCTCACCCCCAACCCCTCTCCCAGTTTGGGAGAGGGGAGTAAGCCATACTCTTATTCCCCTTCTCCCGTGGGGAGAAGGGGTTAGGGGATGAGGGTAAGTAAGGTTTTTGCACATTTGGGATGCTCTCACTAACCACTAACCACTAACAAAATTTATTTTTCTAATCGAACTGCATACCATTGTAAATATTGACCAGGTCCAATATCTAATTCACAGCTTGTATCTATCAAATATTTTGCTTGTTCTTCGGGTAAATTGAACGCTCGCAAATCGGGCATTAGCTCTTCAGGTTCAATGTTTTGTAAAATACCTTGTAGCTTTTCAAGTAATTCTAACGCTGTCAAAAACTGCTCTGGTTGATTAGTTTCTAAAACCACAAAATAATCTTGACTATACATTAATGGGTCTGGCATATAAACTAATATTGTAGGGCTTATTATAATTTTACATTCTATCAACACGCTCTTGCGGTTCGCATAACATGTGAAGCGATCATCTTTACAATTCCATTATAAAAAATAAAAGCACGATACCTTAGTAATTGGACATCCGTGGTTGGGAACTATAAAAGAAACCGCTTTTAACTTCAGTTTGTCAGTCAAGGCATGGTGTAGCGGTAGAGTGTAATTACCACTGTGTTACAGCGTGTTATCTATTTTACAGAACGCTTTATGGAATGTAACTCATGTCCGGCATAAGCCAATTTTCTATCTCCAACGACCCTCCTTTGATTCTTGTTGCTGACGATGATAAGACCATTCGGATGCTGTTGCGTGAAGTGATGGAAAAAGAAGGTTATCGTGTGGTGGATGTCTCTAATGGCAAACAGTGTCTGGAGACATTCACAACCGTCAAGCCAGACCTCATTTTGTTAGATGCTGTTATGCCAGTTATGGATGGCTTTACTTGTTGCAAGCAACTGACTCAGTTGTCCAGAACTCTTTTTGCTTCAAGTCTTGTTCACTCTATGCCCGGTTTCTCTTTTGGTAATAGTACGATTTCAAGACTGTGCGATCGCATTCCTATTTTAATGATTACAGGTTTAGAAGATTCTGAATCAGTAGACCGGGCTTTTGAGGCAGGAGCAAGCGATTATGTAACCAAACCAATTAATTGGGCAGTGTTACGCCAACGGGTTAAAAGACTGCTACAGCAAGCACAACTTTACAAACAGTTAGAGGCAGTGACCCAAGCTTTACAAGAACTCGCTAATGTTGATGGCTTAACTGGGGTTGCAAATCGCCGTCGTTTCGACCAATATTTAAACGCTCAGTGGTTGAACTCGGTAGAGGAACAATTGCCGTTATCTTTAATATTATGCGATATAGATTATTTTAAACTTTACAATGATAGGTACGGTCACATAACAGGAGACTCCTGTTTGCGAAAAGTTGCAACCGTCCTCAGTCGTACATCTGAGAAAAATCAGGATTTGGTAGCGCGTTACGGTGGTGAAGAATTTGCTGTGATTATGCCTAACACCCATGTAACTCGCGCAGTTCACGTTGCAGCTGCCATGCAAGCGGGCGTTAGGGAGCTTGAAATTGAGCATACTGAATCTACTGTCAGCCACTTCATTACCCTAAGTATAGGAGTGGCAATGACGGTTCCCAAGTTTGAATCTTCTCCAACCACTTTAATTATGGCGGCAGATAAGGCTCTTTACCAAGCGAAAGCAGAGGGGCGCAATCGGATTATTCTCAAGCAATTGAATTGTTGAGGGATTTTCAACCAAACAGTATCTCAAAATATTTTGTGGTGCGGGCATCCTGCCCGCCATTGAAACAGAACAGGCAGGATGCCCGTTCCACATTCCGGTAGATTAATTTAGGATTTGCAGGAGTAGGTAAAGCTCAAGTCCACCAACTTAAACACGTTCAGCCCCTGGTTGCCTGTTTTGAACAACAAAGGTCGCTAAAGTGCTAATGGCTGCGTTTTGTTCCCGAATTGTGGAAACGACTCGGTAGTCCGCCAGCCAAGTATCTTGTGTGAGAGAACAACGAACGTAACCTCGATTTTTGCCGTCGAAGAATTTAGTGTGGGGATTGGCAGGTAATGCTGCTACAACTGGGGGAATAAAGGCATCGGGGAAGTCAGAGGAGATTGAAGTACCTACAAACTCAGTCCCAACAGTAGCTGAGTGTGGGTTGTTGAAATCAGCTTTTAGATCGTGTACCCAACTGGAATGGATATCACCAGTTATGACAATTGGGTTACGGATATGTTCTTTTTGGAAAAATTCTAATAGCCTATTACGTGCAGCTACGTAACCATCCCACTGATCCAAGTTAAACAATTCTTGACTTGGAGTCGGGTCGAAGTCAAACTGTGCCAACATGGTTTGTTGAGCAATGACGTTCCAGCGAGATTGGGACTCACGCAAACCGCGTAAAAGCCACTCTTCTTGTTCTGTACCTGTCATAGTCGCATTTGAAGCGAAAGCCTCAGAACAACGGGGTTTTAATCCGTCATCGCAGGGCTGATCTGTACGGTACTGACGGGTATCTAGTACGTTAAACTCGGCAATGTTTCCAAAGGTGAAGCGCCGATAAAGCTGTAAATTTGAACTTTTTGGCAGTGATGACCGACGCAGGGGCATATGCTCGTAGTAAGCTTGATAAGCATTAGCTCTGCGAGTCACAAATGCTTCTGGATCTTGATTTTCTTCCGGAATCAAATTAGCGTAGTTGTTTTCTACTTCGTGGTCATCCCAGGTGACTATCCAGGGAAAAGCAGCATGAGCCGCTTGTAAGTTGGGATCGGTTTTGTAAAGGGCGTGGCGGTTTCGGTAGTCGGCAAGAGTGACAATTTCTGGACTGTTATGTTGACGCAGTCCCCCTGGTTGAGGACCGTACTCATAAATGTAGTCACCTAAATGAACGACTAAATCCAAGTCTTCTTTGGCTAGGTGCTGGTAAGCTGTGTAATAACCGTTTTGCCAATCCTGACAGTTAGCAAAGGCAAAGCGCAACTTATCAACACGAGCATTATATGCTGGGGCTGTACGGGTACGACCAATAGGGCTAACTTCATTACTTACCTTGAATTGATACCAGTACCAACGGTCAGGCTGTAACCCGCGTACATCCACATGAACTGAGTGTGCAAAGTTGGGGGTTGCCAGCACCGTGCCTTTTCGCACGACTTCTTTCATATTTTCATCTAGGGCAACTTGCCATTGCACTGGCATATTAACAGATGGTATTCCACCTCCATTTAACGGATCGCTTGCCAATCGAGTCCACAGCACTACACTATCTGGTAGGGGATCGCCGGAAGCTATACCCAGACTGAAGGGGTAGGCAGAAAAACTAGGTCGTGCTAAAACACTCTGATTCCACTGAGTTGCGATCGCGCCTGCGGTTATTGCACCAGCACCAACTAACAAGCTCCGTCGCTTGACTCTACTAGATAGCAAGCGATCGAAATGAAAACGCTCCATATGTATTTTTTATTATGAATTTTGAAGAGACGGAATAAGCGGTTACAGACGCGGATTTGATATAAAACCCAGCTGAATGTTGCAAGATTAAATTACCAACTAAGTATTAAGTCACTATTAAGAGGTTATTAATCTTGTAATAAATACTGTTTGTGTATTCGTAGTAAAAAACTTAAGAGATTTCCAAAGAATAAATTATTTCTTGTGGGATGGGCGTCCTCGCCCGTCCTCTAAAATTGTCAAGCCCACAAAATTATTTACAATCCCTACCCTTAAAGCCGATGACGGGATTTGAACCCGTGACCTGCTGATTACGAATCAGCTGCTCTACCGCTGAGCCACATCGGCATACATAATACAAGATTATAGCAGTATTTACATCATGGTAGACCCCAACAGCAAAAATCGCATGAAATCCGAGCAATACGCCCGCTTAAAAGCAGAGGCTGCAGCTCCCTATCGAGGTTTGCGGATGTTTATTTACATCGCTTGTGGTGCCTCTGGTTTTATTGGCTTGTTTATCTTCCTAACACAGTTATTAGCTGGACGGGATGTTGAAAGCGCTTTACCTAATTTAGCGCTTCAAATAGGAATAGTTGCCTTGATGGTTTTTCTTTGGCGCTGGGAGCAACGCCGCCAAAAGTAGGACGTGGAAAACACTTTCTAACTGTCTTGACGCCTCCCCTGCCTGAAGGCGAGGGGATTCTTTTCGCTCAAGCCGTCTTTGGCAGAGGCTGCTTACTCGCAACGTGCCAAAGATGTAGCCTGACTGGAGCCGTCAAAGTCTCCCTACACACTCCGTCAAGGTTTATACCCAACATCGTGTTTACTTTACGCAGAATATTAGCAGCACCGTTACAATCTGCGTTGATATACCAATTTTTATTTCCAGTACGGTACAATCCCCGCTTCACTCTTTTCCCAGATGGTTTATAGCCTATGGGTTTCTCACCATGTTTCGGCAATTCGTCACCATCAAAGAATGAAGATTTTGAAGTGTACGCTTCTTCAGTTTCTACAAAATCAATACCGTGCAGTTTGCACAGCTGTTCAATCCGATCTTTCAATTTAGCCGTGGGTATTTGGACAAAAGACTGATTGCCTTTCTTGCCCATATCAACTCTCTGTTTTTGTCCTGGGTTCCACCCAAATACAATTGTCCCAATGCTTTGTTTTAAGCAATGGTCAATCACAATACGAGATGCTTTGTTAACCGCATCTCGCATTTGTCGGTTGCGTTTCTCGGTGATGCTCGCAAGATGTTTACTCCAAAAACCTTGAGGTTTACCTTCTTTCAAAGTTGCAACCTGTTTATTAAACCATTGATTAAGCGATTTGATATGCAACCCGTCAACAATGAACGAAGTCCCAATATTAGACACACAGGTTAGCCAGTTATTTTTACCGTGGTCAATACCCAGCGCTTTCATTTTGTCGAGCTTAACGGCATCTGGAGACTTTGCCGCATAGGAGTAGGCAGCGTAGAACTCCCCGTTTCTGGGAACAATAGTTAGTTCTCTAATTTGTTCTGGGTCAATGTTTGTCGGAGTAGGAAGAAACAGTTCGCTTATTCCTTCCAAGGTTTTCAATTCAGCCCCTAAAGGAATACGAACAAACGAAATTCCTAAATCAAAAGTAAGTGCTTGCTTTGGGTATGAGACTTGAAACAGCCCTCCTTTTTTCCTATAGCTAGGCGGTTTTGGCTCTGAATTTAAATGCGGCAATTCCCCTCTACGCCACATAGGAAGCAGTTCTTTGAAGCTTTTAAATCCTTCAGCGACAGATTTTAATGTTTGTTGTGCTGACTGAGAATAGAGCAGTTTATAGTTAAGCTCTTCCTTCAAATCATGCGCCATTTGCTCATAAGGCACGCTTGGTAAGTTGCCAGGATGAGTTAGCTTGTGGTTCTGATTAATGTAATAGATAGCTTGATTCCAGAGACTGTTGGAACGCTTACAGATAAATTCCAGAATGTTTGTCTCAAACTGGGGTAGTTTAATGCGAATGAGTTGAGTTTGTATGAGTTCTGCCAAAAATTAAATCTCCTTTATTGTTGGCACAATTGTTTTATTATACAATAGCTGTATACAACAACGCAACCTTGAATTCCGGATATATGGCTAAATTTTCTCCTGACGAGTACAGACACGAAGGGAATGCAGTCTCACTACTCAACTACCATTTCGTTTTCATTCCTAAGCGTAGAAAAAAAGTATTAGTTGGTCGTATAGCTGAAAGACTACAAGAAATTATTTGTGATGTTTGCAACGAAAACCGATGGAAGATTGTGGCAATGGAAATTATGCCTGACCACGTGCATCTATTTATTAATGCTAAACCTACCGACAACCCGTCCTTGATTATGAATCGTGTTAAAGGAAGAGCATCTCATTTCTTGCGTAAAGAGTTTCCTGAATTACTTAAACTCCCTACTTTATGGACTCCCAGCTATTTTGTTTCAACTGCTGGTAATATTTGTACGGAAACCGTGAAGCGGTATATTGCACAACAGAGAGAATAGCGAAAGTACCTGCACCCTAAAGGGTGCTTGCGGCTTTCATCCGGGAGACCAAGCTCTTAAAAAATGGGGAAACCCTCAAACCCCTTAACTGTCTAGAGGTAGTGCAGGATATCCATAAATAGGGTTTCCCCATTTTTCTTGCCCAATTCCAGCCCTTGTCTAAAGCACAGATGTATCTCTCCGCCACGCTCCGAGCTACATCTTCAAGGGTTTTCAGCCGTTTTCCTTATAAAGGTTAATTTTTGAACTTTTTTCTTCTTTTTGAGTCTGAGTTTACACTGCTATTTCACAAGCAGCTTAACAATAGTATACATTGGACAACAAAAAGACAGAAAAAATTAAAAAAATATTAGGAAATCTGGAAATCGAAAAAATTCTGAGAAACTAGTATTTAATCAAACGGGGTCAGCTTATATAAAGACCTTGAATATAAATGCAAAGTAAGAAGAGGGTCATTCAAAATTTTCAAGACCCTAATGTTAAGAAAAAATAATAAATGCTAAGTGCCAGAACCAACAATTTGTTAGTTCTGGCATTTTTTACAATAGTTAGTGGATATTTGTTAGTGGATAGTTGTTAGTAGATAGTAGATAGTAGTTAACGACTAACAACTAACGACTAACAACTAACAACTAACCCTAATCTATGGAGTTCTAACCAAATACGGAGAAGGTATTGCTTGCAGGCTACCTCGACTAACAAGTGCCTGGTAAACAAAAGCTGCAACTTCTGCTCTAGTTGCTTGACGGTTAGGGTTGAGTTCCTTCACTGAAGGGTAATTAACGACTAGTTGTTTTGTAGTTGCGGCTGCTATGGGACCTGCGGCATAATTGGGAATTTGGGAAGCATCACTGTACACAGATAAAACATTTTGGCTATCTACAGATAATCCCAATCCATTAGCTAAAGACACTAGCGCTTGTACTCGCGGAATTTGTTGTTCTGGTTTAAAAGTTTTGTCAGGATAGCCAGATACAAAACCGCCTTGGTAAGCAGATTGAATTACTTGGTAAGCCCAAAAATTGCGGCTTACATCGTTGAAACTAGAGATTTCGCGTTTGGCGCTTGGTGCAAATGCTTTACTAATAATGGCAGCAAATTGGGCGCGAGTGACTGGTTCATTGGGTTTAAAAGAACCATCGGGGAAACCAGCAATAATATTTTTAGCGGCTAGTGCTTCAATATATGTTTTTGCCCAATAACCTGCTGACACATCTCTGAAAGTTGTTGCAATACCGCCACCTGAGGGTGCTTCAACAGTGGCTGCAACAAAGTCAACTTTGCCAGAAATTCGCTTGACATCGATATCATTACCAACAGCAATTATTGTGTTGCCCGTGGTTGCATTTAGTACGTCAAAGAACTTTTTAAGGTCTTTTCGACCGTTATTACGGATTATGTTCTTACCAGGATTTTCTGCTGTTCCTAAATCTGGTTGTGCATTTTGAATGACAACTAGACCGTGATCTCGGTTATCTTGAATAACATTATTACGCAGTACTGGTTTAGAAGACCCGTTAACTACGACACCGCCATTATTTTGAATAATCTGGTTATCAGTAATTAAAGGTGATGCTAAATCGCTAACTGCAACACCAAAACCAGTATTCTGGAATAAGTTATTGCGAACCTCTCCTTGAGCAGATTTAGCTACAGAAATTCCGTTGCCTTTGTTTTGAATAAAGACGTTATTTTCGATTTTTGGATTAGCTTTACCGGTAACAAAAACGCCTTCACGCACGCTGTTGGTAAAAGTAGAATTGGTGACTGTTGCATTGGATGTTTCAATCCACACTCCAGTACCACGGCTTTCTGGATTAGTTAAGGTTATTCCACTGATAGTACTATCGTTTTGGGCCAGGATTGCTACATTCTGACGGGCAAAAGTGGGACTGATAAAATTACCACTACCTGCAATTAATATTCCTTGACCTTTGGTGGATTCGTCACCGCGCAGTGTTACGCCCGGTGCGATCGCCAGTGGAAAGACTTCTCCACTTTCTTGACTGTATGTACCGGGAGCTAGTTGAATAACTGTCCCTGCTTTAGCTTGCTTGAGAGCATAGGCGATCGTTTTGTAAGCCTTTGCTTCTGAACTCCCAGCATCAGAACTATCTTGACCCGTTTCTGGATTAACGTAAAGAATGGTTGAGCCAACAGGTACTTGTGCTGTTGTCATGGTCGCATTCACTTTTTGAGGCACTTCCCCTGCATTTACCTCTTTTTCTGGCAGGATAAATCCACCAGTGACTGCTAACAAAGCACTTAGTCCTACTGGTAAAGCACGAATGTGAAAGGTTTTTGATTGCGGAATGTTAAATCCCTGGTGTGTCATTTTGATTTGTGGCTTTAAATGTACAAAATTAGGCTTAACTGAAGGATTAAGTGTGAAGGATAAAGTTTGAAGTGAAATATAGAATGCTTTATCCTTCCTCTTTCATCCTCATCCTTCATCTTTCTTTAAACTCAATCCGGTTATTTACAAGCTTTTTAGCTGTGAAACTTATGCAAAACTATAGCCGAAGACATATGCCTTGGCAGCTGGGTTCCCTGGAAAAAAAAAGGATTTTTATCGTTAAGTTTTGTACAATCAAGGTTACGTGTAACTACTTGTGGTAGTTGTTTAAGTAATCTTGGGCAAACTGCCTATACTGGGGTGGATTAAGAAGGGATTGGCTATTGAGTTACAAGATCCCCGACAACTTCTGCGAAGTCTGGGATCTCACTGAAAAAGCTGCAACTTATTTTACTGAAATGGCGTCAAAAAAATAGGGTGTGTTTGAAAATTTGGGTTCATGATTTACCAACTATTTTTTATTTTTGTTGTCAGCTTCTATCTTTTACTGCATGGCATTCCTGCTTTTGCTGCTGAAAGCGTGATACTGAAGTATCGTATCTTTCGCGAATCACTTTCTGTGGCGGAACTGTCAACATTTGCCCAAACGGGAAAACTGTCTGGTTCACTCTCATCTAATCTGGCTTCTGCAGGACAAGATCCCCAGCAAGTTCGCAAGTATTTGACGGAACCTGTCAAAGTTAACTTATTAATTCTTGATAATATACTCAATAGTCGAGTTGGTAATGCAGTGCTCGACCAACTTAGTCAAGTGATTCACACACCTTCTGGTAAAGCTGACAGACAAGCTTTGCGCTCTGCTTTGATTCTTTCTGCAAGTAAAGATGAAAAGATTACGATAATGGAAATTCTTCAAAATTACCCAACTTCGCAAGTTGAAGTTGATGGCGAGCGCCTTGCACTTGCCCATCGCCAACTTCAAATTTTACAGGGGAATCTCCCAGATTTTCTCAAGTTTTAACTGGCAAACAGTAAATAGTAACCAGTTATCAGATAACTGTGAATAAAAAATTAATATATAAATGTAACTGATAACTGATAACTGCCTCAATACGCTAGTGTTTCTAGAGTTTCACGTAAATAACGCTGTACCTGTTCTTCTAGCCGAAGTTTTTGCACTTGAGTACCACGCTCTAGCAACCAGCGTTGGAAACCAGAACTAGCTGCGATCGCGCTCTTGAGACTGTTCCAGATATTCGCGTCGCCAGAAAATTGGCGATCGCTTGTTGCGTGAATCCGAATCATAGTTCCTCATCCTCATTATTAATCGTATAGTAACAGGGGTAGTCTCTACAAGAGATCGCCCTGAAACCTTATAATTCTACTGCTTAATTTTTAAAGATAATCTTTTCCAACAGTTAATTCTGTTTCATTAGTTACTAAAACTTACACCATCTTCACGGAACTTTTATGATTTTATAATTTGGATTGATAAAAACTGAACGTTAGGGCTCTCAAGAATTTATTTCAGAGTATTTATTACTAAAACCATGACATAAATATAGAGTTAAGAGTTTTTTAATAGATAACTCCTAACTCTAAACTTTGTACCCACTATCTTGTTTTAGAAAGGGTACGACGTTTGGTCACCATCTGGTAGGCTTCGATGATATCACCTTCCGCCCAATCAGTATATTTATCTATACCGACACCACATTCGTAACCAGAATTGACTTCGCGAGCATCTTCTTTCATCCGCTTGAGGGAGTCAAGAGTGTCGTCATGGATCACCTTGCTATTACGACGTACACGCACCTTGCAGTTCCGAATCAGTTTGCCTGACTGTACGTAACAACCAGCAACAGCACCGCGTCCGACAGGGAAGACAGCACGCACTTCGGCTTGACCGAGGTGTTCTTCTACCAACTCTGGTTCCAAGAGACCTTCTAAAGCACCTTGGATATCTTCCAACAGTTTGTAGATAATGTCATATTCGCGTACATCTACACCTGCTTCATCAGCAGCATGTCTTGCACCGCTCGCGTAAGTTGTGTTGAAACCCACAATAACGGCTCCACTGGCTGCTGCCAAGTCGATATCCGTTTGAGTGATTTCACCTGCAGACGCTAACAACAAACGAATTTGCACTTCGTTTTGTGGAATTTGCCTGAGCGATCCCACAATAGCTTCCACTGAACCCTGTACGTCGCCCTTCAAAATCAAGTTGAGTTCTTTTAACTCGCCCTCTTGAGCTTGAGCCGACAGACTTGTGAGGGTAACACGTCCCTGCATGAGGCGGGATTGACGTTGTTTTTCGGCGCGTTTGGCAGCAATAGAACGTGCTTCTTTTTCGCCGCTGAAGACCTCGAACTCGTCACCTGCTGCAGGTACTTCACTTAAGCCCAGTACCTCAACAGCAAAGGATGGATTAGCTGCTTCTACTCTTGCTCCTCTGTCATCCACCATTGCTCGGACTTTACCGAAGACAGAACCTGCTACTAACAGGTCGCCCACGTGTAATGTCCCGTTTTGAATCAGCAGGGTAGCAACCGGTCCTTTGGCTTTGTCCAAATGTGCTTCAATGACAGTTCCTCTCGCCATCCGGTCTGGGTTAGCAGATAGTTCTCCGATTTCTGCTACTAACAGAATCATTTCAAGCAGCGTATCGAGGTTTTCACCTTTGATAGCGCTGACTGGAACCATAATGGTATCGCCGCCCCATTCTTCTGGAACTAGAGCGAATTCCGTTAATTCTTGCTTCACCCGGTCTGGTTGAGCTTCTGGTTTGTCGATTTTATTAATTGCCACCACAATGGGAACTCCAGCTGCCTTAGCGTGGCTGATAGCTTCCACTGTTTGCGGACGGACGCCGTCATCTGCCGCCACCACCAAGATGGCAATGTCGGTGACTCGTGCTCCTCTTGCCCGCATTGCTGTAAATGCTTCGTGACCGGGAGTATCGAGAAATACAATTTGCTGCTCTTTGCCATCGTGTTCGACATCTACGTGGTAAGCGCCAATATGCTGGGTAATACCACCCGCTTCACCGGCAGCAACCTTTGTTTTGCGAATCGAGTCGAGCAGGGTTGTTTTTCCGTGGTCTACGTGACCCATAATTGTCACCACTGGCGGACGTCGCTGGAGTTTCTCCAGATCTTCGACATCGATCATTTCGGTGACTTTACGGGCTTCGGCTTCGGGTTCGGCAGTTGTAATTTCTGTACCTAACTCGTTAGCAACCTGCGTAATTATGGGAACATCAAGGCTTTGGGTAATGCTGACTGCTATACCCTTCATAAACAGGATTTTTACAATCTCTGTATCAGCAACTGCTAAAGCGTCTGCCAGTTCTTGTACCGTCATTGGACCAATGACTGTGACTATTTCTGGTCGCTCCCGCTTTTGCTCTGTCTGGCGACGATTTTGTTGTTGCTCGGCGCGATTGCTGCTACTGGATTTTTTCCCTCTAGTAACTGGAGTAACAACAGCAACAGCAGGTTGTGCTGCTCTAGCAGCCTTGGGTTTGGGTGGACGGGCAATAGAAAGACTGACTTGAATGGCGGCGGGTATTTCCAGTCCTTCTTCATCAAGTAGATCGTCTTCTAACAAGTCCTCATCATCAACAATCGGCTTGAGGCGCTTTCCTTTGGTGACGCCCTTACCGGGTTTAGCCGCTTCTTTGAGTTCGTCGATGTCTTCTTCCTGCCACTTCTTACCTTTGGCTTGGCGTGGCGGTGTTGGACGCTTGAGTTCGATAACTTCAGCTACAACTACGTCGTCATCGTCTTCCTCACCAGCTCCTGCTGTTTTGGTTGAGCCTGGGATTTGTTTTGCTGGAGCTGCCAATGTTGCTGCTGCTGGATGGTCAGCAGACGGACGCATTGGTCTGCTCGGTCGCGGACTATCTGCGCCTGCGGGTACTGGTGCAGACGGTTTCCCCGCACCGCGTTCCGATCTCACAGGTGGAGCAGGACGCGAAGTTTTTTGCGGCGGTGCTGCTGTTGAATCCCCTGTTGGTGGTTTGTTTGCTCTTTCTCTTTGCGGTCTTGCCTGGTGGTCGTGCTTGGCAGCTTGTTCTTGCTTTCCACCTCGTTCGCGTTCGCGATCGCGTTCGGGATCGCGTTCGGGTTTGGCTTGGTCGCGATCGCGCTTCAGAATTGGCTTTTCGCTAACACTGGCTTGGGGAGAATCGTCTGTATTTGGCTTTTCTCCTGCTGGTCTTGTAGGTGGTGCAGTCAGCTGCGGTTTTTGAGGTCTGTCCGGTTTTACCTTAGACCCTTGTGACGGTGCAACTGATTTTTCTGGCTTTGCTGCCGTTGTTTTTTCCGCCGGTTTTTCTGTATCTTGTGTCTTATTAGCCGCGTCTGTCACAACAAGTTCTTGAGCGGTCTCAGACTGATTCCGGGGTACAGGTTTGCTTGGTGCCACGGGCTTCATGGGTGAGACAGGGGTAGCGAAGGGCTTAGGGGGGGATAGAGGATTGACTTCAGAAGAAGCAAGTTTAATGTTGGTAGCAACTGACGCCTCGGAGGCGTTTGACGTCTGGTTTATCAAGTCTTTAGGTTTACGTATCTCCAAGATTTGTTGATTATTAGGTGCAGCAGGTCTGATTCGGGAGCCAGCTTGTAGTGAATTTATTCTATGGCTATTTCCGCCATTATCCTTTCTTTGCGGCACAGTTGTAGCCGCTAATTTTTCTGCTTGAGTCCGAATGCGCTCTGCTTCTGACTCTGTGATTGTACTGCTATGGCTTTTGACCGCAATGTTGAGCTGGTCGCAAATTGCTAATAGCTCTTTATTATCCAAATTCAATTCCTTTGATAACTCGTAAATTCTAACTTTGCCGTTGTTCATCCACTCTTCCCCTTTAATTTACAGTTTTAGCGGATGGTTGCCTGGTTGGTGACATCTCCATCCTTGTGATTACTGTTTTTTTTGGTTGCAGTTGCTATTTTTGCCGATGCCTCCAATCAGGAAAGAGAGATGTTCCCTTGTTAATGCTGGCATCCCCACCAGAATTGATGGTTGACGCCAAACTGCGCTTGGGCGCTACCAGGTTGCCATTCTGTTTTTTGTTTTTTTGCTGTTTCTGAGTCTTCCACAACACAACTAAGTAAAACTTGTTGGGAATGCTGCTTCGCCCCTTTTCATAAATGAAGAGCAATGCTAACAACACCCTTTTACTATTCTGGCACCACATGAGCAATTCTAGAGGACGTGTTGACAGCACAATTTGTTCGGCTGCCTGCACTTTTCCTCTGAAATTAGCGCTACAAGATAGTTTTAAGCTCCGCATGCATTCCCTTAGAGATTTTTCCGGCAGGGTTAGTGGTTAGTGGTTAGTACCTCAATCACTACTAACTACTAACTACTAACTATCCTTCTAAAAAATCTGTAACTTGTTCAAGCATAAGCTCAATTATCAGTTTGATGAGTGGTTATTTCCTTGGGATAGACGCTGCCACAATACTTGATACAGTGTTTCTGGCACTGATGCGTGTAGAGCACGCCCTAATTTATTTTTTTTTAGCGCTGCTGCGACACAGCTTTGGTTTGGACAAATATAGGCAGAACGCCCCATGCCCTCATCTAATTGTACCTGTCCTGAAGGAAACACGCGGACAATCCGCCAAAACTCTTGCTTTAACCCTACTTTACGGCAACTAATACAACGTCGGTAGTTTGGTTTCATCGTAACAAAAGATATTCAGATGTTACCTAGCTTGAAAACGGGGAGTGGGGAGTAGGGAGTAGGGAGTAGGGGTAAGAAATTTTCATTCCTTAATGATGACTACTTATCATCGCTTTTGTCCAAATCTTCATCATCGTTGTCAAAATCTTCATCTTCCTCTAGTTCTAATTCTTCCCGATCTTCATCAAGTTCGTCTTCGTCGAGTTCTTCCTCAAGCTCATCTTCAAACTCATCTTGCTCAGCCGCCTCTAATGCAGCTAATTCCGCCGCATATTTTGCCCTAGCGGCTACAAACTTAGCATCCTCTCCTGCATGATCGTACTTAGCTTTGTCTTTGATGTCAATTTTCCAACCCGTCAGTTTTGCAGCTAAACGGACATTTTGTCCTTCTTTACCAATCGCCAAACTTAATTGATCCTCAGCAACTAAGACGTGAGTTTGCCTGGTTTCAGGGTCCATCAGGCGGACTTCATCAACTCGTGCTGGACTCAAGGCGTTAGCAATGTAAGTTGCGGGATCTGGCGACCAACGAATGACGTCTATCTTTTCCCCACGCAATTCGTTAACAACAACTTGAATACGCGATCCCCGCGCTCCAATACATGCTCCTACTGGGTCTACATCGCGATCTAGTGTATCAACAGCAATCTTTGTTCGGGGTCCTACATGACGGGAAGGGGGGTTTGCTTCTCTGGCTACAGCCACAATTCTGACGACTTCATCTTCAATTTCTGGAACTTCATTAGCAAAGAGTTCAACGACCAAACCAGCATCAGCTCTAGAAACTAATAACTGAGGACCGCGTTGCTGACCTTGAGACACTTTTTTCAGATGTACTTTAAAGGTAGCATTTGCTCGGTAATTATCATTTGGTAATTGTTCCCGTTTGGGTAGTTCCGCTTCCACTTCTGGCTGACCCAAGCTACTTCTAACTGCCATAATGACTGATTGTCTTTCAAAGCGCAGGACTCTGGCTTGCAGTACCTCTCCTTCTAATTCTTGAAATTCTTCCTGCACCATCTGGCGCTGTTGATCCCGTAATTTTTGCGCCAAAACTTGTTTGGTTTGCATTGCTGCCATGCGACCAAATTCTCCTTGGTCGGGTGTTACATCTAGCACCACTTCTTGACCGAGTTGTGCTTCATCACCTCCCATTTCCTGAACTTGCTGTAAGGCAATTTCATGGTCAGAATTGGAGACAGCTTCTACAATAGTTTTTGTAGCAACGACGCGAAATCCTTCATCTTCCACGTCGAGTTGCACATCAAAATTGTCAAAATAATCATCATCAAACTGTTTGCGTTCTAAATTTTGAGCGCGACGATAACGTTCGTAACCTTTTAATAGTGCTTCCCTGATGGCTGATTGAACGGCAACACGAGGCAAATTCCGCTCGCGACTTATATTTTCAATTAAATCTTTTAATCCAGGTAACGTAACCATTGACATAAGCAAATCTCCTAATATTTTTCCATAAGTACATACAGAATTTTGGATTTTGGATTTTGGATTTTGGATTCTTTTCCAAAACTCTAAATCTAAAATCTAAAATCTAAAATCTAAAATTTTTCAGTGGCGTTCATCCAGTAGCACCCTAACAATTAGGGTACGAGGAATTTCAAGTACGCGACCTTTTTGGTTGATGTAAACTGCTGTTTCATCCCGGCGAATCAACTGACCATTCCACTCTTGCTGTCCCTCATGAGGTGAAGAAGTTCGGACAATGACAGGAAATCCTTTAAAAGAAATAAATTCCCGGTCAGTTTCAATTTCTCGTGAAATTCCAGGACTAGAAACTTCCAACACGTAGGCATCTGGAATGATTTCTGCCGCATCCAGAGTAGCTTCTAAAGCACGGCTCATCCGTTCGCAATCATCCAACCCTGTGTTTTGGTTGGGATTGCGGATATCTACCCGTAAAACAGGTGGGCGTTGGTTGGTGTGAAACACGGCTCCAACAACTTCTAAACCAATTTGTTCTGCTACTGGTGTTGCCAATTCTATAATTTGTGGGACTAAAGGGTGAGTCATGCGGCTATTCCAACAAAAAAAGTGGGTCATTGCCCACTTCCTGCGATAGGGATATCTTCCAAGAAGTCTTAGGGCGAACTTATAACTTAAGTTCGCCCTTAACCTTAGTTTAGCGCATTTTTTTTGAGTCAAGACGCCAAAACCTATTTCAACCAATCTTATCTCCAAAAGCTAGGCTAAGTGACACTAACTTTCTGAGGTTGCATCGGTTTGACTGCTTGAGGCACATTTTTAAGCAGCAATTCTATGTGCCTTGAGGTTACCATTATACACTTTTCCAGTTCCTTTGTTTATCAGAAAACTGTAATAACAATTTATGTGAATAAATTAACTTTTTTCCTTAGGTGATAACATGACAGAAGTTAGATCGCCAACTTGTTGAACGGCTGGTTTTGTTCTCAGTTGTCTGGTTTGCTGCAAAATTTGCATCATATCCTCTTCTGACATTTGCTGAACGTAATTGAGTTTGATTTCTTCTAGAAAATCGAGCACAAGGTTCTGAAGTTCTGAGAGGACTTGTTTGTCTTGCAATTCTGCTCCAAGAGCTTCGGTAAAACGCTGTACCAATTGACCAGAAAGTTTTGCCCCTACAGGATCTTCGGCTGCACTGACTACTGCACTGTAAAGGTTGGTCGCGATCTGAGTTGCTAACTGCTCGCTCAGTTGGAGCTGCATCTGTCCTACTCCAGGAAAGTTTTGCAAATCGCGATAAATAGGGGCTTGCTTGAGAGCACTATCTATGCTATGTCGTAAGATGGCGATCGCCTCTGGTTGGATTTTTGGTAAGACTTGGTAAATGATGGTTTGAACAAAAATGGTTCCAATGGCTTCAATTTCATTGATATTGTTAATATCTATGTAGGGACGTAAAGTTTCATTTTGCTGTAACCACCTTTTGAGTTCTCCTCTGTGAATAGACCCTTGAATCTGGTTGATAACCCGCACAACCACAATCTCCGTAATTTCCTCGGCAAAATTGGCTACAATTCCTTGATGCATTTGCTGGCGTAGGGGTTGAAGATTTAGTACTTTGGCTTGGTCTAGACGAATGGGTACAGGTATAACTCTTAACCATCGCCAAAATGGGAATAGTAAGAATAAGTCATACCAGCGCCAAAGAACTGCATTGAACCAGCTAAAACCAGGCTGGCTGCGCTTGATATAATAGCTTCGTGCTAGCAATTCTACAGCAAATATCAATACGAATGGTAAGTCTATTAGCCAAAAATCATCGATAAATTCGCCCTGTTCTCCTATACGACGGTAGTAATTGGTAGCAATTAAAGGTCTAATTGCCTGGTTGAAAAAATCTATTTCTTGAGTCCAATCGCGTTTTGATAAGTATGCTTGACTCCAAAAAATAGAAAAAGCGTTTTTTGATGATTCTACGTTAATGCGATCGCGCATCCGATTTTTGATTTTTTCTAATGTCCCACTCTTACCCACTCCAGTAAAGGGATTGCTATCAACCATTTCATTACTCAGATTGCGAAGTTCAGCTAGTGTTGTTTCTACTTGTGGCGATCTCAATCCTGTTTGACTCACTTGTTCTATGAGAGCGTCTACTGTTTTCAAATACTGGACTGTTTCGCGATGGGGCTCAATACCTTTAACGCGATCGTATACCTGAGTCACTTGAGGAAGTTTTTGTATATACAAATTTCGCCAAGGAACATAACTTAAATCAAATAAGACTAGGAGTAAATTTGCTGAGGCAAAAAGTGCCATCAATCTCTCAAACCATAAATTACGTGGTGATATAGGCTTTACGTTAGTCATTTGTTTGGTAATTAAGTCGTCACAAATAACTTAACTCGTTAGAGTTGTCATTGGTCATTTGGGTTAGTCAGATCCCCGACTTCTTAAAGAAGTCGGGGATCTTGCAGAGCTTGCTTAGCTTATACGACGTTAGATAGATGACAAAATAAGCAATTACTGTTTGCTTAGATTGTACCAAATATAAATTAAACTAATCAAAAATCATAAATAATTAAGATACAAAGACGTTAAAGAAACCCAAATTCATTTATTAACGTCATAACCATGCTAATTGGATTATGAGGAGTTTTGTCTATGTGGTGTGTGTTTGGAAAATCCAGTGTTAGCGTTGCTACAGCGTGTCTGATAACAACTAGCATAGTCATAACAGGCACAGCTTTTGCTGCCCTAAGGTATACACCTCAACAATTCCGTTCTGTGTTAAGGGGTTTAGGCTATAACATTAAGGTATCAAATGCGCCTCTAACAGACGCGGATACCAAAAAAGTCATCCTTGAATTTCAAAAAGGGTATAAATTAAAACCTGCTGATGGAGTAGCAGGAGAGAAAACTCAAGATCTTGCAGGGGCTACTATTGGAATTTTGCAGGGAAACCTGAATTTGGTAGTTAAGCCAAATCCTCTCTTACCAAAAAATCAATATTATGGTCCAAGGACAGAAGCAGCAGTAAAGCTGTATCAAAAAAAAGTTGGTTTGCAAGAAACTGGAATCGCTGATTTAGCACTCAGGCAAAGACTTGACCAAGAGGCAAAGGACATCTTAAAGGGAGCAGCACCGACACCAACAGCCGAACCAACACCTACAACTGAACCGACACCAACACCTTCACCCACATCTAAACCAAAACCGACAAGAAAACCTACTTCCACTCCAACAACTTCACCCAAGCCAAAGCCTACTTCCACACCGGAGGCATCACCTACAGAAACACCAACACCAGAAGCTACAGAAACACCAACACCAACACCAACACCAACACCGACTTCTACACCCACTCCATAAGCTTAAAAATAGTTAAGGGATGTCCAAGAAATAAATTATTCCCGATTGTGGGACGGGCGTCCTCGCCCGTTCTATATCTGGTGCAGGCGTCAATCCCGCACCACAAGAGAAAGTTGGATATTCTTTTATTTGGAAGTCCCTAACAGTTAACTTTTAAATTCTTTGACTTGGGCTGGGTTCCTCTAAAGGTCTACCTTTAGGAGTAGGAAGAATTGGGCGACCATTATCGTAAGGCATCGGGATGTACTGAACGCTTGGACGTCCGCCTTGGGATTGAGGATACAGATCCATGAGATCGTATATGACACGGGGCAGTCCAACTGTAATGGGCAGCCCCATTTGTGTTGCTTCCTCCGCAGTGATAGGATAGTCGTGGGTAACACGCCCGGTTGTCAGTGCGTCGATAATATTTTCGATGTTTTCTGGCTTGATTTTCTCTGTGGGAACTGAGTCTTTTAATAAAGTCCGTACAAAGCGCTGCACCTGCTCGATCGCTTTGCGAGACAGGTCAGCCATAATAAGAGTCTGGTCGTCAACTTCACCAATCGGTTTCTGTTCAACAACTTTAAGAATGCTAGCTGCTGGAAAGTTACCAAGTTGAGGATCCACTGGTCCGAGGACTGCATTGGCATCCATAACAATTTCATCAGCAGCTAGGGCAAGCATTGTACCACCACTCATAGCATAGTGAGGAACAAAGACACTGACTTTTGCCGGATGGCGAATTAATGCTCTAGCAATTTGTTCGGTTGCTAAGACTAAGCCACCAGGAGTATGCAAAATTAAGTCAATAGGAACTTCTGGTGGGGTCAGGCGAATTGCCCGCAAAATTTGTTCCGAATCTTCAATGGTAATGTAACGCGATACGGGAATGCCTAAAAAGCTGATAGATTCTTGGCGATGAATGAGCAATATGACTCGGCTTTTTCGTTGCTGTTGAAATTCCTGAATGGTGCGGATGCGACGAAACTCTATCTGACGTTTCTGCCACAAGGGTTGCAGAGAAGAAAGAAGGAGAAAAATCCAGAATAAATCACCTATACCGAAGCCCATAGGATTGATTGTAACAAACTAAGGGTAGTCGTCCTTATTGTGACAATTTTTAGAAATTTACTGGTCTATCTGGAGAGTTAGAAGGGCATTGGGCATTGGATATCATTCCTGCGTCCCATTTTCCCTATTCCCCATTCCCCATTCCCCATTCCCTCTTTTCATCAAGGTATTTGAATTTCAGTGACAAAAGCTTCTAGTACGGGTAAATCCTCTAGTGAAAGTGTTTCATCCTCAATAACTTCAGTCCCAAATGTTTTGATATGGGAATGGACGGCAGATTTAACATCAGCTAGGGCTTCCTCGTAGGTATCACCTTGACCAACCACAATCCCTTTGATGCCAAGGGGATAAGCAATATAACCATCAGAATGTTTTTCTACAATAATTTTTATGTGTTTCATCTTTTTTAATAACAACTTGCTGTAAGTACAGAATACTTTAACCATGTCGCCAAATTTTAATAGTGTCGTCATCGCTGCCTGTGACGATTATTTTTCCGTTAGGGCTGAAAGCAATGGATCGGACATAGCTGGTATGCCCTGTGAGAGTCATAACCTCAGCGCCTGTACTGACTTGCCAGATTTTGATAGTGCGATCCCAACTTCCACTGGCTAAAAATTGACCGTTGGGACTGAAAGCAACTGACCACACTGAGTCAGCGTGACCAGTTATGGTAACAATTTCTTGTTTTGTGTTAACATTCCAAAGTTTGATTGTATTATCAGCACTGCCACTTGCTAAAATTTGCCCATTGGGACTGAAGGCAACGGAGTTTACAAAGAAGGAATGACCTGTGAAGGTGTGCAGTTCTCTGCCTGTACTCACTTGCCAAAGCTTGATCGAACAGTCAGCACTACCACTTGCTAGAAGCTGACCATCTTGGCTGAAGGCGATTGACCATACTGAATCAGTATGTCCTGTGAGACTGCGGATTTCTACAGATGTGCTTGCCAGCCACAACTTAATTGTGCCGTCAGCTCCAGCACTGGCCAACATTCGCCCAAGCCCTGCTTGATACGAAGAAGAATCTGGCAAGAGGGGACTAAAGGTCACTGAATTGACCCAGTTGGAATGACCCGTGAATGTGCGAATTTCCTTGCCTGTATTTATTTGCCACAACTTTATTGTTTCATCAGAACTTGCACTGGCAAGCAACTGCCCATCAGGACTAAAGGCAACTGCATTCACCATATTGGAATGACCCGAAAACCAACGACCAAAAGTACGTATGAGTTTTCCATTGCTCAACTGCCACAATTTAACTGTGTGATCGTTACTTCCACTGGCGATCGCTTGACCATCAGGACTAATAGCGACGGCATGAACCATGCTGGAGTGACCGACCATAGTACGTATGCACTGCCATTGTAAAGAGGTTTCTGAGGAAAGGGGAGCGCGAGTAGGAGCAAAGAACTGTCTGCTAGTACGAGATTGAGGTGTAAGGCTTTGAGAGTGGGAACTAGACGAAAGCAACTGTGTGGGGGCAAGTTCTTCGTCTCCAGAAAGTAGATCTAGCCATTGTTGCACGGATTGGGGGCGATGGTGGGGCTGTAAATTCATCCCCCGCAAAATTGCTTCATTGACCCTGTTACTGATATTAGGATTATACTGTTGTGGTGGCTCTAGAGGAATTTCCTGGCTTCTGTCAACCGCATTTCTCGGTAAAACTCCTGTTAATATATTATATAATGTAGCAGCGAGAGCATAAACGTCAATGTATTCTCCTCTTGGTGCTTCCAATTCATATTGTTCGGGAGGGGCAAAACCGGGAGTACGATATACTGTATGTCTCTGGACTGCATTCGGGATAAATTCTCTAGCAATACCAAAGTCAATCAGTACAGCCTCATTTTTGTTAGCACGAATCATAATATTGCGTGGCTTGATATCTCGATGTAGCAAGCCTTTATTATGAATAACTTTCAGCGCATCACCAACTTGCTGGATGTATAAGAGTGCTTCCGTTTCTGATAATATTCCCAGACGGCGAACTCGGTTGCCCAGATCTTCGCCCTCAATATACTCCATAACTATGCAAGGAAGATTATCTTCATCAAAAATATTTTCTATCTGCACGATATGAGGATGGCGACAGACAGCAAGCCGAACTGCTTCATCGCGAAAATCTTGCTTCAATTTCACTTGGTGCGGCTTCCAAGCAGCCTTATTAAGAAGTTCTTCTCTAAGTGTTTTAATAACCCGCAGTTCTTTCTGCTCATTTCTGGCGAGGTAGGTCATACCAATTCCTCCCTCGCCTAGTTTACTTAAAATAATATACCGTCCCCCAAACAACTCTTGTCCTGCATTCCAGACCATTCGTAGTAATCGCCAAATTCTGTATTTATTCTGGCACAGCTATAAGATTGAGATTTAGTAGGGCAACCAACTTCCTTCGCCGTCACGCTGATACAGTGAGGATTGAAGGAAAATTTTATTAGTAAACTATGCTTATATTATCCTTAGATAATCACCGATTAAAAACTAAGAAAATTTTAAGATTTGTTTAATAACTAAAATTGAAGACCATGAGAATCATGTTGGATTTTGGAAATATACGTAGGTAGAGCTAAATCCCTCCGTATTCAGCACTATCATCGCATATTTTGGTATAAAATATTTGGGGTGATTGAAAAATTAAGGAATATTGCCCGTTCTTTCTTTCAAGAAAAAACTAAGTATAATTCGGAATGTTAGAAGATTATTTTGTAGCTATATATGTTTTTTTCAAGTGTGTTTATACAAAAATACAACCCACTCTACAAGAAGAAAGGCAAAGGGTAGAAAGTAGACGACAAAAGAGCCATACTTTTTATTTCACAAGTCTGTGTTTATGCTTGAGCATCTAAATTTAAGACAAAAATTAACAATTTTGCTGTCAATTGTAGTTATAGTGGGTTTAAGCTTGGGTGGGTTGGCGTTGTCTGCAGTCCTCAGGCACAATGCAAAGCAAGAAATAACAGCAACAGCCTTGTTGATTATGGAAACCATGAGTTCTGTCCGTGACTATACCAATCAACAGGTAAATCTGGAGTTAGCTGATAAATTAGCGGTTGATTTTGTACCCCAAAGTGTACCAGCTTACTCAGCCAGAGAAGTTTTTGAAGTTTTGCGAAAAAGAACAGAATATAAAGACTTTTTTTATAAGGAAGCAACACTAAATCCAACAAACTTGCGAGATAAAGCTGACAGTTTTGAAACCCAAATTGTTGAGCGATTCCGAAAAAACAAAAATTTCAAAGAATTGAATGGGTTTCGTGAACTACCAGGGGGAGATATTTTTTATATTGCTCGCCCGCTATTGGTCACCGAATCAACGTGTTTGGTGTGTCACAGCACTTTTAATGTTGCACCCAAAACTATGATTGACCGATATGGTTCAGTCAACGGATTCGGGTGGAAGTTGCATGAAATTGTAGGTGCTCAGATTATATCAGTACCTGCAAGGAAAGTTATCCAAAAAACACAGCAATCCTCTTTCTGGATTCTTGGAATTGTTTCCACTATGTTTATTGCTATCATTATCTTGGTGAATATTTTCTTAAATCATCAAATTCTTCGCCCTCTCAAACACATAACTCGCGTTGCTGAGGAAGTAAGTACAGGGCATATGGATGTAGATTTTCGGGAGATATCTAATGATGAAATTGGGAAGTTAGCCAAAGCTTTTAACCGAATGAAATTGAGTTTAGAACTGGCAATGAGAAAACTCAAACAGTTTTATAGTTCAGAAGAAAATTAGAAAATAGGGACGAGAGACTACTTTTTATTCACCCTAACGTACATATTTCATAGCAATGACTTAAATTGAGTGATAATTATGCTAAAAAATTTAAAACTAAAACAAAAATTTACAATTTTGTTACTTGTAATTCTTATAGTAGGTGTAACCTTTAGTGGAATTGCACTTTCTACAATATTAAATCAAAACGCTAGAGATGAAATTACCGCAAAAGCTTTATCTCTCATTGATACAATGTCTTCCGTGCGGGAGTATACAATTACTCAAATCACCCCAGAACTTACTGATGATTTAACAACTAAGTTTTTACCACAAACTGTCGCGGCATATTCAGCAAGAGAAGTTTTTGAAATTTTGCGAAAAAGGCCGGAATATCGTGACTTCTTTTATAAAGAAGCAACACTTAACCCAACGAACCTCCGAGATAAAGCCGACAGTTTTGAAACTCAAATTGTAGAAGGCTTTAGAAAAAATAAAAAATCAAAACAGGTAAGCGGATTTCGCTCGCTTCCTGGTAGTGATGTTTTTTACATTGCTCGTCCGCTAGCCGTGACAAAGGAAAGTTGTCTTGTCTGCCATAGCGCCCCTGATGCTGCACCCAAAACCATGATTGAACGTTACGGCACTGCGGGTGGATTTAATTGGCATTTGAATGAAATTGTAGCCGCTCAAATAGTTTCATTGCCCGCAAGCAGAGTTATTGAAAAAGCCAATCAATCTCTTTTCATTATGATAGGGCTTGTGTCTACTTTGTTTGTGGCTGTTATCTTGCTAGTCAATTTCTTTTTAAATCGAGAAGTTGTTGTGCCTCTCAAGCGTATAACTCGCGTAGCTGAGGAAGTCAGTACTGGGCATATGGATGTTGATTTTGAGCAGTTGACAAATGATGAAATTGGCAATCTTGCTAAAGCTTTCAAACGAATGAAGCTTAGTTTAGAGATGGCAATGAAAAGAATCAAACGTACTTATGGCAATACGGGGAGTGTGTAATTTTGGATTTTGGATTTTGGATTTTGGATTTTGGATTTTAGATTTTAGATTTTAGATTTTAGATTTTGGATTTTGGATTTTGGATTTTGGATTTTAGATTTTGGATTGAAAAGCTTTGTGTTTGAACGGGTTCAAAGAAAAGCAAACAATATTTCCCTATGAAAAGAGTGGTTAATTATTTTACTAACTACTAACTGCTCTTTCCAATTGGAAAAAAGAATGCAACGAATAGTTGAGCCAGTACTGCTCGGTTAAGAAAAAATGAGAAACCCGGTTTCTTCAAGAAACCGGGTTTTTTGCCTCCTTTTTGAATACTGTCTCGGCGCTCTAGGCAAGGCTTTCTCAATTCTCAATCCAAAATCCAAAATCTAAAATCCAAAATTTAAGAAAATAAACGCTGTCTGAAGGCAAAAGCGTCTTGTGAGTCGAGAATTTCCTTTGCTAGAAGCTCAACAAATTGATATGGCGCGACGTTTGGATGTTCGGCTAGTGTCTCCTCCACTATAAGACTTGCCATCGGTCCAATGTGATAAGCCAGTTCTTGCTGACAGCGTTCTATAAACGCTGGGTTGAGTGAGGATTGCGCTTGAGATGATGGAGCTTGAGGTTGGGATGTTGAGTATCGTGGTTGATAGGATTTGGATTGTGGTTGAACTTGTGGAAATTGCTGTGGAATTTCAAACGGTGGTTGACTCGGAAGTGAACTGAAATTGGCTTCTGGATGTTGGTTTTGGAAAGGTCGATTGGTTGCTGGCAAAAATTCATAATTCACCAAAGTGGGAGGCAAATTCTCATTTTGTGCTTGTAGTTGTGGTGATGGTTGTGGGGATACTTGGGCTATTCCAAGATGCGCTAAGTCTGTGAGAACTTCTCTTGAGTTTTGATAGCGCTGTCTTGGGGTATCAGCTAGTAGTTTATTGAGAATTTGAGCAAATGTATGACTAACATGGGCAAATTGATCCCACCTCCACTCTAAAGAATACTGATCCATTAAAAAACAAGGATCTCTTCCTGTCAGCAGTACTATTGCAGTGACACCTAAAGCATAAAGATCGCTGCTAGGAGAACACAACCCCAAGCTAATTTGTTCGCGGGGAGCATATCCCACCTTACCTACAAGTGACATTTTGCCAACAAAAGTTATCTGGCTATTTCTAGTTACTTCGTTTAAGTCAGCTATCTGCTTTCCTACACCAAAATCTATCAGCACGGGTAACTCTTTTCCTTGAGGCAACATAATGTTGTCAGGGGAAATATCTCTATGGATAATATTGTGTGTGTGAATATATTCCAAAATTGGTAACAGGTTCTTCAGCCACTGTACAACTTCACTTTCACCAAAAACTTGTCCCAGTTTTTGACGTTCTCGTAATAGTGCTGAGTACGTTTTACCATCAACAAACTCTTGTACCAAAAACAGCCGACCATCTCCTTCAAAACAAGCTAAGAATCGAGGGATTTGAGGATGTTCTAATTGATGGAGAATTTTAGCTTCTCTTTTAAATAAATTGCGGCATTTTTCTAGCGCACTTTCTCCCGAACCTGTGGGAGCAAATTCTTTTAAAACGCACGGTTCATTAAAACGACGCGTATCAAATGCCAAATAGGTTCTTCCCAATCCGCCCTGTCCCAAAAGTTTTTGGATGATGTAGCGATTATCGATAAATGTTCCAGAGGGTATTTCTGGTTTAATAACGGGGGATTGAGACATAATACGCGCACTCCTACCTAACCTCAGTATTTTAAAGACAATTAGTTTTATTTTTTACATAAATGATTTTGACAAGTAAAACTTATCTTCAACAGAAAATCCTAGTTTTAGGAGACAATTACATAGCAACAGACCTTAGTTTCTCGATGAATACACGTAATAAAATATACTTTTGAAGCAAGAAACTACTCATTGAACTTGCGAACCTTATAGAGAACCTAAATAATTAATCAGTCGAATTCTTATAAAATACGCAAATCTAACAATCGAATTCTATCAAGCAGTATGGATTACTAGTTTTTATCGCAATATCTCTTATTTAATTGCTTCGGGATTAATCAAGACAGTAGGTGTCTGTTTGACCTGCGCTTCTAGAGGTCTGACTTTTTCCACCAATTTAATAAACTGATCGTAGCTGGGTATTTTAGCAGCAGGAACATAACCGGCGTCTGATATTATGTAACCGGGTGCTTGCTCCATTGCTTTTTGGATCTGCTGCTGTCGATTACGCTCTACTGTAGGTGCTAGGAGTACAACTGCAGGAGGAATCCATCGACTAGTGTGTAGAATCCTAAATTTAGTTCCACTAAATTGCTGCTTGTAAAGCTCAAAATCTTTCTCAGCTATTGCGCCAGCATCTACACTCCCTTCATTGAGCCATTCGAGTACTGTTTTAGGAGTGGGCGCAAAACGAATTTGAGCCAGAGTTAATCCATACAGATCGTAGAGAGGAATATAATAACCAGCCGCAGAACCTACCGATTCCAAAGCAATAGTTTTATTTGCTAGATCTGCTATTTTGATAATCGGTGTATCATCTCGCACTACCAGTAAAGAACGCTGTCTGCTGCTAATTCCCTCCATTGAAAATAAAGGAATGTAAAGCCCTTTGCCCATAGCAATTGCTGCTAAACCAGGAGGGGCAAATACAATCTCCCATCTTTGCCGTTGAATCTGCTCGAGAGCTTGCAATTCGTTATAGGCTGGTTCTAGTTCTACGATTGACTGAGTT
Organism: Scytonema hofmannii PCC 7110; assembly: GCF_000346485.2. Lineage (NCBI taxonomy): Bacteria > Bacillati > Cyanobacteriota > Cyanophyceae > Nostocales > Scytonemataceae > Scytonema > Scytonema hofmannii. The sequence continues at coordinate 9,580,469 of NZ_KQ976354.1, forward strand.
TGCGCTGCAAGATAGTTTTTGAATTGCTCGTACTTTTCTAATGAAACTGTTTGTTCGCCATAACTGACTACTCCTACAGTGAGTCTTTCTGTAGTCAAGGGTTCCTTAGCAGGACGGCATCCTACTCCAACTAGAGAGACAACCACACTTAACTGGATGAGTAGAAAGCACCGCCAGGTAATAGTTTTCATAATTAAACTTCTGGTTCTATCCCTGCTGCCCGTAACTGTGCTGCAAGTCGTTCGGCTCGTTGCCGTTCTTGTTCAGCTCGTTGCCGTTCTTGTTCGGCTAATTCAGAACCCCAAAGCAGCATTTGTCCTTGTTCATCCCACCAGCGTAACCAGTTACCTGTACGATTTCCACGGGTTCCTTGCCATATACCAAGATAAAGATTCATTTCTAGTATTTGGTAGCGGTTGTTTTCGTCGGGTTCTTGCAGTGCATACCGTCCTGCATCATCCAATCGATAAACTTCTAGTCTGCCTGTCTCTGGTTCTAAAATGATGTAGTTCAATACTTTTAAAATACGCTCGTAGAAAAACCATTTCCCTGGTGGATAAGTTGGCTTAACGGAATACTCAGTACCATCCACATCTGAGATAAACTCCATGATAACGGCTGGTGTCTCTCCTTGCAATTGCGGTGTATAACTGCGCTTCACCTCTTCTCTTGCTACAGAAATACTGGGTATATACGCCCAATCGGGAGCTTTGAGGGCAACTTTATCATTTAGGGTGGCACAGATGCCGTAATTAGTAGGAGTTAAAGCATTTTCTGGCAATCTGCCATTAACTTCTAAACTTTCGGTTAAAGCTGCGGCAAGGGGCGGTTGGTTAATATTATCCACAGGTTCATCTGGTAGTAAATAATCATCTGGTAATTTTTCCCAAGTAATTTTGTAGTCTTGGTTAGCGACGGCTATCATAACAGGTTTTCCTCTATGTTTTTAGAGTTGTTGATGTTTGATTCTAAATGGTTGGCTTTAGCCTCCCTACTCCCTACTCCCCACTCCCCACTCCCTAGTTTATTCATCATCATCTGGCGCTAAGTCAGCTTCTGTTAGCCCTTGTTGTGGAATTGCTGCAATAATCGCGTCTATAACTTTGGAAACTGGCAAAATCTCAAAGTCGTCAAAGTTAGGATATTTTTGCCCTTTAGGTACGATCGCCCGTTTAAATCCAAGTTTTGCTGCTTCTTTTAATCGCAATTCCATCTGCGATACGGAGCGCACTTGTCCCCCCAAGCCAACTTCTCCAATGAGTACGGTACGGGGGTCTACAATGCGATCGCGGAAACTAGCAACGATTGCTATAGCTATTCCCAAATCGACTGCTGGTTCTTCGACGCTCAACCCCCCTGCGGAAGCAACGTAAGAATCTAATTTCGACATGGGAATCCCTACTCGCTTTTCTAACACTGCTAGGATTTGTACCAAGCGGTTGTAATCTATACCTGTACCTGCACGACGGGGGGAGGGATAACTTGTAGGACTGACCAAAGCTTGCAACTCAACAACAATAGGACGTGTTCCTTCGCAAGCCACAACTAGGGCAGTACCGGGCGCGGGGTCATCACGATTTCCTAAAAATAACTCTGAAGGATTGGGGACTTCTCGCAAACCTGTATCTACCATTTCAAATATACCGATTTCATGCGTTGCCCCAAAGCGATTTTTTACTGTTCTTAATAATCGATGGGATGCAAATCGGTCACCTTCAAAATACAAGACTGTATCTACTAAGTGTTCCAATACTTTTGGTCCGGCGATCGCACCTTCTTTAGTCACGTGTCCCACAATTAACATTGTGATATCTTCGTGCTTTGCGACTTTCATCAAAGCTGCAGTACATTCCCGTACCTGAGCAACAGAACCGGGCGCAGAAGTCAAAGCCGGAAAGAATACCGTTTGAATACTATCAATAACTGCCACATTTGGTCTGAGTGAGTCCATTTCCTTCAAAATCTCTTCCAAATCAGTTTCTGGCAAGATATATAAATCCGCGCCTATAGTCTCAGCCGATTGTATTACCTCAGGAGTTATTTTTTGTACTGCTTCGCTATTTTCATTTTCGTTATCATTGTCATCGCTAACTAAACTAAGAGATTTTGAAACACCCAAACGAGCGGCTCTGAGTTTGACTTGCTGTCCTGACTCTTCTCCAGAAACGTAAAGAATGCGATATCTCTGCGCCAATTCGCTTGATACTTGCAGTAGCAGAGTAGATTTTCCAATTCCCGGATCGCCACCTATAAGTACCATTGAACCGGGGACAACGCCTCCACCAAGGACTCTATCAAGTTCTTCATAGCCAGAAGCCCAACGAGTCACTTGGCGATCGCTAATTTGGTCAAATGTTAGAGAAGCCCGTGCTTTTGCTGGCTTAGCTGTAGGTTTTGTGTTTCCCGCCTGTTGATGCCATCCACTTACCCGCCGACTTGGTATATCTGTCGATGACTGAATAGCCATCTGCTCTTCTAAAGAGTTGTAGGTGCCACAAGCCGGACACTTACCAAACCATTGAGGAGACTCCGAGCCACATTCACTACAAACGTAATATGTCTTTTGCTTTGGCATTTATTATAGCTTATCTTAATTTTTGCTTAAGTTTTTGAGCAAAGTGAAATTCAATAATGGTAGTAGATGCAGGTTTTTTCCATTCAAATTGTGAAATGATATCTTAATACTATGGTACTAAAAATTAAGCATGAAAAATTTTAGTTAAGGAGAGTTGAGAAACTTGGAAAGTCATAAAGAAAAAATTCTGGTAGTAGATGACGAGGCCAGCATTCGTCGGATTTTGGAAACACGCCTTTCTATGATTGGCTATGATGTGGTTACAGCAGGTGATGGTGAAGAAGCGTTGGAAACGTTTCGCAAAGCAGATCCAGACCTAGTCGTCCTTGACGTGATGATGCCAAAGCTAGATGGCTATGGGGTATGCCAAGAATTACGCAAGGAATCTGATGTACCCATTATTATGTTAACAGCCTTGGGAGATGTGGCTGATAGAATTACGGGTTTAGAGTTAGGTGCTGATGATTACGTAGTTAAGCCCTTTTCTCCCAAAGAGTTAGAAGCCCGCATTCGGTCAGTTCTAAGGCGAGTAGACAAAACTGGTGCTTCCGGTATTCCCAGTTCCGGTGTCATTCATGTTGGCAATATTAAAATCGACACTAACAAGCGGCAAGTTTACAAAGGTGACGAACGCATTCGCTTAACAGGCATGGAGTTTAGCTTGCTAGAACTGCTAGTTAGTCGTTCAGGCGAAGCTTTTTCCCGTTCGGAAATTTTGCAGGAAGTGTGGGGATACACACCAGAACGCCATGTAGACACCCGTGTCGTTGACGTGCATATCTCCCGCCTGCGAGCAAAATTAGAAGACGACCCCAGTAACCCAGAATTAATACTGACAGCACGCGGCACTGGTTATTTGTTTCAACGGATAATTGAACCAGGAGAAGAGTGAACAGTGACCAGTGACCAGTGACCAGTGACCAGTGACCAGTGACCACTAACAACTAACAACTAACAACTAGCCATTAATGACAAATGACTTTTTGCGGCGTCTGCCTATCGTAGTGGGTGGGTTAGGCGCTGTGCTTCTGTTGATTAATCGGTTACTGACACCAGACATAACTGATTCTCAAGCACGTGCGGATGTACTTGGTGTGATATTAAGTGCTGTATTAATTTTGATCGGTTTACTATGGCAACAAGTGCAACCGCGACTTCCTGATGCTGTTCAACTTGTGGGTGAAGAAGGTTTTGTCCTAGCCCCAGATTTACCGGAAACTGTAAAAACAGAACTTGCCTGGGCATCGCATCTGTTGTTAACTAATACAGTGACGCGATCGCTCGTTGTTTATTATCAAGGTAAAGTTTTGTTACGCAGGGGAATTTTAGCTGAAAAATCAGAGGTAGTACCCAGAGCAATACTCAAGAGAGTGCTAGAAAAACAAAAGCCAGTGTATTTGGTAGATTTAAAAGTTTACCCAGGACGAATTGAATTTGATTATTTACCAGAGAATACTCAAGGTGTCATTTGTCAACCGATTGGTAAAGAAGGCGTCTTCATCTTAGGTGCAAATGCTCCCCGAAGCTACACCAAACAAGATGAAATCTGGATTGCCGGAATAGCAGATAAATTAGCTGTTACGCTAAAGGGTTAGTGGTTAGTAGTTAGTAGTTAGTAGTGAATGGGAAAACAACTAACCACCAACCACTAACCACCAACCACTAACCACTAACTTTATGACAATTATTTACGTTTTAATCGTTGTTCTGATGCTTGTAGGTATTGCAGGTGCAGTTATTCCTGCCCTTCCAGGAGCAAGCTTAATTTTAATTGGAATTATTATTTGGGGCTTTGCCAGTGGTTCTTTTGCAGCTATAAAAATACCGCTTATTGTAACTGTTATAGTTTTACTTCTGAGTATAGGAATTGATTTTTTAGCAGGTTACATAGGAGCACAACAAGCAGGTGCTAGTAAGTGGGGGCAAATTGGAGCAGTGGTAGGATTGCTGCTAGGCTTTTTCGGGTTATTACCCACTTTGCCTGTTGGCGGGCCATTATTGGGGATGTTCTTGGGACCTCTTTTAGGGGCAATTATTGGTGAGTACCTTTACAGACGTGACTTGCTTGTTGCCATTAAAGCCGGGATTGGAATAGTGGTAGGTACAGTACTTGGAAATTTGATTCAAGGGTTGCTGGCAATAGGAGCCGTTGTGACTTTCCTTGTGACCACTTGGCCGCAGGTTTTTGGTTCTTAAAAAATTACCAAATAAACAAAACCCGCCAAGGCGGGTTTTTACTAACTTTCAAAGCACGGATTTTTAAAGAGTAACCTGTGAAAACAGGCTTTATATTATTTCATCAAGACTTTTGATTGATGAAATATTCGCGATTTGCACAAAACGTCAATTAACCAATTTGAGAAGCTTTTTTACGACGCAAGCCCAACAAACCAGCTACTGCCATTGCACCCAAGCCCAAAGTGGTTGTTGGTTCGGGTACTGCTTTTGTAGCTGCTAGTCCAGACAACCGAACACCGTCACCAGTGGTAAATTTGCTGCTATTGATACCGTAGTTTTTGCCAGGGTTACCCATTTGAATCACAAAGGATTTGACGTTCTTCAAAGTTAATGACTGGGTACCATCGTTAGGTCCGGCGTTAAGCAGAGTGCTAATGCTTTGTCCATTCACTTCTAGAATGCCACTGAAACCACTGTCTTCTACGTCAACAAAATCCAGTGACACTTCTTCATATGCCTTGTCAAAGTTGAACAAGAAACGACCAACTTCTAATTGACCAGTTTCAGGTAGTGAACCATCAGACTCGATAGCAACAGGACGGTACCAGTATTGAGTAGCATCAGGATTGGTGCCAAGGTCTGTTGCCTTGAATTTAATTCCTAAACCCCAGCTATTTGCAGTGCCATTCTTGTCAACAAATAAACGGCTACCTCCAAACTGACTGTTGTAATTTAAGCTTTCAACACTAAAGCCCATGGATGTTGTGTCAATACAAGTAGAAGAAACGCAACCTAAGTTGGTTGTGATTTCACCTTCTTGCTGAGGAATCAAAGAAATAGCATGAGCGGCTGGCATAGCAGCAGCTAAACCCATACTTAAACTTGTTCCTAAAATTGTTGCTGCTACTAAATTGAACTTTTGCATAACTTGCTCCCGATTAGATTAGCCCTATTAAATACGGGCAGCAGTTTTAATTTTTTGCCCGCTCTTTACATTCACTAATTTAGCCATCTTTTTTTCAATCGAGAAGTCTAAAAAGCAGAATTGATACAATCTTGATTTTGATATTTATGATTGTATTTTTGTCAGTAGAAATAACTAATACTTAAAAATGATTTGAGTTCTTTCATTCAAGTTTCAAGTTGATAGTATTACTGAATTTTGTTTTACATTACGTAAGTAATTCTCTACCAAGTGTCTTTACTTAAGCTTAAAAACATAATGGGGTTAAAGCCTTTACCAGCATAGGAGAGAACCGTTGAAGTCCAGCTATATTTTGCGATCGCGCTTCTCAACCTCTCAAGTTCTTTTTGTTTACTCAACAATCAATTCCAAATTGCTGTAGTTTTCCGATAAACTACTGGAAGAATTTGTACTGAGTTTTGGGATTTTTAGATCAAAAATAAGTATAAAAAATACTAAGTAATTTTGAGAAAATTTAGGACTGACGAACTGCGATCGACCATATTGCTCAGACAAGCTAGAACAGAAACCCTCCAAGCAATAAATTACCCATCTTGTGGGACGGGCGTCCTCGCCCGTTCTATATGAGTAGGGGTTGTGAGCACCGCACCACAAGAAATTTTGGGAAATTTTTTTATTTGGAAGTCCCTAAGACTCGCTTAAAGACTTTTTCGCTTCTGTTGCAACTGCTTCTACTTCATCTTTTGCCAAAGTTTCCAATACAGGTTTGGCATCTGCACTACCTAAACGCCTGAGAGCTTGCGCTAGTCTATACCGAAGTTGCCAATCTGGATTTGTGACAAATGGAGCTAAAAGGGGAACTGCTTGTGGATCGCCTAGCTCTCCCAAAGAACCAATCGCAGCTGTAATAACTAGCTCATTATTGGAAGCGAGTGCTTCTTTGAGCAACTCAAAGGCTCTTGGATCTCCTAACTCTCCTAATGCAGCAATAATGCTCAACTGGACAATCCATTCTTTGCTTGTACGGTAAACCTGTTGTAAATCTTGAAAAGCTTCCTGTAGCTTAAGAGCGCCCAAACAATCTGCTGCGGCTGCTTGTACATCAGCTTCTGGATCGTTGAAAAGGCGATCGCGCAGCACGTTTAAGGTTAAATCTATATTTTCATTGCCTAAGGTATCCAATTGACTGACGGCTGAGTAACGCACGCGAGAATTGCTGTCATTTATAGCGCTTTGGATTAACTCATAGCCTATAGATGGTTCTAATTGACGAACGAGATTTACTGCACGCAAGCGATCGCCCAAATCTTGCGAGCTAAGCATTTGCTTAACAGATTCTGGAGTAGTACTCATTTTTTTGTTAGTGGTTAGTGGTTAATAGTTAGTGGTTAATGGTTAGTGGTTAGTGGTTAGGGGTAGAAACATTCAACAACTAACAACTAACAACTAACAACTAACTGTCTTGACTTGCTGCCATTGCTCGGATAATATCACCACGGGTAAGAATACCAATGACTTGACTCTCGCTGTCAAGTACTGGAAGACGGTGAATATTGCGATCGTGCATGAGCCTAGCTGCTTCTGTTACAGTTTTGTCAGGAAAAATTGTGATGGGGTTGTGACTCATCACTTCGCCAACTGTTTGCCCTAATGCTTTATGTAAGTCACGTTCATAAGTACCGGGATTCTGTAAATAGATAACGCTGTCAAGAAACATTATGTAAGCCGGAGGTGTCACCCCTGTTTCTTGCCACATTAAATCTGTTTCCGAGATAATGCCTACCAATTTCCCGGTATTGTCTATAACGGGTAGTCCGCTGATTCGTCGCTCTGCCAAAATTTGAATGGCTTCCTTCAAAGGAGTTTCAGGTCGCACAACAACTGGGTTATGGCTCATGATATCGGCAACGGTTTTAGGCATTTGCTTGCTGTCACTTTCTATTTACTTCATTGCCATCATTGTATGTAATTGCCGTAGCAATAACCCTCTTCCTATTCACACATTTTAACCAAAAACAGTGACCAGTAAACAGTGACCAGTAAACAGTGACCAGTGACCAGTGTCAATTGGGTGGACGCTTAACATTTAATGCTTCAGTAGCTGATATTCCCTCGCCTTGAGTCCCAACGTACCACAAAACTGCTGCTGCCTCAGCACGAGTGACTGGCTTTTTCGGCTGAAATAGTGTGGTGTATCCAAATACACGTCGGATATTTGATTGTTCGCCATTCTGATGATCTGCCAGAATTGCTCGCAATGCTTTAGGGTCTATTTTCCCAGCATCCTGAAAACCCCAAGTTTGCTTGATTGCTTCTAAATTGGCATTTGGTAAGGCTTGGCGTATATCCAAAGGCACTTTCCACAAAATCAATTGTTCTCGTGTCAGAGGTGCGCCGGAACGAAACAATACTGCTGTAGAATCTCCTGATAAAAGGCTGGGAATTAATCCAGCTTCAGCTAATCCCTGAATCACTGGGAAATCTGGGTCGGTTTTTGGAACATCACTAAAAGCAGGTTGAGAACCAGAGGATGCTAAGCGAATCTGTTTGGCTGGATCGCTGGCATATATAGTATTGTTAGCAGTGACTAGCCAACGAGCATATTCACGTCGAGCAATAATTTTATTGGGTTCAAATTGGTTTGTTGCAACACCTCGATCGCTCTTAGCAGCATTTGAGCTTACGGATAAGACGCCCAACTCAGCTAAATCTCGAATGTATCTTTGGAATTCTTGGGGTGCTTTGCTTAAATCGCTAAATTCTTGAGGATTAGAAATTGCTGTGGCGTTGGCGGTAATGTTGGTTGGTTCGGAAGTTGTATTTGGTTGCGTTATTGGTTCGTTCGATCGCACCGGACCGACAAACTGTGATTCACTAGGTTGTGGAACTTCCGTTGCAGTTGTTTCGGGGCTGGAGGTAGGAGTTGGGGTAGCTTGTGCTATTGCTGTAGAATTTGGTTGATAATCAATCACTATCTCAGTTGAGGTTTGTGGTTGATTGGGTGCGGCGTTAGTGACAGTTTTGGGCTGAATAGAAACTTTGAGTAACAAGCGATCGCGTCGCGCCTCAATGAAATTTCCCTGCTCGTTGGACTGTTGTACAATTTGCCAGTTGTTTGCTGGAAGTTGTTGGAGATAGTAGCTAGCAATGATATTACTGGGGTCAATGCTCACCCAGCGAGTTGATGATGCACCTAGTTTTTCATCACTAGGTGGTGTCACTTCTTGCAAATTGGCATTGGGATATAAAGGGATATCCTTGGGAAAATCAGCAGGTAAGTTAACTGTTGCTCGATTGGTTTGCTGTTGTTGGTTTGTGCTTGCTTCTTGAGAAGCAAGACTAACTGGGTTACTGCTTAGCTTCGGATCTGCTGCCAAAGACCGCTCAATTTCTTTGGCAGTTGGACTATTGGCACAGGCTGTTAACGCAGCTAGTAGAACAGCCACACTTATCGCAACAACTGGACGTTTACTTTGCAACACGGACAACCATAAATGAGCAGATCAATTTCTACAGTAGCGCAGAGTGGGACGATTTACGGTGATGTTGAGTCCTATACTTTTGGACAAAGTTTATCACAAATATCTAATAGTTTTTCAGCCGCACCCCTAGGAGAAAAATGCTCAGCAACATATTGACTGGACAGCAAACCTCGGTGAAGTGCTTCAACTGGATTCTCCAGACACTCTCTCATACAATTGGCTAATCCGTTTGCATCTTCATTGTCAAAAAACCAGTTGAAAGGTCCAGCTACTTCTGGCAGTCCTCCCATTTTTGAGACAATGGAGCTTGTTTGAACGCTAGAAGCTTCTAAGACCACATAAGGAGCTGGATCTTGCCAACGAGAAGGAGCGATCAGAGCCACAGCGCTCTGAACTTCTAAAAGGGCTTCTTGATTTGGCAATTTACCTAAAAAACTAACGCTCTTTAAAATTCCTAATTTGGATGCTAACTGTTTCAATTCCTGAGCTTGACCTCCGTCTCCAATGAGGGCAACTTGAAATTCTTTATTTTCATTTTGTAAAATTTGTACAGCCCTCAATAAAATATCAACTCCTTTATCTGCATCTAATCTACCAACAAATATAAATTTATAAGGTTTAGATAAGTTTTCTAAAGTTTTACTAATCTTGTGAGGCTGAATTTTAATAGGATTATACAACGTAGAAACTGACCAAGGAAAAGCACAAGATTCACCTAAAAAATTACTGCAAGCTATATGAGAATTAGCTAATAATGTAGTAGTTAAACGAGTCAACAATTTGGCCCATTTTACAACAGTATATAACTTCCATTTAAGAGGATAGTTTGCTTTCGGCAGTGTCCTTTTGAATTCTTCTCTCAACCGTTGTGTAAACTTCATCGGCTCATAATAGCTATGAATAGAGTGGTAAAAGGTATAATGATATTTAATAATTATCTTTTTTCCTAAAATTTTACAAAGAAGCGCAAAAAGTAAGTCATTGGAATTCATGTGAACTATATCGGCCCAAAATACGTAGCTTAACCATTTTTGAAAATTATCTTGTCTTGTTGAAATGGTTTTAATTTTAATAGATTTTGCTTCTAACTCTGGTATGACTGAGTTAATGTAAGTTAAAACTCCGCTGATTTCATTGTTATAGTGGCGATGCTGGATCAAAAGCTTCAGATTCAAAAGTTGTTTTTCTTTTTCAACCTTGTCATCCACTAGATAAGGGAGAAAAACAGCAACATGAAATGGATTTTTGGACATACTCACTTCTTGGTCTTGCAGTATATATGTATAGTTCCCAAAAAACCAAACAAAGTAACATTGTCTCGTTTGCCATGAAAAATTGCTGGCTCCCTTAAAAACGATGGGGCCAAATATGCACCAGTACTGTAGTTTAATTCCACAGACTCACGAAGCAATCAAAGTTGTAGGTGTTAGTTCCACGAAAGGGCAAGTGCCGAATGGCACGTTACAAGGAAGGCTAAAAAACTGATAGAACAAAGGTTTCCTCAAATTAACCCAAATTCTAACTCTCGCTGTCGTACTAAGTTCCTCTCTATAGTTGGCAGTTATCAGCAACTATCTTAGGTGGTAAACTGAGAGTAAACCCGCTCTTTGCTTCTAAAGATGAACAAGGGTAGAGTTCGCTAATAATTCCGTGCAACCGATTTGGGAATGTTATTGGCGAGCAAATATGTGCTGGGCAACATCTGAAAAAATTAGTGTCAGTTCTTGTATCAATCAACCAGCAAGTACATATTCAGTATGCCTTTGAGTTTGGCGAAACAGGTTGATAAGAGCGAAATATTGCCCTCAAAGGAGAGGTAAGGGTGATTTTTAGGAGAAGATCTGGTCAAAAAACAATCAGAAGGCTAAAAAGAATGTATCTCATCTTAAAAACCAGTGTGGGATAGGACTATGAAGAATCTAAAATAGATATTAAATTAAAAAAAACAGAGGGACTATTCCAGCGACAACCGCCAGTCAATTTTACGAACACAATTACGCGTCGTCGGTTTGTTACCAGTGCTGAAACACGAATACATGCAACTTTACCAGAATCGGCCTATTTATTCTGAGGCTCCACTACAGCTGCTACTTTTTGTCGATGGACGCCCAAAGTCCAGACAGCAGGTACAGCGAATCCTTTCATACTTAGAAGAATTACAGGCTGACTGTAAGTTTGAACTACAGATCGTAGATGTAGGACAAAAGCCCTACTTGGCGGAACACTTTAAACTGGTAGCAACGCCAGCTCTTATCAAAATCCATCCGGAACCAAGACAAATTTTGGCTGGTAGTAACATTACATCTCAATTGAAAACTTGGTGGCCTCGATGGCAAGCTGCTGTTGACGCGTATTTAGAGTTACAAAATACTTTACGCGAAAATACGGTTGACAATTGTCTGAATCAGGAGAAAAAATCTACAATCGGTTCGCTAGCTGTTTCAGAAGAACTTTTACACCTCTCGGATGAAATCTTTCGCTTAAAACAAGAAAAAGAAAAACTTCAAGAACAGTTACAGTTCAAAGACCGAGTCATTGCCATGTTAGCCCACGACCTTCGCAATCCCCTCACTGCGACTTCCATAGCTATAGATACCTTACAATCTAACTTCAACGTGGAACAAGGTACTTTTGACCGCATCACACCAAAGATGACGGTACACTTATTTAAACAAGCTCGCATCCAAACTAAGATAATAGACAGGATGATTACTGACCTTCTACAGGTCAGTCGCGGCAGTGAAAAGGAATTTTATATCCAACCTCAGAAGATAGACTTGGGCAAACTTTGTTCAGAGGTACTAGAAGAGTTACGCGATCGCTACACAGCAAAATCTCATACTCTGACAAAAGACATCCCGAAAGACTTACCCAACGTCTATGCCGATCCAGAACGCATACGGCAAGTGCTGATGAATTTGTTGGACAATGCCATTAAATATACTCCTGAAGGCGGTACTATTGCCGTCTCCGGACTGCACCGTACAACTCAAAAAGTTCAATTTAGTGTTGGTGATACCGGTCCCGGTATTCCCGAAGAAAATCGAGAACGCATTTTTGAAAATCACTTCCGCTTAGAAAGAGATGAAACCATCGAAGGTTACGGAATTGGTTTGTGTTTGTGTCAGCGCGTTATCCGAGCACACTACGGTCAAATTTGGGTAGATGCTGCTCCTGAAGGTGGAGCATGGTTCCACTTTACATTACCAGTGTATCCAAATTAGTTAGTGGTTAGTAGTTAGTGGTTAGTGGAGAGCGACTAACAACCAACAACTAACAACTATCAACTAACAACTAACCCTTCCTCAAAACCTCAATAATTTGAAGATTGGCTTCGGGAAAAGTAAATGTTTCCAACTCACCTACACTCACCCAACGGACTTCATCACACTCAAGGGGTTGCGGAATACCTGAAAGATAGCGACATTCATGAACTGTAAGAGTCACTCGTAAGTGAGTGTAGGTGTGGTTAATTGTCACTAAATGTTTGCCAACCTCAATTTCAATCCCCAATTCTTCTTGTATTTCGCGTTTGATGCACTCAGACACTGTCTCATTTGGCTCAACTTTACCTCCAGGAAATTCCCACAAACCCCCCATGACTCCCTCTAGACGTCGGCGATCGATTAAAATTTGTCCTGAGTCATTTTTGATTATGGCAACACCGATGATTTTATGGGGTTTGGAACTGTCATCTAATTTCTGGACAAAACTAACCATTACTAGACTTTTTAAGTATGAGAAAACTTTAATCATAATATAGTAAAATCTAGTCATGTAGCATCAAGCCGAGGATAAACATGACATGAAACTTGGGGACTACGCAAAAGCAATAGGTATTTCCGCAAGGGACAGCATGGAGATACTTGAAAGCTCTTAAGATTCCATACCCCACAAAGCAACTAGACACAGGGACTGCGAACGCTTGACGCTCACCCTATTCCGCCAGGGTTGACGGTCACGCATTGTCCAATCATTTTCCCTTGTGAATGTGGGATTCAGTTACCAAAGACACCGTACATTCACCGGGGCAATGCCAGGAAGGAAAGTTTGATTTAATCAATAAATATACTGAAATATCTTAGAATAGTTCGAGGTCGAAGTTCCCCCTTTGTCAGTTGTGAAGATGCAAAACGTAGAAAAGCACACAATTAAACACAATCACGAGTGGTTTCCTTATTGTGAGGAGATGACTAACGCATCTCGCCAACTTTACAATGCGGCTCAATTTACACAACGCCAAGGTTTCTTTTATGGCTGGGGTACGCAGTCTGGTGGCACGTTAGACGTCATGTTTAAATCAAATAGCAATTACGGGGCAATGCCTGCAAAAGTTGCTCAACTGGTGTTAAAACAGAACGCTGATGCATGGTCGGCTTACTTCAAAGCAATGTCAGCTTACAAATTAGACCCAAACAAGTTTACTGGTTGCCCAAAACCGCCTAGTTATATTGACGAGAAAAACCTGGTCAAGTTTAATTACCAAGCTATTGGGAAAAAAGAGTTCAAGGGTGGCTATATTGTTCCTTCAATGTCTCCAATTAGGATACCAGTAAGACCAGGGTTAAAATTTTCAGACTTGTGTGAAGTGAGAATAGTACCATTAACTGGCTGTTTTGTGATAGAGGTGGTTTATGATGTTCCAGACAATCCAGAATTTTTCTGTAGTCTCAATCCAGAGTTAGCAGCCTCTATTGATCTAGGGTTAGATAATCTAGCAACGATAGTTTTTAGTGACCCGACCATACAACCAATAGCGGTAAATGGTAAACCTTTAAAATCAGCTAACCAGTTTTACAATAAGCAGGTAGCTAAATTCCGAGGTTTTCTTGCCATAGGTCAACGGACATCTAGGCGAATTCAAAACATTGTTCGTAACCGCAATAACTTTGTCGAAAGCTATTTACACTCCTCAACGAAAATGATAGTTGATGAGATGGTAAAACAAGGAGTACGGCTAGTAGCTATAGGGAAAAATGAACAATGGAAAACATCTCTTAATATTGGCAAAAGAAATAACCAAGCTTTTAATAGCGTACCGCATGCTAAATTTATCGAGATGCTGACTTACAAGTTAGAAAAAGTTGGCATCACCGTTAAGGTTGGTGAAGAGAGCTACACGAGCAAGTCTTCACTGATTGATTGGGACATCATCCCAACATTTGACCCTAACAACAAGGTAAAACATAAATTCTCTGGCAAACGGGTACAACGTGCGTGGTATGTTAGTAAAGATGGTTTGAGAATTCACGCTGATGTAAATGGCGCGTTTAACATAGCCAGAAAAGTAATCCCAAACTCTTTTAATTGTTTACAAGAGATTGTAGAGAGGGATAGGGGATGTCTGGTAGTACATCCTTTGGCGTTTAACACCTTTGTTCTATTGTGAAAATGATAAAAAAGGTGTTGCTTAAACTCAGGTGTAGTAGTCTGTCTATATTGGACTATGTAAACTGAAACTATATTGCTGTATAATGAATATACATTTAACGAGTCCGAGTTAGCAACATTACCAATTTCTTCTAACTTGCCATGGCTTGTGATGGAGTATTGCGCCACAGCTGATACAGTCTTGTGGCTGGCATCGTAAGGTACAAAATATCCCCTCCACTCAAGCTTGTTTCTAATAAATCCCAACCGTGAATGGTTTGGGAGTTTGTTTCCAAATATAAAGGAACAAAATCGGCGGACATAGCCGCTTCTCTGACTCGCAAACCACAAAAAGGATGTGCGGGTGTAATCAAAGTTGCAAAAGCGACCCAAAGACTATCTCCTGTAATACCATTACCAAGTATTTTTCCACCGAGTGCAGCAGCAGCAAAGGCTGGGGCTGCTAGTTCCGCAGGACAGAGAACTGCTTCAAAGTCAAATACCTGTTGCGCCACACCTGCAAAGTCAGGATCTGCATAATGGACAATGACTGGCACTTTGGGTGCTAATCCTTTGGCTTTCAGAGCAATTTCCAGATTAGTCGCATCATTCCCTGTCATAGCCAACAATGCTGCAGCCGTTTCCATATTGCTGGTTTTTAGTGTTGCAGGAAAGCTAGCATCAGCATGGATAACGGGAATACCCCATCCACGAGCAGTGTTGACATATTTGTTGTTAGTATCGCGCTCAATCACGACAACTTCATGCCCGCTATTATGCAGTTGTTGGACAATTTTTATACCGATACCCCCCAAGCCACAAATAATGTAGTGATTGCGGTGAGGAACTCGTGCTGCATCCCAAAATTGCTTGAAGCGCGTTCCTAAAATAAAATCGTTGAGCAACGCATACCAAATACCAAATACTGCGGCTCCGATTAACATCATCACAACAGTAAATAACTTAATACTGATAGGAGCTTGTCCTATTAATGCATCATTACCACCTGCACCAGTAATTATACCTACTGAAAAATACAGAGCATCAACGACAGATATTTTTAGCTCGGCGGACACGTAAGTGAGTGTGGCAACCAGAATAATAAATAATAGAACTAAAGCACCGACTAATACGGATTGAGCATGTTGTTTAAAATGCCGGAGATTGGTGAGGACTTTTAGCAGTTTTGCAATGAGGGATTTACGGGCGGGACGTATGCACGGTTGGGTTCCGACGATGAGGCGATCGCCCACCTTCAACTCTTGCTGTGATGCCACCGCCGTGACTAAATCCACCTCACCTTCCACAGGCAGATAGTAAATGAGGAGTCGCGATCGCTCATTCCACAAATCGCTCAACTTACAACCCCGCCAGGGGTGGTGTTCGTCAATCAATTCTTCATGGATGGGCCAAGTGTGTCCAAAAAGCTTGATTTGGCCGATCGCTTTGTTACCCAAAGCCGCAAACGTGAAGACTGGTGCTGCCAAACCCGCAACACTCATACTCCAGTGATTTGGCACGGTGTGATCTAGCCGTTCGCCCAAACTTGTGTTAAAGAAGCGATTGATAATGCGAATGCGTGGATTTAACACCCGCGCTTGCATCATAATCGCCAAATTCAGTTCATCATCAGGTCCGGCAATGACTACCGTGTGCGCTTGCTGAATTCCGGCGGCAATCAGAGTGCTAGCTGCAAGCAACTCACCAACAATCACATCTCCTGCTGTTTCGCTCGGAATATGTTGGTGATGAATGCCGACGACTAGCGCCCCCTGCTGTCTCAGCAAACGAAAGACCTTATATCCGGTTCGTCCTAAGCCACAGACAATAATTCGAGGTTTCATGAATGGGCAGCATGACTGACAGGAAAGCTGCATTTTTAATACTAATTTACATTCTTGCCGAATTCTCTCAGTTTGAACTGTAGTCAACAACACGATAATCCTAGATTTTCAGGCACTTTTATCGGATTTAAAAAGTCAATTAAGTTTGTACTAGCATTCTTTTTAGAAATTACCGATTGTGAAAAACTTAGCTCAAATAACAGCTTTTTTCGGAATTTTATGTACTTTCTTGGTAACAGAAATAATATCTGCCACAGCACAAACTCAACAACCACAAACAGAATCAAGACCGTTATCTGCGCCCAACGTCACAATGAAAGTACAGCGCATCTCTGGAACCTGTCCCCAATCAGTTGGATTGTGGTGGTTTTTGCTCCCCTTTGAAGGTGGTGCAGAACACACAGTAGTTGCAGATACAAAAGCATTTGCTGATTCAACTAAGTTAGTTTCATCTAATAACAAACAATTTGTTGAATTTGTATCACCTTTACGTATTAATTATGCTTCTTGTATCGGTCAAACACAAAATCAAGAATTGACCTTCTACAACGTCCAATTTAAAAACAAACAAGCATATTTTCGGATTGATTTACGAAAAATTAATGCACCTGCTCGTGAAATTACATACAAAGCTGTAGTCACATCTCGTCCTTTTGTACGTTGGGCTGTTGCTGATTAGCACACTCTTCAAACACATTGCGATCGCTTGGAAACCAAGTCGTTACCCACGAAGAGTTGCAATAAATAGGGTGTGGCGTTTATCAACCACACCCAAACATTTCTCTTTATCTTTAGGTAAAACCCTTTTCCATGACGAGAGAGGGAATATAGCAGATCTAGCCGTTTTGTCTTCGTGATGGATATTTTGCTTTTCTCGAACCATATAGCCGAGAAACGGGGTGAGGTATTTCTGAGTACCAAGAAGAACTATTCAATACGTGCATGAAAAGAAGATGAACAATTAATGAGAAAATTTTTATTTAGGTGTCATCACCTTATCAATCAAAACTAAGGGCGGATAGGTTGTCAGTTATGATTGGCTGATAATTAAAACTAGAAAATGGGCGAAAATCATCATGCCATGAAGCCGTCATGTTACATAACAAACGAAATTGAAGCGGTGTTGGAGCAGAATTAATGCGCTCAACCTGAACGTGTATAAGTTTTGGATTGTGTCGCAGCAATTCCAAAGCATCGCGTGCAATATAACGGGGGCAATAGCCCAAAATATAATGATCTTCTGTGTGTAGAGTTAATGCATTAGAATCATATGAATTCTGAGCCTCGTGAGCCAACCACAACATATCTCTGGGTTTTAATCTACTGATACGTTCGATTGAGCAAGGTGGGAGATGCCGCAGTCCATGTATAAAGAAGTGAATATGATATAAGCCATTCTCATCAGGTTCAGGACAGGGGAAAACTTCATAATGATCCGTTACCTTTTGCCCTCCGCTACGAGATAGAATGGTAATTGGGTCGTCTGAGTGTTGAGGAATATTTAACCACTGAACAAAATCCTTATATTCTGGACGAGAACGTCGCATTAATCGATTAGAGAACAAGGGAAACAGTTCTATAGATGTGTACACCTTATAAAAATCTGGGAATGAAAATATTGGTTGGAAGCCAGACTTAGACTGAGCTTCTAATACACCACTAGTATAAACAAATTGATACTTCTCCCCATCAAATGTTAACCGACCAATAGGGAACCAAGCGCGGCTATTTGGATCTTGCCAAGCTAAAAATAATGTTTTCATGGTAGGGTTTTCCGCAACTTTAGCAGCCTGCTTTGATTAATTTCCAATATTTTCAATGCAAACTCAATTGCTGTTTCTGAGATGATTACTGTAGGGATACGTTGAAAAAGTTTTAAAATATCATTATTCGACACCTTGTCAAGATGATTTAACCATACTCTAGCGGCATTCGGATAGCGTTGTAGCGCTTCACAAAATGCATCAAAAGTTTTAAGGGGTTTCTTGTCACTATCTTTAGCATACAAGGCAGACTTGCAGTTTGTGACATATGCTTGGACAGAAAAGCCAGTGTCTTTTGTAATCAGTCTTTGTTTTCGTTTTTCATCTGACTCGTTGCGACCAAGGCAAGAAGCATGGTCATAGGTTGGTGCTAGATAGGTCAAGCCATTTAAACTGACAAATGCCCAGTTTTCATGGTGGCGATCGCTATTCCCCACCCAAGCATCTAGAAGTAAATAGCCAACAAATGTTTCCTCTGCATTACTGATTCCCTTTAGTGGTATCCAATTTATAGGCAAATTTACTGAGTTATGTTTAATGGCATTGAATACGTTGTTAATCGTGTGTTGAAACACACCGTATTTTTGGTTTATTGGATAATCCGGTAATAATCCAGAAAGGATTTCATTACCAGCGATTAGACTTGCCTGTTCCGGTAAAAAACTTGGTGTAATGACTCCGCGTTCACCATCGGATGTTGCCAGATGGTACTCAGCATGAGGTAGTTCTAGCATCTCGCATAATTCAGACGCTATCTTCTCTGCCCAGTCTTCACCTGTTGGAATTTTTTCTGTCCCATTATTTAGAGTGTTGTACCTAATTTTCTTATATAAATATAAACGTCCCTCCTCATTACGAAACCAGAACTTTTCTCTAGTTCCTATTTCCTCAGTATACTGAGAAACATCTGACGGGACTCTAATTATAAGAAACTTCTCTACCATTTGCAATTTAATAGGTGGTACATATCACTAACATTAATTGCTTCAGCTTTTGTGAGTTCGTTGTACCGATTGAATCTATTGTGACTATAGGAAGTATAGCAATATGATGAATTACAACAAATAAACAAGGAATTAAACAAATGCGAAAACTGATTGAATTGATACTCAATGACCTTCCATTCGTACAAGAGCATCAATGGGTAATTGTCGCAGTGTTAGCTGTAATACTGTCTCCAATTCTCCTGATTAACCTGAAGTACTTTGTAGAAGACTACTTTCCGATAGAAAAATCAGATAAGAACTAATTTTTTGTTCTTTGATTTTCACCGTCGTCAAAATACCAGAGTAATTTACCTCTATTGCGATTGTGTCTATTCAATTACTTGCACAAACGATAGAGTGCAAACAGCACAAAAAAGGGCGGGGACGCCTGTTCTACACTTGGGCAGGCTAGAAGCCCGCACCACAAAAAAATTTTGGAGATTTTTAATTTGGAAGTTCCGAAGCCCAGGAACAGGAGAAGATACAAAGAGTTTCTTGATATCTTAATGCCTTTGCCCGATCTAAATTTCTGGATCGACTAGCCGAGTTGTAGGACGGCTTTGCAATACATCTTGTACGACTTGTACAACACAAACTACAGTGACAAGTCCCATGACAGCTATAGGTAATAAGCCTTTGCTCAGAAATGCAATTGCTAGTAAAACAAATGCAGCCCCAACTCGGTACTTAGTACGAATTTTACAATAAAGGATGACACCAAGGCGGTGAAGAACAGCTAGAGATAAATAACAAAGTGCTAGAGAACCACACAATAGCCAACGAATATTATCAGGTAGTCCAACCTCAGGATTGCTTAATAGTACTAGTTCTACTGCAACTCCAGTAGCAGCAATACCAATCACGAGAGGTAGATGAGTATACAGCCAAATATTGATAAGAACCGATCTTCCCTCTGTCTTAGTTCGTCGAATGGGTGTACCACCAAGGTTATCAAAATACACCCACCACAAGCTGAAAGCAGTACACAATCCTAAAACAGCAGTCATTGCTGTGGAAATTTGCCAATTCTTTTGAGAGACACCATTTACCACGGCGATAATGGCTTCACCCAAAACAAGAATTGTAAATAGTCCGAAACGTTCTGGTAAGTGAGAGGGATGGGGTGGTAATTGAAGCTGCAATTTGCTTGCTGTTATGGGTGTCGCAAAGTCAATAATAAGTCCCACCCCCCAAAGTGCAAAACGCCAAGGAGATGGTAAAAATGCTGATACCAACCAGCAAAAAGCAGCTATGGCAAAACCTGAAGCAAAACGATTTGTGAGAGGACGTGCTGCGGGAATATGCTGTCCAGCACGAGTGTATTCAATTACAAGCACGATACGTCCAAGCGCATAGGCGATCGCAAAACCAGCAGAGGTTTTATCCAATCCGTGATGTATGTTGACAGCCATTGCTGCTGCTGTAGCCATATGCAAACCTACTAGCAGTCGCCTTCCAATGTCATCGCTATCAAAGCGATTTGCGTAGAAAGTAGTACCAATCCACGACCACCAAACTGGTATAAATAAAACAACAAACCCTATCAAGCCTGACAAAGAAATATGTTCGTGGAGATAATGGGCGAGTTGAGAAACTGCTACGACAAATACTAAATCGTAAAACAGCTCCAGCCATGTGGCGCGTCGTTCTTCTTCGCTCTCTTCACCTATACGTAAACGTGGCGGGTCTAAAAAATTCATATTGTTAGTGGTTGGTGGTTAGTGGTTAGTAGTTAGCGGTTAACAACTAACAACTAACCACTAACAACTATCTATCAACAATAATCGCCCATAAACTTGCAGCTAGTCCAATCGCTGCTAAATGTTGCCAAAATAGCGATCGCATGGGTTGACGGGCAATTTTTTGTGTGAGTATTATAGTTAAAATTACTGAAAAAATCAAAGTACTGCCCTGTAGAAAAGCAATCACTGCTGGATGTGCAACTAATATAGGTAGCTGTTCCCCATTGAGACCAAAAGTTGCAAAAGTGACGGGTAAAATACGTCCTCCTTCTGCTAAACCCAAGCGCAGGTAATGGGCTAAGTTACCACCAAGCACGAGTGGTAGATAACCGTATGCTAGTTCGATAAATGGTCTTGGCTTGAGTTGAGAACCAACACGAGACAAACCATATGCTGCAAAGGGAATAACAATGGGAATCACTAAAGCAAACAGTGATAAACCTAAGTGGGGTAGAAACTGTGTGAGGTCGAAATGTAACCCCAACCAAGATTTCAACTCCGGTAAACGGTGGAGATATATACCTCCTAATAGTAAAAATAACAATGCGACTTCATAAGAACGGGGTATATGAGTTGTCCACAGTTCCATTCCGGGAGGACGTAAATTCAATTCAACGGAACGATGGGGACAAGCCTTCAGACAAGTCATGCACAATACGCAATCTCTGTTATCTTCTAACTGTGCTGGGTGAGAGTACAAGGGACACCCCCCACTTTCCATACCTTCGCCTTTTTGTTGTCCGCCTTTATAGCACTGATATGTCGTACACGTTGCGGAACAAATTCCTTGTTGTGCTCGCAATTCTGTCATGGAAAGTTTGGCAAACAAACCATTCATTCCACCAATAGGGCAAAGATATCGACACCAAAAACGCCTTTCAAAAAGAATTGAGAAAATCACTGCGCCTGCAGTGATTAATAACAGCAAACAACCAGAAAGATAAGCCGTATTTTCCAATTTCCAAAGTTCTTCCCATAAAAAAATTAAAGTAAATAATCCGAAGATAAACCATCCTCCCCATTTTTCTGCTTGCTCTCTGGGCCAGCGTTTTAGTTGTCGGGGAAACAGCCATAAGGAAAGTTTCTGGGTGACTTCTCCATAAATCATGAAGGGACAAACAGCGCACCAAATACGACCTAAAAAGGGAAATGCTAGCAGGAAAAATGGCCACCACCAAGCCCAGAATAAATTTAGGGCAAAATTGCGATCGCGTGTTTGCGGACCAACAAAAAGCACGGCAACGGTAAAAGCAAAGGCAATCAAAGTAAAACCATAATTAATGCGATCGGGCCACCAAGGACTGCGGAGAAATTTTCGCAAATTGGGATAGGCATTTAAAAGATTGACTCGAAATTCTTTTTTCTTTGTTTGAGCCGACCAGAAAATTTCTTCTGTTAGTGCTTTTGCCTCTCCTGCTTGCACGATCGCCCGTTCCACAAGGTTTTGCAGTTCCTTAAGATTTCCGGGAAAATCATAGGATTGCAAGCGTCGTAAGGCTTCTGGTGTCACTTTTGGCTTTGAAATTCCTCTTGCACTGGTGTAAAGACTGATGTAATATTCTACCTGCGCTTTGATATCAGTTTTCCGTACACGTAGCGGTGGAACTTTAATAACTTGACCTACAGCACGCTCAATAGTTGGCTGAATTTTTTCGGCAACAATCAAAATACGAGCACGGGTAGCACGAGGTTCAGCAGGTGGTTCTCCCGAACGAGTGACGGGGCTATACTGGGATGTTTGTAATAAATTAGCTAATACTGGTAATAACTCGGTCGGAGTTTCTTGGATGTTGTTGAGAACTAAGGTACCTTCTCCGAGCCATTCCAACAATCCTGGTTTGCCTCCATAACGACCAAATAAATCAGCACCACTCGTTTGCAGAATTCCACAGTTAACTTTAATAATAGGTTCTCGCCGATATGAGGAACCAAAATGAATGAGGGCGGCTATATTGTCCTTTTCTAAACCCGGTTCACCAAAAATCAAGACCGATTTGCGATCGCCCGCCGCTTGTCTAATTTCTTCCCGCAACCGGACTGCATAACGACTTGTCCCCACAATTCCACGCTGTGCTTTAGTGACTAAATAAGGTCGTAAGGCAACAGAACGTTCTTGTTCGTAGTTAAGGGCAGATGTGAGATGAGCCACTTCTTGAGCCATTTGGCGAGAAACAGCCTGAGCAATTTCTGGATATTGAGTCACTATTTCCCGAAATTTAGCAGCAGGTAGAATCCACAAGTGGCATTCTGTGATTGTTATAATTGTGCGCTGAGTCAATTCATCTAACAGCAGTTCTTGTAGGTTAATCACTGCTCCAGGGAGAAAACCAACAGCTAATGATGGGTTCGTTTTATTAGTACTATCGCTTTCCAACTGACCTTGTTGCAAAATATACAGGGCTTCTGGAGGGGACTCTTCAGTCATCAAACGATAATTTGCTGGAAAAACTTTTTCTTCTATAACTTCGGATAATGCATTCAAGGACTCAGGAGAAAGAATTCCCAAAGCCGTGCGTTCTTGTAGCCATATTAATATTTCTGTAGATGCCATAATACCATTTTGGATTTTAGATTTTGGATTTTAGATTTTAGATTTTGCGGAAAGAACAAAGCATCCTCAACACCAAAAAATCCAGAAATCATATCGTACCGCACACACCTGTTTCGTTGATCCGGAAAGTATACAACTTGGCACCAGGGTATTTCTCATGAGCTACTTTAGCGCTCTCCAATTCGTCTTGAAAGATAAAATATTCGCCACTATCCGGCTCAATCGTCATGTACCAGTTATAGTGCGTTTGCATGAATTCTGGCTTAACGCGGTCAAAGATGACTTGAGATTGCTTGCGGAATTCTAAGCATTCTGCTCTCCCTTGGGCTTTTTGTTCTTCTGTCCATTGAATTTCGGGGAAAATTCTTCCCCGGCGAGCAGTGCGATCGCGTTTTGTTTCAGTCATGGTTCTCACTTTGAGTACATAAAGCTGTTGCACTTTTAGTTTGCACAGTAGGGCGAGCGTCCTCGCACCCCACAAGAGCTAAGTTTACTAAAGCTGTGCAAGTTAAAGAATTGTTAGCTTATCTATATTTATAAATCAAAAGAGCAGGCAAGATGCCTACTCCAAATTAATGAAAGCTAACTTTTCAAAAAGCTACATCCTCAAGAGAGAGAGATGTAGGTAGTTAACCTCTTGTGGTACGGGCATCTTGCCCGTTGCTGCCACCTATTTCTAATTGCCCGTTGCTGCTACCTATTTCTAATTGCCCGTTGCTGCTACCTATTTCTAATTGCCCGTTGCTGCCACCTATTTCTAATTTAGGTAAAACTGACTCAGTCGTTGCTTTTGACAAAACCTTTGAATGACTAAAAAATCTGAAATACGTTGATACAAAAAATTCCTTCACCGGAAATAGTAGATATGTCAAAGGATTGATTGCCACAATAATATTGCGAGCATCGCGTTTGGCTGATGCTACAATTTGTCGTGCCACCCAATCACCGGACATAACTCCAATGGGATTAAGGTTGCTTTTGAAAGGTCCTAAAATTAATTTACGTATTACACAAGGAGCATCCAAACGACGTAATGTGACTAAATCTCCCAAAGCACGTTTGGAAAGTTCGTACAAAGGGCTAATCGCGGGGCTGACCTCTGCTTCAGAAGTATTTATCCACACTTCTTTGAGAGCTACGTGTTCGTGAGTCCGAACGGTGGTTAAAAAGAGTTCCAGCAGTCGCCAACTAGAAAAGGTATTGATCTCGTAAGATTTAAAAATTGCCTCTGGTGTTCTTTCACCTTTAACGTTAATACCGTGGTTGAGGACTAAAATATCTATCTGTTTTAGATGTTCAAGCAGTTCTCCCTCTTTCCCGACTTCCCAAGAAATTGTCTTCACTGTCAGTGGTTTGTCATTCACTGTCAGAGTTACGGGTTCTGATTTTGAACTCAGGGCTACCACCTTCGCACCTGCTAAATGCAAATGTAAAAGCAGCGATCGCCCTAGCGTTCCCGATGCTCCGGTAACGGCAATTTTTTTACCCTTTAGTGCCAGTGCTGTACCCATGAGCTTATCTATAAGAGTAAAAGTACTGCAATAGTAAGCGCGATCGCTATCGAAGTGATGCCGCCAGTGATAGGGTCGATTTACGAACCAGTTTCCCGGAGGAGTGATAAAAGGACCGGGCAGGTGAGTGACATCGGTTGCTTCCCGCGCCCATTCGCTGCCAATGCCACGTGCTATACAGCTAGCTAAAAACGTCAAAGTGTAAAGCGTTCCTACTAGGGCTGCCAACTGGTACTGTGGCGTCCACTGAGAACATCCCCACCAAACTACTAGCGAAAACAGCAACATCACAAGGCATTCAGGCAAATCGTGATGCCATTGTGCCTGACGGTAGATTTCAGCATTCACAACGTTCAAATCTCGATGAAAGACACGATGATGCCACACGTGTTGCCGATATAGTGGTTGCCAGTGATGGGCTAAGACGTGATACAAATCTCGTACTAGTTCTGCCCATAAGATAGAGCCTAGTCCCCAAGCCGCGATCGCTATCCAAAAGGACACCATAACCTACTTTACTTACACTCCAAAATTATTGTGTTGCAATTGCGTTGGTATTGCACGTAAACAGCCCAACTTTTGTGGCTTAGAGTGACTAGAACGACACAGTACAAATCCCTTAGTAATATATACCGAGAAAAACTCACTTGGCAAAGAGTTTACCCAGAATTGCTCTGCCCAGACATATAGCAATCCTAAATTATTCGTGAAAAGTTAGATCCCCGACAACTTTTACGAAGTCAGGGATCTGGATGCTGTCATCAAGGCAATTTTACGACTAAAATCCATATTTATATCTATTTGTCAATAGTTTTGGACTTTTGGTGCTACACTTTTCTTAACAACAGGCAACAAGAAGACTTTTATTTTCATTTTTGATTTTTCAGAACAGATGCAATTATCAGATATTCCTAACCTTTTTGTACCTCTCGTACTTTTAAGTTTAATCATGATTGCTGCAGTATTTTTCAGTCGTAGCAATTGATGCATTGAAATCTGAAGAGATAATAGATAAAGAAACCCGGTATCTAGGAGATACCGGGTTTCTATGACTCAGTAGGTAAGGCTAAAGCCCACCAAAAGCATCATACGGTGGCATAGCCCCCTAGTCCCTAACTGGTCACTGCTCACTGGTCACGGCTCACTGTTAATGAGTACTAATGACTAATCACAAATGATTAATGTCTAATTACTCCTAATGGGGGTTAAAATAAATCCCGATTGTCTCCAAAATATGAAGGTTTCATGATTTCCAGTAACGACTTTCGACCTGGCGTGTCTATAGTGTTAGATGGGTCTGTATGGCGAGTGGTAGAATTTCTCCATGTTAAGCCCGGTAAGGGTTCCGCGTTTGTACGGACAAAACTGAAAAATGCCCAGAATGGCAACGTGGTAGAAAAAACGTTCCGGGCTGGAGAAACAGTTCCGCAAGCCAATTTGGAAAAAAGTACAATGCAGCATACCTATAAAGAAGGTGAAGAATACGTCTTTATGGATATGGAATCTTATGAAGAAGGCAGATTGAGTGCTGCACAAATTGGCGAGCGTGTAAAATACCTCAAGGAAGGTATGGAAGTCAACGTAGT
Source organism: Scytonema hofmannii PCC 7110 (assembly GCF_000346485.2). Lineage (NCBI taxonomy): Bacteria > Bacillati > Cyanobacteriota > Cyanophyceae > Nostocales > Scytonemataceae > Scytonema > Scytonema hofmannii. The sequence continues at coordinate 9,606,982 of NZ_KQ976354.1, forward strand.
TCGTTGGGATGACCAAGTCTTAGAGGTAGAACTGCCCAACTCAGTAGTGTTGGAAGTTGTCCAAACAGACCCAGGTGTAAAGGGCGATACTGCAACGGGTGGTTCAAAACCTGCCACTGTGGAAACAGGAGCAATGATTATGGTTCCACTCTTTATTTCTCAAGGAGAACGCATCCGGATCGACACCCGTAACGATACTTACTTAGGCAGGGAGTAACCTACCTTTCACTTCACTCGTCAGCAAATCCCGAGTTTGATACGTTACAGGGATTTGTGTCCCTGCCTCGAAAGATGACTGACTTTACAGAAGATACCAAATTGGAATAAGTAATATTTTTTGGGACTGTTGAAACCGCCTAACTCAAAGGCACAACAATCCAAAATCCAAAATCTAAAATCCAAAGTTGGTATGAGTCTCTCTACCACCTAATTGCATGAGGTAAGAAAAGCTGTGCCATTAGACTTTAACGAAATCCGCCAACTACTGACGACCATTGCACAAACAGATATTGCAGAAGTGACTCTCAAAAGTGACGATTTTGAATTAACGGTTCGCAAAGCTGTTAGTGTTAGCAACCAGGTAATGTCAGTAGGTCAAGCGGGACAAGGTGCGGTGTCTTCGGGATTGCCACCCATTCCACCGCCTCCGCCATTGGTGGTGCCGACGGTGACGGAACTGACTCCTATTGACATGACGACTGCTACAAAAGGGATTCCGTCGCCAGTCGCTTCTTCCCCTGTTATTGACTTAAAACTGGTTGAAATCCCCTCCCCAATGGTGGGAACGTTTTACCGCGCCCCCGGTCCCAGTGAAGCGCCATTTGTGGAAGTGGGCGATCGCGTTAAGCGAGGTCAAACAGTTTGTATCATAGAAGCCATGAAACTCATGAACGAAATAGAAGCAGAAGTTTCAGGGCAAGTGGTAGAAATTCTTCTACAAAACAGTGAACCAGTGGAATACGGTCAACCTTTGATGCGAATTAAACCAGATTAAGTATTAATCTATATATCAAGTCAATAAACCGCAGCTAAGCCCTTCAGGGTCTAGCAAGCGTTTCCTGGCTAAATTTAATGGTCATTGTTAAAATTTCCAGCTGCGTCCTTACGGATCTACCCTGATGAAACAAGCGTTGCCTGTACCACCGGAAGTTGTGCAACAAGTGGCTGAATACTTCAGCCTCTTGAGTGAACCCATGCGTCTGCGGCTGTTGCATTTACTGCGGGATGAAGAAAAATGCGTGCAAGAATTGGTAGAGGCAACACAAACTTCTCAAGCTAATGTGTCAAAACACCTGAAAGTTATGTGGCAAGCAGGAATACTCAGCCGCCGTAGCGCAGGAACTTGTGCTTATTACCGGGTAGAAGATGAAATGATTTTTGAATTGTGCAACCGAGTTTGCGATCGTCTCGCCACTCGGTTGGAACAGCAAGCCCGTAACTTTCGGGTGTTAAATAATCAGTGACCAGTGACCAGTGACCAGTGACCAGTTACTGCTAAAGTTCAAAATTTTGTTTGTAACTTTCACGGGTGAGAGGTTGTTCTAACTCCAAACCTTCGCCGCCTAAAACGTCCAACTGTTTGCCGTTGACCTCAATGTATACTTTGGCATTGGGATTTAAAGAGGTGGCGGTGTAAACAACTTGTCCCACACGACCCATCATGGAGGAACTACCACCTCCTGTCGTAAAATCTTCTGATAAGTTGACGTGGACGCCGTCATCTCCTACTTTCACTCCCAGCAACTTGGTTTCTGTTGGGATAGTTGTGGAATCAGTTCCTTCCGTTGGTCCAGCTAATAGCTTTGAAAAAGCTGCTTCTATAACTTGGTCGGGTTCTCCTTGGGGTAGTGTAACTGCTTGCGGAACTAATGAAAGCTTTGTGCCATTGTCTTGCAACCAATAGACTTCAACCTTTTGTTCGTTAGTGATTTGCGTGTTGCTGTTAGGTTGTTGAGTGACACCCGGATTGGGCTTTGATATTACTCCTTTTTCTGGGTTTAACGCGTAGTAAGCTATAGCACCACTGACAGCAATAACCGCTACTGAAATAGCTGCAATGATACCTGAAGAAATACGATTACCTTGTTGTTCTTTCATATTGAATTCCTTGCTTTAAGCTGAAATAGAAAAAAGTCTTACTTTAAGAAGAAGCCTGGTAAAAGACGTTACCTAAGAGCCTGGAGTTTCCAAAAACTTGGAGGACGGTTCTATTCGTATGAATGCTGCGATTTCTAATTCTTGTTGTTTCATATTTAATTTTAGAATTCGTACTTGTAGACCGTCACCTTCTAAGTTTCCCAAATCCAATCGTTTGTTGATATTATTCACAATTTGATTTAAAAATTGTGGTGGAGCGGCTTCTCCATTGGCAGTGACCTCTGGCTCGACGAGTTGAATATTTTTACCACCAATAATATTTAGCCCTGATTCTGCCTTAATTAACAAAGGTTTATTTTGGCTTTCATTCTGTAATTCTACTTGGAATCTCAGTCTATTGTTTGTTAAAAATTTTACACTTGGATCGACAAATTTATATACAGAGTTATATTCTGTATTTGATGAATCGTCCACGCTAATTTTCATTTTTTCCAACTGAGCTAAGAATTTGGGTGACTGTAAAAGCTTGTTGATATCCTCCTGGGTTAAAACAACGCGCAGACCCGCCTGTAAAGGTCGTTGAAATAACGGTTTTCTTCTAAGAGTACGCGGGTCTAATTCAATGGCGTCGGTTTCCAATTCTAAAGCGGCAATTTGAAGATTTTGCTGCTTGAGTTGCAAAGAACGACCCGCAACCCTCACTCGTTGGACTTTTCCTTGTAGCAACTGATGAGAGGGCGCATTATCAACTCGTACCTGTAACTGCTTCACATTAGCGAATTGAGAGCGTATGGCATTTTCAGCAGTTCGGTCAATCACCAATCCTACAGGAGCAATCAATCCTAGCAAGCCGGATAGGACTATTGTGAGGAGTTCCATACTTGTTAGTTGTTGGTTGTTAGTTGTTGGTGGAGAATGACTACTAACTATTCACAATGACAGGCGAGACGCCTGTCCTACGCCACTAACCATTAACAACTAACCACTCCTTTATAGTAGATACAACTTCAGCAATATCAATTTCCTGAGAGTTGCGGCTTTTCCTTTCAACGACTTCAACTTTACCATTGGCGATCGCTCGTCCGGTGACGATTCTATAAGGGATTCCAATTAAATCGGCATCTTTGAATTTTACTCCCGGTCGCTCGTCGCGATCGTCAAGTAGGGTGTCAATTCCGGCTTGGTTCAGTTCTGCATAAAGTTTTTCCGCGATTTCCACTTGTTGGGCATCTTTAACGTTAGGAATCGTAACAATTGCCTGATAAGGTGCGATCGCAGCAGGCCAAATAATCCCATCTTTGTCATAGGATTGCTCTACAGCAGATTGCGCTAACCGCGATACACCTACACCGTAACAACCCATGATTAGAGGTTTTTCTTCTCCTTGTTCGTTGGTATACGTTGCGCCCATTGCTTGGGAATACTTAGTACCTAATTGAAAAATATGTCCTACCTCAATTCCACGAGCGCTCATCAAAAGTTGATCGGGATTGTGAACGGCTCGATCCCCAGGTTTTGACTTACGCAGATCTACTGTAATTTCGGGTAATTTATACTGCTCATGCCAATTTGCACCAACGACGTGATAGCCAGATTCATTTGCACCCGTGGCAAAATTCTTCAAATCAACGGCTGTTTTATCAACAAAGCGTACAAAATTAGGAACGACATCTTTGGCGGAGTGAATGTGACTGTCGGCAATATCTGGTGCAATATAGCCCAAAGGTAAAGGTTTTAGCAGTTTTGATTGATCTTCCGCATCTGGTACTAACAACTTAATAGCAGCTTTGGCACCAAACTGAGGAGCAAGTTTGGTCAGTTCGTTTTGCAACTTGACATCATTAACCTCTTGGTCGCCTCGGATACTAACTAGCACTAACGCTGTCATCCCATTATCAAAAATTGTTTGATAAAGAACATTTTTTACGACTTGGGTGGGGGAACATTTGAGAAATTTACACATTTTCTCAATAGTCTCTGTTCCAGGAGTTGCCCGCTTTTCATAGCTAGTAAACGGTGACGGTTCTGCATCAGGTGGGAGAGAAACCGCTTTTTCTACGTTAGCAGCGTATTGTCCATCTTCTGTGTACAAGACTTCATCTTCGCCTGCTTCGGCTAGCACCATAAATTCCTGGGAACCAGAACCGCCAATTGCACCGGAATCAGCTTGTACGGCACGAAAAGCTAGACCGCATCTTCGTAGGATATTATGGTAGGCGGTATCCATATCCTGATATGTTTTTTTCAAACTTTCTTCATCTGGGTGGAAGGAATAAGCATCCTTCATGATAAATTCTCGTCCGCGCATCAAGCCAAAGCGAGGACGAATTTCATCGCGGAATTTTGTCTGAATTTGGTAAAAAATCTGTGGAAGCTGACGGTAGGAACGAATCATATCGCGTGCGATCGTCGTAATCACTTCCTCATGAGTCGGTCCCAAAGCTTGTTCTTGCTCGCGACGATCCTTGAGGAAGAACATAATGCCTTCCCCTCTGGTGTAAGTGTCCCATCGTCCCGACTCTTTCCATAACTCAGATGGTTGTAACTGAGGTAAGAGACATTCTTGTCCTCCCACTTTGTTGATTTCTTCCCGGACAATTTGGGAGACTCTTTGCAAGACTCGCCACATAAATGGAAGGTAAGCATATACACCGCTACCGATGCGACGAATGTAGCCGGCGCGGACTAAGAGTTTATGGCTGGGAATCTCAGCATCTGCTGGATCGTCCCTAAGTGTGAGGAATAGCATTTGTGACAGTCGCATCGTTTGTCCCCTTTCCAGATTCAATAATCCTTTAATCAGTTAAGTTAGTCTATTAGCTTGCTATAAATTACCAAAAGGTATAAGCAAGCTTACTTTAATCAACCTTTTTAAAATGTCCGCTCACAACTTCAGGAGAAAAGCACCTTGCCCGATATTAGTTATCAAGCCCAACCACCCTTGGAATTTATTCCCCCGGCGTTAGATCCTTTATTTTTACGCGTTGTCCAGTTGGTATTACCCAAATGGATACGCTGGCAAACAGCAATTAACCATATTGAAGCAGACAACGTAGAGGTTTTGGTAGATTTATACCGCCAGTTCCAAGAAGGTAAAATCCGCTTTATGCTGGCATTTCGCCATCCAAAGACGGACGATCCCTTTGCTTTGGGCTATTTGCTTTATCACATTCTGCCAAAGGTAGCACGACATGGGGGTACAGTGCTACAGCATCCCATTCACGCTCATTTTATCTATGACCGTGGAATTCCTCTTTGGGCTGGTTCCCACGTTGGCTGGATTGTATCTCATTTGGGTGGAACTCCTATTCAACGAGGGAAAGCAGATTGGACGGGATTGCGATCAGCACGTGACTTATTTGTCAACGGTCAGTTTCCCATGGCGGCTGCACCCGAAGGAGCTACCAATGGTCTTTCAGAAATTGTCAATCCTCTAGAACCGGGTATTGCCCAAATGGGTTTTTGGTGTGCTGAGGATTTACAGAAAGACAAGCGGGATGAACAGGTGTTTATTGTACCAGTCGGTATTCGCTACAATTATGTTGCCGCTCCTTGGGATTCTATTGCCAATCTTTTAACTGAATTAGAAACGATTATTGGTGTAGCCTCATCGCCTTCCCCTGCGACCTTCGACTGTCTCTACCCTCGCCTGATAAGCGTGAGCGAACGTTTATTATCTTTGATGGAAGAATTTTACAAGCGGTTCTACCATAGAAAGTTGCCAGTTCCCGAGTCCGGACTAGATGTCAATGAGCTTTTTGCCGCTCGTCTTCAAGCTGTGTTAGATGTGGTTTTACAAGTTGCTGAAGGTTATTTTGACTTGCAAGCTAAAGGAAATTTTAGCGATCGCTGTCGGCGGGTAGAGCAAGCGGGATGGAATTATATTTTTAGAGAGGAATTTAAGGATATAAAAGCACTGTCTCCTGTAGAAAAGGCGTTAGGCGATCGTATAGCAGAAGAAGCGAATTTGCGAATGTGGCACATGAGACTGGTGGAAAATTTAGTTGCAGTCACGGGCAAATACGTGCGAGAAAAACCCACAGCAGAACGATTTGCCGAGACAACTTTACTTCTGTGGAATGTCGTCAATCGGATTACAGGTGGAAACCCTGTCCGAACTCCCAATCTTGGCAAGCAAAATGTGAAAATAATCATTGGTGAGCCGTTGTCTGTTTCCAAGCGTTACCCTGCTTACAAAGCAAGTCGCCAAGGTGCAAGACAAGCAGTTGCCGATCTCACAAAAGATTTACAACAGAGGTTGGAAGGGCTGGTTTTGAAGGATAATACATAACAACAATATTGAGCAAAACTATCTACTTAGAATTAGTTAAATAGGTAAGCATTTCTTCAATTTCATCAATATCCGTTAATGACAATCCCTCATAAATTTGAGTAGGTAGGGCTAAAGCCCACCACCCACTCCCACAAAGAAGGTGCAAGATGTCAAGTGAGGTACTCTAAGAAATAATTAACCGCAGATGAACGCGGACAGACGCAGATAAATTTGTACCTCAGGAAACTAGGAAACGCAATAACTCCTGGCTCAACTGTTGAGGATTTTATAGTCATATTTATTTTGGCAAGTATAATCCGTAAGTAGAGACATTTAGTTAAGCTAACCAGTTATATACAGTCAAGCCAGAAATTTGACAAAAATGGGATTGATTGTTAGTAACAATCGCCATGCTATTAACCATTGCTGAAGCAGCAATCAAAATATCCGCATCCCCGATAGGAGCTCCTTTTCTCCTTAGTTCTGCATAGATATCAGCTGCTTGAACAACTATCTCATCAGTTAAAGGGAGAATAATGTTGTTGGTGCAAAACTGTTCAAATGCTTCGAGTTGCTTATTAGCCGTTTTAGCTTTCAGTCCTCGTAGAATTTCATAGCGAGTAATAATCGAGAAAGTAAACCTGCTATGTTGCGCCAAATATGATTGTGCTTTAGCAAGGACAAGAGGATTTTGGCGCAGAATGACTGACAGCGTATCAGTATCTAAAAGAACTGGATCTTGGCTCATGCTTCAGTTCTATCAGAGAAAAAATTGTCTCGATTCAAGGCGATTTCTTCAATTTCGTCAATATCCGTTGCTGACAATCCCTCATAAACTTGAGCAGCGAGTTGTAGCATATCTTGAGGACTAAGAGGAGTAGTAGGTTCAACTATCAGTTGGACAAATTGCCCTTCAATCAATTCAGGTTCTTCTAAAGGGCGAAACACACCATTTTCATAAATAGCTTTTAAGGTTTGCATTTGATAACCTAGTCTTTATTTACTAAACATTGTATTCGCTCTCCGTGAAAAACGGTTTGCGGTTAAGAGCTAGTTCTGAGACCTCAATCATTGTTAACCGAGGAGTATTGAGTTCTATTTGCCATTGAGTCAGAACCGCTTTCGGAGCAAGAATGAGAATCCGCTTGGCAATTCCTGCTAACCAAGCTTGACGAATGAGCAAGCCGGCTTGAATGGTTTTTCCTAAGCCAACTTCGTCTGCTATGAGGAGTTTGGGAGGCCAATTTTGATAAAGACGCTGAAAAGCGCTAATTTGATGAGGATAGGGTATTATTGCACAGGTGGCTTCGCCTACGCGATCGCCTCTACCTGGAATTGCTGCTCCATATTGAATCATGCTCCAAATTTGTTTGAATTGTTCTTGCAAGTCTGGGGGCTGATTATTGGTTTCAGTTGTAGTATCAATAGATCCAATCTCTACAGTATTTAGGGTACTCGCTTCTAGCTCTGGACTTGTTTCCAAGCGTTTCGGTTTTTGATCGTTAGGTGGTAAATACCTCAAGAGTTGTTCTCGTACTGCAGTGGGAACATCCATTACCAGAAAGCGTTTGGCTTGATTAGTCCATAATTTAGCAAATCCACGCTCTTCATCATCTACATAGGTTTTTGTCCCGCCCCAGTCAGTGAAAACGTGAAAGCTTTCCCAATTGCTTGTCCAACCTTTGGCTGTTTCATTAACACTGCCATTAAAGGCTAGTCGGTTTCCCGCTTTGTCTTCGATCGCTCCTGCTTTTTCATGAAAAATACCTTGTATGGGAAGTGGTTGGCGATCTAGACTACAGGGTAAGGCAAGTTTGACTTCTAAATAACCACGAGCAATCATCCAGGATAAGAGTTCTAGTGCGTCTGCTTCTTCATCATTTTCTGCAACTAGAGGAGAATTAGACAGGGAACGATCTATGACTTCTCTGAGTTTTTCACCTCGTGCGATGGAGTCTACTTCTTTTTCTTGAAGAGTACAGCCAATGATTAACCGCATCACTCCATGATTGCGGATTAAACCTTCAATTCCCAATGCGGCGAGGGTGAGGATGCGAGCGGAAAAAAATCCTGTAGAGCGATCGTATCTGACTGCACAATTCAAAGCAGGTTCGTAAAACTCTTTAATTAAGCTCAAAGTGTCAGAGTCATATTTAGTTTGCCAAGTGTAGTCTGTAAGTAAACTCATAGATTTTTATGCATTAGAATGTAAGCGTGCATTTAACTACAGTTTCATCCCATACAAAATATAATTTTTCATCCGATTTCTTGGATACAAGTAGTAATAAATAAAGCTGTAAATAATTTTGTTTTCCTCTGGTTTAGGCATAATTAGGATAAAAATACGATTTATTTTTGAATAGTGCGGTAAGTTTGATGAGGAGCGTTCGGTTTTTCAGGATTTGTATATTCAAGCAATCCTTCATCAATTAAAGGCTTTAAATACTGGTCTAATAAATATTTTCTATTTCGTTTTAATAAAGATTCTAATTCACTAGATGCGCGACTTTTTAGTTCGCACAACTCAAGGATTAAACTTTTGATTTCCTCTGGTTCGTTTCGTTTACCTATTTTCGTTAATCGCTCTTCCAATGAATCTTTTTTATTGGGAGTAAATAATTCAAGAGTCAGTTGTTCAGGTGTAAGTGTACTACTATCCAGGTTAGAATTTTCCAACTGTCCAGATAAGCTTTCTCTAGCAGGTGTACTACTATCCAGGTTAGAGTTTTCCAACTGTCCAGATAAGCTTTCTCTAGCAGGTGTACTACTATCCAGGTTAGAGTTTTCCAACTGTCCAGATAAGCTTTCTCTAGCAGGTGTACTACTATCCAGGTTAGGGTTTTCCAACTGTCTAGATAAGCTTTTCCTATCAGGTGTACTACTGTCTAAATTAGATTTATCTACCTCTGATTCATCCTTTGATTGAAACTCAGGGCTAAGAATGTAGCAAGTAGCCGATCCTTTGCCTTGTTGTAGTAGTAGTCCGGCATCCCGTAAGCGTCTCAGGTGTTGACTAGCTGTAAGAGTATCAACATCATTAGTGAAACGGTAAATAAAATTATTAATAATCTTCACTTGGCTCAATAGAACCAATGCTTTGACTTCATCATTACTTAATGCGTAATTTTTAAATTGTTTCAGCCATTCAATATCATCTCCATCAAGGAGATGATGAGTAAAAAGGGTAACGTGAAAATAATCTCTATCGCGATTGGAAACAAACAAAGGTAGGGTCAAGTTAGCTTCTAGCATTTTCTCTAACATCACCCGACCTCCAGATCCTTTTGTTTCTGCAATGTTTACTTCATGGAGAACTGCTGCAATTTTTTCGTTACGAGTTTTAGAACCAGGTTGATCGAATTCATCTGTAGGTTTAAGAGAATAACCAGGATTACGAATTTCTAGACGGTCAGAAAAGCGAATAATCTGGACAGGACTCCATTCTCGATAGTTACGATGCATTAAGGCATTAACGATCGCCTCTCGGATCACTTTACGGGGAATCAGGGGGGTTTCTCGGCGGTGAATGTCATTTTCTGCAAGATTAAAGGCTTTGGGGAGATCGTTAAGGACAAGGGTGATTAATTTGGGAATAGCTAATAGTAGGGGTTCGCGGATTTCGATACTTTGATAACGCTTATCCAGATCTGAAACCCACTCTTTACCTTCTACAAGGATGTAGTCGATACGGTGCATGGGGAAGTAGCGTCGCAAGGCGATCGCATTTCCAAATAAGATTAATCCGGCTATAGTGGGGCAATATTCTCCTTTTTGAGTGGGATGTTTGGTGAGCACATTTAGGGCAAAAAGTAGCTTCCGATCCTCATAACCGAGTTCACTAGCGTTAGAGTTTACGGCTTGTCTTTCTCTGCGATAAGCGGCGATCGCTTCTGGATCTAAATCATCGAAGGTAGCGTCTGGGATTGGTGTAGTGTCATAGGTTTGATAACTGCGTTCTTGATAGAACCGTTCTATGTCTTTTTCAGTACAGCGTTGGTCAGTAGAGGAAATGCGTCTGTATGCACCTTTAGGAAGCCCTTGATTTTTTATATAAATAGGTTTTTCTGAAGGTTGGGCTTCGGGGATAAAAGCAACAATTATGGTTTTACCGTCTTTGATAGCGAGCTCTATATAAGGACGAATGGGAATGTTAAAAACTTCGCTACATTGGCTAGATAAGTCTGTTTGAATTTTGTCAGGGTTAATGATTCCTTCGATTTCATACTCATTGTTGTTACTGTCTTGTGGAGATTTAATCCCAAGGAGCAAGTATCCGCCACCTAAACCAGGTTCATTGGCAAATGCGCTAATGGTTTCCCAGCAACTTTTACCTACTTCTGATGCTTTCTTGGCTTCGATTTCTGTACTTTCGTCTTGGATAGTGAGGAATTCCCAAAGTTCATCGAAGGTTAGCATTATTCTCGATCTCCTTCCTGTAGTTCAAGATTGAGGGTGGAAAGATTAAGCTCATAAACTCCACAAGGTTTAAAGTTCGCTTTTTTCTGTCCCACTTTAACATTCACTGACTACTTTGACCAGACTCCAATAACTTCGGTTCTTTTTCTTGCAACATTTGGATTTCTTTTTTTCCTAATTCGGCATAGATATCAGGCGATTGAACAACTATAGCAATCCTAAATCATTTGCAAACAGTTAGATCCCCGACTTCTCAAAGAAGTCGGGGATCTGAACACTCGAATTTACACAAATCAGATAGGATTGCTATATTTTATTCGTTAAATAAAAATGTTCTTAGTGCAAATCTCTTCAAATATATTGAAAATAACTCATGCATAAGAAAATTTTGCTAAGAGTTTCCGTCTTTTTGATTCTTCATAATTCAATTTCCTACGCTATTTGAATATTGAGCCACAATTCTAATTGTTTGGGTCGTGCAACTTTTTCGCTAAAAGCTAAGCGACGCAAGCTTTCTAAGACATCAAAATCTTTAGCAGCTTCTGCTACCTCTCCTTCTTCTCCTGCAAAGCCCGTGTAGGTAATGGAAACAGGTAACACTTCCACACCTTGGGCTTTATGAGTAAACATGAGAGTGAGAATTCCATCTTCTTTAAGAACGCGGCGACATTCTGCAAAAATACTTGCCATGCGTTCTTGATAGTCTTTGGTAGCTAATGCTTTTGCGCCTTTTTCTCCTTGAAATTTAGCAGGGTTAGCTACCGCTTCGTTTTCTTTATCTGTCAGTTGACGAGTGAAGAATTCAGGGTAAACATAACCTGCTGTACGTTTAAGCCAAACATAGAAGAAGTCGCTTAATTCCGCATACATTACGTTGTCATAGTAGGGAGGATCGAAGACAACAGCATCTACGCTGCTATCTTCTAAATGAACGAGATTATCTCCAGAGTCGTTAGTAATGGTAATATTGGGACAGGTAAACGAAGTTGTTAGCTTTAGATCGAGTTGCTTGCTTTTGCTGCTAGCTTTTTTGATGTCAATGTCTGGACGACTTAACTCGATAAGTTCTTCAATACATTTTCCAGTTTGTGCGATCGCCCAATCATAACCTAGTCCAGTAATTAAGGGTGCCATTTCAGCATAAGACCAACAAAAAGCAAAATCATGACGATTAAAAGTATTTGCCACAACTTCTCTTGTTGGCATCCATACAGACATTCGAGAGTTATAATTCAGCAGTTTATCTAAAGCAAAACTTAAATAAATAAATGCTGCTTTAGTTGTTTCATCTAACGTTCCTTGTAGTTCTTCTTTTTCTAATAATTCTCGGAATACTTCTACACTTGTCCCATGACAAAGAAGTTGACGAGGATTAAATAAATCTCTCCAATATCGAACACCGTAATTTCTTGAACGATCAGCAAACATAGGAAGATATTCCTCGGTAGGAACAAAATTCTAAGCTTCCCATTCAATTAATTTTTCTACTAGCTTTTCCTTAATTGCTACTAAATTATCATCAGTATGTGGAGGTACGCGGTATCCCCTCTCCCATTTTTCTCTAATTTTACCTGTTTTAGTTTGTGTTTCTATTCTTTCTTTATATACGATAGCGAATAATTGATCGCCCATTTCTCCTGCTTGTGCTTGAGATCTTATCTCATCACCTGAAACAACTCGATTACAATCAGGATAGGGACACTGAGCATCACCTTTGCTAACTGTACCTGCTGATTGGTCTTTGCTTTTACTAACGATTTCAAATTCACAAATGCGTTTATTTAAATCTGGCTTTAAGCGTACTCCTGTGCCATCAGGTGCTAGTTTCCAGTTAGGAGAAAGAGGGATAATGCCTTCGCAATAAGGACAACGTATAGTACGGGCATAAATGTAATTGGTTGCGATTCATATTCAGCCGTCAGTTTGACTTGTTTATCTGCACCTGAGACAGTGTTAATTGCGCCAAGCAGTTTAAACCCATCACCACTATCAAAAACCCTTAAACTGAGCAAGCTAATTTTCTTAACTTGTGCGCCTCGTGCATCTTCCCAGATTTTGGTTAAAGCTTCCCGCAATGGTGCTAGAATTACCCGTTCAGAGGACAGTCAGCTACTCGTTTCATCCATAAAACTGGCAAAGGTAATACGCCAACTTGAGGGACACAATGCACGTTTAAACACCTTAGCCTTCGACCTCGTGGTATTCCACAAACTAAAAAACAGGTTGCGGTCAAGTGCGATGTCAACTATAATATAGGGACCTATCAAAACCTTCACAGGTTACGTTTTTCCTTTAAGTACCCCCACTTGGCTGTTCTGCATCAAAGTCTGGTGATGTTAGGTGGAGTATTTTCGAGCAAGTCCTTCAAAGCTTGGACTTTCAGATTTTGTAGATGATATTGCTTCTCCCAATTACACCAATGATGCTTAGCTCAAGGCTGAACAGATTGGTTATGTTAAAAGTGAGCAAAAGAGCGTTGTATAAAACTACTAAGTTAAATGTATCATATTCTAAATAACGTTCCGATACAAATGAACTATATTTAAAATATCCAATATGTTTATCTTAGAAAAATCAATGGTAGCAAAACCTTTTCTAAAATGGGCGGGAGGGAAAGGTCAACTCCTCGATCAGATGAATAGTTTTTTTCCCAATGAATTAGCAGAGGGTTCAATAAAAAAATACGTAGAGCCATTTGTTGGAGGTGGAGCAGTTTTCTTGCATCTGGTTCAAAACTATCCAATTCAAGAAGTTTTTATTTTTGATATTAATATTGAATTAGTCATAGCATACAAAACCATTCAATGCAGTGTAGAGGAACTAATTTCACTTTTATTAGATATACAAAATAAGTATTTATCTCTTGATGATAAGGAAAGAAAAACATACTTTTATCAAGTGAGGGCAGAATTTAATTGGCGACGCAAAGAAATAGATTCAACCAAATATAATTCAGAATGGATTGAGAGAACTGCACAAATCATTTTTCTAAACCGTACTTGTTTCAATGGACTTTTTAGAGTGAATTCAAACGGAAGTTTTAATGTTCCAGTAGGTAGATATAAAAACCCTAATATATGCGATCATACAAATTTAAAAGCTGTTTCTGAAGCTCTTAAAAAGACTCAAATTCATTATGGAGACTTTAGTAAGTGTGAAGAATCTGTAGATAGTAATACATTTGTTTATTTCGATCCACCTTATAGACCAATTAGTAAAACGTCTAACTTTACTTCATATTCACAAAATATATTTGATGATTCTGAACAATTGCGACTGCGAGACTTTTTCAAATCTCTTGATGCAAAGAGAGCTAAATTACTTTTAAGTAACTCCGATCCAAAAAATGAAGATGTTAACGATAATTTTTTTGATAATTCCTATGCAGGTTATCGTATTGAAAGAGTCATGGCTGTACGCAATATAAATTGTGATGCTTCAAAGCGGAAACTAATTAAGGAAATTTTAATTATGAATTACTAAAAGCCTATATTTGACTCTAAACTCTAGTAAGTACTGCTCGCATTCCCCAAAAAATCAAATTCTGTTCCACATAGAACCGTGCTGCAATCTCAGGAAACTGGGATTGCAAATAGTTTATTAACAAGGTGCGATCGCCTCCAGTCATTGCAATCTTCCCCTCAGGGTAATCCCGCCTCCACGCCTCAACAAAATCTTTGATTCCAGCAACTAGAGTATAGATAACTCCACTTTGTATTGCTTCTTCAGTCTTTAAAGCAAACCGTTGTGGAAGTTGCTCTTGTCGTTCAACCATTGGTAATTGTCCAGTTTTTTGAGCAAGCGTCTTAAACTGTAGACCTAACCCTGGAAGAATTGCGCCGCCAACTAAACGTTTGTTAGCGTCTGCACCTGTAAAAGTTAGTGCTGTTCCCGCATCAATAACTAACATGGGAAAACCCCAATTCTGCCCAGCACCCAACAAAGCTAGGGAGCGATCGATTCCTAGTGTAGGATAAAGACCTTGTAAGGGGATTTGGTCTAAGGTGATAACGCGAACATTTGGGTAAGATTGCCAGAGTTCTGTTTGACTAGGAACCACAGAAGCTAGAAGTAGGGAGTAGGGAGTAGGGAGTAGGGAGTGGGGGAGGAGGGGAGTGAGGGAGGGGGGGAAATGGGTTATGAAGTCCTCTAATGTTTTACAGTTAGATAATTGATGTATAACTTTTGGTGGCAAATGGTCTGTGTCCCAAGCAGAAATGTCTGATTTGCCTGTAAACCACGCCCAATGCAGTCGAGAATTCCCTATCATCAATGCCAGCCATAAAGTACTGTTTGCCATTCTTCCTACTCCCCACTCCCCACTCCCTCTCATAAACTTTTTTTAACCAAATAATATAAATTTTCATAAAACGTTACAAAAAACTCGTGGCACAATAGAAGCAGAGTAATAAATACTCATTCGCTTAGGAGGGGATATTATGGTAGCACTCACCGAAAAAACTAACAAAAGGCTGACCATGCAGATAGTCGATATTGCTTCCGACACAACGGCAATTCGATCTCTGGATTGGGACCGAGACCGCTTTGATATTGAGTTCGGTCTGCAAAATGGAACTACCTACAACTCATTCCTCATACGCGGTGAGCACACAGCATTGGTGGATACATCTCACGAAAAGTTTCGCCAACTGTTTTTAGATACCCTAAAAGGTTTGGTTAATCCAGCCGATATCAGTTATTTAATTATCAGCCATACCGAGCCAGACCACAGTGGTTTAGTTAAAGATGTGTTACAACTTGCTCCAGAGATTACTGTTGTTGGCTCGAAAGTCGCTATTCAATTTCTGGAAAATTTAGTGCATCAGCCTTTCAAGCGCCAAATTGTGAAAAATGGCGATCGCTTGGATTTAGGCAACGGACACGAATTAGAATTTGTGATTGCACCCAATTTACACTGGCCTGACACCATCTTTACCTTTGACCACAAAACCCAAACTCTCTTCACCTGTGACGCTTTTGGGTTGCACTACTGCTCGGACAGTACCTATGACGAAGATTTAAAAGCGATTGAAGCTGATTTTGAATATTACTATGAATGTCTGATGGCTCCTAATGCCCGCTCGGTCTTATCTGCGCTCAAGCGCATGGCTGAACTGGAAAAGATTAGCTTAGTTGCCACAGGCCACGGTCCCCTATTATATCACAATGTTGAAGAATTAACCGGACGCTACCGCAATTGGAGCCAAACACAAACTAAAGCAGAAACAACAGTCGGGGTCTTTTATACCTCAGATTACGGGTATAGCTATCGTCTAGCTCAAGCAATAGCTTTGGGTATCACAAAAACGGGCGTTGCTGTTGAACTGATAGACTTACGTGCCGTTAGTGACTTGGTAGAATTGCGAGAGCTTGTCAGTCGCTGTGGTGGAATTGTCGTTGGAATGTCTCCAGCTTCAGATGCAACTCAGATTCAAGGTGCTCTCAGTACCATCTTAGGTTCTGTGAACGAGAAACAAGCAGTCGGAATCTTTGAGTCAGGCGGAGGAGATGACGAACCAATTGACCCATTACTAAGTAAATTCCGGAATTTAGGTTTAACAACAGCGTTCCCAGCGATTCGGATTAAACAAACGCCCACAGAAAACACCTACAAGCTTTGTGAAGAAGCAGGAACAGACTTAGGACAGTGGGTGACACGCGATCGCAGCATCAAGCAGATGAAATCTTTAGGTGCTGACCTCGACAAAGCCTTAGGTAGAATCAGTGGCGGGCTGTACATTATCACTGCGAAAAAGGGCGATGTATCCAGTGCCATGTTAGCGTCTTGGGTCAGCCAAGCCAGTTTCAAACCCATAGGCATAACAATAGCGGTTGCCAAAGACAGGGCAATTGAATCGCTGATGCAAGTGGGCGATAAGTTTGTACTTAACGTCTTAGAAGAAGACAACTACCAACGCCTGATGAAGCACTTCCTCAAACGATTTGCTCCAGGTGCTGACCGCTTTGAAGGAGTCAAAACCCAATCAGCAGAAAATGGAGCACCCATCCTTACAGAAGCTTTGGCATATATGGAGTGCGAAGTGGTCAGTAGAATGGACGGTGGCGATCACTGGATTGTATACAGCACGGTTTACGCAGGACGGGTGAGCAAGACAGAAGCCCTCACCGCCGTTCACCATCGTAAGGTTGGAAATCATTATTAGATTTTGGATTTTGGATTTTGGATTTTAGATTGAGGGATTTGAGATTTTAGATTGGGGATTTGAGATTTTTGATCGATCAAAAATCTCAAATCCTAAAAACCTAACACTAGAAATAATCTAAAATCTAAGACCTGGAAAATCTAGCCTTAGAAATAATCCGAAATCCGAAAACCAAAATCAGAATTAAAAATCCCAAATTCCTTAATCCAAAATCCAAAATCTAAAATCCAAAATCGCTATGTCTTCCACAAAACCCCGTGACGTTCAAGTCCTCCCCATTGCCACAGATACAACTGTATTCCGTTCTCGCAGTTGGACTCGCCTAAGATTTGAAATTGAATATGCTCTTGCTAAAGGTACAACAGCTAATTCCTATTTAATCAAAGGAGATAAAACTGCTCTCATCGATCCTCCAGGAGAAACATTTACAGAAATTTATCTGGATGCACTGCAGAAGCGGTTTAATTTACAAGAGATTGATTATGTGATTTTGGGTCATGTTAATCCCAACCGTGCAGCAACTTTAAAAGCAATGCTTGAAATTGCACCTCAAATTACCTTTGTTTGTTCTAACCCAGGAGCAATCAATTTGCGCGGTGCTTTGGAAAACCCAGATTTACCAGTTCTTGTGATGCGAGGGGAAGACACTCTTGACTTAGGGAAAGAGCATCTTTTACAATTCATTCCTACTCCTAACCCTCACTATCCAGATCAACTCTGTACTTACGATCCACAAACAGAAATTCTCTACACAGATAAGTTATTTGGAGTGCATATTTGTGGTGACCAAGTCTTTGACGAAGGTTGGGAGATATTTCAAGAAGATCGACGCTATTACTATGATTGCTTAATGGCTCCTCATGCTCGTCAGGTTGAGACAGCCTTGGAAAAACTTTCTGAGTTTCCGGTGAGAGTGTATGCAACCGGACACGGTCCTTTGGTACGCTATGGTTTGCTCGATCTGACAAAAGCTTACCGCCAGTGGAGTCAACAGCAAACATCTCAAGATACTTCTGTTGCATTGATTTATGCTTCCGCTTACGGGAATACGGCAACTCTAGCCCAAGCGATCGCTCGTGGTATTACCAAAGCTGGCGTTGCGGTAGAATCAATAAATTGCGAAGTTGCCGAACCGGAGGAAATCCGGACAGCCTTAGAAAAAGCAGCTGGCTTTATCATTGGTTCTCCAACTCTCGGCGGTCACGCACCAACACCAATTCAAACCGCGTTGGGGATTGTTCTCTCAACTGCAACTAACAACAAACTCACTGGTGTATTTGGTTCTTTTGGTTGGAGTGGGGAAGCAGTTGATTTCCTAGAAGATAAGCTGAAGGACGCAGGCTATCGTTTTGGTTTTGAAACCATCCGAGTTAAGTTCAAACCAAATGATACCACCCTACAAATGTGTGAAGAAGCAGGAACCGACTTTGCCCAAGCACTTAAGAAAGCCAAAAAAGTGCGTTCCCAAAGTGTACCAGCTACAACAACAGAACAAGCTGTTGGTAGAATTGTTGGTTCGCTGTGTGTATTGACAGCAAAACAAGACGATATCTCCAGTGCCATGTTAGCTTCTTGGGTATCTCAAGCAAGCTTTAATCCTCCTGCTTTGACCGTTGCGGTGGCTAAAGACCGTGCTGTGGAATCACTAACATACTCTGGCAACAAATTTGTTCTTAATGTTTTAAAAGAAGGCAATCACTTGGGTTTGATGAAGCACTTTCTAAAACCCTTTGGTCCTGGACAAAACCGATTTGTTGATGTTGCAACAGCAGAAGCTGAAAATGGTTGTCCAATCCTGACTGATGCGCTTGCATATATGGAGTGTACTGTAACAAACCGTATGGAATGCGGCGATCATTGGCTGATTTATGCAACTGTCAAAGATGGTAAGTTGCTAGATAATGAGGGTGTGACTGCAGTACATCATCGCAAGTCAGGTAGTCATTATTAACACTTGACCAGTGACCAGTGACCAAGTTGTTCTAGAACCTGGCTTCTTTGAGAAGTCGGGTTTTTTGCAGTGGACTGGCAAACCTTAATTTAGGACGGGCGGGGACGCCCGTACCACAAGATACAAGATCCATCAAGATACAAGATCCATCAAGATACAAGATCCATCAAGATACAAGATCCATCAAGATACAAGATCCATCAAGATACAAAATCCATCAAGATACAAGATCCATCAAGATACAAGATTTTTATTTACTAATAACTGATAACTGTTCGGGTTGGGACAAATACATCTCTGAGTTCTGGGCGTTGCAGTAAGCTAGCTTGCTACCAAAGAGATATCCTGTACTTATAAGTAAAGATAAAAACGCAAAAGTCACAGGAGTCATCAAGCGATCGCTTTCCACTTTCCATTGAGGCTGAATTCCCAGAAATTCATGTACACTTTTAATAGCTAACAGCAAAGAATTTTTATTAATTCTGTTCCATGTCATTAAATCTCCATTTTTATTGGAGTTGAGATAAGCACACAAATAACCGGGCATTGACTCATCTTTCTTGATCACAAATGAATACCCATTAGTCAGTTTGGCAACTAACGTCCTTTTTCCTTGTTGTTGAAGTGTACTAGGCTTCATATTATTTTCTTCAAGTATCCCGATCGCTTCTTTCTCTGATAGCATTTTGCACCTCTATACTATTTTGATGGAAGCTTGACAAAATATTTTTTTCAAAATTTAAACTTCTTTATTTAAACATTATTTGTGACCAGCAACACATCTTCCTCTTGAAAGAGAAAATTCTTTCAATAGAAAAGATTCACTGGTCATTGGTCACTGGTCACTGGTCACTGGTCACTGATTAAAAATATTCTACGCGTGCATCTAGACCTTGCGATCGCAAATAGTCAGACTGTTTTTCTGCTTCCGAACGACTGTTATATTGTCCGGCATTAACATAAGTACCCAGTCGCGAGTCTGCTTGAAAAGCAGAGGGTACATATTGACGGACTCTACTTAAAGTGTCGTAACTGCGAATTGGTACAATGACCACATAGCGATTTTCACGTCCGGGAGTCCATTCAGGGGAATTGCCCCCATTGCCAGAAAGATCGGGATAACCACCAGAACTACCAGGGTAACCTCCTGGATTATTCAATCCCAACGCTTGCCAAGTTTGATAATCGACAAATCCATTCGCTTCGAGTCCGCGATTTCTTTGAAATTGACTTACAGCATTCCTAGTTGCCGGACCATAATAGTTGGTGATTCTACCTTGAAACAATCCTAAATCCTGCAAACGCCGTTGTACTATTTCGACACGCTGACTCCTCTCACCCAAACAAATATCACCTTGATTAACTGAACAATTAGAATTTGCAGAATTTGTCCCTCCTGCCAAAGCATCTGATATTCTGGCTAAGGTTTGTGAGTCAGCAACACCACTGCGTGTCAGTCCATAATTTTGTTGGAAACGTTCTACAGCTTCCTGAGTTGCAGGACCATAATTTCCCGTGGGATTTGGACGAAAATAACCCAATTGCTGCAAGTCTTCTTGCAATTTTCTAACTTCTTGACCTGAATCACCCAGTTTTAAATAGGAACCACTAGTGTTATCTTGGTAACCGGGTTGGTTTGATGGATAATAACCGGGTTGATTTGGTGGGTAATCGGGTTGGTTTGATGGATAATAACCGGGTTGATTTGGTGGGTAATCGGGTTGGTTTAAACTGACACGAATAGCTTCTTTTGTTCTCGTACCAACAATACCATCAGATCTGATGCCATTGGATTGTTGGAATTGAGAGACGGCTCGCTCTGTTTCTGAGCCAAAATAACCTGTTATATCACCGTTGAAATGTCCCAACCGTTGCAAATCTTGTTGCAATCTTCTGACGGATGCACCTCTGCTACCCCGTCGCAAACCCTCACCGACACGACCACCAGAAATTCGGTTTTGACACTGCGATCGCAAAAGTTGTTGCGTTTGGTTACCTACCACCCCGACAGTAGGAAGCCTATTGTCTCGTTGAAAACTTTTGACAGCTTCCCGTGTTTTGGAAGCAAATTTACCTGTTACCTTACCGTTAAAATACCCTAATTGTTTTAAACATCTTTGAATGCTAGCAACTTCAGGTCCATCACTTCCTACTTTCTGAGCGGCTAGAGTTTGTTCTGCCACACCGAGAACAAACAAGGTTAAGGCTACAGCCAAAAAAGGGCTTGTAGCACTGCTAGATAGTTTCATCCAATTTAAATGTGTAAAAAAATTCTCACTCAATTTAACAGGCGCATATGGATTGCTAGATAACAGTCTGTTCGCCGATCCGGGATAAAAATATCTAATAATTGTCATAGTTGTTTGCTCGGTGTGGTTTACAAACCTGGTAACGAGTTTTGGTAACGAGTTTTTAATGATTGGGATGGAACTAAACGTTATTTAATTGTTGGTGTTTCATAATACCACGCTTTGTAACACCTTGACAGTGCATATTTAATGCAACATTTCAGACATACAATCTTTTCCAAAATTTCATTTGTCACTGGTCACTGGTCACTGGTCACTGGTCACTGGTCATCATCAATTCTTCTGACATATCAAAGTTAGTAGTAACATTTTGCACGTCATCCAAACCCTCCAAAGAATCGATTAACTTTAAAAGCGATCGCGCTTGATCTAAATCTGTGACTTCTACGTTATTACCGGGAATCCAGCGTAATTCAACATCGCTCACCTGAAAACCTTTTTCTTTAAGGGTTTGGCTGAGGCTTTCCAAAATTGGCACTTCGGTAAATACCTCAGCCGTTTTATCCTCAGTCATCTCATAAGTATCAGCACCGCCCTCTAAGGATGCTTCTAAAAGCTGTTCTTCATCCACAACTCCATGCACCGTACAAACGCCTTTCTGGGCAAACATCCAACTGACACAGCCTGTTTCACCCAGGTTTCCACCATTTTTACTAAAGGCGGTACGCAAGTCAGCCGCAGTTCGGTTTCGATTGTCTGTCAGTGCTTCGATGAGAACAGCAACTCCAAGAGGACCGTATCCTTCATAGCGAATTGATTCTAAACTAGAATTATCGCCTGCAAACGTACCAGCACCTTTAGCGATCGCCCTTTCGATATTATCATTGGGAATTCCTGCAGCCTTTGCCTTTTCAATAGCAGTACGTAATTGAAAATTGCCAACAGGATCGGGTACTCCACTTCTGGCCGCGACAATAATTGCACGTGACAGTTGAGTAAAAGTCTTGCCTTTTTTTGCATCTACCACTGCCTTTTGGCGTTTAATATTTGCCCATTTACTATGTCCTGCCATACGCGGAAATTATCAATACAAGCTTTTTAAAATTAGGATATAACCTGATTTTATCCTTTGCCTAGTTCTGTTTCCGAAAAAGAAGCGTGCTATTGCACATCAACTGCGTCAAAATAAAGACAGAAATGTCCGCGATAAACGGCTACACATCTTCCTTGTACTAACAACCCAATTCTCATGACCTCCTCTGCTTCCACCTCAGAATTTATATCAACAAAAACCTGGATTTGGCAAGGGTTTCCCATTTGTTATCAAACCCAGGGAACCTCCGGACCTGCTGTTGTTTTAGTACATGGCTTTGGCGCTTCATGGTGGCACTGGCGAAAAAATATACCTTCACTGGCAGAAAATTGCCGTGTGTTTGCGATTGATTTAATTGGTTTTGGTGGTTCGGCAAAACCAAAACCGGGAGAAAAAATTTTCTATACTTTTGAAACGTGGGGACAGCAAATTGCGGACTTTTGCTGTGAAGTTGTGGGCGAACCAGCATTTTTAGTTGCTAACTCTGTTGGTTGTATTGTAGTGATGCAAACAGCAGTGGATAATCCAGAACTTGTCTTGGGAGTTGCCTTGCTCAATTGTTCTCTGCGACTGCTACACGATCGCAAACGGGTAACTTTACCCTGGCATCGTCGCTATGGAGCACCTCTACTCCAACAGGTACTCTCCATTAAACCAATAGGAGACTTCTTTTTCAACCAAATTGCCAAACCAAAAACAGTACGGCAGATTCTCCTCAAAGCCTATGCTAATTCTGAGGCAGTCACAGAAGAATTAGTAGATATTCTGATGGAACCCGCACAAGATCCTGGTGCTGTTGCTGTGTTCCTTGCCTTTACCGCATATTCTACCGGACCTCTACCCGAAGACCTATTACCTCAACTTCCATGCCCTGCAATTATTTTATGGGGAGCAGCCGACCCCTGGGAACCAATTGAATTAGGTAGAGAATTGGCTAATTATCCACAAGTACAAAAGTTTATTCCCTTAGAAGGCGTTGGGCATTGTCCGCAAGATGAAGCTCCTGAAGTTATCAATCCAATTTTACAAGATTGGATTTGGGAGTTAGGACTGAAAAAGTAACCGCAGATGCACGCAGACGAACGCAGATAGTTATCCATCAATTATCCGCGTCTGTCCGCGTGCGTCTGCGGTTCAAAATTTCCTGTAATTATGGTGCAACAGGGTTTTCCAACGTGCGGATTTTTTCTACCCAATCTTTCCCCACTTGGATACTGATATCAGAACCGAGGTTACCCGTACTTTCTACACGCACTTCCCCAAATCCTAAAGAATTGCGAATCGATTCAGCACTGTTACCATCACCTTGTTGAGCAACAATGTGAGTCACTTCCAATGGTTCGCCCCAACTTTTAGCGATGTAAACGTTATTGTAACCAGCTTTTTGCAGCGCCTTAATTAAAGGTCGGAGATTGGTATTCTGGCTACCTGTACTGTCTTGAACAGCAACACGCAGTGAACCAGGCTCGCTAGAAAGAGGTATCAACTCCGATTTCACTTCAAAATGCTGAGCCATCATAGTATCGATACGCTGTTTATCTGGTACCCAGTAGCTGGCTTCAAACTCTCCTGGTTGACTAAACCGACCGGGTAGCATCATCATTTGCATATTGGAGCGGTTTGTTCTGACTCCATAACCGACTAGCGCTAATAACTCCTCAACTGTTAAGTTAGTATCAATATTGTCTTTAACTACGTTAAGAATTTTAGGTAATTGAGTGACAGTAGCTGGGTTAAGTGATTGATCCATTAAGGCTCGCATCACCATTTGCTGCCTTTGAATGCGACCAATATCTCCATTTTCATCATGACGAAAACGTAAAAGTTGTAACGCTTGGTCGCCATTAAGATGCTGTTTTCCAGCTTTTAAATTGATAAATAAGTGTTGAGATTCATCCTTATACTTCATATCCTTGGGAACGTAAACCGTGACTCCACCCAAGGCATCAATTAATTTGGCTACTCCCAAAACATTAATCCGAATATAGCGATCAATTCCTACTCCATCCAACACGTTACTAACAGTTTTGGCAGTTAAGGCTGGTCCACCAAGAACATTTGTGGCATTCATTTTCCTAGCATTATGCCCTTCTATTTTTGCACGGGTATCTCTAGGAATGGAAAGCATAACTAATTTTTTCTTCTCTGGATCGAATCTGATCAAGAGCATGACATCAGCTAGTCCATCAAAAGAATTGACTTGGGGATGATAACCTAGCTTAAGGCTTTCACTCGGTGGGTTCTGAACATCCTGTGGGAGTACGCTCATCCCCATAACTAATATGTTGACAGGACGGGTTAATTCGGAAAACCGCAGCCCATTCCCTGAGATGCGATCGCCATCAAACACTGCTGCTTCATCTGGGCTGAGGTTTGTTTGCATTAAAGGTGTACTTGTTAAAGAAACCGCTAACAGCGCTCCTGCTGTTGCTGACACCATTGCAATCCCACTCATCCCAACCCAAAACCACAACCAGCGTCCCAAACTATGGTTTTGAATATTTTTATCACTTGAGTCGGGGCGGGATGCTGAGTGGTTTCCTTGCGCCGAAGTTCTTTGAATGGTCACTGACTTCCTCACACTTACTGATAAAAAGTGAAAAATATGCTGTCTAACTATAAAAACAGCTAAATCGACTTATAATAGCTAACTCTTTTTGATTATTAGCGGTAAATTTACCACTAGAGTGTTAACCAAAACACTTATTGCAGTAATTCTCCTACTTTTTAGTAAATCCGGAGATGTTTTATTGAAGTATGGCAATAGAAAACTTGATTTGCCTAGAGCTGATTTGAAGAAAATGCCAAAGAAGAAGAAAATTACGTGAAAACACCGAAAATCATTTTTCATGAAGGTTCTTAAGACAATTATTTTCCCAACCATCGTTCGGCAAATTCACTAAATCCAGATAGACGGTAAGACTTGCCTTTAACTATACGAACAATCAACAAAGTGCTAACTAAAAAGTATCCAGAGGTAAGAAAGCTATTAAGAATAAGTAGACGCAGTGTTAAAAAATCTGAACTTTCCGCGACCGTTGCTAACAAGAGGTATCCCAAAAGCCAGGTAAAAGCCAAAGTTATTGACAGACGACTGACCGCAAGTTGTTCCCGAGTTCCTTGATGACGGTAGAGAGTCCACAAAGATGGGAAAAAACCAATGATTGGAATTAAATACAGAAGTAGCTGTGGGGATTTTGGATTTTGGATTTTGGATTTTGGATTTTGGATTGGGGAAGGTGGGTCCCCCTCTGGGGATAAGGGGGATTGGGGAAGGTGGGGCCCCCTCTGGGGATAAGGGGGATTGGGGATTAGGGGTTGGGGATTGGTCATAGGATTGGATATTGGGGATTGGGTATTGACAATATTCTTCCCCATGTCGGCACTCAATTCCCTATTCCATACTCAAGAATCATCACTTTGTTGAAAATTTTTCGTTTTTTTATGTGTAATCCTAAGTTAGGGGGATGATCCCGGTAGTGTAGTCAGAGATAATAAGCGTAAAAGTAAAACAATAATTCTATTTAGTTGTATCCCGCAATCAGCAGATGCAGACACGCAAGCTCTTCGACTGGTGGCAAACACTCTCACCTCTATCGCGAATTAGCGCTATCGCTCTGTTCGCTCCACTACTTGTGCTCAATGGTTGGGCAGTTTCTGCAATTTTTCATTACTTCCACTCGCTGATTGTCATTTTAGTCGGTGCGTCAGTGCTAGCGTTTCTGCTCAACTATCCCGTCAGCTGGATGGAGCGTCACGGTGCTAGGAGAGAACAAGTAGCTGTTTTAGTGTTTTTACTCGCCTTATCGGTTTTATTAGGTTTGGGGGTGACTCTCATCCCACTGGCTTTAACTCAAGCCCAGCAACTGGTGGCTCGTATACCGGAATTAATTGATTCTGGGCGATCTCAGTTGATGATGTTAAATGAGAAAGCAGAAAGCCTTGGCTTACCGATTAGCCTTGATGCTTTGGTCGTACAAATTAATGACCGTGTCAAGGGACAATTGCAAGCGATATCCGGACAAGTTTTAAATCTGGCTGTCATAACAGTGACTAGCTTGCTTGACTTTCTCTTAACAATGGTTTTGACCTTCTATCTTTTGCAGCACGGAGATGAGTTGTGGCAAAGTTTGGTAGACTGGCTACCCACGAGATTTCGTGACGCTTTTTCAGCAACAGTACGCCTGAGTTTTCAAAATTTCTTTATTACTCAATTAATTGCGTCAACCTGTATGGCGTCAGCCCTGATTCCCACTTTTTTGTGGCTAAAAGTACCATTTGGTCTGCTGTTTGGCTTAACCATTGGTATCATGGCTCTGGTTCCTTTTGGTGGATCTGTGGGTATAGCTCTGACTACGCTCATTGTCACCCTACAAGATTTCTCAATGGGGGCAAGAGTACTGATTGCCGCAGTGATTGTCCAGCAAATTTTAGAAAACTTAATTGCTCCTAGAATTTTAGGTAGCTTTACTGGTTTAAACCCCGTTTGGGTTCTGATTTCTGTTTTGACAGGTGCGAGAATTGGAGGGCTTTTGGGTGTTATTGTGGCAGTACCCACAGCTGTCGTTATTAAAACTGCTCTCAGTGCAGTGCGTCCTGCATCTAGCAGTACGGAAGAGGTTGAAGGTACAGAAACCATCTGCGTTCAACCACAAGGTACGGCTGATGAAAGTATCACGACGCCATCAAGTAACCATTCTGTAGAAGTAGCTGCACCCGTTGTTTCAGAATCGCCTTCTGGTTCTCAAAGCAATCGCAATGAGATAAATCCTAAGAAAGTGGCTCCACAATTGAACCCATAAACAAAATACTTCCTGTCCGATTATCCCGAATCGTACAGAAGAAGGGGCGATTGACAATCATACTGAACGGTTCTTCAGATGGCACTTTAGCTGATAATGGCACTATTCCTACAGAAGTAGCAGCAGCAGCTTCAGTGCCTTCTTCATTAACTTCAAGAAATGTTTTATGCTTAACTTCGCTAATTTTGAGGTTTTTACCCATGGCAGAAAAGTTAGCTTTATTACTAAAAGCCTCGCCCATACCTAATGCTGTTAGAGCTTTATTTAAGGTGATATCGTAGTCCATTTTAAAGCGAGGCAAGCGCACAAATCCTTCTCTTTTACTAAACTGAGACATCCAGTTGTCCCAGTTTTCTGCACTCAGATTTTGATAAAAGCTTTTTAAGCTAGATGTCTCTTTGGGAAGAAAAATATAAAAGCTCACGTTACCATCTTTACCATAAGGTAAACTTATTGCCTGAAATTGTTGATTCTCATAATATCTATAGTCACCTCTTTGTGACATCATAGGGTGTTGTTTCTGCTGACCCGATACAAGGTAAAATGGGCGATCGCTTGTTTGGTCTTTGTCAAATTCATCTGACCATCGACCTTTAAAATAAATAGCATTAATAAGGAATAAAACTTGATCGGTCTCGATTCTTTCTACAATTTTGTTAATTTTTCCTTCAGTACTATCGTTAACCCAGCTATTGATAATACTAGGTGCATTTGCATCTTTAAAGTTTAAATTGGCTATCCTAGCAGTATAAAAATCTTGGTTTCTTCGGATAAATTCTCGATCAAGACTAGCCTCTCTATTTACCCAAAGCGAATTCGCAATAGTCAGTTTTACGAACGGGTCGGAATTTTCTAAACTTTTCTTCAGCGCCGCGTTAGAGGAGTTGATTTGTTGTAAAGTCAACCCCTGTAACTCCAGCGCTTTTGTCATTGCTTCTCTCGTACTACCACTTGCTCCGTTATAAGTCATAGCTAAAGCAATGGATACACTTGAGGGGGAAACAAAAATATTGCGATCGCTCTCCTGATTCAGAACTTCAGAAAATAATTTAAACCCAAACTTTGTGTTAGCATTAACGAGTTTGTCGTCAGGAGTTGATGACTGTTTTGACATGGGAGATTCCGAACGAAGTAGATTCGTTTGTGCATACGCGCTCGTATTATTCCCGATTTGCGAACATCCTATAACACCCATAAGAACAACGCTAGCAGCAGTCAGAACATAGCGTCTCCCCAGACGAACTCCATAGCGTCTTTGCAAAAAATTTTCACGAGCATTGCTTTTCCGCTTCATTTGACTCCACAATCTCCTGAGACTTTGTTTTGACTATGGCATCTCAGGTGACTTATTCACTATATGGTTACAGTTTTGGCAACAGCAGCAGCACAATTAAACGGGAGGGACGCACTCCATTTAGATGCAAAGCGTTGTAAGATTGACAAAGAGTAAGGAACAAGGAGTCAATTATTCCTACGACAGCACAGCTATTAACTTGCTTTATTTTGACTTACTGGGCAACAAAGATGTACTTGCCTGTTAATGTTGTTCGCGTAGATGAACGCACAGGACAAGTTTTCTTTCTGGCGGGAGAGGAGACAGCAATTCTCATCAATCGTAACGGACTGTGGAGGCTATTATGACAAAGCCAAATTTTCAGGCGATGACTCGTAAAGATTTACTAGCTTATATGCTCGAACATCGAAATGACGATGAAGCATTTTATGCCTTGATGGACAAGGTAAACGCTGAACCTACTGGGGAGTTTTATCCCGCCCCACAATCGATTGACGATCTAAAACATTTTCCCCAATTGTTAGAAAAATTCCGTCAAGAGAGAGAAGATGAAGCGCATTCCTGATGGAGAGGATAATAGCAGAGGAATAGGCAAAAGTCCTTACCTCGCTCCTACACTCCACCAAGCTAAAGCATAGGCTTGAGTGGCTTCGTTTACTTTTTGACGGGACTGAACGCGAATTTTGTAGTTACCTGTAGCAGGAACGGGACAAAAAATGTGCTCTACGCTGTCAACATCACTGATTGAGGAACAAACAGTCGCGCTCTCAATACCTTCTCGTGCGTCTGCTTTAACTAAATGAAGGTCGAGATTGTTTAAACCGCGATCGCGAAAATCCTCTCCTGCGTCAAATAGACCGTTCTTATTTTTATCGTTAAGTTCTACTAATCTATCCCAACTTAAGGTAATAGCAACAAAGCTTCCCTGTTGTAAAGGTTTCGCTATTGTATAATCTATATAAGATAACGCATTAACTGTACGGTAATCCCATCCAAGACTGGGTACAGGTTGTGTTGGATTCCATTGACCGGCGCTAAATTGTTGGTAAGCTCGGAATGCGTTTAAATGACCTGTTCCCATTTGAGCATCTAAGGGAATTTTGGGGTTTTTGTAGGCATCAGAGTCAAACCAGTCTTTGTTAAGCTTATCAATAAGTGTCCGCGTCATTCCCAAATGCGAACCGTTGCCAATGTCTTTGATTTTGTCTGTAGAATTCATCAGCACGGCTTTCATCACTTCATGACGACGGGAATCTAAACTCCAGTTAGTTCGTTTTGTACGCAATTGTCGATCGCCAAATTCTTGTAATAAGGCGACTGTCGCTGTCACTTGAGGAGCAGCAAAGCTTGTTCCCGTTACTTTATTCAATTTACCATCTGGGTTAAGTAAAGTGATATTATTACCAGGCGCAACTAAAGCGATCGCGCGACGCGGACCTAAATTAATTTCTTTCCCAGCCAGTCGAACAGCTAGCCCTTCGCTAACAGCCGCCAAATTAGAAACATCAACTTTATTAAAAATTCCCGAACGACGAGATGAAAAAGCCACGTTCATTCCGTTATAGTTATCAGTAGGGATAGGAATTCCTCCCTTGCCTTGATTACCTGCAATAATATATAGGGTATCGTGAACGCGACTAGACCAGTCAATGCACAGCGTTAGCAGAGCTTTACCATCTAAAGTAGGTGATGGGCGGGGGTCGCGGTTTAATGGTTCGCCAAAGCTAAAATTAATAGCCCGAATATCTCCACCATTTTGTCCTGCGATATGCTGTGCAGACATACATTCTTCTGGTTGACCCAAGTTTTTACCAGACCCTACCGCCGAGGAGTAAAGACGCGCTTGTGGAGCAATACCGGGCAGAGCTTTATCATGGCTTACCATAACACTAGCGAC
Source organism: Scytonema hofmannii PCC 7110 (assembly GCF_000346485.2). Taxonomy (NCBI): domain Bacteria; kingdom Bacillati; phylum Cyanobacteriota; class Cyanophyceae; order Nostocales; family Scytonemataceae; genus Scytonema; species Scytonema hofmannii. Next base: position 9,637,218 of record NZ_KQ976354.1, read on the forward strand.
ATTGTAGGCATGCGGATCGACACCACTATTTGATTTAGCCAGTCCATTACGTAAAAATACGCCTGCAAGGAACACGGAGCGATTCTTAGAAACTGCCTTATCTAAGCCAAATTGACCCGGACGCCCAATTTCTACCTGACCGAGCGCTATCTTGCGACCTGTTAAATTATATGGTGGTTTGTGTAACTTAAAAGCATCAATACCATTAGTTCCAAAAGGACTGTCCAAAGCAATAGCTAGTACGGGCGCACTCAAACAAGCAACACCACTACCCCAAATAATCCAAGTGTGTTTGTTCACCATAAATAGTTAGTTGTTGGTTGTTGGTTGTTAGTTGTTAGTTGTTAGTTGTTGATGATTGAGAAGTACCACTAACCACTAACTACTAACCACTAACCACTAACCTTTGTTACTATATTGACAGACGAGGACGCTTAAAAAGCCACTAGCCATGACCCAAACCCTATCTACAAAGCCCATTGTAATCGCTCCATCTATCCTATCAGCAGATTTTAGCCGTCTGGGAGAAGAAATTCGAGCAGTAGACGAAGCAGGTGCAGATTGGATTCACGTAGACGTAATGGACGGTCGTTTCGTCCCCAATATCACGATTGGTCCTCTGATTGTGGAAGCGATTCGTCCAGTCACGAAAAAACCACTGGATGTCCACTTAATGATTGTGGAACCAGAGAAGTATGTAGAAGACTTTGCGAAAGCAGGCGCTGATATTATCTCAGTCCATTGCGAACACAACGCTTCACCACACCTACACCGTACTCTCGGTCAAATTAAAGAATTAGGTAAGCAAGCCGGTGTTGTACTCAACCCATCAACACCACTAGAACTGATTGATTATGTTCTAGACATTTGCGACCTCATATTGATTATGAGCGTCAACCCCGGTTTTGGCGGTCAAAGCTTTATTCCTGGCGTAGTTGCCAAAATTCAAAAATTACGTCAAACTTGCGAAGAACGAGGTCTCAACCCCTGGATTGAAGTGGATGGGGGGCTGAAGGGCAATAATACTTGGCAAGTTTTAGAAGCAGGCGCAAATGCGATCGTGGCTGGTTCTGCTGTCTTCAAAGCCAAAGATTATGCTGAGGCAATAACTGGGATTCGCAACAGCAAACGTCCTACTCCACAGCTAGCAACAGCATAATATCTATTCTTTCATAAAAAAGGTGTTGGAACCTATCAGAACCCCGGTTTCTTCAAGAAACCGGGGTTCTAATTTCCGCCTATCCGTTTTCAATTCAACAAACTACCTTTATCGGTGGCGACCACCCAACCACTTAGCTGCAGCTAGCCCCAAAATAGCTCCTACAACAGGATTGCTCAGAAATCTCATAATACCTGGTTGCTCTGCCAAAACTTCGCGGAAAATATCAGGATGATTGTGATAAGCGAAGGATGCAAGTTTGCTCACATCATCAGCACTCATACGACCGGGATGGTGAGTAGAAAGACCAAGTTGTTGTTCTAATTGCCGGTCTTCTAAACCTCTTTGTTTTAAATGCTTAAAAAAGGCACGAGCTACATCATCCCGTTCATTCGGTTTAATTTGAGAAATTGCCTTTTGTAATTCTGGTTCCATTTGATTGGTAGGAATTCGGTCTGGATGTAAAGACCGACCAAACAACTGACGTCTTTCGTCTGCTGTTGTCCTTTGGGCAAAATCATCAAAATTCTCGTACTCTGTTCCTGAAGAGTTTGAAGTATCATCTAGTGATTCAACATCACCTTGAGCCAAATCTTTCATGATTTGACGTCTATATTGTTCGCTACTACTCATTTTGAAATCTCCTTGTTAATTGTTGGTTGTTAGTTGTTACTTGCTAACCACTATCTACTAACCACTAACCACTATCTACTAACCACTAACCACTAACTATATTGAAGTTGATTCGTTTGCACATCGTACTGAACAGTCAAAATTCGCTGTTTATCTGGTGCAAATACAAGAACTGTTAAATCCTGTTTTGGAAAGTTCCGATGAAAACCTTCAGCTAAAGACTTTGCTAATGAACGCACTTCATTAGGAGGAACTTGAGAGGAAATAACGACACCAAGCTTATTGTTGTCACGCACGTAAGCATCTGAAATTAATCCCTTTGATGCTTGGATAACCCAATCACCAAAACTTTCTCCGTTTGGGGTATTTCCTCGCTCTAATTCTCCATAAGCAACATCTCGGCTGACTGCGGGCTGATTAGTCGTGCGATTGACTTGTGCTACAGCACCACCCGAGCAAGCAGTGGTAATCGTCAAGATTAAAATCAAAACGGAAGCTACCAATATTCTACGGCTCTGTTGAAGCCAACCCATTTTTCTTGCCTCCAAAAAACTTTCAAAAACTCCCCATTTTTGACCCTACTCCCCTCCCGATAGTCTTGGTGTCTTGGTGATACCTGTGATTAGGTAATCTTTAGGCGGGATAGGAGTAGTTTCCAATATGCTTCGGTTGAGGGTTGTTAGTGCTCTTCAGAAACCCGGTTTCTTGAAGAAACCGGGTTTCTATTCAGGCTTATCCAAAGCGTATCAAGCTATAACACTTGTCATTTGCTTGCTGAGAGCGATTCACCCTGACCGATTACTTAAACGCTACGCAAAAGGCATTTGTTCTAGTCAATATTTTTCTTGACTTTATCTTTTACGTCTTCAACACTGTGACGTACTTCGCTTTCAGCTTGCTTTGCTTTACCTTCAGCTTTATCTTCTGGATCTCCAGAAACATTTCCGATTGCTTCTTGAGCTTTTCCTTCGATGTTTTTAGCAGCTGCTTTAGCGCGATCTTCTAAACTCATAATTGTTCTCCTTGATTTTTTCAAAGCTTTTCATTAACTTTGAAGCTTTTTGTTATTACCCTTACAAAGTAACTTAATCTTCTTTCTAAAGCCTTCCGTCACGAGATACATTAGTTGTCTATCCTAAAAGGTGGAGAAGGTCATGTATTACTATTCCTACCTTGATTAAGACTAAATCGAAAAAATTAATGAAAATTAAGATATTTCAGAAACAGGGTTTCTAGACTTCAAGCGTATGTAATATCAGGTTCGGTTAAACGCTTATAATATCTGTAGTAGGGGTTGAGGAACGAAACCCAACATGAATTCTCAGCTTGTGTTGGGTTTCTCCACGGTAAGTCCAACTTAGTGTTAATAGATTTTATTATAAATAATGAGCCGAAGTTGATATAATACCATTTCACCAAATAATTGCTACACACGATCGCCCTTAGGGCATGTTTTCAAACGACTTGTTTAGCCTCCTAATTTTCTACATGGAATTTCAAGTTAGCTATCATCAATACACAATACTGCTTAGATCTGAACCGAACCGTATTGGGAAGTCTCCTACAAGGAGTATGGTGAATAAATTAAATGTTACTGTTTCTTTTTCGTAAAAAACCGCCGATACAATTCACAACCTGCGATCGCTTGAGATCCAGAAAGTTTAATCAGCCCCATACTGCTTAACTTGTGAGTTAGGATGGGATCTAAGGGAACAGCTGCATTGGCATTCAGAACGGTATCAAAAGCTTGTGCTAACTCAGGCTGTTCTTGCAAAGTTGCCAAGTGACGCTGCAAATGATGAGAATAAATTCCGCTAGCAGTGGGAGCAGTTTCTAGCAGTTGCGACAGAGTTATCTCCTTTCGACCCAGATGATAGAGTGCTAAGTGTACAAGTGCCGGATGTCCCCCAACCATTACCATTAATTGTCTGGCTCCTTCCCCATCTGTCCAATTGAGTCCATAGCGTTGGGCTAACTGCTGCACCTCTTCTTGGCTGAAGGTGTCTAATTGAATCGGTAACCCTATATTGAAAGGAGACTGATTAAGTTCGAGAGGAACATAAATATCTGTTGAGTGAACCACGAGCAGACGAAGCTTTTGCCAAACGGGCAGTCTTTTCGCTTCTTCGTACCAAGAACGCAACAGAGGTAGAAAATCCTTCGCTACTTGGGGATACTCGAAAATATAGTTCACTTCATCCAACGCCAAGATCAGGGGAGCATTAATTGACTTTAGTAAATATTCCTGAAAGTAGAGGGTGCAGCTAATTTTACTTCCCAAATCTTCATCCCAATACTCGTCTAACATCGGTTGACGCTGAAGCTGGCGAGCGATGTTGGCACATAACCAGCGCAAAAGTTGATTCAAGTCGCTTAGAATTGCCCGCTCGACTTGTTCTAGATTCAAGCTGATAGTGTAGTAGCTCTGGCGGTTCGCATAGTCAAGAATCCTCAACAGCAGTGAAGTTTTGCCCATTTCTCTAGGAGCTTTAATTCTGATTAGCGCTCCTGGTTTCCCAATTTCTTGATAAACTTGCTCCTCAAGGAAAGAACGTTCGAGGTAAAAGGGAGAGTCAAGAGGAACTGAGCCACTGGGGTAGCAAGGTGACCTATCCTGCTTAACTGTGGGGGGAAATTGCGTCAGGTCTTGTCTCAAAGGTTTTGTTTTTGGGGCTGCTTTGGTGATGGCATAAGTCTCCAACAGCATTCGACAGTTTTTTTTGGTTACGCGCTGACCAATGACCTTGGAGAGTCGCCCAAACAACTCTGGAGCAACGACATTGGTAAAGTAGCCGGGACTATAACCTGCCTCTATCGCCATTTGGTTATAAGTTCTATACTGCCAAATGCCATGCAGAATCAGGTTTTCTGTGGAATTAAGGGGGCGATTGTGGCTCTCAATTAGCAGGCGGTCAATAATTTCAAACAGACAATCAAGGTTCATAGAGATTACAGGCAAATGTCACGCTTGATTCAGACAGAAGGCAGACAACTGTAAGACTTACCCATTGACAAAATTTTGATTGTGTGGTTTATGCCATAGTGGACATAAATCACCTCAACAAAATCGGGGTTTTGAACCTGGAGGATATAAGCCTTCCTTCTACTTCTTATATAAGTGCAATTGAAATCAATTTATGCACTGGCGGAAGATGGAACGTGGATTGTAAGCTGAACAATTTTGCAGCCACAGTGCAATTGATCCGCAGATACAGACAAGGAAAAAGTTTTGTAACGTAACATCATGAGCAAATTAGCGCTCGTGGACAGCTGACATCACTGTGCTAAAAGAAAAATCAAGCTCAATTTTCTAATTCAATTTTTTAACTTTAGATTTGCCTAGGGGTTGAGAGTTTATTTTCTAAGTAAATAGCTGAAATCAAGATTTTTATAAAACCTTTTTAATACAAGTATTACCTATTATTCTCTCATGAGAGTGATAGAATAATGTTAAGTAGTTAATCAAAATTAATGACACAAAATTAGATTAGAAACCCTTATCCAGTTTCAGTAGACTGAAAAATGAATGCGATTGCCTTTGGCACCGCGATCCCCGCAATCATTCTGGGGAAAAGACGAAGATTCGGACTCTTGTCTAATTAACTTTTCTAAAAAATTATTCTATAAGCAAAGCTAATTACCTTAGGGACTTCCAGAAAATAAATTGTCCCAAAAAAACAAGAAACAACATTTTATAAATAATGATAATCATTAAAGAAAGATGAACAGGGCAAACGTACCTTGTCAAAAAGAAGCTCTCAATGTCAATAAACCCTCAAATAATCGCATTAATGCTCGCTTATTGACAATATTTTAAGTAATTGCCCGAAGGGCAGTGGGCTGAGCGCAAAGCGCACGCTCCGCGAACGCCCAATCACTTTAACTCCTGAAAAGCCCATCAAACAATAAATTCTTGTTCTCAAGTTAACACACTAATTAAGGATTTTGTCAAGACTAATTAAGATGCGCTTGCCCTGAATTTTATCCCGTGATGCAAAAACATAAAAAGCATTGTTTGTCAATATTTAGAGAGCGGCTCCTTACCCCGAATTATTAACGGGATACTTTGGAAACAATACATAATTTACAACTATTTGAGCCTTAACTGAACCGTATTGCGCTAGAATTCCACTGGAATTAGTCAACAAATAACTAATAACGATCGATGCAACGTAAACCCCAATTCAATCCTTGTTACTCTGTTGAAATTATAGAAACAGATAATGTATTTTTGTTGTCCGAGAGAGAGAAAGTCTGGTTAAGCGATCGCCTTTCTTGTAGTTTAGCTGCTTTAATCGATGGGGCTCGCAATATAGATGAAATTATTGACATCATTCAACAGTCACTACTGCAAGACCCAAAATCTTTACAGTCAGGTACTACCTTCTTCCAAGAAGTTCTCAATGTGAGTATTAAAGCCCAATATGCTTTATTAAAAATGCAACAAAAGGGCTATCTTGTTCAAGAAGATAACTCTCTCCCATCGCACTTAGGCATATTCTGCCATCATCTCAATATTGATCCCACGGTAGCCCATCAAAGATTGCGCTCGACTAAAGTAGCAGTAAAAGCTAATGGTTCGGTTGCTGCTGAAAACTTCATTGCTGTGCTTGAGTCTCTCCAAATTCAAGTAGCAGACGAAGGTGATTTGACAGTAGTTTTAACCGATGATTATCTCAATACCGAGCTAGATAAGTTCAATCAACAAGCCTTAAAGTCCCAATCTCCCTGGATGCTGGCTAAGCCATTAGGGACAATAGTCTGGATTGGTCCTTTATTTAATCCTCGGAAAACAGGTTGTTGGAACTGTTTAGCCCAGCGTTTGCAAGATAATAGACCGATTGAAGGGTTTATTCACAGACAGAAGCATATTTCTTCCCCTTTAACTCCTCCTTTGGGATTTTTGGAATCTACAGTACAAACTGCATTAGGAATGGTAGCCACAGAGGTGTTTAAGTGGATTGTCCAAGGGGAAAATCAACAATTAGAAAACAATTTGATTGCTTACGATGCGATCGCACTGCAAACTCAAAATCATAGCTTGGTTAAGCGTCCTCAATGTTCTAGCTGTGGAGATATGGTAAATGGGTTAACCAACAACCCCCTAAGAGTTGTTTTAGAACACCGCCAGAAAACCTTTACCGCCGATGGAGGACATCGTTCTTGTTCGCCACAAGAAACTCTCAGGAAATATCAACATCTTATTAGCCCCATTACTGGCGTTGTGCGAGAACTCAATAAAATTCCTGGGAATGGATTAACTCATAATTACATTGCCAAACATCATTTTCTCAGTATTTTCGACGATTCAGCTAGTTTGCGTCAAAATTTGGGGGGTAGAAGTGCAGGGAAAGGTAGGACTGACTCTCAAGCTATGGCTAGTGGTTTCTGCGAAGCGATCGAGCGATATTCTGGGGTGTTTCAAGGGGATGAAATTAGAGAAAAAGGCAGTTACCAACAAATGGGAGACAAGGCGATCCATCCCAATGTTTGTATGAACTTCAGCCAACAGCAATATCAAAATAGAGAACAATGGAATATTGAGTGTCAAGGCTGGTTTCAAAAAGTCCCCGAACCTTTTGATGAAGAAAGAGAAATTGACTGGACTCCCGTTTGGTCTTTAACCCACCAAAAATTTAAGTATCTGCCAACGGCTTACTGTTATTATGGCTATCGACCGTCCTATAAACCCGACTGTTGGGCTGATTCTAATGGATGCGCGGCGGGTAATACTCTTGAAGAAGCAATTCTGCAAGGGTTTATGGAGTTAGTAGAGCGGGATGCTGTCGCGTTATGGTGGTATAACTCCCTACAAAAGCCTCAAGTGGATTTAGATAGTTTCGACGAGCCTTATTTTCAAAGCCTGAAGCAATATTATCAAACTATTAATCGGGAACTTTGGGTTTTAGATATTACCAGCGATCTGAGTATTCCAGTTTTTGCAGCCATTAGCCGGAGAAGCGATTGCTCTGTAGAAGATATTGTTTTGGGTTATGGCGCTCATTTCGATGCCAAGATTGCTATTAGTCGAGCTTTGACTGAAGTTAACCAAATTTTACCTAACGTTTTATTTGCAAAAGCTGATGGTAGTACGAACTATCCTCCATCAGCCGATCGCTTGGCGGTAGATTGGTGGAAAACTGCAACTTTAAGCGATCGACCTTATTTAGTTCCAGACAAGAGAATTGCTGCTAAAGTCAGTGGCGATTATCGCGAAATGGCAAGTGACGATTTACTCGAAGATGTCAAGCTCTGTCAACAAATTGTTGAGAACAATGGTTTAGAAATGCTGGTTTTAGATCAGACTCGTCCCGATATTGGACTGAGAGTTGCCAAGGTAATCGTTCCTGGAATGCGCCATATGTGGAAAAGGTTAGCACCCGGACGGCTTTATGAAGTTCCGGTGAAAATGGGTTGGTTGCAAGAACCACTGACAGAAGAGCGGCTCAATTCTTTTCCCATGTGGATGTGAGGTTCTCCTTACTTAGTGATGTTATTTTTCATGAGTTTTTCTATGAGTTCTGGGATGAGTTTTAGGAGTTTCAGAGACTAAGAGAAAAACTAATATCAAAGGTAGTTCACTGCGATTGAAGCTCACATTCCGCTCCCAAACTCCTGGCCTGTTTGTTGGTGATTTTAATCGTATTAAGTACTTAGACAGAATTAATTACACACATTGTTTTGCTGTTTCCTGTTCCCGTTCGGCTGACGCTCACGGCGAAGCCTGTTCCCTGCTTCCACGAATGAATTTAACCCTTCGGCGTCGCTCAGGGTTAAAGCTGAGCGTAGTCGAAGCTTTAATTTTGTCCAACAACTTAATTAAGCAAACGAAGAAGTAGAAGGAGAGCTTATGTCCTCTAGGTTCAACCTACTATAGCATTCCTAAATCATTCGTGAAACTCTCTGTTTTCCTCCTCTGCGCCCTCTGCGCCTCTGCGGTTAATTCAATCAAAACCTTTTTCACAAATCATCTAGGATTGCTATAAGTTGAGGTGATTTATGTCTACTATGAAAACCACACAATCAAAATTTTGTCAATGCGTAAGTTCTAGAAGGAATAAGAGTTTGGGAGAGTTCTTGCGTAAGTCCTAAAAGCTAGTTCTGGCTTGAAAATTGTTTAAGTCCCGTTAAAAAATTAGCCATTAGGAGGTCAAAAATGTCAAGTATAAATCAACCCTGGACGACCGTTGAGAGCATACTTAAAGCGATCGACAATGTCGATAATGGTAAGGAGCGCCAAAAGATTGGGATTCTTGGAGCTGGAATAGCTGGTGTAGCAGCAGCTTATGAATTAAAGAAGCGGGGTCACCAAGTGGAAATTTTGGAAGGCTCAGATCGAGTTGGAGGTCGAGTCTGGACACACCACTTCGATAACGGTCAATACGGCGAATATGGTGCTATGCGTATCCCAGGCAAGCACGACTATACCCGCCATTACATTAAAGAAACGAACCTTGAACTAGGTCGCTTCATCACTTCCAATCCTAAGGGTTTCTATGATGTTCGGGACACTATCACCCGCATCTTTGAAGCGATCGACAATCTCTATCCTCAATACAAAAACCTCCGTCCAAGCGACCTAGCGCTAGCCAGTGAAATCGGTGAAAATGGCTACCCAAAGGGAGTAGGTGCCATTTTAGATAATCTTCTTACCCCGATTGTGGAAGACCTTTCGCAGGAGGATAAGCTAGCCCTTTACAGTGGTCAACTGACTGACAAGCTAAAAAAACTTGATGCCAAAACTTTGCGCCACTTTCTCCATGAGGAGCGTCCTGAGCCTGACGGAGCGATGGAGCTGATTGGCTCTCTTACTTCCTTAGAAAATTTGTGGCAAGGCAGTCTCCTTGACGAGCTTCGATCGACGATTGCGGGTCACAGCAGCGGCTTGCAAGAGATTATCGGTGGCATGGATAGACTCCCCAATTGCCTCGCTGACAAGCAAATAAATACGAGGGGAACTGTTCGGGAGGATATCCAGTTTAGAACTGAAGTACGGGGCATCACCACCCAAGAAAACGAGGTGGAACTCACAGCAGGTGAACAGCCGCTCCAGAGACACTACGACTACGTCCTTTGCACGATTCCCTTCTCAGTTCTCCGCCGTCTGGAGTTGAATGGCTTTAGCTCCGAAAAAATGCTCGCTATCCGCAACATTACTTATGCGTCCTCCACCAAGGTGCTGCTGTACTGCCAAGAACGATTCTGGGAGGACGAAAAGTACGACATTGTTGGCGGTGCGTCTATCTCCGACCGCATTAGCCGCCAGACCTACTATCCCTCTAACCACGTCGAGGACTACCGCAAACCATGGCCGGAGCAAGAGGAGGGTCGAGAATTTCAACCCGTGTCTCTACATGCAGCTTACTCTGATGCATTCTGCAAGCGAGACGAGGGGACTTCTGCCAAACAACCGGGGGTACTTTTGGGCAGCTATACCTGGGGCATGAACGCGCGTCGGCTGGGTGTGTTGAGTCAGAAAGAGCGGGCTCAGACGGTCATAAATTCTATCAGCAAATTCCATGAGGAAATTACTAAACCAGGGCAAGTCATAGGTAACGCCTCCATGTTCTGGGATCAGAACAAGTGGAGTACTGGAGCCTTTACCCATTTCGATTCCTCAGATATTGATTGGTACTATCAAGCTGGACTCAAACCTGAGGGGCGGCTACACTTCGCGGGAGAACATCTGTCGCCTGCTCCAGGCTGGATTCAAGGAGCCTTAATATCCTCTCTGAGGGCTGTCCTAGAAATGGTCAAAAGTTTTCCAACTGCCTACTGATTTTCATGCAAATTTCAGCGCTTTTCATTTCTTTTTCGATGTGGATGTGAAGTTATCCCTACTTAGTGATGTTATTTTTCATGAGTTTTTCTATGAGTTCTGGGATAACTTTTATGAGTTTCAGAGACTGAGAGAAAAACTAATATCAAAGGTAATTCACTGCTTTTGGGATATTCCCGACGCAACCTTTGAATTTTAGCGATCGCCAATAAGTCAGGATGTAATCGCTTAATTTGTGTAGGCTCAATGCGATCGTATCCTGACTGACCCAATCAACAATTATTTGTCAGTAGGAGTACAAAATGTCCGAACGGATCGGCGACATCGGTTATAAGCTCTACAGTACGGGTTGGAAAAATGGGTTACATCCCCATCTGACACCAATTCAGCACTGGTTACTCAGTATTTTTCTGCGCTACCGTCAAGGCTATGCAGAAAGCTTGAAATGGGTCAAAGAATATCACGTTGAGAAGAGCGCCAAATAACGATTAGAGCCTCTCATCCTGAAATAATTAAATATTAGCGTTGTTCTTCCTACATCGTCACAAAGGATTAACGCACATCCGATCGAGTTGTACAAGCATGGGTGAAAAGCCCTGAACAGCGCCGCAATATTCTCACTCCTGGATTACGAAACGAATCTGCTGGAAAAATTGATGATTTTAATAATTTTTTATCAGATATAAATAATGCTTTAAAAATTGTTGGTAGTACCATCAAGGCTATTTCACCGCTTATTTGATAAAAATAGGGCTTACGCGACTGACACGAAAAACTGTAAGATGTGTGAAGCTACGAAAAAATTTCAGCGTAGTCATCAGACTTGTAGCGTTAGGCACCGACTTCCAATTCCGAGCCAGATTGATTACAGATGATGCTAAATGGATATTCGATTATTGATGCGGATTCCCACGTTATTGAACCTCCCAGTATGTGGGCTGAGTATCTCGAACCAGAATTTAAACAGTTTGCCCCTTCAGCAGAAATGAAAATTCAAGGGGAAGACATTGTAAAAAAAGTCTCTAGGCAAGTTCGAGATAAGGCGAATAAGCAGATGATGGAAGCTCACCCCAATGCTTATTTCCAAGGCTACAATGTCAAGTCTCATCTTCAAGAAATGGTGCAGATGGGGATCGATCTGGCATTCCTTTATCCAACTTATGGATTGTGGCTTTGGGCGATCGATACTATGCAACCGGAAGTTGCTGGCGCTTTTACCCGCGCCTATAACAATTGGTTAAAAGACTTTTGCAGCTACGATCCAGATAAGTTGAAGGGGGTAGGAGCAATTAATCTGCACGCGCCAGAGTCAATGGTGTATGAATTGCATAGAATTGTCGATTTTGGCTGGAAAGCGGTGTTTTTACGCCCTAACCCCGTCAAAGGAAGACTATTGAGTGACTCTGCTTACGAGCCATTTTGGACAGAATGCGAGCGACTAGGTATAGCAGTAGGCATTCATGAAGGGACTCACAGTCGTTTGCCAACTACAGGTACAGAAAGGTTTAACACTCGTTTTGCTACCCACGCTTGCTCTCATCCGATGGAACAGATGATGGCTTTATTAGCGTTGATTGAAGGAGGGGTATTAGAACATCATCCAAAACTTAAAGTGGCTTTTCTGGAGTCCGGTTGTGGCTGGCTTTCCTATTGGCTGTGGCGACTAGATGAAGAATACGAAAATTTACATTGGGAGGATAAAATTCATGATCATGTCAAAATCAAGCCATCAGAGTATTTTCGTCGCCAGTGTTTTATTGCCATTGAGCCTTCAGAACCTTATTTGGCTCAGGTGATTGAATACATTGGCACGGACAACTTAATTTTTGGTTCGGACTATCCCCATATGGATCATAAGCCGAACATCGTTGCAGAAATGGTAAAGCTTGAGGAAAAATTATCGAAAGAAACTGTGCAAAAGATTCTTTGGGATAATCCTCGCCGCTTTTACAATTTGTCTTGAATTACAGATTATATAGGAGGAAACGACAATGAGCAAACCACCAGATCAAATAAAGCCAGGACAGCAGTATGAAAACACTACCTATTACCAGATACTATTTGTAGAACCTTCTAAGGAAGAAAACAAGAGAGAAAGTCTAAATTTAACTACAAGTATATTGGCGAAAACAAGAGGTTCTGTCTCTCAAAATGAGCAAATCTCTGAAAATGCCCAAATGCAAAACGCTCACCCAAGTAGTTTTGACAATTTTGAACTTGATCGAGAGACAATAGAAAAGCTGAAAGATTATCCCAGACAAGGAGATGAACACAAGCTATCTTCATATTTGCCCTCACCAGGAGTCATTTTCCCAGATGGTTTTATGAAGGCATTATCTGACCCTGAATCTCAAAAAATTGAACAAACTGAGCTAGGTAATTTTTATCAGCCGATACGAAGCATACTATATAGTCGCAAAATATCGCAGCTGATTGCTAAAACTTGGTGGTCTTATTTGGAAGCAAAAGAAAAGGGCTTATGGTGTGAGTTTACTGCTGGGAAATGGGATAACATTATTAAATCTAAGGATGTAAATGGTTTCTACATTTTAGATGGTCTCATAGCTAGAGAAATTTTTCTTTTTGGTGGGGGAAACCCTCCTAACAATCCCTACTCTGAAGCTGACACGATTTACCTTCGACAACTTACAAGAGAACCTGTAGAACAAGCAAGATTTCTTATTTTACCTAGCAGCAAATCTTGGCAGGGAATTTCTTTAGCTCTCTTATTGGCTGGACAAGCTTATTACAAAATAGAAGATAAATACCACCAAATTTCCCAACCTATTCTCAGTACAGGTGAAATAGTTTCTAAGTATAGTCTAGAGGTAGATTGGAATAGGTTTAATGGTGATATCAAAGAGATTATTATTAGCCAGGAAAAACCCTGGGTAGCTTACCATACTGTTATCCCCTATCCTCCCATACCTGATGATGCCGATCAAAAGAATATTGGAAAATGGGCAAACGCAGAAGATGATGGTGGAGAGCTTCCTTTTTACGTAAAGACAGAAGACAAAAAGGATTATTTAATAGATGTGGACTATTTAAGGTCTCCCTATCCCTATATTCCCCTCAGTTGTAGTTAATTTTAAAAGTCACTCCTTGAAAATAGTTTGTAGCTTAGAATGTAGGCACAATGATAAAATCCTGGAAAGCCTGTATAAAAGGATTCCAGGTTTTTCAAGCTTCTTATGGAACGGCAACCAGACAAGATTAAAACAGACTATCAGATTATTCAGAAAATCTACGAAAGTGCTAATTCATTAGTCTATCGAGCGATTCTCAAGCCTGATAATCAACCAGTTATTTTAAAGATTCTTAAGGAAAACTACCCTACTCCCTCAGAATTGACTCGATACAAGCAGGAATATGAAGTCACCCGCTCCTTAAATACTGATGGAGTTATTAAAGCATACAATTTGCAGCGATATGAAAATAGTCTAGTCATGTTTTTAGAAGACTTTGGCGGTGAATCTTTAAAATTGTTAATGCCCGAACGCCAATTTACTCTCAAAGAATTTCTCTCTATTGCCATCAAAACCACTGAGAGTTTGGCGGCTATTCACGCTGCCAATATCATCCACAAAGACATTAACCCCTCTAATATTGTCTATAATCCAGAAACCGAACAACTCAAAATCATTGACTTCGGCATTTCCACTCGTTTATCGCGAGAAAATCAGACAGTTGGCAATATTGAGCGTTTAGAAGGAACTTTAGCTTATATTGCTCCAGAGCAAACTGGAAGAATGAATCGAGGAATAGATTACCGCAGCGATTTTTATTCCTTGGGTGCTACCTTCTACGAATTGCTGACTAATCAACTACCTTTTGCAACCACTGACTCTATAGAATTAGTTCATTGTCATATTGCTCAACAACCTGTTCCCCCACATGAACTTGTAGAAACGTTAAATTCAACGTCTCAACCAATACCTAAAGCCGTTTCAGACATTGTGATGAAATTGTTGGCAAAAACCCCAGAAGAACGATACCAAAGTGCTTGGGGAATCAAAGCCGACTTGGAAACCTGTCGCGAGCGCTTAGAGAGTTTAGGGCAAATTGACGAGTTTTGTTTAGCAACTCAGGATATTTGCGCTCGCTTTGTTATTCCTGAAAAACTTTATGGTAGGGAAAAAGAAGTTACTCAACTACTAACTACTTTTGAGCGAGTCAGTCAAGGCAGCAGTGAGATAATGCTGGTTTCTGGTTATTCAGGAATTGGCAAATCTGCCTTGATTAATGAAGTTCATAAACCAATATTACGCCAGCGAGGATACTTTATTAGCGGAAAATTCGATCAGTTGCAGCGAGATATTCCTTATGCGGCGATCACTTTAGCATTTCAAAACTTAATACGGCAGTTACTTACCGAATCTGAAGCAGCACTACAAACTTGGAAACGAGAACTTTTAATAGCCTTGAATCCTAATGCTCAGGTTATCATTGATGTAATTCCTGAATTGGAGCAGATTATTGGTAAACAGCCGCTCGTTGAACAATTAGGAGCAACTGAAGCTCAAAATCGATTTAATTTATTTTTTAAAAGATTTATTCGCGTTTTCACTAAAAAAGAACACCCTTTAGTTATCTTCCTGGACGATCTACAGTGGGCAGATTTAGCATCTTTGAAGTTAATCGATCTATTAATAACCGATTCTGATAGCAAATATTTATTAATAGTCGGAGCCTATCGAGATAATGAAGTTGATGCAACTCATCCTTTGATGCAAACCTTAGAGCAAATTGAAAAAGAAGCTGCTAGGATCAATAATATCTTGCTGCAACCATTAGGAATCGAATATATCAATCAATTAATTGCCGATACTTTAAATTGCTCTATAGAAAAGTCAAAATATTTAGCATATTTAGTAACCAATAAAACTCAAGGAAACCCTTTTTTCTTAACTCAATTAATGCAATCTCTATACAGAAAAAATCTTTTGTCATTTGACCATAATCAAAATATTTGGCACTGGAAATTTGAGGAAATTGAAAGAAGAGAAATCACTGATAATGTAGTTGATTTAACTATCGATAAGATTACTAAACTAGAGGAAAAGAGTCAGAAAGTTTTGCAATTAGCTGCCTGTATTGGCAATCAATTTAATTTAGAAGTTCTTTCTGTTGTCAATAATAAATCTCAAATAACTACAGCTAGAGAACTTCAGCCAGCATTAGAGGTAAGTTTAATTTTACCTCTAAGTAATGACTATAAAATACCTCTGCTTTGGAATCAGGAAGAAATATCAAAAAATACTTCAGAAATATCCGATGCTTTTATTCCCAAAATTCCTAAGTATATTCCCTATCAATTTTTGCACGACCGAGTTCAACAAGCAGCCTATGCTTTAATTCCAGAAGACGAGAAAAAATTAGTTCATTTACAAGTAGGTCGTCTGCTTCTAAAAAATATTCAAGAAGATAAGTTAGAGGAAAATATCTTTGCTACTGTCAATCATTTAAATGAAGGATATGAGTTAATTATCGATCAATTTGAAAGAGATAGTTTAGCTAAATTAAATCTTCAAGCTGGTAAAAAAGCAAAAGCATCAACAGCTTATCAAACCTCTCTAAGATATTTAGAAATGGGGTTAGGTTTATTATCTCCAAATAGTTGGGAGAATCAATATAAATTAACTTTGGAAATCCATGAAGAAACTTTAGAATTGCTCTACTTAAATACTAAATTAGCTCAAATTGAAAACTTTTCTGAAATTATCATCAAACAAGCTAAACTCAATCTTGATAAAGTCAGAGCTTATCAAATAAAAATATTATATTATTATAGTATATTTCAGAGTCAGAAAGCAATAAATACTGCTCTAGAAATTTTACCAGAATTAGGAATAAATCTCTCTACTCAAGCTATTGACATAAATACAAAAATTGAACAGCTACAGAAATATATTAAATTACTATTGAAAAATAAACGCATTAAAGATATAGCTAATCTTCCTGCAATAATCGAGCCACAGAAACTATCAGCTATACAAATATTGCAGCAGATTATATCAGCTACACATACAACAAATTTTTCATTATTTGTTTGGGTAATATTAACTCTAGTTGACTTCTGTATAAAATATGGAAATTCTCCTCAAGCTGCTAGCATATATGTTACTTATGGAATGCTTTTGTGTGGAAACAAAAGAGACATTCTTCAAGGATATGAGTTTGGCAAAATATCTCTGAAGTTACTAGAAAAAATTAATAATACTAAATCAAAAGCTTTTGTTGTGCAAATGTATTACGGGCAAGTATGGCACTGGAAAGAATATCTTAAAGATAAAGTGGCGCAACAAACATTACTAAATGGTTTTCAGAAAGGGATAGATACAGGAGAGTATGAGTATGCTTCTTATGCAGTTATCAACTATTGCTTAATCAAGTTTTTAAGAGGAGAAGATTTAGAAGAAGTTACTCTTTGTTACAAAAAATACACTAACTCAATTGAAAAATTGAAACAAGAGTTTTGTTTTTATAATATAAAAATTTTTTATAATCTGACAAGATTATTATTACAGAAAAATCATAACATTCCAATTATAATTGGTAACTCTCAACAACAAGAAAATCAATACTTAAAAGAATGGAAAAATCAAAATAATGAATGGTTGCTATTATTTATCTATTTTTCTAAGACAGTTTACTGTTATCTTTTAAAAGATTATTGTAATGCTTTTAATAATGCCATTAAAGCAGAAAAGTATAAAAATGGTACGGCTGCATATCTAACTACACCGCAACACAATTTCTACTCTTCTCTTTCCTTTCTTGCTCACTATCATAATTGCAACCTAGAACAACAAAAAAACATTATAGAAAAAGTAGAAAAAAATCAGGATGATATGAAAATATGGGCTGGTCATTGCCCCGCAAATTTTCAAAATAAATATGATTTAGTAGAAGCAGAGAAAGCGCGAGCATTGGCAGAAAATTGGCAAGCTCAAGAACTTTATGAAAAAGCAATTCAAGGTGCTAAAAAATCTGAATTTATCCACGAAGAAGCCATAGCTTACGAACGCGCAGCAGAATTTTATTTCTCTCTAAGTAGAGAAGAAATAGGGAAACTATACTTAAGAAATGCCTATCATTGTTATTCTTGTTGGGGCGCAAAAGCCAAAGTTCAAGCCTTAGAATTGGAGTATCCACAGTTTCTCATGGATATAAACGACAGAAAAGAAAACCAAAGCATTAATACAACTGAATCTACTGCTAGTACAAATCCCCAAGCCCTCGATATCGTCACAGTTACCAAAGCCTCTCAAATATTAGCTAGCGAAATTAAACTCGACCAACTGCTGGCTAAGTTAATGAAAATTGTAATTGAAAATGGCGGTGCTCAAAAAGGCTTTTTGATATTGGAAAAAAATCAGAGATGGGCGATCGCAGCTGAAGGGACAGTAGATTCTGATGACGTGTCTCTACTACAATCGCTTCCCATTGACTCTGTAAATGGCGACAAGCAGACACCTATCCTACCAGTTGCGATCGTTAACTATGTTGTCCGTACTCAAGAAAATGTAGTTCTTAATAATGCTACCGAAGAAGAACGGTTTATCCGCGATCCCTACATCGTCGCCACTCAACCAAAATCGATTCTCTGTACTCCTTTGTTACATCAAGGCAAAACAAGTGGTATTTTATATTTAGAAAACAATTTAACCACAAATGCATTTACCAGCGATCGCATTGAAGTTTTAAGAATTCTTTCTGCTCAAGCTGCTATCTCCATTGAAAATGCCCGTCTCTACGGACAGTTAGAAGATTATAACCGAAATCTAGAGCTGAGAGTAGAACAGCGCACTCAAGAACTCTCACAAACCCTAGAAGTTCTCAAAGCTACCCAAGCCGAACTGCTCTTTGAAAACGAGTTACTTAAAAGTGCCGAACAACCCTCTACCTTTGACTATCAAGTGGGAGGAAGTTTGCCGATGGATGCTCCCACTTATGTTGTGCGCTCAGCAGACCGTTATCTTTACAAAGCGTTGAAGCGCGGGGAGTTTTGTTACATTCTCAATCCTCGGCAGATGGGCAAGTCAAGCCTGATGGTACGCATGATACACCATCTCCAGCATGAGGGATGTAGCTGCGGGGCGATCGACCTGACCCGCATTGGTAGCGAAAACATCACGCCTGACCAATGGTACAAAGGCTTGACAGTAGAGCTATGGCGAAGTTTTGGTTTACTAAGAAAGGTTAATCTAAAAACTTGGTGGCAAGAGCAAGGAGATATTTCTCCGGTTCAGAGGTTGAGTCAATTTATTGAAGAAGTTTTGCTAGTTGAAGTTGCTCAAAATGATGACACTATCTCTAAAAACCTGATAATTTTTATCGATGAAATTGACAATGTCTTGGGCTTGAATTTCCCAGTTAATGACTTTTTTGCTCTGATTCGCTCCTGCTATAATCAGCGCAGCATTAATCCAGAGTATCGATGTTTAACCTTTGCTCTTTTTGGAGTCGTTACCCCTAGCGACTTAATTACTGACCACCAAAGAACGCCCTTTAACATCGGTCAGACCATTCAATTGGAAGGCTTTAAAGAGCATGAAGCGCAACCTTTACTTCAGGGATTGGCTGAGAAAGTGAGTAATCCTCAAACACTCTTAAAAGAAGTGTTAGCCTGGACTAGTGGTCAGCCTTTTTTGACCCAAAAGCTCTGTAGACTTATCCGCAATTCTTCATCTCCTATCCCTACCAACAGAGAAGCCGAATGGATTGAAAATTTAGTGCGAACTCAGGTAATAGAGAATTGGGAATCACAGGATGAACCAGAACATTTTAGAACCATTCGCGATCGCCTCCTCAATAGCAAACAATCCGTTCGGCTACTAGAACTCTATCGACAAATTTTGCATCAAGGAGAGATTGTTGCAGTTGATAGTTCAGAGGAAAGAGAATTGCTTTTGTCGGGGCTAGTAGTCAAGCAACAGGGAACTTTGAGAGTCCAGAACCGTATTTATGAATCGATCTTTGTTTGATTTACTATGCGGCATCAACCTTCTTTTACCATCCAAACCAAAAAACCCAAAATTTGCTCGATTGGAGGTAAAGGATAATCATTCAAATCTATTGTTACAACTTGTGACTCTAGCTTAAGAAATCGCCATTGTGTGCCACTGGTGACGCAGCCGTAAACAACTAAAATTGGTTGACCACAAGCTTCATTAAAGCGTTGCATAGCAACCATTTCAGCAATACACTGTCCCAGTCCCAACTTTAAATCCGCTTTTTTTGCTTCTACAACAACTATAGTAGGAGCTTCTACAGTTAATTGTTCTGAGGATCGGCTAACTAAAAAATCGCAGACTCCATTGAGTCCTGCATCTATATCTACATCAAACTGTTCTCCAGAAAAAACGCTAATTTCTCTGTTGAGAATGCGTCGCATCTCTAAAAGTACAGGATTGATTATTACCTCGGAACGAGCTTTTTCTGTACCTACTGCTACTGCCCAAGGCAAATCTTCTAATATTATTTCTAGCCTGGGACTAAGGGTTATTGGTGCAATTGTATCTGGAAAAAATTTTACCCCCTCAACGATGGTGAGTTTCAAATCCCGCTTCACTTTATCGATGGTAAATTGGCTGTAGGGCATAAGAAACTATAAATAAAAATTTATCAAGCAGGAGTTAAAAAGTCTATGGATTATTGTACCGTGCGATCGCTTGCTTCAACACGTAATTCCGATGATTCAGATATTTTGGGAAAACTGTTGTGATGATTGTGGCTGCTATCAAAGAGCGATCGCAGCAGTGTCTGGAATTTGAGGAGGAACAGCAGGATTCAATGGACTTTGTGGGTATCCAACGAGTCTCGGTTGAAGTATGAGCCAATTGCCAAGTGTGACGGGACGCCAAGTGATAGCAGATCTTGGCAAGGTGGGTTTTGAAGTGGCAAGGATACGTGGAAGTCACCATATTCTCATACATAGCGATCAGCGTCGAACCGTGGTTCCCATGCATTCTGGTGAAACAATTGGTCGTGGTTTACTTACACAAATACTGCGCGATTGTCAAATAACTCGTAATGAGTTCAGGTCGCTGTTATGAGAGTTGACCTAACTATCATTATCCTTCGATTTGGGCGATCGCTTGTCATTTATCTTCTAGTGTTCCACATTCGTCGAAAATCGTCAGTGATGGTGGTAAATGCTACTTACACGTGAGGGCGGATAGCACTTAGATGCGCGGCGAGAGCGCTAAAGACTCGAATGTGAGCGAATTTCAGCTAAGATATCCGAGATTTCTGCTTCCGATTGAATATGCTGGGACAAAACTTGTGCGGTGACTTCTAAAACTCGGTTAGAAAATAATTTGGCTAAATCTTGTCTTAGCCCTTGTCCAATGTAAAATTTGAGTAAGGCTTCAACGGACATATCTCGATATGCAGCTACTTTTTTGAGGGATTCTAAAGTATCTGCTGGCATTTCAAGAGATACTGTCTCTTTAGGGCGGCGGTGCAATTGTAATGTAAATTCTTCCTCAAGCTTGTTCATAAAGTTTCCTTTCATTTGGAGTAGCAGGACGAGCAGAAATTATGCGGTTGCGCTTACCTCTTTCAAGATAAACAACTAACAACAGACGTTGCTCTAAAGAGTAACCAAGAATAAACTCCCGTTTCTCACTATTGGAGAGCATCTTCGGAGTAGCATCACCAACTTGGTAGAAGGGATCGAAGAAAACCTCCGCTGCTTCTTCAAAGGTAATGCCATGTTTGTCAAGATTACTCTGGGCTTTGTTACTATCCCACTCAAATTCAACGCCTTGCAGTTGATAGAGAATATTCATATATTTATTCTATCGCTTTGTTGATGAGTTGTATCAAGGCATCAACAAAGGTGGATTTTACGCTATAATGCACCATTATCAGTTTAATCGGTGCATTCGCTCACGCAAACGCACTCTACAAAAGCGGCGATCGCTCTGTTAATCTGAGCGGATTGTCGGTGACATCCTTGGTCGAAATTCCGATATTGATATATTGATATTGTTCATAGACAATTTGCAATTTAACGCTATGCCAACCGAGCATACTCGCCAAACTCTCCTTCTGTGAGAATTTTGCCCATTTTTTGGTACTCCCGCCGAGTCGCCCAAATCAGATGATTCATAGAAATCGCACCACCATCATCGGCGGCGAGGAAGGCAGCTGCTAGAGCTATGTTGCGAATGTTACCTCCGGCAATCTCGAAGCGTTGTGCCATAAAATCTAAATCTACATCTGGATTCTTGGGAGTAGACTTGGGGAAAATTTGCTCCCAAATACGGCGGCGTTCTTTTTTGTTGGGGAAGGGAAATTCAAGACTAAAATGCATCCGCCTGACAAAGGCATCATCCATGTTTTTGCGTAAGTTTGTCGCTAAAATTACAACTCCTTGATACTCTTCCATCCGTTGCAATAAATAGCTAACTTCGATGTTGGCGTAGCGATCGTGGGAATCACGGACTTCACTACGTTTACCAAACAGCGCGTCTGCTTCATCGAAAAACAAAATGGCGTTGCTGGTTTGAGCTTCGTTAAAAATCCGAGACAGATTTTTTTCGGTTTCGCCAATATACTTGCTAACTACACTGGAGAGGTCTATTTTGTAGAGATCCAAGCCTAATTCTCCAGCTATAATATTAGCGGACATGGTTTTGCCGGTGCCAGGAAGACCAGCGAAGAAAACGTTGACTCCCTTGCCCATAGCTAGTTTGTTATCAAAGCCCCATTCGTCGTAGACGACAGTGCGGTACTTGACTGAATTACAGATTTCTCTTAGCATCTGCATTTGGTCAGGAGGCAGAATGATGTCATCCCATTTATAATAAGGATTGATTTTAGTGGCTAGGTTGCTCAATTTTCGGTTAGACTGCAAGCGGCATCCTGCATAAATATCTGCCATTGTCAAGTGCTGCTGTTCTGGATCGCGCCAGTGGGCTATATTTCGGGCAGTAGCTGTCGCATCCTCGATTTGACCGCCACTAAAGCGGAATTTACTGGCTAATATCTTTAAGTCTGCCTCAGAACCAAAACCTGTGTCACCTCTGAGACTCTTGTGCCATAGTTGCACCCGTTCGGCATTTGTCGGATGGGAAAACTCAATCCGTAAGAAGGGAATGTCTTGCAATGCATCTACTGGTTCCCAGGTCACTTCTCCAGCAAGAAAAGTCAGTAAATTGGCATCTTCCAACTGCTTTATGAATGACAAGAGCCGTGTTTGTTTATCATCTTCTAGTAAACTATCAAAGCCCTTCCAGTAGAGAGCCGATTGCTGCAAACGTGCTTCACGACAAACCAAATTGATAGCTGTATCAAATGCAACATTTTCTGAATTGAGCAGGCGATCGCCATCGACAATCAACAATCCCATACCCAACTCCTGACAAATTGCTTCAGCAGTCGCCTGCTTACCGACACCGTAAGAGCCTTGAAAATAAAATATACATCCTTCGGTCAGTACCTGTTTTTTCTGAGTTAGCTGTTGGAAGCGTTGCTTAACGTCGATCGGTAATAACAGGTCTTCTAGTTTAGCTTGCGGTAATTTATATTTAGTGTAAGTATTGATGCGAGAGTCAATTTCATCAGTATTGAGTAAGTAATTGACTATGCGATCGTCTAGTTTAAGAAACTTACCCAATAGTGGGGGTTGGTGTTGAGATGGATCGTCGAAGACATTCAGTAAGTGATGCTTTAGTAGGGGATGGGTCGGGGTAAAACGTTGACGTGTTGCCAGCTTCTGTTCTAAAGAAGGACAAAGGAGGTTCAAAACCAAATCTATACTGGGACGCTTCTTTGTGACATCACCATGAAGGTAAGCAATTAGGCTCTCGTAACGTAAATCGAGTTCTGGAGCCAGACAAATCAGAAGAATATCAATATCAATAGTTGTGAGTTGAAAGCTGCGAGCGAGTGCTTCTAAACGTAACGTAATATTACGTTGGATGCTTTTTTCTTTACATAAAGCAATCTCATCTGCCAGTTGCTCGAAAACATCCTGAACCTCATCTGTAGACAAAGGTGTAGAAGCAGCCGCCCAGTGTGGCATCCCAACTGGTTTTGCTAGCATTGCCTCTAGATCTTCTTCAGAAATATAGAGTCCTTGGAAGGCTGTATCAGTTGACTGAATCTGCTGTAATCGTTGTAGCTGAACTTGGATAAGTAAATCTATCCGTTCTAGCTCTGCCAAAATGTGTTGCAGGGAGGTTGCATAATGTTCCATTGCAGTGACAGCTGTTGTTGGTGGCTTTGTGGACTGATTGTTGGGTTTTGTTTTTTCAGCCAATTTGTAGGCGATCGCATTTTATCAAAACATAGAGACGAAGCATGATAAGTCAAGACAAGGGTCTTCGTGTCTACACTTCTATACGTTTACATATCTACTAGAATTTTGATTATCAGTATAGTGTATTTCAGGTAATTCTAATATTGCCTACTATTTTGGCGCATTAGATGCAATAGAGAAGTAACATATATTTAGCTTATACTTGAATCTTGGGTTATTCCTTTTTGTTGAGTACTAGGTGATGTTTTGTCACACGCTTGCATGAAACTGCTGTAGTGTTTTTAGATCATTAGTCCCGTAACTATCTACAAGAGTGCGATCGATTGTGTTTTATTATCCTTCAGTTTGGGCGATTCCCTTCAGGATAGCTTCGCTTCACGCATCATAAGCGCGTTGCATTACCACAAATTACAGACAGAATTTCCCGCAAGTATCGAGCCATCGTCGTTACGTTGGCATAAACTAAGCGTCTGATGAGTGATTATTCAACCAAATGAATCCAAGACAAAGCAGAATGAACCGTGTTAAATAGGCGTTTATCACCTGTGTAGAAGTCTGCTTGAAATCTTTGAGCTAATGCTAAATAATGAGCATCATAAGCAGCAGAGAGGTTAAATTGTTGCGCGATTTCCCAGGCTTGTTGATGAAGTTGGCGATCGCCATAAAATTGAATGGGTAAATTCAGAGCATTGTTAAGACATTGCTGGGCTTCTGTATTCAGTAATTGTTTTGCCAGTTTCATTCGATAGAATACATTTGTAACTTCGTAACATAAGAGGGTGGGAGCAATAATCTTGGTTTGGGTTTGCTCCCATTTATCCCATAATGTTAGATAGGGAGATGTTTCTCTATGACTGTTGATTAACTTAACTATGAAATTAGCATCCACACAAATCAATTGTATAGTCATGATTTTTCTTGATTAGAAAACCAAAGAACCATCAATTCTCGATCTCTTTCTTCTCGCATTTGATGAACGATTTCATCAATATCCGGTTCAAAGGGTTGATCGCTACGCCGTTGCTGAATGGCTTGAGCATTGGCTAAAATTGCTGAACGTAAGTTTTGCCAATTCAATTGATGTGTTAATTTTTGGTTTAATAACTCTCGTTCTTCAGGAGACAAAGCTTTGATTGCATTAGCTAAAGATTCGACAAGCTGAATATTCATAGACGTTCCCTATCCTGTTATCAAAGCGAAATAAGTGAATATCCTTATAACCATTGGGCAACATTTGACAAACTCTTAAGCTGGCTTGGGCGTGCTTGTTAGTTGGGTTAATGCCTTTTTCTTCAATTATGACATTACTCTTGCGGAGAATTGTCTTGTGTGGGTTTATCTAGTTCTTGTCTATAGTTTTGTATAGCTTCAAGCATTTGCTCAAACTGTGGGTCATCTTTAAAAACTCCAGCCATTGCTAACCAGGGTTTTTTCTGCTCAGCAGAGGGCAATTTTATAGATAAAGAAACAATTTCTGCGCCAGCTAAATGGGTTTCTAGACGTTGCTGAAGTTGGGCTAATGCTGTTGTGCGATCGCTTGCTTTTACTTGTAATTCAGGCAACCCTGGAACAATAGCAACTGTTCTGCCATCAGCTTCTTGCTTGACAATAACATTTACCAAAACTTCGTTACTATCTTGGCTAGGTTGTAATGTTGCAGAGGAAAAAGAATTCATAATAATTTTTTGGTTTTGTTCCGTTTAATTGTAGGATGCTAATGCTATCCCCATTATAGGGTGGGCATTACCTTCATTTGCGCGATAGAACTCCGTTCCGCTAGCGCGATCGCACTCCTTGGGTATCTTTTAGAGAGAGTATCGCTTTTGGTCGTTAGTGGGGGATTTGTATTGTAGATGTTTCAGATATTAGAAGCTAAAATAGGGCAAAATTCAATTCCCGCTAAAATCAAAGCTAGGTAGAAAAGTAAAAATGACTATCACTCTAAATTTACCACCAGAGTTAGAAAGCGAACTTAGTAGTGTTGTAGATTGTAATTTCATCAAGTTAATTGATAAATTGTTCAAGTTATTTTTACATAATGCCTAAGTCCCTTAGTGTTATGCCAGCTAGCTCCTTTGTCCTGGTTGTTTTTGAACGAAGCCCCTTCAATATTAGCGCCATCGAAAATTGCCTCATTCAAGTCGCTTTCAGAAATGCTTACTGCACAAAGATTAGCTGCTCGAAAACTGGCGCTAGATAAATTCGACTTGATAAACTCCGACCTAGTTAGGTTAGCTTTGTCAAAGCAAGCTGTGCGTAAATCAACCATGTAGAACTGTGCCTTCACTAAGTTCGCACCCCGGAAGTCAGCCCCAAGCGCACAAGTCCGATCAAAATTAGCTCCCGATAAATCAGTGTTGATGAATTTACAACGAAGAAAAACTGTGTTCTGTGCGGGTACGTCGGAAAGATCCAAATTGCTGAAATCGAAGTCCTCTATACTGTAAAGACTTAGGTCCGCAGCTTGTCCTTG
This sequence comes from Scytonema hofmannii PCC 7110, assembly GCF_000346485.2. Classification (NCBI taxonomy): domain Bacteria; kingdom Bacillati; phylum Cyanobacteriota; class Cyanophyceae; order Nostocales; family Scytonemataceae; genus Scytonema; species Scytonema hofmannii. The sequence continues at coordinate 9,663,538 of NZ_KQ976354.1, forward strand.
TGTTCCCCCGGAATTGATATATTGGATATGTTCCTCAAGAATTTGCTGGAGAGCATCGTGACTTAGTGGTTCGGGAATCTGCTGATTCATAGCTTTACTTTAAAAACGAACATTAATTGTAATAATATGCTTAAGTTCATCTACTGTGGCGTTTTGCTCTAGGTACTGCCACAGAGCATTATAATGATTTTCATTTAGATAGGTAGCATCCAATATCACTTTGACAGGTTCTAGTTTGCCAGTATTTTTATTGGGAAATTGTTTGCGAAGCTGATTCACAATAGAGTCACCAGATTGCTGGGGGTTGAAGCTGAATCGCGCCCCAGTTGAGGGGGAGGGCGGGGCTTTTACATCATATGGTATGCCGTTAGCATCGTAAAACTTAATTTCAGCTGGTCCTCGCTCAATGGGTTTTTTAATCTTCCCTTGAGCTTCTGTCTCTAGACCCGCCATCGCCTCTCTTAAACCTTTATTTTTAATCTTACCACCCTCTGCTGGATCTGCACAAAGACTATCGAAGCGTGGATCGCTACTGTAATGTGCCGGAACATCTGCTTTGCTGTTAATAATACGGAACTTGTCAGCTTGATTTCCTGCTTTGCCCATTAGTGTTGTTAGATCATTAGTTCCGTAACTATCTACAAGTTTTTTGACCTGTTTGTTTATTTTAGAGGAAAATGCTAGTGCGATCGCATTTGGGGAATGGTTGCCTGTATTTTCTTATACTTCAACCTGAGCGTTCGCATCCTCTGGCGACACATCCCCATAAATAACAGACATAATCCCCGGCAAGTATTGATCCATCATCGTCACGTTGGCGTAAACTAAGGGTTTGATGAGTGCAAAACTGAGTCTATCGCCTTGAACATCTATACTAGTTTTGTAGCGAATTTCCCCGTCGGCAAAGTCTAGTTCAAAGTTGCCGATCACCATGCCAGAATTTGCTCTAGTCAAGAATTCTGCCACCGCTAGCCGTTTGTCTTCTGGTACATTAACGGAGCAAACTGAGTAAAAGATAAATTGCTGCTGTTCAATTCTGGTGCTGGCGTAGCATGTCCATTTGCCATTTTCGCCTTGAAAAACTATTTGTAAAACTGGTTGTCCTTCAATCTGGACGAAAAACCAATCGTCTGCTTTGAAGAAATTAACCATTTCTTCAAAAATCGCTTCACCTGTCGAAGATGTTTTGAGTTTTGCTTCTATTTGCTGAGTCATTTCATCTAGATTAATATCAGCTAATTCTGTTAAGAAATGACTTATTCCTTCGAGCATTTTGTCACTGGCTTTTTTGGTTCTTGCAGAGAGATTAGCTTCAGTCCAGTCTTTGAAAAAATTGACAATTCCCTGAGAAATTTCTTCGCCAGAAGTGCTTGCTTGAGCAAGATTTGCGGGACTAATATAAGACCAAAGTGTGCGATAGCCGATTTCGCCTGACTCTTGTTGCTGGGTGACAGATAAAGCTAACCAGCTTTCGGTGGAGAGTAATGGATTGTCGGGTTGTTGTTGGTTTAAGTTTAGGAGGTAGGTTGTGGCTTCATGATTGTTGGTAGCGTGTTCTTGCAGGTGGGGGAGTAAATCGGGTTTGAGAGTGGTTTCGATTTGGATGTCTTGTTCTGGGAGGAATTCTCCAGCAGAAAGGGAATTACGTACATCAGGTTTGAGGTTGAATAATTCTTCTTTGTCGATGCGATCGTATAGTTTTGGATCGACTTGGAAGGTAAGGCGACACTCAATGATTATGTCGTCTTGTTTTGTTAGGTTTAGGGTAAGTCTGGAAATTTTTAGAAGCGATTGGGAGGAATCATGTAAGATTAGTTCGCTTTTAAGTTGATGATTTTCTGTTGTTGCAATCATGATGAACTCTCCCTGGTTTTATGAATTTTCATCATTAAATCGTTGAAAGTCTGATGCATCAAAGTCTGGAAAAAGCTGTGGCATAATTTCTCTAAAGTTTCTCTCTTCAACTGATATGGGTACATAAGGATTAAAATATTCTGGTTGAGCAATAGCTTTATGCCAATACCAAAAACCCCGTGATTTAAGTAACAGTTGAAGATAACCTTCAAAATCTACACCTAATGGACTCATTTCTTCACCAAGGTAATGATAATAGACTTGTGGATTATTGGAACCATCTAAATAAAGTGCTGCACAAGCTTCATCAACGAAAAAGTCTAGAGGATGTAAAGGTTTGAAAGAGTCATCTTCATCAAAATAAATAATATCTTTCCAATCTTGAAATACTTCCTCAACAGGTAATAAATTAATATATCCAGCAGCTAACCCCCCATCAGCAATTTCTTTTTGTTCCTTTTTTTCCCACTCGATTGTGATACCATTTGCCTGACTATAAAAATCAATCATTGCTGTTGTGAGGTTGAAGTTTTTTTGAGCTTCCTTTAATTTATTTTTTGTTGCTGGTGGATTAAATTTACATTTAACTACATTAATCGCCGAATTATTTTGAATAGAGTCTGCCATTAAATGGAACTGTTGGACAATGTTTTGTCTTTTCATGGCTCTTCTTTTCTTGGTTTGCTCAAATACAAATATTAGATGTGCAAATTAGATGCGTTTTAGTTTAATTGCCATCTTAGTCTATATCCATTGAATTTGACGACGTTGATGCATTTGAGACTATGGACGATTGACGTTGCTTTTTGCGGCTTTCTTCTTCTGTTTCATCTCGTTCCCTTTTTGTCGAAGATGATGGTTGGTCTATATGCATAGGTGATGCAGGTGCGGTAGATGGTGAGGCGGGTGCTGTTGGGGCTGCTGTTGATGTAGATGGTCCTGCGGAGGAGGATGATGCTGAGGAGCTGTACATATTTCGTAATTTTTCAATTCTTCTATCCCCAAAATTTGGAAATTCTTTCGAGTCTTTAAGATCATGCTCATAAACTTTGCCGCCATTTTTTGTAGCAGAATCTGTAATCTTCTTGGCTATCTCTTTGTTCATATGTAGGTTCTTCGGATCTCTGTTATTATAGTCTTTCATTAGATTGTCGGCTGAAATAGTTCCAATATTGATAGATGGTTTATCTTGCTGATCCAACGAATCATCATTGGGAAGCTCATGAGGTAACTCTGGTGGATAATTAGGAATTCTACCTGTCTTCGGGCTATTGTTTATTTGCCAATCATCTTGATTGGCTCCGCTTCTGCCCTTCTTTTTCTGCATCTGGTTGATTTCAAACTTAATTTTAGTAGCTAAGTATTCTTCAGCAGGTATATGCGTTCTCTTACCATGCCCACCATATTCTACGGTAACTTTATAACTTAGAACTTTCTTCTGTTTTAACACTAGATCTTTTACATATGTTTCAACTTTTTTTTCCATTTCTTTAGTGTTAAAGGAGTTTGTAATTGTTGTCAAATTTCTATAATCATTCCCTGGTCCATGTACGTGGTGATTAAGAAGATGACCTCGTACATATACCTGCCCACCCCTGTTTCGCTCTGTTACTTGTTTCACAAGCTCTGAATCTGTACTACCGCCAGTAGGTTGACTACCCACAGTATCCCCTGGTTTTATACTTAGAGGCTCGGCTACCATTTCTTCACCATCCACACTCTTAACTTTAGTAGTTTTATTCTGTGTTAGCGGAATCATCTGCTCTTTCTGTTTTGGGAAGCTAACTTTGGTTTGTGGCAAATCTTTATCTTTCTTTCCAACATCTTGATAGAAGTCTTTCAGTTTATTTGTTATCTTTTGTAGTAAGTCATTAATCTCTTTGCCAGTATTCTCAGTATAAGATTTAGGTAAATTTGGATTTTTATTCTCTGATCTGCTTTGAGTGTTAGCTTTGATTGCATCGACCTGGGCAGCCAAATTTTTCATCTCTTCAAGCAGAGCCTTTTTTGAGTCTGTATCACGGGTATACTTATTAGCTTTATTATTAGTTTTATTTTTTTCATGCTTTGGATCTTCAAGTCTCTTGAGAAATTCGTTTAATAGTTGTGGCTGAGAAGAAGCGACCATCAATTTTGCAGACTTATCTTTGCCTTGGAAGAAAAGAGTATGGGTCTCGTTTTCTTCATCTTTAAACTGCTTTTTGGTTTTCCACCATTCTACAATTTTATCCGTTATACTGGTTGCTTTTTCCTTGTTGTCCTTACCATTTTCATCTCTAGTCCTTTGGTCAGACTTACCGCCCTTATCTTGCCCAGCACGGGGCTTCTCATCAGGTTTATTGTCCTTACCTTTATTCTGCTTACCGCTTTTATCTTTGTCAGCACTGGTTTTCTCATCAGGTTTATTGTTCTTACCTTTGTTCTTATTAACTTTATTAGCAGCCTTAACACCTAGGTCAATTACCCCATCGATCGCCTTTTCAATCGGTCGTTGCAACTTCTGAATAATTGCCTGAACTTTCTCGGCAATACCGCCCAAGCCCAACAAACTTGCTAAAAATCCGATGACCACAGGTACTGCCTTAGCTAAGGCACCCTCAACCATTTTCACTGCTTGGTCGATCGCTCCCTTAGCGATCGCTTCTACAGAATCCAGAATTGCGTTAATCAAATCTGTAATCTGCTTGGCACGCTCAATGAAAAACTTGATAATTTCATAAATCGCCTTACACGCTTTCAGGAATGCTGAAGCCGGGTTCATCAGACCGATAATCCACTCTATCCCTGCCTTAATGACGCTTTCAATGACAAAGTTTTGAATGGGGTCAAGCACCATTGCCTTGAGGTCGCCAATTTTATCCTTGACTAGCTCCCACAGCCCAGCCACGCCTTGGGTAGACAAGATTTTGAAGATATCAAAGCCTGTATCTGCAAGAGCGGAGTTTTCTTGGTTGCCGTTATCAGCAGTTGTTTGGGAAGACACGGGAGAATTTTGAGCAGTATTCTGTGTCGCATCGCGCCCTTGCCCTGCTTGTGTTGTTTGTGGTGTTTGCCCTGCTTGTGGTGTTTGTGTTGCTTGTCCTCCTTTTGTTTCCCCTTTCCCTTGCTTGCCTTGCTTTGTGGCATCAGCGGGTTGCGATCGCTCTCCAGTTCCCCCTTCTAATCGTTCCGTTGCTCGTGCCTGAATCGTCTCAGCCGTTAGCCCCAGCACCTGCGTCACTAAGCTAAAAATACCTGGAGGGTCAAAGGCTTTTGGCATCTCAATTCCTGTTCCTGCCAGAGTACCAGTCAGCCAGGAAATCAGCCCTTCCTTGAGATGCTGGGCAATATTCTTGACAAAATTCTCAAAGCCTTGTTTGATGGCTTTAACCAGATTTTTGAAGAAACCAATCGGATCTTTGAGGATTTGCGGGATGACTTTTGCGACTCGTGCTAAAACTTGTAGCAGCAGTTTACCAAGTTCAATAATCGTTTTAATCGTGTTTACGATAAACTCGATCGCTTTTTGGATCAGCCCCTTATTTTGCTCCTTCATCTCCTTGATGCGATCGTCAATCTCTTTCAGGTTCTCCTGATACTTCTGCGATAGGGTATTAATTAGCTCATCTTCCTTATCGCTGACAGTTTGCTGCAAATCTTCAAACTTGCTTTCAATGTCTGCGGCTGCTTCCTGACCTACTTCTTGCAAGTCTTCAGGCAATTTATCGAGATAGTTCTGAATTTCCTGCTTACCGTTGGCAATTTCCGCTTTTGCTTGAGTTAGCCCTTGACTGATAATAGTGACAACCTTATCGATGACACCATTCATCTTTTGGATGTAAAGATCCCGCCCTTCTTCGTAAAAAGCATTCACCTCCGAAGGCATCCCGAACAATTTGTCTCCTATCCAAAGCAACCAGCCAAAAGCACCACCATAACGCTTGTCTTTATATTTCTTCATTCGCTGGTCAACGTAATCCTCGAATGCCTTCTTAGCGTCAGCCGCACCAGCATCAAACTCTTGCTCAACTTGGGTATCTAGGTCGCTAAGAGTTTTTTCAACTTTTGCTTTGGTATCTTCATAAATCTTATTAATATCAGTAGCGACCTTCGTCCGTGCCTCTTCGTCTTTGCCCTTAGTTCCCGCTTGCTTATCTGCAACTTCACCAAACTGTTGGACGCGGGTATCGTGCATACCCTGCATCTGTTCTTGTGCCGTAGCTACGGCAGCACCTTCAGCTTTGGATATTAAACCTTGCTCATCTTCTCGGTATTTTGGCGGTGCTTCTTGGGCGTTGGTTTGAGCCTCACCTTTTGATTGAAGCGTTGCTTGGAACTCTGGCTCGTTGGATTTTGCTAACTGCTCTTCGGTAACATCTGCATCAGCCATCTGCTTGTCGAGCTTTTTGCTGTCTTCTTGCAGTGGTGCTTCGACTTCGCTCTCCCCTTTAGACTTGGGTGCTGCGTTCTGGGCATTTATATCCGTTGGGGCTTCTCCCGGTTCAGTGGGTGGCAGTGGTTCTACAGTTTTCGGCTCAATGCCACTGGTGTCAGGCGTTTCCTTTGTTTTTTCGTCTAGGGGACCTTGAGAGTTTTTCTGTTCTTCATTTACTTTGTCACCCAACTCTTCTTTTACCGAGTCGAGTTTGTTGTCATTCTTAAATTCGTCAGCCTCTTCCAGGGTTTTGGGAGCCATATCAGCAATTCGCTCCATCAGCTTGGCTTTGAAGGCTGCTGCATCAAATTCTGGAGTCTCAGTTTGCTGCATCTCGCCAACTTGATTGGCTTGTGCCTTACTATCCACTTCATTTGTGGGGGGTTCAGCAGCAGCTTGAGCTTCTTCGGCTTTTTCCTCGGCGGGTTGGTGTTCCTGTTGTTCCTTGGCGACTGTTTGGGCGTTGCTGGTTACTGCTTGGAATGCTGGGTCTTCTTGAGGGGAAGCGGGAGCTTTCTGTTCGCCAGTTATTGGGGAGGTTCCCGCTTCTGCCATAACTGGAGCTGTTGTTGCACCTGCGTCGTTTCCACTTTCTCCTTGGGAAGCTGATGCGGCACCACCACCTGCTGTACTTGCCGGAGAAGGTTGCCCTTGACCTTGTGCAGTGTCGCCTGCTGGCGGAATTGGTTGCGTCGGTTCCTGTTTATTATCTGGCTTAGTTTGTTCTTGTTCCTTGGGACTTTGCTTGTTATCTGGCTCAGTTGTTTCTGGAGAATTTAGCTCTTTGCACTGTATTATCGGTTCAGGTTGAGAAGATGATGGGGTGACAAGAGGTTTTGTCTGTACCTTGTTTTCTTTTTTAGAGATAGATTTAGTAGAAACTGATTTAGCCTGAACTGCACTACCATTTTGCTGAACAACGTGAGTCAACTCATGGGCAAGTAACTTCTGACCTGATTGACTACTAGGGTCATACGCACCTTGCCGGAAGAAAACATTCTGTCCTGTGGTGAAAGCGCGAGCCTGGATAGATTTATTGAGTTGGTCTGATTGGGTATTAGTGTGTATTTTGACACCGCTAAAGTCAGATCCAAACTGTTGCTCCAGTGGTTGCCGAGTCTTTTCGGGGATGGGCTGTCCGCTACCCTGCGCTTGTTGGATTGAACCCTCCAAGTCTTGAGTCCCCGCCATATTAGCTTCAGCAGACTGATGCTGATTGGCTGACTTCATTTGGACACGTGTTTTTTGGCGATCGCCTTTAGTTTTCTGAGACGATTTTTTCGCAAGTTTGTCTTGCTGTTGTTTCTCAGGCTGCTGCTGTTGCTGAGTCGCGTCAATTTTCGGCTTCTGCTGGGTAAGTTTATCTTTCTTATCTCCTACAGTTTTGTTCTGCGACTTCTTAGCGGCGGACTGAGGCTGTTTCTGAGCAAGCTTGTGTTCCTCATCTTCTTGAGGCATTTCCTGACGCTGAAGCGTGCTGATTTCTGGTTTTTTCTGAACTTGTTCGGGCATATCCTCTGGCTGAATAGCCCCACTTTCAGGCGATCGTTCAACAGCAGGTGTATTCATCCGCTGTACTACTTGGTCTGCAACCCGATCCGCCTCTTGCTCATACTTATCCCCTGCGGGGTTAATGGTCAGCTTTGCTTGAATTGGTGGCTTGGTTTGAGCAGTTTTATCTTCCTCCTCATCTTCTTTGGGAGGCATTTCTTGGCGTTGAAGCGTGCTAATTTCCGGTTTGGTTTGAGCAGTTTTATCTTCCTCCTCATCTTCTTTGGGGGGCATTTGTTTCTGTTGAGATGTGGCGGTTTCCGGCTTAGTTTGAACTGGTTGGTCGTCCTTTTCTTCTTCTGGTGATTCTTGAGGTTGAGGTGTGGCGGTTTCGGACTTGGTTTGAACTGGTTGCTTGTCCTTTTCTTCTTCTGGTGATTCTTGGCGTTGAAGTGTGGCGATTTCCGGCTTAGTTTGAACTGGTTGCTCGTCCTTTTCTTCTTCTGGTGATTCTTGGCGTTGAAGCGTGGCGGTTTTCGGCTTAATTTGAGTCGGACTAGCAGATGTTTTCCCGCCCATTTCTCGCGCCAATTGCAACACTTGATTTACGTAGGGATTTCCATACTGCTGTTGCAATTGAAGTAATAATTGCCTGTTAGAAGATTGCTGATTAGCTGGGGCGCGATTGAGGACAGCCGCATGGGCGCTGGGATTGGGAGCATTGCCCATCCGCGAAATTTGCTGCACTAGTGGATCGCGCTGTGTATGTGACGACACACTTTTTTCCGCCGCAGTTTGCTGTGGATCTAACTTGGTATTAACGTTTTTATCCAGCTTCGGCGTGTGCATATCTGTACCTCAGACAATCCTAATTGGACTGGTGTATCTTGTGGAAATATTGTTTTGATTTCTATCAGCAACTTTGTTGCAATTTTGTGCGTCCTCCCCAGGAGATTTTCAAATATCTAAAGGGGGATTATTTAATTGAATGGTACTGTTTTACTTTTTGGTTGAATTATTTAATATTTCGCTAATTGCTTGAATTACTCTTTAAACTTTATTATGTTTATTTTTATCTAGTTCTTCTTTTGCATCCTTGCTAGTAGATAATTGTTTTTCTGGCTGATTTGTTTCATCTTTATCTTCTTTTGATGACACTGTTTGCTGCTCATCTTCTAGCGCTTTTTGCAATATTGCATCATCTTGATTTTCTTGCTGTGTCAATTGCAATTTATCTAGCTCTTCTTTCGCATCCTTGTTAGTAGAGAGTTGTTTATCTGGCTGATTTGTTTTTTCATCTTTATCTTGTTTTGATGGCACTGTTTGTCGCTCGTTCTCTAGTTCTTTTTGTGATATTGCATCACCCTGTTTTTCTTGCTGTGCCAATTGCAACACTTTTTTGACATAACTATTTCCATACTGCTGTTGCAACTGAAGTAGAAATTGCTTATTAGAAGATTGCTGATTAGCTGGAGTGCGATTCAGAATAGCTGCGTGAGCAGTGGGATTGGGAACATTAGCCATCTGCGAGATATGCTCCATGAGTGGCTCTTTTGGGTGGGCTTCTGGTGTAACTGGCGACACCTTTTTTTTGTCCACCTTCTTTTTTGGCGACAGGAGTGACATGATCTTGGCTTTTTTATCTCGTTTGGGTACGTACATTTCTACCTCTATATCTCTAATTGTTTTTTCAAGTTTCTGAAATCCGGAATCTATTACCATTTCCACGCTGGATTGTACCTGCTTCAACGAGTTGTGCCAGTTCAGTTTCCAACTCAGACCGTGCTACTCCCAATTCTCGCATTAATCCTGTAATGGTCATACCATCAGCACTATTTCTAATTAATTCTAAAGCTCTATCTCTGAGGGACGAGGACGCTGGTGGTTTATTTGCCTCCACAGCTACAGAACCAGCAATCACCCAGTAAGTAACTTGGACTTTTTGCTCTTTGTCAGCAAAGTTAGCATCAAAACCATGAATTTCAAAGGTTTTGTTATAAGGTAGTGGTACATAAGCTACATACATACGTGGTAGCTGAATATTAGAGCCAAAGACAAAGTGTACACCCGATCGTCCCTGAGTTTGCCCCAAAGGTGGACGGGTAATCGGAGGAATATCCGCAGGTAAAATGGGAGCAAGCATGACTGAAAAAGGTTGTCCTTCTTGCAATTCTGGTACTGTAACGCTGACAGGAACTAAACTGCCTTTGGGTAATGCTTCATCTGTTTCAAACGCAAGTTCTTGTGTCCCTGTCAAAATTGTTGATGCAGTACCTCCTGTGGCTGAAATGACTAGTTCATTAGACTTTTGCCCTGGAACGAGATTTATATTTTCTCCTGGTGTCAAAATCAGATTTCCGTTGACGTCAGGACCGATTTGATTTATTTGCAAATTATGAACATGATCTGCACGAGCAAATTGTGTAGAAGTTCCTGGATTTGATCTTGGTTGGATACTGGTTGCAGTCTCTCCTGGAACAGGAAGTTTTACTGAAGAAGCAATTTTTAAATCAAATGATTGTTTATCCTGAGTTTTAGCAATACTAATACTGTTATCTGATGAAGTGAAAGTTTTTGTATTAATTTTGCTAGCAGTTACAACATCATCTGCTAAGTTATGGGTATGATCTGCACGAGCAAATTGTGGAGAACTTCCAGGAAGTGATATTTGCTGGACGCTGCCTACAGTATCTCCTGGAGTGAGATTTGTTGTATTGATTTTACTTAGGAGGTCATACAGCATAGTATTGCTGTAGACAATTTGGCGATACTTCGCAGTTTCTTGTTCATCAAGTGTTGGTGGTGCATTATCCGTTGGAATATTCACCACAGCAAGTAGTACTTTAGTATCTTGATTGGGTTCAGAATAAATGCGTAGATAGTCGTTATAGTATTGCTGAACTATATCTTGAACAGGAAATGATACCGTTTCAGAGGAGTCTGCAATCAGTGTTAAATCTACAGTTTTGACTGCTTCACTTTGCCGATCTACAGAAACGGTAATTGCTGGTGAAGTTTGTGTTTCAAAACCACTTACTGAAGCTTTAATTTGATAAGTTCCATTAGGAACTATCAGCGTGTAATTCCCTGTTGCATCAGTAAATGTAACTGCTTTGACGATTTGAGTTTGCGGTTCTATTGCTTCAACTTTTACACCTAAAATAAATTCGGAATCGGTATCAGTTTCTACAAAAATTTTACCTTTAATTTGTGCAGATGGCACTTCTGCACTAGCAGAAATAGTGTAAGTTTCTTTAACCCGTGCGTAACCATTTTCTGCCTGAGAAACACGTTCTGTGGGCTGTTCTTTATATTGGATATAAATGTAGTTTTTCCCTCTTGAAGCGACTTCCAAGGTTTCAGTTATATTCTGGCTAACAATAATTTCTCTTCCAAAAGAATCTAAGGCTACGCCTTGGGAAATTTGAACTCTTAACAAAATTTTATCTTGTTGACTATCCTTTTCAATTGTTAAGTTTTTATCAACTTCTAAGCCGCTGACTATACCCTTACCTAGAACGAGGCGATTGAGGAGATTGTTTTTTTGAATTCCATATTGCTGTTCGAGTTCAAAATCACGAACAGTCAGCAATTTTCCATAAAAATAACTGTTGCGTTCAAAAGAAATTAACGAGCTATTTTTGTCTTCCATTCCATTATTAGCAGCCATAAGTGTAAACTCCAGTTTGATTTTATATAATTTTAATTAGCTTAGTTTGGTGTCTAAACCTAATCTCGATCGCCTTTCTATTTGTCCAAATTCTTCAGTATCATTTAAAATATTTTCATGTGAAATAGCAAATCCTATATCCAAGGTTAAAGAAGGTTCAAAGATACAGCTATTGAATCCCAAGTAAGACTCGTTATCTAAAGCTATCCAAGGTTGTAATACTTTTATAGAAGCTTCTGTATGAGCAGGTTTATCCGCATCAATGAGACGCTGAATGGTTTGTAATTCTAGTTTGTTATCAATTTGAAAAGGATTGAGTAAAACCCAAAAACGAAAGGGTTCGTTGTCGTTAAAGTAATTTTTTTTTAGATTCTGTAGAATTTCAGATGTTTCATTATTTGTGCTATTGTTTTCAAGTTGAAAATATTCATAAATCAAGGGACGATCGCCCGTGAGTAACTCAACCGTCGCTGCAATTCCTTCTCTTGTCCCCCGCAGCTTATAAAGTTGTGGTGCTTTTTTAATCAAGTTGCGTAATTGCTCTTTTGTCCAATTGTCATCAATAGCGATCGCAAGCCACGTAGATAGCCAAGGTAAAAATTCCTCACTCACAACGTCCGCGTCAAAGTAGCGAAAAATGTAGTCTATCTGTCCTTCTAAATTTCCTAAGAAAGTTTCAAAGAGCGAGAGAAAACGTTCAAGAAAATCGCGGCTGTTTTCGTCCTCTTGATAAATCGCTGGTAAGTAGCGTAGATAGGACAGTCGCGGAAAATCGACTCGAATACTTTTTAAAAGCGGTGTTTCATATTCAGTACCAATGAGTTCTACTTTTAAATGTAGATATCGCCCTTGAGGTCTGGGAATCTCTTTATCGCCTCGAATTAAGGCATCTTCAGGATTAATCAAAGGTTCAAAATAGTCTCCTGAGTGCCACTGATTGTCTGTAATTGAGTAATAAACTTTAATTTGTGTGTTATGTGGAATCTCCCGTTCTAAAATCAGCTTGTGCCATTGTTGACCGGGGATAGTACTATCAAAAACTGTTTCAAAGGAACCCGAAGGTAATTCTTGCTGCTTCTGTCGTAGAAATTGCTGCTTGCGCCGCAAAATGTTGACTGCTTTTTTTTCAGAATTGAAAATAAAAAGTCTGTCAGTACGGTTGTAAGTCATTTTGCTGACAGCGCCCCGGTAAGCAAAAACGGGTTCTACAGTTCCTCCCGATGGGGGACAGCGAAAAATGAATCTGTCTTCTTCTTCACCTTGAGGAAGCGATCGCTTATCGCCTACGTATACATTTCCCTGGCTGTCAACAGCTAGTCCTGAAGGTTCAATTTCTTCTGGAACCAACACCTGCTCGCGCAGGCTGCGAAAATTAATCCAGGTACTCGTATAGTTTGCATCAAATCTTACCACTTTTTCATAATTTTTTACACTATCAAGGACATAGACAGTGCCATTTTTAGCAAGAGCGATCGCAGTTGGTTTAACAATGTTACCTCTGGCAAATCTTGTTGTTTCTATGCGTTGTCCTGAGGGAGCATATTTAGCAACAGCCTGTCCACCACGATCCAAAAGAGCATACAATGTCCCATCTTTCGTATCAGCTGCTAAATCGATAACCTTCACACCTTCTGGAAGCGATACTACCCATCTAATCTGCCAGTTAAACCGGGAAAAGGCATAAATGCGAGATTGAATTGTGTTCCCTGCAACCTGAGATTCATCTGCTACGTAAATTGTGGAATCACTAAAGGCAATATTCGTAGGCAAATCTAATAAAGCTTCTAAAGATGCGACGGGCTGTAAGTAATTTTGTACTGCATCAAAAAGCCAAATACGCTGCTGTTTTGTATCTAGCAAATATAGTTGTCCAAAGTCATCAACTGCCAAATCAACAGTTTCCAAATTGCTGAAAGATTGCTGGCTGAGAATCTGTTGTTCAAATACAAATTGATAACCAGTTTTTAGTCGCACCCCCTCGTCGTAAATTTGCAAATTATCCGGTTTGTATTTTTGCCAATCGGCTTTTGTATTCAGCACCAAAAATTGAAATTCTTTTGCTTCCATAGTCTTTTGGGCAAAGCTTAATCAGGTAAATTAGCACTAACAGGGTTTTTACGCCGTCAGTCATTTTTTGTCACTCAACCTCTATATTGTACCTGCGATGAAATCACTATCTTCAACACCTTGAGATTCGACAGGATTCGCTAATTCTATTAGCTCGTTAACCAAAGAGCTAATTACAGCAACTGCCCCTCCGCCAGCAGCTATAACTTGACTGATTCTAGAAAATACACTAATTAACTTTGCAAAAATGCCAATGAATGTATCAAATCTTTTTAATTCATTAATGACTGCTTGTAAATCGGTTATTGTTTTCTCTAAAACTTTTGCAGCTTCGCCTTTTTTAAGATCGGTAGCTATTTCCTCAATTGCCTGATTTGCAGCTTTATTCGCTTCATTTAAAAGCTTTACCTCCTCGTTAAAAATAAATGCGTTTTGATTGTTATTTATTAAGCCTTCATCAAACAAATCTATTCTTTGTTTTGTAGATACTTTCACTAAATCGATGATGACTTTTGTCAATTTCAGCAAGTCCTTTTTAGTTAAAAATTCATTAGCCATTGGTAAATCTCCTAAATTCAAAGAGTTCTGTTTTTCTGCAAATATTTTACTGTTTGAGAGTATTCACTCAAAATTTCTTGAGCTTTTATCATCTCACTTTCAGTTAAATCCAATTTACTAGACTGATTGTTTTTTTCTAAATCATTTTCTCTTTCTACTAAAACACTTTGGCATAATTGCTTTATTTCTTCCGAACTAATAGCATCTTTTCCTGTACCTTTAAAAACATCTTTGAGCCGAGAATGAGCTTTTGCAGTTGCTAGAAGTATATCAATATAGTCTTGAGCATTATCTTTTTTATCTTGAACTATTTTCATTGCTTTTTGGTAATCTTTTTGGACTTCTAAAGCAACAGTAATCTGTGACTCATTAAATTCTCTAGTAATCTGTGACTCATTAAATTCTCTTAGCGGTGCAAAATAGGTTTGATAATAGTTATTAATCTGTGTTTCTTCTATCTCAAGAATTCCCTCAAGATAACCGTCTTGAGCTATACTGATTAACCCGCCATTTTGTTGCTGATTATCTTTAAAAGTGGAATTTCCTGTAATGTAACTTTGTAAAGAATCATCAGCACATAATATTGCTTTTTTAAGGGCTTTTCCTCTTTTTTCTTTAGATAAAGTATTGACGAAAATCTGAAAAACATTTATTCCAGCTTGTATAGTAGTTTTAGGAAGTGTAGAACTTCCAACCTTTAAATTTATAAGTGCTGTTTGAAGGTCACTGATATTCTCATCAAAAGAAACAGTTTTTCCACTGGCAACTTGACCTAGTTCTGTCATGTAATTAAGTAACACACTATTAGCAATTTTCACTCTATTGCGATTGGGTTTATTTTGAGAGTTACATTCTTGTAATGTATTCTCACGCGTTTCTATACCATTAGAAGCAGTTAAAATAATATAGTTACCTCTTCTTAAACAAGACTCATAAATATCCTGTGCTAGAAGATCGGAAGAATTTTTAATGGCAACTTGATGATTTTTAACAAAATTTTCAACAGATTTAAAATCCCGACCACAACTGTTTAATAGAATTGTCACCGGGATGAACAAAACAAATAACTTTAAAACCTTGTGGAAATTGTCTTTCATGATAGTTGTCAATCTTAAAAAATATAGAAATGGAAAGAATACGAGCAAATTGCTTACATACTGAACTCAAGAATTATCAAACAACGTATAAAAAGGCATAAAAAAGAGAATGCACATAACGTTTATTTTGTAAAGTGTGTAATTCCTAAAATTATTGTTTTTCATAATAAATTTCGTGTTTTTTTGAATAAATTAAACTGTATGTAGAAATGTGGATATTACCATGTCGATCTAAATTTGCCTCCGTATCTTTATCTACATTTTGAAAAGACAACTCTAAACTTTTTACACAATCTACACCCCTCGTAAAATCTGCAATAGCTTTATAAATTTCTGATTTATAGACTGTGCGTCCAAACTGCCAACCTTTGCCATTAAATCCTCCATGCAAGGGATGTAAAAATCGCTCAATCAGAGATTGATTGACTTGTTGACAAACTTCATTTGGGTCAAATCCCGAACGAATTCGCAATAAAGCCTTCACTTTAATTTCAACATAACTTGGAGGAAGAACTTCCAATTTGGTAGTAATTAACCTGTGTGGTTCTAAATGCTGGTAAACATTTTGCAAAAAGCCTAAACTTGGTTTTGCGGGTATCAGAGTCTCGCTATAAGGTACAACAACTACTTTTATCAAATTTTTGGCTTCCGTCGCTGGTGGGGCGATCGCTTTAACTCTAGCTATGCGAAGTCCAGGAGTTGAAAGAGCTAATAACTCGAAATCTTCAGAAGTCACAGCTTGATTTATTTGCTTCAAGTTTTTTCTAGCACGTAGCTTTGCTTTTTCTAGTGTTTCTAACGGCGCACCCCCAGAGGCAGTTTCTTGGTTTTCTACTGTTAATTTTGTAGAATATATAAATTCTGTGTTTACTGAAGTAGAAACAGGATTCAAAATTTGATTAATTTTTTTAGCTTCAACATTACCTTTTTCTCCATCACTTGTTTGGCAAGAAACTACACAGATACTATACTCATCATCATAATCTAAAACCTGAGGAATATCGCCATTAATACTATCACCAAAATAAATTTCACCCTTTTCAGCATCTAATACATAATGTGGATCTTCTGGACTAGAAGCATCAAAATCCTTAACTTGAGTCCACTCCCTCCAAAGGTAATCTTTCTGAATTTGCTCTTTAACTTGAATTTTAAAACTTTCTGAAACGACTACAAATTGTTTGAGTGAGAAACTTTGACCAGGCAATCCATTGCTTTTACCAATAAAGCGTTGTTCATCGAATTCTTCTAAATAAGATATGAGTCTGATATTGTTCTTCCCTTTCGGTGGAATTTTCCGCCGAAAAGTCACTGTTATTGTTCCTGTGACAGAATTTTTCTCTAACCGATAATTTTGCCAATCTTTCCAGTATCCATATTGCATCTCATATTCATAAGATAAGACAACGCCTAACCAGAAAATTGGCTGTAAAAGTTCTAAGCGTGAGTTAAAAAATAATAACGTCAGCGTTAAAGGAAATTGTTTGACTTGAATGATGTTCTCACCTATTAGCGCCAGATAGGAAGCTGTAAATGATTGAATGCGTTGATGATAGCTAGAGTGAATTGTTACTTCGCTCAATGTGTGTTTTTCAGTAACTGAAATAGTATTTAATAAGATGTTATTTATCTTGGGTGGTAGTTCATACCCAGCTTCCTTAACAATTGCTCGCAACCAGAAAAGTTGTTCTGTAAAAGGGAAAATATTACGCACAGACAAATCTTGTGGTGCTGTAAACCACAGCCGACCACTCTGGGATAAATTCAGAGTTTCATCACGATTTACATCAAGTTTTTTCCAGAGGCGATCGCTACCCCAATATTCCCAAGCAAGAGTAGCTGAGGGAATAACTTTTACGAGTTCTTCTCCATATTTACCTTGCTTAACAGCATAACCTTCAAAGAGGTTAAAAGTTAGGGCAATGGATTTATCTATAGGAAAAGGTTGACCATATATACGCCTGCGATTATCTTCATTAACGACAATCAAATAAATTTCATCTGTAGTATCTTCATTAAAGGTGAGCTTCACCTTATTGTTAAGTTCATCAAGTTCTAAAGTGAGCCGTTGCTCGCCATTATTAATAATAATTTGTTTTCCATCATCATTTTTATAAATAGCGTCATTATCTATATTTCTAACCCAACTAAATCCAAGATACAGGTCTAAAAACTGCTTGAGTCTTTCGCTATGTGTGTTCCACCCTATACTAGGAAAATTATTCCAGTCGAATATATATAATTTGAAACCAAGATAAAGACAACTACCAGCTTCAGCATTTTCACCAAAAGCAAAAAACGAAAGCCCTTGCCGATCAATTGCTTCCTTATTGTCCTTCCGCCCTGATTTAGAAGAACTAATCGCCTTTTGTAGACTATCTGGAACTACTAGTAAGGAAGCATTAGTCTCAAATATGACCTGTTCGTTAGTAGTTAGCTTTGTCCCTTGAGGAACCAAAATCGGTGCAAGTTCCTGGCGATCGATAAAGGAAAATTTCACATCAGTTGTAGCTGAGGCAATATCTTTGGGTTGAATGCCAACAAGTTTCAGGAATTTAAGAAAACTCTCATCCCTAACCTGGTCTAGATAGTAACGCTGGAGTTCGGTCAGCCAAGCAAACAATTCGAGAAAAGTAATACCGGGGTCATGAGTATTATGATCCGTCCATTCAGGTGCATAACGAGGAATTAATTTCCGTGCATCCTCCATCAGCTGGGCAAAAGTTTTGTCATCTAATCGGGGTGAAGGTAGTGTCATTTTTACTGCTTCCTAACTGTTTGTTCAACTTTAAAAACGGTTTCTTACAAATGATTTTTTGTCTAGAAACCTGTTTTTTTTGTCTTAATTGATGTTGGCTTTGACATCAATTTGATGTTTGCCGTTACAAACTAATGCAAATGCGTAGGAAATCCTGTTGTTAGGGACAGGACGATCGGGCATCACTTGCCAAACACGGTTAGTGTCTGTATCTCTAACAGTCATAGATAAAGAATCAACACGATCTAAGTCAGGGATGGAACCCAACAAAGTATAAAAATCAGACAAGCAAGGTAGACGTTCAAATTCCCAACCTCGACCAAAGTCACCGCCAGTTAACGGATGCAGAAACGCATTGAGCTTTTGCATTGCCATCTGCTCTACAAAAGGTACTGCATCAAATTCACCAACAAACAGCGTTGCTTGAATGCTAATCTCAAGGTAAATCGGACCACAAACATGAAGATGTTTGGGTGAAGTAACAACATTTGCAGCGTGGTTCCGTAAGTATTTCTCCACTGTTTGTCTTAGCTGTAATGATGGTTGCGGTTGTACTTTGCTGCTCCTAGGGATAACAATCACCGTCACCCAACCGACTTGACTCTTTTTTTCATCATTAAAATTAGGCAAGCATTTGACTCGTGCAATGCTGCGATAAGCTTGACTTATCAAGCGTTCAAAATCTTCTTTTGTGACGGCGCGGTTGCGATGTTTCAAAATTTGTGAACCACGCTCTAGAGCCTTTTCTAATAATTCGGTATCCGAACCACCTTCAGCAGCTTCTGGGTTAGTAACGCTATTTATATAAGCAATAGAACTTGTTAGGCTATTGATTTCAAAGCTGTCAACATTACCTCGTTCTCCACCACCAAATTGATAATTAGCTATAATATTATTAGATCCTATCGGTGGGATTGCTCCTTCTGTACCGTTGCCAAACTTAATCTCCCCAAAAGTCCGGTCAATTTCATAATGTCGATCGACAGCAGTGGATTCCAACAGCTCTTCCTGTGGCTGCCATTTAATCCAAAACCCTATGGTATTGCCTTCATTATCCTTAACTTCGTTAACAAAAGGCTTACCCAACAGTTCTCTTCGTTCATCCGCAGACAAAGTACTCAACTCATTTACCCAAATTTCTTCTGCAATGACAGGAGATTTAAATAACTTGAAAGTTTGTTCGGCTTTGCCATCGCTAGAACCAAGAATTTCATTGTTAATACTCTGCGTTTGAGAAGCCCATGTTGTATTTAAATAAATTCCTTTGATTTTAGGAGTAGGAGCAAAGCCCTTTAACTGGGTATCTTTAGCAGTTACTTTCTCCAGTGATTGGAATTTATCGTTGATATCGATAGCTCGAATCCAATAAAGTGATTTACCAAAGTGTAGAATCTGAGCAAAATCTTGCACTCCTAAAAACTCAACTATTCCACTTTGAGTCAGGTTGTTGGTTCCATCTCCAACATCTAGCCTAGCCCACTCACCCTTACCGTTTTGTCGTCTGTAATATTCCCAATTTATGCGGGGCATATTTACCTGAATATAAGCCTGTATTTCTAGCGAAAAGAAAATACTAATTAGACCTTTTAGAGGAGGCGCATCGAAGCCTAAATAAAGAGCTTGATGCTCATCATCACTTAGAGGCTGGAAGGGCTGGAAATCTATACTAGTTTTACTTTCTTCAGTTTTATCCTCATATTGTAAATTATTAAAAATGAGACAATGGTCTAAAGTAACTGCGGGAGCCGCTGGATCGGGAGATACTCCTGTGGTTGTTTCACCTTCTGTCAAGGGTGTAGATATTACTTTAATATCTTTGATTGTTGGTAAATTTCTTTCTGGTAATTCATTAACAGTAATACAACGAATCCAGCGGCTTTTAATACCATTAATTTCTATCTCCTGAATTTCATCATTATTTTTTTTATCTAAAATGAGATTGCCAGATTCAAAGGTACAACTATCAAATTCATACCACTCTAAGGGTTTATTTTCTTGACCTCCCCAGTATTCCCATTGAACTAAATTAGAATTAGAATCTAAAAGTTCTATTTGCGAACCTGTTATTTCTAGTGTTATCCGAACACTAGCTGTAATATTAAATATCTCTTGATGTCCTAAATATAAGATATGTTCCTGTTTATTACTGCCTGTAAATAGTTCAAAAATTAAAACTTTTTCTACTAAAGTATCTGTATAATACTTAGCACTAAGTTTGTTTTTAATAGTAACTTTTTTATCGAAAACTTCACCTACTTCTGCATACTCAAAACTCGATAATGTATGAGTTTCTCCAATTTTGAGTATATCTCCTACCTTTAACTCTGTTGTCCGATCTAAAAATAAGTTTGTATCTTTCTGCTGTGCATCCCGGACTAACCTAGCAGAGAAAGGAGTTCGTTTCTCGACTGCTAAAAAATCTGGAGGTGCGAGGAAAATATCATCCTCTTTGTTATTGACACTATAGAGATCAACTAGCTTAGCTGGAGTAGCTACAATATTCCTTTCAGTCTCAAAAACGATGGGGTCACCTCCTCCTCTTGATTGAGCAGTCATTTGAGTCTTAGCCGGAATTAAGACTGTTGTTCTCACACCATCACTCAGCTTAAAGGTTACAGGTGCGCGAGACTGTGCAGCTGGTAATAGTTTGACACCAAGCATATCCAGGAAAGCAATGAAATTTTTCTCAGGTACTAAGTTGAATTGGTGAAGTGTACCTGTAAACATATGAGCAAAAATTTTAAGTAGCGCCGAACCCGAATCTTTATCATCAGAGACTATCCATTCTGGAGTGTAAAAAGGTATTAACTTCCGAATTTCTTGGAGAATCGTTTCAAAATTTCTATTGTCAATTTTTGGTGATGCTGGCATTTTCTTACCTATGAGAGTTACTTTTTCTCTGTGACCTCAGCGCCTCTGCGGTTCAAAAATAGCTAAAGCGTTATCTTTGACAACTTGGTATTACAATTCATCCTCCTTGGAGATAAAATGGATAAACTAAATTAAATTCAGTATTTGTTTTGCGAACATGATAATTAATGTCAATCCAGATTTTCCCAGTTTCTTTTTTATCCAATGAAACCTTAACCTGATTCAGATCGATTCTAGGTTCCCAACGGGTTAAGCCTTCTCTTACACTTAATTCTATGAGTCCTAGAGTTGCCATACTTAAAGTTGCAAACACAAAATTGTGGATACCACAACCAAAATCGGGTTGCATAATTCTTTCGCCTTTTGCTGTAGCCAGAATTATCCAAATTGCTTCTTGAATGTCTTGGTCATACTCAGACATTAATATTTTTCCAGTTGGGGTATCTACATTAACCGGAAATTTCCAACCTATGCCTAAAAACTCTTTCGCCACTGCTACCTCAATAAAAACTCTAAAAAAATCTAAAATTTCAATCTGTTGTATCTTTTACGATCGGCCAAACAAAACCAATGATAAAAGGATATTCAAAAACACCTTGTTCAAAGGCAACTAATACGACATCGTGAACTTCTATTTGAGGACGAGTATCTTTGTTACTTGTAATTACCCCTGCCCATATTCCATCATTTGTCGGTTCCTGTTTTCCCCCTTCATCATTTGTCGGTCTCTGTTTTCTCCAATGAAATTTTACTTTTACTTTGCCCTTGTCTAGCGCTGATGTATCAGTTACAGTTGCGAGGGTTACACCTCTAATCAGTGCGCCGCTACCTCTGTCTTCAGTTTGGAGTGAATAATTAAATAAATTAGTCATGATAAATTTGTAGTTTCTGATTTAACGTCGATTTGTTTTTCATCAGGTACTCTATTAACATCAAAGGTCGTTTTGTAACCTGAATTACTAATACTATGATTTGTTTTTTGAAGGTAATATTTCTGACTAAATTTACTACCTAACCCTAGAAGATTAATGTTTGTACCTGCTAATATGTCAGGGATACCGATTGATTCTCCACTACCTTTGAGTATATTTTCGTGCTTCTTAAGCAAAATAGCTCTTGCCATATGCTCAGCGTGTTCTTTAGATGTTACAGGTTGTTTTACCTGTTCGGAAACAAGTTGATTTGTTACAGTTCTTCCTTGTTGTTCTGCCTCAGTTTTTCTCTGAAACATCTTTTTTATTTCATCATTATCTATTTTTGCAGTAGCCTCAATATTTATTTTTTTTTCGGTATTTTGCCCCATAACCTTTACTTCAAAAACTCGCTCAGCAATATCAAATTCAGGAGAAAAACTGACTAGGCTTTTATTCCATTCCAAAATGACAACTGGATCTGATTCACGAGCCGGTTTTCGAAAATAAAGCGTATTTCTAAACACAAAGAATTCGTAATAATTCCTTTCAGCTAATCGCTTTAAAAATTCAAAGTCATTCTCTTTTTCTTGCTTAACAATTTGTGGATGTATTACTCCAGTCTCTTCTACACTTGCTTGGTTAGGAAATGGGTCATCATTATCAGTGTTGTTAATTTGTAGTTTGTATTCCTCAGCAATCACCTTTACGACTTCACTATCTTTTTTATCATTCCAATTGCGCGGTTTCATTTGTTTCATCATCCGATGGGAGACATCGAAACCACCTACTTCTACCTGAGGAGCACCGCCAGAAGGAAAAGATATTTTAACTGTTACTAATATACCAATCATCAGAGTTTTGAGTAGGCTGCCATATCCGAACCTTATCTCAACTGGTGCGTCAAAAACTAGTATTTCATCGACAAACGTTAGCAGTTCTCGCCTTGCAAGATCGAAAGCATTATTAACGGTAAATGAAAAAGTATCTGCACCATCTAATGTATTGTCAATGGTAACGCTAGAAATTTCTAAACTTTCCTTGGTATTATCTTCCCCAAGTGTCATAATATCTTTGCCATTAACTTTAATCTGAAAGACAGGAGCATAGAAATTTCCGTATTTTTTTTCTAATTCAACAATATCCATAACATTATTTTAAAACTGGAACAACAAGCTCTGTACCAACAGCTAGAATTCTCGGATTGCTAATTTTGTTAGCTGTAGCAATGGGACGCCATAAACCCGGTTCTTCGTATTCTTGATCGGCAATATGCCAGAGACGATCGCTTTGTTTTACAGTTATTCGTTTTGTGCGATCTCTAGATTCTTTTTTCACATCTATTATCTGTTCGCTCAAGGTTCTATATTCTTTGAAAGTAACACTGAGAGTTGCTCTGACTGGAATTCCCGACTCTAAAAATAGCGTAAATTTATGTGTTACTTGTTCTACAGTTGCTTTAAACTGTAGGGCTGGACTCCAATGAAACTCACAAATTGGTGGAGCATGAAGAGCGGGATCTATATCTAGCAATTTTGTGATTTTATCAGTGTATGTTCTAACATTTTCTTTTGTTTCATAGGAATCAAAAAATAAATCCATTGTTAGAGTTTCAGTATTACCACTAACGAATTGAGTAACGGGTGTTGATGTTCCTGGTATTGCTGTACGTTGAAATTGATTACTCACTTCAAGAGAATACTCTGTAGGATTAAACGAAACATTAATAATTTCGTCTTTCCTACTTCCGGTTAATATTTTAATAAAAGCTTTTTCTAAAGCCATTTTTATTTCCTCTACTTACAGCATTCCTCTTCTTTGTCGCTCTATTTTGAGCTTTTTCTCAATCAACTGATATACTTGTTCTGCGATGCGATTAACATTTATTGTTGGTATATCAGTTTGTACCTGCTTTACTATGTCATTTTTCCCCTTTACTTTATTCTCTCGATCGTTTTGAACGGTAGAAATGTTTGCTTTCGGCTGAACGAATTCCATCGTAAGTGTATTAGGGTAATTTTGCTTTGGCTGATTTTTGATAGTAGTGCGATCAACCTGCTGGTGGAGAACAAGATCTTCGGAACTTTGTAAATGCGTACTCAAGCTTCTCGTGCGTGTATGATGCGGTGCTAAACTTAACTCCTCCTGAGAATTAGTATAATTAGTAGCAAGTTTTCTATACTGCGAGATAGTTTGTGTTTCGATGCTCTGTAGCCTTTGAATAAGCTGAGAAGTTTTTTCAACTGTTGATGTTATCTGATTCATATTTGATAAATGAATCAACACAGGTTTTTTATTCTCAGTTAGTAACGTAGAACTTTGCGATCGTGAGACAAAAATCTGGGCTTGAGAGGCAGGTATTTCTAACTGTAAATTCTGAGTTGGGGAAGTGTTACTTTCAGGCTGTTGTAAACCAAACGAGCTTGGTGACTCAACAGCTATAGCGTCAGATTTCTTTTGGAATGACAAAACAGCTTGATTAGACTGCTCTTTTTGACTCACTTCTATGTTTTCTAGTTGATTCAGTTGGGGTAGTGATGTTTGAGTAATCAGAATTGTGTTACTTTGCGAGAAAGTCCCCCCGCCTGATTGAGAAATCTGAGATTTGCTCTCTCTTGATACAATTTGTTGCCTCGATATATTGTTGAATACGTTTGTACTCTGCTGCGTTTGATAAGTGATATTTGCGATCTGAGATATCGATGATGCAGGTATTTTTCCTCTGGTAATTCTTGGACTCAATGTATTGTAGAATACGATAGAATGAGTAGCAAGTTTTCTATACTGCAAGATAGTTTGTGTTTCGGTGTTCTGTAGCCTTTGAATAAGCTGAGAAGTTCCTTCAACCGTTGATGTTATCTGATTCATATTTAGTAAATGAATCAATACAGGTTTTTTCTTCTCAGTCAGTAACGTAGGACTTTGCGATCGCGAAATGAAAATCTGAAATTGAGAGGCAGGTATTTCTAACTGTAAATTCTGAGTTGGGGGAGTGTTACTTTCAGACTGTTGTAAATCAAACGAGCTTGGTAACTTAACAGCTATAGCATCAGATTTCTTTTGGAATGACAAAACAGCTTGATTAGACTGCTCTTTTTGCCTCACTTCTATGTTTTCTAGTTGATTCAGTTGGGGTAGCGATGTTTGAGTAATCAGAATTGTGTTACTTTGCGAGAAAGTCCACTCGCCTGACTGAGAAATCTGAGATTTGCTCTCCCTTGATGCAATTTGTTGCCTCGATATATTGTTGAATACGTTTGTACTCTGCTGCGTTTGATAAGTGATATTTGCGATCTGAGATATTGATGATATAGGTATTTTTTCCCTAGTAATTCTTGGACTCAATGTATTGTAGAATACGATAGAATGAGTAGCAAGTTTTCTATACTGCAAGATAGTTTGTGTTTCAGTGTTCTGTAGCCTTTGAATAAGCTGAGAAGTTCTTTCAACCGTTGATGTTATCTGATTCATATTTAGTAAATGAATCAATACAGGTTTTTTCTTCTCAGTCAGTAACGTAGAACTTTGCGATCGCGAAATGAAAATCTGAAATTGAGAGGCAGGTATTTCTAACTGTAAATTCTGAGTTGGGGGAGTGTTACTTTCAGACTGTTGTAAATCAAACGAGCTTGGTAACTTAACAGCTATAGCATCAGATTTCTTTTGGAATGACAAAACAGCTTGATTAGACTGCTCTTTTTGCCTCACTTCTATGTTTTCTAGTTGATTCAGTTGGGGTAGCGATGTTTGAGTAATCAGAATTGTGTTACTTTGCGAGAAAGTCCACTCGCCTGACTGAGAAATTTGAGATTTGCTCTCCCTTGATGCAAAAAATTGCATCAATCTAGTGTGTACTTGCTGATAAAGTCGGGATAGCGAAGTTTTGGTAATAGAAACTGTGCTGTTGTTCGAGAAAGTAAATCTGGTTGAGTGTAAATCTTGAGGTTTGCTCTCTCCTCCCACAAATCTTTGAACAACTGTATTTAAAAATAAAAGTATGTTCAAATTCAAATTTAGTTGGGTTGTAGAAAGTGGCACAGAAATGACTTGATTTTTGAAGATATGAGTTATATTAAATACATTCCAGGATCTGCTAACTCTTGGAAGTAGAGTGAGAGTCGGAAACTTAAATTTTCCCAGTTCTGCACCACTATATTTATCAGCAATGTGTTTGCTGAAATCAGCCAGCCCAAAGCCACGCAATTCTAAAATTTGCTTCCCTAATCTCCCACTTGCTATTGGAATAAATGGTTGAGCGCATCTCATAACAAATTAATTCAAGTTTAAGGTTTCCATAAACCATTGTGAGCAAGCTCTAATGTCTCTATGGCAACAGCATTACCATCTGCTTTCAAATCAGGACCAACCCACTTAACTGGATAGGCATCAAAGAAATTCCAACGCCACTTTGCAGTGTAGGTATTGTCTAAGAGAATGACAGAACCGTTGTGTCGCTCAATTTGCCCAGCAATGACCCTTTGATGCCATACCCAAAGCTCAAATGAGTCAGTAATACCCCGTTTGAGGACAAGATTGGGAAATTTTGTCACCTTTGGCAGCCGATGTACAAAATGATTCACGCCTCCTTCACGATAGTCTTCTACTTCTGTTTCTGCTTGCAAACCGGAAACTTCAGAAAAGCCTCCAACAACTAGACCGCGCATTGTGACTACACTGTGGATTTCAACTAAAAAGTTGAAAGCTGCATAGGGACTCATAATTTTTTCCCTCTCCTCCAACCTTTATTGGTCGTTTCCATTGTTATTCAACTTGCGATTGATCTTGGATATTTCCTCACACCACCTTTGGCGATCGCGATGTTCCATTTGCATAATGTCGTTATAAGACCAGGGAAAATGATATGCAATGAAAGCTACCTCTTCATACACTTTGTCTAAGGGGTAGCCGACTATGCTTCCCCCAAGCTGCTAACCTCCACCTCATGCTTATGTCCGCATTGGGGACAGACAGTTTTTATATTGGCGGTACCATCTTCGTTAATGCGACGGTAAAAGTCTTGCAGAAAAGCCATGTCAGCCGCAAACAGCCCTTCAACCACTTTCGGATTGATTGACTCTAGAGAACCCAAGCGGGTAATTACCCTAGATAAAAGGATGATGACTAGATAGCTTGGGTTGTTCTGCACGCGGGGGTCTTTCATGGGCGCAATCTCGTCAAAAGCTGTAGCTAAGCGCATCACACCTTCTCGGTGGAGATTGCCATCCGAATCCACATAGCCACGAGATAAAGTAAAAGGAAACTCTGTTTGCAGCATTAGCTTATAGTGCCTTCAGTTGGAACAGATTTTTTAACGGGCAACAGATTCTAAACGAGATTCTAAACGAACCCCTTCATGAGCTAATTCTAAAGTTTCGATCGCGACTTCGTTGGCTGTAGCGTTAAAGCTAGCGCCTGTCCATTTGGTAGGCCAAGCATTCCTTAAAATCCAATGTTTTTTGCGAACACCCAGATCGTCTACAAGAAAAATTGAGACTTCTATGCGCTGTAAGTTGCCCTCTACAGCTCTGGTTCGCCAGTTCCAAAGAGCATGATCGTCAGTTATGCCCCATTTAAGGGAGACATTAGAATATTTCACCAAACCGGGTAACTTGCGAACTGTTAAGAATGGTTCGTTACCTTCACGATATTCAATTGGGTCTTGGGCAGAATCTAATCCGGAACACTCTCTAAAACCCGCACTTGTGACCCCTTGGATTTCTACTATGAAGTTATAACCATTATAGGGATCTCTACGTGGTGGATTATTGCGCTCTGCCATAATCAAAACTCCTGAATAAAATAGGTTGACATGAAAACCAAAGAACTTAATGCCCTAAATAGGACTTGTCGAAATGACGCCTTCAGCATCTTGAACGATCCGAACCACGATAAATTCACCAGGAACGGTGGCAGCAAGACCAATCTCGATGACGACTTGCCCAATATTTCTAACCTCCGGGGGATTAATTTCTTCGTCGCATTTAATGTAAAAGGCTTCTGTGGGTGAACGACCCTTGAACGCACCTCGTTGAAACAAGTCATTGAGAAAAACAGTTAACTCGCGTTTGATAGTCGCCCATAACCTGCTATTGTTTGGTTCAAAAACCATGTTTGCCATGTTCAGCTCGATCCATCGTCTGACTGTCAAAAACAGTCGTCGCACGTTGATATAAAGCCACTCTCGATCGAGACTGAGTGTCCTCGCCCCCCAGACTCGAATGCCGCGTCCGGGAAATGACCGCAGGCAGTTAATACTTTGCGGATTGAGTTCATCTTGTTGGGCATTGGTGAGGTTAACTTCTAGGTCAACAACATCCTGCAAAATTTCGTTAGCAGGTGCTTTGTGAACGCCAATTTGCCGATCGCTGCGGGCGTACACACCGGCGATATGACCGCAGGGCGGAACGAAATAATTGCTTTGTTCTGGACCTTCAGGGATGCGAATCCAAGGATAGTACAAAGCACCGTAGCTCTCTGTTAATCTTTGCCTTTGCGCCTGAATTTGTTCCAGGTTAGCTCTAGGTAGAGAGTCTAGAATCGCAAAGCGATCGCCCAAACGACTGCAATGATTTAACACAGCAGCCTGCATCAGCTGTACCTCTTCAGGGTCAGTTTTTTCCGGAGGCGATCGCATGATATCGGGCGCACATACCAAGTCAATGGTATCTAGTTCTGCCAGTGCAACCAGTCCTTCAGACAATGCTTTTAGATTAGCATCTCGAATGCGTACTACATAACACAAACTACCCCCATTCTGGAAAAAGCCCCGCACGGCATAAGCCAAGTAACTATTGAGCAAAGGTTCCCCAAAGAAGTACTTGAATTCAGACCACAGTGTCAATAGCTGGGGCTGATTAACAGCAATCTCCGTCTTTTCACAGAGCCCCAGAAATGCTGGTACACCTGTAGGAAGTATAACCTGAGGCTCTGAGATTATATACTTCTGATAGACACCTGGAGTTTTATACATGGCTTTCATGATTTGGGAGTTGCGATCGGCGGGGCGAATGTCTATGGTCTTGAGGACGCGCTAGGCTATTGTTCCGGTCGAGCGTTAGCGTTGGTGTTAGCTTGTGGTCCTGCCCACTGACTGATGCGGAAGATGACAAACTCTGCTGGTTTGACAACTGCTACACCAATCTCTGTGATAACTTGACCCAAATCTCTAACTTCCGGTGGATTGGTTTCTTCGTCACACTTGACGAAGAAAGCTTCTTGTGGGCTATTGCCAAATAAAGCTCCATCCCGCCAGACAGTAGTTAGAAAAGCCGAAACATTACGTCGAATTCTAGCCCACAGTATATAGTCATTAGGCTCAAAGACTGCCCACTGAGTACCTTCGTCAATCGATTCGCGCAGGAAAAGGAATAGACGACGGACATTGATGTATATCCACTCTGCGTCTTGCCCACTCGCCAGAGTGCGGGCACCCCAGATCAGAATATTGTTGTTGCCGGGGAATTTGCGAATCACATTGATCCCTTCTGGATTCAATCCTGCCTGATCCGCCTTGGTCACAGTAACCTCAAGTCCTTCAGCACCACGAATGACTTCGTTAGCAGGCGCTTTATGCACTCCACGTTCAGTATCAACACGAGCGTAAACTCCAGCAATGTGACCGCTGGGAGAAATGTAAATATTTTTTTTAGTTATTGGATCGAAAACCTGAATCCTGGGAAAATAGATAGCACCATAGTCACTATCTCTTACACCTCCTTGAATAGCCTCTTTGGTGAGATTGAGATTAGTAACTCCTTCGTACCGACCGTCTAGAATTGCAAAGCGATCTTGTAGATATTGATCCTCGCAATGATCCAGCACAACGTTTTGAACTTCATCACTGACTGCACCAGGTACAACAACTAAGGCAATTTCGTCAATAGGCTTGAAAGTGTCTAAAGCTGCTCTGACATTTTCTACATTCAGTTCATCGGTAACACGAGTTATCCAACAACGGGTACCACCATTATTGAAAAAGCCGTATACAGCGTGAGCCAAAATTGCATTCCCCTCGTGAAAATCACCAAATGCGGCTTTGAACCTTTCCCAATTGGTAATCAATTGTGGTTGATTGACAGGAGCTAGGGGGTACGTTTCTGGTATCTCAGTAGGCTGTCTTGTTGGTTTATCTGGCATTTTGACATTATCGGCTACGCGACCAATAAATCCAGCAATACTGGTGCCAACACCAGCAATAGGCATAATACCTGAGGGTTTTTCCTCAACGTATACTCCCGGCGCTTGATACACGGGCATTATTTTTACTCCTTAATTCTCAATAATTAAGTTAATAGGGATGGGACGAATGGCTCGTTAAAGTTGGGGCATAGAGAAGAAATAAGTCATGAACATCATCCTTGTAAGACAAAGTTCAAAGGAGGTTGTGAAGTACCAGGCTGGTTGATGACTACCGATTGGGAGGTTGGTTGATAGCTCTGTGCAGAAACCAGCACCAGGCGCTCGATTTCTGATGCTTCTATAGAAAAGAGCGAGTAATGACCTTGGTCATTACTAAATGTGCTTTCTGTGTTGCCAAACTGCACTTGTGCCATCAAAACAGGTTCCTCATTCTGGTTAAATATCTTGCCTTGAAGGACTGTGGTTGGCACAGCCATATCAGCAGCAGTCACAATGACTTTGCCCTCAACTTTGGTAGGTACTGTAACTGTTAACATGGCTTTGCCATAGCGCCTAGCAGCATTTGGGACTGATGCAGTCAAAGTATATTCGCCCTCCGGTAGCTCTAAGAAATGGAAGTAACCATCATCAGCGGTTCTAGTCCGGTCGGGACGCTCAACCATCAAGTTCCAGCGATCGCCATACTGTAAAGATTTGAGTTTGAGCCAGTTGGTAAAAGCGGATGGTGCATTAGTAACGATGACTTCGGCGTTGGGGATCGCTCTGTTAGTTTGGGCATTCGTTACTCGACCAGCGATCGCTACTTGATGTCGAATGAGTTCCCACTTGAGCATTGACTAACTCTCCCTTGAACCATGCATCAGACGGAACTGAGCGTCTGTAACCAGTGGTGCTTCTACAGGTTTAGATGCATCTACACCAATAGTTACGGTGTAATTCAGAGATGCCTTTGGCTTACCACCGAGCGCCTGCCAAAATTCCCCTAAACTCTGCAAGCGACCGGGTTGTAGACTACTAGTTGGCAATAATGGCTCTTGTCCTGCTAGACTGCCTTCGAGTACGCTCTCTGGAAGCTTCGGATGCCGCAATAGCACTTTCATCACTTCACCCAGTAAACTGTGTTCGCTCAAAACGTCACCCGACCAAGCAGTCACTAGATAAGAACAGTCCACTCGCACTAGAGGCGGTTGTTTGCGAGCTATACCGTTACTCTGCCGCTCTACCAACCAATCATTGCTGCGTAGTTCTAGGTTCTCCCGCACGTCATAGAGAAAGAAATCAACTGTTCTCTGATTGGGATGAAATTTATCATCAGGTGTATCGAAGACAACTGTAACTTCCTCCGAAAAAACTCCCATCAATTCAGCCTCAAGAAGTTTTTTCAGGCTATTATCCAAATCTTTGATCATGTCGATTCATTCGTGGTACGAGAAGCTCTTGTGGGAATTCTTTCTGGTTCCTCCGCTTTTACAGGCAATGGACTAGCCTTGTAATCATATTGTTCTTTTAGCTGTTTTAGCTCAATATCCTGTGCCTCCCGGATAAATTGATCTCTACGGTTCTGCCTAAATTTGTCATAACTCTCCCGAGCCTTCTTTTCCTTTTCTACAATTTCCAGTGCGTTTTTATACCAATAAAAATATTTAAACACTGCCAGAGCATATTGCCTCAGATATTCTGTCAATTCACTCTTTAGCCATTCATGGTCTTTGACTATTAAATTTTGTGGATGCAACTTTGTATCATCTTTTTTCAGTTGTCTGGCTTGATGCAAAAGAGCAGCAAATTCTAGACCGTAGGCGTACAGTGCCTTGTAATTTTCTGTCTCAAGAAGAGGTTCTGCCTTCTTATATAAATCATCAAGCTGCTTGAACCAATTGGTAACTGTGTCCTTAAATTTTTTATAATTTTCAAAATTTTCCCCTGTTCTCTTTTTAAGTGCCAGCGCTTCTTCGCGGCGACAATAGTAACCATTTTCTAATTCTTTCCAGGCACATTCCCACTGCTCCTCGAGATTAGCCTCCACTTCCTCGTAGGATTCTTTTCTTAGTTCACTTATAGCTTTCCGGATTTCTGTACCTGGGTTATCATTGTCATTAGTCCAATTATAGAGCTTTTTGTAGTTCTCTTCAGCCTTAGGTAATTGTACTCTTAAAAAAGACTGAAAATACTCTTTTTGATACTCATCAACAATCTTCGGAATTTCTTCTCTATATCCTTTCTCAAGGATGTCAACATCTTTTTTGAACTCCTTGGTCGCTTCTGAATCTGGGTTTTCATGTAGCTCCTGCTGAAGTCTCTTTTGCAGGCGGTGAAGCAGACGACCAACTGTGAGTTCTTTGTCGAGTTTCCTCGCTTCTTCAACTTCACAAGAGTCGTTGTCGTAAATCACGATAATTGTCTCGATTCCCATATTAAAACCTTCCTACATTAAACTGCGAGATGGCGATTGCCCAAGGGGTAGTGCCCAGGGCAATCGCATCTTGTCAACAAAAGCCTTTCAATGTCAATAAAGCCCAAAATAATCGCATTAATGCCCGCTTATTGACAAGATTTTAAGCGATTGCCCGAAGGGCGGTGGGCTGAGCGCAAAGCGCACGCTCCGCGAACGCCCAATCGCTTAACCCGTAAAAGACCTGATACCAATAGCGATTGCCCTTTGGGCACTGCGCTTCGCGCAATCGCAGTTAATTACCTTTGATATTAGTTTTTCTCTTAGTCTGTGCAACTCATAAAACTCATCCCAGAACTCATAGAAAAACCCATGAAAAATAACATTTATAAATAGAAATGGCACTAAAATATTGTCAGTAGATCGAAAAGTTTAGCGATCGCTCTGAAGAATAGAGTAAAAATCAAACACAATCTTACTTTTGTCACCTTTATGTATTATTTATTACTAAAGGATTAGATAATCTTCTAGGGGAAAGGGAGTATCATTTTTAAATAATGCTGTTTGTTGTTTTTTTGGGATAATTTATTTCTTGGAAGTCCCTAATTTGTGTGGTCATTTTTAAAACTCAAGAATCTATGAAAAAACTCGGTTTTGCAAAGAACCGAGTTCAGAAAATTATATGTAATATTACTTATCTTTGTTTAATCAAGAAAACCCATGAGTGTTTCAGTCTCGCCAACTTCATTTGGAGCTACCGGACGATTACCCATAACAGAGTAGGTTTGAGAAACAACTAGTTCGCTGGAGCCAATTGGACGCACTCCAGATAGATTAAGAGTGTCAACAATCTCAAATGTATGTGCGCCAATAGGACGTACACCCATCACATTTCTTGTTTCTACAACTTGTAAATTACTAGCAGATATAGGACGAATACCAGAAATCGCCAGTGTGTTACGTACCTCTAGTGTACCTGGAGATTCTAATTGCACTGGCTTATCACCATTTTTTTCAACTGGCTCTGCGTTCACACTTTGACCTTGACTATTGTCTTCCACAATTGTTTCCCCCTTTTGCTTGGTACGATGTATATTTTGAACTGACTGCTTGACCAGGACGGATAAATTTTTATCTTGTGTTACCTGGAATTATTAACTTATTTTACAATACTCAGGAAATTCCAAATTTTTCCTTAACGTTCCGAGTGTAGCCTTGATAAACCTGCTATGGGTAAAAATATTTTTAAAGTTACACATAACTAAAATATATTATTAATTTATGTAAAATATAGGTGAGTAGGGAGTAATCCCTACTCCCTACTCTCAAGAAAAGATTTATGAAAGAGTTTTGTCTTCAAGCTCCCTTTCAACCAACAGGCGATCAACCACAAGCCATCGCTCAACTTGTGAAGAGTGTCAATGACAATAATCGGTATCAAACTTTACTGGGAGCTACGGGGACAGGAAAAACATTTACCATTGCGTCCGTCATCGAAAAAGTGGGGAAACCTACCCTAGTCCTAGCTCACAACAAAACTCTTGCTGCCCAACTTTGTAACGAGTTGCGCGAATTCTTTCCCAATAATGCTGTTGAGTACTTTATCAGCTATTACGATTATTACCAACCGGAAGCTTATATTCCCGTTAGTGATACCTATATAGAAAAAACAGCTTCAATCAACGATGAGATAGATATGTTGCGTCACTCCGCAACACGATCGCTCTTTGAACGCCGAGATGTCATCGTTGTTGCTTCCATTAGCTGCATCTACGGTTTGGGAATTCCTTCAGAATACTTGAAAGCTGCCATTCCTTTTCAAGTGGGGATGGAAGTTGACCAACGGGAAATACTGAAAGACTTAGTATCAGTTCAGTATGGTCGTAACGATATAGAAATGGGTCGCGGACGTTTTCGAGTTCGGGGAGATGTTTTAGAAATCGGTCCGGCATATGAAGACCGAATCATTCGTGTAGAATTTTTTGGGGATGAAATTGACGCAATTCGTTACGTCGATCCAGTTACGGGTGAAATTCTCAAGAGCGTAGAATTCGTCAATATTTACCCCGCACGTCACTTTGTCACCCCAGAAGAAAGGTTAGATGCGGCGTGTGATGCGATCGCAACAGAACTTAAAGAGCGGAGAGCACAATTAGAGGAAGCCGGAAAATTACTAGAAGCGCAACGTATAGACCAACGGACTCGTTATGACTTGGAGATGTTGCGGGAAGTAGGTTACTGCAATGGTGTGGAAAACTATTCCCGTCACCTAGCAGGACGAGAAGCAGGCGCACCTCCGGAGTGTTTGATTGATTATTTTCCCAAAGATTGGCTGTTGGTGATAGACGAATCTCACGTCACCGTACCGCAGATACGTGGAATGTATAACGGTGACCAAGCACGAAAGCAAGTGTTAATCGAGCATGGCTTTCGTCTTCCAAGTGCTGCTGATAACCGTCCGTTGAAAGCAGAGGAATTTTGGACAAAAGTAGACCAGTGTATTTTTGTGTCTGCGACTCCAGGAAATTGGGAATTAGAAATTTCTGACTCTCATGTGGCGGAACAGATCATTAGACCAACTGGAGTGATTGATCCAGAAATCATAGTGCGTCCTACAGAAGGGCAAATTGATGATTTATTAGGTGAAATTAGAGAGAGAATTGACCGCAGCGAACGGGTGCTGATTACAACGTTAACCAAGCGCATGGCAGAAGATTTAACTGAGTATTTAGAAGATAATGGCGTTCGAGTCAGATATCTGCATTCAGAGATTAATTCCATTCAGCGAATTGAGATTTTGCAAGATTTGCGTGATGGGAATTTTGATGTCTTGGTAGGTGTAAACTTGCTGCGGGAAGGTTTAGATTTACCGGAAGTTTCTCTTGTGGTAATTTTGGATGCTGATAAAGAAGGATTTTTGCGTGCAGAGCGCTCTTTGATTCAAACTATTGGTAGAGCAGCACGTCACATTCGAGGACAAGCCATTTTATATGCCGATAACTTCACCGACAGCATGAGCAAAGCCATTTCGGAAACTGAGAGGCGTCGCAGCATTCAGATAGCTTACAACGAAAAACACGGGATTACACCCAAACCAATTGTTAAAAAATCTAAAAATGCAATTTTGTCTTTTTTGGAAGTCTCAAGACGATTGAATGCGGCTGAGTTAGAAACAATTGAACAAAATGTAGATGATTTACCGTTAGAAGAGATTCCACAGGTGATTACTCAGCTAGAAGAATTAATGAAAGAAGCAGCAAAGAAACTGGAGTTTGAAGAAGCAGCAAAGTTACGCGATCGCATTAAGCAATTGCGAGACAAATTGGTAGGACATTCGTAGGTTGGGTTGAGGAACGAAACCCAACATTTATAGGCATTTGTTGAGTTTCTCCACAGCGATCCCAACCCACAAAAATTCGAGATACCTTGTAGTATTGGAGTTGGGAGGATCTACAACGCGTGAAATACTTGAAATGCCATTTTGTTGTTGCGTAAGTCCTAAGTAATATTATAAAGGAAGCATTATGGTTCAAACTTTACCAAAACCAGTCACTGTTGAAGAATTTGCCGCCTGGTATCCAGAAAATTCAGAACAGCGTTATGAACTACATAATGCAGCGATTGTTAAAATGCCT
The DNA here is from genome assembly GCF_000346485.2 of Scytonema hofmannii PCC 7110. Taxonomy (NCBI): domain Bacteria; kingdom Bacillati; phylum Cyanobacteriota; class Cyanophyceae; order Nostocales; family Scytonemataceae; genus Scytonema; species Scytonema hofmannii. The sequence goes on from NZ_KQ976354.1 coordinate 9,699,395, forward strand.
CTGCCAGTTGGCGAACATGAAGAAGTTGTTGGATTTTTAGCTACAAAATTGTCTCTAGAATATAGTCGGCTCAATCTGCCATACTTTATTCCCAAAACAGTTTTCGTTCAACCACCTCAAAATGAATCTAGTTACTCACCAGATATTTTGATATTAAATCGACCTAATTTAGTTAATGAACCAATCTGGAAAAAGCAATCAATAATCACTTTGGTTAAGTCGATTCCTTTGGTAGTTGAGGTAGTGAGTACCAACTGGCGTGATGATTATCACAAAAAATACGCGGACTATGAAGAAATGGGAATACCTGAATACTGGATTGTTGATTATGCTGCATTAGGTAGTAGGCAAGTCTATGACTGTACAAATTAGCATTGATCTTCCAGAAGGAGCTTTTTCAGCCCTACGCAGTAGTCCAGAAACTTTTGTTCAAGAAATGCGCTTAGCTGCTGCTGTCAAATGGTATGAAGTTGGGACACTTTCCCAATCAAAAGCTGCTGAGATAGCAGGTGTCAGTCGTCAAAAGTTTCTGGAAGCTCTTTCACGTTATCACGTTTCTCCCTTTCAAGTAACTCCTGAAGAATTGGCTGAGGAGTTGATGCGTGAGTAGGCGATGGGTGATTAATGCCTCTCCACTGATAGTTCTCGCCAAGATTTCCCAGATAAATCTTATCTTACAACTTTGTGCAGAGGTTGTAATTCCAAGTGGAGTAGTCCAAGAGATTAACACAGGACCCAACGATGACCCAGCTAAAATTTGGCTTAGTAACGAAGCAATTTCTTGGATTAGAGAAATAGAACAAATCGATCCACTAATTGCTTCTTGGGATTTGGGATTGGAAGAAAGTCACGTTCTTTCATGGGTATATAGCAATCCCGGTTATGAGGCGATTTTGGATGATCGGGCTGCCAAAAATGCAGCATTAGCCCTGAGAGTTCCAGTGCGCGGTACTTTGGGTGTTATTTTACTAGCTAAGCAAGAAGGCATAGTACCTGCGGCTAAACCTATTTTTGAGCAACTAGTTCAAATTGGATTTAGCGTCATATGCCTCAACGAATAATGCTCGTATTATACTTGTAGGGGCGCAAGGCATTGCGCCCCTACGGTAGGTGATGTTGGTTCTTATTCGTTCAACAATTAAACATTGAGGCGTTGAACGATCGCTAGACTAATAAGTCGTTTACTTATATCTTATATTGAGATGTAGCTGCTACACAAAAACCTCATGTAGCTGTCATATTTTTGACATAAAAACTACATCTCTTTGTTAAGTCACCAGTGTAATTTGACATACATAAATCGAAAATTTACTTAAAAGACTGATACAGTGTTTTGCTGAAAACTCACTGAAAGTTCTCCAAGCGTTTATTTGGAGTGAGTCAGTACGAGCAAAACATGGTAGTCATATTTGAGTTGTGAAAGGCTCTTTTGAGTCGTTGTCATGTGTATTCAGAAAAAGGCAAATGACAACCTCAATGGAAAATTGCACGCTTCATTTACGATGTCCATACCAGTAAATTTACTGTGAGTGATTAGTTGTCAGGACTGGAAATAAATGTTAGTGGATAGCTGTAAATTACCCAGAGATGAAGTTATTGAGACTGAAGTTTGTATTGTTGGTGCGGGACCAGCAGGGATTACACTAGCAAGAGAATTTATTGGTCAAAAGTTTCGAGTGTGTTTGCTAGAAAGTGGCGAGATTAACTTCAATCATAAAACACGATCTCTGAGTGAATGTGAAAATATTGGCTATCCTCCTTTTCTAGGTTTAAAAGATATGCGTCACCGACAGTATGGTGGACAAGCTAATTTATGGAATATTCAAATAAATGACCAGCAAATTGGTTTAAGACACGTACCCTTCGATGAGATAGATTTTGAAAAACGAGATTGGGTTCCTTATAGTGGTTGGCCTTTTAGTAGATCGCACCTGAATCCTTTTTATGAACGAGCTCAGAGTATCTGTAAGCTAGGAATTTTTGCTTATGAAGCTGAGGCTTGGGAAGATGTAGAATCTCCTCGAGTCTGCTTTAGGGGTGACAAATTGACGACCACAATGTTTCAGTTTGGACCTAGCGATATTTTTACAAAAGAATATCGCCATGAAATCAGTCAGTCTCCTAACATTACCACTTATATCAATGCAAATGTAGTAGAACTTGAAACTGATGAAACAGCAAAGATTGTAACTCGTGTAAGAGTTGCTTGTTTGTCAGGAAATAAATTTTGGGTAGCGGCTAAAATATTTATTCTAGCTGCTGGTGCTATTGAAAATGCACGTTTATTATTAATGTCAAACCAAAATCAAAAAGCTGGATTGGGTAATCACAATGATGTTGTTGGTCGATTTTTTATGGATCATCCCCTCATTCGTTGTGGAATGTTATTTCCTAAAAGTCGAAAAATTTTTAATTCCATGGCATTATACGATTTACGCCAAGTCAATAATTGCTCAGTTATGGGTAAGTTTACTTTAACTCAACAGGTGATGCGTCAAGAGAAATTACTCAATATGAGTGCATTATTATTTCCGAGAGATGAAAAATTTCAATTTTCAGGAAATGAAAGGGCTAAATCGGAGACAATAGCTTCTGTAAAGATATTAGTTTCGGCTATAAAGTATAACAAAATACCAAAAAAGGCTCTTTGGCATTTTGGGATTGCGATCGCAAACATCAACCATCTTTTAAGTTTTGGGTACGAAAATTATTTCAACCGAAAACAACAGTATTTGTTTCCTAATTTGAGTCAAGGAGGGTGGTCGTACAACAAAGATAACGAACAGAAATACGTAAAGTTTGAAGTTTTGAGTCAAACAGAACAGGCTCCAAATCGCAATAATCGAGTCACTCTCAGCGATATCAAAGATAGACTGGGTTATCCTCAACCGCGATTAACTTTTTACTGGAACGACATAAACACTGACAGTATCAAGCGAACACAAAAGATTTTTGCAGAAGAATTTGCGAACGCGGCACTAGGTGAGTTGCAAATCGAACCATTGGAGGGAAATGTAAAAATCAGCACGCATCATAATATGGGAACAACACGTATGCATCTCGATCCTAAGCAAGGTGTTGTGGATGAAAATTGTCAAGTTCATAATGTTTCTAATTTATTTATAGCAGGTAGCTCCGTTTTTCCCACAGGAGGCTATGCTAATCCCACACTGACTATTGTCGCTTTAGCAGTCCGATTGGCAGATCGGGTAAAAACTCTGTTTTCTTGAGAGCGTCCGACGGGCGGCGATCGCTACCCGTCATGCATGGAAGAAACACTCTTTCCCCCACTCCCTACTCCCTACTCCCCACTCCCCATTCTTTTATACCAATGGCAACGAAAATCGAAACGTACTTCCTTTGTTAAATTCGCTTTCTACTTGAATCTCACCTCGCTGTAATTGAACAAGACGCTGGGAGATAGCCAAACCCATCCCAGTTCCAGCAGGATGGCGGATACGCGATCGCTCCGACCGCCAAAATCGATTAAAGACAAAGGGTAAATCTTCTGCTTTCAAGCCATGACCTGTATCGATAACTGCAATCCATAACTTGGAAGGTTCGCTCCAAACTCGCACTGTAATCGAACCTTGTACGGTGTAGCGCACTGCATTGCCAAGTAAGTTGACCAAAATCTGTTCTACTCGTTCGGGGTCGGCGGAGACTAAAGGAGGATTGGGAGGACATTCTAAACGCAACTCTGGACCTTCTTCTAAAAGTTGATCGGAGAATCTTTGAATGAGAGAGAGGAGTAGTGGACGTATATCGAAGGGTTGGATATTAATAGGTAAATATCCGGCTTCAGCTTTTGAAAGTTCTTGCGTATCATTAACCAACCGATGCAATCGAGTTGTTTCTCTGGCTAATCTTTGAAACACTTCTGTTGAAGGTTCAATAGTCCCATCTGCCAAACCCTCCAAATAACCTTCCAAGATTGTCAGTGGTGTCCGCAGTTCGTGAGTTAAGTCTCCTACAAGTTCCCGACGGCGATGTTCTACACCTTTAAGGTTTGATGCCATTTGGTTAAAGCTAATGGCAAGGCGATTTAACTCAGGGATTTCCGTTTCCGGTACACGTGCTTTCAAGTCTCCCTGACCAAACTTTTGGGTAATTTTTTCCATCTCAACAAGAGGTTTGAGGATGTGCTTGGCAATTACATAACTCAAACCACTTGCTACAGTAACACTCGTTAGTAATGACCACCAAGCTCCCCACATTGAGGTTGCTTCAAATTCCTCAACTAGCTCGTAGCGAATTTTACCAATGTCAAACCCTCGCCCTTCCAGACGTTGTAAATGCAAATCAAAAACATGGAATGAAAATAACTTACTAACTATGACTAAAGTACTTAGCCCAGCTAGCATCACAACAATATGGGAGAATAGCAATCGAGATCGCAGGCTCTGTTTACTCACAATTTGTCCTGAATGACCGAGTCTTCAAATTTATAACCGACTCCAATCACAGTTTTAACATACGCGTACACACCGTAAAAATTCACGTTGTCTAGATCCCCGACTTCTTTGAGAAGTCGGGGATCTAACTTTTCACGAATGATTTAGATTTGTTATGTGACTGACAAAACCCGAGCAGTATTGATATGGTGGGCAGAATGTCAAGGGTTCCACTCAGCTATTTTGCTGAGCAAATCTTCTACCTGTCTCCTATCTTGAATCAGTTCCAAGTCAGGGTCAGTTTTGACAAATAATTGAAAATTCGGATTGATTTTTAAAGCTATTTCTAGGCTTTCAATTGCTAACGCTTCGTTTCCTACTTGGGCTGCACAACAAGCCGTGTTATATAAGGAGTACTCATCATCTGGGTTGAGTTCTGTTGCTTTTTGATATTTCTCAAGTGCTTCTTCATATCGACCTAGATATCTGAGAGTGTCTCCTTGCTTGTAATATACCCAAAATTCATCTGGGCGAAAATATTGTGCTTCATCATAACTTTTAAGCGCTTCTTCGTAGCGACTTAAATGTCTCAAAGCATCTCCCCGCCGCAACCATGCCCAGTAATCGTTAGAACGTCTGGACAAAGCTTTATCATAATTGGAAATTGCATCTTCATAGCGATCCAAATGTCTCAAGGCTTCGGCTCGACGGAACCATGCCCAGTAGTCACGGGGACGGATTTCGAGTGCCTTATCAAAATTTGCGATCGCTTCCTCAAACAATTCCAAATCCTCTAGTGCAACATAGCCCCGGTTATACCATCCCCAGTAATCATCGGGACGAATAGAGAGCGCTTGATCGTAACTCACGATCGCCGCCTCATACTGACCCAATTCCCGTAAAGCACTGCCTCTGTCATACCATACCCAGTAGTTATCGGGGCAAGCTGCCAGAGCTTTATCGTAATACACAATTGCTTCTTCATAACGCTCTTGTTTGTCGAGCTGCTTGCCCTGCTGATACCAGTATTTGTAGTCTTCAGAGACGAGTGAAGATGTATTTGCCCCTATCCTGACCGCTTGACTCATCGTCGATTCCCCAAACAGTTACATACGTTACAGACAATCACACCTTATATATTATTTGCAGTTTGATAAATCCACTAAGGGACTTCCAAATAAAAAAATATCCCAAAATTTCTTGTGGTGCGGGCGTCCCCGCCCGCCACTAGCATAGGACGGGCGAGGACGCCCATCCCACAATCACCGGATAATTTATTTCTTGGAAGTCCCTAACGAATAAACAGAAATAAAATCATGAATACTGGGATGACAGCAATCAACAAGATAACGAACACTAGCGAATTGTTCTTTTGATGCGTTTGGCTGCTGCTTGCAAGCGCTGACTCTGACGGGTAACTTTTATAGGGTTCAAGCCATCCCTCCCCCTGTACTAAATTAGATAACCCACGCCAGACATTTGCCTGTTTTAAAGCATTTACTGATTTGATACCAGTGACGACGACAAGGGGAATGTTATTGAAGCTATTACCTTTTGGCAAACACCGTTCTTCTAGCTCATAAGCTATATCGTTTCGTAAATACTCGGAATTTTTGCCAATTTTACTTTCTAATTTGGCATTAAAAAGTTTGACTTCATCTACCTTGAAGTGGCTAATGGTATCAAAACACACCTCAAACCCAGAATCGCCGCCAAATTTCACGGCTTTGTCAAGGTCAGTATCCAACAACCCGCGTAAAGCATAAGCTGCGATCGCTCGTAGCTTTTGCTCGTTGGCTTCACTATCTTCACCAACCCATGCTACGGAATTACGAATTTTCCTTCCCTGAAAATCTGTCCTTTCACTAGCCTCAAGACCAGTCACCAGTAATAGCAATTTATTGTCATAGCGCCCTAAAACAACCGAAGGGGATTCACTTTGAATGAGATCGTTAATTCGGTATTGTCTTAGAATAGGCGGTACTTCTGGCAACCAGCAGTAATCATAGTCTTGTGAAAAACCGCGACTTTGTACGTAAATTTTCATAAGGGAGTGGGGAGTAGGGAATGGGGAGTAGGGATTTTCTGTTAGACTTTTAATAAGTCTTCTCCTTGTAAAATAGCAAATCCATGACTCGCTTTACACTCACTGGCGAACTGACGAATGGCTTCTTTCAGGTAATAATCTCTACCCAATAAATCGCGCAGAAAATTAAATACGCCCCAATGACGCGTATCTAAATGAAGTTTTAATAAAAATCTCAAGAGATACCGCAAAGGTTGCTCGCTATCCGTGGGACTATAGGCTGCATCATGACTCGTTTTCCGAAAGAGAAAATGGGGTATGTTACTATCTATTTCTACTCTGGAAAAAACAACGCTTCCCACGGTTTGTACGGGAGTGACAACAACTGCGACTTTGGGTAGTAATACTGCTGAATTAAACAGGTCTATTAATTTTGCATATCCTTCTTTAATACGTATTAACAGTTCTTGAGCCGTTTTTTCATCTTTTAAATACTTCTCACATTTCACAGGCGCAAATATCACCAATCTTGGTGATTCTAACTCTTGATAAGCTGTTTTAAATAAATCGGTCATTTGTTGTACTCTATTAATTTGCTCGTGCCATTTCCCTTTTTGTTCCATTAAAGCAGGCGCATCTATAGCAATTAATACGGCAACACATTCTGTCAGCATTTTCTTAACAAATTGCTTTTTTTCAGGAGTGGCTTTAGCCGCGTGGTAACCTCCTGGATAATCCTGAAAGTGGAGTTCTAAAGAAGGTTTTTTACCTTTCTTTCCCAAACCAAAAACAAAAGACCGAAGATGTTCGGGTTCTCCTTCTGTCCCGCTAACTCCTCCTCTTGGTTCAAAATCATTCAACAGACTTTTGAGTTCCATTAAACGTTCTTGCAAAATTGCCGAACTTTCTTCGTCAGGTGTCAGTTGTAAATCTGTTTTACCAATCGTGTTTTCAAATTGTTCGTAGAGAGCGGTTAAAAGAGTTGTTTTACCTACGCCACTCGGTCCAAGCATTGTAATTTTCAGTTCGTCCATGTTTCCTAATATGTTATTGCAAAAATTGCAGAGGAGCTATTTAGAGGAGACTGTTGGCGAATGTTGGGTCAGACTCCCCACTCATTCCCTGGCTCCGTCTTGGAATTCCTTTCTAGGAGGCGGAGCCTCCACGAACGAAGAGCACCAGGGTAATTTTGAGGAGCATCAACGCAATTTTGAACGACATCAAATCCATGTCTTGCTTATCCTTGGTAAAGTTTATTTATTAGCCTATAGAATGAAAGTGTAACAACTTGAGCAGAGCACATCTATGCCCTATCCTACTTTCAGTGACGAAGAAATTGCTCGACGTGGCAAAGAGATTTACGAGAAGCAAATCCGCGCCCAAGTAGAAACAACAGAAAACATTGGCAAAATTATTTCGATCGATATTGAATCGGGTGATTACGAAATTGACGATGATTTGCTTATAACGTGTCGCCGCTTGCAGGCTCGACATATCAACGCTGTCCTCTGGACAGAGAGAATTGGGTTTAACGCAGTTTATGCAATCGGCGGCACGTTGACAAGGACTGCATTGTGATACACGGAACTGTTGTTGGACTTCAGGCAAGAATCAATATTATTCTCCGTTCTTCGGGACGAGCGGATGTAGAAATAGAGTGTGTTGTCGATACAGGTTTTGAAGGAGCTTTAACCTTACCGCCTCATATGGTTACTGCTCTCGATCTGCCCTATGTCACTCGTATCAGTGCCAATCTTGCTAATGACATGAATGTCATGACACAGGTTTATCTAGCAACTATTATTTGGCATGGGGTAGAGCGTGAGGTTGTGGTGCTGGCAATGGGTCGCCGTCCACTGATTGGGACTGCACTAATCAAGGATTATCACCTCAGTGTAGACTTTTACGAAGGTGGTTCAGTTGTGATTGATGAAATTTTGTAAGTTTGGGCGTGTTTACTTATAACGCGATATTTAGTGGTAATAAGGTGCTAAAAATCACAGCTTCTCACAAAACTACTGTACTGACGGCAAGTTGTCAACTAAAGGTGTGAGATTTAGAGAAGTCAGAAATCTTTTTTCTCACAAAATATCGTTAGCTATCATTGCCTTATCTACTGAGTGAAGCCACTCCCGACGCAATCGAGTGCGATCGCCAAGCTGTTCAAATTCATCATGCCAAACAATGGCTCTAATTTCTTCTAAAAAGATGCGCCATTCTGTTTTTGCTCCCTCAGCACGCAGTACGCGATCTACAAACTCTTCTACTATGGCAAATGCAGCAAGGCTGGGTTCGCATAGCAAATCTTCTAAAGCTGTTTCACAACCATATAAAGCTTCTGCATGAAGGGTTTTCAAGTTAGTTAAGATTTCTTTTGCAGAGGGAGATTTTGACAATTGCAGTGAGGTTTCGTCGGGTGTCAAACCGTCTAAATGCTTGCGGATGCGATGCTGGATGAGTCCCCGGTAGGAAATATCAAATTCTGCGAGGATTTGAAATCCTAACTTTAATTTTGGTAAGGATTCGGGTAACTGATTGGCTATTTCATTCAAAAATTCATAACCTCTGGCTTCTGTTAATCCCTCCAATCGTCCTTCATTTACCAGCACTTCTACCACTTGAGATTTGACTTTAAAAAGCAATTGCTTCAATCCGCTATCTAGGGCGAGGAAATGTTGTGACAGGTGGGAGCGAAGTTCATTTAAGTATTCATAGTAGGCGTTGGGATACCCGCCAACGCGATCGCGTCTTTTCTCAATCTCTTCTAAACTAGGGATAGCAGTGTCTGCACGACAAGCTTCAACAGCCGCTTCTACTTGCTGTTTAAAATAAATGTCTTGAGCGTTTCTTTGTTGTTTGAGATGTCTCAGCAGTTTTTCCAAACCACTGGTTACATCATTCCAAAGCTCGTCAAATAGCTGTAAGAAGACGGGAAACCAATTGTCTTGTTGTGCTGCTTCACCTAAAGCTTTCCGTGCTTTTTCTAATTCTGCGATCGCACCATTTTGGAGTTGCATTAACCTGTCTTGACACGAAGAGGCATATTGCTCATCTAATGAGGTAATGTTTTCGGCTAAGTAATTAAGTACCATCACCAAAACTACACTTGCTGCCTCTATATTGGCACAGTTAGCAGTCAAACAATCAACCACCTTCAGATGTTTTTCCTTTAATGTATCTGCTAGGTCTTGACAGTTGTTGTAATTATCACCATTTTTTGACTCAGAATTTGTCCGATTGAGAATCATGAAAGACCATAACTCAATTGGTAAATCCACGAGGGAAGCACGTGCTGTATCATACAAACGTACATCCACATCTGCCCAGTAGTCACCAGATGACTTTGGCATCCGCACAAAGAGGATGCCATCAACATCTTGTCCCAAAGTTTTCATCAGTCGTTCTTCATCCCCAACACCAGTATCTCCCAATCCAGGCATATCTACCAAGGCAATTTGTCCAACATCAGTGTTAGGAAATTGACAAACAATTTTCACCTCCCGTACTGCTAAATAGTTGAAAAATACCCTTTGACCATCGGGGGTATCTTGAGCAACATACTCGCGAATTTCGTTACGAGAAATGAGACGGGGTGAAGGTTCTTGTAAAAGATGGCGATACTTTTCTAAATGGGTATAGTATCGACTTAAATGTTCGTACATCGCCCCCGGTTCGGCATATCCGGGAAGGTTGCTGGGTAGGGATGGCAAAGGATGAGCGGCAAATTCAGCAATTGTTATTGGTTTTGCACCTAAGTATAGCTTTTCGTAATAAGGAGCAATGACCTCATCTAAAAATGAGCGATGGTCATGAAACCAGACTTCACCATAAGTTTCTACATTAGGATTATGATGAATAATACTGCGGACACCCGTACAATGCTGCCTGTCTCCATCGGGAATTTCAGCAGCCGTAAGCCCTGTTAAGCTTTGTAGCAGACGACTTTTTCCTTGCCTTGCTCGTCCTACAACTCCAATATTGAGAGTGTCTCGGCAAAAACGTACTTTTAGCTTGTTTAATACTTCTAATTCAGCAGAAATGCTGAGTTGAAGCCGCCCCAAGTCAATTTCCTTTAAACGCCCCATCGCATTTGCGTCATCCACTCGCGTTAGCAATTCATTGCGATGGTTTTCAAGAGAACGAAGTGCAGAGGCGAGAGATTTTAAATTGGCTTCCACCTTTTCAATTTTCTGTGCTATGGGACGGCGTTTTTCAATAATGCTGATAATTTTTTCAGCCCGATTTGTTGCGTTCATATAAAAGCTTGTGTATATCAGTTGTTTTATTAAATGCCCTCACTCTAGAAGAGTGGGCTATACAAGCAAAGCCCGCCTGCGCGGGCTATAAGGATTTTAGCCCACGTAGGTGGGCTTCGTTTTTGAAGCCACAGACTGGAAGTCTGTAAGGTTTATTTGCGTTAGACTTTATTAATTATATGTAGTTAAAAGTTTTTTTAACGTGACAGAAGATTTAGTATTGGTTGCTGGCGCTACTGGTGGGGTAGGTCAGTTAGCGGTGAGCAAACTGTTAGAGAAAGGCTTGAAAGTTCGCGTTTTGACACGCAATTCTACAAAAGCAGAGAAAATGTTTGAGGGCAAAGTAGAAATTGCTATTGGTGACATACGCGATCCCAGTACACTCCCCACAGCAGTACAGGATGTTGCCTACATCATCTGCTGTACTGGGACGACCGCCTTTCCTTCCGAAAGATGGGATTTCGAGCCGAATCCTAACTTAATTGAGTGGATTCAGCTATTGCTTAATAGTAGCGATCGCGAAAGGAGGGCAAAAAATAGCCCTTCAAAAGTAGATGCACAAGGGGTCAGCAATTTGGTAGCAGCCGCACCCCACAATCTGAAACGTTTTGTCTTTGTGTCTTCCTGTGGAGTTCTCCACAAATCTCAATTTCCTTACAGCGTCCTCAATGGTTTTGGTATATTGGATGCCAAACTGAAGGGCGAGGAAGCTATTATCAATTCTGGATTGCCTTACACCATCATCCGCCCTGGGCGTTTGATTGATGGTCCCTATACTTCTTATGACCTGAACACCTTGTTGAAAGCGACAACAGCAGGCAAATATGGTGTGGTTTTGGGTACGGGAGACACGTTGACAGGGCAAACCAGCCGCATTGATGTAGCCGCAGTCTGTGTGGAGTGCATTCACAATCCTCGTTCTGAAAGGAAAGCGTTTGAAATCATCAACCAAGGACAAAGACCTTCTGCGATTGACTGGGAAACGCTTTTTGCTCAACTTTAGTGCTACCTTGCGGAAATTACTACTTTGGAGAGAGAATTTTCCGGAACTACTGAATGGGCAGTGGTAGATATTATCAGAGTAATCACTTATGTCTAACCCTATACTAGCCGAGGGCATCTAGCCCGACTATCTATATATTAAAAGCCCGGTCATTATAGATCGGGCTTTCGGCATTTCAATGCTACGCGCCTAGGGACTTCTATAAGGGACTTCCAAATAAAAAAATATCCCAAAATTTCTTGTGGTGCGGGCGTCCTCGCCCGCCCCTCCCCGCCACTACATAGAAGACGGGCGGGGACGCCCGTCCCACAATATGGGATAATTTATTTCCTGGAAATCCCTAAGACTGTTGGGCGAATTGGTGAGAGGAATGATTTGCATAGAGTTAATAGCTTAGAGTTTTAAATCTGTTCTAGTTTGAATAATCAGTCGTTTTTGAGGCACTCTCAGCAGCGATATGCCAACTATGAGCAACCAGATTTCCCACAAGATGAATCCTACGGGTGTAGCTTCTACTACAGGCATTGCGGGAATTACTGTTGCTAATAGTTCGCTTTGCCCTAGCAGCAACAGTGGTGTGGTGAGCAACCCCCACCAAGCGACCCAGGACTTGAATAGCGGCGATGGTCGCATTGCCATCCCAACTCCCAAAGTCCAGCCGATCAGTAAGAACTGTCCGAGATGCTCACCAATCACGACACCCCCATACTGATGCACTGCCTGGTAGACTACGCTCACCGCCTCACGTGTAGCTGTGCTGGCAGTTGTATCTGTATAAAGATTTGCCAGGATGGGAACGACAAACACCCAACGCATTAGCCCCACCGCCTGAAGGATACCGGAAATAGCACCCATAAATGTTGCAGTGGTAAGATAGAGCGTGTCTTCGCGGTCAAGAACTTTGTGCAGCAGAATACTGGTAGGGATAAATAGCAGTGCTGCTAAGCCAAAGACAAACCAGGTGAGAATCAACCTTGCTCCACCTGCATGAAATTGAGTCAGGACATAATCCACTGGCTTACGGAGAATATCGTCATATTCAAAGGTTTGAATCAGCAGGCTGTAAGGGACGTTCAAAAGCACGACCAGAAAAATTAATAGAATACCTGTGGTGCGAACGAGTTGTAAGCGGTTCATTAAAGATTCCTCCCCATAATGTGAGTGCAATTAGCAATAATCCCGTGTCAATCGCCCGGTGTAGAGGTGTCATCAAGCACCCAGCTTGTTGTGGTGCCAATATTTGAGGAGCGATCGCTCAACGTTGAGTAATTGAGCCACCCAAACCAATGTGTTGATGACTGAGTTGAAGAGGATTGGCGATAAACCTACCGGAACTGTGTCGGAATATTTTAGTAAGACAGCGAGTTGCAATAAATTAGTCGGCATTCCTTCAGCATTAACTTTGCCGTCAATCGCCAACCCATACAGCCCCCGGAGAAACCGCTCAAACCCTGCGGCGGGTCTGTTTTCCGTGGTAAATGTGACCCAATCATTCGAGGTGTTACAAAAGCTATGGTGCATCAGAGCCGGAACCTGTAAACTTTCGCCTGCTTGCAGACTGCGTCGATGGCCTTTCCGCCCCACCTCCATTTCCAGACACCCCTTCAGCACGGTAAAGGTTTCATCCATTGAGGTGTGGTAGTGTAGCGGGCTACCTTTGCCTCCAGGAGGTAAGTCAAAGCAAATTTTGGCATAAGCTCCATGATTTTGATGCGATGGGTGCAGAATGGTCATGCGATCGCCCGTTACTGGATTCACGATCGGTTCTGGCTTGTTTAAGAATGTTTCTTCACTTGTGGAAAAATCTGGGCTTGTCATTATAAATACCTCGGTTGGCTATGTAATTTCATGCAATTACTTATAGTCCAACGGTAAGGTTTTCTGCTCATGTATAAAATGACTTGCCGTGCCAAAAAATTGACAGATGACGCCAGTTGAAAAATCTTCTCTATTTTGTCTGAGATTTCTTAAACTAATCCGTTGAGTTCAGCCAACTTCACAATGGCTGCAATTAACTCAGTCGGGTCAACTGGTTTGGAAATATGTATTTGAAACCCAGCCGCAAGCGCACGAATGCGTTCGGATTCTCCAGCAAACGCCGATGTTACTAATCAAAACATTATTATCGTCCACAACCAGAATCCGTAAGCCATTAAGAGAAGGAAACTCATCTTAGTGCAATCTCCCAAAAAAAGTTACAATAAAGAGATTGTTCTCCAAACCTAATTATTTCTAATCTGGAAACAGACTGGAGACTCAAATGACCTCAGCAACGATCGCAACACCCAGAAAAGAATCGCCCCTACTGTTTGAGGGACTGACCTGGAGAGAGTTCAAAGCCGTTGAGCAATTATTAGACCGTCCAGGGTATCGGCTGTCTTTCCTGGGTGGAGTTCTGGAGATACGAGGTTCTTGCGTACAAAGCGCGTGCTAAATTTGTTAAAAAATAAGCTTGAGACCTTTGCTGGTCAAGCAGGATAGCCATTATTGACTGCATGAAGGTCAGATTGCTGAAATTTAGACTATAAGCGCCTGTAAGCCTTTCTGGTGCGATCTCTGCGCCTAGTAAGGTTTAAAAGTAATTTATTTAACCGCCGAGACGCAGAGTACGCAGAGGTAAGAGGTGAGGGAGCTATTGATTTTCTGAAGTTTTGATCCACCTTGACAAGGCTAGCATTGCCCACCCTAAGTATATTTCAAAAATTAAATAGGAGTCCTATATTGAAGACACGCTAGTTAAACGCTGCCGTTCTTTGTTAGTTAAGGAATTAGAAGTACTGGGTGAGGCGTTGTTAAATTTTACTTTGGTTAGGGATTTGCTCGTTTGGTTGGATCAACAGTAATTTTTATCTCGCTCAATAGCAATGCTTGATAAATCTATATATGGATGAAATAAAGACTTTATTGCGTCTTTTTCCTTCTCAAACCATTCTCTAATTTCCTTGCTTTTTTTGCAATTATATTTTAAGTCTTGAATATTCTGATTTTTGTCTGATTCTCCCTTTTCATCATTATACCAATCAGGATTTTCTTGTGACTGCTTTGTCCCATAGTCATTAAGTTCTTTAATATTTTCTTTATAGCTCATTAAATCGTAGGCTTTTGAATAAATTTCTTCGAGTTTTTTGTTAACATCTGCACCAAATAAAAATTGTGATTCGTAAAAGTGAGGCTCAAAATTAATGCATTTTTCTTTTATAAGTTCGGGGATATTTTTTATAGCAACAGCAACTAAAGTCATGGTGGATACATAAACTTGAAATCGCTTGTCAGATAAATTTTTTCTTAACTGTTGCCGATTCACTTGGTACTGTTGATACGCGATATAAGCTGCAATGCAAGTGATTGGAGTAAAAGCCTTTATCAAATCATCTGAATTGTTAAAAAAACTCTTAGACATGAACGTTAAAATAAATGGAGAACTTATAAAAAATAAAGAAGGAATGATAATTGGTCTGTGATTAAACCAATTCCTAACTTCCCTGACTATATCTAATTTATACGCAATTAACATAGCTTTATAAATAAGCCAAACGCCTGTAAAACCTAAACCTAGGATAGCTGGTACATTATCAAGTAAATTACTATATATCATATATATTTCTATTATTTAATCGTGGTGTCAAGAGGTTTCTCTCCTAAATCAAGCAAGCATTATTTAGTACTAGTACAGCACGGCGGAAATAAAGCAACCATTAGTAACAGACAAAAAGTTTTTATTGTAAGCTTTTGCGCCTTCTGCCCTCTGCCACCGTACTTCTGACTTTATGTACTAGCCCGCCGCAGGCATCGGTCTTCTCTTAAAAACTTTTTGCTTTACTGATAATAAATCTTGGCAGTGGGTGGCAATTATTTTCTAGTCAAAAAGTGGGGTTTGAGACTTGCTTTGACACTGCATTGAGACTTGATTCGTTGCAGGGTTTTACCTCATTTTGCTGGACTGCAAACCAAGCAATTGTTGTACCATCTTCACGGGAAAACTCAACTTCGTAAGCTTCATCACCATATACTTCTAGGATAATCCCGATTGCTCCAGTCTTGACTCCTCTATCCTGATAGCGATTTGTCACAAGTTGAATAACTGAATATTGTTCCAATAACATCACGAATCTCTCCTTAACGTTATGATTAGCGTGCAAATCCAGAAAATGGAGTTGCTAACTTTAGTGTACCATCTGTACTCAGAATCCATCCTGTTAAAAGTCGTTTACCTCGAATCTCAACGACTATGGTACATCTCTGTCCATATCGATCTTTCTCTCCAACAACGTAATCCTTTTGGTTAAATTTTGCTTGAGCTTGACTGATATAAGTTGATAAAAGTTCTTGTGCATCCTCATTACTATTAGGACGAAAACCTAAAGTATCGATAAATATTTTGTCCTTGCCAGTTTTATGGTTAGGTACTAAAACATAGTCTGAAAACTTTCGGAGATCGCCAGTGAAATGAGTGGCTTCCCACTCAGTAACTTGTTCCTCATTATCTGTTTCACCTCCTGGATTGTTCATAATGTATGAATGGTTAATCTAAGCCTTTATATAATACTACTTGACTGGTGCGGGTTGTACTAAATCGAGTACGTCGCGTGATGTCAAAGGACGATCGCTTTCTTGTGGAATTTCTGCTCGGCTTTCCTCTCTCCCATTTTGTAAAAAGATTCGCCACTCGCTTTCTATATTTGTTCTGCGAAGAATCGTGTCAAAAAACTCTTCTACAATGGCATAAGCTGCTTGATTTGGTTCGCTGAGCAACTGCTTCAAAGCATTTTCACACTTACTGAGAGTTTCCGCATGAGCAATTTTGAGATTTAAAAGTACTTGTTCGGCTGAAGTCGCTCCTGTTAGCTTGGGCGCGACAGGTTCGTTCGGAGTTAACCCATCAAGGGATTTACGAAGGCGATGCTGTATAAACCCTCGGTAAGAAAGCTGATATTCATCAAGTGTTTTGAATCCGTATTTTAACTGGCTTGGTATCCCTGGAATCAGTTCATCTGATATTTGAGTAGCAACTCCATGAATAAATTCAGCCCCTCGTTCTTGTGTCAAGCTTCCTAAATGTCCCTTGTCAATAAGTACTTTTGCTACTTGTGATTTGACTTTGTTGAGCGATCGCTTTAACCCTTCATCCAATAACAGAAGATGTTGTAAGAAACGGGCGCGGATTTCATGTAAATACTTTTCATAGACCCCACGGTAGCTTTTTTCCAGACTATACCAATGTTCTATTTCTTGAATTGAAGGAATTCCTGTATCACTTCGACACGCTTGTAAAGCAGTTTCAATTTGCTTTTTGAATTCCAAATCAACGGATTCTCGGTTTTTTCGCAGTTCTTGAAGCAGCTTCTCAAGACCATTTGTTAAATCCCGCACAACATCTTGGAACTTTATTTCAAATAATGCAAGTTCCCTAGCATCTTGAGTTGCTAAATCTAGAGCTTTTCCCACTTTATCTAACTCAGCATTAACTTTGCTTTGCACTATAGCTAATTTTTGCTGGCTCAACAAGATGTCTTTGTAACCTAAATCAAGATTTTTTTCCTCCATATGATTTAGTGACCTTTCTAAAAGTTTGTGGATTTCTTGGCTGTTTGCACAGTTAGCTATTATGTATTCATCAATATTTATACTTTTATTTGTAATGTCTAATACTAAATCTTGGCAAATTTTTGAGTTATCTCGATATGGTGAATGAGCTTCTGTACGATTCAGGACCATAAAAGACCATACATGAGATGGCAAATCAGCTATTACAGTCCGTACTTTTTCAGATAAACTAATATCTACCTCTTGCCAACTGTCCCCTATTGACTTTGGCATTCGTACAAACAAAATTGCATCAACTTCTTGTGCTATTTTTTTGATAAGGGAATCCTCGTTGCAAATACCTGTATTGCCAATACCAGGCATATCTACAAAGACAAATTTTTCAACATCAGTGTTAGGAAATTTACAAACAATCTTTGCTTCTTTAACAGCTAAGTAGTTAAAAAAGCTTTGCTGTCCGTAAGCAGTTTCTTGTGCAACATACTCTGGAATTTCATTTTTAGAAATGCGACGGGGAGAAGGTTGTCCTATGAGATGGCGGTACTTTTCTACATTGATGTGATATCTTACCAAGCGCAAATACATGGTTTCCTGGTCTGTTTCTGAAGAAAAAACACTTGGTAATAAAGGTAGAGGTTTAGCTACAAATTCATCTATGGTCCTAGGTTTTAGCCCCAAAGATAGTTTTTCATAGTAGGGATGAATGACTTCTGTAAGAAACGAATGTTCGGAATAAAACCACACTTCTGCATAAGTTTCCTCTAATAAATTATTATGGATACTACAGTAAACTCCTGTGCAATGCTGTCTGTGTCCATCTGGAATTTCAGCACTCGTTAACCCAGTTAAACTCTGTAATAATCGGCTCTTTCCTTGTTTAGGTCGTCCAACAACGCCAATTTTTATTGTTTCTCGACAAAAACGTTCTTTAATTTTATGCAGTTTTTCTAACTCATTCCTAATACTTTGTTGTAGTTGCGTTAGATCGAGCGCTGGCAAAACTTCAACTGTATTTGAGATATTAATGCGCGTTAATAACTGCTGGTGATTTTCTTCTAGACTTTGTATCACCGCTTCTAAAGATTTAAAATCAGCTTCTATACTTGTGATTTTTGAAGCCAGAGAACGGCGTTTTTCAAAAATATTGGTTATGCCCCCAGTCTTAATTGTGTTCATTTGTCATTTGTCATTTGTCATTTGTCATTTGTCACTGGTCACTGGTCACTGGTCACTGGTCACTGGTCACTGATTATTATCTTCTAGCTCCGATGGAAAGTTCTTCTTCTGGGGGAGTATTGGGTGGTTGTAGAGGTGGCTGAGGTGCGGTTACAACGATATCAGCACCATTGACAATTGTTCCTAACAGTGGCAATTCTGATTCTGTTAATTGGTCAATAGCTTCAGTTAGCATATTTTCCTGGGTATAGTTGGGTCGTGCTACAAGCACTATGGCGTCACTATAAGGCTGAATTAACAGAGCATCGTTCGATAAGCTCATAGAATGAGTATCTAATATGACAAAATCGAAGCGTTCGCGGACATCTTCCATCAACCGCCTAAATTCACTGGATTCCAGAACAGCAGCAGCTTGACGCACGGGACCTGCACTGGGCAAAATGTATAAATTTTCCACATCTGGTACTAAGCGGATACATTCGCTTAAACTAGCGTAGTAGCGTAATGGATCGACAATAGCGTCGGGGTCGGGGCTGACTCTCAACGATGACGCATGAGAGGGCGATCGCAAATCGGTTTCGATAATCAAAGTGCGTTTTCCAGCCAGGGCGGAGGCGACTCCAAGGTTATAAGCGCTCACGGTCTTACCTTCACTGCTGCTAGTACTGGCAATTAACACGACCTTTAAGGTTCTACCACCAATCCGGCGCAGATTGCTGCGGAACTTCTCATAAAATTCCAGGTAGGGGGACTCTGGAGATAAGACAACTGGCAATGCTCCAGGTGGCAAATCATCAACTGGTATCAAAGGCAATTCGCCCAAGAGAGGGATTTCGCGTTGTTTGAGAGTATCGCGGATATCTTCTTTGGTTTTGAAAGTTCCTTCGAGTGCTCCTAACAAAAATATGACTCCACCACCAACAACTAGTCCCAGTAAACTACCTACACCTAAGGTAATCGCTGCATTCTTGGGTGGTGTCACAACAGGGAGAGATACGGCTTGTCTGGCAACACCAAGGCTACTCACCGTTTCCGCTTCTGCTGTTTTAGCGTCAGTCAGCTTCACCTGCATTTGGTCGTACACCGCTTTTTTCAGTGCGACTTCCTGTTCTAGACGCGATCGCTCTAATTGCTTGTTTGGTATCAAAGCATACTCTTGCCGCAGTCGTGTCTCATCTCTCCCAAGGTCTATGAATTGCTGTCGCAGCGTTTCGCGTTGGGTTTGTAAAGCTACCATTTGATTTGCGAGGTTTTGCCTTGCGGGGTCTAGGTTGCTTCGAGCGCGAATGGATGCAGTCCTGTCCAAAGGTGCTGCACCATCTTGACCCCCTATCACCTCTCCACCGCGTTGGCGTAACAAGCTCTCATAAGCTTCTTTCTGACGCCGCAGCTGAACCATAGTTGGGTGATCGGGTCGGAGATCTTTCCGGAAAACTTCTATTTGAGATTCCGTTTGATAGATTTGTGCTCGCAAGTTGGCGATAATTGGGTCTGCGCTCAAAGCAGAAGAAACGTAGGCTTGATTGACATTTAAACCCAGTTTTTCTTGAATGCTCCGAATTTGAGCCTCAATTCCTGAAAGGGTGAGTTGAATTTGCCTTTGTTGAATTTGACTGCTAGTCACTGCATTGAGCAAACTCCCATTCTCAGCAGCCAATATTGCCGGTCTTTCTCTGCGATCGTACAGTTCTAGTTTGCGCTCGGCAACTTGTAAATCTCGTTTAGCGGCTGGTACACGTTCGTTGACTTTTGCAATAATTGAGTTTAATCGCCTTGTATTGATGTCAGAGCTTAAACGGATCATTGCCTCCATCAATTCTTCTAAGGTTTCCTTTGCTCGTTTGCGATCGCTATCTCTGTATCTTAATTCAATTGTTGTTGGTGGCTGTGGATCTGCTGCTTCTTTAGCTTTTACAGGTAGTGTCAGGCTAATACCTGTCGCAATTTTCTTGGGGTTGATGTTTAATTTTGTAGCTACAGATTCAACGATTTGATCTGATAGCAAAATTTCCTCACTGAGTTCTTGCCCTTGCAGGTTAATTTCAGTACCAGTTGCCGAAAAAGAAACTGGTGGACGAGCGTAGGTCAACGCACCATTCGCTATATAAGTAGGTGCTGGTTCTGGTTGCAAAGCTACCACAGTTGAACCCGCTACAACCAAACCAAAACTAGCAAGACCAATCCACTTGTACTTATCAAAAGCAATGAGGTAGCGTTTAACAATCGGTGGAGTCATAGCAACACTAAATAGGGAGTAGGGAGTGGGAGAGTGGGAGTAGGGAGTGACTGAAGTCACTGGTCACTGGTCACTGGTCACTGGTCACTGGTCACTGGTTACCCTACTATGTTATGCCAAACACTTAATCGCCACCAAAGTCGTTAAAGAAGTCGAGGAAAGCATTTATACTGATGAAAGGACGGGTAATAAGACTGATAGCATTTGTGATTCTACCTATCAAGTTCCGACCTACTACGATCACGTCGTTATCTTGAAGTGGCACATTTTGTGATGCATCGCCTGAGAGTGCCTTTCTTGCATTGAGGGTTTGAGCAATAGCTCTACCGCGTTCCGGATCGAAACGAAACAGTTTGATACCTTTAAGATTAGCAGTGTCAAGATTAACCCCTGCTAAGGCGTCTAGAAAATTACTACCATTAGGTAGCGGTATTGTGACAATCCCCCCAGAGGCATAATTTAACACCCTGACTCTAATTTGCTGTACAGCTAAAGTTGAGCGAGATACCAAGTTGCGATCGTAACCATCCTCCGAGGCAATTTCCCGACGGGGTATCACAATAGCATCGCCATCTTGCAAGCGTAAATTTGGTACCGAACCCCCATTTTGCAAAGGAGTGTACAGGTCAACATTTTGTGTAGCGACAGAACCATCAACCAAGCGTCTGCGTATTTGTACTTGTCGCAGGTCTGCCATCATAGAGGAACCACCAGCTACAAGTAAAGCATCCCCAACACGGGGTAGTCCAGCAGAAATCGAATAAATTCCCGGTCGTGTCACTTCTCCACTAATTGTGATTTGAACTGGTCGCTGTGCTGCTAGGGATACTGACACAACTGGATCGACATAGATGCGGCTTAAACTTAGACGAATTTTTTCTTGGGCTTCATCCAAAGTTAAACCTTGTAAAGATATTGTTCCCACTTGTGGCACAATAATGTTGCCTTCTGGGTTTAATTGAGCCGCAAAACTTAACTCCGGACGTTGCACAGTCAGAGCTAATGTCACAATAGGATCGACAACAAAACGATTTAAACCAACACGAATTTTTTCTTGGGCTTGTTCTAAGGTCAAGCCTTTAAGCGAAACTGTTCCCAATAAAGGAACTACAATATTCCCGTCAGGATTGATTAGGGCTTGAAAGCTTAAATCTGGAAAGCGTTGAACTGAAACAGCAACGCCATCTCCCGGTCCCAAACGGTACCTCTTACCAGAAGGGCGCTGAACTAAAATGTTGATACCATCGCCCGGTCCCAAAAGGTAACGGGTAAATTGAGGTGATATGCCATCGCCAAGAGATGGATCGACCTCCAGACCAGAAGGAGGTATAGGAGGTTGAATTTGTGTTGGTTCTTCTAGGATATTTGTTGGAGGCGTAGTAGATGATCCTGGTGGTAACTCTTGAGTTGGGACATTTTGGGCAGCAACAGGCTGAACAGTTGCTGCTATTAAATAGACGCCAACATGAAGACCTATAAAAGATAGGGCGCTAAATATACGCATAGGATACCAGGAGCTATATAATTTAGTATGAGTGCTGACGAATGTTTATTTTACTTCCATAAAAGACGGAATACCCTTTCTAAATAAAAATATAGTGTAAAATCTTATTTTGACTTTTGACTTTTGGCTTTTGAATCATTGAATGGTCCTGACATTAAAGCACCCTGAACTAATTGACCGATTGACTTAACCTCATTCCAAGTCTTTTCTACTTGCCCCAAAGGTTCCATTGGAAGAAGAACACAAACTGCTACCCATTGAGCGCGATACTTGTGCCACTGTGCTGATAAATCGGCCAAGAACCAAGTTACCTGTGATGCACTGCCACCAGTAGGCCAAGCATACCATTGCAAAACAGCAAAACTTTGTTTGTTTGCTGTTCCACGGAAAAAGTTGGCTTGTACCTTAATTTCGGTATTTGAAGAAGCCTCTGCTTGAGGTTGTTTAACAGCAAATTCAGCAGCACGATTTTGAGCAGTTTGCCACTGCCACAGACTATCAATTTCCGTCCACTCTACTTGAGGTTGATCTCTCGGCCCATTTTGTGGTAGCAATAACACAATTGCTTTAGTCTGCTGACCTTCTTTTTGAATGAGTTGGTATGACCACTTGTGAGCGCCAATTTCTTGCTCCCGTTGTTCCACAGTTTTCCAGCCAGGAATAGAGATTCCTGTTTGGCGTATCTGCTTCAATTCTTTAAGAGTGACGATTTTTGGTGGCTCGCGCCATTCCCAACGTCCTTTGAGATAACCTGGAATAGCTCCTAGAGCCAACAGTACTAGCAGCAGTAATAGCACCACTACCTGGGAAAACTGTTTTTCCTTAAAAAACGAAGTCATTTGATTTTGGATTTTGGATTTTGGATTGAGGGATTTTGGATTGGTCACTGGTCACTGGTCACTGGTCACTGCTCCCTCCTCATGAAAATATTGGTCGATCCAATTTAATGTGGGTACTAATGCTAGTAACATCAAGGCAGAGTAAAGGTCTCCACCCCAACTGTCATGTAACCAATGGAAAGCACCTTCTTGTCCAGTGCCGTGAAAGAAAGTCAGTAATGTATTGCGAATAATATTAGCGCTGACACTAATGACAACGGCTGTAGACAAAAACCAAACGGTTGTACGTCGAGAAGATAAAGCACCTGTCCAGTCCAGCAACATTAAGCCGACATAGAGAGTGGTGAATAACATTTTTAATCCCGCACAGTAGGGCGCAACCTCTACAATTCTTCCTCCCGTATATATATTGATACCATCGACAGTCACTGGTAACCCAAACTGACTCAATATAAAACCTGCAGTACCAGCGATAAAACTTTGGAGAGGTAAGGTATAAGGCGCAACGAGATACGGCAGTGCTGTTGGTGTCGCTAAAAACACTAGTAATAAAGGAAATCCTTGTAGTTTAAAGCCGGGAACTCCTTTTAACCACAGGCATATTCCTGCTAGTATCGTGGGGAACGAGATATTAACCCATTCGCTAACACCGCTAAGATAAAAAATTGCCCCCACTACTAATAAAAGAGCTCCCACAGGATGGGAAACATTGGGAAGTCTTTGCCATCGCGATCGGTTTTTCCAAGATAAGTAAGCAGCAAATGGAAGACCAATGATACCATGGCTAAAATATTCGTGCTCTGTACTTATATTTTTTTTGATCCAACCTTCCCACCAATGCAACAACACAGGAGCATACAGCAACACTAGGATAATCAGTATCGCTAGAATTACCAATTGTGAGGCATTTGTATTTTTTAGCTGACGTTGAATTTGCATTTTTATTTCTAGCAATTTATATTTGCTAATGGCTAATAGCCTACTAACCACTAACCACTAACCACTAACCACTAACAAAGTTCTGACACAACTTCTTTAACTTGAGTACTACTTAAACCAGGATACATGGGTAAGGATAATATTTGCTCTGACAGCATTTCGGCTTTAGGGAAATCTCCAACTTGATAACCTAGATAGGTAAAGGCTGGTTGAAGATGGCAGGGTATTGGGTAATGAATTCCCGTCTGAATTCCTGCTGCAGCTACTTTTTCTTGAATTTGCTGCCGTGTCATGGGACAAGAACTATCAACTTTGATAACGTAAAGATGATAAATGTGTCCCTCCTCGCTTTCATTTTGTATGGGAATAATGCCACTTGATGCTAATGGTGCTAGTTCGGCGTCGTACTGCTGTGCAGCATTCCAACGCTGACGGTTCCATTCTGGCAAATGTGGTAGCTTTTGCAACAGTACAGCAGCTTGCAACGTGTCTAAACGGCTGTTTGTACCCGGTTCAACGTGAACATATTTTTGCGCTGCACCGTAATTCCGCAAGCAGCGCATTTTCTGAGCTACATCTGGATCTTTTGTCAAGAGCATTCCTCCGTCTCCAAATGCCCCTAAATTTTTGCTGGGATAGAAACTAAAAGCTGCTGCTATCCCCACAGAACCTGCTCGATATCCTTCTCTTGTTGCTAAATGTGCCTGGGCTGCATCTTCAAAAATGATTAGTTTATATGTGTCAGCAAAGTCTAACAACTGCCGTGGCGATACCATCTGACCGTAAAGATGTACGGGAATAATGGCTTTGGTGTTAGGTGTAACGACCCGTGCTGCTGACTCTAAATCAATTAACGCTGTTTGTGGATCGCAATCCGCAAAAATCGGTTTTGCCCCTGCACGTAACACCCCAATTAATGTGGCTATAAAGGTGTTGGCTGGCAAAATCACTTCATCTCCAAGACCAATGTTACAGGCTTGTAAACCAAGAGCGATCGCATCAGTTCCCGAAGCAACACCAACACCATATTCTGTTCCTGATGCTGCGGCAAATGCTACCTCAAAATCTTTCAGGGCAAGTCCCAATACAAAATCCCCTCGTGCGATCGTAGATTGGATTGCCTGTTCTAATTGAGGTTGAATCGCTTGGTGTTGTATACTGAGGTCTACAAATGGAACTTTAACAGTTACGTTATTCATTGTTAGTTCAAATCTCACAAATTCAAATCTTGAAATATTGTTTCTTAGAGAATGTCTGAAAATGTTTGAGAGAATAGAGCATTGGCACATGAATCTCAAAAACCCGGTTTCTTCAAGTTGAGCATACGAGATATCAAGTTTTGCAGGAAAGAGAAACCGGGTTTTTTGCCTCCTTTTGGAATACTGTACCAATGCTATAGAATTCGCTACTATACAATCTAAGTTCACTAACGCTGACTGATGAATTTAACCCGCGTTGGTGGATTTTGCTTGTAGAGCCACGAATTCTATTCGTTGGTGCTGTTATGTCACTAGACTTCTCGAACATTCTCTTAAGCATCTGTTACATTCTTGACTGAATCCTAAAGTTTAAAACAATCAGCTTTGTAAAGGAAATGTATTTTTTTTATAAATTTTTGAGCTATCTTTTTTATTAATAAACTCTGTATTTAGTCATTAAAAAAATTGTATTTCATATCCAACCGCTTGCGTATACAGTGATGAGAAATCATTAACCATTCACTGGTCACTGGTCACTGGTCACTGGTCACTGTTTTAATCATACCCAAGTCGAATCTGAAACTAACGCCATCTATCTGGAATATAGGGAGTGGGGAGTGGGGAGTGGGGAGTAGGAAGTGGGGAAGAGTGATTTTTATTATTGGTTGTCAGCGATCACCAACCATACCCAATGCCCAAACGATTACCCGTATACTGAGATAAATCGTGTATTATTAGCAGAACATCAAGTTAGACAGCCTTTGTATAGCTAAAAACCTGTACTGAAAAAAAAATTACTCTCTAGTATGTTTGTCTGGCACAAAATTGGGGAATCTTAGGAATAGCAAATAACCAGACCGAGTGGTTATGTAAATTACAGTACCCTCGCTATTATCAAGGTAACGGTGGCAATGGTAGAGCCTGAAAACAAACTCTTTAGTCTCAAAGATGGTTGGGCTTCTCAAGAGACGAGAGAACAACAACGTCTTAAAGCATTAACTGATTTAGGTTTGCGTCAACCAGAGACAATTCCAGTTTTTGAAGAAGCGACTCAAACGGCTGCTCACTTTCTGGAAGCACAAATTTGTGTTTTGGGATTTATGGATCATGAGCGCCACTGGTTTAAGTCAGCTGTGGGCTTATCCAGACTTGGGCTGATGAACCAACTGGCGCAAAGCCGTCAACTCTCACGTCGAGAATCTTTTTGCACTAAAGTCGTAGAAAGTTCGCAAATTATTGTTATCGATGATACACACCTTCTAACTGGTGCAGAACGTTCTACTTATAGTAAGTTGTTGCAAGATTACGGTATTCGCGCATATTTAGGAGCACCGTTATTTGATGCTTCGGGATATTGCTTGGGTGCTTTGGCAGTCATGGATTTAGTACCGCGTAAATTTACAAACAGAGACCTGGAATTTTTACAAATCATAGCTCGCTGGAGTATGAGTGAATTTGAACGCAACCGACTGCTGCAAGCTAGCTCAAATAGCAGTATTCCCATAAATGTCTCTACTTGGTCATTCAAGGACGCGAACATCAGTGAGATTCGGCTCAACCCAACTGTTTTTCAAAAAGAATCAGTTCCAGTTCCTACCAATCAGCTGAAATTAGCACTGTTAGCGCAACTGACTCAAGAGTTACGTACTCCCTTAACATCTGTACTGGGTATGGCTGGTGTTTTAGGACGCGAGATTTACGGTCCTTTGACAACCAAACAGAGAGAGTATTTGGAGATTATTCAACACAGCGGTCGGTATTTACTGTCCTTAGTGAATGAAATTTCTGAACTTGGAACAATAGATGAAAACCCATTAACACTCAATTTAGCTCCTGTAGATATTGAAATGCTCTGTCAACAAGCTATCAATACCTTAGAAGAAGCAGCTAACAGACGCGAGCAAGAAATTCGTTTATCCATAGAACCAGGGCGCAGTCGCATCTTACCTTTAGATAAAGATAAAGTACGACAAATTTTATATCATCTGGTTTTTAATGTAATTCAAGTTTCTGCCACAGGAAGTGTTGTTCGCATTCACGTTTCCTACAAAGACAATCTGGTCAACATTACAGTTTGGGTCTCACATCCTTGGCTTGGTGACGGTATCACAGACGTAGAGCCTTACTTCCGCCTTAAGAGTTTAGCGCCAATGCTGGAGGTTACTGCTAGTGCTTCAACTTATAGTAATAATGGCAACGATCGTTCAGACTTATCTGAGGATGTCTCCGATTTGTCTGTAATGACCGAAGAGCCAACAGAGTTAAATCCTCCTGCTTCAGATGTCCTTGCTATCGTCACTAACTTAAATTCTACTAAATCATCTGGAAATGTAACTCGTGAGAGCTTGGGTTTAGAACTAAGCTGTCGTTTAGCACATCTACATGGCGGACAAATTTCGGCTCAAGGTTCATCAGAATCCGGGTATCGCTATGTGCTAAGTTTACCGTTGATAAGTTCAAGCACAGTAGAAGCTCCAGGCGAATTTTAATTTGGGGAGTGCAAAGTGACTGTGCTAGATTAGCATTGCAAATTGTCCAGATTATTGGGTACTTGGCTGACATATATATAGTTAGTGGTTAGTGGTTAGTGGTGTAGGACAGGCGTCTCGCCTGTCATGGTGAGTGGTTAGTATAAAACCTAGACCCAACAATAACTAGCGACTAAATTGGCGACTGACAATTTGCCATCTGCGTCATGAACTTCTAGAATCAGGGACTATCATGATTATCAAAGTTGTGCGCGGGCGTGCTATCTATTCACAGTGTTGTATATGAATTTAATTTGGCAACAATTCACTTTATCCTACTTACCGTTGAAAGAATATTTTGCTACCAGTTACCTGCATCGCTCTGTTGTGGGGTTACTTCACTCTTGGCGGCAAAGTAGTATTCTCATGCAGTGGGGAGAAACAATAGCAACAGCCTTGCTCAGCTTGATATACGGGCTTGCTCCTTTTGTGGCGAATGACCTATTAGGGTTAATAATGGCTGCTTGTGGTGGATTTTGGCTCCTATTAACCCTATCTGACGAAACTACTTCACCAAATGCCCCTAGTGTTACTCCCATTCACCTGCCGATATTGCTTTACTGGGGGGTTGCTGTTGTAGCTACAGCATTATCACCCGTTAAGAAAGCAGCGTTCACCGATTTAAGAAATTTTACGCTTTACTTGTTACTGTTCGCTCTTTGTGCACGAGTTCTTAAGTTTCCTCGCTTTCGTTCGTGGTTAATTGGTCTGTACTTACACGTATCTCTAATTGTAAGCGTGTATGGATTGCGACAATGGTTTTTTGGAGCACCAGCGTTGGCTACCTGGGTTGACCCAATGTCTTCTTTGTCAAAAACAACAAGGGTTTACAGTTATCTTGGCAATCCCAATTTATTAGCTGGGTATCTCTTACCTGCTGTCGCTTTAAGCGCAGTTGCAATTTTTGCATGGCGAAGTTGGTTAACGAAAGCGCTAGCATTAACAATGCTGATTGTTAATGGTGCTTGTTTAATTCTGACTTTTAGCCGTGGTGGCTGGATTGGATTGATTGTCTCTGTTCTGACTTTGCTAGGATTGTTGTACTTTTGGTTCAGCGTACATATGCCACCTTTCTGGCGCAAATGGTCTTTGTGGTTGATATTGGGTGGTTTAACAGGCGTATTACTGCTGGCAATTTTGTTTGTTGAACCAGTACGAGAACGTTTTTTAAGTATTTTTGCGGATAGAAATGATAGTAGTAACAACTTTCGTAAGAATGTTTGGACTGCTGTTTTTAAGATGATTGAGGATTACCCTCTGACTGGGATTGGACCCGGTCACAACGCTTTTAACAAAATATATCCTCTCTACCAACTTCCTCGTTACACCGCATTGAGTGCCTATTCCATTTTCTTAGAGATAGCTGTGGAAACTGGGTTTATTGGTTTAGCCAGCTTTTTGTGGCTGCTTATTGTCGTTTTTAATACAGGTTTTTTGCAGCTGCGACGTTTGCGAGAGTCAAGCAGTGTGGATGGCTTCTGGATTATTGGTGCGATCGCAGCGCTAATGGGAACACTTGGTCACAACACGGTTGATACTGTCTGGTTTCGTCCTGAAGTGAATACAGTTTGGTGGCTAATGGTCGCTTTGATTGCTAGCTACTACAAACCAGTGACCAGTAAACAGTGACCAGTGACCCATAACACTTTAACTGGATTATTAAATAAGCCTTAGATTCACTATATTCTAAGGCTTTTCTTTGAGTTGCTGGGTATTCAATTGAAAAAGCCTGTGTTCTATTCTTTGTTAGATAGCTGTGCCAAGCAAAAACTGAGATTATTCTCTGTAGGTAGAGCTACCAACTGCATTGGGGTCACGGTAACGAGATGGTTCTTCACGACGTCTACCAGCTAAACCACTTAACCCTAAAAGTCCAAGTAAACCCAACCAACCCCAATCAAAATCATTATCACCACGGTAAGTTGTTGTGTCGCTTGTGGTGTTGCCAGGAGTTGTTCCAGTACCAGGATCGGTATTATTGGTTTGGGCAGAAGCAGGTAAAGTTAGGGGCATAATAGCTAGGCTTAAACCGATAATGCTAGCGCCAATTGCTGTAGTCAATTTGCTTGTCATAGTTAAAATCCAAATTCCTTTCGCGTTCAATCACAAATTTATCCAGTCCCTCCTCAAACAAAATCATTCTGTGGCAGTAAAATAAACTCTGTTTGGACTCATCGGAAGATATACAAAATTTTTTTTAAGGAATAAAGGCTAAAGGGTGAATGCTTTCAAGGTATTCAAAAAACTATTTTTCCTGACTCTGCGTAGCGCCCCTTCGTTTGTGTAGGAGCCGATTCTATTCGCCCAATAGTTTCCAAACATCCCCGCAAAAAAAGATTAATTAACAATACAAACCACCAAAAACAGTGTAAAAAAGCTAAATTAGTAAAGATAAAGAATAATCAGACAAAGATTTATGTAAATTTTTCTTATCTGTAGACATTTACTGTCTTTTCCATATTAACTTTTTTAACACACTGTACGTAAATATTATCCTCAATGAGCGAAAAAAGCGAAGGTTACAAAGTTATTAGCGATAATCGTCAAGCTCGGTATTTATACGAGATTTTGGAAACATATGAAGCTGGTATTCAGCTTACAGGAACCGAGGTGAAGTCAATCCGTGCAGGTAAGGTCAATCTTCAAGATGGGTATGCTTTGCTTCGCGATGGAGAAGCATGGCTGATTAACGTCCATATTTCTCCTTACACGGCTAGCAGCCAGTATTTCAACCACGAACCCCGTCGCACGCGCAAGCTGCTGTTGCGTCGTGATGAACTTCGCAAGTTGATTGGCAAAGTCGAACAGCAAGGTTTAACATTGATACCTCTAAAGATGTATCTCAAGCGTGGCTGGGTAAAAATCAGTATTGCCCTGGCAAAAGGTAAAAAAATTCACGATAAACGTGAAGATATTAAGAAACGCCAAGATCAGCGCGAGATGCAACGGGCAATGAAAGTCTATTGAGGGATTTTGGATTTTGGATTTTGGATTTTGGATTGGGGAAATTTTCTTCCTCACTCCCTCACTCCCTCACTCCCCACTCCCTAGTTAGGTCATAGGTTAGAAGAAAGTTTTAAAAAAATTAGATATTCTGAGATGGTTCTTCAAAAATGGAGAAAAACTCCCGTGGTTCCAATCAGAGACGATAATCCCACGTCAATCACGCCCTACGTCACTTATGGGCTAATTGCTGCTAACATCATAGCTTTTCTTTTTGAAGCGAGTCTGCCCGCAAAAGAATTAGACGGATTTTTACACCTTGCTGCTGTTGTACCGCGAGAACTCACAGCTAGTTTTGCAGGGATTCCAGTTAATCAACCAGTGCCAGAGTGGTCAACGTTGATTACTTCTCAGTTCCTACATGGGGGGATACTGCACCTGGCTGGCAATATGTTGTTTTTATGGATTTTTGGTAACAACGTTGAAGATAAGTTGGGTCACTTTAAATATTTATTTTTCTATTTGACCTGCGGTATTTTAGCATCTTTGAGTCAGTGGTATTTTGCACAAAATTCCTCAATTCCTTCTTTGGGAGCAAGTGGTGCGATCGCAGGCGTTATGGGTGCTTACATTATTCGGTTTCCGAAAGCAGAAATTCTCGGTATCATTCCACTGGGATTTTTCTTTCCAACATTTCGCATCTCAGCATTCTATTTCTTAGGGTTTTGGTTTCTTCAACAAGCCATCTCCGGAGCTGCGAGTTTAGAAGCACCCACCAGCGTTGATACTGGCGGTATTGCCTACTGGGCGCATGCGGGTGGATTTCTTTTCGGCGCAGTTCTCGGTCCATTACTGGGGTTATTTAACGATAAACCTAAAGAAGAGCCTTGGTACAGGTAATTAGGGGATGAGGAGTAGGGAGTAAGGAGTGGGGAGTAGGGATAGACAAGGGAGAAGATTCTAGATCCCAATTCCCAATTCAAAATCCAAAATCCAAAATCCAAAATCCAAAATCCAAAATCCAAAATCCAAAATCCAAAATCCAAAATCCAAAATCCAAAATCCCCTAACAAGCTATATTTCAGGTAGTGGCTAATTAGGAAAAACACCTGTGTTTCCCCTTTACGACGAAAACCCGACGCGAATCACCCCATTTATTACCTATGGGTTGATTGGTATGAACGTATTACTTTTTCTTCATGAAGTAAGTCTGTCAGAGACGCAACTAGAGCAGTTTCTACAGTTATATGCCGTAGTACCACGACAGTTAACTGTTAGCTTTGCTGGTGCGTCAGTCAATCAATCCGTACCTGAGTGGGCTACTTTGTTTACGTCACAATTTTTGCATGGCGGTTGGTGGCATCTCATATCCAATATGGTATTTTTATGGGTTTTCGGTAACAATATTGAAGATCGTTTGGGTCATTTTAAATACCTAATTTTCTATCTAAGTTGTGGTGCTCTAGCCGCTTTGTGTCAATGGCTAGTTGGTGTAAACTCTACAATTCCTTCTTTGGGGGCAAGTGGTGCAATCTCAGGCATTTTGGGTGCTTACATTATTCGCTTTCCGCGCACGGGAGTCGTTTCATTAGTCTTCTTAGGATTTTTCATAACGACAATCAGAGTTCCTGCAATGATTTTGATAGGACTCTTTATTGTCCAAAATGTGATATCCGGTCTTGTTAGCTTGCAACCTGCTGCCATGAGTGTGGAGACAGGTGGAGTTGCGTATTGGGCGCATATAGGTGGTTTTGTGTTTGGTTTGATTCTCGGTCCTTTACTGGGCTTATTTAAGCAAGATTACGAGTGAAAGAAGGCAGAAGTAAGAAGTCAGACCTGTGGGAAGATTATTAGTGGGTTAAGTCTTGTTAACAATCTGATGTTGCATTGAAGCCATCCCATGTTCAAAATCTTGAAATCCTGGCTGAATAACAGTCTCATTGCACTGCTGCTGGTCACTCTATTTTTAGGAATAAGTACAGCTGGGTGGACACCATCTTGTAGTGCTGCACTGCCTGCAGGCAACGCCATTACTGATGGTACATCTCTTTTACGGTACGCACTTCCTGTAGATAATAAACCCGTGCGGGAACTGCAAGCGAGTTTAGAAGACATATCGAACCAATTGCGAGCAAATCGACGTTGGGGTGCTGTTTCTAAAGATCTCAGCAAAGCATCGCGTATTCTTGAAAAACCTGCCCAACTTTTAGCCACTGTCTCAGATGACCGAAAGCCTCAAGCTGAGGCTTGGATTTCTGAGTTAAAATCTGGCGTTAACACTTTGCAAGAAGTGGTTAAAACAAAAAACAAAGAACAAGTTAAGGAACAAAGGGCTAAACTACTCAGCTTGGTTGGTCTTTTAGAAGAGTCAATGGTGAAGGAATTTCCCTTTGAAGTACCAACTGAATATAGCAATTTACCTCAACTTAAAGGTCGTGCAACTGTAGAAGTAAAAACCAGTAAAGGTGACCTGACTATCGTTGTAGATGGCTACAGCGCCCCTGTGACCTCTGGGAATTTTGTTGATTTGGTACAACGGGGTTTTTATAATGGCTTGGAATTCACCCGTTCTGAAGAATCTTACGTTTTACAAACCGGAGATCCACCTGGTAAAGATGTAGGTTTTATTGACCCAAAAACAGGTAAATACCGTGCCATTCCTTTAGAAGTACTTGTAAAAGGCGATAAAAAACCTACTTACGGTATCACCTTAGAAGAAGCAGGTCGTTATACTGACTTACCTGTTCTTCCCTTCTCTGCCTTTGGTGCTTTAGCTTTAGCACGTCCCGAACGGGATGTGAATGGGGGTTCTTCACAAGTCTTCTTCTTTCTATTTGAACCAGAACTAACTCCAGCAGGACGCAACTTACTTGATGGTCGCTATGCTGTTTTTGGCTACGTTACTGAAGGAAAAGAAGTTTTGGACGAACTGAAAGCAGGTGACAAAATTGAATCTGCTAGAGTCATTCAAGGGATTGAGAATTTAGTAGAACCTAACGTTACTTAAACTACTACCCGTAGTAGGGCTAAAGCCCACCACACGACGTATATGGTGGGCTTTAGCCCTACCTACGTGAATTTTCTCGCAAAATTAACCAAGATTACCTGCAGCAAAAACCTGTTCAACAGTAATTAATAATTCAGGAAAAGTACGCGATACAATCTGCTGGTTGTCAGTCAAAACTTTCTCTTCATAGAGACCTTCTTCTAAGAACAAAACTGTAATTTTCGTATTCAATGGATCTACAATCCAATATTCCGGTACTTCTAATGCTGCATACTCAGACCGCTTGTAGCGATAATCTCGTTTAACAGATTCTGGGCTGACTACCTCAACTATTAGCATTGGAGGCGACTGAAATACTGCTGATGCATTCTTCAAGTCCTTAGCTTGCTCTTGTGTGACTACAGAAATATCAGTTAATCGAGATTTCTTTTTACCAGTTCTGACTCCAGTTTCTCTGAAACAGAGCCATGGCAAAGCTAAACGCTTAATTTCTGTATCTAACACTTGCTCGAGCAATTTAGCAACTAGGAAATGTTCAATACTCGGTGGATTCATCAGTTCTAACCTACCATCCACCAGTTCATAGTGAAAACCAGTCCCATCATCATAGGTTAAATACTCCTCAAAGGTGAGATCGATTGCTGGTATGGTTACCATACAAACAGACTCCAAAACAGTATTTTTATCGTAACTTAAAACGTGAATAGTGAATTTTCTTCGTTAGTTCAAGATATTGGCGAACAAGGTCTTTTAAAAAGATTGCAGCGTTATTGTCCTCCAGACGTTGTTGGAGATGATGCGGCTGTGCTCTCTACTGAACCGGGAAAATCTATAGTCGTCACAACCGATGTGTTAATTGATGGCGTACACTTCAGCGATATTACCACTTCTCCAGAGGATGTTGGTTGGCGAGCAGCAGCAGCCAATTTATCTGACATAGCAGCAATGGGAGCAACTCCATTGGGCATTACGGTTGGCTTGGGACTACCCGGTCATCTTGCTGTCAGTTGGGTTGAGAGATTATACCAGGGAATGTCACAATGCTTGCAAAAATACGATACACCTATTGTTGGCGGAGATATAGTCCGATCGCCCACCACAACCATAGCTATTACTGCACTCGGTCAAGTTAACCCACTGCAAACCATCCGTCGCGACAATGCCAAAGTAGGAGATGCGATCGTCGTGACAGGAATTCACGGTGCTTCCTCTGCTGGCTTACAATTACTTCTACATCCCGAACTAGGGAAAAATCTTAGTACTCGCGATCGCACAACCTTAATCAAAGCACATCAGCGTCCCCAACCGCGACTTGATGTCCTACCCATACTCTGGAAAATCTTAGCGACCCACTCCCCACTCCCCACTCCCTATTCCCCACTCCCTATTTCTGGAATGGACAGCAGTGATGGGTTAGCAGATGCTGTCATCCAAATTTGCCGCAACAGTAAAGTAGGTGCTGTTGTTGAGAGTACGCAAATTCCCCTCCCTGAAGCATTCCATTCTTGGTTAACCAAAGAACAAGCCCTAGAATATGCCTTATACGGCGGCGAAGATTTTGAACTTGTACTGTGTATGCCCGAGGAAGTAGCAGAAAAGTTTGTAGAAACACTTGAAAAAAATGCTGCGATCGTGGGGACAATTACCAATGAGTCAACAGTAATTTTACGCGACCAAGACAAAAAAAATCCCGACCAAGTTCTCACACTTAATCGGGGATTTCAGCATTTTGGTTAGTGGTTAGTTGATAGTTGATAGTGGTTTTGGCTACTAACCACTAACCACTAACTACTAACCACTAACAAATCTATTTAACCCATTTTTGAGCAACCAATTCTGCAAGATCGAGTACGCGCTGGCTGTAGCCCCATTCGTTGTCATACCAAGCCATAACCTTAACCAAGTCTCCGCCCATGACCATTGTTAAGCTGGAATCAACTATCGAAGATTCATCAGTACCTTGGTAATCAGAAGATACTAGTGCTTCCTCACTATAGGCAAGAATGCCTTTTAGTGAATTTTCAGAAGCTTCTTTGAGAGCTTGGTTAACTTCTTCCGTAATAGTAGATTTTTCGACTTGTACGACAAAATCCACCATAGAAACGTTTGGGGTGGGGACGCGGAGTGCAACGCCATTCAGCTTGCCCTTCAAGTCTGGCAATACCAATGCTACAGCTTTAGCTGCGCCTGTAGAGGTAGGCACAATATTGAGAGCTGCTGCACGCGCCCGCCGGACATCTCTGTGGGAAGCATCCAACAAACGCTGGTCACCCGTGTAGCTGTGAGTAGTAGTCATTGTACCTTTGATGATGTTGAATTTTTCATGCAACACCTTAGCAATAGGAGCCAAACAGTTTGTAGTACAACTAGCATTGCTGATAATATGGTGTTTTTCGTGGTCGTAGTCGTGATGATTCACGCCAACCACAAAAGTGCCATCATCGTTTTTTCCAGGAGCAGTAATAAGAACCTTTTTGGCTCCCGCATTGATATGCTTGGTTGCCCCTTCTCTACTCGTAAATACACCTGTGGATTCAATAATGAGGTCAATATCCCAATCTTTCCAGGGCAAGTTTTCTGGGTTACGGTCGGATACACACTTAATGGTTTTACCGTTAACAGTGATGGAGTTGTCATCAGCGCTAATGTCAACACCCTTTAACTTCCCTAGTATTGTGTCATACTTCAGCAGGTGCGCGTTAGTTCTGGGGTCTGAAGTATCGTTGATAGCAACTAGGTCAATATTGCTATTCTCTCTACCTATCCAGCAACGCGCAAAGTTACGTCCGATGCGCCCAAAACCATTTATTGCTACTCTAATCACAGCGTCTTGCCCTCTATGGTTATATACCTTATTAAAAGCTACTAATGACCCCGATCATACCGTAAAGGGGGGAGTATTTATAACTATAAAGTGTTAGCTCCACAAAAATAAATATTTTTTTCCTACCCATTTGTATACAGTTTATGGTTGTCGATGTAAGCTCTAACCGTTTCTGGCACTAAATAACGAATCGATCTGCCGTCATTATACATGTTACGGATTAGACTTGACGAAAGCCCTACAAACGGGATATTCAATAATTGCCAGTGTATGTTAAAAGTTTGTTTTGTAAGCTTTTGCACCACTTGCTTGCAGATTATCTCACTTTGAGTTATAGTCTCACCACTTAGGAGTCGGGGTGCGATCAACCACTCGCATAGTTGTGCTAATTCCTGTCCACGGTACCAGCGAGGCAAGGTCTGAAACGCATCCAAACCAATAATCCAGTACCAGTGTGTATCTGGGTGGTCTGCTGATAAATTTATCAGGGTGTTAATCGCAAACGAAGATACCGGATGACTTTGTTCAACTAGTGACACGGCAAACTTCGGATTGTCTGCGATCGCTTGTTGTACCATTTCCACTCTATGCTCAAAGGTCGCTGCTTGTTTATAAGGAGGATTGAATGACGGCACCCAAATGACTTGTTCTAAAGGGACTTGATGCAAAGCTGCCTCAGCTAGAATCAGGTGTCCCCAATGAACTGGATCGAAAGTGCCTCCAAAAATTGCCAATCGTCGCATTGACTCACTGAATAATGGCTTTATTTAGTTTTCACGCGAATTTACCAACAACCCCCTAATATAGCAAAATCTTGAAATCAAGGCAAAATTATGTATTTGGAATTACAATTAATTGTTTCCCGATTCACTAGAAATTTTAAGAATAAACATAATATCTGTTCAAACAGAGAAAAACTCACTATCAAGGGTAAAATCGATTTGAATCCACAGACGAAAAAGGGAATAATAAATTCCACAGGTATGCAACATATATAAAGGTAGTATCGGTAAAAATATCATTCCTGTTATGATACGCGTGTCATTTAATATTATTGTGTGGTGTGGTGTAAGAGGAAAAAACAATGCAGCAAAATTCAGTAGACTTTGGCGGTAGACCATTTCATTTTATTGGTGTGGGTGGCATAGGAATGTCCGCTTTAGCCCATGTTTTAGCCCAGCGTAATTTACCAGTGTCAGGATCAGATCTTCGTCCAAATCATATCACTCGACGTTTGGAATCTATCGGCGCTCATATATTTGGCAAGCAAGAGGCAAGTAATCTCGAATTCTTTAAGCCCCATTCTCAACGTAACGAATCGGTATTAAACACCCAAGAATTACTGAATAGCGCGGCAGAAAAACTACCTCAAGTTATATGTTCTACGGCAATTAACACAAATAATTTAGAATATAAAGCAGCTCAAGAATTAAATTGTCCTATTTTTCATCGCTCCGATGTATTGGCAGCATTAATTGCTGATTATCACAGCATTGCGGTAGCGGGCACCCACGGAAAAACTACAACCAGTAGCATGATTGGATATATGCTACTTGAAGCAGGTTTAGATCCGACGATTTTAGTGGGTGGTGAAGTAGATGCATGGTCTGGAAACGCCAGACTGGGGCAGAGTCGGTATTTAGTAGCAGAAGCAGATGAATCAGATGGTTCTCTGGTCAAGCATGCTCCGGAAATAGGCATTATTACCAATATCGAACTAGACCATCCCGACCACTATGAAACATTAGAAGAAGTGGTAGAAATCTTCCAAACATTTGCTGGAGGTTGTAAAACTCTAGTGGGTAGCATTGATTGCGAAACAGTGCGCGATCGCTTGAAGCCGACAATCAGTTATAGCTTATATTCTGATACAAACGCCGATTATACTGTTACCAACGTAGACTATCGTGCCGATGGTACGACAGCTTTAGTATGGGAGAAAGGAAAAACCTTAGGCGTTTTAAATTTACGCTTGCTGAGCAAACACAACCTAAGCAATGCTCTAGCAGCTGTTGCTGTAGGTCGGCTGTTGGGTTTAGAATTTGGAGAAATTGCCAAAGGGCTTTCCACCTTTGAAGGTGCAAGACGACGTTTTGAATTTCGAGGGGAAGTCAACGGCGTTACTTTCATTGATGACTACGCCCATCACCCCAGTGAAATTCGTGCTACTCTTGCTGCCGCACGCCTCCAAGCAAGACCGGGACAAAGAGTAGTTGCTATCTTCCAGCCCCACCGTTACAGCCGTACACTGACCTTTTTGGAGGAATTTGCCGAGTCTTTTAGTTATGCAGATCTAGTTGTCCTGACAGATATTTACAGTGCAGGGGAGCCTAATTTAGGGCAAATCAGTGGGGAAAAATTGGCTGATGAAGTTGCCAAGCACAACTCGCAGGTGACCTATCAACCAACATTAACTGCAGTATGTGAGTACTTGCTGCAAACACTGCGTCGTGGAGACTTGGCGCTGTTTTTGGGAGCTGGGAATCTCAATCAAGTCATTCCCGATGTCATGGCAACACTTTGCCAACCAGCTCAAGCAACTTCCTAGAAGAAGCGCAAGCCCTATGCTGTGAGAGGGAATCAATTCCTTGCAAGGGATTGCTCTTCCACTCGCATAGTGTC
This sequence comes from Scytonema hofmannii PCC 7110, assembly GCF_000346485.2. Taxonomy (NCBI): domain Bacteria; kingdom Bacillati; phylum Cyanobacteriota; class Cyanophyceae; order Nostocales; family Scytonemataceae; genus Scytonema; species Scytonema hofmannii. Next base: position 9,738,435 of record NZ_KQ976354.1, read on the forward strand.
CGTAAGCTTACATAGTGACGTTGCCTTCCTAAGCGTGTCGGATTTTTACGACAGATTCAACATCAATATTTACCTCATTGTAAAAGATATGACTATTTCCCAGGCAGTTGCAAATGTCTGTAAAGTTCCTAACATTAATGACAACAGACAGCTAACGGCTAATTCCGGCGAAAGGCAGGAAATTTATTTACCAGGCACTGATTGCGTTATAAAATCCCAAGTTTCGCTTGCAGGGTATACTTCCTACAGAGTTGGCGGTCCTGCCCAATGGTGTGTTGCTCCCCGCAACTTAGAAGCTTTACAAGCCAGTATTCAGTATGCTCAAACACAAGAGCTATCAGTCACAGTACTAGGAGCAGGGTCTAACTTGCTCATCAGTGATTGCGGTATACCCGGTTTAGTTATTGTAACTCGTCATCTCCGCCACAACAATTTCGATCTAGAAACAGGTCAAGTCACTGTCGCAGCAGGAGAACCCCTACCTGGGTTGGTGTGGGCAGCAGCAGCCCATGGATGGCAAGGATTAGAGTGGGCTGTTGGCATACCGGGAACCGTTGGTGGTGCTGTTGTTATGAATGCAGGAGCACACAGCAGCTGTATCGCAGATATCTTATCTAGTGTCGAAGTTCTTCTCCCCGATGGGAGTTTAGAGACATTGACTCGCGAACAGTTGGGTTACAGCTACCGGACTTCAATACTGCAAGGCAGCAAGAAAATAGTTACCAAAGCAACCTTCCAGCTACAGCCCGGTGCAGCCCCAGAACACGTTTTAGCAGTCACCAAACAGCACAAACAGCACAGACTAAATACTCAGCCATATCACTTGCCAAGTTGTGGTAGTGTTTTCCGCAATCCCAAACCTCATGCCGCAGGTTGGTTAATTGAACAAAGTGGTCTAAAAGGCTACCAAATTGGTAAAGCACAAGTAGCACAACGCCATGCTAATTTTATCGTTAATTGCGGTGGAGCCAGTGCGTGGGATATTTTTAATGTTATCCGTCACGTTCAGCAGGAAGTACAAGAGCGTTGGGCGATCGTTTTAGAACCAGAAGTCAAAATGATAGGCGAATTTCAAGCGGCTTGTTAATCAGTGACCAGTGACCAGTGACCAGTGACCAGTTATCAGTCACTGGTCACTGTTTACTGTTTACTGGTCACTGATTTCAACAGCCCTTCACAAGCATCAATAAGTAAGTCAATCACTTGATTAAATCCCTCTGGGCCACCATAGTAAGGATCGGGAACTTCTTTAAAAGTATGCCTAGAGCAAAAATCACATATCAAGTAGACTTTGTGGTGATACATACCAGTTCGGTCAAGAGAGAGGATATCCTCATAATTCTCTCGATCCATGGCTAGTATCATGTCAAAAATTTCAAAGTCTGACTTTTGAAACTGACGTCCTCTACCACTTAGTTTAATTTGTAGCTTTTGAAAAGCTGCAGCACTCATCCTGGCATCGGGAGGGCTGCCAATGTGGTAGCTAGATGTACCAGCAGAGTCACAAATAATGCTTTCGCTTAACCCAGCCTGCTTAATGAAATGATTCATTATATTTTCTGCCGATGGTGAGCGACAGATATTTCCCAGGCAGACAAACAGCAGCTTGTAAGGCATAAATATTTTTTGTCCTTGTCATTTGTGATTATGTCATTTGTCATTTGTCATTAGTCGGATTCTAATGACAAAGGACAATGGACAAATGACAAAATTACTGGAATCCAGGAAGTTCTAGACCACTGGTTAGTTCTTCCATGCGTTCGCGCATTGTTGCCGTGGATTTGTAATAAGCGTCTTTCATTGCCGCAGTTACAAGGTCGGAGAGTACATCTGCTCCTTCATTGATGGCGTTAGGAGAAATTTCTACTCGCTTGGGTTCTTGGTTACCACTGACAATAACCTTGACCAAACCACCACCAGCTTCTCCCTGAATCTCCATTTGCTCTAATTCATCTTGAAGTCGCTTTGCACCTTCTTGAACCTGCTGCGCTTTCTTAAAAGCATCAGCCAATTCTTTCATTTTGCCCAAGCCGAAGCCAAATCCCTGTCCTTTTCCTGTCATAATCGATTATCCAAGTATGTTTTGATTAACTAATTATAGATGTGGTGAGCAAAATACCTATTGTTAACTCACGAGTCATCCATGTAGTACCGCTCAAAATATATTCTATGCTCAACAACCAATCACGCGTACCTCAACTGTTCCAAGAATAAAATTACACAAACTTTCTGCCCGCAAATCGAAACTTAGGTTGTTGATGTGCTAAAATAACTCCACTGCGAATTATTACCGTTAGCAAACAACCAAGTTTTGGGCTGCTTGTCACATAAGAGACCCGTGTAGTGTAAGATACGGATAAGTTTCCCCTCTGAAGTGGATCTACCAAAGTAAAACCAAAGATTCTTGATACAATTTACTGGAGTGGTAAAGTCTTACGTACAATTTTATCTATTTCTTTTATTTCTGCCAACTGTACTAGAGATTTATACTTAATTCTCCAGAGTTAATATACTCAACCTAACCTTACATCTATTGGATAAAATATATCTTAAAGAGGTGTCATTAGTGATACAGCAAAAGATGTAAGAAAGTGCCAATGGTTGTTAATGTTCATTGTATTGCAAATCTAACTTAAAAATTTTAAGTTAGAACCAGTAAATCTACTATTGGGAAGTGATTCAGTAAGAATCATGTCATAGTATGAAACATAGGAGTACTATTTTTATCTGTATTTATTGATAGTGCTTGAGCGAGCAAACTTATTGGTAAAAAATGCTAGGGGTGTACTGTCCATGCCCTTGACAATCCTTGTAGTGGATGACGACCTGGGCACTCGTCTGTCTATCAGCGATTATCTTGAACTGTCTGGCTATTCAGTGATTACGGCAAATGACGGTCAAGAAGCTTTGGCTATGGTAGAAGAATACCATCCCGATTTAATAGTCACTGATATTGTCATGCCACAAATGAACGGTTACGAACTCGTGCGCCGGGTTCGGCAACAACCGCCTTTTCGGTTACTTCCTGTTATTCTCTTAACAGCACGAACAAAGACTCAAGAAAGAATCCTGGGCTACCAATCAGGATGCGATCTCTACTTGCCCAAGCCTTTTGAATTAGAAGAGTTAGCCGCAGCGATTCGCAATCTCTTAGAGCGATCGCAAATCATTCAATCTGAATATCGGTTTCCCCATCATGAAAATCTGGGAACTTCTGTTCCAACAAAACCTGTGGATATTCACTATCCACAGGTTACAAATATTCAAAAATCGCAAATATTTTCTGAATTGACTTCAAGAGAACAGGAAGTTTTAGAGCTTTTAACTCACGGTCTTTCCAATGCTGAAATGGGTCAACAGTTGCATCTCAGCCCTCGGACTGTAGAAAAATACGTTAGCAGTTTATTGAGAAAAACAACAACAAGCAATCGTGCTGAGTTAGTACGTTATGCGATGAAGCACGGTTTGGTAGAGTAGTATTTTGTGCATATTATTGGGATCTACCTCATAATGATCCTTGCTCTAGCACTCTCGCTATCCGTAAAATCAACCCTTCATTATAAGGTGCAGCTATTAACTGTACACCCAAGGGTAGGGCATCTGAACGCTGGACTGGAACTGATAAAACAGGTAATCCAATAAAAGATAATGGTTGAGTAAATAGTCCTAAGTGAGGACGAACAAGAATTTCTTCTCCGTCTAAAATCATGGTTTGCTGACCAATTAAGGGAGCAGAAATTGGTGTGGTAGGTGCAAGAATAACATCCACCTTTTGGAAGATTTCTTGGACTTTATCTCGATACGATCTCCTAAATCGCTGCGCTTGAATATACCAGCTACTAGGTATTAATGCACCTGCAAGAAAGCGATCGCGTGTTGCAGGATCGAAATCTTGGGGACGAAAGCGTAATTTTTCCAAATGTAAGTTTGCGCCCTCACAAGCTGTAATGACAAATGCAGCTGCCCTAGCACGGTGAGCTTCAGGTATAGTGATATAGTTGAAAACTCCCAAAGCATCAGCAACTCTTTGCACTGCTTCTAATGCTTCCGGGCTTGCTCCTTTAGTAAAATATTCTCCTGCAATAGCAATTCTTAAACCCTCAATACTGCGATCGATCTGTGACAAACACGGTTCGGGAGGACGTTTTGTACAAACTGGATCTCGCTCATCTTCTCCCTGCAGCACGTCAAATACTGTAGCAATATCCCTTACCGAACGAGCAAAGGGTCCAATGTGGTCTAAACTGCTAGAAAATAAAGCGACACCAGCGCGAGACAGCCTTCCATAAGTTGGTTTTAAACCAAAAACGCCGCACAACGCTGCAGGTACGCGGATAGAACCATTTGTATCAGAACCCAAAGTCAGAGGAACTAAGCCAGATGCAATCGCCGCCGCCGAACCACCCGAAGAACCTCCAGCCACCCGCTTGCGATCGTGGGGATTGTGAGTAGCGCCATAATGTGCATTTTCGGTCACAAATCCATAAGCGTACTCATCCATATTCAAAGCACCCACGAGAACAGCACCCGCTTGTTTCAACTTGAAGACTGCGGTTGAATCTTGTGTTGCAGGAGGATTTTCGGCATTAATTTTTGCGCCCGCCAGTGTTGTGACTCCAGCAATATCAAACAGATTTTTAACAGCGAAAGGGACACCAGCCAAAGAACCAAGTTGATGACCTAGAGCAACTTCCCTATCAATTCGTTCTGCATCTGCCAAAGCAGTATCAGCCGTCACAGCAGTAAAACAATTCAGTTCCCCATCTCGGTCTGTAATTTTTGCCAAAGCCGATTTGACAACTTCCACCGCGCCGATTTGACCACTTTTTACAGCAGTTGCTATTGCCACAGCATCATCCATAAGAGAAATTTATATGAGCGCACGTTTAGTTTTTTGAGCAAGTGCAGTTTGCATGGTTTTTGTTAATTGCAGCAACGTCATAACCAGACATACCTCTACAGCAGAGGCCGAAAATGATACCCAAGGTGAAACTTGTTCTTGAGAATTACTGTTTAGTATTATACGACCTAGAGTATTAGAAATGATTGTGAAAGCATAAAGCAATGGTATGCATGAGCGTAACTGATGGCTCAAACTTGTTAAATCGCCACCTTCAGGTAATAGACGATCGGCAAAGGTAGACAGTGTTTTCCAAATTCCCCAAAGACTATAGAAGGGAATAACAAATCGAGCTATGGCTCCCCATGGTGTAATTGGGTACTCTGAGAATACATCCTTGAGATCGGCATGAAAACGGTGTAACCAAACTAGAAAAACCAAAGACGAACTCAAGATGACAAGAAATGCCACCATTGCTTGCAAACCATCAAGCGTAATAAATAATTTATAAATAGATGGTACTGTAACTTCTACTATAGAAAACACGAGAGCAACAAAGCTAAATCCGAGACGCAACTTCAGCAAAAGCATTAACAGTTTACCTGCACCTGTTGAATGACAGGAAGCAGAAATTTTCCAATTCTCCATAACGTTTTTCCCACTGCACAATTCCTCCATATCTTAAGCGTGGAAGTAAGATTTAGCTGGCAGTGGATTTGCTTAATTGTAGCTAGTAGCTAATTATTGCCAATCATGGGTGAAACTCCGTAGAAACTTCTAGTTCATCTGGTAAGGGAAACTCATTGACAACTTGAGCGATCGCCCTAATTCTCTCAAAATTTGCCACCACCCCATCTCGATACTCATCCTGCAATTTCAAATCCAACAACACAGCCATTAAATCTACGTAGTCTTCTACCTCAAAGTTCTTCCCTTCCATATTTCTCCTAGCATTGAATAACTAGTAGGTAGGGCTAAAGCCCACCATTTCATTATCCTATAAACATATAGAACTCCTATTTGATTTTTGAATTATACGTAGGTAGGGCTAAAGCCCACCACATATAATTTAAGTCAGATAGGCATTGCCTACCCTACTTCGACTTCAATTTCTCATCAGTGGTGGGCATTGTTACTTCGACTTCAATTTCTCATCAGTGGTGGGCTTTAGCCCTACCTACTTCTTTAGGATGGGGAGTGTCAATAATTTGGAATGCACAGAGTAGGAGAGCATAAACTGGGGAATTGTAGTGTTGTTACCGTGAAAGTATTTAAATCTACACGACGAATAGCATGATTGTTTGTATCAGCAATGTATAATTCAGAACCTATAACACTCAGCCCTGAAGGTTCGGAAAAACGAGTATTTTTACCTTGACCGTCCTGCAAACCTGCTACACCATTTCCAAGAACAGTTTGACAATTACCAGTTTGGGGATTAACGAGTTTAATCTTGTGGTTGTAGGTATCGGCTACCCACAAGAAATTCTGGGCATATTCGACTCCCAAGCAATGCTGCAACCTGACATCAAAACCCTGTCCGTCAACATCACCAAAACCGAACAAGTCACCACTACCGCAAACAGTTCTGACTGTTAAAGGTTCAACTAGTCCTACAGCGCGAATTGTACTTCCTTCACTGTCAGCAACATATAAGTCTTGTCCATCTGTCGTGATTCCGCTTGGTTGGGCAAAGGTAGACTCGGTCAGCGTACCATCAATACAAGCTTCTGCACCAGTACCAGCATAGGTTCTCACAATGCCAGTTTCCAAATTCATTTCCCAAATTTGATGAGAACCAGCCATGGCAATAAATAAGCTATTTCCAACTTTTTGCAGATCCCAAGGGGAGTTCAATGCTGTTTCTGTTGCAGCACCACTATGAGGACGAATATTGCGGCTTTGTTGTCCTGTTCCAGCAATAGTTTCTACAACCTGGCATTTGAGATCGACTCTTCTCAGTGCATGATTTTCTGTATCTGCCACATACAAAAGTTGATTCTCTTCATCAAATGCCATTCCTTGAGGCGCAGAAAACTGGCATTCGTTGAAAGAACCATTAATTAATCCTGGTTGTCCGGTGCCAATTGTATGTAAAATTTGCCCATCTACACGACTTATAACAAGACGATGATGCCCGGAATCAGCAATAAACAAAACCTCGTTTGTAGCCAGAACTTTACTGGGAAAAGCTAAGGGAGTCACAAGTGGTTGGCGCTGTTTTTCTAAAGTGAGGCTGAGTTCTTGAAAATTAATAGTGCCTTTCTCTTGATGTTGGAGAATTAACTTTTTTATGAGTTCATCTAAAACGTCACGATTGCCTTCACCTGATACAGAGCCAATCACGTAACCTTCTGGATCGATCGCCATTAATGTTGGCCAAGCACGCACGGCATACTCTTGCCAAACCCTAAAACCGCTATCAACTAAAACGGGGTGTTGAATGTCGTAACGCAAAATTGCTTGACGGATGTTTTCGCTTTCCTTCTCATTGTCAAATTTAGCACTATGTATGCCAATAACTGTCAAGCTATCTTTATATTTTTGTTCTAGATATTTTAAATCTGGCAGGATGTGGAGGCAGTTGATACAACAGTACGTCCAAAAGTCTAGAATAATAACTCTACCCCTAAGTTCTTTAAGAGACAATGGTTTATCCGTGTTCAACCAGGGATAATTTTGGGGTAGTTCGGGTGCTCTAACACGAGGCGTCATTTGAAGTATAAAGTATAAAGTAGATTGTAAATCTTAATTATTAAAGAAGTCAGAGGGCAGAAGGCAATCCCGATGAAAAAATTTCATCATCCATTATTAAAAAGGTATCTTTTCCACTCCCTACTCCCTTTGTCAAGCTAGTTATGAGAGGATTGGAAACTTTAACCACCACTGAGTTGTCCACTTGGGTACAGCAGGCTAGAGCCTTTGCAAGTCAAGGAAAAGTTATCGATCGCATTCCACAACTGGCTTTGGCTAATGCTAATTGGTTCGCGGTTTGCGTTCATTCTGCAAACGGGCAAGTTTATAGCGATGGTGAGACTTCTCGTGTTTTTCCGTTGATGAGCGCAATTAAACCGTTTTCGCTGTTGTATTTGCTACAACGTTTGGGAGCAGAAACAGTTTTTCAGTGGGTTGGGGTTAAACCATCTGATGTCGCATTTAATTCTTTAGAGCAACTAATCAAGGATAATGGAAGACCTCGCAATCCCATGATTAATAGTGGAGCAATTACCCTTGCTGATAAGTTACCAGGAAATAGTGCTAGCGATCGCTGCAAACATTTGTGTCAGTGGTTGAATCAGCAAGCCGATTGCCAACTCCAGTTAGATGAGATAATGCTGACTTCCGTGCGTTTGGTAAACTCTCAAGTCAATCAAGACATTGCCCGTTATCTTGCTCAAGCAGGGTATCTTAAAGATCTAAAAAAATCTCTTGACACTTACGAGCAAATTTGCTGCTTATCTGGAACGGTAGAAGATTTAGCCCATTTGGGTTTGCTTTTGGCTTGCGATCGTGGACGAGTTGCAGCCCAGTATCGCCGTAGCGTGAATGCACTAATGTTAACCTGTGGGTTGTATGAATCTTCTCCCCAATATGCTTTACAGATCGGTCTACCGATGAAATCCGGGATCGGTGGCGCACTCTTGGCTGTGGTACCCGATCGAGGAGCGATCGCTTGCTACAGCCCTGCGTTGGACAATGCAGGTAACCCTGTCGCCGCACTTGCTTTTGTTGAGGCTATATCCCAGGGCTTGGGACTCAGTGTGTTTGGGAATTAGTTCCAAATTCAATTAATTTTTTCCGTATAAGTAGCGTTTCTGACTGTATAAGTAAATGAAGCACTTTTAAATATACCTGGTTCGTAGTTGCGCTGTCTTCGCTAAAGCGTAACTACAAACTAGTAGCCCACCATAAGATCCCCGACTTCGCAGAAGTTGTCGGGGATCTGAGCAAACTTACCCCTATTTAGACTAAAGTAAAAAAAACACATTTTGAACAATCTGTATCAGTGTTTCTGGCAGAAGGATAACAAAGCGGGGTGTATTTGCCAGCAAACAAAAGATAGAGGTTAAAAAGATGGACTTTATTGTCGTTCCTTTTCTCGTAGGCTTCTTCCTGTTAGCGTATAATTCCTGTTTAGAAGAAAATAAAGACAAAGACGCATTCACCAAGCTATTTACCTTTGTCATATTTGTATTTGTTGCAACAGGGTTGACAGCGACTTATCAAGCTAGTTCTTCAAAACGAACGCAAGAAGTTAACGAAAACAACACCACAACCCAACAAATAGACACAAGCAACAATGAGCGACCAGTAATCAGTGACCAGTGACCAGTGACCGAAAGATAAATTTGTTTTACTTAACAATCGAGATGTTACTGAATCTATCCTCGATGGGAACTATAGATGTGTCCCTATAGAGGCAGAATGATGTGTACGCGTCTTGCTGTTGCTTTCAGCATGAGCAAAATCGCGAGTCCATACGCTCAGCATTGTCTCTGTTTTGGATGGCAATGTTGAGCTGATGGTGCCGAAATTAGATGACTCATATCAATTTCAGAAAGCTAGTGACCCAAAAAGAAGTTATCAATATACTCATTAACCTTGCTAATGAGATGGGTTCTTCTTTCTGCATAGAAGATACAAGTGGCAAATTACTAATCGGTACAGACAACAAGGTATTAGTCAATAAACATCCAGTCAAGCTTTTAGACGAAGTCGTTGGCTGGGTTATTGGCGATAAGAAGGCAGAAACTATTGCCTTTTTACTTTCCTACCTAGCACAACAGCAGTATGAAAAGAAGTTACTAGCCAATGAACTGTTAGACAAGTATCAGGAAATTGACTTATTTCATGACATTTTTACACAGGTAACTGCTAGTTTAAATCCCAAAGAAGTTGCTCGACTGGTCATTGAAGAAGCTAGAAAATCAATTCAGTCTACAAGTGCTTCAATTCTCTTATTCAACAACAATACAGGTCAGTTAGACACTCTCTGGAAAGACGGTCAGAACGGTTGCTTTGAAAAGCCTTTGATACAAGCTCAAGGAATTATTAGCACAATTGTAAAATCGTGTCAAGGTGAGATTGTTAATGATGTATTCTCAGATCCAAGGTTTGTAAATAACCAAGTTAACTTCCATTCTTTCATTTGTGTGCCTTTGATAACAAAGAAGCAGGTGATTGGAGCGATCGTTATTATTAGTGAAACTCCTACCACTTACTCTACTCAAGACTTAAAACTGTTAACTATACTGGCATTACAAACAGCAGTAGCTATTGAAAAAGCTGTGCTTTACGAACAAAATTGCAATGCACTTCATGTAGCCCAGGAGCAAACACAGCAACTCCAACGAACTCTCTACGAACTACAGCAAACACAAACACAGCTAATTCAAAGTGAAAAGATGTCTAGCTTGGGTCAACTAGTTGCTGGTGTTGCTCATGAAATTAACAACCCAGTTAACTATGTTGCTGGTAACCTCAATTATGCACAACAGTATACTCAAGACCTTCTTAACTTATTACATCTTTATCAAAAATATTATCCACAGCCAGTTTCTGAAATTGAAGATTTACTTCAAGATTTAGATCTGGAATTTCTCAAACAGGATTTTATAAATCTGCTGTCCTCCATGCATTTAGGAATTGAACGCATTCGTAGCTTAGCATCATCATTGCGGAATTTTTCCCGATTGGATCGAGAAGAAATGAAGCCCGTTGATATTCACGAAGGAATAGATGCTACACTGTTGATTCTCCAAAGCAGACTGAAGCAAAATGAAAGACATCAGGGCATAGAAATCGTCAAAGAGTATGGCAATATTCCCCTAATTGAAGGTTATGCTAATCAGCTTAACCAGGTGTTTATGAATTTGATTGCTAATGCAATTGATGCTATTGAAGAACAAGAAAAACCAGGCATTATCAATATTTATACGGGATTGATAAATGAGTATAATTTTCAGCAAGCAATAAGTAGGAATTCTCAATTAAAAGACTTATTCAAAATTTCTAGTTTAGAATCTGAACACCAAATATTTTCCAGCGTTTTTGTTGTCATTAGCGATAACGGAATGGGTATAGATGAAACTGTCCGGAAACATTTGTTTGAGCCGTTTTTTACAACTAAACCAACGAGTAAGGGAACTGGATTGGGATTATCCATTAGCTCTCAAATTATTGAAAAGCATGGTGGAACACTACAATGTATTTCCCATCCCGGACAAGGAACCACTTTCTGGATTGAAATTCCTGTCGAGCAAACAATCCGGAAATCTTCGGAAACAAATGTTACAGTATTTCAGCCAACTCTCTAGAGAAAATCACAACAATGACAAATGCCATCAACTCAAACAAAGCGTATTCTAAACATAGCGATCGCTCTACCCGACTTAAATGTAAAATTAGTATTCGCGATCGCTTAAGTTTGTTGTTTGGCAGTCTAGTTTTTATTAATTTGGTTGCTGTTGGTATTGGGGGGATAGGATTAAATCGCGTTCGGAATAGTAGCCCGTTAATTAACACTATAGGTTCCGAACAGATGCTGACTTACAGATTAGCTTATTGGGCTAATCTACGTTCTAAAAAAACAAACTCTGGAGAGCGTATCACCATTGATGTTAGTATTAGAGATGACATTCAGAATTTTGAAACATCACTTTCTGCTATACATAAGGGTTCAAAGAAACTGGGGTTAAATCCCATTTCTGACCCAAAAGTGCTTGCTCAACTGGAAAAAGTTGCAGATGCTTGGCAAATTTATCGCCAGAAGATAGAAAATTATTTGATGAGTTCTCCTCAACAAGAACAAGAATATCTCGAACAAATTAATAATTTGACCAGCTTCTTAACAAATTTAATGGATGTGACAACAAGAAGTGTGGAAACACAGACTGCTGACACTGCAATTCAAAGTCAGAACTTACTTTTGATGGCTTTGGTGCTGAGCTTGCTGTCAATACCCATATCACTAGTAGTAGTTTCTCAAATTATTCATGCTCTTACTCAAGTGACTGTAACTGCTGACCAAATGGCTAAGGGCGAGTTACATATAAGAGCCAAAGTCACCTCTAGGGATGAAGTCGGCGTTCTTGCTTCTACGCTTAACACCATGGCGGAGCAAATTGACGACTTGCTGCGAGGACTTAAAGTACATGGTCAGGAACTTGAAAATGCTCTCATTTATTTAAGTACTATCATTGATAATTTGGTAGATGGTCTTTTAGTCACAGACACAGAATCTAAAATTAAGCGCTACAACCCAGCATTACTGACAATGTTTGGATTGGAAGACACAGATTTAGCAAATCGAGACTGCAAGACTTTAGCAAATTCCAAAGTTGTTGAACTTGTAGAACAGACACGGAGACGATTTGGAGAGGTTTTCACAACAGAACTCGAATTAACAAATGGACGTATTGGTCAGGCTGTGGCAAGAGCAATTGTTAAAGATGCAGCAAACACACAGGACAATAATTCGCTTGGTTCGATTATTTTGATTCGAGATATTACTGCTGAGAAAGAAGTGGATCGAATGAAAACTGATTTCATTTCCACAGTGTCCCATGAACTGCGAACACCCCTCACTTCAGTCTTGGGATTTGCCTCAATTATTCAAGACAAGTTAGAGGAACTTGCTCCACAGATCGATCCAGAACATCGCAAAGCTCAACGCACTCTCAAACAAGTTCAAACAAATATCAATATTATTGTGTCTGAAGCGGAACGATTGACTACGCTCATCAATGACGTTTTGGATGTCGCCAAGATGGAAGCTGGCAAAGTTGAGTGGTATATGGAGCCACTTTACATTGGAGATGTAATCGAGCGAGCAATAGCAGCTACGTCTTCTCTGTTTGAGATGAAAGGATTGGAGTTACGCAAGGTCATTGACCCCGACCTACCTCTTATGATTGGGGATAGCGATCGCCTGATTCAAGTTATGATTAACCTGATTTCCAATGCTGTCAAGTTCACCGAGCGAGGTCATATTACCTGTCAAGCAAAAATCGCTCGTGGCACGATGCTTTTAAGCATTACTGATACTGGCATTGGCATTGCTACAGATGACAAACCTAAAGTGTTTGAAAGATTTAAGCAGGTGGGAAACACTCTAACTGACAAACCCAAAGGCACAGGTTTGGGGTTACCTATCTGCAAACAAATCGTAGAACATCATGGGGGTCGCATTTGGGTTGAGAGCGAGCAAGGCTTGGGCAGTACTTTTTTCTTTACTTTGCCTCTGATGAATAATGTAGAGACAGAAAAACTCTCTATTAATACTTTAATTAAGCAATTAAAGGAGCACGTTGTCACTGCCAATTCTGATTTTATTCAAAAGTACAAAACAATTCTTGTTGTTGATGATGACGCTCACATTCGCGAATTGCTCAGACAGGAATTAGAAACCGAAGGCTATAAAGTTCGAGAAGCTAAAGATGGTATGGATGCGATCGCTCAAGTTAAAATAGCTCAGCCCGATCTTATTATTCTAGATGTGATGATGCCTCAAATTAATGGGTTTGAGGTAGCTGCAGTACTCAAAAATAATCCACAGACAACAGCTATTCCAATTATTATCCTTTCAATTATTGAAGATAAGGAAAGAGGCTATCGACTGGGTATCGATCGTTACTTAACTAAACCAATTCATAAAGAAGATTTACTCGGAAATATTGGTGTACTACTTTCACAAGGAGTCTCCCAGAAAAAAGTACTAATAGTAGATACAAATGCCTCTACTTTACAAACATTATCTGACGTATTGCAGGCGCAAGGTTACAATGTTGTAGAAGCCTCTGACCGTCAAGAATGTATTGAAAAGGCATTAGCAATTCAACCCGATATGATTATAGTAGACTCATATTTTCAGGAGCAACACAACTTAGTGAAAACACTGCGATTTGAAAAGGGAATGGAAAATGTCTTTTTTATTTTACTTACAGATAACCACACAGAAAAATTTTTATGACTAAAAAAATCTTGATAGTTGATGACGAACCAAATATTTTAATCCTTATGGAGCAAGCATTGGAGAGTTTAGAAGACGAAGGAGTAGAGTTACTCACAGCTAAAAATGGAGAAGAAGCATTGGAACTTATTAAAACAGAAAAACCATTACTCGTGTTTATGGATGTTATGATGCCAAAGATGAATGGATTAGAGGTTTGCCATACTGTTAAACATGAACTAGGGCTACAAGATGTGTATATTATTCTATTAACTGCCAAAGGACAAGAGTTTGATAAGCAAAAAGGAAGCGATGTTGGTGCAGATTTGTATATGACAAAGCCTTTTCGCCCTAAAAGTGTTTTGGAAACCTCTAGAACTGTACTTGGTTGTTAGTCTACGTAGTTTGATTAGAGCTACTTAAATCTTCATAAATCCAAATTTTTCAAAGATAGATATCGCGCGATCGCTTTTGAGAAAATTAATAAATTCACGAGCTTCAGCAATATGCTTGCTATTTTTTACAACTGCGATGGTGGAAATGACAGGAGCATGGGAACCCTCAGGTGAGATCGCCAAAATCTTGACTTTTCTGGAGCGTTTAGCTTCAGTTAAAAAAGTAATTCCAACATCTGCATGACCTGTTTCAACATACTTAAGAACTTGCTGTACATCTTGTTCTTCAAAAATCCCTTTAGATTTCACCTGGTCGTAAATTTTGAAAAAATCAAGAATTTGTTTAGCATAAATTCCTGCATCAATATTTTCTGTTCCTAATGCAATTCGTTTTACCTTATTGTTAAGTATATCCTGAAAATTTGAGCTCCCAGTAAAGTTATTTAATGAAATCAGTACTATTTCATTCTTCATAAAATTTTGACGAGAATCTTCTAAGATAAAACCTTTCTTCTGCAATTCGTTCATTGGTCTAACAGAAGCTGGAAGATAAACATCCACAGGCGCTCCAAGTTCAATTTGTTTTTTCAAAACACCGCCACCAGTAATGTTGTAATTAACGAGGATATTTGGTTGTTTTTCTGTGTATAGTCTACCAACTTCTACCATTGCATCTCTAAATACAGCAGCAGCAGAAATAGTCAAAGCTACTGGTTTTGTCTGATGTGTGTTACAGCTATTTAAGCCTAAATATAAAATAGTAATAGAACTAGTCAAGATAAGGAATTTTCGTCTTTTCATAAAGGTAGCTTGCTTCTTTAAGTACTAGAATACTCTCAACATCATTGTTAAAAATGCCTTACTTTTTAAGGACTTACGCACTCACACGAAAGGAACCAGGTTTCTGGACAGAGACTTATGACTGAAACAACAATTTTTGGTAAAGAAACCCGGTTTCTGCGTAAGTCCTATTTTTATTGTTCCCAAATTTAGCTAACCTCTAACAAAGCATAATTAAGTCAACATAAAAAACGTGAGATATAGAAACCCGGTTTCTCAAAGAAACCGGGTTTCTGACGACAAGTAGGTAGGGCTAAAACCCACTCAACACTAAAGCTCTGATAACAAAACGGTCAAGCAAAACATTCCATTTTTGCTTGACCAATAGCATTCAACTAAGTATTCATGACAAAAAACGAGCTTTGGAATTTATTTTCCAATTAGCTCAAAAATTATGAATCTTGAGTTCCTAAAATGTCATTTTTGATGGATTGAATTTGTTCTGCTAACTCTTGTCGGGTCGAACCTTTAAGAAGATAACGAAAAACAAACCAAGTTGTGTAACTAATTCCAATTAATTCAAAAATTGGATATAGTAACGGAATATCATTAATGGCGTCAAGTATTGCCAAAACTACTTTGCCTGTAACAATTGTGGCAGCAATTAAAACAATAGTAACAGTTAATTGCTGATATTGATTAAAAAACTTACCTAAGTTATCTGGTAAATCAGCTAAAAACTGTGAGACTTGTTCTCCGATATCTTGCCATTTTTCTTGAGATTTTGCAGCAGATGGTGGTAACAAAGACTGGTTTGGTTTCGTACCTTCAATTGCTGCTACAGGGGTGGTGATGGTTGTATCTGGAACGTCGTCAAAAGATTGCAGTTGCTGTACGTTAGCGTCCATACTCTTCCTCTATTAAGTAACTATCGCTACAATAAGTCAAAAGTCAAAATAAAGATTTTATCAGCAATATTTTTTGACTTTTGACTTCTCACAACGAGCTAGCTTGATGGCTGACCTACTTTTGCTTTATTAACTACAGTTGTAACACCTTTGATTTCCTTTGCCAAAGGCTCAATCTTGTTAAGTTGCTCTTGGTTTGTCACAGTTCCCGCAACTGTAACTGTTCCGTTATCTTCAGCTTCAACAGTTAACTGACCGTTAGGAATGTTAGCTTCTAACTTCGTGCGAACCTCACTTTCTAGATCGTCTTCACTTCTGTTTGTAGCCTTGCCATCATTCAAAACATTGTTGCGCTCTTCACGAGCCTTGATGTCAGCATTAAGTTGGTCTCTACGAACTTGACTTTGAGCATCCTTAAGAGCCGCTTCTGTTGCTTCTGGTGCTGGTGCTTGTGCTGCTTCGTTAGTATTGTTAGGTGCATCAGAACTGCTCTTGGAAACATCGGGACTACAAGCAGCTGCACCAAAAACTAAAAGGGAACCAAATACGAAGGGAATAAGCTTTTTCATCTTGAATCAATCCTTTGTTAATAGTTAATGGTTGGTGGTTAGTTGTTAGTTGTTAGTTGTTAGTCGTTAATAGCTACTAACCAACAACTACTAACCACTAACGCTCTTAAACTCTCTCGTTCCGATGGTCAACGATTATGACGGCGGGATCGTCTTTGTCGTACCCTACTCCATGTTCGGTGGAGGTGGTATTTACCACGGGTGCGTCATGACGAATATCTCTGTCAGAATCGCGGCGATGAGCACCAGTTGTATCCGCCGCATCGAAGGTATCAAACTCTTGAATACCATGACGTTTGAGAATGGTTTCCGCACGACGGACTTCATCTTCCGTACCATCCACAATAATTAGGTAGTCGCCCCTGTTCAAGCGATCGTTATAGACTTTGGCGCGGTTCTCAGGAATTCCCAAACCCACAAGTCCGCCTGTGACTCCACCAGCTGCGGCACCAATTCCCGCACCAGCTGCGGTGGTTGCCAATGCTGTTGCAACTGCACCACCTGCAATCACTGGTCCAATTCCAGGAATTGCTAAAGCACCAAGACCGACTAACAAGCCGCCCAAACCGCCTAAAGCACCGCCTGTGACAGCCCCGGCTTTTGCACCCTCATCAGCCTTATTACCTTTGCCAACGTTTGTGCCGGTCAAATTAGTGTTGTGATTTCCGTCCTTACCAATCAGTGAAACCTGACTGAGAGGAAAACCAGCATCGCGCAATTCGGTGAGTGCGACTTCTGCATCTCGGCGATTGGGGAATACACCAATTGCTCTTCTTCTGTGTATGGTGGGTACTGTACCCACTGAAGCAGGAGTAGCAACCACAGGGTTAACTGCTCCTTGCTTGTGTTCGGGGCGATCGTAAACGGCAAACTCTTGTACTCCCCGATGGGTCAAAATATTTCTTGCTTTAGCAATTTCAGCATCAGTACCATCTATAATGACGAGATAGTCCCCTCTCTCCAATCGCTCGTTGTAGACTCTAGCCCGTTCTTCGGGAATACCCAAGCCAATTAATGCGCCAACTATGCCACCAGTTGCTGCACCAATTCCAGCACCCGCTAAAGTTGTTGCCAGTGCAGTTGCAGTTGCTCCAGCAAGCATGATTGGACCGATTCCTGGAATAGCTAAAGTTCCTAAGCCAACTAACAATCCTGTTAAGCCGCCTAAAACTCCTCCAGAAACTGCTCCAGCTGTGGCACCTTCATCGGCTTTATTCCCAACATTTTCCCGGACTTCAGCACCTGCAATTTCATCTTTGCGATCGGCATCCCGTTTAATAACAGATACCCTGTCCATTGGAAAGCCAGTACTTCTTAATTCTTGTAAAGCGTTTTCCACTTCTTGACGGTGTGAAAATACGCCTACAGCACGTCTATGTACACCTACAACCATGCCCTCTTACCTCAATAAGAAACAACTTTAATTGGCAGATTTTTTTAATGCTATTAATTCTATTTCTACAGATTTTTCTTTAATTTCCATCAATCCCTTGGAATAAATTTTATATCTATCAGGAGTATTAGCTTTATCGCTTTATACAACGAGTTAAGAAAAGTTAAGAAAGTGAGAAGTGTTTTTTTAATTTGTAATAGAGATGCAATCATACAACAATTTCTGAGTAAAAAATAGTATAAGAGATGTGTAATCTTATAAAAATGCTTTTGTTATAGATATGCAACAAAGACCTGAAGATTGGTGGGTTGAAATTATGACAACTAAGCCGCACTGTATTTATTATTTTGGTCCTTTTTTAAATCGTGAAGAGGCAGTTATTGCTTACTCTGGCTATGTTGAAGATTTAAACGATGAAGGAGCACAAGGAATTGTTGTCGTTATTAAACGCTGTGCGCCTGAAGGTTTGACAATATGTGATGAAGATGATGATGAAAAAGAGATTAATTAAGTAAGTCGGCACAATTAAAGTTAACTAGTTAGGCTCGTAATTTGTCATTTGTCAAGATTTACGGTGTGTTTATACTGTGTAATATGGTTCTGTTTTTCCAATTAGCTACTTAAGAGAATAGCAAAACTTATTCCTTGACAAGGCTTATCCTAGATTTTTGGTAAATATTTTTATTACCAGTAAGCTTTAAGAATCACATTCAATACTTGTGGTTTAACGATAGTTAAAGTTCAAAAACCCGGTTTCTTCAAGAAACCGGGTTTCTCATTTTTGCTTAACCGAACAGTATTGGAATCGCATTTATCGGAAAGTACAATCATCATATTGTTCCTACCTTCCATTTCCTATTTTTCAGTAGTCCTCATGAACTGTGTAAACTAGAGGATATAAAAATGGTCACTGGTCACTGGTCACTGGTCACTGGTCACTGGTCACTTTCAACTGGCACAACTAACATTCAAAAAACTGAGGTAGGACAAATGTATCCCCCAAAACAGCGACAAAGATTGCTTTTTACCCTTTCATCTGTGATGACTGGGGTAACTCTTCTAGCTACAATGGGAGTTTACATGACTCTAAAAGGTTTACAGCCACAAGTGGAATCGGTCAAGCATTCTTTACAAGGCAAATTAGTCGTTGAGTCAGACACCTCACAACTACCTGTAGATACATCTGTTCCGCCAACAGAAACACATATATCTATCTCAGAATCAGAAGACTCACTAGCACCACCAGCAATGGAACAGCAAAACGAACCGGGAAAAAACCTTGGTGGTGTCAATTGGCAAGGGAAGAACTTGCAAGGCATGAAACTGCATCACGCGCATTTAGGCGGTGCCAATCTTGAAAATGCCGATTTAAGAAATGTTGATTTAAGCGGTGCAACCCTTGCTGGTGCCAATCTTGCCAATTCTAACTTAAGCGGTGTTAATTTAAGCAACGCAAATCTCAGTGGTGCGAATCTTGACAATGCTAATCTGAGCAATGCTAATCTGAGTAGTGCCGACTTAAGAGGAGCTAATCTTGATGATGCTAACCTTGAGGGAGCTCGTTTAAAAGGAACTCTTTTAGATGGTGCTAACCTCAATGGTGCAAGTTTACCGTAGGGCAATCTATATGCAGCCAGCTTTTGTCTTGTAGCTGTGACTAATGTCACTTGGGTGCAAGACACGTATCACTTTCCCCTTATTTGTTTATCTCTTAGGTTGAAGTGAAATAAATTATTTTAATCGAAAGACATAAACCAACCTAAATAGGGGTTGTAGGGGAACTATTATGTTTGAAAAATTACTGCTAGCTGCGACCTTAACCTTTGCCCTAAGTTTATTTGCAGAACTAAGCTTGTCTTCTTCATGGCAAACGGCTAGAGGAAGAACCGATCAAAGTCAAACTGTTATCACTTTGACGCCGCATAAAAATTAAACAAGTACTTTTACGGCAGTATAACTGCTGAGAGTACACAGAAATTATAAACCATTTTCCTGATTTTGAACTAGTCAGGAAAAGATGCACGCGATCTTCGCATATGAAAAGCCAAATTTTAGCCACAACCGCATTTTTAACTATTCTCACCCTCAGCCAAACTGCCCAAGCAGCAAATCCCGAACATCTCAGACAATTACTTGCTAGCAAAAAATGTTCGGCTTGCGATCTATCTGGTGCTGGTTTGGTCATGGCTGACTTATCAGGGGCAGATTTGAACGGAGCAAATCTTGCAGGGGCTAACCTCAGCCGTGCTAACTTAATTGGTGCCGATTTAAGAAATGCTAACTTGAGCGGTGCTAGTTTCTTTGGTGCTAACCTGAGTGCTGCCAAACTCACTGGAGCAAGTTTAGTGGGTACCGATTTAAGACACAGCTATCTTTATAATGCAGAGTTAACTAGTACAGATCTCAACAGTGCTAACGTGCAAGGCGCGACAGGCATACCCTTACAAAGTGCTAAACCAGAAGAATTTTATGCCTGGGGTGTAGCAGAAGCACAGAAAGGGAACCATCAGGCAGCTATTGACTATTTTAGTCAGGCGATCGCAACCAAACCCGATTATGCTGGTGCGTATCTTGCTCGTGGTATAGCCCGCTATCAAAGCATGGACAGACAAGGCGCATTCCAAGATGCCCAAGTTGCAGACAAGTTATTTACGTCTGAAAAGAATGCTGCAGGAATGCAAACAGCGCAGGCATTTATCAAAGAATTACAAACGCCTTACACCGATCCTGCACTCAAACCAGCTAAACCCACTTTTGTTGATTTTGTAGGGAGTATTGGTTCTCTCTTACTACAATTTTTGCCATTTTAAAATTGGTTAGTGGTTAGTGGTTAGTGGTTAGTTGTTGTAGTTGTTGTAGGATGGGCATTGCCCACCAAAAGTTAAAAGTATTTGTATGTACTTGACTAAAAAGCGAATGACTCTTTCTAGTAATTTGTGGGAAGCCAATCAAGATATAGCCCAAGCTTGTCTTCAGCATCCTTTTGTCCAAGGTATAGGGGATGGTACACTTGCTCGTCAAAAATTTGCCTACTATGTCGGACAAGATGCCTTTTTCTTGGAAGCTTTTGCTCGTGCTTACAGCATAGCTGCAGCTAAAGTCCCCAACTTTTCGGATTTTCTTACGTTTCACTCCTTAGCAACTGGAGTTTTACAAGAACTCAAGTTACATGAAGGATATGCTGCTCAGTGGAAAATCGATTTACGTTGTATAAAACCAGGAGGAGCAACCCGTCGTTACACAGATTTTTTATTATCAACTGCTTGGAGTGGGGATGTAGGTTTAACTGCTGCTGCTATGTCCCCTTGTATGGGTTTGTATGCTTTTTTAGGCAAACAACTAGCTCTTCATGGTATTCCCAGCCATCAATATGCAGGTTGGATTCGTACTTACAGTAGCGATGACTTTTTACCGCTAACACAACAATTAGAAAGTTTGGTTGACAGTTACGCCACTCATACAGCATTGGTAGAGTCAACTTATCGCTATGCCATGTTTTGCGAACAAGATTTTTTTCAAGCAGCATGGAGCTATGGCAGTGAACAGTGACCAGTGACCAGTGACCACTTAACCATTTTTATAAATTTAATTGTTTTTTATCTCAATAAAGTAATTTAAGAAGAGTTATAAAATAACAATATCTGTGCTGTCATTAAAGCATATGACAAGGCTTGTTCCTTAACAAATCAGCATTATGGAGTTGTTCAGAAATGACTGTGTTGGACTTGCGGTGATGGTAATTTTATAGTAAATAATGACAATATTTGTCAGACTCACACATTGTAACACAATTAACTTATAGAGTATGTTGTCCGAGGTTGACTGCAAAGGTTTATATGACGATCGCGCAATGGAAGTAAATGAATTGTTGAGACGCTATCAGGAAGGAGAGAGGGATTTTAAGGGTGTCATCCTGATAGGCTGTTACTTAACAGAAATCAATCTGAGCGGAGCTAATTTACAAAGAGCTTCTCTAAGTGAGGTTGATTTAAGCAGAGCAAATTTGGTAGGTACCGATCTCACAGAAGCATCTCTAATCAGAGCCAAATTAACTGGAGCTAACCTAACTGGTGCTAATCTGAGTGGAGCTAATCTTTTTGAAGCTAAGCTCACAGGGGCGACACTTGATGGCGCAGAATTAAAAATGGCGGATTTGATAGATGCAGATTTTACGGCAGCAAGTTTACAGGGAGCCAATCTGTACGGGGCATACATGATGGGAACTTTGTTACAGGGCGTAATTATGCCAGATGGGACAATTCACTGCTAGATCGCTGGTACAGGTTTGAAAAAGTTGCAAAAAACCAGGTTTCTCCTTGCTGCAAAGTAGAGACTAAGCATGCCTAGTCTCTACAAAGAAACCGGGTTTTTGTGATTTCTGTATTCGGCGCTTTAGCACATCTTTTCATAAATTCGTAGCGTTTTGGTTCGTAGTTGCGTTTTAGCGCTAAAGCGCAACTACAAACGATTTTTACAATCTTTATTTCGTTATCAACCTGTAAAATTAAATACTATAGGAATCATAAATGATTTATGAAAAAATCTCAGTACTGTAGGGTGGGCTATACCGCACACATAAAGCTTGTGGTGGGCTTTAGCCCTACCTACGTATATTTCAAAAATTAAATAAAAGTCCTATAAGATCTTATTCCCTAGGAATTCCGTAGGATTAACCTACAGGTGAGAACTGTATAGTTCCAAGCTTGTAATTGTTGATAGATGCTCCCTTTCAATAAAACTTATTTCAACTGTTTAACCATAAAAGAAACACTCACTTTAGACGAGAGAGTGCTCTGTTGCAGCTATTGTGGCTTTATTTTCGATAGAAATGTTGTGGTAGAGATAAGAAAGCGCTGCAATCAACTTGAAAACTATTCGTTTGTATCCGCTAGTTAGATGGTGAGATTTTTAGAGATAACTTGTCAACTTCACTCCTCGTTACCTTCAGTACTTTGCAGAACCATTTCAAAATTCATTCTTTGTTCTACGTTACGTAAAAAATAACCACTAATCATGGCGGAGGCAAGCAGACGACCTAAATGTTCGCGGTTAGTAGTGATGGTAACTCCAAAGTGCTCTGAAGGTAAGTTCCCTAATATTCCCATAATATTACGCTCCATAGCTTGGAAAACTTCTGGAGAAGAAGGTTGGGATAGCTGGCTAACTGTATCTGGGCATAGAGATTTGACATATTGCAATAACAGATTGCCTGTTTCTGACTCACCGTTAAAGAATTCTGAAACTCGGTTAGATGGGTTACTCACTGTTACCTCCTTCAAATACCACAACTGTGGTCAAAATTACTTAGGTCACGATTGCCTGTTTAGGTTTAGACAATGCTTTCGCTTCGTATGTTCCTATCATCTAATGTAACAAGTAAGTTTTCGTTTGGAAGTCGTTGTAACCGTACCAAGAGTAACGGGTTTTTCACCTCCAGTGACCAGTGACCACTGACCAGTGACCACTGACCAGTGACTAACTTGCTAAGTATTCATTCATACCAACTTTGGATTTGCGGAGTTTACTCAGGGCTTCTCTCTCAATTTGCCGGACTCGTTCGCGGCTGATGTTAAGAATTTCACCAATTCTGGAGAGTGTCAGCGCTTGTCCATCCTTTAACCCAAATCGTAGGGATAAAACTTCTCTTTGTTGTGGTGTCAGTTCCGCCATAAGACTTTCCAAATCCTTAGATAAGGATGATTGGGTAACAAAGTCTTCTGGAGACGTTCCTGGATCTTCCAGCATTTCCCCTAGTTCTGTATCGTAGTTATCACCCAATCGCAAATCTAAGGATAATGGTAACCTTGCTTTTTCGAGATACTCTCGCACTTGTCTTGGAGTTAGTTCTAATTCTTGGGCTAGTTCAGAAGCTGTGGGCGCACGTCCCAATCTTTGGGATAAGTGACGCTGTGCTTTCTTGATTTTATTGAGCTTTTCTGTTATGTGAATGGGCAATCTGATGGTACGCCCTTTTTCTGCGATCGCACGAGTGATAGCTTGACGTATCCACCAATAAGCGTAGGTAGAGAACCTGTATCCTTTTGTGGGGTCAAATTTTTCTACACCCCGTTGCATTCCTATGCTACCTTCTTGTATTAGGTCAAGCAAATCAACATTGCGCTTAATATATTTTTTAGCTACAGACACAACAAGTCGCAAATTGGCCTCCACCATCTTGCGTTTCGCTACCTCGCCGTCTGCTATGGCTTCGTTCAACTCTGTGGGGTCTAGTTGTGTCGCCTTTGCCCACTCTTCTAGAGATGGTTGACGATTTAACTGAGTGGCTAAAGATTCCCTGATTTCATGTAATGCTGTTGAACGTTGTACTTGCTTTCCATAAAATATTTCTTCCTCGTGCGACAGGAGTGGCACTTTGCCAATCTCACGTAAGTAAGTCCGCACTAGGTCTGTAGCTGTCTGAGCGGTCTTCATGGCGCTACTCTTTTTTGTGATAATTGGGGTTTAATAGTGGGGGTTAGAACTGATAGATGCCTTTTAGAAGGTTACTTCCGGTGTTATTCACACCGAAACTTATATTGTGATTCGCAACTGACGCACAAGGACTGTTCTGCGGCTATTGGTCATCATATTTTGGTTCTTAACTGCAAAAAATTACAGAGATTTTCCATTTTTTACAAGTATCTACAGTTAGATATTAAAGTCACTAAGTAAACACTTTTTATTTTTTATTATTAATTACTGTAACATTTATGATAACTGCTTGGCTAGCTGTCAGTCCAAATTTCTTTTACATACAGGTCATCTAAGCCTAATATCCTCCTCATAGGATTTATAACCTTATCTAATAAATCTATCTTGAAAAAGAAAAATTTATAAGATTTTTAAAAAAAATTCAAGATCGACTATGAGTATTTCTCTATTGTATTTATTTAATTTTTACTTAAAATTACGGTTAATGCGGAAAGGGATTAGGGGGACAAGGTAGAATTTTCTCCCTCACTCCCTCACTCCCTCACTCCCTCACTCCCTCACTCCCTCACTCCCTCACTCCCTCACTCCCTCACTCCCTCACTCCCTACTCCCTACTCCCTGTTTTGTAATCTTGAATAACTTTCACGTCCAAAGTTGTACTTTGAAGCGAACGGATTGCAGCGACAGTAGCTTTTGCCCCAGCAATGGTAGTAATGATAGGGATTTTATAAGCTAAGGCTGTACGGCGAATAAGTTTAGCATCACTGTAGGCATCTTCTCCAGATGGCGTGTTAATAATCAGTTGAATTCTGTGGTTCTTGATTGCGTCTAAAACGTGAGGACGCCCTTCGTGCAGTTTCAGCACCAACTCAACATCTAAACCATGTTCCCGAAGAACGGTACGAGTTCCTTGCGTTGCCATGACAGAAAAACCTAAATTAATAAACTCTGTGACAACAGCAACTGCAGGAGCCTTATCGCGATCGTTCATTGAGACAAATACTGTTCCACTTAAGGGTAAACGTTCCCCAGCGCCAAGTTCTGCTTTGGCAAAGGCACGTCCAAAATCCTTATCGATACCCATGACCTCACCTGTGGAACGCATTTCGGGACCTAAAATGACATCAGTACCGGGGAATTTATTAAACGGCAAGACCGCTTCTTTGACGGCAATATGATCGGGAATGATTTCTTTGGTAAAGCCTAACTCCTTTAAAGTTTTACCGGACATAATTAAAGATGCCAGCTTTGCCAACGGTACACCTGTTGCTTTGGAAACGAACGGAACAGTACGGGATGCACGGGGATTGGCTTCGAGGATATAAACCTGGGGTGAATATGTTTGAGAACCAACAATGGCAAACTGAATATTCATCAATCCCACAACATGAAGGGCACTTGCTAATTGCGTTGTCCAAGCACGAATTTGGTCTAAAACCAATGGCGGTAAAGAAATGCTCGGCAAGGTACAAGCGGAATCTCCAGAGTGAATACCCGCTTGCTCAATGTGTTCCATTATACCACCTATGACCACTTGTCCGGTATGGTCGGCAATAGCGTCTACATCAACTTCGATCGCATTTTCGAGAAACTTATCAATCAAAATTGGATGTTCTGGTTCTACCTGTACGGCGAAGGTCATGTAACGTTCTAACTCAGTATCGGAGTAGACAATTTCCATTGCCCGTCCACCCAACACGTAGCTAGGACGCACAACAACTGGATAACCAATGCGTTTGGCAACAATCAGAGCATCCTCATAACTCCGGGCAGTTCCATTTGAAGGTTGGGCAATATTCAAGTCTTTAAGAATCTTTTCAAACCTCTCCCGGTTTTCAGCCATGTCAATAGAATCTGGTGAAGTCCCCCAAATCTTTGTGGGGAGTGGTGAGTGGGGAGTGGTGAGTGGGGGTGAGGAGGAATTTTCCCTACTCCCTACTCCCGATTCCCTACTCCCTACTTCTTGTAAATATTTTTGCAACGGTACTGATAACTTTAAAGGTGTTTGACCGCCAAATTGTACAATCACCCCAACAGGGTTTTCTGCCTCAATAATATTGAGTACGTCTTCTTTTGTCAGTGGCTCAAAGTAAAGGCGATCGCTTGTATCGTAATCTGTGGAGACGGTTTCCGGATTGGAGTTGACCATGATTGTTTCATACCCTGCATCTTTTAAGGCAAAGGCAGCGTGACAGCAACAGTAGTCAAACTCAATACCCTGTCCGATACGGTTGGGACCACCTCCCAAAATCATGACTTTGGGTTTGGTTGTTGGTTCAACTTCAGATTCTTCTTCGTAGGTAGAGTAATGGTAGGGGGTAAACGCTTCAAATTCAGCAGCACAAGTGTCTACTGTCTTGTAAACTGGAATAACACCTAGTTGTTTGCGGTATGCACGCACCTCATCTTCTGTTGTTTTGGCAGCGTAGGCAATTTGGCGATCGCTAAAACCCTGCCGCTTCACCTCAAACATCTGCTCTTGTGTCAATTGCTGCAACGGTGTCCGTTTGAGGAATTTTTCCACCTCCAGCAATTCCTGCATTTTATCGAGGAACCAGGGGTCAATCCCCGTCAACTCGTAAATTTCCTCAATAGTCATACTCAACAGCATGGCATGACGCACGGCGAAAATGCGTTCGGGGTTTGGTGTCCGGAGATGGGCGCGAATTTGTTCGCCACTGGGCAATTTTTCTTTCATGTCACAACCCCAACCCGCACGTCCGGTTTCTAAAGAACGTAACGCTTTTTGAAACGATTCATTAAAAGTTCGCCCAATTGCCATTGCTTCCCCGACAGACTTCATTTGTGTTGTCAGTACGGCTTCAGCACCGGGAAACTTTTCAAAGGCGAAACGCGGAATTTTTGTGACTACGTAATCAATAGTTGGCTCAAAAGAGGCTGGTGTTTTCTTGGTGATATCGTTATTGATTTCATCTAAGGTGTAACCCACAGCCAACTTTGCCGCCATTTTAGCGATGGGGAAACCCGTTGCTTTAGAAGCCAACGCCGAACTGCGGGAAACACGGGGATTCATCTCAATAATAACGACATCCCCATTGATGGGATTGATCGCAAATTGAATGTTAGAACCACCCGTTTCTACGCCAATTTCACGGATGATTTTAATTGCCATATCCCGCAAACGCTGGTATTCTTTATCAGTTAGGGTTTGGGCTGGGGCAACGGTGATGGAATCTCCTGTGTGGATACCCATCGGATCGAGGTTTTCAATGGAACAGATAATTACAACATTATCTGCCAAATCACGCATAACTTCCAATTCATATTCTTTCCAGCCGAGTAGGGACTGGTCAATAAGAATTTGTGAAACCGGGCTGGCATCAATACCCGCTTGTGACATTTCTGCAAATTCTTCCTCATTGTAAGCAATACCGCCTCCAGTACCACCTAAAGTAAAAGCGGGACGAATAATCAGGGGATACGTACCAATTTTTTTGGCAACCGCTTTGGCTTCTTCTAAAGATGAAGCTGTTCCGCTAGGGCATACGTTTACCCCTATCTTGGACATAGCCTCGTTGAACAGTTTTCTGTCTTCGGCTTTCTCAATAGCTGGTAGTTTAGCACCGATTAACTCAACGCCATATCGTTCCAACACGCCATTTTTTGCCAAAGTCACAGCAAGATTTAGGGCAGTTTGTCCTCCCATCGTTGCTAGAAGGGCATCGGGGCGTTCTTGGACGATGACTTTTTCCACAAACTCTGGTGTTAGCGGTTCAATGTACGTGCGATCGGCTGTTTCTGGATCGGTCATAATCGTAGCAGGATTGGAATTGACCAACACCACTTCATAACCTTCTTCTCGCAATGCTTTACAAGCTTGGGTACCAGAGTAGTCAAACTCACAAGCTTGTCCAATTACGATGGGACCAGACCCTAGCAGCAGAATCTTCCTGATGTCGTCACGGCGGGGCATAGTTGTTGCCTTCGAGTAGAGAGAATATAAGTCTTGATTATTGTAAGGGTCTTACAGATTTTTATTTTGCCGTTTTTTGTAGGTTTTATGACAGATGGGGGGTATTGGGCATTAGGCATGGGGCATGAGCATAGGGAATGGGGCATTGGGCATGGGGCATTGGGCATTGAATATTAATATTTCCCCTATTCCCCATTCCCCATTCCCTAACTTTTGCAATTTGTTTGCATTTACACTGAAGATTTTTCTCAAAAGTAGAGTAGCTTTTTTTGAAGCATATTTCAAACAAGAATTTAGACTCTTCTGAACATTGTTAGGAATTCTAAATAAGAATAATTATTAACTAGCTTAATGAATTTTTTTTGAGATTAAATATTATGTTGTTTTGTAGATTTTCATGAAAAATGGCAGAGAGGATTAAAATCTACCTCTCTGCCATTTCTTATACTTGTTTAAGGACGAGTATTTGTAGCTTTTATAAGTCTTGTGTTAGATAGCTCTATATCTATAGAATGCTTTAGTTTTGAGCGAGTTGAACAAAACCTAAGGTTAAGCTATCCTTAGCAAGGAAGTGAGCTAGGTGGTAAGCTCTTTCTTCAGTTTTTAACAAGATTTTTTCGTACAAATACCGTGTAGCGCGATCGCCTAAACTCTCAGCCTGAGCGGCTTGACGGCGAAGAACACCGATAATTGCTTGCTCTGCCTTCAGATCATTTTCTACCATTTGACGGCTAGAGAAGACGCCATCAGCTTCAGGCTCAAAGCAGCACAATTCCGCTAATTTGCTAAAGGTTGCAACTGGCACTCCACCCAGTCCATCCAAGCGTTCTCCAATATCATGGACGTGTTCTTGTGCTTCACCATAGCTGTCGTTGAAGAACTCATGCAGTGAGTAAAATTCTGCGCCTTCAACTACAAAATGATGCTTTTGGTACTGCAAGTACAGTGCTTGGAAACTGGCCAACAGGACATTAAATCCTTCACAAACTGGCTCAGTTACACTTTTGTCCAGGAGGACAGGATTGTCATAAACATGACCAAAATTTCGTAACACAGTTTGCGTTTCAGACATGGTTTTCCTCGCTTTATGGCAGTCGCAGTTTTTAACTGCTTTAGTCTTTACATATTAACATTTTAAAAAAAATAACGAGACCTATCAGCATCAAATAATTTTGACCTTTTTATTTAAAGAATGCTCAATGTATCTTATATATTTTTATTTTAGTAAAAAATGTCATATAGAACACCGACATTCTCAATAAAAAATGCTATGGAAACAGTGACCAATGACCAGTGACCATTAACCAGTTAATCGTCACTGGTCACTGGTCACTAATTTTTCAAAAATTACTGAGAAAGGTTTGCATTTAAGTTATCCTTATGAATGAAGCTTAGGTTCCCAAATCAGAAAACAATGGGAGCGAAAGCGTAGTAGTTACTGCAAAACTATTGCATATTTAGGGGGATTGTCTTGAAACCGTTAACTTCGCAATCACATGAGGAAAAGTACAATATAGAGGTCAATAGGGCAGACCGATGGCAGGTATATCATCGTTTGCGGGAGTTAGACATTCCCTGTTGGTGTGAGACGAATCAGCCATTGACAGTTGACATTAGCAATATCACGGCTGCCATTCAAATTTGGAGCGTTGTACGGCAATCTACAGCCTCACGTCAAGAGTTGGTTTCGACTCTAAAAAAGTGCTGGCAAACTCGCTATCGGCAATCATAGTCGCGGAAACCACTGCTAATAAGTACCATGCTGAAATTAAAGTCTTTGTTGAAGAGAGGTAAAAAGATGGGGAAATCTCACATGACAGAAGTTTCGGAATTCCGTCTAGAGGGGCGGTTTCTCGATTTTGTTATCAAAGATGGGTATAAGCTCAAAGGCTTGCTATTAGAGACTTCTGAAGGCGAATGCTACGTTAAACTAGATAAACACTTACGCGTTGCTTTTGACTTCAGATTACAAAAGGGAACTTGGCTGCAAGTCTTGGGTGAGAAAAAGCACGATTTGAAGACAGGTGAAGTCAAACTCAAAGCTTACCAAGTGATGGCAGCCCGAATTGAGTCAAGGAGACAAGAAGATAAAGGGACAAGGGAAGAAACAATTTCCTTGTCTTCTTCTTTTTCCACGTCTCCACGTGCTGATGTCCCCGTGTCCTCTTCTAGTGAAGTTAGGACAAAAAAAGCCACTATATTGGTGTGTCAAAAATCTGACTGCATGAAACGAGGTGGTAAGCAGCTTTGCCAAGCACTAGAAGCATCTGTGAGTGAGCGTGGTTTGGAATCAGAAGTGACAGTTAAAGGAACGGGTTGCATGAAAGATTGCAAAGCCGGACCAAACTTAGTGATGCCAGACAAATCTCGTTACAGCCGAATTCAGGCTGCACAAGTCCCCGCACTTATGGATAAGCATTTTTCTCCTCAAGTGCAAACAGCAAGCAAAAAAGAGAAAACGAAGTGATGCCTGCATATCGCTAAGTTCACGGTTACTGTTGGTTATCTACCTTTTTCTTAATGCGAATATATACTAGTAAATTTCTTGGCATTGGTGTTCAACTACTCATCCGTAGTTGTTGCAAAACCTTTGCAAGTTTGGAAAACCGACTGATACAAACGGCGAGGTGCAATACTACCAAAGTAAAAGCTCATTCTTTTTGGGGATGAGCTTTTATTATGTGGGGATTTAATCAAATTCTGGTGTCCATAAATCTGAAACCTTCACGAACCAGCCGGGTAAAAGTTCAGGAACTGTCAAAACATCGCCATCTCGAAGGATTATTGCTTCTTGTTCGGGATAGTAAACCTCAACAACCCGCTCATCTGGATTAATTAAAATTCCCACACCAGTTCCCAGTGCAAGAAATTCTCTAATCTTTGCCCTCAGTTCCTCTATGTCATCAGTAGGTGACTTAACCTCAACTGTTAAATCTGGAGCTAGTGGAGCATAAGATCTCGGGCTGCGAGGCAATCGTTCTGCCTTGACAAATGAAGCATCAGGTGCTCGTAAGTTCGAGTTTGGTAACCTAAAACCAGCACTCGAAGCAGTTACTCGCCCCAGTTTGCGAGGCGTCACCCAGTTATATAGCTGAGCGATCATCCCTGCTGCAATTTCATCTGACTCATATCCTGATGGACTCATAACGACGATATTTCCCTTGACTAATTCCATGCGATAGTCGGGATGCTGTTGCTGCATTTTTTCCAAATCTTCAATGGTTAGAAACATAAATCCTCTCAAATCAAAGCCTGTCTTGAAAATAGGGAGTAGGGAGTAGGGAGTGGAGGAAGAAAACTTTTCCTGCAAATTAGTGTAATAAATCAATACAGTTCAGTTAAGCAGTTATTTAGAAACCCGGTATCTTGGAGATACCGGGTTTGGTGCTCCCCTCGCGACCCTTAGCTGAACCGTATTGTGTAATAAATTACATGATAGCTACTTAGTAAGTGGGCGTTGCCAAGGGTTTTAAACCCACGCAGGTGGGTTTTGCCTGTATAGCCGCGAATTCTATTCGCCAAGGATGTACAAAGATCTTCTAAGGCATTTGCCAAATCTTAATTGTTTTATCTTTACTACCACTGATTATATTTTTACCATCTCTACTAAAAACGACGGCAAAAACCTCTTGTGCATGACCTTTGAAAGTTTTTATTTCTTGTCCCGTGCTCAAGTTCCAGATTCTTACAGTCGTGTCATCACTTCCTGTCGCAATTTTTTCACTATCAGGGCTAAATGCAACAGCGTTCGCATCAGCTGAATGACCTGTTAGAGGAGGACGTAGTTCTCGCCCTGTATTCAGATTCCATATTCTAATGGTTCTGTCATCGCTAACACTAGCTATAATCTTTTGATTGGGACTAATAGCAACGGCATTTACATCCCCTAAATGTCCAGTCAAAGTTCGTAATAATTGCCCGGTCTTTACATTCCAAATTTTAACTGTTCTATCTGTACCACCACTAGCAAGAATGAGACCATCCGAGCTAATAGCAACAGACAAAACCTCTCCTTCATGTCCTTTGAGAGTGTGAATTTCTTGTCCTTTCTTTAAATTCCAAACCTTAATTGTTTTGTCATAACTACCACTAACAAGAATTTGACTATCAGCACTCATAGCCACAGAATTAACATAACTAGAGTGTCCCATCAGTGTACGGATTTCCTGCCCCGTATTTAAATTCCAAATTTTGATTATGTTGTCTTTGCCTCCACTAGCAAGAGTTTGACCATCACCACTCAGAGCAACAGCATAAACAAATTCTTTATGCCCTTTTAACGTGCGAATTTCTTTTTTATTTTTTAAATTCCAGATTTTGATAGTTTTGTCATCACTGCCACTGACTACTAGTCCTATCAAATCTTCTTTAAGAGAAGAATTTGCGAGGTTTAATTTGACAGCAAGGGAATTGACTTCACCTAAATGCCCATTTAAGGTTGGCGTATACCCCTTCATTTGCCAATATATGATTCCACCTAAACCCATGATAGCCAGGGCAATACCTCTGATTAAAACTTGTTTTTGAATTAGTATTTTTGGTTGAATAACTGTACTGGGGAAAATAGAGGATTTGTGAAGATTTTTCTGTGATATTAAAGTGACTACAAAATCTTTTGGCGTTTTTTTTGTTTTTTGAGACAAATCTCGTAACACTTCATCTGCTGATTTATAGCGTTGTTCGAGATTCTTTTTTAACAGTTTGTCTAGGACACGTTCCAGTTGAGTGGAGATAGAAAATTTGAGATGTTTTTGCCACTGAGCTACCCAACTATATCCGTCTTCTACATATAATTGTGATGGATGAACTCCAGTTAGTAAATAAAAGCTCGTGACACCCAAACTAAATAAATCGCTAGCGGGATATGCAGAGCCATATTTCATTTGTTCCATTGGCGCATAACCGTAGGAACCAATAGTTGTTCCTGTTTGTTCTAAAGAAGTTGCTGTTAACTGTTTGGCAACTCCAAAATCAATAAGTACTAAATCTTCCTTTCCTCTTTGAGAAAGACGACGGATAATGTTTTCTGGTTTAATATCTCGGTGAATGACTTGATGCTCGTGGATAAATTTGAGAATGCGTAATAATTCACCTAACATTTCCCAAATCTTTTCCTCATGGAAAAGCCCATGCTGATTCAATTCTTGCCGTAAAGTTTGCCCTTCAATAAACTGCTGTACTAGGTATAGGTAATTTTCTTGCCTAAAGTAAGCATACAAAGTTGGAATTTGTGGGTGTTCTCCTAACTGTTGCAAGCGCCGCGCTTCTTCTTGAAAAAGTTCGGTTGCTTTTTGTAAAGCGCTAGTTCCTTGGGCTTGTGGTGCTAGTTGCTTGACAACACAATGCTCTTTGAGCTTGTCTTCATCTTCTGCCAAAAAAGTTCTGCCAAATCCTCCGCCCCCCAATGGCTGAATAATGCGATATCGGTTTCGCAGCAGCGATATCAGTTTTGTCCCACAATTTTGGCAGAATTCCGCACCATTTGGATTCAAAGGCTTTTCACAACTGGTATTGAGGCAGTAGATCATAAATAAGGCATTTTGGGCCATTGTTCTTTAATAATATGTTCTTCTGTTCCATGGTTTTGCAGTTGCGATCGCTAATTTATGTTGCTAGTAGCTGTTGAGATTGGCAGCTTTCATGAAAGTACTTTATAATACATAAATAAAAGATATACTTATGACTGTTTACTTTTACAACACTCGCGAACAATACGGCTGTTTTTCTAATTTTTCATATCATGGTTTTGAATTAGACGCTCTCTATTGGTATACAAGCGAACATTACTTTCAAGCACAAAAGTTCGTAGGTACACCTCATGTAGAACAGATACGCCTTGTAAAAACACCATCAGAGGCGGCCAGAATGGGACGGGATAGGAAGCGTCCTTTGCGTCCTGATTGGGAACAAGTTAAAGACGGGATCATGAAGAAAGCAGTCCTGCGTAAGTTTCAAACTCATGCTGATATTAAAGAAATTTTGCTTTCCACAGAGGATGCAGAACTTGTTGAGAATTCGCCTATCGATTACTACTGGGGTTGCGGTGCTGATGGTAGTGGGAAAAATATGTTAGGCAAAATCTTAATGGAAGTTCGAGAAATATTGCTTAACAGTGACCAGTGACCAGTGACCAGTGACCAGTGATTTTTTTTGGATGTAAAGATGTAACTTAATTTTGGGAAGACTAAATGTATTACCACTATTAACAGAGAGCGGTCGATGTGGAAAGGCGGATGGAATCTTAGCTCAAAAAACACGGTTCCCTTGCAACCACCTGCGGCGTACCTAAAAGCAAGGAAACCTGAGGCAATTACTCAGGATGATAGCCAAAATTCACAAGGGGAAGTACTGCTTCCACAGGCGCAAGATGACCACTCTTTGGAAGCTTCCAGACTTTTGCGTCAAGGAATTCGACAGCAACAAGCTGGTGATTTGCCTACAGCCATGAAGTCATTACAAGAATCTCTGGCACTTTTTCAGGCGGTTGGAGATGGTGAAAGACAAGCACAGGTGCTTTCCTGTTTGGGCTTGATAGCTTATACCTTAGGAGACTACAAAAGTGCGATTTCTTACTCCCAACAATGTTTGAGTTTGGCAAAAGATGTCACGGATTTGCGGATACATATGCAGGCGTACTCCCATTTGGGTAATGCTTACCGACACTTGGGGGACAATCACAAAGCAATGGATTGCTTGCAAGAGTGTTTGAAAATAGCCCAACAACTACAAGACAAGCGCAGTGAGGTTGCAGGGCTGAATAATTTGGGATTGGTTCATAAAGCATTGGGTAATCTTCCACAAGCGATCGAACTCAAGCAGCAAAGTCTAGAAATTGTACGGGAACTACAGGATCACTGGGGAGAAGAGCAAGTCCTAAAGAATCTTGGCAATGCTTGGTATGCTTTGGGGGACTATGGCAAAGCGATCGCTTACTACGAACAGTGTGTCAGCATCGCGTATTCCCTCAACAATCGCCGCAGTGCCGCACAAGTGTTAAAAAATTTGGGTAATGCTTGTTATGCTTTAGGGGATTATGCTAAAGCTATTGTCTACTATGAAGAACGTTTGCAACTTGCAAGAGACATCAAAGACAAACGCAGTGAAGAACAGTCTTTGGGAAGCCTGGGGGTTGCT
This sequence comes from Scytonema hofmannii PCC 7110, assembly GCF_000346485.2. Lineage (NCBI taxonomy): Bacteria > Bacillati > Cyanobacteriota > Cyanophyceae > Nostocales > Scytonemataceae > Scytonema > Scytonema hofmannii. Next base: position 9,773,770 of record NZ_KQ976354.1, read on the forward strand.
TGTGAAGCTTTGAGTAATTATGCTAAAGCCATTACATACTACGAACAACGTTTGGAGATAGCAAGAGTTCTGAGCGATCGCCGTAGCGAAGAACAAACTCTTAACAGTCTCAAAATAGCTTGTTACGCTTTGGGTGACTATGCCAAGGCTATGAAATACCAGAGAAGTTCGTGACCAATTATGAATGATAAATTTGGTTTTTTTCAGAATTCAGAATTCAAAATTTTTAAAGCTTCGCTTGTTTCTACTTGCGGAAATTCTGAGTAAAAATGGCTCACGCTCAAGAAATGTTTTGGTGTTGCCAATACAATTAAGCGATCGCCCCACTGATGCAGCCAAGGTAGCAATTTTAGAGGTGCGACTGGGGAACAAAGCCAAATTTCTGCAGGAGAAAGTGTTCTCAAAGACTTTGCTGCTACTGCCATTGTCATACCTGTTGCAATACCATCATCAACCAAAATGAGCGTAGCACCCTTAGGATCGACTTGGGGACAAGCAGAATCTAATTGAACTTGAAGAAATTGAGCTTGTTCTATGGCAGAGTTTAACGCGACTTCTTGCAACTGCGAGGTTGGGATTGTGCGAAAGATCCCTTGCTCCTCCCAAAGTACATTACCTGAAGCAGTGACCGCACCAATCGCCAACTCAGAATTTTTTGGATGGCTAATTTTTTTGGCCACTTCTATCGTTAGCGGACAACCCAAAAGACGTGCGACTGGGGAAGCAACTGGTATTCCTCCTCGTGGTAAAGCATAAACTATTGTTCTTGGCTTCACCCCAGAGTCAATAGTTTGCTGGGTCAAAATATTGTGAATTGCCTCCGCTAGTTTTTCACCAGCTTGGGTGCGATCGGCAAAAAGTGGATTTTGTGGCATGATTCTTGCCCAGCAGATGAAAACGCCATTGCTTTATATAATGACTGATTTTGGCTCAAGTGTATGGATGCGATACTATGTTAGTAAGTTACAAAATCATCTAAACAAAATCCGAGTAGCAAAGTTTGTTTATTTATAGCAGCTTGCACCCGAACCCATAAGATATTTCATTTTCATGAGTAGCGAACAACAACTTAGCCTCTTTAAGGAATCAGACTTTGAGCAGTCTAACTTTGACCAAAAAGAGTTAATTCCCACAAGTGTTAAAATTCCAATTCCTCGTGGAATCTACGCCAATGTAACTGAAATCGCACAACATTGCAACCAGTGCCACCGTTGTGATTTAGGAGACAGCCGTACTCACGCTGTCGTGGGACGAGGCAATTTGAAAGCACTAATCATGGTTGTGGGAGAAGCACCAGGGCAAAACGAAGATGAAACAGGATTGCCATTTGTTGGTAAAGCAGGACAATTGCTCGAGAAAATTCTTGCCTCAGTGAAGCTAGATACCGAGAAAGACGTATATATTTGTAACGTAAATAAGTGCCGACCGCCAAGCAATCGCGTTCCATCTACGGAAGAGATGGAAGCTTGTAAACCCTATCTCATGGAGCAAATTCGCCTTGTCGATCCAAAAATCATTCTTTTGACAGGGGCAACTGCTGTCAAAGGTGTGACAGGTGAGAAGCGAGGTATTACCCAAATTCGCGGCAAATGGATGGAATGGGATGGGCGTTTGTGTATGCCAATTTTTCACCCCTCCTACTTGTTGCGTAACCAAAGTCGTGAAGTCGGTAGCCCAAAGTGGTTAATGTGGCAAGATATACAAGCAGTCCGTGCCAAGTTTGATGAAATTCAGAATAACATCTGAGGAGTAGACCTCGTACACTCAAATATCTCTTGTGGTATGGGCGTCCCCTACCGTTCTATACTAGTGACGGCTCGTGTCGCCCGTACCACAAGTAGTGGTAATTTATTTCTTGGAAATCCCTTAACCCTCTGCCATCTGCCTTTATGAGCTCTAAATGTGGTAAGCATCACTGACTAATGGGTTTGAAGTCAGCTAATCTAGAGTAAAGAGAGATTGTTCTGATTGGCGATCAATAATTTTAAAACATGAAACTCCCAAACTATGAAAGAGTAATTTATGAGTACAACCCTCTTATTGAGGTTATTGCTCAACTTAGATTTCCGACTATTTTAAGAATTACCAGTCAACAGCCTGTAGATTTTCAAGATAGCGTTAGGTTTGATTATCCAATTTTTGAAGCTTCTAGAAACTTACCAATACCAAATGAACTCTCTAATCTTCTTACTCAATTTAGTTCAAACATTACAAGTGATTTGACGTATCATTTTAAATCAGAAGATTTAAGTTGGCAGTTATCTATAGATAAAGATTCTATAACTCTTGTTACAACTAAATATGAAAGGTATGAAAATTTTATCAAAAAATTAAAAATAGCTGTAGAAATTTTTGAAAAAATATATAATCCATTATTTTATTCAAGAGTAGGATTGAGATATCGCGATTTAATTATTCGCTCGAAACTAAATATTCAAAAAGAATGGACTGAATTAATACCCAAACATATTGCTTCGGAGCTACACACTCCAGAAATAGCCGCCTCTATTCAAAATTTTATTAAAAATTTACAATTGAAAACTGAATTCGGTCAAGTCAATTTTAATCACGGCTTTGTTATGGTTAGAGATACGGAGAAGGGAGTAGATGAAACAGCTTATTTACTAGATGCAGACTTTTTCACAGAAGATAAGATAGAAAGAGGTGAGTATCTTTGGAACATACTCAATCAATCTAATCGCACAGCTAGGAATCTCTTTCGCTGGAGTATTACTGATGATTTATATAGAGCAATGCGACCTCAATCAATATAAACCTACCATGCAGATAACAACTAGTGGTATTAAGAGCAAGAATATTATTGGGCAAAGGTACGAAGTTATATCAACTCCTACTCAGACTTCCTCAAAGTCAAATTTAGTATCTAATATCCCTAATTTGAAAATTCAAGTTTTCATTGAATCATCTCTTAGTGAGGATTGGTCTAGTCAATTAAATCAAAACTCTATTCTTCTAATTAAGTGTTTAACAATACTTCAGACCCTTTTTACGACTTCTCCCGAAGGATTACAAGAAGCATCTGAAGCACTTGAAACTATATTGGAATACTATCAGGAAAACCAGAATTATTTGCAACAGACCAATTTGTCCAAAGAATTAGGAGCAGTTACGGGTAATGTACTGCCAAGTGTTGTTAGACCGCCTTTAGTAATAGATTTTGAATAATTCTTAACCATGCCTAAAAGTATGATTTACAGAGCTTCTAGTGAAAAAGAGGCTTTTAGGCAAGGGGAGATTTTGACTGGAGTTATACAGTTTAAACCAATTCCAAATGAATTATCCCCAAACCTTGAAAACACTAAGTTTAAACCTATAGTTCATCCTTATGGGATTATTGTGACTCAAGATTGTGACTTAGATTGGGACTATACTGCTAGGCAAAATCAAGATAAAACTTACAAGTTACTGAATTCTATACTTTTTTGTGAAATATACACCGCTCAAGACATTCGCTTTAACAAAACTCTTCAAATAAATTCATCAGAATGGAACTTAGTTAAATCTAATCGTCATCAACAGTATCATTTTTTTGAAAAAGTACCTTCAGAATTTGAGTCAATTCAGGAAGGTTTACCAGAATTAACAGCTGATTTTAAAAAAGTTTTTGCAATAGATGCTGAGTTTTTATATCACCAGATAAATAATAAGATAGCTAAACGGCGTACAGTACTTGAAAGCCCTTATTTAGAACACTTCTCTCATCGTTACCACGACTTTCACGGGCGTATAGGACTTCCGGCACAACATGAAAGTGACAAAGGAGGATAGAGAATTTAGATCAGAATATGATACTAGCAACTATCACTCTGGTGGAGGTTATAACTGAGGTTTGGCTTCTAAATTGCCAGAACGCCCGCGCACACTTTCTGCTCTACAATCGCGCAACCAATTGCTAATCCCTTGAGCAATAACACCATTACTGCTATCCCTTGGGGGTGTGGGGGGTTGATTTTTTGGATAAGAACCAATTTGAGAAAACATCATCACAAACAGCCAACTGTTTTCTGCTTTTGTTAAAAACAGCCAGTGGAATTCCTGCAATTGAATTGCTTTTCCATTAACATACTGTCGCTCTAAAGTTGTAAAAAAGACTTGCTCTACTCCCTCTGACTGGGTTTTCACTGAATCTACTGTATGTTCACTAGGGTTCAGAGGTAGTGGTTCGAACTCAGGTCTTCCTGCAACGACTATATAACTAAAAACCTCATTTTTCCGACTAAGACGACGGGAACGTTGAGAAGCGCGATTTGCATAGCTAGGTAAATCGCGCAACATTTGTGTTGTTAATGCTTCTAAATTCTGATTTGAGCAAAAATCTTTCTTTGCTCCTACCCCTGGGAACGAGAAAAATCCTAGCCAAAAGCCACAGCAAAGAAGCCAAAAGCCATAATTTTTAAATTTGACCCCTGACTTCATGAGACTGTTGCCAACTCCTCGCAAATCTTTTTCCAAGCTAATTCTGGATTGTCAGATGCAGTAATGGGACGCCCTATTACAAGATAATCTGCTCCTGCTTTGAGTGCTTGTGCTGGGGTAAGCGATCGCGCCTGATCTTTTGCTGCTGCCCACGTTGGGCGTACTCCCGGACAAACGAGTAAAAAATCTTTTCCACAATTTTGTCGCAGTTGTGAAACTTCTTGAGGTGAACAAACGGCTCCATCCAAGCCGGTCTCTTGAGCCATTAATAACATCTCAAGAACATACTCTGGTAATTCTAAAGGAATTTTTAAATCAAATGCCAATTGTCTGGAAGAAATACTCGTCAGCAGTGTAATGGCAATTAACTTTGGCGGTTTTACACCTGCTGATGATGCGCCCACCTGTATCGCTTCAGTTGCAGCTTTAAGAGCTTCTTTACCAGAGATAGCATGAATTGTCAATAAATCCACACCATAACGAGATGCTGCACGACACGCACCTGCAACAGTGTTGGGGATGTCATGAAACTTTAAATCCAGGAAAATGCGCTTTTGCCGAGATTTTAGCAGTTCCAGAATTTTTGGTCCCGTGCTTGTAAACAACTCTAGACCAACTTTCCAAAAACTGACTTGCTCAAGTCTTTCCACAAGAGCTATTGCTGAGCGTTCATCTGGTACATCTAAAGCCACAATAACTCGATCTTCGGCATTCATTGGCGGTTCCTTTCAAATTGGGCATTGGGCATCGGGCTAGGGCGGTGAGTAGTGAGTGGTGAGTTGGGAGTAGTAAGTTCTTTTTCCCCATTCCCTACTCCCGATTCCCCATTCCCAATTCCCTTACGGTATCAGTCGAACAAACTTATTTTTCCCAAGTTGTAAAACACGCCCGTGTAATTCACTAGAATCGTTAACATTAGCATCTGCATCAGATATGCGATCGCCATCCAACCGCACTCCACCTTCAGTAATTTTCCGTTTGCCTTCCCCAGTACTTTTGCACAAGCCACTAGCATTCAAGAGAAAAGCCAGTTTTGCTGGAAACTGAACTTGTGCCAAAGAAAATTCTGGCATATCCCCAGCTTCAACATCTTTAACAGCTTGCTCGCCATGATATTGTTTCACGACTTCTTGCGCCAATAATTTTTGGCGATCGCGTGGACTTTCTGGCAGCTTGTCTATTGGTAAGTTTGTCAGCAGTGTAAAATATTCTTCTAGAAGATGGTCGGGAACTTGTTGTAGTTTTTGATACTTTTGAGTTGGGTGTTCTAATAAACCCACATAATTCCCCAAAGACTTAGACATTTTCTGTACGCCGTCTGTACCAATTAAAATAGGTAACAGCAACCCATATTGAGGTTTTTGACCGAAATGGCGTTGTAAATCTCGTCCAACAGCAATATTAAACTTTTGGTCAGTCCCTCCCAGTTCTACATCTGCCTCCAAAGCAACAGAATCGTAGCCCTGCATTAGCGGGTAGAGGAACTCATGAAGAAAAATTGGATTCTCTTTTTTATAACGTTCGGCAAATCCTTCTTTTGCCAGCATCTGCCCCACCGTCATAGTCGAGAGTAACTCTAGAATCTTACCTAAATCCAGCTTCGAGAGCCATTCCGAGTTGTAACGTATTTCCAGTCTGCCCGGAGTATCAAAATCTAAGATGGGCCGTACTTGATCCAAGTAAGTCTGGGCGTTATTCTTCACATCTTCTTCTGTAAGCTGGCGGCGCATTTCGGACTTGCCTGTAGGATCGCCAATGCGAGCTGTAAAATCGCCTATAAGAAGGACAGCTGTATGACCCGCATCTTGGAACGCTCGCAGTTTTCGCATTGGTATGCTATGACCGAGATGAATCTCGGCACCGGTAGGGTCAATTCCGTATTTGACCCTTAAAGGTCGCTCGGTTGTTGTCAATCGTTTTTCTAAACTTTCGATTTCAGTGTCAGAATCAGTAGGCTGAGGAAAAATTTCCGCAATACCACGACGCAGCCAAGAGAAATCTTGCGTCATACTAGGGGATTGACTGTTAACTACGCTTTGCACTATCAAAGTATGGTTGGTTATGGTCACTAGCAATTTATTTCTATCTTATTTTCTTGTGCCAAACTAACAAACTAATATAATTGCAAAAAATTAACTGCTTTGCGCGGGGCAAAGAAATTACACTTATATATAAAGTGAGGAAGTGAAATCGCCGTGTCGTCCAGAACTTTTGATAATAATCGCTCTCAACAACAAGGATCTTCAGGCTTTGAGTTTCTTAAAGGAGTCGGTCAGGTAGCTGGCGGGACTCTACTATCCATCACTATGCTGACCAGCTCTATTGTAGCTGGAGGACTGGTTGGTTTAGCCGTAAGTTTCCGTAATTTGCCTGATGTCAGACAATTACGTAACTTCTTTCCTTCGGAAACTACTTATATTTATGATATTAAAGGCAAACTCTTAGCGAGCATTCACGGGGAAGCCAACCGCGAAGTTGTGCCTTTAGATAGAATTTCTCCAGAACTCAAGAGAGCCGTTTTAGCGAGTGAAGATAGCGACTTTTACTACCACCACGGTATAAACCCCAAAGGCGTTGGTCGTGCTGTCGTAACCAACTGGACAGCAGGTGGAGTGCGCGAAGGTGGTTCGACCATTACCATGCAGTTAGTAAAAAACCTGTTTTTGTCCCGCAAACGTGCCTTCACCCGAAAGATAGCAGAAGGCGTCCTGGCAATTCGCTTGGAACAAATTCTTCCCAAAGACCAAATTTTGGAAATGTACCTCAATCAAGTCTACTGGGGACATAACAATTACGGGATACAAACAGCAGCCCGCAGTTATTTCAACAAGTCAGCCGAAAGTTTAAACTTGGCTGAGTCGGCAATGATAGCGGGTTTGATTCAAGCACCAGAAGAGTACAGCCCCTTTGTCAGCATGACCAAAGCTAAGTACCAACAGAAGGAAGTTCTGGGGCGGATGCTTACCTTGGGTTGGATTACGCAGAAAGAGTACGACAATGCCCTAAAACAACCAATTAAACTGGGCAAAATCAGATCGTTCCAAGGTAGTGCCTTGCCTTACGTAACCAATGCTGTGGCACAGGAAATAGCTAGGAAATTTGGTCGTGAAGCCCTTCTCAAAGGCGGTATGCGGATTCAAACCACCATAGATGCCAATTTTCAACGCATGGCAGAAGCAACTGTAAGACGTTGGCATGAAAGATTGCAAGGCCAAGGGTTATATAGAAACCAAATTGCTCTCGCCGCAGTTGACCCCCGGACTCATTTTGTGAAAGCGCTCGTAGGTGGTGTCGATCCAAAAACAAGCGAATTCAACCGAGCGACTCAAGCACTCAGGCAACCAGGCTCCTCATTTAAGCCGTTTGTTTACTATACCGCTTTTGCAACTGGTAGGTACGGCCCAGACTCAACAGTAGTCGATTCTCCAGTTAGTTATCGAGATGGTAGCGGTTGGTATCATCCACGAAACTACGATGGTGGCTATGCTGGGGCAATGTCAATCCGTACCGCCCTCGCTATGTCTCGCAACATTCCTGTCATTAAGCTTGGTAAATCAGTAGGAATGAATAGAGTTGTTGAGACTTGTCGCACCTTGGGCATTATGAGTCCAATGGAACCTGTCACTTCTTTACCTTTGGGTGCTATTGGTGTTACACCATTGGAAATGGCTAGTGCTTATTCCACTTTTGCCAATTACGGCTGGCAATCTCCCACAACAGTTATTGCTCGTGTTACAGACAGTAGTGGTAATGTATTACTCGACAACACTCCCAAACCACAGCTTGTCCTCGATTCTTGGGCGTCCGCAGCCGTTGTTGATGTGATGCGATCGGTCATCACTAGCGGTACTGGTAAAAACGCTGCTATAGATCGTCCAGCCGCAGGTAAGACAGGAACAACATCCTCTGAAAAAGATATTTGGTTTGTCGGTACTGTACCCCAGTTAACAACTGCAGTTTGGGTCGGTAGGGACGATAATAGAACCCTAGCTCATGGTGCTACAGGTGGCGTGATGGTTGCTCCTATCTGGCGTGATTTTATGACAAAAGCTCTCAAGGGCGTACCTGTTGAGAACTTTAAGTCACCTTCTCAGTTTCGCCGCCCGAAAGCAAATTAGGGAGTAGGGAGTAGGGAGTAGGGAGTAGGGAGTAGGGTTCAACTACTCCCCATTCCCTATTCCCCATTCCCCATTCCCTTTCTTTCCAGTTCGGCTTTCATGCGTTGTAGCGTGAGGTGCATTTGGTCGAACATTTGTTGAGGCGTAATGCCGAACTGACCTAATTGTGTCTTGAGTTGCTCTACAGTCATTTGTGCCATAAAATCTTCTGATAGCTCAAAGCGCTTCATAAAGACGCGATAGCGATCCATCATGGCTTCCATCTGTTCAATAAACAGTTTCTTGCCTTCACGGTCAAATTTGCCGTAGCTGCTACCCAACGCGATCAGTGCTTGATAATCTTCAAACAACTGCTTCGCTTCTTGCTGAACTATTTCTGAGTCAAAGAATCCCATCTTGCCCACACTCCACTGAGTAATGTCGCTCAGTAGCTTTTGTACTTGCGATCTTAGTTTTATTCTAATCTAGGGAAATCATCTGGAAAATAGCCTTCGGTTTGAGTACGGGTTTCTACCGCAATTTCAACACTTGACCCAAAAGTATGAAGGATAAAGGAGAAAAAAATTTGTCTTTATACTCTTTAGAGTGTACTTTATGCGACCTACTTTATACTTCATCCTTCATCCTTGAAGTATATTTTAAGGCAAGTGGTTGTTTTGGGTTAAGTTTTAATGCTTGACGTAAATAAACTTTTGCCATTCCTGTCAGATTTTGTTTGAGATGCACAAACCCCAGTAAAGCTAGATAATCGCTATTATTTGGCTCTAACTTAATGGCATCTCGCAATTCTTGTACAGCTGATTTCCAGTTAGCTTGTTTAACGTAGTGAATTCCACGTTGGTAGTGCCGTTGGGCATAATTATTGACAACTGTTTTCTCTTCATATAACGTCAATTTTACTGACTCAATATTCGGTTCTGTCCTCTCTATAGGGTTTTCTTGAACCAGAGCATTGGGTGCAAGCAAACAAAAATATACTAAGTTAAGTTCCCTTAGCTGCTGAGTGATTTGATAAGAAGCAACTAATGATCTATATTGAGCTTCTGCTAGAGAAGCGATCGCAGGTTCGTAAAAAATGTCTACTTCACTTGCTGGCATTTGTATGAGTTCTTGTGCCAAAGCCGTTTGTAAAGATGCATCTTTCAATAACTGCAAGAAGATTGCGTCTAAACGCAGCTTTGCTATTATCTCGTTTCGAGAGTTTGGGTGTTTTAATAGTTTATAAGCTGGCTCAATCAAGTAAGTAAATACAGATGTTGCGAATTCCTTATCTGCTTCATGGCTTCTCAGAAAACTCTCGGAATGCAGCTGTTTGGCTAAAGAGTGATAGCGTTTGAGAATCTGATGTTCAGTAGCAGTCACAGAAATTCCCAGTACGGCATAAGGATCTGAAAGTTGTTTTAGCCATTCTGGAGGTAGTAATGTCTGGTTGTCATTTGTCATTTGTCATTCAATACTGCGTAGGTTTTGGGTAAAAATCCGAAAATACGTAGGTTGGGTTGAGGAACGAAACCCAACATTTACAGGACATTGTTGAGTTTCCCCAAAGGTTTGCCTAACCCACAAAATTCTTATCCAAGTAGTATTGATTTGTCATTAGTAAGGATTTTAGGTCTAGTTACATTTTTTAATATAGTTCTGTTTATTTCTGCCTAGCTACTTACAGTTAGCTCCAATCTCGATAACACCTGCAATTTCGGCTTAATTTAACCATTTTTTATATCATGTAATGACTTAGACTAAGTAATAAATCCGTTATGCCTAACATAATCTTTAAAGTTAGCGCAAGAAGTCTTAAGATTCAGTATATTCAAGGAAAAAGGTATGTTATATAAAATACAAAACAACGAGGAATATTTACAGCTTGTGTTTGTGTCAGCACAAACAGCAATCTATACTGCTCGGTTAACGATCGCTGAGGTGCCAGAAACCCGGTTTCTAGTTTTCGCTTATCCAAGTAGTATTGCAACAGAACTATGTTACAAAATATAAATATATCCAAAACACTTCCCAAAGACAAATGACAAATAACCAAACGTAAAGTGGTACAAGCCCCAAAATTCATTTATGGAAAAAACAAGAAATTACTTCATTATTCAAATACCCTACTTTCAAGTCTGAAAATTTACTGGTCACTGGTCACTGGTTACTGGTCACTGTTAAAATAAAAACTATGTTTAATCAGCGCAAGAACAGAAGTATCGCCGCAATACTAGCTTTGTCTGGTACGTTGACAATTTCAGGATTACACAAATTTTATTTAGGACAACCACTTTGGGGTGTGTTGTACGTACTGCTTTCTTGGACACCTATTCCCAAAGTGGCTTGCGCCATAGAAGGAGTTTGGTACTTAGCTCAAGATGAAGAAACTTTTGACCGTCATTTTAATCTGGGTAAATCAGTTATCAAAAGTTCACAGTATGTCCCCGATCAAGTGGGATCGCTCGCAAACGCTTTGCGAGAGTTAGAAAGTTTACGTCAGGAAGGGCTGATTTCTGAGTATGAATTTGAGCAAAAGCGCCGTCAGTTGCTCGACCAAATGTAAGAGAAGAAAGAGCTATGAAAAATTGGCTATCTTGGAACCCGAGGCTGCAAAAACTCCGCGCTCAACTGATTCACAACCCTTACCACCGACTGCAATCAGGAGAAGAAATTGCGATCGCAGTGGAACTGGGTATCAGTATTGATGCCAATCAAGCAACTGTAGATGATTGGTTGCGTTTACCAGGATTTTCCATTCATCAAGCGAGATCGCTTGTGGAACTCTCCCGTGGCGGAGTGAAATTTTATTGTGTTGAAGATATTGCAGCAGCTCTAAGTTTATCTGTACAGAGACTCGAACCCCTCAGACCCCTTCTTAATTTTAGTTATTATGACGAGGAAGCTTTAGCACTTCCCAGTCAGATTGTTAACCCAAACGTAGCAACTGTTGAAACACTAGCAAAAGTACCTTTTATTGATTTATATCTCGCGCAAGCCATCGTAGAAAATCGTTTATCAGAAGGGCTTTTCCGTAATTTAGCTGATTTTCAACAAAGGCTCAATCTACCAGGCGATGCGATCGCCCAGTTGATGTATTATCTGAGGTTTAGTTAATGGTTAGTAGTTAGTGGTTAGTGGTTAATGGTTAGTGATTTGGCACTCAACTAACAACTAACAACTAACAACCAACAACTAACAACCAACAACTAACCAATTTATATAAACCCTATTCGGTCAAGAGGCCAAAAGCGAAATACTGCCCGACCTATAATATTCTTTCTAGGCAAAAAACCCCAATAGCGGGAATCGTTACTATCGTTACGATTATCTCCCATAACAAAAAATTCATTTGCTGGAACTTGTCGCCCTTCCATTGGTGAATTTGGCGGTTCGGCGATATACTCCTCCTGTATGGGTTTACCGTCGAGATAAACTTTGCCACTGGCGATGCTAACTACCTGTCCTGGCGTACCAATCACACGCTTAATGAAAGCTTGGTCTTTAGGATAGCCCCGACGCTGTAATTCTTCTGATGGCTGAAAAACCACGATATTGCTGAATTCAGGGGGGTGAAAAAGGTAGGAAATCTTTTCCACAACCAAGCGATCGCCTCTATACAAGGTTGGTAACATGGAATCTGAGGGAATGTAGCGAGGTTCTGCAACAAAAGTGCGGATGAGAATTGCCAAGCATAAGGCGATCGCAACTAGAGTTAGATTTTCCTGTAAACCGCGCCATACTCGCGATGACACTGGAGTTTCTTTTGCATTACTTTCCTGATGGGTCATAAAGTTGAATGAAGAATCTAAACAAATACCTTGACTATTGTGACGCTAAAAGCCGCCTTATAAGCAAGAGGAGTTTTGCCTATCGACTTTATTCTCAGGAAATTTACGCACGTAATGTTCGGGAATGACTTAGAAATGCGATGGAGAATAGATAGTTAAAGTATTATTTATAACCAACAAAATCAGAAAAGAAAATTTTTAAATTAAAGTCATTGGAATTACAGCAATTATAAAACAGAGTTTTAAACTATTTACATTATTTGGCTTCCTCCTCCTGAAAAAGAAAGCTAGTTACCGACTGCTATTGCTATGCAATCAGTCGGTTTTTTTTGGTTTGGATTTTGAATTGAGAATTATCTAAAGTTAGTTACACACCAGCAATCAACCTTGCTTTTCTAAGAGGATGTTTTAAAAGTCCTGGTTTCATATAATGAGCTACTATACAAACGCTCGTCCGCCTGCGCGGATTAGTATTTTGAAACCCACGTAGGTGGGTTTTGCCTGTATAGACGCGAATTCCATTCGCCAAGACTTTACAAACATCCTCTTAGAAAGATTTGATATGTAGTCAATTACACTAAATTACTTTTTCTGTTTTTTAAGATAATTCATAGATATTTCTAAACTAGACTTCATCCGATCCAACGCGGTTACTAAGATACCAATTTCATCCTTAGATTTTTCCTCAAAAACAACATTCATTTCCCCAAAACTAACTTTTTGGGCAATCTTAGCTATTTTTTTAATTCGCTCAAGGATAGTTTTCCTTAAAAGAAAATTAATCAAAAAAATAACTATCGTAAAGATAAAGATTAAAATTCCTATTACGAAAACAAAAGAGTGAAGTGTGCTAGCAAAAACCTCTTCAGCAGGAAGAGAAACTATTTGAACAGCAACAATCTCATTCAGTTTCCAGCCAAAACCATTTTCCGATCCATAAGTTGCTACCAAACTTTTGGGAGCGATCTCTGGTTTTGAATGGCATTGTAAGCATTTCTGTTCTTTAAGAGCAAATGGTCGTGCAATATAAAATAATCTACTTCCTGGAATGGTGCGAAATCCAGAACGTTCTTTAATCTTGGGATGTGTCCGAAAATAATTCACAAGCTCTGTTTCAAAGTCATCAGCTTTATCCCGCAAATTAATTGGGTTTGGTGCTGCATCTTTAAAAAAGAAGTTTTTGTACTCTTCAGTTTTACGCAAATCTTCAAAAATTTCTCTTGCGGAGAAGGTTGGTATAGCTTCTGGAATAAATGCTGCTTCGGTTTCTAGTTTAGAGAACAATAAGGGATTTAGACGTTCTTGTGTATAATTTCTAACTGAATTGATAGTTTGCATCAGCATCTTGGCTTGAGATGTCACTTCATGTTCGGCTCTTTGCTCGAGTACAGTTGATAGAGCCGCACCAGTTAAGGAAATGCCGATCGCAAACACAACAACCAAAAACCAATTAAACTTAGTGCCAATTTTGGCATTTAAAAAATGATTTGTTAAAAACATAACTTTCAACCAACTGTACTAATTATGAGTAGCGCCTAAGGACGCCGCATCAAAAATTTGTTGGGCGGTAAGGTTAAGTTGAGGGAAGGTAGGAGACACAATTAAATCATGACTTCTAAACTGAGTCATTTGGTATTCGCCGTCAATCAGCTGACATATAAATACAGTTGGCTGTTTTGGGTTACCAATGAAGTTGCGTCCCCCTAGGGCTGCGTAATCCACAATCCAGTATTCTGGAATGCCCATTTCTTCGTAATCAGCATATTTGACGTGGTAGTCATCCCGCCAGTTAGTTGATACAACCTCAACAATTAATTTAACTGAGCTAGCATTCTCAATCACTGATTCCCTTTCCCAACGTGGTTCACTGCCTATGTTTTCCTGATTTAAAACAATAATGTCAGGTTCATAACCAGATTTTGCACTACTAGATTTTACAATTGATTCTCTGGGAATTGTCCAAATACCGCGTTTTCCCATCTGTATGATGGTCAAGACTAACTCCTCAATCAGAAAGCCTGTAACATTACCATGTTGTCCCCTCGGTTTTGGCATTTCGATAATTACCCCATTGTGTAGTTCATAGCGTATCTCAGTGTTTTCCGGATACCATGCTATAAATTCATCAAAAGTTACTAGTTTAGGTAAGGCTTGAGCCATAGATTTTCTCAAGTTTTCTCTACATTATCCAATAGCAAAACTATTAAATTGTGCCACCACTAAAAGTAAAAACTTTTGGACATTACTGTACAACAGGTACTCTAGGATTAAGTCCCGTAGTATGATCTAAACCCATGTCTACACCAAAGAACTAATCCATTTGATTTGCCCAAATCGAGTTTAATAAAAACAATAGAAGGTTAGGCAAAAAATTTTGCTCTTCATTATCCACTGGTGTATCGTCCGAACAAGGTAGTTCTTCAGTTGAAGGTAACGCTTGTTTAATATGAGGTAACAGCATAGCCGTGAATAGCGTTCATTTTTTCGATTATAAAACTTACAATCTTTAAAAATTTAATTAAACTTAGCTAGTAACCAACGAGTAATAGCTCCATCATCTTCAGTTAGAGAGCGCTTCAGAGCTTCTTCAACCAAGGCAATTTCCAATCCTAGGAGTACTTGAGATTCGCGAATGGGGGTGCTTTGTGTTGGCGACAATGAATTTGCAATCACCTTACCAGCATTGACATCAACTACCCAATACTCTTGAACTCCCAGGCGTTGATAGAGTTTTTGTTTGCGCTCAGTATCGTCTTCTAGGGAAGAAGCGGCAATCTCAACAACTAATGTAGGTGGAGTTAACTCATTGAGATTTACTGGGGAATTATTTCGGGGAGGAAGTTGGAAATTTGTGCCAATATAAAAAGCAATATCAGGCTGAGAACCACTAACTCTAGCTTTTCGGAAACTAGTATTCGTTAGCTCCTTAATGGGAATATTTTTAATAGCTGCATACAAGACAATAACAGTTGAAACAATAGAATTATCATAACCATGTGCAGGACCTAGTGGTGACATCTCAATCTTCATGTAACCGCCATCATAGTAAAATCTAGCACTTTCCAAGGTGGGATCATCTGCAAAGGTAAGAAAATCTTCCCAGGCTGCTTCTACCCAGGTATCGGTAGGAACAGTATCTATTACTGGCGCTTGATTAAGCATAATTCTGAACCTGCATAGTTTCTTTGCTATTAAACTTAGTTTAACAACGCTTCACCACGACGATAAAATTCACGGGCACAATGAGGGGTATTTTTTGTAAGTGTTTACCCGAACTTAATACGATCGGGACTTACGCAAAGCCCCCCTTTTTAAGCTATGCATTGGTCACATCTTTCTTTACAATCTTGAAACCCTTGACTATATTGCATTGTGGACGCTGAGATTGTCTGCAGACTTGACAAAATGACGCTGATTCTTCTCGCAAAAACTCCATGTTTATTGAGAATGAACGACGAACGAATCAGGGTTAGAAAAAACGTTCGTGATTACTCTCGTAAATGTTGAGAAAGATCCGGACAATGCATAGCCTTTTTAAGGGGGGTTGGGGGGATCTCCAAAACGTGAGATCCCTAAAATACCGTTGAGGTTGCGTAAGTCCTGATAAAAAATCTTGAATATTTTGAGATTTGTTCTTTAGGCGACAAAAAATAAATTATTTCTTCTTGTGGGATGGGCGTCCCTGCCCGTCCCTAATTATACCTATAATAAGAGAGAATTATGACAGGAGAGCCTTATGTTTGGATTGGGATGGCCAGAAATTGCAATTATTGGTCTGGTTGCTGTTGTCATTTTCGGACCGAAAAAAATTCCAGAGTTGGGAAGCGCACTGGGAAAAACTCTTAGGGGTTTTAAGGAAGAACTGAACAAGCCGAGTGAAGATAGCGATCGCTCTGAAGAAAAACAGTAGTCAATTGTCATTGGTCATTAGTCATTGGTCATTAGTGAAAATTATTTAACAAAAGACAAATGACACTTGACAAATGACACTTGACTACAAACGCGTATTGACTACCGAAGACGGTACACCGATTTGAGAATCTACGGTGGAGGAATTGGTATTTTGTTGGGCTAACTCCTCTTTAACAACTCCGCGTCCTTTAATTAACTTGATGGCGCGGTTGACGCTTTCTGGCAAAATGACGACTAGACTGTTGTCGGGAGCAGTATCTAACGCTTTACCAATCGCTTCTGTTTCACCCAGAATAACTTCGTGCTTGCAATCGGGGTTAGATTCTTTAATACCTCGAACAATTAAATCGGCAGCCGATCCCCGTTGGCGTCCTCGCGTGTCATCATCTTCTTTGATAATGATGTAGTCGAAGATTTCCGCAGCGAGTTTGCCTAACATCACAAAGTCTTCATCGCGTCGATCGCCAGGTCCCCCAACGACTCCAATGCGATCGCCTGAAGTCCAGTTACGAACAAAAGCGCCTAATGCTTCGTAAGAAGCAGGGTTGTGGGCATAATCTACCAAAGCATGGTAGTTCCCCAAATTGAATAAATTCATCCGTCCCGGTGTTTGACTTACCGAAGCGCGGAAAGAATTCAAACCCGCACGAATTTGTTCTATAGAGACATTTTGCACAAATGCTGCCAGAGTCGCTGCTAGAGCATTGGCGATCATAAACGGCGCACGTCCGCCCATTGTCAGGGGTATATGTTCCGCCCTTTCAATTCGGTGCGTCCAATCCCCTTTCAAAATAGAAAGATAGCCATTTTCGTAAACTGCGGCAACGCCTCCCTTTTGAATGTGCTTTTTAACCAACTCCGAATCCGGGTTCATGGTAAAGAAGGCAACATTAGCTTTTGTTCTCTCTGCCATTTCAGCGACTCGTGGGTCATCGGCATTGAGGACACTGTAACCGTCGGGAAAAACAGCTTCGGCAACGATACTCTTGAGATGCGCCAACTGGTCTAGTGTATCTATGTCGCCAATGCCCAAGTGGTCGGCAGCAACATTTAATACAATACCCACATTAGCAGCTTCAAAAGCGATCCCAGACCTCAGAATCCCGCCACGAGCTGTTTCTAGTACTGCCACTTCCACAGTGGGGTCGCTGAGAATCAGTTGAGCGCTTTGAGGACCAGTGTTATCACCGACTTCTACTAAATAATCCCCGATATAAGTTCCGTCTGTAGTTGTATAACCAATGACTTTACCAGTTTGTTTAAAAATATGTGCTAACAAACGGGTGGTTGTGGTTTTGCCATTGGTACCCGTTACTGACAGAATAGGGATGCGGCTTGATTTATCGTTTGGGAACAGCATATCCATGACTGCTCCTGCAACATTGCGGGGGATACCCTGACTTGGAGCAACGTGCATCCGGAAACCAGGCGCAGCGTTAACTTCCACAATTACGCCATCCACTTCTCGCAAGGGGCGGCCAATATCTTGTGTCACGATATCAATTCCCGCAACATCTAAACCGATAATTTTCACTACCCTCTGTGCCAACCAGACGTTTTCTGGATGAATTTCGTCGGTACGGTCTACAGCGCTGCCCCCTGTACTTAAGTTTGCTGTTGCTCTTAAGTAGCAAATTTCACCTTTAGCTAAGACAGTGTTGAGGGTATAACCTTGTTTTTCCAGTAACTGATAGCTGGTACGGTCAAGTTCAATTTTGGTGAGGACGTTATCATGTCCGTCACCGCGACTTGGGTCTTTGTTAGTTTCCTCAATCAATTCAAAAATAGTGGCTCTGCCATCACCAACCACATGAGCGGGAACGCGTTCTGCGACTGCGACTACTTTGCCATTGACCACCAAGACTCGATGGTCTCGTCCAACGTAATATCGTTCGACGATGATCGAGCGGGAGATTTGTCTGGCAGAATCATATGCTGCTTCTGCTTCTTCCCAAGAGGTTATGTTAATGGTGATACCGCGTCCGTGGTTGCCATCTAAAGGTTTGATGACAATGGGATAACCGCCAACGTATTCTATGGATTCTTCTAAATCATCTAAGAAGTTAATGACCGTACCGCGAGGAACGGGAACTCCGGAATTGCCAAGAATACGTTTGGTTGCTTCTTTGTCGCAGGCGAGTTCTACTCCGAGTATGCCAGTATTATCTGTCATTGTTGCCTGCATCCGCTTCTGATTCACGCCGTAGCCCAGCTGAATCAAAAAGCGTGCGCCAAGTTGCATCCAAGGAATACCTCTTTTTTCTGCTTCTAGAATTAGCGCTTCTGTAGAGGGTCCTAGTGCTGCATCACGCCATAAGTCTTTCAGGTCTTGTATGTCTTGCTCTAGTTCAGCTTTTGGATAACGTCCCCGATCGACAATGCTTTGGCACAGCCGTACCGCTGCTCTGCCAGCATAGCGTCCTGCTTCCTCATTTAGATACTCGAACACCACCTGGTAAACTCCGGGTGTGGACGTCGTTTCACGAGTACGCCCAAAGCCCGTGTTCATTCCAGCCAAATCTTGCAGTTCTAGGGCTACGTGTTCCACAACATGACCCATCATGGTGCCTTCTCGCACGCGCATTAAGAAACCACCACGACAGCCCGGAGAGCAAAAGTGACCTTCCAGACTAGGCATTGCCTCAACTAATCCTTCATAAAAGCCAGGAATTTCGTTTGTTGGCGTCTCGGCAAGGTTCTCTAAATCGAGGCGCATGACAATTAACTTGTGGCGTCGAATGCTCCAATAGTTGGGGCCGCGTAAGGTCTGGATCTTGAGGATTCTCATGGGAAATAGGTAGATGGAGATTCGGAACCAAAATTCTAGTTTCTTACTGGAATTGACCGCTTAACTGTTCATGGTAAACAGTTTTTTCTACTTACATCGTATTATCTTCGGTTTTTTGGTCAAAATGTGGCAAGGAGCGGTCAACCCAGTGTAGCTCCAGCTACTGTTTTCCGTCAGCTGGAGATGCGGTAAACCGCAGGTAAAACAGTACGCTGGTAAAGGTGATAGCGATCGCCATGACTCAGGAGGTGCATCCGGAGATTGTGTAAATTCAAAGGATCGGTTGCTCCGACATGGGGTTCGTTTGTATGAGTGACTTCTGTTGGGTCAACAACTGTCACACTTCCTTTGCCCAGAACTTGCAGCCAACCATCTCGTTCAAACATGGCACAAGTGTCTTCATCGATACCAATGCCCAAGCGATCGGGATGGGAAGCAACAGCGCTCATCAGGCGTACCATGCGATTGCGATTGTGGAAGTGTTGATCCACAATCACTTCTGGGATAAAACCCAAGCCAGTGGCCATATCAACAAGAGAACGATTTGGGGATTCGCCGCTACCACCTCCTGCTATCATATGATGACCCATTACAGCTGCCCCTGCACTAGTTCCTGCTAAGGTGAGCTGTCCGGACCTAACCCGTTGTCGAATAATATCCATTGCTGGAGTATCTGCCAATACACCACAGAGGCGCAATTGGTCTCCTCCTGTCATAAATACCCCAGAACAGGCTTCTAAGGATGCTTGGATGTAAGGGTCTTCACACTGATCCCTTTCCCGAATGTCTAAGATTTCGACCTTCTGAGCACCCATTTCTTCAAAAATACGGATATACCTGCCACCAATAATGCTCGGCTCGCGAGATGCCGAGGGAATAATTGTAATATGGGCATTACTGGCACCAGAACGACTGACAAAAGTCCGCAAAATTTCACGTCCATGAACTTTGTCTTCTGCGCCTCCGATGACCAGAACAGCGGTTTTTGTTGCTTGGGGTGTCCTCATTTCCAGCGATTTAGCTTTAAGTTGCGGCATTGTGTTTCTCCCGTCAACAACTTCAGGTGAATTAAACAAGGTCGTTCGCCTTTATGATTTTGCGCCTCGCCTCCTAAAGAGGACAGTGCTTTATGCACAACATGCCTCAGTTTTATAGTGTCTTTGCCATTCCGAAGAAGTCAGCACCTTATTTTTCACCTGATGAGTGTTGGCTTATGAAAGCAATCTCCATTCCAAAACCCTTCTGCATCCCTAATAAAGGGGGAAAAGTAGGTCATGAGACACTTTTTTCTGAGACTGGCTTGATGCATCCTGGAAGTTGTCAACTCGGTTAGTTAAATAATTTAAATGTAGATGTGACAATATTTAAACATAAATTAAGTAGTTAGAAAAACTTGTATTGCCACGGAAAATGTTAGTTTTCCAGTACTTTTAGATACTCTTGATGTCGATTGTATGTGTAATACAAAACATCGAATTCTATGTAGTACAGAGATCCCAACTTTAGAATAGTGTCCTCCAATACGAAATACTGTGCGCTTTGATATAGTTACGCTATTTCCTGACTGTTTCACTTCTGTTCTCACTTCCGGGCTGATAGGTAAAGCCCTGGCAAAACAGATTGCCCAAGTAAATTTGGTTAACCCAAGAGACTTTACTACCGATAAACACCGGAAAGTTGATGATGAACCTTACGGGGGGGGTGTAGGGATGCTGATGAAGCCAGAACCTATCTTTACCGCCGTAGAGTCGCTACCGACTTTACCCAGAAGAGAAGTTATCTTGATGAGTCCTCAAGGTCAAACCATAGATCAATCCCTGTTGCGAGAACTCGCTACAAACTACAACCAGTTGGTCATCATCTGCGGGCATTATGAAGGAGTTGATGAGCGAGTACTGCATTTGGTTGACCGTGAAGTGTCCTTAGGCGATTTTATTCTCACAGGGGGTGAACTGCCAGCAATGGTTTTAATTAACGGTGTCATACGTCTGATACCCGGAACCGTTGGCAAAGCAGAATCTCTGAAAGCAGAAAGTTTTGAAGAGGGTTTGTTGGACTATCCCCAGTATACTCGCCCCGCCATATTTCGCGGGTGGAAAGTCCCCGAAGTCCTTCTCTCAGGGAATCACGCCGCAATTGCCAAGTGGCGGTACGAACAACAAATTTCTAAAACCCGTCAGCGCCGTCCCGATTTGCTTAAAAATTGGGAAGAGAACAGTGCCAGTGACCAGTGACCAATCCAAAATCCAAAATCCAAAATCCAAAATCCAAAATCCAAAATCCCCAATTATGAACATTCGTATTGGTAATGGTTACGATATTCACCGCTTGGTGAGCGATCGCCCTCTGATTTTGGGCGGAGTTAATATTCCCCATTCTTTGGGTTTGTTAGGACACAGTGATGCGGATGTTCTAACGCACGCGATTATGGACGCTATGTTAGGGGCGCTTTCTTTGGGAGATATTGGACATTATTTTCCTCCCACCGATCCCCAATGGGCGGGAGCAGATAGTTTGGTGCTGTTGAGTCAAGTCAATCAACTGATTTGCGATCGCGGTTGGCTAGTCAGCAACATTGATTCAGTCGTCGTAGCAGAACGCCCAAAATTGAAACCACACATTGAAAAAATGCGCTCAAAAATAGCCAGTGTTTTACAAATCGAACCCGATCAAGTTGGCGTCAAAGCAACAACCAATGAAAAATTAGGTCCGGTAGGGAGAGAAGAAGGGATTTGTGCCTATGCTGTAGTTTTACTCACACAGGATTAGGAGTCCCTCATCCCTCGTTCCCAGGCGGAGCCTGGGAATGCCTTACCAGAGGCTCAGCCTCCCATCTTAACAAATTGTAATAAAAGAGTACGTTACACTGAAGAAGCCTACAATGCTAATTTAAAACACGAATTAACTAGGATACAAATTAATGATTGATAGCAGTAAACCAGCTATAAGTTGGTGGGAATTAAGAGCAATACAAGCTCTAAATTTAGAAGATATAGAGCATCCCGATTTAATCGTCTTAGACAAAGACGAACAAGTTGTTCTCATAAGTAATATAAAAGGTTTTCCTTTTGACTTGAATAAAAGTAAAACTCGCGAGAAGGCTATTATAGAACTTATTGAGTACCTAAAAGCCGCAAAAACAGTAATTCCCTTCGCCATGATTGTTGACTTAGAAAAAATTTTGTTTTTTCAATGGAATGGAAATGATTTATCAGAGCCAATTCTATGTCTTGAAACTAATGAAGTTTTAATTCATTACGAACCAGAATTTAACAAAAGACAAATCTTTAATCTTTATTTAAAAACACTAACAGAAGCTTGGATTAGCGATTTTTGTTACCATTGGAAAATGGAAACACCACCAAGGTCACAAGAAATTGCAGAAATTGGTTTATTGGAAAGATTAGAAGGCGGAATTACTCAATCTTAAGTAGTGCAGGCAAGTGATACTTTATATAGAAACTAATTTTTTAATGAGCATTGCTCGTGGTCGAGATGAACAAGCTGAAGATTTACTACAAAATACGCCTACATTAGTCCATATGGTAATTCCCAGTCTTTGCTATTTTGAATCTTTAACAACATTAGATTTAGAAGAAAAATACAATCAAGATTTTCTTAATAAGTTAAATCTTCAAATTAATGAAGCTGAGCGAGATAAAACTTCACAGTTTGCTCAGTTATACGTGAGCCAGTTAAAACAAGCTAAAATTAGCTTTAACAGTCACACTAATGAAACTAAAGAGCGTTTTTATAAGACTTTTTACAAACTTAAAAGCAAAACCGAAGAAAATCCACCAGGAAAACAAGAAATAGAAGCCACTGGTTTGTTGGCACTCCTGAAAAACGGATATATCCAGCCTGAAGTAGAAATTAAAATTGATAGTCAGAATAGATACATTGTTTTAAGATATTATCATCCGCGTACTGATGATTTTTAAGTGGCATGATTTTGTAAATCGAAACTAACTTTGCCATGAGTATTGCTACAGGACGCGATTAATGCATAAGACAAACTTAGAACGTGAATTAGCTAGGATGGACAAGGTGTAGTAGCTGAACAAGGCTGTCACACTCATTTACTCAAGTATGGAAGTGTGTATAAAAAGCTTTGGGATGCACAAACAAAAGGATGCGCTAATTTTGATTAAAATTGTATAAAAAATCACTATGACAGTGCTAGTAATCGCGAGCGCATATAAATATTCATCACTTTAGATGTAAGTAAAAGTTATGGGATTAGATGCAGTAAATTTATACTTGGAAAAAGTGACAGAACAACATGCTGAAACTCTATATCCCTATCTAAGTGATTCACGATTGTATGAATATCTTGAAGATCCTATTCCAACCCTCGCAGAAACTAGTCGTAAGTTCAAGTTTGCTGCCCTAGAAAAATCACCTGACAACGACACAATGATCTGGTTAAAATGGGTAGCTACAAACTTTCGACGGCAACATGTAGGTGTTGTCGAAATAGGTCTATTTGAAGATGGATATGCTGAGATTGGCTTCATGACATTCGTTGATTTTCAGAACCAAGGGTATGCTTCTACTTATTGCTGCTTAGCCATTACTAAAGCAAAACAGCGCTTCCATTCATTCACACTACATGCATCAGTTAACGAGCAAAATTTAGCCTCCCGTAAAGTAATTGAAAAACTTGGATTTGAGCTATATCAAGTGAATAAGAATGCAGAATTTATCAAAGAAAAACAATCTGATGAACTAATTTATCGTCTGTTTGTTTGAAGCATAGGACATTATTTTCCTTCTACCAATTCCCAATGGGCGGGAGCAGATAGTTTGGTGCTATTGAGTCAAGTGCATCAACTGGATTGCGATCGCAGTTGGCAACTCAGCAATATTGATTCAGTAGTCGTAGCAGAAAGAAATATTTTGCAAAAACATATTGTAGATAAACTAATATTATAATGTATATTTTATCATTCAAGCTTGTATCCTAGTGAAATCAGGATATTTTTAAGTAACAACTATAAAGAGTTTGGCAAAACAGAAGTTACAGAAATTTTAGAAGATGCAGGTATTCAGTATCTCAAAAAGAACCAAAACTTACTTGGTTGGCTGTAATCACAAAGAGTTAACCGAACTGTTACTGCATAGCTACTCAAGTAGCTTAACTTTTTCCTCGATCCGGTGGCTCCGCCTAGGAACACCTTATTAGAGGCTCCGCCGCCAGTCTTAACAAATTGTAATTTCAAGGAGCGTTATACTACGTTAATGCATAATACAAATTTAGAACGTGAATTAGCTAGGATGTCTATTGATTTAATGAATAAACTATGAACACTCAAGAATTAGAAAAAACCGTCTATCGTATCAAGCCTGACATTGTTATTTTAGACAGTAATGAATTGATAGTTTTGTTGGCTCAGGCTCAAGCCGATCCCAAAAAACAAGGAGATACATCTGAAGTTATTTCCTGGCTAAAATCTGGAAATGGAGCAATTCCCTTTGTCATGTTTATTGACTTGAAAAGTATTCAAATTTTTAAATGGGACAATCTCAATTATTCAGAACCAGTTTGCATCTTTAATACCGTTGATGTGCTTACTCCTTATGGTCTTAAGCTTCCCGATAAATGGATATCTAACCGCTTCCTTGGAACTCTTGTAGAATCGTGGTTAGGAGATATACGCCATACCTGGAAGCTAGATAACCCACCAGGAGAAGAACAGATAAAAGCCATCGGTTTGTTAACACTGCTCAAAGATGGAGAAACACAACCTGAAGTAGACATCAAGATTCATAGCGACTTAAAATACATTGTTTTGAGATATTATCATCCCCGTCCTGGGGATATTTAATTCGCATGCTATTGTATGTTGAAACTAACTTCATAATAAGTATTGCCACAGGACGTGACCCCCAAGCTAATACATTATTGTTAAATACCCCAGCATCAGTTCAAATAGTAATACCAAGCGTATGTTATATGGAAGCGTTATCAGTCTTGGAGGCTGACCAAAAGTCTCGTCTCCGTTTTCAGAATGAATTGGATATTAGAATTAACGACGCACAGCGAAATCTGACTTCACAGCACGCTCAATCTCTGTTTTTTCACTTACGGCAAGCTCGGCTTGAAAATGAGCGATTGCTTAAAGAGGTAGAGACAAATTTATTTGAAGCTTTTCAAAAATTGGCAACAAAAGCTGAGATGATTCCTCTAACTTCTAATATGATTCAGGCTAACTGGCAAACAAACCCTAATAAGGAACCGACAGATAAATTGATATTACATAGCATCCTTAATCATGCTAGGTTAAACCCTACAGAAATTAAGGTGTTCTTAAGTGGAAATACCAACGACTTCGGCAAAAGAGAAGTACAAGATATTTTAGGTGAAGTTGGAATAAATTATTATTTTGCTAGTACACAAGCATTTTTGAGTTGGTTAGAAAATCAGCTTAGTTAGAAAATAAAAATACAAAGTAATTGTGTACAAGATTTCAAAAAACAAAACTTTGATCGTTTGGCTACAATCGCAATATTTATACAATAGAAATTTATGTTTCCTGTTATTTTACGTAAGTGGTTAATCATCTTGCTAGCGCTGTTTAGCACTATAGCGATCGCATCTTGCAATTCAGCAAATTTTAAAACTCAAGCTGCTGCTCAAGTTACCCAAATTGTCGCCCATACTGGCTCAGAACCTAAAACATTCAACTATGCACTCATTGCTGAATTTCCCAATATTGCACCATTCATTAACGAAGGATTAATTACACAAGATAAATCTGGAAAAATTGAGCCAGCATTGGCTGAAAAGTGGGAAATTTCTAATGATAAACTGCAAATTATTTTTACCCTAAAAAAAGAAGTGAAATGGTCAGATGGTTATCCTTTAACAGTTGATGACGTTGTCTTTTCTTACAATGACGTTTACTTTAACCCAAAAATTCCTGCTTATCCCCAAGAAAGTCTGAAAATAGGAGAAAAAGGTCTTTTTCCCAAAGTAAGAAAACTTGATGAACGTCGGGTAGAATTCACTACACCAGAACCTTTTGCACCTTTTTTTCGTGCTACAGGAGCAGCAATCTTACCCAAACATAAACTGGCTGAGTCGGTAAAAACAAACGACTCATCAGGTAAGCCAAAGTTTATGTCTACTTGGGGAATGGATACCAACCCAAAAGAAATTGTCTCTAACGGTCCTTACGTCATTGAAAGTTACTCCCCTAGTGAACGTTTGGTGTTCCGTCGAAACCCCTATTATTGGCGTAAAGATGCTCAAGGGAAGCAACTACCTCTGATTGAACGTATTGTTTGGCAAATTGTCGAATCTACAGATACAGCCATAATTCAATTTCGTTCTGGAGGATTAGATGTACTTCCTGTTGGACCTTCAACCTTTGCTTTATTAAAACGGGAAGAAAAGCGAGGTGATTTCACTATCTATAACGGTGGTTCTGATTCAAGCAGTACGTTTGTGACTTTCAATCTCAATAGAGGAAAAAGGCAAGGAAAACCACTTGTAGATCCAATTAAGTCTCGCTGGTTCAATACAGTTGCTTTTCGACAGGCAGTAGCATATGCTATTGATCGGAAAACAATGAATAGCAATACATTACGAGGAGTGGGAGATATACTCGATTCTCCAATTCCCGTACAAAGCCCTTACTATCTTTCTCCTAAAGAGGGGCTGAAAGTTTATGATTACAACCCTGAAAAATCCAAGCAATTACTGTTAGGAGCAGGGTTTAAGTACAAAAATAACCAATTGTTTGATGCTGACGGTAATCGTGTTCGCTTCGCAATGATATCTCAAACTGGTAACAGGCGTATAGAAGCAATGGGAGCGCAGATTAAAACGGATTTAGCCAAAATTGGTATTCAAGTTGACTACCAACCAATTGATTTTGGTACTATTGGCGAAAAACTTTCTAACACTCTTGATTGGGAATGTTGGTTTGGAGGAAGTACAGGAGGAATTGAACCTCATGGCGGTTTTAATATGTGGTCTCCTGATGGTTCATTCCATCCCTTCAATCAAAAACCCCTACCCGGACAAACCCCAATTATTGATCGCGTAGTGACTGATTGGGAAGAAAAAATAGGTCGTCTTTACGTGCAAGGTGCGAGAGAATTAAATGAGGCAAAACGCAAAGCTATCTACGGTGAAACTCAGCAAATTACTCAAGAATACTTACCTTATATTTACCTAGTCAATCCTATTGTTATGGCGGCTGTTCGCAATCGCGTTCAAAATGTTGATGTCTCTAGTTTGTATTATGAAAATGTGTTGTGGAATGTCGCTTACCTCAAAGTTGTGGATTAATATGTAGGGAGCGCGATCTCCGTAATGCACCTACAGATTTAAGATTATCTTTCTAAATTAGATGAAGAGGAGTGACCCAAAAACCTCAAATTTATGAATTCACAAATTTCTAAATTGATTTTTCGACACAGTTGGATTTTTGCTTTACTCAGTTTTGTCGCCTTAGCCCTTAACAGCTGCAACCCAGCAGAGATGAAAACCGCAGCTGCTCAAGTACCCCAATTGTTATACTCTATTTCTGCTGAGCCGAAAACCTTTAACGTAGTACTAAGCAATGAGTCACCCAATGTTTTTAGTCCTATTTACGAGGGATTGATTACTGAAAACGGAGTCACTGGCCAACTTGAACCAGGTATGGCTGAATCTTGGCAAGATGAAGGACAAAGGATTGTGTTTACCCTGCGAAAGGGATTGAAGTGGTCGGATGGGGAGCCACTAACGGTAAACGATGTTCTTTTTACCTTCAATGATGTTTACTTCAACAAGAATATTCCTACAAGCATCAGAGATATACTTCTGATTGGGAAGAGTCGCGCTTTACCAAAAGTTCGCAAATTAGATGACCGCCGGGTAGAATTTACTGCTCCGGAACCATTTGCACCTCTTTTAAGAACAGTTGGCGGGTTACCAATCGTTCCAGAACACTCTCTGCGCCAATCAATAACGACTAAAAACAAAGATGGAAATCTCCTGTTTCTGTCCACTTGGGACACAGGTACAGATCCAAAAAAAATTGTTTCCAACGGTCCGTTTATGCTGAAAAGTTACGTAACGAGTCAACGAGTCACTTTTCAACGCAATCCCTATTACTGGCGGTGGGCTGTCCGGGGAAATCAAGAGCCGAACATTGAGCGCATGGTCTGGGAAATTGTGGAAAGCCCGGACACATACTTGGTGCAGTTTCGTTCTGGAGGATTGGATATTATCGCAGTTCAAGCAAGGAATTTTTCTTTGTTGAAGCGCGAAGAGAAGCGAGGAAAATTTACTATCTACAACGGTGGACCAGACACTGGCTCAATTTATATTTCCTTTAATCTCAATAAAGGTCGTCGGAACGGAAAACCTCTTGTCGATCCAATTAAGTCTCGCTGGTTTAATAACGTTGCTTTTAGACAAGCAGTAGCCTACGCTATCGATCGCCCAAAAATGCTTAACAACGCTTTGCGGGGGATAGGCGAGTTGCAATACTCAGGGACTTGGGTACGCAGCCCCTACTACTTTTCTCCAGAACAAGGTTTAAAAGTCTACGATTACAATCCAGAGAAAGCAAAGCAACTTCTACTAGGCGCAGGATTTCAATACAACGCACAAGGACAGTTGTTGGATGCTGATGGTAACCGAGTTCGCTTCACACTGTTAGCAAATACTGGTAGCAGAACCGCTGAGGTAATAGGTTCGCAGATGAAGCAAGATTTGGGTAAACTCGGTATTCGGATGGATTTCCAACAAATTGACTTTGGGACGCTCGGAGACAAGCTAGGGAATACCTTTGAGTGGGAAGCTATGTTTGGTGCTACGACTGGCGGTGGTCTTGACCCTAACAGTAGTGCCAATTTCTGGTCACCCGACGGTGAATTCCACCCGTTCAATCAAAAACCAACAGCAGGACAACCACCTCTTGAGGGTCGAGAAGTCGCTCCGTGGGAAGCTGAAATTGGTCGCCTCTATATTGAGGGGGCGCAAGAGTTAGACGAAGCCAAGCGTAAAGAAATTTATTGGGAAGCTCAGCGCATCGCTGCGGAATACGTACCCTACATTCACTTATTTACACCACTTTCATTGACAGCGGTGCGCGATCGCGTTAAAGGAGTGAAATACTCTGCCTATGGTGGCGCACTTTGGAACCTCTATGAGTTGAAAGTTACAGATAAATAGGTTAGTTAGGGACTTCCAAATAAAAAAGTCTTCAAATATCTCTTGTGGTACAGGCGTCTCGCCTGTCACTAGTAGAAAACGGGCGGGGACGCCTGTCACTAGTAGAAAACGGGCGGGGACGCCCGTCCCACAAGATTGGGTAATTTATTTCTTGGAAATCCCTTAGTTGGAAGTAGTAACGGCTACCAACGCTTAACAGAAACCCGGTTTCTTCAAGAAACCGGGTTTCTTCCGTGAGTTGAGTTGTATTATGCAAAAAGTATAGAATATCTGTTCCATGCTTTTTGCTCTCTTTCCTCGTCGTCGCCGTTGGCTTTCTGTTGTTCCGATATTAATTTTAGGGTTGGTTTGCCAGTTAGCTTTTACGAGTTGCAACCCCACCAATCTAAAAACTGCAGCAGCACGAAATGTATCCCAATGGGTTACCAGTACTATTGGCGATCCCCAAACTTTTAATTATCCCTTTAATAATGGCTATCCTCATGTCTTTTTATTTACGACTTTAGGGCTAACAACTCTTAATGGTGAGACTGGCAAAATAGAGCCAGATTTAGCGGAATCTTGGGAAATTTCTGAGGATAAAAAGCAAATAGTTTTTACCCTACGCGAGGGGTTAAAATGGTCAGATGGCGAACCACTAACCGCCGATGATGTTCTCTTCACTTATCAAGATATAATTTTTAATCCTAAGATTCCTACAGATTGGAAAGATAGTTTGAAAATAGGTTCGAGTGGTGCTTTTCCTACAATACGGAAAATTAGCGATCGCAAAGTTGAATTTACTCTTCCCGAATCTTTCGCTCCTTTTCTCTACACAACCACAGGTGGCTCGACAAATTCAATTGGTATTATGCCAAAACACGCTTTGGCGGAATCCTTAAAAACTCTAGATGTTAATGGAAATCCGCAATTTGTATCAACTTGGGGAGCTGGTACAGATCCGAGCCAAATTATTGTCAGCGGTCCTTACAAAATAGAAAGCTATGCACCGAGTCAACGTGTCATATTTAGGCGCAATCCTTATTATTGGCGTAAAGATAGTCAAGGAAACCAATTACCTTATGTTGACAGGATTATTTGGCAGATTATTGAATCTACAGATTCGATAATACTTCAGTTTCGTTCTGGAGGATTAGATGTAGTAGAAGTTTCTCCAGAAAATTTCTCTTTACTAAAGCGAGAAGAAAAACGAGGTAAATTTACTATCTACAATGGTGGACCAAGATTATCTCAAAATTTTCTATCCTTCAATCTGAATAAAGGTAAGCGTAAAAACGGACAGCCTGTGGTCGATCCTATTAAATCTCGTTGGTTTAATACTTTAGCATTTAGACAAGCTATTACCCATGCCATCAACCGAGAAGCATTACTCAATAATATTTTTCGAGGAATTGGTATCTTACAAAATTCACCGATAGAGGTACAAAGCCCTTACTACCTTTCTCCAGAAAAAGGCTTGAAAGTTTATGATTACAACCTCAAGAAAGCTAAAGAATTACTACTGAAAGCAGGGTTTCAATATGATGCTAAAAACCAATTATTAGATGCAGACGGAAATCGAGTCCGTTTCTCACTAATAACAAACGCTGAAAATAAAACTCGCGTAGCAATGGGAGCACAAATTAAATATGACTTGAGTACAATTGGCATTCAAGTAGATTTTAATGCAATTGCTTTCAACACGCTTGTAGATAAACTGACCAATTCCCTTGACTGGGAATGCTATCTATTAGGTTTTGTGAGTGGAGGATTTGAACCTAATGATGGCTCTAATGTTTGGTTACCAGAAGGGGGGTTACATACTTTTAATCAAAAACCACAACCAGGACAGGAACCCCTTATTGGTTGGAAAGTAGAAGATTGGGAAGCAGAAATTGGTCGATTATATAAACAAGGAGCACAAGAGTTAGACGAAGAAAAACGCAAAGAAATTTACTTTGAAACGCAACGCTTAACCCAAGAATATTTGCCATATATTTATTTAATCAATCCTTTGTCTTTGTCAGCAGTGAGGAACCGCCTTCAAAACATTAAATACTCTGCGGTTGGTTCCCAAGCAGGAACAATGTGGAATAAATATGAACTTAAGGTAAGTCGGTAGGGGCGCAAGGCATTGCGCCCGTACATGGTTAGTGGTTAGTAGAATAATTAACAACAAACAACTAACAACTAACAACTAACAACTAACAACTAACAACTAACAACTAACAACTAACCAATGACAAACAACAAAACTTTACGATCGCTCCTAGAATCTGTCGCCCAAGGTAACGTGACCCCAGATGTTGCCCTAGAATCGCTCAAACACTTATCTTATGAATCGGTAGGCGAGTTTGCCAAAATAGACCATCACCGCGCCCTCAGAACGGGTTTTCCTGAAGTTATCTGGGGACCGGGCAAAACTCCCGAACAGATTGCTCAAATTATGGAGATCATGCGCCAAAACAACCCAGTGGTGATGGCTACCCGTATCGATCCCGCTCTTTATGCTGCATTGCAACCTAAAGTCAAGGGTTTGCACTACTACGACTTAGCCCGAATTTGTGCTATCGCTCCCCCAACCATTGAACCGCAGTATCCTGGTATCATTGGCATTCTTTCTGCTGGTACTGCCGATTTACCCGTAGCTGAAGAAGCCGCTGTCACAGCCGAACTTTCTGGTTTTCGAGTGCAGCGTCTTTGGGATGTAGGAGTTGCTGGAATTCACCGTTTGCTAAACAACCGTCACGTTATTGAATCAGCATCAGTATTGATTGTTGTGGCGGGAATGGAAGGCGCTTTACCCAGCGTAGTTGCAGGTTTGGCAAATTGTCCCGTGATTGCTGTTCCCACTAGCATTGGCTATGGAGCAAGTTTTGGAGGATTAGCACCGCTATTGACAATGTTGAACTCTTGTGCTGCTGGTGTGGGGGTTGTCAATATAGACAATGGATTTGGCGCTGCAGTGTTAGCGGGACAAATTTTGCGAACAGCCGCGAAATTGCGGTTGGCATCCCCTGAGTCATGAGGTTATGACGGTAGGCAAACTGATTCTGAGGCTCAACATGAAACGTTGGATTACATTGGCTGCATTTGCCCTAAGCTTTCTATTAACAATTTTTATATCTACTAACGACACAGTCACTGCTGAAAGTAAAATTGATACAACCTGTACTTATAACGGTGTTAAGCTTTACGGCAAAGTACAGATTGTCAAAGATCTCCCGGATATTACCGTAGAAAAGGTTAATGTCTTCCCAGATTTACAAGTTCAAAAAGTGACGGAATTTCCTCAAGATTGTGGCAAGTGGCAAATCGTTGAAGACTTTCCCGACTTTAAAGTCAAGTTCGTTAAGGAATTTGCGGACATCAAAATCAAGATGGTGGACATCTTTCCCGGTTTGCCTTGAAGAGAGGGAGTGGGGAGTGGGGAGTGGGGAGTAGGGAGTAGGGGTGAGTTATTATTTTGCCACTGGACAATTTTATATATTTCGGTTATTACCAAGGAAAGTTTTAAGGATAAAGTATAAAATTTTATCCTTTGTCTTTTATCCTTCATCTTTCATTAAAATATATGGACATGTTTACTGATTCAATATCTTATTTAACGTGGTGGTCGTCTTTAGACTGGACTGTGCTAGCGCAAACTATCACTGACCCCAACCTTCTCGGTCAGATGCAAAAAGCTTTTACGCACTTTGTGCATACAGGTCAAGCTTGGGCGCTCTTGATTGGATTGGCTCTTGGTTATATGATTCGGAATTTAACGAGTTACGGCTGATCTAATTTTGGATTTTGGATTTTGGATTTTGGATTTTGGATTTTGGATTTTGGATTTTGGATTTTGGATTTTGGATTAGGTTAATCTAGAATCCAAAATTGGCAATCTAGAATCCAAAATTGGCAATCTAGAATCCAAAATTGGCAATCTAGAATCCAAAATTGGCAATCTAGAATTCAAAATTGGCAATCTAGAATCCAAAATCCAAAATCCAAAATCCAAAATTGTATGGCTGCACAAAACACTTGGAGTCAACGGTTTGAATCGGCGTTGCATCCCGCAATTGCTCGGTTTAATGCCAGTATTAATTTTGATATTCAGCTTTTAGAGTATGACTTGACAGGGTCTCAAGCTCATGCGGAGATGCTCGCTCATACTGGTATTCTTTCTCAAGAAGAAGGCGAGCAACTTGTCAAAGCTCTAGACAAGATTCGCGAGGAATATCAACAAGGTAACTTTAACCCTGGTATTGAGGCAGAAGATGTCCATTTTGCCGTTGAACGTCGTCTTGTGGAAATGGTGGGCGATTTAGGTAAAAAGTTACACACTGCCCGTTCCCGAAATGACCAGGTGGGTACTGATACTAGGCTTTATCTTCGAGATCAAATCGAGCAAATCAGAAATCAATTGCGCGAATTTCAAAATGTTTTGCTAGATATTGCCGAACAACATATTGAAACACTGATTCCGGGTTATACTCACCTACAACGCGCTCAGCCTCTAAGTCTAGCCCATCACTTACTGGCATACTTTCAGATGGCACAGCGCGATCGCGAACGTCTTAGAGATGTGTCTCGCCGAGTGAATATTTCACCGTTGGGATGCGGTGCTTTGGCGGGAACTACTTTTCCTATAGACCGCCACTACACTGCCAAATTGTTAAAGTTTGATGACATTTATGCTAACAGCCTTGATGGAGTTAGCGATCGCGATTTTGCCATTGAATTTCTCAGTGCAGCTAGTATAATTATGGTTCACCTCAGTCGTCTTTCAGAAGAGGTGATTTTATGGGCATCTGAGGAATTTAGCTTTGTCACCCTCAAAGATAGCTGTGCAACTGGTTCCAGTATTATGCCCCAAAAGAAAAACCCCGACGTACCAGAATTGGTCCGGGGTAAAACTGGGAGAGTCTTTGGTCATCTGCAAGCAATGTTGGTGATGATGAAGGGATTACCCTTGGCATACAACAAAGACCTGCAAGAAGATAAAGAAGCTTTATTTGATAGTGTCAATACAGTCAAAGCCTGTCTTGAGGCAATAACAATTTTACTTCGGGAAGGTTTGGAATTCCGTACCCAGCGCTTGGCAGAAGCAGTAACAGAAGACTTTTCCAATGCTACGGATGTAGCAGATTATTTAGCAGCCCGAGGTGTACCCTTTCGAGAAGCATATAACCTTGTAGGCAAAGTTGTTAAAACCAGTATTGCCGCCGGTAAACTTCTTAAAGATTTACGCTTAGAGGAGTGGAAAGAACTTCACCCAGCTTTTGACGCAGATATTTATGAAGCAATATCGCCGCGTCAAGTTGTTGCTGCTCGTAACAGCTATGGTGGCACGGGATTTGAACAAGTGAGACAAGCACTGCTTCTTGCCCGCAGTCAAACTTCAGAGACTGGGTACTAGGGACAAAGGGAGTGGGAAACTATCCTCATCCCCCATTCCCAATCACCAGCCATAATTATGGGCGTACATTTGTACGCCCGCCATAACTTAAAGAGCAAATATTGCGAGCAGCGTTTCTACTCAGCATCAACAGCTGCTGCGCCCTCATCCTCTTCACTCTTTGGCGGTCTTTGCTGGAATCTTCTATTGTTCATCCGTCCTGTTGTAGTCCGTTTACGAAACTTTCGGGCATACGCCTGGTTCCGTAGCGCCTTTTCTTTTTTCGGATTGCGGCGCTTAGCCATGTTCACCTCATTAAATAAACAACAAAAAATCGCTTCTAGGGTTGATGTAGGCAGTATCTGCTGTTGAGCTTACTTGTTCTTCTCACCTAGATTGGCGACATCTATATTTTAAACAGCAATCTATAATAACCCATTATAGAGGTGTCGTCAACTGACTTGAAAATAGGGAGTAGGGAGTGGGGAGTGGGGAGTAGTGGTCGAATCAGTGTTTTCTGAGATAACCTTTAAGATATAGCTCCAAACCACAGCTATTTTTGTATCAATTTAAACTCAGCATTTTTGTTGAGAAGTGTTATGTGGTAAGGTTCTCTACACTACAAGACAAAATTTGAAAATTGAACAATTTTGCTTTTATGGATGTGGCTGTTCAGTCCACACGTAGTTTATGGCGATTTGGACAAACTGTACTTGGCATAATCTTCCGCCATCCAGTTCCGGGGACAAGTATCATTCCCATATTACCGGATGGTCGGATTGTTTTAATCCGGCGACGAGACAATGGTCTCTGGGCATTACCGGGAGGTATGGTGGATTGGGGGGAAGATGTTCCGAGTGCAGTAGGACGGGAGTTGAGAGAAGAAACCGGATTGGAATTAGTGAAAATTCGGCGTTTGGTGGGTGTTTACTCCGCACCAGATCGTGACCCCAGAATCCATTCGATTTGTATTGTTGTGGAAGCAGATGTACGGGGAGACATGGATGTCCAAGATACGTTGGAAGTTATGGAAATCCAAGCTTTTCCAGTCAATTCCCTCCCGCCTGGGAAAATGTCTCACGATCACACTCGCCAATTACAAGACTATTTAAATGGTTTGACAACGCTGGCTTGAAAATTATGAATTATGAATTATTTTTTCATCATTCATCATTCATCATTCATAATTTCCACTAGTGTGAATGACTATATTAAATAGCAATATGGACTCTCTATTTCGTAACTCCCGGAGAAAGCTTTCTCAAGGGCTTTTGTTCTGGCGTGAAGTTGGTGCAGGAACTCCTGTTATTTTCCTACACGGTTCGTGGAACGATAGCAGCCAATGGGTGTCCTTAATGGAATTGCTTTCGCAAAATTTTCATTGCTTCGCACTAGATTTATTTGGCTTTGGTGAATCTGAACATCCAAACATCCACCATTCGATAGATTTACATGTTGAGTGTCTGGCTGAATTTTTGCAGGCTTTAAAACTAGAAAGGGTGTACTTGGTAGGGCATTCCCTTGGAAGTTGGATTGCTGCTAGTTATAGTTTGAAATATCCAGAACAAGTTTATGGTTTGGTGTTAATATCACCAGAAGGTATCGCAATTGAAGGACAACAAAAGCGTTTACGAAAGATGCGGCGTATATTTAAGTTTCCACCAACATTGTTTCAAATATTGAGAGTGCTCCGCCCAATCGCGAAAATTTTTGGCTGGGATGAACAAATTGAACGAGATTGGAAGTTACGTCAGGCAATGCTAGGTTATCCCACAGCTTGTGAATTACTCTTCCAACGTCAAGAACCAGAAATCAAAGCAGAGTTGCTGCAAGATCGATTGTCCTCAATATTGGCTCCCGTTTTAATTTTGGAAGGTGGAAAAGACTCAAAAGAGTTTCTGGACATGAGTCGAGCTTATGCTCAGTATCTTTCTCAAGCAGAGTTGAAAGCGATCGCTCACGGCGCACATAATTTACCTGAGTCTTGCGCTGCGGTTGTTGCTGGAGATATTCGTGATTTTTTAACAGTGACCAGTAACCAGTGACCAATTAATCCCCAATACTGCTCTCCTAAGCGGAAATTAGAACTCCGGTTTCTTGAAGAAACCGGGGTTCTGACGCCTCAACGATCGCTAACCGAGCAGTATTGAATTAATAAAAGTCGTTCATCCTTCTCTGCCTTGTTGCCGTACCAAATAATCTAAAAGTCTGTCAATTCGAGACAAAGCAGCTTCAGTAGTTCGCTTAAACTCCTGAAACTGAGATTTTTGTTCCTCATAGTTCCGGTCAAGTCTCCTCACAACTGCTTCTAAACTCTCAGTTCTGCCATCTACCCGGTCAATCGTTGTGCCTAACTTAGTGAACAAGCGCTGTGATTCAGACACAAAAGAGTCTACCTTACCGGACAGTTGGTCAACCCTTGTCGTCAACTGGTCAAGATGGGCTTGCGTTTGGTCTTGCTTCTGGCTCAACTGGTCGAGATGGGCTTGCGTTCGGTCTTGTTTCTGGCTCAACTGGTCGAGATGGGCTTGCGTTCGGTCTTGTTTCTGACTGAGTTGAGCAAGTCCTCGGTTAGCTGACTCAGCATAGGTTGCCGCAGATGCTAGCAGTTGTCTTACTGCTGCTAGGTCGTTTTCAACTCGGTCTAATCTGCTTGGGGTGTCCTGAGTCATGCAGCACCTCTATGTTTTTGAGTAGTGTCAGTTTGGTAAGGTAATTCGCCGCGCTCTTTAGCTTCTCTAACTCCCAGCTCAATTAGAAAAGCAGCCAGATTGGCAGTAGGTCTACCTTGTAACTCGGCTAATCGCTCCAAGTCATTAAAAACAGAATCGGGTACGGTAACTGAGAACTTCTTACTCACTTGCTTATAAAAGTTTGTTCTATTTTCTCCCATGGTATCTCTACAACAATCTTTGAATCTGCTTTTTAGATGCTTTTTACAAGATAGGCTCTAAAAAGATTCTTTTAAGCATTGAATTAGATGGTATCATGAATTTGATCTGTAACGCCTCAATTGATACCAACTTGTTGTTTAATAAGAAACACTCAATTGTTTGGACAAGAAGGTCAAATACCTTGCTGTTAGCTGAATTTTCCCCAATTGCTGCGATCTCCACCGCCCCTACAGGTGTCAAAAAACTACAAACCCTATCTCAAAATGATTCTGTCAATCTTTGGGTTCCAGAATCTTTAGCGGATATCCAAGGTACTCAAGTTTACACAGGTTCCCTGAAACAACACATAGCAAATCTGTGGCAAACACACCGTGCTTTTGTCTTTTGTTTGGCAACTGGTGCAGTGGTACGTTTAATTGCGCCTTTGTTGCAACACAAATCCACCGACCCCGCAGTGGTAGTCATAGATGAAGCAGGACGTTTTGTGATTAGTTTGTGTGGCGGGCATCAAGGCGGTGGCGATAAGCTAGCACAGTTAATTGCCTTACAACTGAGTGCAACACCAGTTTTGTCTGGTGCTTCTACCAGTTTGGGGTTACTAGCAGTAGATATTTTAGGTGTACCCTTTGGTTGGAATCGAGGCGAGGGCGATTGGACGGGTGTCAGTGCATCTATTGCACGCTTTGAACGAGTGCAAGTCATTCAAGAAACAGGTTCGACTCTTTGGCAAACAGCTTTCGGCACTCAACAATCGGCTTTCACTTTTCAAGAAGACTCTTCTGCCACAGCTAAAATTTGGATTACCTCCAAACTCCCCCCTCCCTCACTCTCTCACTCCCTCACTCCCTCACTCCCTCACTCCTCCGTTCCTCAAATCCACTGGCATCCACGAGTTTTATGGATTGGAATTGGCTGTGAGAGAGGAACTTCAGCACAACTGATAGAAAAGGCAATTCAACAAGTTTTTCAAGAACATCAACTAGCAGAAAATGCGATCGCAGGAATTGCCACCATAGACATTAAATCTGATGAAGTTGGTTTGGTAGAACTTTGCCAAAAACGCAATTTGCCTTTAAAAACCTTTACCTCAGATATCCTCAGCAAAATTTCCGTTCCCAATCCGTCTAAAGTTGTCGAAAAAGAAGTCGGAACCCCCAGTGTTGCAGAAGCTGCTGCTTTATGTGCCGCCCAATGTAAAACTCTACTCATTGCCAAACAAATCTTTAAACCCTCACATTCCCACTCTCCCACTCCCCCCCCCCCCCCCTCCTCCCCTCCTCCCCAAGGTGCTGTGACAATAGCTGTTGCCCAAGCAGAAAAAGAATACACTGGTCGTACTGGGCAACTGTTACTTATTGGCACGGGTCCGGGACAAATTAATCAAATGACACCAGCCGCACAAGCTGCCGTCAGTAGTGCAGATGCAATTATTGGTTACAGTTTATATGTAGACTTAATTAACCCTATTCTTAGACCCGGACAAATTGTCGAAGCTTTACCAATTACAAAAGAACGTCAACGCGCCCAACGGGCAATTGAGTTGGCGAATTGGGGATTACAAGTAGCCGTTATATCTTCTGGAGACTGTGGAATATACGGGATGGCAGGTTTAGTACTAGAAGAGTTGCAAACCCAAGACTGGGATGGCAAAACGCCTGGAATTCAAATCTTTCCAGGCATTACCGCCATGCAAGCTGCTGCATCTAGAGTGGGAACACCTTTGATGCATGATTTTTGTGCTATAAGCTTGAGCGATTTACTTACACCATGGGAGATGATTGAAAAGCGTTTAGAAGCAGCAGCCGTTGCTGATTTTGTTACTGCTTTATACAATCCTCGCTCTCAAACGCGTATTCAACAGCTTGTGACAGCCAGAGATATTTTCCTCAAATATCGCAATTCCAATACACCAGTTGCTGTGGTGCGATCTGCATACCGTCAAGACGAGCAAATTAGTCTCACAACTTTGGGTAAATTACTTGAAGTTTCTATTGATATGTTGACTACGGTATTGATTGGCAATTCCAATACACGTTTTCATGCTAATTGGATGGTGACACCAAGGGGATATCTTGGTTTTGCTAGCCATTTGGGCGAAGAAAATAACTAATTATACTAGAAACCACTGATAGTACAATTGAACCTAGTAAAGCAGGTATAAAACCATCAATAGCAAAACCATAACCAGGTGTGAAGACACTCGCCAGCCAAAGGGTAAAAGCATTCAGAACAAATGTAAACAACCCGAAGGTGAGTAGGGTAATGGGAAATGTGAGTATACCTAAAATAGGTCGAACGATCGCATTAACTAGCCCGATAACGATAGCTGCTATCAGGGCTGCAACAAAATTTTTAATCTCAAAGCCAGGAACAATGTTGGAAGTTACCAGCAATGCTATGGCAGTTCCCAGCCAAGTTAATAAAAAATGTATCATAAATTTTTTCCATCTTTCTGTTCACAATATTCCTATCAAGCTAGGATCTTTGCAAGCTGTTTGCTTTGCGATCGCTATGAATGTCACCACTAAGCGACTAACTCTTGAGGAATATCTCAATTATGACGATGGCACGGACGCGCAATACGAGCTTGTAGCAGGAGAATTAGTTGCAATGCCACCGGAAAGCCCTTATAATTCCGCGATCGCTCTTTATCTGCTAGTAGAGTTCCTCAAGTTTGTTCCCATACGCAGGCTAAGTCACAAAGATATTGAGATTGTAGTGAGTGGTGTCCGTACTACGACACGGCTTCCTGATTTGATGGTTTTAACTGAAGAATTGGCAGAAGCATTACAGGGTAAACGGCGTGGAACCATCACCTTAGATATGCCACCTCCTGCACTAGTTGTCGAGGTTGTATCTCCTGGTAAAACGAATCAAGATCGAGATTACCGCTACAAGCGTTCTGAGTACGCAGCCAGAGGAATTTTGGAATATTGGATTGTTGATCCAGAAAAAGCTCAGGTGATGGTGCTGACACTAGTTGATGGTTTTTATGAAGGAGCCACTTTTAAAGGCTCGGAAATGATTCAGTCTCAAATGTTTTCAGCATGGGAAATGACTGTAGAGCATCTGTTAAAAGCTGGACATTAAAACTCTGTTTCTGCAAAAGTTTTCACAAAAAACATAAATCTTTTCATAAATTTTTAGCTAAGGCATCGACAATGGCTTATTTATCTAGATAATGATTTGTTAAGCTGTAAGCGCTGGTACGAGGAGCAATGTCAGCGCAATGCACTGGTTGTTATCTGGTCGTTTGAGAGTAGAGAAGTTGACGGTTAAGATAGTAGACTTACCAGAATCGTTAGAAGGTACGAAGCTGGTACATCTATCTGACTTGCACTATGATGGCTTGCGATTGTCAGAGAAAATGTTACAGGAGGCGATCGCAATCAGCAATCAAGCTGAACCCGACTTAGTTGTACTTACAGGTGATTATGTAACTGACGATCCATTACCCATTCAGCAACTGGTGCTACGACTTAAACATTTGCAAAGCCGTGCCGGAATCTATGCTGTTCTGGGCAATCATGACATATATTACAAACGTTCAAAAGCCGTAGTCACGGATGCACTTAACAGCATTGGTGTTACAGTGCTTTGGAATGAAATTGGTTATCCATTTGGTCAAGAACTACCATTCGTGGGGTTAGCTGATTATTGGTCGCAAGAATTTAACCCCAAATTGGTTATGGATCGGTTAGAAGCTACCAAACCTTGTATTGTATTATCCCATAATCCCGACACAGCCGAGATTTTGCAAAAATGGCGAGTCGATTTGCAATTATCCGGTCATACTCACGGCGGTCAAATTGTGCTTCCAATAGTGGGACCTGTCGTGGTTTATTACAAAAAGTTTGTTCGCAAAGTTTCTAAAAAAATCCGGCGCTGGGTGCCTTATTTGCGAGGAGACTGCACGAAAGTCGTCAAACATTGGGAATGGGCGCAGGGTTTCCACAAAGTAGGGACAAATCAACTTTACGTCAATCGTGGTTTGGGAACTTACCCCCCAGGACGTTTGTTCTGCCCACCTGAAGTGACTATCATTACTTTAGTGAATGAAAAGGTTTAGAGAACAGGAATCGGGGTCAGGGTAGAGACAATTTCAATGAACTAACCGCCAAAAGCTACTATAGGTTACTGCAAGCAGCTTCTGGCGGTTTATGGTTAATTCGATCGATTGATAAAAAAACAGTAAAGTAACTCAGCTAAGGTGGACAAAATTCGCAACTAAACCTGTTCAGAAATTTGTGTTCTTTTATTCACAGCTAGGCAAACATTTTTGCTGTACGTTCAAAAACCTCCAAACTAACTCAATAAATGGCTCTAAAATCCTCCGGGAGCCTGGAATCCTTGTGTCTTTAGACTGGGGAGGAATAATGGTTTTGCTCAAACGAGCCTTCCCTTGCGGGAGTAATGTTAGCTTCGACAATGTTCAGAATCGGCACATCCAAAAGACACTGGTTTAACCCATACACCTGTTTAATCTTTTGGTTCTAGAGCTACAGACTAGCTACGCATCCATAGGTAGGAACTTTAACACTTACTCTGAACGTAGTACGCGAAGTACTGAGTCTGGTAAGCTAGGGCTTCAACTTTTGCTGAAGCCCTCGG
The DNA here is from genome assembly GCF_000346485.2 of Scytonema hofmannii PCC 7110. Classification (NCBI taxonomy): domain Bacteria; kingdom Bacillati; phylum Cyanobacteriota; class Cyanophyceae; order Nostocales; family Scytonemataceae; genus Scytonema; species Scytonema hofmannii. Next base: position 9,815,836 of record NZ_KQ976354.1, read on the forward strand.
TCTTTAGCCGAGGATTGCTTACCTTTAGGCGAAAACACATTTACGGAACACAAAACCTGACTGGCGATCGCGAACTTACTAGATGCGGGAGGCACTAGATCTAGTATGTACTTTTGACTAAACTTATTCTTGTTTGGTGCCTATGTTTAAATTAACACGCCCTTTTGATAACGGTCAAAATTTTTACCGAATTTCATGAGCTTTGACTTTACTTAATATTCTCTTAAATTTTCTATAACTTACTAGAGCATCGGTCTCGATAATCAAAGTTAACCCCTAAGTAAGTCGGCACAATTGAAGTTAACTAGTCAGGAGCGTCATTTGCCATTGATAAAAATTCCAATGGTATAGGGTGGGAAATGCTCACCCTACCTAGATTTCCAAAATAAAATAGGATGGTTATAGTTATATGGCTTACAGTGATTTTCGATTAAGTGAAGTTATCCAAACTTTTAAGTTGACAGTTAATGAGGCTTCCGGACTGTTTGCAAATGCGCCAGAAGAAGAGTGTAGCGATCTACTAGTAACAATTCTCCGCGAAAATGTAGATTTAGCAGTTTCCAATAACACAGAAAAAGCCAGATCTGAGATGATAATTAGTCCGATTTTACTGGAAGTCAGACGTAAATTTAATTATGAAATAAGTTTATTTTCTGGTGTTGATTTTACTGTTGATAGTCAAATTGGGCTGAACGGTTTCTGTGATTTTATATTGAGCCTGTCTAAAGAACAACTTTTTGTCCGCGCACCTGTAATTACGCTTGTAGAAACTAAGAATGAAAACTTAAAATCAGGTTTGGCACAATGTATTGCAGAAATGGTGGCAGCACAATTATTTAATAAGCTACAGGGAAATTCTTTAAAAACAATTTATGGTGTTGTGACTATCGGCACTATTTGGCAGTTTTTGAAGTTAGAAGACCAAATTATTTCAATAGATTTAAGCGAATATTACATCAAAGATGTCAAGAAGATTTTGGGAATTTTAACAAGTGCAATTAGGCAAAGTAGCAGCAAATGGAGAACTGGTGACAAATGACAAATGACTAGTTACTTGTAGTTGTAACGACTTAATTACACGGCAATAACTTAATTGTCTTATCTCCACTGCCACTAGCAGCCAAAGTTTTACCATCTGGGCTAAAGGCAACACAATAAACGGCATCTTCATTAACTGTGAAAGTGCGGAGTTCCTGACCTGTATCCAATTGCCAAAGCTTCACTGTTTTATCTCTACTACCACTTGCCAAAGTTTTGCCATCTGGACTAAAGGTAACGGAACAAACATCATCTGTATGCCCTGTGAGCGTCTGTAGTTCTTGACCGTTGGGCAATTGCCAAATTCTGATAGTCTTGTCGCTGCTGCCACTTGCAATTTGCTTTCCATTAGGACTGAAAGCAACAGAATTCATGCCCCCAAAAGAATTAGCATTTCCTTTAAGAGTTAAAAATTTATCCTCAGACAAATACCAAACTTTGATAGTTTTATCATTACCAGCACCTCCACTTGCTAAAAGCTTGCCATCAAAGCTAAAAGCAACGCATAGAACTTCATCAGAATGTCCTTGGATCGTATGTATTTCTTTATAAGTATCTGTAGACCAAAGTTTAATAGTTCTATCTTTAGAGCCACTAGCTATAGTTTTTCCATCTGGGCTAAAAGCAACAGTAGAAACTTTGTCTTTATGCCCAGTAAAAGTAAAAAGTTCTTCTCCTGTGACAACATTCCACAACTTAACAGTTTTATCATCGCTTCCACTCACTAAAATCTTGCCATCTGGACTAAATGCAACTGCATTAACTCGAGAAGGTTCTTCTCTCCCTTGAAGAGTACGGGCTTCCTTTTTAGCGAGATCCCAAATTTTTATAGTTTTGTCATGACTTCCACTTGCTAAGACTTGTCCATTAGAACTAAAAACAACAGACATAACTCTATCTGAATGCCCCTGAAGGACGCTTTGAAAGAGTATTTCCTGCATAATTGTAGATGCAGTGACCAATGGTGCAGATGCTATTGTTTGCTGATTAATCTGTGGATTCAAGGGTTGCTTTAGGGGAACTGGTGAGAGTTGAGTGTTTTGTGGCTTTGTTGATATTGGGGCGAGTAATTTGACTTTTGCTTGAGGTGATTGAGTCTCAAAATTTTTGGATTGTCCGCTTTCTGTCTCATTTTGAAACTGAGGTTTTGTCTTTGTGACTATCCAGGTTAACGCTTGTACTTCCGTTTGGAGTTGAGCTAAAGCATTTAAACATTCTTCTATCTGCTTTTGAGTGCTCTTGCTGAGTTGTTGTGTAAAAGCATCAAGTTGAGAGAAGCGCTCTTCCCAAGGCTGCAAACCTTGCATCTGTTGTTGGGTGCTTTGATTGAGGTGCTGTGTAAAAACATCAAGTTGAGCTAAACCTTGAGTGACGGGTTCAAGCTGTTTTTGAGTGTTCGCACTCAGTTGTTGTATTGAGGTTTCGATTTGAATGAGACGTTGCTCCCAACGCCGCAGTTCTTGAAGTTGTTGTTGGGTAGTTTGGTTTAACTGTTGTGTCAAAACATCCACTTGGGACAAACGCTGGTTGAGTGGATTCATTTGATTTTGAGTATTTTCACTTAATTGCCGTACAAAAGCATCAAGCTGGGTCAGATGCTGTCGAAAAGCATCAATATTTTGTGTTTGCTGATACCTTTGTAATTCTTCTATTTGTTGCTGAAATGTTGTTCTCAAATCTTGAAAAGCTGTCTCAAATTGTGCAAGACGCTGCGTAAAAGTATCTAAACTTTGCTGTTGGTTGTTTCGCAGTTCTTCAAGCTGTTCTTCTGTTTTTGTACTCAGTTTCTGGGTAAAAGTATCAAAGTTAGCAAGACGCTGACGGAGTGGATCGAGGAGTAGATCTTGTTTTGCCATCATTTCTTGCTGATTCTGCTCTTTCAAGTACTTTAACCGTTCCCGATTGGCGACGTTCAAGCAGGCTGTGATTGTAAGGGGAGTTGCTACATAAATCATTTGTTGAGTGAGTGTTGTTGCGACTAAACCTAATGCAGAGAGAGAAATTGAGGCGTATTCGCTAACTTCTAGCCAATGAAGTTTGGTCATAATGGGTGGTTTGCTGTGGTTGGTACTTGGAGAGAAAACAGCTGGATCTTGCAACGCGATTTTAAGAGCTACCTTCATCTTCTTCCAAGAAACACAGACAATCTGTGCTTGGAATTTCTCATTTACAGAAGCGGTTAGGGTACAAGCTTCGCCTATCGGTATCGTCGATTAAACCCAAGTAAACTCTTTATCCACCGAAAAAACCTGCCTATCAGGGATTTTGACTGAGATTTCCGTTTCGAGCGGTTGGAACGTCTTGATGAGGGCGACGAATAATTTTCTCTAATCCTTAAGTGCCCTTCTAATTGTGCAGCTTTATCTAAATCTGAGGCGGCTCGATGTTCGTAACCAAGTATGGAACAAACATATCCACGGTACTTGTATGCTTCTATATAATTTGGATTGAGCCGAATTGCATGGGTAAAGTCGGTTAAAGCGTCTTCGTATCTTCCTAATTTTACGTTCTCGACTCCATCGTTGTAAAATGCTTCAGCATTGAAGCGATGTACATAAACTCTTGTTATTGGAGTTTGATAAAATTCACTTGGATGGGGTTGTTCTGTATAAGTAGGCTGATAAGATTTAAGTTTGTTATAGGCTTCATTAATAATTTTTATTTTTTCCTCTGCTTCCTGCTTTTGTTTGGCTTGTGGAAAACTATCAGGATGCCAAATTTTCACCAGCTTGCGGTAAGCATACTTGATCTCCGCTTGCGACGCACCGGGTTTTAGTTCTAAAACAAAATAAGCTTCTTCTATGCTCATGCGATCGCTCATACGGAGTCAGGGGATGCACTGTCAATCTAAGTTAATTATTCCCAAAAAACTTGAAGATTTTTCCAGAAATAGTTAACTTTGCCAAATCTTAATTGTTGTATCTCGACTACCACTAATTAAAGTCTTGCCATCCGGACTAAAAGCAACAGCATTAACCGAATCAGAATGATGACCTATGGTGTAAAGCTGCTCTCCCGTGTCAGTTTGCCACAACCTCACGCTTCTATCCGCACTACCACTGGCAATTTGCTGACTATCGGGGCTGATAGCAACAGACCAAACAGAGTCACTATGCCCTGTTAGAGAATTGTTTTGCTTACCTGTATTTATATCCCACAACTTGATAGTTTTGTCATAACTTCCACTGGCTAAAATTTGTCCATTGGCGGCGATCGCAACACAAGTTACCCTACCTAAATGTTTGGTAAAAGTTTGTAAATTTTTTTTACTTTTTATCTGCCAAACTTTAATACTATTGTCACCACTTCCACTGACTAAAATTTCTCCATTTGGGCTAATAGCTAAAGAACTAACAGAGTAAGAATGACCCTTAAGAACGTGCAGCAGTTGTTCCATACCTATGTGTGTAATTTTGATAGTGGTATCCCGACCACCGCTAAACAACAATTGACCATCACGACTCAAAGCAATGGCAAAAACGGGAGTTGAATGAATTTTAATTGTATTGAGTAGTTTACCTGTCGCCACTTCCCAAATCATGACACTACAGTCATCACTACCACTCACTAAAGTTTTGCTATCAGGACTAAATGCAAGACACCTTATCCATTTAAGATGACCTGTGAGAGTATGTAGCACTTTTCCCGTGTTAAGATGCCAAATTTTAATTGTGTTATCACTACTTCCACTAGCAAAAGTTTGACCATCTGGGCTAATTGCGATCGCCAAAACCCAATTGGCATGATTGAGCGTGTAGACGCATTTCCAGGGAGAGGTGAATGTGGATGTTTCACTGGATGGTTGTGATGTATTCTTAGGAGGTTTTGAAGCTGGTGGTGCAGTTTCGTGTTTTCTTGCTTCTCGTTCCAGTCTGGCTGCATTTCTAAAATCAGAAGCTGCTCTATTTTCCCACCCCATTTTTGAACAGACAAGCCCTCGATATTTGTAAGCTTCAAGATAGTTAGGATTGAGGCGTATTGCTTGTGTAAAGTTCTCTATCGCTTCAATATAATTCTTCTGTTGGACTTGTTCCATACCCCATTTGTAGAAAGTTTCAGCCTCGGAACGATTGGAGGAAATTTTTGTTTTATTTGTTGAAGTTGAATTTTTAGAAGAAGATGACTTGGTCAAACTTGGTTTGATAAACTTTAGTAACTCATAAGCTTGGTTAATTCTTTTAATTTTTTCCTCAGCCTCTTGCTTTTGCTTAGCTTCAGAAAAACTATCAGGATGCCAAGTTTTTGCCAGTTGGCGGTACGCTTGCTTGACATCCTCCGGCGATGCATCAGGAGTCAGTCCAAGAATATCATAGGCAAGCTTTAAGTCCAGGCGATCGCTCATACTAGGAAAAATAATATCAATTGTAAATCCATGCTAACTATTCTCAAAAATCCTTATCATTCCATTCAAACACCTCATAGCGGTTACCATTGGGATAGTACGAGTCGCCGCTTCTTTGAAGGTTGGTACTACCGCGTCACTTTGCCCCAAGAGGGTCAAACATTTGCTTTTATGTACTCAATAGAAGACCCAAAAGGCAGTCAACCTCACAGTGGTGGCGCAGCACAAATTCTTGGCCCAAACGATGAGTATCTGTGGCGTACCTTTCCCGATACCAGCAAATTTTGGGCAAGCCGAGATGTACTGGGCTTGGGACATTGGGGAAAAATAGGGAGAGGGAGTAAGGAAAAACCCAATCCTCAATCCAAAATCCAAAATCCAAAATCCAAAATCCAAAATCCCCATTATCTACATCCTCAGGAGTTTGAACGCGAGATTTTAGAAGGTTACCAAGCAACAGCAACCCTAAACCAAGGAGTCATCAAAGACCCTGCAACCGGTCAATATTGTCGTTGGCAATACGAAATTCAACCCATCTACGGCTGGGGCGATCGGGGTAGCATTCAGCAATCCACTGCAGGTTGGCTGTCATTTCTACAGATTTTTGAGCCGGGATGGCAAATTTTAATGGCACATGGCTTAGCTTCTGGCTGGATTGATTGGAATGGCAAACGTTATGAATTCACCAATGCGCCAGCCTACAGCGAGAAAAATTGGGGAGGTGCTTTTCCGCAAAAATGGTTTTGGGTGAACTGCAATAGCTTTGAAGGCGAATCAGATCTTGCCCTAACCGCAGGTGGAGGAAGGCGTGGTGTTTTGTGGTGGATGGAATCTGTAGCGATGGTAGGCTTGCACTATCAGGGGAAATTTTACGAATTTGTACCTTGGAACTCCCAAGTTAGTTGGAATATCAGCCCTTGGGGAAAATGGCAAATTCAAGCCAAAAATTCCCGTTATGAAGTAGAAGTCATAGGAACTACCAATCTACCTGGAATTCCTTTACGTGCGCCAACATCTGAAGGTTTAATTTTCTGTTGTCGTGACACAATGCAAGGTCAGTTAAATTTAGAACTGCGAGACAATAGTACTGAAAAAGGGAAAATTATCCTGAGGGCAAGTAGCTTTCTTTGTGGATTAGAGATAGGAGGTAAAGCTTGGGAAAACTCCTGGCAGTCCCCCTAAAAGTGGTATCATGGAAGTGGTGTTATTTTTCTGGGGCTGTAGCTCAGTTGGATAGAGCGAGCGCCTCCTGAAGTATCGGGCACCATAGAGGAAACTCTATGAGTGAATGTGGTTAAATTCGGTGAACCCTAAAGAGTAGAAAAGCCCTCATGGGAAAACTATAAGGGAATACCGAGCCAAGCCCAGAAATTTTAGATTTTAGATTTTAGATTTTAGATTAGTCGTATAATCCAAAATTCAAAATCCAAAATCCAAAATCGAGGGAAGGTGTAGAGACTAGTAAGCCACCGCCTAAAGGTACAAAGCCTATGGTGAAGGTATAGTCCAGAGAGTGGGGAAACTCACACAAATCTGAAGCGCTAGGCCGCCGGTTCGAACCTGGCCAGTCCCGTTTTAAATAAAGTTAGTAGATAGTAGTTAGTGGGTAAAGTACCATCACCTCAGTCTTGTACCCTTTACTTTATGTATGGGATGGGAGCCTCACGCCTCTACTAATCGCTGTACGGGCGCAACATTGCGCCCCTAACAACTAACAACTAACAATTAACAACTAACAAAACTCTTGTTTCAAATAGTCACTCTTTGATAGAACCTTGAGTAAGCCATCATTGAAAGCTATTTCTTCTCGGTTTATGCTTTTAACCTTACCAGTCATGCTGTGGTGGGGTTACAAAGAAATGCAAAACCAATTTGTGCGCCCCCAAGCAATTTTAGTTTTGGGCGGTTCAACATCAAAGTTAGAGCGAGAGAAATTTACAGCAGATCTTGCTCGTCAAAACCCACATCTACCTATTTGGATTACTGGAGGTAGTCCACCAACGATCACGAGACGAGTATTTAGAAAAGCTGGAATCGATCCAAAGCGTTTATATTTAGATTACAGAGCGCAAAATACAGTAGAAAATTTTACAACACTTGTTGATGATTTAGAAAAAAAAGGCATTAAGAGCGTCTATCTTGTAACTTCAGATTACCACATGCGTCGCGCCCGTGTTATTGGCAAAATTATTTTGGGTAGTCGAGGAATTAATATTAAACCAGTATCGGTTCCTTCTGCCACTTCTCCCGAACCAATTGAAAAATCTATCCGCGATGGCGTCAGGTCAATTGTTTGGATAGCCACTGGTTATGCAGGAAGTGAAGAATTACAAAAATAAATACAAGCAGTAGTGTGAACTACCTACACTTACCGCTTGCGGAAGTGTAGGCTTCTAGCATTCCTAAGAACTACTAGAACTTCCTTCGAGGTACTATTGGTAGTAGAGTCTGCTACTACGGGATTCTCTCTACGGCGTTTTATTGTTGGGAACAGTCCCAGCCCAACACGCTTTAAATTGAGAGCGGCATTAATGTCGCGGTCAACCCAAAGCAATTCTTTTTCATCCCAGTACTCGCGTATATCACAATCAGTGAAGATGAATTCGTCACGATACGCGAGTAATTGAGACGTGTATGCAGGTTTCACTGCTATTGTCCTAGTCCCAGCTTTTGAAGCTATGTATTCTAGGATTGTGAAAAATTGTCCAAAGGCAGCGTCGTTCCAAGATTTGTTTAAACCCGACTTGGCTGACTGACCATTTGGAAGATACTTGCCGTTCTCATCGAGTTTGGCTTTGTTCCGTTTTGATAAAGCTTTTAAATTTAAATCTTCATGTACAAAAACTTTTTTATTTGTCCGAACTAGAGCATGAGCCGTCTTAAATGCATGGTCTTTCCTCGCCCTGGCAATACGTTGATGAACGCGAGCTTCCCTCTTGGCAAGTTTACGACGTGCTTTGCTACCTTTTTTCTTAGTGGATTTACGTTTAGAAACTTTGGCTAGACGTTTTTCAGACTTTCTGAAAGACTTTAACGCTGGTAGTTTGGTATTCTCTGAAGTTGCCAAATAATCATCTTCGTGCAACACTGCATCCAAACCCAGTGTATTGTCCCAGTTTGGGATGACATCTTCTGGCGTAAAAACAGGTACATTCGGGTCTTCTAGACAAATCGTAATATACCATTCATCAGTCTTCTTAGTTAGCAGCGCATTTTTGAGTACAAAGCCATTAGGTAAAGGTCTATGTAAACGAACTTTTATCCAATTATCAAGCTTGGAGAATGACAAAAATAACCAGTATGACTCAATTCGTTCAATCGTAATGGCTTGACCTTCAATCCTCATGGTGCGGTAGCGTGCAGCGTTTTTAAAACGTGGCTTTCCACTACGTTTACCATTGCTGTCTCCTTGAATAAAACGGGAAAAAGCCTTATCTACTCGTTTAGAAACATCTTGCAGCGTTTGAGAGGGGACACGAGAAAAATCTAGTAATTCTCCAGAATAACCCACTTTAAACAAGTCTTCTTTAATATCCGGAAGTTGTTTTTTTTGAGAGTAAAAATCTGGATTGTCTCGTAATTGAGGTAACGGACAACTGATTATTGAACAAACATCAAGAAAAGTACGGTTATTCTCCCACCAATCAAATCTATCTCCTAGTTGCTTGTTGTACCAGTATTGACAAATTCTCAACCAGGTATTCCATTCTAGTTTTTGATTGGTATCTGGGTAAGCTCGATACTGATAATTAAGCAACATTTTTAATCCCCTTCTTTGTTACACCTATGATAGCATTAAAGAGTGAACATTGGGGGTACATTATGAAAGATAAATCATTAAAAATCAGGATATCATCTCGAAGATTAAATAAGTTGCAATTATATGCAGCACAAGCAGATAAAACAATGACTCAAGTAGTTGAAGAACTTATAGACTCTTTGCCCCAGCCAAAAGAAATTGACAAAAACTCAACTGCACCCCGGACTGTTTCCCCTACGGGAAAAAACGGTTAGGGTGCGTCTCGTTTTTGTCCGGTCATTCATCCCACGCTCCCATGAGTACATGGTGAGACGTGGGGCTTCTGACCGATTAAGCTAATATCCTTTTTTGCAACCGCAGCCTGTAGCAGACGAACGCGGATCTTAATTGCTGCTATCTGCGTGTATCAGCTACAGGGTGCGGTTCAGAACCTATACTGTTATCTTCTCTTGCACCAGTACAAATGGTTGGACGATTAGAGTATTAAACCGCTTTTCTTGCTGCGCGTTCCATTCTCCTACTTGAGTCACAGAGGGTTTGGCAATCAACGCTTCATCAATCCAAGCTTGCACTTCTGAAACACGATTGCTAGCTATTGCGACTCCCACATCTAGCAAGTCCAGTCCTTCTACAACCACAATAACTGCATCGCGTTGCACGTGAGGAATTAGCCATGACCACTCGGCTTCATCCAAATTTTCTGTTAGTTCTGCTCTTAAATCTTGATTGGTCATGTAACTAAACCTCTGACTTCATTTCATCAATTTCAAATAAAGAAACTATAACACCAGCGATGGGAATAGAAATAAAAATCCCTAACAGCCCCGCGACTTTAGCACCTACAAGCAAAGCAAAAAATATCATAACAGGGTTGAGATTGAGTGCTCCTTGCATAATTCTAGGTGAAATTAAGTTATCTTGTATCTGTTGAAGAACAATACAAGCCGCTAATACTTTCAGGGCTAGCCAAACACTCTGAGATAGTATAATGAGTGTAATAACACTAACTCCTAACGTAGCTCCTATACCAGGTATAATATCAAGCAATCCAACTATTACTGATAATATTAATGCAAAAGGTACATTAAGTACTAGAAATACAAGAAAAGTTGAAGATGTGAGAAATAATGTCAAGATTAACTGACCTCGAAAAAAACCTAAAAAGTTACGTTTTATAATGCGTGTAAATCTATCTCGCCTTCGCTGTGGTACTCCTTTGATAATGAATTGCCAAAGTTTTTCTCCATCAAGCAGCATAAAAAAAGCAACAACGGCAATTAAGATAAAAGTCACAAAGTTAGTAATAAAGCTTTGAAAAATATTCAAGCTTGTAACAAGCATAGATATAGCTTGATTTCGCAGTTGCTCTTCTATGACACTTAAATCAATTTGTAAATTCCGATTGCGAAGAAACTCTTCTAGTCGATCTACTAACGGTATCAAAGAGTTTAAAAACGCACTGACGCTATCAATTAATTGTTGTCCTTGAGATAAAACTGTTAAACCAACTGTAATCGTCAAAGCACCAAGAATGACAATGCTCAGTAAGAAAATGACAACAACTGCTATGCTATGAGGTAAAAAATGCCTCAGCCATTGTACGGGATAGCTTAGTAAAAAAGCTAGAATTGCAGCAAATGAGAAAATCACGATGACTGATTCAAAGTAAGCCAGAAGTAGTACAATTGCCCAGCCAGATGCCACTAAAAGCAAAAAACGAACTAGCGCCAGATTATTCAGGCGGTGCCAAAAATCGTTGGCATCAAAACCGCTCATATATTAAGTTGGGAAAACTTTATTAAATCTCCTATTAGATTGACATAACCAAAGCAACAATTGCCACTTCCTTTAAGCATATTTCTGATTGTTCGATACAATTGCAAATCATGCTTAGATCGAGAAACCCGGTATCTAAGAAATACCGGGTTTGGTGAAGCTTAGTGTTTTCTCACACCTCAACGCCCTAGATCGTGAAGGGCATTAATTGTGGCTGCACATTGTTTCGTAATGGCTTCCAATTCCTCTTTATCTGTTGAACTAGGAGCATCAATCAACTCACCAATTCTTACAGTCACTGGAACCGAACGAGGAGTTACAGCTCCTTTTTGCTCAATTTCCTGAGTCCCCCACAAACATACAGGTAAAAGAGGGACTTTTGCCTTACCAGCAATAAGTGCAGCACCTCGTTTTGGATCTGTAATACGTCCATCAGGGGTACGAGTGCCTTGTAAAAAAACACCTACAGCCCACCCCTCATCCAAATATTTTAAGGCAGCACGAATTGCACTGCGATCGGCGCTACCCCGACTGACTGGATAAGCCCCGTACAACTCAATAACTTGTTTTAAAATGGGGATTTTAAAAAGTTCTTCCTTTGCCATGTAAGCTACAGGACGGCGTACACAATAAGAAACGAGTGGCGGATCGTAGTTACTAGCATGATTGCTTACTACCACAAGTGGTCCAGTTTGAGGAATGTTTTCAGCACCGTAAATTCGCCCTCGGAAATAGACTTGTAGTATGGGGCTGACTACTGTCCACTTCAAAGCGGAGTAAAGTAACAGACTGGCAAATGGTTCGCGGTTTCGAGACATAAAGAAGTGGGGAGTAGGGAGTGGGGAGTGGAGAGTGGGGGTAATTGGGTCAGAGGCTGTGAATCAAGATCGAGAAATTAGTTTGTCTTATTTTTTGTCCTAATTTTCCCTATTCCCTACTCCCTATTCCTTACTCCCTATTTCAGCCGTAGAACGAATATTTTCTAAAACTAAACCAGAGCAAGTTCGTTTAATCAAACCAGTCAGAACATTACCTGGTCCAATTTCCACAACTCGCTCAATTCCATTTCCAGGCAATGCCAAGGCAATTTCTCTCCACCTCACTCCGCCCGTCATTTGTTGCTTTAAACGTTGTTTTAAAACATCTGGATCAGTCGATGGAACTGGGTCTACATTTGATAAGACTGGCATTTTTGCTGGTTGAAACTCTACGGAATCAAGCATATGTTGGAACTCAGCCGCAACTTCTGCCATCAGAGGTGAATGAAACGCGCCTGAAACATTGAGGGCGATCGCACGTTTTGCCTTAACTTGGGACATGACTGCTTGAACAGCTTCTGGAGTCCCAGAAATAACAACCTGTGTGGGGCCGTTGTCATTTGCTAACACTACATCCAAATTTTCATCGATCGCTTTTTCCAGTTTTTCTCGGTCAAAATTCATCAATGCTGCCATCATACCACCCGCAGCACTATCCATAAGTTCTGCGCGATGTTTCACCAGGCGCAACCCATCCGACCACTCGAAGACACCCGCTACATAGAGGGCAATGTATTCTCCCAAACTGTGACCGGCAACTAAATCCGGGCTATACTTTTCTTGCAAAATATCAGCAAGTATGCTTTCTACCACGTACAGGCAAGGTTGAGTGTAGAGGGTGCGAGATAGCTTCTCCTCATTTGTTTGGCAAATTTCAACGACAGACCAACCCAAAATACTTTCAGCTTGGGCAAACTTTTCTTTTGCAGATGGTAGATTTAGTAAGTCTATTCCCATACCCAAGGATTGCGAACCTTGTCCGGGAAATATCCATGCGGTTTTTGTCATTTAATCATTCAGTCAGTAGTTAGTGGCGTAGGACAGGCGTCTCGCCTGTCATCGTTAGTGGTTAGTGGTTAACTAAGCTAAAAATGCTTTAACTTGCACAACCTCATTAAACCTAACTATGAGTAGGATGGGAGTCTCCGCCCGCCCTACTATGTAAATTAAAAGCATAACAGCTTACTAAGCACTAACTACTCACTACTCACTAATATTTACCGAGACCATCGAAAGATCGCGGCACCCCAAGTGAGACCTGCTCCAAAACCGGAGGCGGCTATAATGTCACTGGGTTTGATTTTACCTTGTCGTACTGCTTCGTCTAAAGCTAGAGGGATAGAGGCAGCAGAAGTATTACCGTAGTTAGCAAGATTGCTAAGAACTTTGTCTTTTGGAATGTTCATGCGATCGGCAACAGCATCTAGAATACGCTGGTTTGCCTGATGTAACAAAAGCCAGTCTATCTCGTCAACACAAAGGGAGGCACGGAATAAAGCTTTATCAATCACTTCGGGTACTTTTTGTACGGCAAAGCGATAGACTTCTTTGCCGTTCATTGAGATCGGCATAAAGCTTCCTTTTCCAACACTGATACCCTGAGTTAGGTCTAAATTGCTAGCTTTGTATGCAAGATTCAGGCAATTATTCTGAGTCCCATCGCTTCTGAGTTCAAATCCCAGCAAGCCGTCTGTTTCATTGGCTTGCATGACAACTGCTCCTGCGCCATCCCCGAACAATACACACGTGCCACGGTCTTGCCAATCTACCCAACGAGATAGGATATCTGCCCCTATTAACAGTACGTTTTGATAAACTCCGGTTCTAATATATTGGGCAGCCGTGACAAGTCCAAATACGAAGCCGGAACAAGCTGCTGTCAAATCAAAAGCGACTGCACTGGTAGCTCCCAGTGCTGCTTGAATTCTACAAGCGGTGCCAAACAAGTCATCGGGGGTAGAAGTCGCCAGCAAAATCAAATCCAAGTCTTGCGGATTGATTTGAGCCATTGCGATCGCCTGACGACTAGCAGCAACCGCTAAATCAGTTAAAGATTCACCAGGATTTGCCAATCGACGTTGACGAATTCCCGTTCTTGTGCTTATCCACTCATCTGATGTTTCAACCAGTGCGGTTAGTGCCTGGTTATCCAGGAAAGCAGTCGGCACTGCCGAACCACTTCCTGTGATTGCTATTCCTAAATTTTGCACTCCGGCATCTCCTTAAACAGTGACCAGTGACCAGTGACCAGTGACCAGTCATTAATCATTTGTCCTTTGTCAATTGTCCAGAGTCATTACAAATGACAAAGAACAATTGACAAATGACATTTAGCCACTTTCTTGCTGAACGCTTTGATATTGGGACTGAATTCTTTGTAGCACTTGGTTGTTGACAGCTTCTTTTGCCATACGAATTGCATTAAAAATCGAAGGTGCCTGGGAACTACCGTGGCTGATAATACAAATTCCTCCTACCCCCAAAAGTAAAGCACCCCCATGTTCGGCATGATCCACTCGCTGCTTAATCCTTCTGAGATTTGGTTTTAAAATAGCTGTACCAATTTGACCGCGCACTCCTTGGGGTAATTCTTCCCGCATAATCTGCAGCATAATCTCCCCAACAGCTTCGGCAAACTTTAACAACACGTTACCCACAAATCCGTCACAGACAATTACGTCAAAATGACCTGAGAGGACATCACGCCCTTCGGCATTACCAATAAAAGTAATTTGCGTCTTTTCCTTTAGTAATTGATGGGCGCGTACAGCAGCGTCATTGCCTTTGCAGTCTTCTTCACCGATATTTAATAAACCTACTTTAGGTTCTGGAGTCCCCAAAACATATTGACTGTATATAGACCCCATAACCGCAAACTGTTCTAAAAATTTTGGACGGCAATCCACGTTTGCGCCCACATCAAGGACTAGCACTGGCTTGCCTGCTACCATTGTGGGAAAAACCGCACCAATTGCCGGACGGTCAATTCCTGGTAGTCGTCCCAAGCGCAGCAAAGCTGCTGCCATCGCTGCTCCAGAGTGTCCGGCAGAAACGACAGCATCTGCTTGCTGTTTTTTCACCAAATCCATGGCCACATTGATGGAAGCCTTCGGTTTGCGCCTAATAGCGCTTAAAGGCTCCTCATCCATTGCGATCGCTTCTTCAGCAGTCACGATTTCAACATGCGCCAGATTGGTCTTTGGCGGCAGTTTGCTTTCAATTTGTTGGGGATCGCCCACCAACAGTACTTCTACACCTAATTCTTCTCGTGCTCGCAGAGCGCCTGCGACGATTTCATTAGGTGCATGATCCCCTCCCATTGCGTCAATTGCGATCCGCACGCAAGTCGATCCCATTGCTCAGAGCTTCTAGAAACCTTACAAATTTTACCAGATGCCTCTCCTGAAGGATGAAGGATAAAGGGTAAAGAACTTGGGTCTTGGGTCTTGGGTCTTAGGTCTTAGGCTAAATGCAGAAAAATTGTAGGAGGCTTTTCAATCCCCAAACAACTTTTGGTAGTCATTTGCAAGTACCTAGTACCCCAGTACCGAATCCCTTTCATTCTTCATACTTTATCCTTCATACTTTCTTCGAGGTTCTGCCAAGCCCAACATAACATGAATTACACCCGTTACTACGACCGTGAAATTACGGCGATCGCTGCACTCATTGGGAATTGGGAATTGGGAATTGGGCATGGAGCATTGTAAAAGATATTCAATTCCTGATGCCCATTGCCCATTCCCCAAAATCCAAAATCCAAAAATTGCCTGATTGAGAAGTTGGCTGTGTGAAAATATCAGATAGATAAAACCGAGTCAATAGCTCAAGTGTGTAGATCCACGTGGGCGGCTTTTTAAAGAGTAGAGTAGGGTGGGATGAAGTGTGAAGTATAAATTTTTCATCCTTCATCCTTTTTCATTAAAAAGTAAAATAGGGTAACTCTAAGATCGGAAAATACAAATAATAGGGTTCTGCTTCCTACAAAAACTTTGCGATCCAACCCACTTTTGCAATGGAACATTAGCGGTTATCATGGCTCAGTACATAGCAAAAATGAGTCAACAGTAAACTTACGAAACATTGAGTAGCATATAAAACAAAGGAAACCGGATGCTGGAATTATTTAGTTCAGGGTTAATTTCCATTTGGCTAGAGATGGCAGGTGTACAGGTTAAACCTACAGATGTATTGGATATACTAGCTTGGCAAAGTAGCCCTGGCTTAGTTCTTGCCCCCGATCCAAATCCATCTGGCAGTGCCATTGTGCAGCAGTATCTTAAGGGACTGCAAACATTAAAACTCGTCACCACACCAGAGCAAACACAAAATCAGGGGATTTGGCTTCAGTCAGGACCTATCCTCATGGCTAACCATCAAGGTACAACGCCTCTACCTGCTGCTTCCTTAACCAAAATAGCCACTTCATTAGCTGCACTCACAACACTCGGACCAAACCATCAATTTCATACTTTAGTAAGTACCACAGGATCGTTACAAAATGGTGTCTTACAGGGTGATTTGATCGTAACAGGCGGTGGCGATCCGTTGTTTGTTTGGGAAGAAGCGATCGCTCTTGGCAACAGTCTCAACCAAATGGGGATTAAGCGTATTACGGGCAATTTGATAATTAATGGCAATTTTGCGATGAATTTTCAGCGCAACCCACTGATTGCAGGACAAATGCTCAGACAAGCTATCAATTCTGCCACTTGGTCTCGTGCTATCTCTTTCCAGCATTCACTGATGGCTAAAGGGACTCTCAAACCTCAAGTGACTATTGCCGGACAGGTGAAATTATTAGCACAAGATGTTGCATTTTTTCAAAATCCCCAACAAACCTTATTATTGCGTCACCGTTCGCTGCCATTGAGGCAAATCATCAAAGAAATGAACGTTTTCAGCAATAATGAAATGGCAGAAATGTTGGCTGATGCCGTTGGGGGAGCATACGTTGTACAATCGAAAGCCGCGAGACTCGCAAGAGTTCCTCAGTCGGAAATTCAATTAATTAACGGTTCTGGACTTGGACAAGAAAACCGCATTTCTCCTAGAGCCGCTTGTGCTATGTTAATGGCAATTCAAAAGGAAGCTTTTGCCCACCAGCTCACTGTAGCTGATTTCTTCCCAACTGCAGGGTTTGACAATCGTGGAACACTTCATTCCAGACACCTTCCGGCGGCGACTGTCATGAAAACTGGTACTCTGCGGGATGTCAGTGCTTTAGCCGGAGTTGTACCGACACGCGATCGCGGTTTGGTCTGGTTTGCCATTATCAATCGCGGTTACACCGTACCAGCTTTTCGCACCGGACAAGATCAATTCTTGCAAACTCTTGTCAAGCAATTACAGGTCGCTCCAGCCATACCCGCTAGCCTAACACCCCATACAGCTACCAGCACATTACCCCAATTTGGTGCAGCCAATCGGAATGAGATGGTGTATGGAGGTTAGTCAATTAATTACTCTTCAACTCTTTTGGCATAATCTCTGTTACAACTCTATCATTTGAGTTGCCACCTCTAACTTCAATCGTTTCTGCTTGAATATTGCCAGTAGCTTGTTGACCCTTGAAAGCTAAGGGGGGATCGATTTGTCGGTAAACTACATCACCCTGTCCTTCAACTAATTTCTTATCAAGATACCAAGTGAGATTGTTAGATTTCAGAGATTGACGGCGTTCCCCAACAGCGTAAACATCTCCTGCTAGGTAAACTGTTTTCTCTTGTATCTTCATCTCTCCTCTGTTAGCTGTTACTCTCACATTTTCTTCTCTATGGAATACCTGTACGGGAGCGTTTGCGGTCACAATTTCCGCGTTCAAGTTCCAGGTCATCTCATTACTAGCTACCTGTACGGGTGGATCTAGTAGTTCTACTTGAGCATTTTTCTTAATAGTGGCAATCTTAGTTTTTAAGTTAACTTCAGCAGAATCTCCTCTTCCTCGGTCGGTTACTTGGTTGTTCTTGTAGCGGTTGATTTGCATGGGACGATCGCCTATCAGTTTTTCCTCTTTGATTTTCCAAATCAAATGCTCGGTTCGCATTTGCATAACCGGATCGACTGATTGTGCTACGACTCCTCCAGAAAAGTCCACGTGCTGTTCGCGAGTTTTCACTCTTGCTTCCTGCGCCACTGCTTGCAGTTGCTTGTGCGTTCCATGGATGTTGTTACGAACAATCAGCAAATCTTCTTTAGGTCGCCATTCTAATTCGTTACCTTGCAATACCACACCGTTGAGAGGATCTGTAGCAACAATTTTTCCCTTTAGAAAGAGTTGCTTGCCATCTTGTTCAATATCTGCTTGCTGTGCTTGTACTTGGTATACTACTTTACCATCTTGATACAGTTCGGCGTAAGGGCTTTCTGCTTCACCAATTTGTTTATCTTTTGTATATTTTGCTTGTTTAGCAATCACTTTCCAAATAGGTCGTCCCAGTTCATCCGCCTGCAATAAGGAAACGCCAATAAAAGTCAAGTTACTTTCCTTAGCATTTGATGGAGGATTCTGGATCGGGGGTTTATCAACCACGTTAGATTGTCCCCCTCCACAGGCAACTAGGCTAATTGTTATGAGCCAGAGGAGGGAGAAAAAGATGGAGGGAGTGAGAGAGTGAGGGAGAAAATTCCCCCTTGTCTCACCTTGTCTATTTTCTTTTTGATTCATTACTGCTCTTGAATTTCCAAGTGAGTGTCACTCTCTCTAGGTTCTTCCAAAAAACCCATACCTGCTGATAATGGTCGATAAGGATAGCTTTGGCGGGGTGTTTTTTGAATATCTTCTTTGACTGCTTCTAAATCAATATAGCGATCGCTAACGTTAATTAAGCTATCACTCGTCATCGATCGCAAGCTCACGACTTCTACTCGGACACCACGGTAACTCACAGAATTAACTGCATATGCCAGATCTCCATCTCCACTGACTAGCACTGCTGTATCATATGAATCTACTAAAGCCATCATATCTACAGCTATTTCTACATCCAAGTTAGCTTTTTTCGAGCCATCCGGTAGCTGTACCAAATCTTTAGCAATCACTCTGTAACCGTTACGTCGCATCCATAGTAAAAAACCTTGTTGCTTTTCGTTAGTTCGGTCTACTCCGGTGTAGAAAAAAGCCCGCAGGAGTCTAGAACCTCCTGTTAGCCTGCATAGAAGTTTTGTGTAATCAATTTCAATTCCCAGTTGTAGTGCAGCATAAAATAAATTTGAGCCATCTATAAATATAGCTACACGACCTCGATTTTCCAAAACTTGTTCCGGTGTAAATATTGAGTCGTTTTCTAGATTATTCAACATTGTTGTCATACCTCTTTTTTATTGATGTAATAATTGATACTGATTTTTCCAGATCTACAAGATAGGGTGGTTTATGATAATTTTTCAGGACTAATAAATTTAGTCCCGATAAATTAGAAAAAGAAACTTGAAACAACTAATCGTTTTTAGGTAGTTCTATGCGCTTAAAAATTGGTTTTGGTTCACCCAGCTTTTGTTGGGCTGAGAGTACACCCCATGTTCCATGAATTGAAAAAGGAGCAGCTATTGAAGTTTTTATTTGTTCGTTAAAATTTATTCCAAAGCCCAGTTGCTGGTATATATCGCTACTAATACTTGGAATAATGGGAGATAGAAGATAGGCAGCTAGTCTCACTGATTCAAGAACTGCATAAAGCACTTGTTCTACTGCTTGTTGCTTTCCTTGTTTATATAACGACCAAGGTGCTTGTTCATCAATAAACTTGTTGCTAACTTGTACTAGCAGAAGTACAGCCTCGCAAGCTTGATTGAACGCGAGTGCTTCATAAGCATTGCGAACCTGTTCTCCGAGATGCAAACCGATGGATTTCAAAGGATGATCCGACGATATATCATCATTCGCTATCGATGGAAGATTTCCGGCACAGTATTTCTTCACCATATTCAAAGTGCGGTTTAACAAATTACCTAAATCATTTGCCAAATCTGCATTTAGAATATTAATGAATCTACTTTCATTAAAGTCGCCATCCTTGCCGAATTCGATTTCCTTAAGAAAGTAATAACGAACTGCATCACTACCATAACGCCCAACCAATGCCACTGGATCGAGAGTGTTACCCAAAGATTTACCCATTTTTTGACCATTCTTAGTCAAAAAACCATGTCCAAAGACTCTGTCTGGTAAAGGTAAACCCCCTGACATGAGCATTGCAGGCCAATACACTGCATGAAAGCGGAGAATATCTTTACCAATCAGATGTAAGTTGACTGGCCACCATTTGGCTGTAGCATTCTCTAAAGTTGGTTCGTCTTCGGGTTCTAGCAGTGCAGTTACGTAACCTAGTAAAGCATCAAACCAGACATAAAGGGTGTGATTGGGGTCAGATGGTACTGGAAAACCCCAGTCAACGTTGATACGTGAAATAGAGAAATCCTGCAAACCCCCCTCGACAAAATTCAGAACCTCATTTCTCCGGCTTGTCGGTTGGATAAAATCTGGTCGGGACGCGTAAAGTGCTTGTAGTTGAGTTTGATATTTAGATAACCGGAAGAAATAGTTTTGCTCACCCCGCCACTCCACCTCTTTATTAGTATGAATGGGACAGCGGTGACCCTCTAACAATTCTCTTTCTTCTTTAAATTCCTCACAAGATACGCAGTACCAACCTTTTTGTTGTCCCTGGTAAATGTCACCCGATTTCCATACTCGCTCGAAGAACTCTTTGACGATGAGTTCGTGGCGAGGTGAGGTTGTCCGAATAAAGCGATCGTACTGAATGTCGAGCAACTTCCACAAAGAGACAAAACCAAGGGACATTTCATCAGAAAAGCTTTGGGGCGATCGTCCTTTACTTTCTGCTGTGCGCTGAATTTTTTGTCCGTGTTCGTCTGTACCCGTAATCAGCAAAGCACGACGTCCCAACAGTCTCTGAAATCTCACCACCGCGTCTGCTGCTATCGTTGTGTAAGCACTGCCAATGTGAGGCAAATCGTTTACATAGTACAGTGGTGTTGTGAGTGCAAACGTCTTTTCTGTTTTATTTACTTGATTCATGCAGAGTAAAAACGAGTTGTTAAAAAATATGTTTTGTTTTCTATTTTACTTCTTTAGGCAAAACCACGTAATTATATTACATAACTACTATATTTTCAATCCATATTTTAAGATTAGCAAATCTCCTTGGTTCAAAAGTGATTCATAAGTAGGCATCATGAACGGAGTCTACCGAAACGCGTGAAAAAAATTCTTTTCCCCATTCCCTACTCCTGACTCCTCACTCCCCATTTTTCAAATCAAGGATAAACTCAGTGAATTTATCCAAAAAAAAGAGAATTTAACTAAAGAATTTGGAGAAAACTTTTATGAAATTTTAGAGTACCAGATATACAAACTCCTTTCTTCATCAGGATTTTTCTTGATGCATCTTGATATGATATTTCTACCTTAAGGCAGTCATACTGCTTGGTTAAGAAATGTAAAATTTTAGTCAAGATAAGCTGCAATAAGTCAAAAAATGAAGAGTCCTCTTGAGATTTCTCGATGGTTACTGGCGGCGCTATCAACTAAAATATTTCGCTACTATGAGGATCGCATTCCTCAAGACGCCAGTGTGTTAGTAGTGAGCAATCACCGCAGCTTTATGGATGCACCAATTTTGATGGCAGCCCTATCAAATCCGATCCGCTTTGCCTGTCATCACTACATGGGACAAGTCCCAATCATGCGGGAGATTGTGACGGGGCAATTAGGGTGCTTTCCTCTAGAAGCCAATCAACAGCGCCAGCAAAGCTTTTTTCACCAGGCACAAATTCTGCTACAGTCAAAGCAATTGGTAGGAGTGTTTCCTGAAGGTACAGAACCGATGGTGAAATTTACCCAACCCAATAGTATAGGGGAATTTCAGAGAGGTTTTGCCCATTTGGCATTGCGATCGCAAGTACCAGACTTAGCAGTTTTGCCAATTGCCATAGCCTCCCTTGAAGAAGTTAACACATCTGCTGTACCCCTGAGATTATTAAGTTTGTTCGATCCCTCAGAACCTTTATTTAATCAATCCGGCTGGCATCCTTTAGTTACCTATCGTCGAGTCGCCGTACTGATTGGTCAACCTTATTGGATTAAGTCGCATCAAAAAGAAAAATATCAAGGAAAAAAAGCAAAAACTATAGTCACAGAATTAGCAGAACACTGTCATTCTGAAATTTCTCAATTGTTGCGTGTAGGTTCTTATTAGAATCCAGTGACCAGTGACCAGTGACCAATGACCAATGACCAATGACCAATGACCAATGACCAATGACTAGCACCAAAGTAGAACTCAAACCTTGCTTCCTAACTCCCAAACGGCTACAGCCAGAATTGCCGTTGTTTGTTTATTTACCAGGTATGGATGGAACCGGTCAACTTTTGCGATCGCAAACTGCAGGATTAGAAGTAGGCTTTGATGTCCGGTGTTTGGCAATACCACGGGATGACTTAACAAGTTGGGATGTTTTGACTAACAACGTCTTGGACTTAATCCATGCAGAATTGGAAAAAAGCGCCTGTCGAGAAGTGTACTTGTGTGGAGAGTCCTTTGGAGGTTGTTTAGCACAGAAAGTTGCTATAAAAGCACCCAAGCTATTTAAGCGAATTGTTCTCATTAACTCCGCAAGTGCTTTTCATCTACGCCCTTTCTTAAGTTGGGCATCTCAACTGACATCCCTAGTGCCATCATGCCTTTATGATATTGCTGGATTGGGCTTGTTACCGTTCTTAGCTAATTTGTCACGTATTTCCCGAACTGACAGACACGAACTTGTCAAAACCATACGCTATGTACCGCCGCAAACTGTCCTTTGGAGAATTTCTTTACTAAGAGAATTTTATGTTGATGACGCGCAGTTAAGCCGCCTCACTCAGCCTGTTTTAGTCATCGCTGGTTCTCAGGATCGACTTTTGCTCTCCCTAGAAGAAGCCAAACGTTTAACGAATCTTTTACCCAATGCCAAAATGTTAGTGCTACCGGATTGCGGACACGCCTGTTTACTGGAAACAGATATTAATCTCTATGAAATTATGAGGAAACAAAATTTTTTAGATCCTAGCGTTCCAATGGTTGAAGTACAGAGGTAGCATAATTCATAATAGAAATTAAACCAATTTTTTGGAAAAACAATATGGCGCAAGCAAGTGTAAGATTACAAATTCCTTTTGAGTCATTGCT
The DNA here is from genome assembly GCF_000346485.2 of Scytonema hofmannii PCC 7110. Classification (NCBI taxonomy): domain Bacteria; kingdom Bacillati; phylum Cyanobacteriota; class Cyanophyceae; order Nostocales; family Scytonemataceae; genus Scytonema; species Scytonema hofmannii. The sequence goes on from NZ_KQ976354.1 coordinate 9,838,762, forward strand.
AGATGCCATTGATAACCTTCCCCTCGAAGATAAACATAGGCTTTGGCAACTCTTAGATGAGGAAATCAGAAAAGTGGAAACAGAGTTGGGAGAAGACTCTTACGATTGGGGACCCAGTGGACAGCCACCAGGAAAGCCAGTAGAGTATATTCCAGGAGTGGGACTAACAGTTATTGGTGGTAAAGGTGCGATTGCCTGATTTACTTTCATGTGGGGATGTGGTTATAGTCGCTTTGCCTACCCATACTCCTAAAAGGCATGAACAGCAAGGAACTCGACCTGCTATAGTGGTTGGTATACCTTCGGGAGAAGTGCGCTATCAAATGCTAATAATTACTCCTTTAAGCACCCAAATTGGCTCTTGGGCGCTTAACAATCCCAGCTTATACCCACGATTGGAAGCTGGTGTTGGAGGCTTGTCTCAATCTTCCATTGCCTTGCTAGATCAAACCAGAGGATTAGATATCAGTCGGATCGTAGCGTATTTAGGAACACTGACTGCTGAGCAATATGTACCAATTCTTGCAGGAATAATGCAATTGCTTGAAGTCCAAAGGTAGCATAATTCATAATATAAATAAAAATAAAGAAGGCTAAAAATGCAAACTGCTAAATTATTGATGAGTGGTGACAATCAATCCGTTATTTTACCTCAAGAATTTCAAATTCAGGGTACTGAGGTTTATGTGAAAAAAGTAGGTAATACTATAGTCTTAATTCCCAAAGAAAATCCATGGGGAGCTTTATTTGATAGTTTAAACTTGTTCTCTGATGACTTCATGGAAAATCGCGAACAACCTATGCTGGAAATCAGAGAGTCATTTGAATAAGATTTTTATTAAATACGAATATGAAAGATCATTTTACCCTTCTAGATAGAAGCCAAAATGACCCTACCTTTGCTACAACCATCAGTAGTCACTAGAATCGGGAAAGTAGTGAAAAATGGTAGACAAAAAACAACAAAGCAATCCCCCTACTAACGATAAAGAAGATAAACCATCTTTACTAGAATCCGTTGCTGAGTCACTAGGTTGTGCACTAGGTACTGCTGTAGGAGTAGGCACAGCAGCAAGTATTATTGCTGTAGAAGCTGGCAAAGCAGTTGCAGAAACAGCTACTGAAGTGGGAGAAGCAGCAGCAAAACAAACACACAATTTGATCGAGCAAGCAACCCACACAGCTGGGGAAGTCGCAAATTATCTTGGTGAAAACTGGCTGATAAGAAAACTATCAGGAGTTTTAAATCTAAATTGGCTACTCGGTGCTTCTGACAACGTCAATTTGGAAAAAGCAGCAGCAGCAGTTAAACAATTACAGCTAGAACACCCCAACGAATCACCCAGCCAAATTTCTCATCGCATCATGGTTGAGAAAGCAGCAATGGCAGGGGGAATTGGATTGGCAACTAGTGTTTTGCCAGGAGTTGCAGTAGCACTTTTGGCAATTGATTTGGCAGCTACTACAGAGTTGCAATCGGAAATGGTTTATCAAATTGCAGCCGCCTATGGATTAGATTTAAAAGATCCTGCTCGTAAGGGCGAAGTGCTGGCAATTTTTGGTTTAGCCTTGGGTGGGGGTCGTTTGTTAAAGGCAGCCGGTTTGGGCTTACTGAAAAATGTTCCTTTTGCCGGTGCAGTCATTGGTGCTAGTTCTAATGCAACAATGATTTATTCATTAGGGTATGCGGCTTGCCGATTTTATGAAACAAAGATAGATATATCAAAGTCGTTGTCTTCTGAGGAAACGCTTGCAGAATTAAAGCAAGAAAGTGAGAATTATCTGGAAAAAGCGATCGCGCAAGAAGCCGTGATGGATCAAATCTTAGTTCACATGATTCTTGCTAGTTATCCAGAGAAAACTTGGGAAGAAGTTTTGCCAGAATTGCAATCTCTAAATTTGAGTTCTAACTCATTAGAAACTATTGCTCAAAATATCAAATCACCGCAATCTTTGGATACCCTTCTCAATCAACTTAATAGAGATTTTGCCATACCGGTGTTGGCTCAGTGTTACAGAATTGTTCGCAATCAAAATGAGATAACATCTGCCGAACAAAATATCATTAATACAATTGCTAGTAAATTTAACATTGATGTTAATACTATCAAATCTTTAGTCGATCAGTAGTTCCACCTAAAAGGGAGGTCCCGAATTTGCCAATTGCCCTCCAATACTGCAAGGGATTACAATCGTTGAGGCGTCAGAACCCCGGTTTCTTTAAGAAACTGGGGTTCTAATTTTCGTTTATCCGAGTAGTATTGAATTGCCCTCAGAATAGAATTCTGGGGCTACACAAACGCTCGTCCACGCAGGTGGACTTAATAAGAAGTCCTTGTCTTGCGGACGAGCGCCTGTATAGTCGCGATTTCAATCGCAAACGTGTTTTTTCCAAATTGATATGCTCCTCACCTAAAAAAACTAAAAGTGTTTGGTCAATGGATAGCCCCTCTCCTTGTAGGAGAGAGGTTTGGGGTGAGGGCTGATGAGCGTTTCGTCTAATTCTACACGATCCCCGACTTCTCAGAGAAGTCGGGGATCTGACTGCATCAAAACCCGGTTTTTTAAGTTTTTGCTAATTTAATAATTTTTTAATAAAATCTATCTCAGGCTTGTTACATAAGTATTGCCAACAGCCATAAGGTAGATTTTAGAAACATTTTGATTGATTTGGTTTGATTTATGTAATGTTCAAAATGAGGTTTTATCTATACTATATCGGCAAACAGAACTTTAAAATTGAGGTGAAGGCTCGTGATTAACTTCACCACGACAAGAATAATATCAAAAGTTACAAGCGCCATTACGATTTTTGTGGGGTGTATTGTACTGATTGGCTGGACACTTGATATTAACCTGCTCAAGAGTGTTCTTCCAGAACTTCTCAGTATGAAAGCAAATACAGCGATCGCTTTTTTATTAGCAGGAGTATCGCTGTGGCATTCTATCTTAGGAGAACAAAAGAGAAAATCCAGTTTTGTGGCTCGTTTAACAGCGATCGCAGTCTCTTCTATTGGTCTACTCACTTTGTGTCAATATATCTTAGGATGGAATTTAAGAATCGACGAATTACTGTTTAAAGATTTACCCAACGCCTTAGACACTTCTCATCCTGGCCGAATGGGGGTAAACACTGCCCTCAATTTTGTGTTATCGGGTGTTGCACTGTGGTTACTGGGGCAAAGGACAAATCGCAGTGACTATCTATCTCAAGGTTCAAGCATAGTTGTTGCCTTAATATCTCTCCAAACAATAATCGGCTATATCTACGGAGTGAGAAATTTTTACCACTTAGGCGTTTATACTACCTCAATGGCGTTACATACAGCACTAACTTTTGTAGCGCTTTGTGTGGGAGTGTTGTATATTCGTCCGAACACCGGGTTTATGCGGACAATTACCAGTGAACTAAATGGGGGTGCGATCGCCCGTTTGTGGATACCAGCTGTTTTGATTCTGCCCCTTATCTTGGGGTGGTTAACTCTTTTGGGACAAACAGCTAAGCAATACGATGCAGCTTTTAGCGTATCACTGCTTGTCGTTTTGCTAGATGGAATCTTTTTAGGTTTAATTTGGCAAAATGCCAAGTTTCTCAATCAGTTAGATAGCACTCGTCAAAAAGCAGAAAAGGCGTTGCGAGAGAGCGAAGAACGTTATCGGTTGCTTGTCGAAAACGTTCCTCAATTGGTTTGGACTAGCCAACCCAATGGTTTTATAGAGTACTTCAATCAGCGCTGGCTGGACTACACTGGGTTGCAACTCCATCAAACTTTAGGGTGGGATTGGCAGCAGGTGGTTCATCCTGAAGATTTACCTGGTGTGCTTGAAAGTTGGACAACCGGACTCAGGACAGGAAACAGAGTTGAAGCACAGTATCGTCTGAGACGTTTTGATGGGGTTTACCGTTGGCATATAGTACAAGCTTTACCACTATGCGACAGCAACGGGACTATTACTAAGTGGTTTGGCACTTGTACAGATATTGACGATCGCAAACGAGCAGAAATTGCCCTGCGCCAAAGCGAATCTCGACTGCGGTTCTTTGTAGAATCAGACTTAATCGGCATTATCAGCAGCGATATACATGGACGGCTTAAGGAGGTCAACGATGCATTTTTGAGCATAGTTGGCTATACTCGCAAAGATTTCCTTGTGGAAAGGCTGGAGGGGAAAGATTTAACACCACCAGAATTTTTACCATTAGATGAAGCAGCGCTAGCCGAAGCAAAAGTGAAAGGAAGCTCTAGCCCCTATGAAAAAGCTTACATCCGAAAGGATGGAACTCGCGTTCCGGTGTTAGTGGGCTGCACTATAGTTGGAGAACAGCAGGAAGAAGCGATCGCCTTTGTTCTTGATATTAGCGAACTTAAGAGAACTCAAGCAGCCTTAACGGAAAGTGAGAAGCGCTTTCGCCATGTTACGGATACTGCCCCAATGATGGTTTGGATGTCTGGTAGAGATAAACTGTGTAACTACTTCAATAAGCCTTGGCTTGAATTTACCGGACGAACAATGGAGATGGAAACAGGCAATGGTTGGCTAGAAGGTCTACATCCTGAAGATCTTCAGCATTGCTTGGAGACTTATATGAGTGCATTTGATGCACGCCTTAGGTTTCAAATGGAATACCGCCTCAGGAGGTTTGATGGCAAATACCGTTGGCTCTTTGATATTGGTGTACCCAGATTGACGCCAGAAGGTGAGTTTTTAGGTTACATCGGGTCTTGTATAGATATAGAAGACCGCAAACAAACCGAAGCCCAAATGCGACAAATCAACGAAACTCTGGAAGAAAGAGTCAAAAAACGCACTGTTCAGCTAGAATCTGCCAATAGGGAACTTGAATCGTTCTCTTACTCAGTTTCTCATGACCTAAGAGCACCATTGCGGCACATCACCGGATTCGTTGACTTGTTGCAAAAACGGTTAGCAGAAACATCGCTAGATGAAACTAGCCAACATTACCTTGACATTATCACCGAAGCCACCAAACAAGCAGGTAAATTGATTGATGATTTATTAACTTTTTCCCGTGTAGGGCGTTCTGAAATGCGCCATACCAACGTAGACATGAATTTACTGTTACGGGAGGTACAACGCGATTTATTACCAGAAACGAAAAATCGTAAGATTTCTTGGCAAATAGAATCACTACCCCAAGTCCATGGTGACCCTTCCATGTTAAGACTGGTTCTTCGTAACTTGTTAGAGAACGCCATTAAATATAGCAAAACCCGTTCCTTGGCAGAAATTACTGTAGGCTGTATCAGTGAGGAACAAGAAGTGGTATTCTTCGTGCGAGATAACGGCATTGGTTTTGATATGCGATACGTTCACAAATTATTTGGTGTTTTTCAACGCCTGCACAGCGATCCTCAGTTTGAGGGTACGGGTGTTGGATTGGCAAATGTCCAGCGCATCGTTCATCGACATGGTGGGCGTGTCTGGGCAGAAAGTGAAATAGAAAAGGTTACGACCTTTTATTTTGCGCTACCAAGGGGGTTTGGAGTAGCGAGTGGAGAGTAGAGAGCGAACGATGGAACTAAAGCGCATTCTCCTAGTGGAAGATAGCATTAACGACGTTGAGTTAATCCTGACTTCACTGGCAGAAAACCATTTGGGTAATGAAGTTGTTGTTGTCCGAGACGGTGAAGAAGCATTGGATTACCTATACCGCCGTGGCTTGTATCGATTGCGGCGCGAGGGTCATCCTGTTGTGGTATTATTGGATCTTAAGCTACCAAAAATTGATGGATTAGAAGTTTTGACACAACTCAAAGCCGATCCAGCGTTGCGAGTAGTACCAGTAGTTGTGCTAACTTCTTCACGCGAAGAACAAGATTTGACTCGTTGTTATGAACTTGGCACAAATGCTTATGTTGTTAAGCCCATTGATTTTCATGAATTTGTTGAAGTCATTAGAGGGTTAGGATTATTTTGGGCAATCATTAATGAACCGCCTCCAGGTTCCATACCTCCGGCACGCAGTACTCACGGATTTGCAGGAACATAACAATGTCTGGTCTCAGGTTTCTCTTGCTGGAAGATAGCTTGCTGGATACAGAACTTATCTACGCCATCTTAAAAGAAGGTGGAGTTTTTTGCGAATTGGTTCAAGTGAAGACCCAAGCTGAATTCCAGAAGGCACTTGAGGAAGATCGTTTTGACCTGATTCTTTCAGATTACTCCTTACCTGGGTTTGATGGAATTTTGGCTTTGGAGATGGTACGCCGTTTGGTACCAAATATACCCTTCATATTTGTAACCGCAACAATGGGAGAAGAGGTAGCAATTGAAACTCTCAAAAGCGGTGCTACTGACTATGTACTGAAGCAACGGTTGGAACGTGTCGTGCCTTCAGTCAAGCGGGCAATGCGAGAAGCCGAAGAACGTCGCGCCCGTCAACAAGCAGAAGCCGAATTAAAACAGCAAAAAGAAGAATTGGAAAGGGCAAACCGTATTAAAGATGAGTTTTTGGCGGTACTTTCCCATGAATTGCGATCGCCTCTCAATGCCATTCTCGGTTGGTCAAAAATTCTCCGAACCCGCCAGATAGACGAGGTAACCCTTGCCCGTGCGCTGGAAACGATTGAGCGCAACGCCAAGCTACAAACTCAACTGATTGAGGATTTGTTGGATGTCTCTCGCATTATTCGCGGGAAATTAACCCTGCGTGCTCAACCCACAAACTTAATTCCTGCCATTGAAGCTGCAATTGATACCATGCGTTTGGCAGCTCAAGCTAAATCTATCGATCTTAAGTTTTCCATTTTAGATTCTGAAGTAGAGAATCAAGATGAAACTTCAAGTATTGTACCAACTAATACTCAAACTATAAATCAAGAACCCAAATCCCCACCCCTTGCTTCAACAGAAGAAACTTTTACAGTCACTTTCATCCCACAAGCAACACAGTGGCATCCACAGTCAAAATTCTTTGTCTTGGGAGACCCCAATCGTTTGCAGCAAATCGTTTGGAATCTCCTCTCAAATGCAATCAAGTTTACGACTCAAGGGGGACAGGTAGAAGTGTTGCTGGAGAGAATAGGAGAAGAACCTCAGGACTGGAGACGGACGAATAAGGAAAAACCTACCCAATGCCCAACATATGCCCGAATTACAGTGAAGGATACAGGTATAGGTATTCATTCTGAGTTTCTACCTTACGTATTTGATTCCTTTCGGCAAGCAGATGGTTCCATCACCCGCAAACATGGTGGTTTGGGATTGGGTTTAGCAATTGTGCGTCACTTGATAGAACTTCATGGCGGAAGTGTTGCTGCAAGCAGTCCAGGAGAAGGACAGGGCGCAACATTTACAGTACAACTGCCAATTTTGGCAGGGAGTGGGGAATGGGGAGTAGGGAATAGGGGCAAATTTCCCCACCCCCTACTCCCTACTCCCTACTCCCTACTCCTGACAGGAGTGAGAGTTTTGGTAGTTGATGATGAGAAGGATTCTCGTGATTTTATAGTTTATGCCTTAGAAGATTGTGGAGCGATCGCATCTGCGGCAACATCTGCTGATTCAGCACTGGAAATGCTAGCATCTTTTCAACCAGATGTGCTAGTTAGCGACATTGGTATGCCCGAAATAGATGGTTATGACCTAATTCGCCAAGTCAGAAATCTACCCAGCGAAAGGGGAAGACAAATCCCAGCTATTGCGCTGACAGCTTATGCTGGAGACAGGGATCGGCAAGAAGCGTTAGCAGCTGGTTTCCAAAAACACCTCTCCAAACCAGTCATGCCAGATGAACTTGCCAATGTTGTTGCAGAATTAGTTAAGGGTTAGTGGTTAGTGGTTGGTGGTTGGTGGTGAACAACTAACAACTAACAACTAACAACTAACAACTAACCACCAACTCACATACTTTTACAAAGAATACAAAAAATGGAGATTCGAGGGAGTAACACCCCACTTTTAGAGTGGACTGGGGACGGTTTAGCGATTGGATTATTTGAAGATGCAGTAGAACTCACAGGGGAACTAGCCACTTTAGATGAAAAGTTGGCTGGTAGTATCAAGGAATTGATTGCCGAAGAAGAATTTAAAGGCAAACAAGGTAGCAGCACCTCCATTCGAGTTGGGAGTCATAGCCCAGTTCGCAAAGTGATAGTTGTTGGCTTGGGGAAACCCGAAGCTTTAAAACTGGAAACCCTCAGAAGGGCGGCGGCGGTGGCGGCGAGGACAGCTAAAAAGCAAAGGTGCAAAACCCTAGCAATTCATTTGCCGATTTTAAACGATGACCAAGCACAAACTGCTCAAGCACTCGCTGAAGGAGTTCAACTAGCACTATACCAAGATAATCGCTTTAAATCTGAACCAGAGGATAAAAGTCCGCAAGTTGAACAAGTAGATTTACTGGGACTTGGAGGACAGGAAGCAGCCATTACCCGTGCCAATCAAATTGCTTCTGGTGTCTTTTTAGCACGGCAGTTAGTTGCAGCGCCAGCTAACTCGGTTACACCAATTACTATGGCAGAAACTGCTACACAAATTGCCTCCGACCACGGTTTGCAACTAGAAATTTTAGAGCAGGAAGACTGTGAAAAATTGAATATGGGTGCTTTTTTGGGAGTCGCAAAAGCTTCTGACTTGCCACCTAAATTTATTCATCTAACTTACAAACCCGAAGGCACACCAAGGCGCAAGCTGGCGATTATAGGTAAAGGTTTAACCTTTGACTCTGGTGGGCTGAACATCAAAGGTGCTGGCAGTGGCATTGAGACCATGAAGATTGACATGGGTGGGGCTGCAGCTACTTTAGGAGCTGCTAAAGCCATTGGTCAACTCAAGCCAGATGTAGAAGTTCATTTTATTTCGGCTGTGACTGAGAATATGATCAGCGGTCACGCCATGCATCCCGGTGACATCCTCACGGCTTCCAACGGCAAGACGATTGAGGTAAACAATACCGATGCCGAAGGACGGTTGACTTTAGCAGATGCTTTAGTCTTTGCTGACAAATTGGGTGTGGATGCGATTATCGATCTTGCAACTCTCACAGGTGCGTGTGTTGTTGCCTTGGGAGAGGATATTGCCGGTTTATTTACGCCTGATGATGCTTTAGCTACCCAGTTAGAAAAAGCCTCAGAAATTTCAGGGGAAAAGATTTGGCGATTGCCAATGGAAGAAAAGTACTTTGAAGGGCTGAAATCCGGGCTTGCTGATATGAAAAACACCGGTCCGCGTGCTGGTGGTTCCATTACAGCTGCTTTGTTCCTCAAGCAATTTGTGAAAGACACAGCTGCTTGGGCACACTTAGATGTTGCTGGTCCAGTTTGGGCTGAAAAAGAAAACGGCTACAACGGACCAGGAGCAACTGGCTTTGGTGTTCGTACTCTCGTTAATTGGGTACTGAGCGAAGTGTAATAGTTACACTCTCTTGTGGGGCGGGCGTCCTCGCCCGCTATTTCTCGTTCCCAGCCTCTTTTCTCGTTTTTCTCGCTCCCAGCCTCTGGCTGGGAATGCATACTTAGAGGCTCTGCCTCAATTCTATTCATAATACTTATGAAAAGATTATAGGTACATTGCCATATCTCTAGTTGTTATAGCGTGAACCTCCTGACTTGAAGTTAGTACTGTGATAAACAAAAGATTTAATACTGAGAGATACAAAAAAGTTTCAAGAATAAGGGTTTCTAGATTGATGTAACTGAGGCACGAGTTTTTTGTATCTATCGTGTCACCCCAATCATCTAACCAATCACCATCAACATCCTTAACAAATTGTCGAATTCCTCGACCCACAATGTTTGTCTGGAATTTCTCAAGTCACTAGATCTTTGCAGCGCTGTTCTAGCTCTACTAATTCTTTGCTGTTTAAGAGTTTCTAATTGCTTGGAATTATAAGTTATTCTTCTTTATTATACCAATGATATATACTTTTTTAAAAAAACATGAAGCAAGACTATGTCTACCTTTATGTCATCTTGAAAACTTCACATTTTTCTCAGTTTCTTTAAACGTGACTTTATAAAGTAACAATAAATTTGTATAAAATTTAGAAGTAGTTCGATCTGAATTTACGGCTAGTTCAACTTAATTCAAAATAATTTTTTAGAGCTTTACAAAAAGTTAAGTACCTCCACGAATCCCATTTTTTTGGGTTCTTCTGACAATTTAAAAAGGAATCGTTTTAATAACCTTGTTGTCAGGAGTTAAATTGTGCGTCCCAAAATCAGAAAAAGCTTAGCTAAATTTTTGAAAATTTGGCTTTTTCTTTCTATCTTCCTTTTAAAAGAGGCATTTCCTCATGCTGCTTATGCACTTAGTTCGATAGATTCTTGTGCTGTTCAACCTACGTGTGCCGAAGCTATAGGGTTAGAAATAGGCGCAAATGTTGCTGCTCCTACAAGTACAGGTCTTGGTCAAGCTACAATTGCTGCTACTTCTGGGTCTACTGGTACTGCTAATGCAGTTGTCACATCCATTGGTAGAGTAGGTGTTGTTGTGGGTGCAGTCGGTGGTGGATACGCAATTTGGCATTATTGGAACCAAGGTAACAATGAGCAGGCTCAGAATAAGGCTAAGGAAAAATATTGTGCTACTTATCCAAATGATGAAGTTTGTGGTATCCCTGCAAGAACTGTTACCGGTAATCCAACTACCTTTGAGGGTGATTGTTTTATAAATCTTTACTATGAAGGAGAATTATTTGATACGCAAGGTGTTTATCCGGTTGGAGTTAGTAATGTTACTTGGGAACCGGGAATCAATCCACATGGTTATCCAAGCTATGAATTAATAGTTTACACAACTAATAATACTAAAGTTAGAACATATAGGTATGCTTGGAACCAAAGCTATGATTGGTCATTGAGAAGCGCTGAAACTTCAGCTAAACCTTGGAAAGATTGGCCTCAATCTAAGCGTGATGAAGCAGTTAGCTTACTCGAACCGTCTGACTGGCAAAATCTTGTTAGTTCTATGCCACAAGGGGGTTTATTAGAGCCTGGAGATACGCTTGATGCTTCCAAAATTGTAATTCCGGGGCAAGAGACAGACGATCCCAATACTCCAGAAGACGATCGCCCTTTAAGGATATTTCCAGGAATTTATACTATGCCTGGGAATCCTGATTTTGATAGAGATAGCATCCCAGACACAACCGATCCAGATGATGACAATGATGGAGTACCTGATGCTAGTGATTTAGATCCACACGATTCTAATGTTCCATCACCACCAACTTCTGCAAGCGGTGGTTCTGGCTCTGGAGATTCAGGCGGTTCTGGAGATCCACAAGATCCGGGAGCAGAAGTTACTCCTCAAGTCCTTCAAGATGTATATAATATCGCGAATAAATACCCAAATACAAAGTGCGTTGATTGTGCTAATGAAATAGAGAAATACTTAAAAACGAAAAACATTCGTGGAAGGCGAGTTGTACTTGATACGCCGAAATCTGAGCCGCGAAATTTCAACGTATATGATGATAGCCTTCCACCAAAATCTGATGGCGGTGTTATTGCAGACAATGGTCATCACGAAGGAATTGCGATTAGGATAAATGGAGAAGAAAAGGTTTTTGACAACCACCACCCTGATGGAGTTCCAACAGAACAGTGGAAGAATAATCTCACATTTTTCGGCAAGGAACATCTGGGCCAAAGCTTTAAAGAATCAGGGTACTTATTCTAAATGCAATTGTAGGTAGTTACCGTGGATAATTTTTCAAAACTTCTCCAAAGTATTAAAGATAACCCAACTAGATATTTAGACAAACCTTCAATTACTTGTCTTCATTCATTCTTAATTGGGTATTTAGGTACTCTACGGGATTTGGGCTTTGCTCTAGAAAGCTCGGTTATGAATGGGTTTCAAGAGTGGATACAAGAACGAGAAAAAACTACAGTATCTCAATCATGGGTAGGGATTCTTCTCTTTATTTGTGGAAGTGAGAGACTTGCTTTCAATAGTTTTTTTACAGATTTTGAAACATTTCTGAATCAGACAGAGAGTTTAAAAAACAAAAAAAATGCTGAGGAAGAAAATTTCAAATCTAAGGTAGATAACGTGAAACCCCTTTCATACGATTTCTACGAGCTTCTAGGATGGATCAAGAAGAGACCGGGTATGTACTTAGGTACTAGCTCAATTACTAGGCTCGATATGTATTTAAGGGGATACACTCTGGCTCGAAGAGAAGTTGGTATAGCTCCCACCGAACAGGAAAGAGAGTTTGAAGGGTTTCAATCTTGGTTACAAGAACGATATAAAATTAAATCTAATCAATCATGGGCTAAAATAATTCTCTTTTATTCTATGGATGAGCATGAAGCCCTAGAAAGATTTTTTGAACTCTTTGAGGAATACTTAAATAGCAACAAGAGTTCAAACTAAGTTTCAGAAATTTGAGTGTGAGCATCAAAAGGGAGCTTATACCAAATAAAAGAATAAGGAAAGCTAATTTTTCAGGTGGGAATACCCACCTTTTTTTACAGAGAGCGAATTAAGCTTGACACACAAAAATATTTAGAAAGGAATAAATTCATCACAGTATCTCTAACAGTGAAGCGATTGCAACCAATGTCATGATGAAGGAGTTGAGATTAAGGTAAATGGAGAAAAAAGAGTTTTTGACAACTTTCTTCAAGATGGATATCCTAATGGAGTTCCCTCAGAACAGTGGAAGAATAATTTAACATTCGATAGTAAGGAATTTCGTGGAGCCGTTTTTGAAGAAAAAAGATCTAGATTCTAATATAAGTAATTAAGATGAGAAAATTTACTGAACTTCTTCAAGACATTAAAGATAATCCGTTAAAATACTTAGACCAACCATCAATTACTTGTCTTCATTCATTTTTAGTTGGCTATTTAAGTACTCTAAGTGATTTGGGATTTATTCAAGAAGGCTTCGCAATGAATGGATTTCAAGAATGGACACAAAAAAGAGTAAAAACCACGTTAACTCAATCATGGGCAGGGATAATTTTTTCTGAACACAGGAGTGAAAAACTCGCTTTTAATTCTTTTTTTAAGGACTTCGACAGGTTTTTAAATCAAAAAAATATTTCAAAAATTGAAGAAATAAAGGTAGTTGATTTGAAGTATAATACATATGATTTCTACGAGCTTTTAAGAAGAATGAACAAGAGACCAGGTATGTTCTTAGGTACAGCCTCAATCACTAAAATCGATATGTATTTAAGAGGATACGCTCTGGCTCGAAGAGAAGTTAGTTTAGCTCCCACCGAACAGGAAAGGGAGTTTGAAGGGTTTCAATCTTGGTTGCGAGAACGATATGAAATGGAATCAAATCAATCATGGGCTAAAATAATTCTCTTTGATTCTTTGAATGAGCGTGAAGCTCTAGAAAGATTTTTTGAACTATTTGAGGAATACTTAAATCGCAACAAGAGTTCAAACCAAGTTTCAGAGATTTGAGTGTGAGCCTCGAAAGGGAGCTTATATTCAATAAAAGAATAAGCAACAATACGCCAATTGTACAAAGCTAATTTTTCAGGTGGATCAAGACATTAAAGATAACCCGGTAAAATACTTAGACCAACCATCAATTACTTGTCTTCATTCTTAGTTGGCTATTTAAGTACTCTAAGTGATTTGGGATTTATTCAAGAAGGTTTCGCGATGAATGGATTTCAAGAATGGACACAAAAAAGAGCAAAAACTACATTAACTCAATCATCGGAACTAAAGTTACAGGGTTTCCACACTCAAGGGAGGTTTTTAGATGATTTTGGGAAAGGAGTCGTTATCGTGAAAGGAGGAAGTAAATATCAGCCACTTTTTAACTACCTACAAAAAAGCGATCGCACAGAAGTCACCCTTACTTTTGCAGAAATTGAGACATTAATAGGTGATAGTTTACCAGAAACAGCACGAACCCAACGGCGGTGGTGGGGAAATCGTAGTAAAGGCGCACTACAAGCTTCAGCCTGGATGAATGCAGGATACATTGTTGGAGAAATTGACTTAGAACGAGAGCGTGTCAAGTTTCGCAAGCCTGCTAGTGGCTACAAAGTTCAATCTGTGACAGATACTACAAAGTGGAATAGCGATTCAATTAAAGCATTACGTTTGAAGATGGGGTTGACACAATCAGAGTTGGCTGAGGAATTAGGTGTTCGCCAGCAAACCGTAAGCGAGTGGGAGAACGGGATATATGAGCCAACTCGTGCTACGTCAAAACACTTAAGTATGGTAGCTGAGAAAGCTAGATTTAAGTACAAGACAGGGGAATGAACAAATATACTATGACAATATTGACTTATTTACACGGTAACGTGTAAATTAAGAGAAGCTGATAACGAAGCTTTTGCTTTCTTCCATGCAGTAAAAGGTCGTTGTTCAAAGCAAACTTGCGTTGAAATCTACGTATTATGGTGGGTAATATTCCACCATAATACAATTTTTTTGATTTATATTTCACCCTACACTACTTTGGCTGAAATCAATTGATAGTAGAAGAATTCAATCAAATGAGTAAGAGAAAGAATTTTCGTAAAACGTGGCGGACGTTAACTGAGATTGGGCAAGAGTTTGGTGTTTCTGCAGTCAAATTTGGCAATCTTTTAAAACAATATGGACTCAGAGAAAAGGATGGAGAACCGACACAAACAGCAAAAGATAATGGATTTTTTGAAAAACTTGTTCCTAATGATGGCAAAGCTTATTACCTATGGCATCGCGATAAAACCGTTGAGTTTCTTGTCAGTCAAGGTGTTGAGAAAAGTGGTATTTCTGCAAAAGAAGCTTCAAAAACAACGGAAGCGAGAAAGCTTGCACGAGAATGGATCGAAGCTCAACGACTTGATGATGAAGGGTCAAAACTTGGCTATTTCATGGCTTGTGAGTTAGAACCTGAAATTAAGAAAATTGGTGTTGATTTGGTTCAAACACAATTGAAGAAACTTGGCTCTGAAATTGTTCTAAATTTTGATGACTAAAAAATACAAGTCAGTTCCATAAGCTCCATAATTAATTAAGATCGCATAAATTACCACTTGTTATCACCATGTCACACATATCTCAACCACGACGTACCTTATCCCGCAAACCTATATCGCCAGAAGAACAAGCCCGCCGTCAACAACACCGCGACTCATTGGCTGCACGGTGTCGTGTAGTTTTTGAACGAGTACGCCCAAGTTTGATAGAAGAGCATCGCAACTGGTATATTGCGATCGATCCTGACACAGAACAATACATTATCGATCCAACTTTTAATGGAATTGTAAAAAAAGTTGTGGAAGCATATGGTTATGGCAATGAACCAAAACTAACGGCGTTCCGCCTTAACGATACAGGTTATTGTGGCAGAATATGATCGAAGGGCGATTTGGCGATAATCAAGAGTTATTTTTTGAGATTCAGTTTGTTACCGCTAATAATGAATTTTTTTTTGTAGAAGCTTTGTTTGATACTGGATTTACTGATGGTTGGTTAGCCATTAATAAACAAGACTTAGAAGCTTTGGATTGGGCTTTAATGGTTTTGCAATTTGAGATGCAAACAGCACGAGGCTCGGCAAAATTCGATATCTACTCAGGCAAAATTATCATTGATGGTGTAGAGGTTTCTATTCCCGTTCATGTTGGAGAGAATCTTCCTGATACTATTGTAGGTTCTCATTGGCTGGATATTATGCGATTGATTGCTGACAAACCAGCTGGAATATTAACACTTGAGATTGTGTCATCTTAGAGGTCATTTATAAAGTAAATTTTAAATTGCTAAATGTATTGTATTGGTTGGGTATAACGAAATGACACCTAATAATTTGATGAAATGTTAGGGTTTTCAATCATTTGATGAAATGTTGGGTTTTTCAATCATTTGATAAAATGTTGGGTTCTTCAATCATTTGATAAAATGTTGGGTTCTTCAATCATTTGATAAAATGTTGGGTTTCGTTCCTCAACCCAACCTACAGTTGTGGGGCGGGTGTCCTCGCCCGCCCTTTTGTGTAATTCAATGCCTATTTATTTCCTTTCTGGATGAGCTTTTTCTTCTTGTGAGGGAGTACCCATTTGGTTAATTGTGGCAATAAGCTGATACATTCGCCCTAAGTCTCTTTGGTTGAAGTATAAAACAAGGCGGGGTAGGTTAAAGGTTTCATCCTGTGCTTCTTGGGGTAATGCTTGGCTTTTTTCTATCCGTTCCTTAACCAAAATGTCGCTAAACTTAGCATTGAGTTGTTCTACCTCAGCATCAGATAATTCTGACTTAAGACGGATGACTAAGCGATCGCCCACATAACGACTGGAGTGATACACTTGGAAAAAGCCAGTAATTGCGTTACATGCGACATCCAAATCGTCTGTTACCGTGTAAAGACTAGGATCGTCAGGGCTAACCAAACCTTTTTTTACCAGCTGTTCGTTGATGTATTCGCTCCAAGACCGCCAGTAATCGCCCCCTGGAAAGTCAATTAAAACCACTGGTACGGGACCAAACTTTCCTGTCTGACTCAAAGTCATACATTCAAAAGCTTCGTCTTGGGTGCCAAAACCACCAGGAAAGAGGGCAACAGCATCGCTTTCTTTGAGCAGAAATAGCTTGCGAGTGAAAAAATACTTAAAGTGAATGAGTTTTGGATCTCCCTCAATAACTGGGTTTGCTGTTTGCTCAAACGGTAGTTGAATGTTTAGACCAAAAGAATTTTCTCTTCCTGCACCTTCATTCCCGGCTTGCATGATTCCACCACCACCACCCGTCATAACCATGAATCCCAATTCAGAAACACGGCGAGCAAAATCATATGCCATGCGGTATTCCGGGCTTTCTGACGATAAACGCGCCGAACCAAAGATTGTGACTTTCCGAACGTGTCGGTAAGCATAAAAAAGTTCAAAACCACGTTCCATATCAGCTAAGGCAGCTGATAATATTTTCCAATCGAGGCGATCGATTTCACTCTTTGCCAAATGCACTATGGTAGATAGTGCTTGCATAACATACTGCCGATTTTTTGATGTCGGTAAGTGTTCAAATAATTCAGCGAGATCCGCTTGGAGAGAATTTAATGTATCTAACGACTCAGATGACGTCATGAGAAATTTCGCCAAAATGGCTTTATATTTTAGACTAAATTGATGTGGAATAAAAAATAGTTCCTATTTACTTTAGTTTAAAGCTGACAAGTTACGTATAGGGTACAAGCCCCTAAATTGATTGATGGAAAAAAAGAAATAGATTCATTATTCAAATCTCCTACTTTTAAGTATAGAAATTAACTGGTCACTGGTCACTGGTCACTGGTCACTGATTAGTTGATTTTGTCGCAAATTGCAGTATAATATACAGAATTGAAAAAGCGCCTCCAGCTACCATAGTGTCGGCGCTAATATTAAAAAATAATTAACATTACGGAATCAGCCAGTTTTATTGAGAGGTGCAGTGTAATGCTACCTCTCTAGGTTGTTTGCGTAACTTTACTTTATGTTTGAGAACGCGAAGTTCAAAGCAAGCGACCTGTTGTTGCTAGCGCCTTAAAGATATTTCTCCAAAGTGTTAGCCAATGTAGTTTTAGGAACAGCACCGACGACCATATCAACTTTCTGCCCACCCTTAAAAATCATAAGGGTGGGAATGCTGCGGATGCCGTATTGACTGGCAACATTAGGATTTTCATCGGTATTCACTTTGACTACCTTCAATAGATCCCCGTATTGGCTGGCGATCTCATCTACAACAGGGGCAACCATGCGACAGGGTCCGCACCAAGGTGCCCAAAAGTCAACTAGAACAGGAACCTCGCTATCTAGGACTTCCTGTTTGAAGGTAGAGTCTGTAACTTGTGCGGCTGCTGACATGCCTAAAGACCTTTGCCTATCTTATATTTGAGTTTGCTGAAAATTCTACCATAGCAAAAACCTCTGCAATGGAATGTGCTGTGTACTTTTGCTTATAGCAGTAAAACTTCATCTAAAAGCCTCATAAGGAACCGCCCGAACGTTAGTCCGGGCGGAGTGTGGTGTGAGGAGTGAACGGAAACATGCGTCTCCGCTATTTCTATTCTAGGCGACATATGGGATTTTTCCAGATGCAGTTTGAAATTTGGTTGGTGGATAGTGGATAGTGGATAGTGGATAGTGGATAGTGGATACCATTTATAGTACGAATCTACTAACAACTAACAACTATCCAAGATTTATTTACCCATACCCAGTTGCTGGGCTTTCTGATACACTTTACCTTCAGTTAACAGAGAAGGAGCAATGACCACATCTACTTGCTGCATTTCTTTAATATTTTTGGCTCCTAATGTACCCATGCTAGTCTTTAATGCTCCTAAAAGATTGTGAGTCCCATCATCTAATTGTGCGGGTCCTCGGAGAATCTGTTCTAAACTACCAGTATTACCCACTTTGATGCGCGTACCGCGAGGTAGCACTGGGCTGGGTGTCGCCATTCCCCAATGATACCCCCGCCCTGGAGCTTCAGCAGATCTGGCAAAGGGAGAACCAATCATAACTCCATCTGCACCACAGGCAATACATTTACAGATGTCGCCACCAGTGATTAAACCACCATCAGCAATGACAGGTACATATTTGCCTGTTTCCTGATAGTAATCGTCACGGGCAGCCGCACAGTCTGCGACTGCAGTTGCTTGAGGAATACCCACACCCAAAACACCGCGAGAAGTACAAGCAGCACCAGGACCAATTCCCACTAGTACTGCGGCGGCTCCTGCTTTCATCAAATTCAGGGTAACATCGTAAGTGACACAGTTCCCCACAATCACGGGTATTGGCATTTCCTGACAGAATTTAGCCAAGTCTAGTGGAATAATCGAATCAGGAGACAGGTGTGCAGTTGAAACAACTGTTGCTTGCACGAAAAAGAGATCTGCTCCAGCTTGGGCAACAATAGAACCGTATTTGCTAGCCCCCACTGGTGTAGCACTCACAGCTGCAATGCCGCCTTGTTCTTTAATTTCCTTGATTCGTCGTTCTACGAGTTCCGGTTTAATGGGTTCGGCATACAATTCTTGCATTAAAGGAACAAATTCCTCTTTACCAACCGTTGCAATGCGGTCTAAAATTGGCTCTGGATCGGCGTAGCGAGTTTGGATACCTTCCAAATTGAGGACTCCTAATGCTCCTAACTGTGACAAAAGCACAGCCATGCGAACGTCTACTACGCTATCCATTGCACTAGCAATAATTGGGATTTCTCGCTCAAGATTGCCAATGCTCCAACTTGTGTCTGCCAAACTTGGATCGAGTGTTCTCCTACCGGGAACAAGTGCAATTTCATCTATACCGTAGGCTCTGCGAGCTACCTTTCCTCGCCCAATTTGAATATCCACGCTCTTTATGTTCCCAAATCTATTTAAGATAGGGTATCAAAATTACAGGGAAGTTGCAGGGATTTTTCTCTCAGACACTTTTGTAAACTAAATATTACAAGAATATTACAAATCGGAGATCTCGTACCCCATTACACCCCTATTTGAGCCACAATAGATTTGTTATACCATTTTGGATTTTAGATTTTAGATTTTGGATTGAGAAAGTCTTACCTAGACTTAATCTCAACCAATTATCTGTCTGAGTTTTTTCAATTTGGTATTACTATCAACTTATATTTCATTCAGATTAGCAGCCCTTGATCCAGTCTGAAACGTTAGAACTACTCGAATGGTCTCGCCTCTGCCAGCATTTGTCTACCTTCGCAGCGACAAAGTTGGGAGTTATTGCCGCACGTCAAACTATAATTCCTGAGTCTCAAGCCCAAAGCGAGCAGTTACTAGCTCAAACGAAGGAAGTCTATGAACTGGAAAGCCGTCTGAATGCTGGACTCTCATTTGATGGAATTCAAGATATTGGCGATTCTCTAGAACGTGCTGAACTGCAAGGAATTTTGGCAGGGGACGAATTATTAGCTGTTGCCACGACTTTAGCTGGTGCTAGAAATCTACGCCGTGTTATCGACAATCATCCAGATTTGTTGATACTTAATGAACTGGTAGCCGATTTACGAACTTACCCAGAATTAGAGCAAGAAATTCACAGATGTATTGATGAAAGAGGACAAGTTGCTGACCGAGCTAGCCAAAAACTTGATGAAATTCGTACTTCTTTGCGGCAATTACGCGGTCAGATTATTCAAAAATTGCAAAATATTATACAAGCAAAATCTAGTGCCGTTCAAGAACAGGTTATTACACAAAGGAGCGATCGCTTTGTTATCCCTGTAAAAGCACCTCAGAAAGATGCCATACCGGGAATTGTTCACGATACCTCAAGCAGTGGCGCAACATTGTACGTAGAACCAAATTCCGTAGTGCCAATGGGCAACCAACTGCGGCAATTATTGAGGAGAGAACAAGTAGAAGAAGAATCTGTTCGCAGTATTTTAACTCAACAGGTAGCAGAAGTCAAACCAGACTTGGAAAAACTTTTGGCAATTGCAACCACCTTAGACCTCGCTGTTGCCAAATCGCGCTATAGTTTCTGGCTAAAAGCAAATCCTCCCCGGTTTATCAATTTCCAAGAAAAAGACAGCATTACTTTGCGGCAGTTACACCATCCACTTCTGGTGTGGCAGCATCAACACGAACAGGGGTATGCTGTCATTCCCGTTGATTTGTTAATTCAGCCGGAAATTCGGGTAGTGACTATCACAGGACCAAACACTGGAGGTAAAACAGTCACCCTGAAAACCCTGGGTTTAGCAGCATTGATGGCAAAAGTCGGTTTGTTTATACCAGCTCGCGAACCAGTAGAAATACCTTGGTTTCAACAGATACTGGCAGATATTGGTGACGAACAGTCGCTGCAACAAAATTTGTCCACCTTTTCTGGGCATATCCGCCGCATTAGTCGGGTGTTGGAAGCATTGGATACCAATTCCCTAGTCTTACTAGACGAAGTCGGGGCGGGAACAGATCCAGCCGAAGGAAGTGCGTTAGCGATCGCATTGTTACAATATTTGGCAGACAATGCACTGCTGACTATTGCTACCACTCACTTTGGCGAACTGAAAGCTCTGAAATACCAAGACGATCGGTTTGAAAATGCTTCTGTAGAATTTGATGAAAGTACACTTTCACCAACCTACCGTCTTCTTTGGGGAATACCGGGACGCTCTAATGCTTTAGCGATCGCTCAACGCCTAGGATTAAAACAAGAAGTTGTGGAACAAGCAAAAACACAACTTGGAGGAGCGACTGACGAAGTTAACCAAGTCATTGCTGGTTTGGAAGCACAACGCCGCCGTCAGGAAACCAAAGCCGCCCAAGCGCAAGATTTGTTACAGCAAGCAGAACGTTTATACAAAGAAGTCTCTGACAAAGCGCGGAATCTAGAGGAAAGAGAACAGGCATTGCGTGCTTCACAAGAGGTAGCAGTCAAAGAGACAATTGCTCAAGCAAGAGGTGAAATTGCCCAAGTCATTCGCCGCTTGCAGCAAGGAAAGCCGACAGCGCAAGATGCCCAGCAAGCAACAAATGCGTTGAATGAAATTACTGAGAAATACGCAAGCGCACCACCATCAAAACCCAAAGTAGGATTTATTCCTAAAGTAGGCGATCGCATCCGCATACCCAAATTGGGGCAAACAGCAGAAGTATTAACTGCCCCCGATGACGATTCGGAGTTAACTGTCCGCTTTGGGATGATGAAGATGACGGTGAAATTGGAAGACGTGGAATCGCTGGATGGGCAAAAAGCCGAACCAGTCGCTAAACCGAAACCAGCACCAGCACCAACACCAACCCCGCAACCTGCCCCAGCCATTCGTACATCCAAAAATACAGTCGATATACGCGGACGCAGGGTGCCTGATGCGGAAATTATTTTAGATAAAGCCATTTCAGAAGCTAACGGACCGATCTGGATTATTCACGGACATGGGACTGGTAAGTTGCGACAAGGCGTTCATGCCTTTTTGCAACAGCACCGACGAGTCAGCCGTTATGAAGCCGCCGAACAAACTGATGGAGGCACTGGGGTGACAGTTGCTTATGTCCAGTGACCAGTGACCAGTGACCAGTGACCAGTGACCAAGATAAAGTCATATTTTTTACAAAACTTATTACTTTATCTTATGGCTTTGTGAAAACAGATTTTCGTCATAGAGTAAAACAAAGACATTTGCTGTTGTCCAATAGTGATAGAAGCTGTAGCTGTCGTTGCAGCATATCCTGCAAGGAAACCATTCTTAGTCAAAAAAAGTCTGGTTTCAAAATGGGTAACAGCAACAGCCCCTACTAGCCCGATCACCTATGCTGAAAGTTATGCACACTGCCGCCAATTCACCCACCCCAAATTCGCAGTGGGAGGATCTAATCAAGATTGGTGCCCCGAACTCCGTTCACTGGGATAATATCAAAACCCAGCTGGATTTGGTGCTGTTGGCGCTAGAAACTTTAACTGGCATTGGCTCAGAGGCAATGCTACAAGCGGCAGTTCAATTGGATTTAGAGTCAAGAGTGCCAGACCGAGTGGCGTTGTGGCGACTGAGACAGTCAAATCCACTACGTAAAGGTCAAGGAGGGCGAAAAAAACTAGATGTAGAAGAAGCTAGAGCACTTGTTCTCATTATTTGTTACTTAGCAAAACAGCACCAAGAATTGATCCGCCGTGCTGTTGGGCTGTTGGAACAAATGGCGGAAAACAATCGCGAACCACATCAGGCTGCTTTACTGGGAGATTACATTGATGCTTTCTGCAACACCTACCAAGATCGGATGGAGGAAAATGAAACAATCTCCACAGATGAACTAACCCACCTAGCTTTAAAACTTCTTATAGATGTACTTTTTTATAGTAGTCCCGGTGGGCATCGCCGTCTCTGGCTTGCACTTATAGACCGTTCCACAAAATTTGAGATTTAAGATTTGAAAAGTCAAAATCCAAAATCCAAAATCCAAAATTAAAAATAACTTGCTTGCAGTTCCTGCCATGCCTGTATCAAATCCTACAATCCGTCGGTATACACCGCCCACTTGCACTTTAGAAGTGTTGGCGCAAAGCTCGCCCTTGTCAAGGTGGATGGGTAAATCTGTCCTGAAGCAGCTGCGCTTCGAGCTTCGCTTTGACGATCCGCAACTTCCAGACGAAAGGAAAGTTGCCATTAGAGGCGATCGCGAACAACTTGAAGCATTGTGTGTCGCGGTCACAAACTACGTTCAAGAATTCTTACAGATGTCTCCTGAAAGCTTTTGGGCAAATTTCTCATCAACGAGAGATATCAGCCAAGCATCTGATGAAACACTAGTGCCAGATTTTACTAGTTCTTCAACGGCGACTACCACAATCAACCCTTTGAACGATCGAATACCAAGGGGAGATATATACATACAACCAAATAGCCATTTAACACACAGTTTGTTTCTTGGATCTCTAGCAAATCAAATATCTGGTGGAGTTGTTGAGTTAAGTTTACTACAATTGTTCGACTTGGCAACTGCCTTGGATGAGTACTCAACTGATGTCATGGCACTCCCAGACCTCAATTCTCGTTCTAGAGTATCCCCCATACCTGTTTGGGCTCCTGTTGCTGCAGTCTTAGCGATCGGTGTAGGTTTAGCACCCCTAACATGGCAGTATGCAAATAGTCTCCGACAAGAGCAGCAGACGGCTAGAAAATCCGATGCGTCATCACAAACAATTGCTTTACAAGATTCTCCGCCCTCAAATTTGTCATCGCCTCTACCGACACTTAGCCCTTCAAACAATAATTTGTTAGCGCAGCCACTACCAAGCTTTGGCGCTAACTTTCCATTACCTCCATCTACCTCTGCTCCATCAGCCCAAACGTTCCCAGTCTTACCACCCACCCCAGGAGCATCTTCCTCTACTCAGATCCCTTCCATATCACTGGCACCCCCCACATCTACCTTCCCAACTTCTACTCAAGCTTCTCCTAACATTGCGGCTTTGCCCAAGGGCGCTTTACCATCTTCAGGGACATCACTCACTGTACCGAGTACAAAAATTCCCCCTTTTGCCTCCTTTCCACAAAACACTGCATCTTTTAATAAAACCCCCAGCCAAAGAATTACTCTTCAACCAAACGCGAAACAAAGCACCTTAACATCAACCTCTAGGGGTGAAGTTCCTGCTTTGTCACCCGATTTTAAGAATCCACCGAGCATACCCAATTCAGAACTTGGATCTTCTTCGAGTATCCCAGCAATTCCCGCACCTCTGCCCAACATACCTTCTAACTTATCCAGTGCTAGAGGGATAAACTCTACCACAGGGGTTCCGCCACTCAATACCACGACTCCCAGTGATACTGACGCACTCGTTGCTAGATTGCGTCAAGGTCGCACAAAGAACAATGCACCTACAGAGGTAGCAGCTAATAGTACAAACGACACGTTGTTTGATACATTACAGATCTCAGAAGCTAGAGAATTTTTGAAACAGCGATGGGAACCACCTAATGGTTTGAAGCAAGCAATAGAGTACAGTTTACTGGTGGGTGTAGATGGTACTATAGAAAGAATCATGCCTTTAGGAAAGGCAGCAAGGGATTTTGTTGACCGTACTGGAATGCCTCTAATTGGTGAACCTTTTGTCTCTCCCAATAAGAGCGGACAATCTGTTAGAATTCGGGCAGTTTTTAGTCCTGATGGCAAGGTACAAACTTTTCCTGAAAAAGAGTAACTTGACAGCACCAGTTACTGAAGTAACACCATAACAACCACGTATAAAAAACAAGATAAATACAGCACTGAGAAAAAGAAACCCGGTTTCGCACTTATTTACCGGGTTTCTGAATTTGGTTTATCTTAACTGTATTGATTAATAACTAGATTTTTTTCGTTTGAGCTTTTGCTTCTTGCGTCGCTGTTGCGAAGAAGCCTGATCTACCGGATAGCCAATTAGAGGAATCACTTGGTATTTTCGCTCATCCTCTAGCTTTTTGAGTTTTGTGTAATCAACCCAGTGAATGCAATCAACCGGACAAGTATCGATCGCTTCCTGAATTATGTCTTCTGGGTCACCATCTTGACGTATGGCACGAGAACGCCCGTAATCTTCTTCTATGTAAAATGTATTACGGGCAACGTGGGCACAATGCTTGCAGCCGATACAGGTGATTTCGTCAACATAAACCCCCTTTTGCCGCAGCACACCCCCTAATTCTGGTTCAAAACCGGAACGTTCTGGGTTATCTCGTAAAAAACCTCCCAATTCTGGCTCTAAACCAGAACGATTCTCTTCCCCTTGTTCCGGTGAAAGAAAATCGGACATTAAGCACTCCAGCGTTGTACGAGCAGGCGGATCGAACCATCTTCATTCTTTTGCTGTTCGGCAACTTGAAATCCCGCACGAGCCGTTTCTTTAACGACTGTATGGAATGCGTAGCGCTGTGTGACTTGGCGTAGAAACCCTTCCACGGTTAAGTTTTGTTGCCAGTACTGCAAATCAGCAACTAGTTCGTATTCTTGACCATTCCATCTAAAGCCGATGTCATAACCATTATCTTGTTCAATGGTAATTTCGGCGTTGTGCTTTTGACCACGATATCCACGTACTTCACGTGGACCTTGTTTCCAGTCTATTCCCAACTCGGATAAAGCATCTTTTAAAGATTCAAAGTTACGGATTTGGGTTTTAATTTGGCTGAAATGTGACATGGTGTTTATAATTTCAATGAAACTAAACTTTGTATGAAAACTTACCAATCGCTGAAAGCGCTTTGTGTATTTGCTACATTAATTTCCTGTACCTTAGTAGCAAAGTGTTCCGAAGTCGGCTCCTGACTTAGTACCTGTCCCAGCTGAGCCTCTATGGCTTTTGTGATTTCCCCACAGGAAGCACCAACTATGCCAGTGACTTTTTCTTGTACCCGACCGTCTGGATAAATTATGAATTCTAATGTTTCCATGCTTTTAGCCAACCAAAACACTAAGCTTGGACAGTAATGCTGTAGCAAGTAGCTGTCTGGGACAGATTTTTTTCCTTAGCTACAAATTTGCCATTTGTTAACTAATGTTCCATCTCTCAAAATATATATCTCAGAAAGTTAACAAAAATTATTATTTTTGTAAGTCCTTACCTCTGATATTTGTTAGTTTCCCTTAACCTTATCAAATAGTCAAGCTTCAAAATTCTGTTTGTAAAGAATGTGCTACAAATCTTAAAAACAAGCAGTAGCACCATCTAAAGGCTCCAAAAGCTCAAAACTTATTGAAATATTTTATCATTAACTACGAAGACTAGATGATTAAGGTCTTTAGGTGCTATGTGAGCCGAAACAATAGGTGTACGGTAAGCTTTTATCTATCGCAACGAGTGTATTGACCATGAATCCACAACAGGTAACAGGTTCTACCACTTTCGACAGTGCAATCCGCGTAGGAGTACTGGGTTTTGGCGGACTGGGGCAAGCAGCTGCTCGCGTACTCGCTCCAAAACGTGAAATGATTTTAGTGGCAGCAGCAGATAACAAAGGTTTTGCTTACGCCACTGAAGGTTTAGATGCTCAAGAGTGTATTGTAAAATATCAAACTCAAGGTTCCGTAGGTTACTTAGAAACCTTTGGAACTTTAACAAATCACAGTATTGAGGATTTACTAGACACAGCAGAAACTGTAGACGGATATTTTTTGGCTTTACCTAACTTACCCAATAACTTTATTCCCTCTGTCGCTAGGCAGTTTATTAATTCTGGTTGGCGTGGGGTATTAGTGGATGCTATCAAGCGCACGAGTGCTGTTGAACAACTTTTAGAAATGAAAGAAGAACTGCAAGCTGCAGGGATAACCTACATGACAGGGTGTGGAGCAACACCAGGGCTGTTAACAGCAGCAGCAGCTTTGGCAGCACAAAGCTACGCCGAAATTCATCGAGTGGAAATTACCTTTGGTGTGGGAATTGCTCACTGGGAAGCTTATCGCGCTACTATCCGCGAGGATATTGCCCATATGAGCGGTTTTGACGTAGAAACTGCTAGAGCAATGACTGACGCGGAAGTAGAAGCACTTTTAGATAAAACCAATGGTGTGCTGACATTAGAAAATATGGAACACGCCGATGATGTGATGTTGGAGTTGGCGGGAATTGTAGATCGCGATCGCGTCACAGTTGGTGGTATAGTCGATACCCGAAATCCCAAGAAGCCCATCAGTACGAATGTAAAAGTCACGGGTCGTACATTTGAGGGTAAAATTTCTACCCATACTTTTACATTGGGAGATGAAACCAGCATGGCAGCTAATGTCTGTGGTCCTGCCTTTGGCTATCTAAAAGCTGGTATTGGATTGCATCGGCGCGGAATTCACGGCATATTCACTGCTGCTGAAATTATGCCCCAGTTTGTTAAATAATAGGGTCTGGGGCATTGGGTATGGGGCATGGGAAAAGAATTATTTTCTTGACAAGCGTTGTTGGCATCTGCCCATAAGCCTTTGTTTTGTAAGCTGGGTTGAAAAGTCATGGCGTTTTTAACCCACTTTCTCTTTGTAGAAAAATCAGGAGAGGTTTAATGACATTACAAGAACTGCAAAAACAGGCGCTGCAATTATCAATCGGGGAACGTTGGCAGTTGGTGCAAATGCTGCTTCAATCCTTTATCTTTCTTGCCACATCACACCAATTAAATTGTGTCGGGATCGATGCCCATCTCTCTTAACCGTTCTGCCAATTGAGTTGCTCGTTGTCGTTCAGTCTCGGCTCGTTGTCGTTCAGTCTCAGCTCGTTGTCGTTCAGTCTCGGCTCGTTGTCGTTCAGTCTCGGCTCGTTGTCGTTCCTGCTCGCTTGACTCTTTTCCTGTTGGAATTACATTTCCCTTAACATCGCACCACCGCAACCAAAGCCCTGGTTGTTCTTCAAAGCTCCCCGTCCATAATGTCAAACCTAGCCCGACTGTTTCTAGCCAGAAAGGTGAATTCATTTCTACATACTTTCCTGCTGTCAGCGCATATACACGTAATAATGCACCGTTCATTTGCTCTGCTTCTTGAATCTGTTGTAAGGGGTCAAACACTGCATAATACGCAATTCCAACACGAGCATAATCATCTTTCTTGGTACCCAATTCTTTGCCTCTGCGGTTGGAAACTACTTCTATCGACACTTCTGGTGCTTTGCCAAACTCCCACACAAAGTAACTGCGATTCTGCTTTTGACTCCAATCTGCTGGCATTTGCACGTTTAAGCTCACAAAAGCATCTGGGACTAATGGATCTTGCTTTCGTGAGTAGAATAGTCCTACATTTGCCGCCACAATGAATGGAGTTGTCAGCACTGGGTTACTGTAAAGTGGCTCTACTAGCAGCCGTTGTTGCTTTTCACTCTGAAAGTTGTCCACTGGTTTGTCATCCTCGATTTCCAGTTGGCTAATGTCGGGGATAGCAATTTCCTGTGTATCTAGAAGCTGCTGTTCAGACATAAATTATGATTTTAGCCCAAAGTGATGACATCCCCCCTATTATAAGCTCAAATCATAAGTAATTGTTTTTCCAAGCCTGCCGCCTGCTGTTCAAAATTCTATTTTGATGGGAATTCAAGCATTTGGCATGTTCCACTCGTGTTAACTACTATACCAATGCTTTAGAAAACAAAACTGGTTCTAATGACTCCAACAACAGCATCAGGATTGTGAGCATCGTGATTGGGAGCTGTTAGTTCAAGCTTCAGCAGATAGACCATCTGAAGATAGGTTTTCTATTGTGCTTTCCTCAAGCAATAATTCCGGTGTGGAAATCACAACAAAAGGAAGATAAGCACCTGCAAAACCTCTTTTAATGCGTTCTGATGTTTCAGGAAATACAACAAACAATGGATATATGGTATTTGTCCCCTCACTTAAAATATGTTTGTAACGGGCGGGCATGAGCCATTCATAGTCTTTGTCCAAATAAACTTGCGTTTGTCGCCAACGTCCCAATAAATCAGAAAAATCTTCGTGGGGACGATGAATAAAAATCAATATTTCAGGTCCGGTTTTAATTTTCCATTCAGGATCGCACATCAAAATAGCTATATCGCAGGGTAGGCGAATTGCTTCGGCTGTTGTAGCTTCGCTACGAAGATGGGCAACAGGTAACGGAATTGCAATAACGCTTTCATCCGGACGTCGCAAGCTAGGAATCATTTCTAGGTAGGGACGGTGTTGCTTTAGCAGTGCGATCGCAGCCACAATATTGCTGTACTCTGCCAAACACGCTTCATAATGTGATTTTTGTACGGGCATAAGAATTCTGAATTATAAGTTATAAATTATGAATTATGAAAGATAATAACTTTTTCATTTTTTATCCTTCATAATTCTACCTTTTCCTTTCATTTAGCCCAGCTTCTCGAAGACTGCAAACAAAGGTAGATACATTGACATCAAAATAGTACCAACCATGCCCCCTAAAACCACAATCATAATTGGTTCTAAAATGCTAGTTAATGCTTTTACTGCTTGCTCAACTTCATCTTCATAAAAATCGGCGATTTTCATCAACATTCCATCTAATTCACCCGTTTCCTCTCCAATACTTATCATTTGAATTGCCATAAGAGGAAAAACTTTCTCTTTTTGCAAAGCAATACTAATCATACCCCCTTGTTGAATTTCTATTTTTGCTGCATCAATAGCATTAGCCACAACCTGGTTACCTGATGTATCTCGCACAATTTCTAAAGATGTCAGAATTGGTACACCCGAACGAGTCAAAGCACCAAAAGTTCTGCTAAAGCGAGCAACAGATGATTTTTGAATTAAGTCACCAAACAAAGGCGTTTTTAGTGAAAGACGGTCAATAGTTTCGCGACCAACTCTAGTTTTGTAATACTGTTTGTAGGCAATCTGAAAACCTACAACAACACCAACAACAACTATCATCTTCCAGCTTCTGAAAACATCACTACAAAACATCATGAATTGGGTTAGAGGCGGTAACGTTGTTCCTAATTCCTCAAAAATCTTAGCAAAAATTGGAATCAGGAAAACGGTCATTCCTACAAAGATACTAATTGCTATGACACTGACAGCAACAGGATAAGCCATTGCCGATTTAATTTGGTTTTGTAATCGTGCAACGTCCTCTAACAACTTAGCTAAACGATTCAAGACTTCATCCAAAACACCGCCGACTTCACCAGCCTGGATCATACTGACATATAAACCATCGAAGCAATCAGGATATTTACGCATTGCGTCTGAAAGGTTAACACCATTTTGAACTTCAGAGCTAATACCCACAAGAGCTTGTTTAAGTTTAGGATTACTACATTGTTCGGCTAAGACACCTAAACTTCTAACAATTGCCACACCTGCATTGACTAATGCAGCAAGCTGACGTGAGAAAACAGCTTTATCCTTAATAGAGACGCTAGTGAATTTTGTTGAAAGTTGTTTTAAATCAAAACCTTGAGCTTGTTTTTTGAGATCTTGGACGACATAACCCTGTTGTCTTAAAGAAGTACGGGCGTCAGCCAAAGAATCGGCTACAACTTTTTCTGTTTTCGCTTTTCCTTGTGAATCTTTAACACGAGCGACAAATGTTGGCATAGTATCAGAGAATGGGGAATGGGGAATGGGGAATGGGGAATGGGGAATGGGGAATGGGGAATGGGGAATGGGGAGTAGAGGTTAGTGGCGTGGAACAGGCGTCTCGCCTGTGATTGTTAGCAGTTATCTACTAACAACTGTACGGACGCAATGCCTTGCGCCCCTACTAACAACTAACTAGTAAAAATTAATGTGCTTTAGCTGCTGGTTTGGCACCTGGAGTGGGTGGAGGTGGAGCACCTGGACCAATAAGGCGCTGAACTTCATCTGGTTTGGAAGTCTTAGACATTGCTGCTTCAAAAGAGATGGTTCCTGCTTTGTATAAGTCGGCTAAAACTTTTTCTAGAGTTTGCATTCCCAACTTACCTCCTGTTTGAATAGCAGAGTAAATTTGAGAAGTTTTTCCTTCTCGAATTAAGTTGGAAATAGCAGGTGTTACCACCATAATTTCTTGAGCCATCACTCGACCATACTCACCGGGTTTGGGGTTTTTCTTAGAAACTAGTGTTTGGCTGAATACTGCTACCAATGAGTTAGACAACTGCACTCGCACTTGAGTTTGTCTTTCATGGGGGAAAACGTCAATGATTCTATCTACTGTTTGTGCTGCGGAACTAGTGTGTAGGGTTCCAAAGACTAAGTGTCCTGTTTCTGCAGCAGAAATAGCCAAAGAAATTGTTTCTAAGTCCCGCATTTCACCAACAAGAACGATATCTGGATCTTCCCGAAGTGCTGCTCTTAAAGCATTAGCAAAACTCTTCGTATCTTCATTGAGTTGTCGTTGGTGGATAAGACTTTTAACAGGTTCATAAACAAATTCAATTGGGTCTTCCACAGTCAAAATGTGTTCTGCCTTAGTGCGATTGATTAAGTCAATACATGCTGCTAAGGTTGTGGTCTTACCAGAGCCTGTAGGACCTGTAACCAAAACCAATCCTCTGGGCTTATCTACCATTTCTCGAACAACATCTGGTAAACCCAATTTTTCAAAATTAGGAATCTTAGAACTGAGTGCTCGCAAACAAGCAGCATAGGCTCCACGCTCTTTATAAACATTGACCCGGAAACGCGCTAATCCTTTAACACCATAGGAACAATCTAACTCCCAAGTTTGTTCTAAGGTTTTACGTTGAGTATTATTCAACATACTAAAAATCAGTCTTTGGCACTGATCTACTGTCATTGGTTCGTCACCAATAGGAGTCAGTTTGCCACTAATACGAAAATAGGGAGGTAGCCCTGCAGATAAGTGCATATCTGAACCACCCATTTCAATCAATTGCTCCATCAAATCTTCAATCATTAATTCCATTTTTTTTCCTCAGGGGGTAGGGAGTAGGGAGTGGGGAGTGGGGAGTAGGGAGTGGTCACTGGTCACTGATTACTGGTCACTGAATCTAGGTGTCATACAGTATGGACAATCGAGCCATTCTGGTTGCAGTCCAGCATTGCAAGTTCTACAGGTAAGACCGCTCTTGCGCTTGGCTTTTAACTCTGCTTCTAAACCTGTATCGGTGAATGTAACTCGTTCTACTTCTTCTAAAGTCGTGGAACCTTGACGCACAAGATTCAAGCTGTAAGCTAGTAGGGTTTTCATCCCTTCTTCTACTGCTACTTCTTTAATGCGTTCTGTTGGGGCTTCTTCGGTGATTAAAGCTTGTAGACGTTCGGTAACTCGCATGACTTCATAAACACCACAACGTCCTTTGTAACCAACGCCGTTACAATCCGGACATGCATGATTCTTTGCTTTAGCTTCTTGAAGTTGTTCTGCTGTGAGGGTATTTGCTTTGTAAAAAGTGATACCAGCTTCTTGACGGGCTGATAGCCCGTAGCGAGCTAGTTCTTCT
Organism: Scytonema hofmannii PCC 7110; assembly: GCF_000346485.2. NCBI lineage: Bacteria > Bacillati > Cyanobacteriota > Cyanophyceae > Nostocales > Scytonemataceae > Scytonema > Scytonema hofmannii. Next base: position 9,871,056 of record NZ_KQ976354.1, read on the forward strand.
ACAGTGGGAGTGTAAGGAATACGACAACTGGAGCAAACACGGCGTACCAAGCGCTGTGCTAAGACACCGATGAGGGAGCTAGAAACCATGAAAGATTCAATACCCATTTCTCCCAAACGAGCGATCGCACCTGGGGCATCATTTGTATGTAAGGTCGTGAGAACCAAGTGACCTGTTAAAGCAGCCTCAATTGCGGTTTTTGCTGTTTCTTTGTCTCGCGTTTCACCCACGAGTAACACATCTGGATCTTGCCGTAAGAAAGCTCGTAAAGCCGTTCCAAAGTCTAGCCCTTTTTCCCGAATCACTTGCACCTGAGTAATTCCGGGTAAGCTGTACTCAATCGGGTCTTCTACGGTACTTATATTAATGCCTGGAGAGTTCTTTTCTGAAAGAGCAGAATACAGGGTTGTTGTTTTACCAGAACCTGTTGGTCCGGTTACTAGAATTAGACCAAAGGGACGAGCAACCATCTCTTGGACTATATGTAGTGTCTCTGGATCTGTAATCAGCTTATTCAGCCCTAGTTGGGTTGAGGAGTTATCCAAAATCCGCAGTACTACCTTTTCCCCGTAGCGGCTGGGTAAGGTGTTGACACGAAAGTCCACCTTACGCCCCTCAAACAATCGCCGAATACGTCCGTCTTGAGGTAAGCGCCTTTCGGCAATATCTAGGTTGGAAATGATTTTGAAACGGGCTGTAACAGCAGGAATGATTTTTTTGGGCAGAGGGTCAAAAGCTTCACGCAGGACGCCATCTTTCCGAAAACGAATGCGTAAATTTTCTTCCTGTGGTTCGATGTGAATATCAGAAACCTTTTCGTGTAAAGCTTTACCAAGAATTCTATTAACCAAACTAATGACTGGAGCATCTTCAGCCCCCTTCATTGCTGCACCCAAATCGGCTTCGCCGTCTTCAGGTGCTTCATCCATATTGAGATTTTCTAAATTTTCTAAATCCTGATTGATATCTGTAAATTTTTCCTGTTCTATGTGCTTTTGCCGAACAGCCAGTTCATCCAAATACTGATTAATAAGTTGTTGATAGTCCTCTTGGGTAATGACCATGCGCTGCAATGCCAATCCCTGCGGGCGCAAGATACGGTTTAAGTCATCTGAAGCCTCTAAGTTATCTGGGGCTACCATCGCTACCAAAACAGAGGGTGGGTTTTGGTCATCATGTTTTGCCAAAGGAACCAAGCGATGGCGACGACAAATATCAACTGGAATGAGGGTGTCAATCAATTGACCAACAGTTGTTTGTCCAACTTGGCTGACTTCCGGATCGAGAGATTCTACGCCGTATAGTATTTTTAGTTCAAATAATTGCTGCTTTTTATACTGTCTGAGTAGTTCTGGTGTTAGCTGTCTGCCTGAAATTGTTTCCAATACTTCTGTCAGGGGTCTGCCTGACTTGCGGCTTTCTATCAGCGCTTGTCTCATTTGTTCGCTGTCAACAAAGCCAGATTGCACAAGTTTGTTGCCGAAGGGCGAAAACTCAGCTCTTGTTGTAAGAGCAGTACTGCGCCTCTGTGGTGACGAGTAAGTCATAGTATGTCGTTAGTTGCGAAAACCTCTAACTAGAGTATTCCCAACCTTTAAGACAGAATTGACATTGACACTCAGTAAATCAGTGACCAGTGACCAGTGACCAGTGACCAGTAATCAGTGACCAGTGACCAGTGACCAGTGACCAGTGACCAGTTAATCCTTATACTGAAAAGTAACGAATTTAAATCATGACTCAATTTCTTGTTTACCATATATGAATTTTGGGACTTTTAAAATATACGTAACTGGTCAATAATTACTGATTACTGATGACCGATCGCTGAAAATTTCCGTAACTTGTTAAGTGTTACGATGACTGGTTACTGGTTATTGGTCACTGGTCACTGGTCACTGGTCACTGGGATGTAGCGATAACCGTAAAATATCGCCTCTGGAAAAAGTACACAATGGTAGACGAAAATCAACAGCAGAACAATACAAATCAGCAATCAGGTGAATTAACTGAGGAACAGCAAACAATGACCGACTCTACAGTTCAAATCAATGCCAACGAAACCGGGAACGAGGTTAATCAGCAGTCAGAAACTCAAACTGAGACCGTCTTGGAAACAACTGCTGCCAATCAAGACAGCAATGTGGCTGCGACTGCTGACGCTACGACCGATCGATCCAACGCGAAAGAAACTGAACTGACTCAACAAATTGAATCTCTTAAAGTGCAGCTAGAAGAGCGTAGCACCCAGTATATGAGGATTGCTGCTGATTTTGAAAACTATCGCAAGCGCAATCAAAAAGAGAAAGAAGACTTAGAACAGCAGCTCAAGCGGAATACAATTACTGAATTACTCCCAGTTGTTGATAATTTTGAACGGGCGCGGGCGCAAATTAAACCCCAAAATGATGGTGAGATGACCATTCATAAGAGCTATCAAGGTGTTTACAAGCTCTTAGTAGATTGTCTCAAACGCCTGGGAGTTTCCCCGATGCGCCCCGATGGTCAACCATTCGATCCCAACTTACATGAAGCAGTATTGCGGGAACCTACGGATGAATATCCTGAAGGAACAGTGTTAGAAGAGTTAGTGCGCGGATATTACTTGGGCGAACGAGTGCTGCGTCATGCCATGGTGAAGGTGGCTGCTCCAAAGGAAGATGCACCTTCTTCTGAGGACGATCGCTCAAGTTCTGCAAATAGTTGAAAAGCTATTTGTCCTTTGTCATTGGTCATTTGTCCTTTGTTCTAAATTTAATGACTAATGACTAATGACCGCAAACAAAGTAATCCGCGTACATATCAATCCCGAAGTTCATCAGCTTTAACCGGTGGGAGCATATCCATAGCTAACACCGGGAATTGCCGCTTAAACCCAGGGAAATAAATACTGCGTAAAAATACCGATATTTATGAGCAAAGTTATTGGGATCGACTTAGGCACTACCAATAGTTGTGTCGCGGTTCTAGAAGGTGGTCAGCCGATTGTTATTTCTAATTCAGAAGGTGGACGAACAACTCCCAGTATCGTGGGATTTGGAAAAGGTGGCGATCGCTTGGTTGGTCAATTGGCAAAGCGTCAAGCTGTAACAAATGCTGAGAATACAATTTTTAGTATTAAGCGTTTTATTGGGCGTCGTTGGGAGGATACAGTTACAGAACGCGATCGCGTCCCTTATAACTGTGTCAAAGGTAGAGACGAGACTGTAGATGTTCAAATTCGCGGACGCAATTACACGCCCCAAGAAATTTCTGCCATGATCTTGCAAAAGCTCAAGCAAGATGCAGAAAACTTTTTGGGTGAATCGGTGACCCAGGTAGTGATTACAGTACCAGCGTATTTCACAGATGCTCAAAGACAAGCGACAAAAGACGCGGGTACTATCGCCGGACTCGAAGTCTTGCGGATTATCAACGAGCCAACGGCTGCTGCTTTAGCCTTTGGGTTGGACAAGCAAGACCAAGAACAGCTGATTCTCGTGTTTGACTTGGGAGGCGGAACCTTCGACGTATCCATTCTACAACTTGGGGATGGAGTTTTTGAAGTGAAAGCTACTTGTGGCAACAACCATTTAGGCGGAGACGATTTTGACAACTGCATAGTGCGCTGGATGGTAGAACGCTTCAAGCAGAAGGAAAAAACCGATCTGACTCAGGATAAAATGGCTTTGCAACGCCTGCGAGAAGCGGCTGAAAAGGCAAAGATTGAACTTTCGAGTATGGGTTCCACGTCCATTAATTTGCCGTTTATTACTTCTAACGAAACGGGTCCCAAGCATTTGGAAATGGAACTCAGCCGCGCTAAATTTGAAGAGATGGCAACAAATCTGATTGAAGCTACTATTGAACCAATGCTTCAGGCGCTCAAAGATGCTGAACTCAAACCTCAAGACATTGACCGGATTATTTTAGTGGGTGGTTCCACGCGCATTCCTGCGGTTCAAAACGCCCTCATGAAATTTTTTAACGGCAAAACTCCCGATCGCTCCATTAACCCCGATGAAGCAGTCGCACTTGGTGCTGCTATCCAAGCAGGAGTCTTGGGTGGCGAAGTTGACAATCTCCTCTTACTGGACGTGACACCCCTGTCGCTAGGAATTGAAACTTTAGGAGAAGTGTTTACAAAAATTATAGAACGCAACACCACAATTCCCACTAGCAAGTCTCAGATATTTTCTACAGCAGTGGATGGACAAACCTCTGTAGAAATTCACGTCCTTCAAGGTGAACGCGCAATGGCACGGGATAACAAGAGTTTAGGGAAATTCCTCCTTACAGGAATTCCACCCGCACCCCGTGGCGTACCCCAAATAGAGGTTTCCTTTGAAATTGATGTCAATGGTATCCTCAAAGTTTTGGCACAGGATAAAGGTACAGGTCGAGAACAAAGTGTTCGGATTACCAACACGGGTGGCTTGAGTGCCAACGAAGTCGAAAGAATGCGGCAACAAGCGGAAATGTTTGCTGAAGAAGACAAAAGACGCATGCAGTTGGTTGAACTGAGAAACCAAGCAGATAATTTGTTATACAGCTACGAATCGACCATTAAGAGCAATGGCATGGTTGTGAGCGACCAAATAAAAGCCTTGGCTGATGAAAAATTGATTCGCCTAAAAGCATTAGCGTCTGACGACACCATCTCAATAGCAGAATTCAAAGAGTGCTTGGAAGACTTCCAACAAACTTTGTTTAACATTGGGGCTGAAGTATACAATCGTGCTGGGACTCCAAGCGATGATGCCCCCGAAGAATCCGTTGCGTCATTGAAGTTAGAAGAACCTGTTGCGTCGGTGAGTGGAACAGCAACACCACAATTTAATTTTGATTTTGAAGACGAAAATACTATGCAGGCTGATTATGAAGCGATAGACTAGAAGGCTGCTAATGGCTAATTGCTGATAGCTAATTGCCATGAACCATTAGCCATTAGCCATTAGCAATTGCCAAATACGGTTTTCCACACTTTTTAGTGCGGCTAGCTCCTCTGTAAAATAGGCAGAGTTTTTGTCAATTACGTAGCACAATGGTAAAGGAGGCAGCTTTAGGTTATCGCTTTTACTGTCTGCTATGTTGATGACATCTACTGTAGTCTTTAAGTACTGAGTTATACTAAATTAGGATAAGCAGTACTGATTGACAGGGTTGAAATAGTTCAAATACGAAGCTTTTCAATCCCAAATCTAAAATCTAAAATCTAAAATCGATATAACCTAGTAGCTTATCGGCACAAGCCAATTGAAAAATTGTTATGGTGATTTTTGTAAAAGGTAAAAGGTAAAATCAAATATTAAGAAGTTTTAACCCTTGCCTTCTGCCTACTTGAACTTTTGAGCGATACGGCTGTACTCCGTTAAGCTTGCTTATCGCAAAGCCCGAAGTGCTCTGCACTTCAGCTAAAGCTGCTCAAAGTTCTTTGTTGCCTAGCTGCTTTCTACCTTTTAACTTTCACCTTTGCTATATGGCTCGCGACTATTATGAAATTTTAGGTGTCTCTCGTGACGCCGACAAAGAAGAAATCAAACGCGCTTACCGCCGTTTAGCCCGGAAGTATCACCCAGATGTGAACAAAGAACCGGGTGCAGAGGAACAATTTAAAGAAATTAACCGCGCATATGAAGTACTATCCGAGCCGGAAACCCGTGCTCGTTATGACCGCTTTGGTGAAGCTGCTGTAAATGGTGGAGCTGGCGTAGGCTTCCAAGATATGGGTGATATGGGCGGTTTTGCCGATATCTTTGAAAGTATTTTCAGTGGCTTTGCTGGTGGTGGTATGGGGGGTACAACGCAAAGGCGTCGCGGCGGACCCGTGCGAGGCGATGACCTGCGGTTAGACCTAAAGTTAGACTTCAGAGAAGCGGTTTTTGGTGGTGAGAAAGAAATTCGCATTTCTCATCTAGAAACTTGTGAAGTTTGTACTGGTTCTGGTGCTAAACCGGGAACCCGTCCGCGTACTTGTTCAACTTGTGGTGGAACAGGTCAAGTCCGACGCGTGACCAGAACACCCTTTGGCAGTTTTACCCAAGTTTCCACATGTCCCACCTGTAATGGTACGGGAATGGTCATAGAAGACAAATGTGACGCTTGTGAGGGTAAGGGCGCAAAACAGGTTACCAAAAAGCTGAAAATTACTATCCCTGCAGGCGTAGACAATGGCACGAGATTGCGGATCTCCGCAGAAGGCGATGCCGGTCAGCGTAGCGGTCCTCCTGGTGATTTATACGTTTATTTGTTTGTGAATGAGGATGAGGAATTCCATCGGGATGGGATTAACGTTCTCTCAGAAATCAAAGTTAGCTACCTACAAGCAATTCTAGGCTGCCGTTTAGAAGTGAACACGGTAGATGGACCAGTGGAATTGCTGATTCCACCTGGAACCCAGCCAAATACGGTGATGAAATTGGAAAATCATGGCGTACCTCGCTTGGGTAATCCCGTAAGTCGTGGTGACCACATGATTACAGTGTCGATTGATATCCCGACAAAAATTACGCCTGAAGAACGAGAACTGTTGGAGAAGCTAGCTAAAATAAAAGGAGATCGCACTGGTAAAGGCGGTCTAGAAGGATTTTTGGGAAACTTTTTCCACCAACGATGAATCTACCTTCCCTCTCAACGCCTGATGCTCAATTGGACTTACGCGGCACTCCTTGCCCGATAAATTTTGTAAGGACAAAACTCCGTCTGGAGCAAATGCAGCCCGGTCATTTGCTTGAGGTCTGGTTAGACCCAGGAGAACCAATTGAGCAAGTTCCTGATAGCTTGACTATGGCAGGCTTTCAAGTAGAGCAAATTGAAAACTGTAATGGTTACTATTCTTTATTAGTCCGCCGTCCCGTAGCTGTCTCATGAGAGGGGAAGACCTAGAACCCACTGGGCAGTTATTGGGTACGGTTTTAGCCGTACAGGCTAATTTTTATCGCGTGCAGTTAGATTTGAGGGACGAGGAAGACAAGGAGACAATTTCCCTCACTCCCTCACTCCCTCACTCCCTCACTCCCTCACTCCTCCTCTGCACCCGCAGAACCCGTTTAAAGAAAATCGGGCAGCAGGTGACGGTGGGAGATCGCGTGGTGGTTGAAGAACCAGACTGGGCGGGTGGTAGAGGCGCAATATCAGAAGTTTTACCCCGTAGAAGTGAATTAGACCGTCCGGCGATCGCGAATGTGGATCGAATTTTGTTAGTCTTTGCCGTAGCAGATCCGCCTTTAGAACCTTACCAACTAAGCCGTTTTTTGCTAAAAGCTGAGTCCACAGGTTTAGATGTGGTTTTATGCTTAAATAAGAGCGATTTGATTTCCAGTAAACAGCAAAGAGAAATTAGCGATCGCTTAGCCAGTTGGGGCTACGAACCACTCTTTGTTAGTGTAAATAAAAGTATAAATCTTAACCAGATAGCGACTAGTCTTCAAGAAAAAATTACCGTTATAGCCGGACCATCAGGCGTTGGAAAGTCCAGCCTGATCAACGCATTAATTCCCAACGCCAATTTACGAGTAGGCGAAATTTCCGGTAAACTGGCAAGAGGTCGCCATACCACCCGTCATGTAGAATTATTTGAATTGCCTGGTGGTGGTTTGCTTGCGGATACTCCAGGTTTTAATCAACCCGATCTTGATATTTCCCCTGAAGAATTAGCAACTTTATTCCCAGAAGCAAGGCAGAGACTAGCGGTAGAGAGTTGCCGTTTTAGTGATTGCTTGCATAAGGACGAACCGGAATGCGTTGTGCGTGGAGATTGGGAAAGATACCAGCACTACTTGGATTTTTTAGAAGAAGTCATTGAGCGCCAAACACATCTCCATCAACAAGCAGACCCCGAATCCACTGTAAAAATGAAAACTAAAGGAAAGGGGCAGACTAAGTACGAGCCAAAGCTAGAATCTAAAAAGTACCGTCGCATTTCTCGGAAAACTCAATTGCAGGAGTTGCAGCAGTTGTATCAAGAAACTGACGAGTAAGGAATCTTCGGTTGTTCGGTAAATCGACTTTTGCAGCTAAGCGATCGCGAAGCGCAAGCTGTACCCAGCTTATCGCGCCTGCAGCAAGCGGCTTTACAAAAGCATTCTTTATGACTCTTGAAAACTCTCGCATTTGGTGCAGTTGTCGTGTGACACAACCGACAAGCAGGTGAACCACGATAGCATAGACTTAGACGCAACCAGAACCTTTTCCTATGTCTCAAATTCTTGCCACCACCTCTACCGTACAAGACGTTACTCAAGGTATAATTTTTCCACCTGGTGACCTTTATAGTGACGAACCTCCCTTGGAAAGCGATCTGCACCGCGAACAAATTGAATTGCTTGTCCGCCTGATAAAGTGGCATTGGCGAGAACGTCAGGATTTTTATGCCACAGGTAACCTGACCGTATACTTCAGCCCCAATCAAAAAAAGTCGGAAGATTTTAGAGGACCGGATTTTTTGGTGGTTTTAGATACAGAAAAGAAAGATCGCAAAAGTTGGGTGGTGTGGCAAGAAGACGGTAAATATCCCAACATCATCGTAGAGCTATTATCAGATTCAACTGCATCTGTCGATCGCGGTCTGAAAAAGCAAATCTACCAAAACACATTTCGGACTCCTGATTACTTCTGGTTTGACCCAGTGAGTCTGGAATTTCAGGGATTTCACATCCTAGATGGAGAGTATCACGAGCTGATACCGACTCCAGAGGGTTGGTTGTGGAGCCAGCAGTTAGGGCTGTATTTGGGAGTGGTTGAGCGGAAATTGCGCTTTTTTACGCCGGATGGACAGCTAGTACTTTTACCAGAAGAGGAAGCAAATCAACAATTACAACAGACAAACCAACAATTACAACAGACAAACCAACAATTACAACAGACAAACCAACAATTACAACAGACAAACCAACAACTGGAGCAGGAACGGCAAAAAGCTGAAAAATTAGCAGAACGGTTGCGAGCCGCAGGAATTGACCCAAATGAACTGGTGTAAAACGCGTTCTTTATGACTCTTGAACACTCTCGCATTTGGTGCAGTTGTCGTGTGACACAACCGACAAGCAGGTGAACCACGATAGCATAGACTTAGACGCAACCAGAACCTTTTCCTATGTCTCAGACTCTTGCCACCACCTCTACCGTACAAGACGTTACTCAAGGTATAATTTTTCCACCTGGTGACCTTTATAGTGACGAACCTCCCTTGGAAAGCGATCTGCACCGCGAACAAATTGAATTGCTTGTCCGCCTGATAAAGTGGCATTGGCGAGAACGTCAGGATTTTTATGCCACAGGTAACCTGACCGTATACTTCAGCCCCAATCAAAAAAAGTCGGAAGATTTTAGAGGACCGGATTTTTTGGTGGTTTTAGATACAGAAAAGAAAGATCGCAAAAGTTGGGTGGTGTGGCAAGAAGACGGTAAATATCCCAACATCATCGTAGAGCTATTATCAGATTCAACTGCATCTGTCGATCGCGGTCTGAAAAAGCAAATCTACCAAAACACATTTCGGACTCCTGATTACTTCTGGTTTGACCCAGTGAGTCTGGAATTTCAGGGATTTCACATCCTAGATGGAGAGTATCACGAGCTGATACCGACTCCAGAGGGTTGGTTGTGGAGCCAGCAGTTAGGGCTGTATTTGGGAGTGGTTGAGCGGAAATTGCGCTTTTTTACGCCGGATGGACAGCTAGTACTTTTACCAGAAGAGGAAGCAAATCAACAATTACAACAGACAAACCAACAATTACAACAGACAAACCAACAACTGGAGCAGGAACGGCAAAAAGCTGAAAAATTAGCAGAACGGTTGCGAGCCGCAGGAATTGACCCAAATGAACTGGTGTAAAACGCGTTCTTTATGACTCTTGAACACTCTCGCATTTGGTGCAGTTGTCGTGTGACACAACCGACAAGCAGGTGAACCACGATAGCATAGACTTAGACGCAACCAGAACCTTTTCCTATGTCTCAGACTCTTGCCACCACCTCTACCGTACAAGACGTTACTCAAGGTATAATTTTTCCACCTGGTGACCTTTATAGTGACGAACCTCCCTTGGAAAGCGATCTGCACCGCGAACAAATTGAATTGCTTGTCCGCCTGATAAAGTGGCATTGGCGAGAACGTCAGGATTTTTATGCCACAGGTAACCTGACTGTATATTTCAGTCCAAATCAAAAAAAGTCGGAAGATTTTAGAGGACCGGATTTTTTGGTGGTTTTAGACACAGAAAAGAAAGACCGCAAAAGTTGGGTGGTGTGGCAAGAAGACGGTAAATATCCCAACATCATCATCGAGCTATTATCAGATTCAACTGCATCTGTCGATCGAGGTTTGAAAAAGCAAATATACCAAAACACATTTCGGACTCCTGATTACTTCTGGTTTGACCCAGTGAGTCTGGAATTTCAGGGATTTCACATACTAGATGGGGAGTATCACGAGCTGATACCGACTCCAGAAGGTTGGTTGTGGAGTCAGCAGTTAGGGCTGTATTTGGGAGTGGTTGAGCGGAAATTGCGCTTTTGGACACCGGATGGACAGCTAGTACTTCTACCAGAAGAGGAAGCAAATCAACAACTAGAGCAGGAACGGCAAAAAGCTGAAAGATTAGCAGAACGATTGCGAGCTGCAGGAATTGACCCAGATGAACTTATGTAAAATATGATTTTTCCTAGCTAGCCCAAACTACACGTGGCAGAGTGGAGCAACTATGAGCCAAATAATCACTGATAAAATACGCTGGACAACATCTGATTTAGAATTATTAGCGGTTGATGAGTGGAAGCGCTATGAAATTATTGATGGAGAATTATTTGTGACTAGAGCACCTCACTGGCAGCATCAAGGAGCGGCAGGTAACATTTACCTGGAGTTACAAATTTGGTCTCGAACTAGTGGATTGGGCGAAACTCGCCAAACTCCCGGCGTAATTTTTACAGATGCTGATAACGTTATTCCCGACGTGGTTTGGATCTCCAATGAGCGCTTATCCCAATTACTGGATGAAGAGGGGCATTTGACTGGAGCACCAGAATTGATTGTAGAGGTTCTTTCACCGGGAGTTACGAATGAGCGTAGAGATCGAGAAGCTAAATTAAAGCTGTACTCGTTAAAAGGAGTGCAGGAATATTGGATTGCAGATTGGCGGTTACAACAGATAGAGATATACCGTAGAGACGCGGCTCAACTGAGACTGATAGCAACTTTGCTACCAAATGACGAAATTACTTCTCCACTATTGCCCGGTTTTAGCGCTCAAGTTCAGCGCTTTTTTGCTTAATTATATAACTATTTTGAAGTATAAGAATTAACTGGTCACTGGTCACTGGTCACTGGTCACTGTTCACTGGTCACTGTTCACTGGTCGCTGTCACAGGAAAAACGGATACGATCCCCAGAAAGTCTTAAAATACTCTTAAATCTTCCAAATCGCCAACCTTCAATCTACACGTACCACCTCGGAACTATTATTATGGCTATCGGCTACGTTGCGCTCGTACTTCATGCACATCTGCCCTTCGTTCGTCACCCAGAAAGTGACTATGTGTTGGAAGAAGAATGGCTCTATGAAGCCATTACGGAAACTTATGTACCCTTGCTGAGAGTATTTGAAGGCTTAAAGCGAGATGGCGTTGACTTTAAAATCACGATGAGCATGACACCACCGCTTGTGTCAATGCTACGCGATCCTCTACTCCAAGAACGGTACGACGACCACTTAGCTAAACTAGAAGAACTTATAGAACTAGAAATCGAACATAATGCACATAACGGTCATATTCGTTATTTAGGCGAACATTATGCCAGTGAATTTAAGGCGACACGAGAAGTTTGGGAACGCTATAAGGGGGACTTGGTAACAGCTTTTAAGCAGTTCCAAGATACAAATAACTTAGAAATTATTACCTGTGGTGCAACTCACGGCTACCTACCACTGATGAAAATGTACCCGCAAGCTGTGTGGGCGCAAATTAAGGTAGCTTGCGAACACTACGAGGAAAATTTTGGACGCCCCCCTAAAGGTATTTGGTTACCAGAGTGCGCTTATTATGAAGGTGTAGATCGGATGTTAGCCGATTCAGGGTTGCGCTACTTCCTCACTGATGGACATGGCATTCTTTATGCCCGTCCTCGCCCTCGATTTGGTACTTATGCCCCAATTTTTACAGAAACTGGTGTTGCTGCTTTTGGTCGAGACCATGAGTCTTCTCAACAAGTTTGGTCTTCTGAAGTGGGTTATCCTGGTGCAGCAGAATATCGCGAGTTTTACAAAGACTTGGGTTGGGAGGCAGAATATGAGTATATCAAACCTTTCATTATGCCTAACGGTCAGCGTAAAAATACGGGTATTAAATATCATAAAATTACTGGTCGCGGTTTAGGACTGGGAGATAAAGCTCTCTACGATCCATACTGGGCAAGGGAAAAAGCTGCAGAACACGCTGCTAATTTTATGTACAATCGAGAGCAACAAGCAGCTCATCTCTATGGTATAATGCAGCGCCCTCCAGTTATTGTTTCTCCCTACGATGCAGAATTATTTGGGCATTGGTGGTATGAAGGACCCTGGTTTATTGATTACCTCTTCCGTAAGTCCTGGTTTGACCAACAGACTTACGCAATGACTCACTTAGCGGATTATTTAAAGGCACATCCTACCCAGCAAGTTTGCCGTCCCTCTCAGTCCAGTTGGGGTTACAAAGGATTCCACGAGTATTGGTTGAATGAGACGAATACTTGGATTTACCCCCATTTGCACAAAGCTGCTGAACGGATGATTGAAATATCATATCGGGAACCAGAAGATGAGTTGGAATGGAGAGCGTTAAATCAAGCTGCACGAGAACTGCTATTGGCACAATCCTCAGACTGGGCGTTTATTATGCGGACGGGAACAATGGTACCCTATGCAGTACGACGGACGCGATCGCACCTCATGCGTTTTAACAAGCTTTACGAAGACGTTAAAATCGGCAAAGTTGACAGCGGTTGGTTGGAAAAAGTTGAGTTGATGGATAATATTTTCCCCAGTATCAACTACCGCGTTTACCGTCCTTTGTCATAGTCTGAAAGTAGGGTGGGCTAAAGCCCACCAATGTATAAGGAGTAAGGTGAACAACGCCCATTAGCTAAAGACGCGTTGCCCGATAAGCAAGGTACGGGCTTCCGCACTCTGCAAAACAAAAATCCCTCGCTAAGCAAGGCGAGGGATAATGTTCTCAAGTGATAATTAGATACTGTCGGGGTCAATGTTTAATTCGCGGAGTTTAGCGGCTAAGCGCTGTGCTTTTTGTTCAGCTGCTTGTTGTGCTTGTTCAGCTGCTTGTTGTGCTTGTTCAGCTGCTTGTTGTGCAGAGGCTTGTTCTTCAAAACTTAAAAGTGTTTGACTTTTTGCTGGATCGTAAAAGCGCATTTCGCCTTCTTTGAGTCGCAACTCTAAACCTAAGACTTCACTTGATAACGATACTGTACCATCTGCTAAGGTAGTGGTGACAACTGGGAGATAATTGCCATCTACTAGCCGTAAACCCTGAAGTGGAGGGTTGAGATAATCCCCTGTAGGGTCATATTGATAATATTCCCGTACTCCTAAAAAGGCGTAAATTCCTTTTTTTGCACCTTGGTCTTTGCTACGAGTGGTTTTTGAGGTAATTTCTAGCACAAAATCGGGCATTTTCCCATTTTCTTCCCAAGTTTTGTAACTGCGGCGTTGACGATTTTCTACACCAAAAATCACAAAGACATCGGGTGCGACAACTGATTCCGGAACTCCTTGTTCGTAGTAAATAAATAAATTGCCAGAAACATAAACATCAGGACGGTTTTGGAAATAAGTTCCCAGTACTTTTACTGAGTATAAAAGATATTCACGTGTTTGGTCGCTCTCAGCCATCGGCTTTCCGTCCTCATCTGGATATTCAATTGGAGTCATCGGGATGTATTCAACAGAGACTACCATTTGTCATTCCTCCAATGTTTGATGTTTTGAATAAATTTATTTTTAGATATTTCCATAATATTCATTTATAGAAACACCTATTGCACAGCTTTGAGTGTCGCGATCGCCTGACGTAGAGATTGAATATTTTGCTCAAACGTAAAGGTTGTTTCCTGAAGTTCTGCTTCTTCAAGAGCTACTAATGCCGCCTGCAAGTCTGGTAGATTGATGGTGCATAAATGCTGTTGTAAACTTTGAGCTATGAAGTCTAAAGCATAAGCAACACTCGATCGAACATTATCATCTTGGTCTTTCAAAGCTGAAATGAGGGCGGGTATAGCAACTTTAGCATCAGGTCCTATTTTCTGTAGAGCACGAGCTGCAAAGCTACGAACCTCTTCATCTTCTTCCTTTAAAGCGTCAATTAGGGCTGGTATAGCAACTTTGGCTTGTGAACCGAGTTGTGCTAGAGCATTAGCAGCAGATGAGCGATAGAAACTTTCCCGATCCTGAAGAGTTGCAATCAGGATAGGAATTGTGTCTTGAACGGGTGAACCTATACTGATTAACGCTGATGCAGCCTTGTATCGAACATCCCCATCCACATCTTTAAGAGCAGAAGTCAGAGCCGGAATTGCTGCTTGGGCATTACCAAAATTTGCCAAAGCATCAGCAGCAGAAGCGCGAACTAAGTCAACCTCATCTTGAAGAGCAGCAATCAGCGGTTGAATAGCTTGAGTTTCCTTGATGAATCCCAAAGCATAAGCTGCACCATAGCGAACTTGCCACTCCCGATCTTTAAGGGCTACGATTAAGTCAGGCACAGCAGCTTTGGCATTTGTTTGCATATAACCCAATGCCCAAATAGTACCTCTACGAATTGCCAAGTCTTCGTTGTTGTTGAGAGCATCAACTAGGTTAGGGACTGCATCCGAGCCGATTTGTGCTAAAGAAAAGGCAACAGCATTGCGAACATTCTCTTCTTTGTCTGCAAGAGCTGCAATTAGGGAGGGGACTGCAGCTAGTGCTTTTGAACCAATTCTTCCTAATGCCATAGCAGATGGGCGGCGAACATTCTCTTCAAAGTCTGTCAAGGCTGCAATGAGAGCAGGTACAGCAGCAACAGCATCAATTATGTTACACGATTCAATAAAAGGTCGCCAAGATGCATAAGGCTCCGGACGCATACAAGCTAAGATATGAGCAGCACGGCTCTTGAGATTGCTATCTTGGTCTTCTAGCGCTTGGATGAGAGCAGGTACAGCACTTGAACCAATTCTCCCTAAAGCATCAGCCGCAGCACGGCGAAGATTTATGTTATTATTGCCAAAGGCTAGCATCAACGCGGGTACAGCAGATGATGCTTCTGTACCTATTAAACCTAAGGAATAAGCACTGCTACAGCAAACCCCTTCATCTTCATCGTTAAGAGCTGCAATCAAGGCAGGAACGACAGATGCGGCTTTTATGCCCATATTACCTAAAGCTTGAACAGCTTTGATCCGAATTTTATTGTCGCTGTCGTTCAAAGCAGTCATTAGTATCGGGACGACTGCATCCGCTTCGGAATTAAAATTACCTAGCGCTTCAACAGCAATTGCTCGAACATCTCTATCTTCGTCCTGAAGCACTGCAATTAGCGCAGGTACAACTTCTTGACTAGCAAAATCCATACTTCCCAAACCCCAAACAGCGTTGGTGCGAACCCACTTATCGTTATCTTTGAGGGTGACAATCAGTGCTGCAACAATTTCTGGAAATTGTAGATGGATTCTTGCTAAAGCATTAGCAGCACCCCTACGAATATTCGTATTATTGTTCTTCAGGGCAGCAATCAGAGGAGAAACTGCTGATGCTCGACATCGAATAATCTCTTCTATAGCAGCTTCTTGTTCTTCAGGATTCTTAAGCTTTTGAATATATGCTTCCATTGCTGGCTGTATGTATTGTGTTGCTAATATTTTGCCAGGAAAAAGCTATATTAAGAGGCAATACTGCGTAGGTTTTGCGTAAAAATTTAAAAATACGTAGGTTGGGTTGAGGAACGAAACCCGACATTTACAGGCATTTGTTGAGTTTCTCTAAGGGGAAAGCCCAACCCACAAAAATTCGAGAGACCTTGTAGTATTGGATTAAGAGGATGTTTTAACGGTCTCGATAGCGCGAATGAAAATAGGTATTGGTTGTTCCTCTCATCATGGATTAGTTTCTATGGTATCGCTTAATCAGTCGTATCTTCTGATTCATCTCTAACTTTAAAATAGTAATAAAGATTAGCGATCGCTATATCTGATGCTTGCTTTAAATTAGATGTAACTAATGTTTTATAACCAGTCATTACAGATTGCCTATCAATATAAAACTCATATTCTCGGCGTAACTCAGGTTCAAACATAAATAGGAGTTGGTCGCGCAAAGAATAAAAATGGGACTTTTCTGCTAAACTTTCATATAAAATTTGTTCGGAGGGTATTTCTAATATAGTTTTGCTTAGGTTGGTATCTGAAAGAGGACTCATATCTGAATTATCAAAATCCGCACTACTCAAAAGTTTTAATTCTAATGGTGGGAGTGTTCGTATCCAGTCAATATGACTTTGCCATGATTCCAAGATAACTAAGTCATGGTTTTGAATGCGGGTAATTTCAGGAAATAGAAAATCAAGTTCATCATGTGATTCACAACACTCAACCACCATGCAAGCATCTTCACAAATTTTATGACGTAGATCTCCGAGGCGATCGCTGACTACTGAAATCTCATTCTGTACTTGATAAGTAGCAATAATTGCTTGTTCGATAGTCCAACCACATTCCATGCGGCGAAGTTGTCCGGGAGCACAAAGTTCTTCCAATAAGTGAGGATTGTTGTAATCAGCTAAAACCTCAAATAACATTCCTCTAACGCCATTGATTTCAGCATTTCTTTGGCTAATGTCTTGTAATTGTATCGCAGATCGAAAGCGGTTCATTGCTTGAATAAACAGCCCATACGCTCGTACCAATACTATCCGATGTTGTTCAAACTTGATATCTTGGGCAATTTGCTCAATGATTTGCCTAATTTCGGCTCCTTGGTCTCTCAAGGCTTGCTTCAAGTCAATGAATCCGTTTTTAACTTCTAGCCTCAATTGCTGCACTTCTTGTCTCAATTTCAGTGTTTGATGTAAATTTACTGCTGTCAATGCAACAGTCGCTACTGTTCCAACACCAATCAAGGCTGTAGTTGCTTGTAGTACTCCCAAGCTTGTCTGAATAGTTTGCAAGCCATCAAGCACTGTAGTAAATCCTTTATGCATTTGATACATCTGAGCGCCAGCAGTTAAAAACTGAGAAGCTTAAAAACCAAGCGACTTGCTACTGAGGTTCAGTGGTTGATTCAAAAGTCTGTAGATGGACTGCATCAAGCTGAGGATACTTTGAATGGTAAGGTCAAAATTTCTGAAGCAGAAAAGCTAAAAATACTAGAACAAATTGGAGAAGCCAGTGGACGTGATGTCAGAATTCGTATACTGGCAAATCAAATGAGAGAGCAGGCGTTTGAACAAGCTGCTGAATCTTTAGGTGAATGGTGTGAAGAATTAGGCGATCGCATGGTTGACAACAGCCAACGTTGGTATTCTGAACATAGCCCTGTATGGAACCAAAATAAGCTTATTCAAGATTATATCAATCAGTTTGTTAGAGATTTATCGAGAGAATTAGATAAGTGGGGTAACGAACAACTTCAAGATATTATCTTAAAAGAAAATTTAGAAACTTTAAATACAAATGTTGATTATGAGTTGGATGCTATTCAAGCTAAATTTAGTAATTTGGAGCAGCAAATCCAAACTAATTTTAGCGAGCAACTTAAAATTTCAATTGACGGTATAACCGATGATTTTATGGGCTTGGGAGGAATTGGCGGTGGGCTTGGAATAGGTGGTGCTTTAGCAGCCGGATTAATCGTCTTTACAGGAGTAGGATTAATTGCGGTGATTGTCACTGCTGTAGCAACTGCAATTGCTAGTTCATTTGGATTGGGAATGTTAGACGTTGATGGATTACACGAGCAAGTCAAACAAAAAGTTTTAGAAATAGGATTGGACAAGTTTACAAAGGATGAGTCAATCGATAAAATTATTGATAAGCTAGAAGAAATCCTTCATGTAGTATTTAATAGCCGAGTAGAATCAGCAAATCGAGTCGTTGCACAAGCAATAACACTTTACGAACATTTGATAGAACAGCAGGAAAAAGTACATCAAGAGACTTTAGAACAACGTGAGATAGAAAAGGCTTGGATTTATCAAAAATGCCAAGAACTTGAGAGAAGCGTTTCAGAGATTGAAGAAGTTCTTAGTTAAAACGAAGGCAGAGGACGTATAGGACTCCTATTTGATTTCTGAAATATACGTAGGTAGAGCTATACTGCACACAAGCTTTATGTGTGCGGCATAGCCCTACCTACAGTACTGAGCTTTTTTCATAAATCATTTATGATTTCTATAGAAGAAATTAAGGTACAGCTAAAGATAGTAAGAGATTGTATCTTCACTGATTTAAGACCACCCGAAGGACTGATTAAGATATTACTTCCGAACCGCCATAACATGACCTCTCTTCTTCTTTCTTTCTTCGTGTACTATGCTTCCTTCGTCGGCACGCTACGCGAACGCGCCTTTGCGGTTCATTTAAATAAATATTCTTCAAGCGGGAGAGGAGTAATTAAAAAATAGGTAGAAAAAATTGCCTATCCATTACAAATAAACTCATAGCAAAACTGGAGCTAAATACCCCTTATAATTTAGTCCGCGTAGGCGGACTTCGTTTGTATAGCCACGATTTCTAATCGTTAGGGCCAAAAAGGGTCTATAACAATACATCAGCAAGTAGCTCATCTATTTCATCGCTCATTTCTTTTGTATAAGGAACAAGTTTAGATGGATTTTTCATAGCATCCTTCATCAAAAAATCAAGAAAAAGACTCATCATGAGAGCATCAGATTCTTCCAAATTGTCATCACTATCTGTCTCGACTCGCATTAGAAACATATCTTCTGACAAAACTTCAATATAACCTGAACTATTTACTAAATGGGAATAGTCTTTTAAAAAAGCTCTCAGTAAGTGAAAACCATCTTGAAAACCTATTTTGGCATGAGCTATAGAATAAATTTTCTTATGAGCCATCCAAATTAATTTCTAATCGATTTTATTTTCCATTATAAGAATAGTTATAACATTTTGCATATAAGTTCGCGAACTTTTAAAGTCAGTATAAATTTTTATATTAATGTACGGGCGAGGACGCTTGTACCACAAGAGTATAGTCCAGATGAAAATTTAAAACTCTGATTTTTAATGACTTTTATGAATTTAGAAACTTAACACTCAAATATCTTGTCTTTGTTGGGTTTCACTTCGTTCAACCCAACCTACAATTATTGTTATTTCTCTAGAGTGACAAAGAGGGCTAATTACTATTTTTTGTTCAAAAAAAGACAGGCAAAAACCTGTCTCACAATTCATTATTTAATTTGCAAAATTTAGAAGTTCATTTCAGCAGCTTGGACTTTTTCAACCTGCTTCTTCTTAAGAACAAGCATAGCTTGAGCCAACATGACAAGTGCGATGAAAGCAATCATCCACTGAACTCTTGTAGCATCTTGCAGGACGATTTCGGCGTCATCTTGACCAAATCCACCAACGTTGGGATTATTTGTCAAAGCATCACCAGATGTCACTGCTTGTCCTTCAGAAACAATCAATTCGGGTCCGAGGGGAACTTTATCTACCACTGTTTCCCCAGATTCACTTTGGATGCTAACTTCAAATTTCGTGTTACCGTCTTCATCTTCTACTCTGGCAATTTTGCTAACTGTACCAGTCGCAGAGGCGGTGTAAACAGCGTTGTTGCTCTTTTCTCCAGTTGGGTAAACTTGTCCGCGTCCTCGGTTAGCACCTAGGTGAACGGCGTACTTACCAAACTGTACGTTCTTATCTGTTGCAGGGTTAGGAGAAAGAACGGGGAAAACAACTTCTTGATACTGTTCGCCCGGTAAGGGTCCAACAATAACAACGTTTTCTGAGTCTTCTTTATACGGTTGGAAATAAACGTCGCCGATTTCTTCCTTCCACTCTTCAGGAATGCGATCTTCAGGCGCAATCTTAAAGCCTTCTGGAAGCATCAGCACAGCACCAACGTTTAAGCCAGTTTTGGAACCGTCAGCACCCACCTGTTGCACGCTTGTATCGTAGGGAATTTTCACCACGGCTTTAAATACCGTGTCAGGCAGAATAGATTGGGGAACTTCTACTTCTGCTGGCTTCGCCGCTAGGTGACAGTTAGCACATACAATCCGCCCTGTTGGTTCGCGAGGAGTTTCGGGGTAGGTTTGCTGCGCCCAGAAAGGATATGCTGAAGCGGCTTGAGGAAGGGCTAAATCGCTCGTGAAGAACAATGTCACTGTTGCGATCGCGACCAGCAATGTTTTTACAATTACTCTAGCACTGCGAGTCAAACTCGCTGCTGTACAAGCATTTCTCATCTCTATAAGGACAACAAAGAGGACGATTAAAAG
Organism: Scytonema hofmannii PCC 7110; assembly: GCF_000346485.2. Classification (NCBI taxonomy): domain Bacteria; kingdom Bacillati; phylum Cyanobacteriota; class Cyanophyceae; order Nostocales; family Scytonemataceae; genus Scytonema; species Scytonema hofmannii. The sequence goes on from NZ_KQ976354.1 coordinate 9,891,531, forward strand.
TTAAAGAGAATTTTGGATTTTGGATTTTGAATTTTGGATTGCTTTAAATTGAATCCAAAATCGTCAATCTAAAATCTAAAATTATTATGCCCACCAGGGGTCTTCACCGGTGCGGAAGTCTGTTTCAGTCCAAGAAGTTAGAACAATGTTGTCCTCTTCCACTTTTGTATGACTGAGAGCTAATGATAGTGGAGCGGGACCGCGCACTACCTTACCAGTGGCGTCATACTGGGAACCGTGACAGGGACACTTAAACTTGTTTTCTGCTGTATTCCAAGGAACAACACAGCCCAGGTGAGTACATACGGCGTTAATACCGTAGTCGCCTATCGCCTCTTTGCTGTCTACCACAATATAGGTGGGATCTCCTTTTAGTCCCTGAACCAGAACGCGATCGCCTACATTATGGCTGTCCAAAAACTTGTTCACGCTGACATTGTTCCCCAGCTCGTCTTTCGCGGTTGTACCACCACCTGTACCACCAGTTGCTGGGGGAATAAAATACTTGACAACGGGATACAAGACTCCCAAAGCGACTCCGGTTACAGTTCCAAAAGTCAAAAGATTCATGAATTGACGACGCCCCATATCGGGAACGTCCACTGATTCAGAAAATTGAGCCATAACCTACGCGTTCTTTGTGTATTTTGTTAACAAATGTGACGTTTTTACTCAAAAGGTAACCCAATCGAGTAAGGATTTAATGCCCATAATGATGCTGAAATTTGCTTCACTTAAAGATGTTCTCAGCATCTTTCTTAGTAGCATTACATTTCTTTATAGTCCTATCATACTTGAGTAATGGAACTTAACATCATAACTAAATGTAAAAATATTTGAGAAAAACTATGACTGGACTTGAATTACGTCAACTGTTTCTTGAAAAGTGGGGACATTCCTATGATGTCCAGTTACGTCGGACACAAGGTAAAATTTTCCTCCAAATTATGTGGAAATACTTAGAGCAAGCTTCTTTTCCTCTGAGTGAAGCCGAGTACGAGGAGCATCTAGAGAGCGTTGCTAGCTATTTAGATAGCTTGGGTGGAGCTATACAGGTACAAATGTTTATTCGAGAAACACGAGAGCGTCCCCGACTCGGCAAAGCTGTCAGCATTCCTTTGGATTTGGGTGAGCGTGCTACAGAATGGCTTTTATAACCAGTGACCAGTGACCAGTGACCAGTGACCAAGTAATATTTTGCCAACACGAATGTCTACTTTTTCAAAATCTTAGTATGTAATTTCTATTAACAGAACTATGAAGTATTCACTAGCAGTCATGTACTTTCGTACACCAAAACAAATGAAAATTTTTCTTGTCCCTACTCCCTACTCCCTACTCCCTACTCCCTACTCCCTTTTTCAAGTCATTTTCCGGTTAGCTTAACTAAACCTATACCACCAAAGTAAAGCCCCAAAACGGCTCCTGCTAGAAGACTTTGAGTTAAAGGGTCTGTGGAAGGTGTTAGAATAGCTCCTAAAATTACCGCTCCTAAAATAACATAACGCCAACCGGAAAGCATTCGTTGAGAAGAAACAATTCCCAAATTACCAAGCAGTACTTGAATGACGGGAATTTGAAATGCCAATCCAGTACTAAATAACAGCAACAAGATAAATTCAAAATATTTATCAATCGACCACAGTTGTTCTACAACATCTGCACCATAACTGATAAAGAATTTTAAGGCAGCTGGTATCAGCAAGAAATAAGCAAATACTAACCCTCCTGCAAAAAGAACACTTGAACCAAGAACAACAGGTGCTAGCAACCGTCGTTCGCGACGTGTCAGCCCTGGAAGAACAAATTGGATAATTTGGTAGAGCACAAAGGGACTGGCAATTACCAGCCCTGTATAACCTGCGACTTTTACAGAGACAAAGAAATATTCTCCTGGCGCAAGTTGGAGAAATTTTACTCCTTGTGCTGGGACTTCTAGTAACCGAACAATGGGTTTAACTGCAATAAAGCAACCAACAGCACTGACGGCTACGACTGCTAGAGAGTAAAAAATGCGCTGTCGCAACTCCTCCAAGTGATCGAACAGAGACATCTCAACCTCTCCGGGCAAATCATCAAGAGGATCGAGATCGGAATTGCCATCGTCTTGTTGGAGGTTAACACGGGGGGAAGTGGAAGCAGTTTCCTGGTCTGAGTCCCAGGGTTCATCGAACTGCTGTTGGGTTTCTACATCTTGAGAAGGCGTCATGAATCAACAATTTAGGGCATTACCTGTTAACTATTGTATCTGGGGAAGGCGCTAACGAGGGTTTTTTGTTACCTTTGCTGTCTTTTTCCGGTTGCTTGGGAATTTTGTTTGAATGATTAATATGGGGTAGTCTGCAAGACTGTAGCACCTTTAAAAAGTGGAACTAAGTGTTTAAAATTAAGTCAAGACTTCTTAAGTTTATTGACTTAATTCATTTAGAAAGCGACAAAAACTGCCTTAACCCAAATTTTATGAAACATTGCATCTACTTTAACGTAATTAAATATTTCTAGCTGAGGCTTGTATGAGTAAAACAATTTGTGTAGGATTGATTTCCTTTTCTGTTTTTTTGGGCAATATGGGTCAAATTTCTGCCAGTAATAATGCTGAAAAGCAACCATTCAAATATCAAGGTTTTACCTGGACGGATTCCATAATTAGTAGCATAAGCTCTTACAAGAGTCATATAAATTTCTTATTCTCTGCTAGAGATGAACGGAGAGGCGATTGTCTTCGCTTTGGGGACTGTAAGCGTTGATATGTTATTTGTCAGGGGGTTGAATATTTTTAGAGATTTTTACATAACTATTTTTTCTCAGTATCTTTCCTCCCATAGGAGAGTATAAAACTATGGAAAAAATAGACTTTATTCGTAGTCTTTATTATTAATCTTATTAGAAATCTTTTCAGAATATATAGCAGTCCTATTTACGTTGTAAAATTATTAACCGCAAAGACGCAAAGAGCGCAAAGAAAAGAGAGAAGATAGCATTTCACTACAGAATTAATTTTTTCTTGCGGGAGTTTTAATTATCCGGCTATCTACTGATAAATATATCTACGGGAATATCCGGAAGACCTTGAAGAAATTTTGTATCTTAAGGTTAAATTGCAGCAACAGTTAAGTACAAATTATCACACGTTAGTGGTGCAAGCTCCCCGACTTCTTCAAGAAGTCGGGTATGTGACAGCTATGAAATTGCCCATATTACATAAATGAACTGGATAAATTATGCTTCTAGATTTAGAAAGATTTTACCAAGCCTGCAATCCGAGCCGACCTCTCATGATGGGAAATGCTAGCGATCGCCGATATTATATTGATTTTACTTCTGTCCGGGGTGGCAAGATTATCGAAGCGCTGCAACGTACAATTACTAGGATATCTCCGGATACTGCAACCTGTCAGCTTTTTACAGGGCATATTGGTTGTGGGAAATCAACGGAGCTGCTGCGGCTAAAAACTGAGTTAGAGCAAGAAAAATTTCACGTTGTGTATTTTGAGTCTACCCATATCTTGGAAATGGTAGACGTGGATGTGACGGATATTTTTTTAGCAATTGTCGGTCAGGTCAGTGAAAGCCTGGAAGCGATAAATCTCCGCGTAAAACCGGGCTACTTTGCTAAGTTGTTTGCGGATATTGTGGATTTTCTGCAAACCCCAATTGATTTGGAGGTAAAAGGAGAGTTATCTGTGGGGATCGCCAAAATTACAGCTAAGACAAAAGAAAGCCCCAAGTTACGGCGTCGGTTGAGGGACTACTTAGAACCGAGAACTGAAAATATTTTACAATCTATTAATGAGGAATTACTTGAGCGTGCCAAGAAAGAACTCAAAGCTCTGGGTAAGAAAGGGCTGGTCGTCATTGTTGATAACTTGGATCGGGTAGCCATCAGACCTTTACCATCTGGAAGGTCTCTACCAGAGTACTTATTTATCGATAGAGGGGAACAGTTACGCAAGCTTAATTGTCATTTAGTATACACTATTCCTCTTGCCTTAACGTTCTCTAATGATAGCGCCGAACTACAGCATCGCTTGGGGGGCGGGGTAGCTCCCAAAGTTTTGCCTATGATACCTGTACGGCTGCGTTCTGGAGAAATTTATACTCAAGGACTGACGCTGATGAGACAGATGGTGCTAGCCAGAGCTTTTCCAGACATTCATCCTTCAGATCGGTTAAATTTGATCGCAGAAGTGTTTGATTCTGTGGAAACTTTAGATAGGCTGTGTTTAATTAGTGGTGGTCACGTGCGGGATTTACTGGGATTGCTGTATGACTGTTTGAGAGAACAAGACCCACCCTTTGAACGGGAATGTTTGGAATTGGTGATTCAAAGACACCGCGATTTCCGCGCTAACCCAATTGACTCTGAAGAGTGGGAGTTAATTTTTCAGGTGGTGCAACAGCAAAGAGTCAGAGGTGATATGGAGTATCACGCTTTATTGCGAAGTCTTTTTGTGTTTGAATACCGCGACCATCAGGGAGTCTGGTTTGCTCTTAACCCAGTTTTAGCAGAAACGCCAAAATTTCAATCATGGCTGAACGGTACCCACTAATGGATTTCATTGCGGCTAACGAGCGTTCCTTAATGAACTTAAGGCGAGCTATTGTTCTATCTCAAGGTCAATTCTCGCTAGTTTTGGCTTGCTGTAATTATGAAGCTTTGCAAGAGCGCACACTGCAAAGACTTCTCGAAATTTCTTCGGAAGCATACCAGATTGAAAAACTAGAGGTTCCGACCAACACCATTAGCCTTTATACAAGACTCCACTTACAAGTTGCTCGCGAGCAACCGTTGGTATTGATGGTTTTGGGTTTAGAGTCAGTGTCTGCGCTTGATGACCTGTTGACTACCATTAATCACGTGCGGGATGAGTTCCGCAAACGCCACCATTTTCCTATGGTTTTTTGGGTGAATGATAAGGTACTGCAAAAGATAGTGCGCTTGGCTCCGGATTTTGCGAGTTGGGCTGCTACTCCTATTAGATTTGAACTGACAACTGAAGAATTGCTCGAATTTCTACAACAAAAAACTGATTCTCTCTTTGCGGAAATTCTTAACACCAATGCTACACAACAAGCAGAACCCCAAGTGACTTATGGCAATAGAACTTTGGGTTTGGTCTCTAAGTATAGCAGTTATGAATTCCTCTGTGCTATTAAAGATTTGCAAAATCGCGGTATTAAGTTAGATCCCGAATTGAACGCCAGTCTGGAATTTGTTTTTGGTTTGGATGATTATGTTAGCGATCGCATAGATTTGGCGTTGGAACATTTTCAGCAAAGCTTGCAGTTTTGGCAAGAGCAAGTGAGAGAAGAGGGGGATGAGGAAGGAGGGGGAGAGGGGGAGAGGGAGACAGAGGGGAAAAATTCTCCCATGTCTCCCCATCCCCCCATCCCCCCATCACCCCACCTTCTTCGTTTGGGAGTCGTTCTGTTCTATATTGGGCTGTGTTATTTTCGTGTGGCAGAACGGTATCATTCAGAAAACCCTCTCCCATGGCAAGAAGCTAAATTTTATTTCCAACAATGCCTTGACGTTTTTGAAGTGATTGGACGCGAGGAGATTGTGGCTCAATGTATTGGCCAATTGAGTGAAGTGTTGCTCATTTTACACGATTGGGAAGAGTTACAGAAAGTTGCCACAAAATCTCTAGAGTTACATAGAATTTATGGTACTCAAATTCAACTTGCTTGTGATTATAGTTTTTTGGCTGAGGTCGCTGTAGAGCAGTCAAACTGGGAAAAGGCAACTCAGCTGGCAAAAGCATCCCTGTCTTACCTGGGGAAGGTCAGAAAAGATAGCGATCGCTATCAGAGTTTGTTCCCACTGCTTTTGAAACAAATATCTCAATTAGTGTTAGCACAAGCACTAGAGCATTTGGGGGAGAAAAAAAAGGCTCTAAAACGCTTAAAAACGGCGAATCGTCAGTTGGAAACTGCTTTGGAAAGCAGCGATCATCGGTATGATGCTCATCGTTATATTCGCCTTTTGCGGAAGATGCGATCGCTCTACTTTGAGTCTGGTCGGTATTTAGAAGCTTTTTGTATCAGGCAAAAACGCCGTTCGGTCGAGCAGCAGTATGGTTTGCGTGCTTTTATTGGCGCAGGTCGCCTACAACCCCAGAGACCAACGACAAAACCCTTGTTGGTTTCAAGTGCAGCAAGCACCAGCGTTGCTTTGGAAATTGATGCTTCCGGTCGCAAGCGGGATATTGATAGCTTAATTGGCAGAATTAGTCGTTCCGATCAAAAACTGACAGTCATTCACGGTCAATCTGGCGTAGGTAAAAGTTCTACCGTGACTGCGGGGCTAATCCCTGCACTGCAAAACCGAGCTATCGGCGACCAGATTGCTATACCTGTTGTAGTGCGAATTTATACTAACTTGGTTCGGGAATTAGGAAAATCTTTAACAGAGGCGCAACTTCAAATTCAACATGGAACAAGTGCTGCTATCCTCGAGCCTGTCATACTTAACTCGGAAAATGCCATTCTGGAACAATTACAAAAAAATGCTAAAAATCATTTCATCACAGTTTTAATTTTTGACCAGTTTGAGGAGTTTTTCTTTAGCTGTCCCGAACACAACAAGTTGCAACAATTTGATAATTTTATTTGCGATTGCCTCAATATATCTTTTGTGAAAATAGTCTTTTCTCTTCGAGAAGATTATTTACATCGCTTATTAGAATTTAAATACTTAACACAACAGGAGCAGATTAACAATAATATTTTAGACAAAAATATTCGCTATCAATTAAAAAATTTCGCCCAAGAAGATGCCAAAAATTTTATCTTAAAGTTAACAGAGCGATCGCATTTTTATTTAGAGCCAGCTTTGATTGATGCCATCGTACAAGATTTATCGACAGAATTAGGAGAAGTTCGTCCAATTGAGTTGCAAGTCGTAGGATCGCAACTGCAAGATGAAAGGATAACAACGCTAACAGACTACCAGCAATTTAAATCGGGCAAACTGATTGAGCGATATATAAAAGAACTCATCAAAGAATGCGGTCCCGAAAATGAAAGGGCTGCATTACTGGTCTTGTACTTGTTAACAGATGAAAATAAAAAGCGTCCTTACAAAACTTATAGTGAATTAGCTTCCCAGCTAGCAGAATTAGAGCATCAAGAAAAATTAGAGTTAGTCTTAGAAATTTTAGTGCGTTCTGGATTAGTGGTTCTCTTTCCCGACCAACCCGAACGCCGCTATCAATTAATTCATGATTATTTAGTAGATTTGATTCGTTATCTGCAACAAGCAGAATTGAACTTACAAACACAACTGCAAGAGTTACGCAACCAAGTCCATCAAAGGGAAACAGAGATTTACCAGCTAAAAAGCCAACTGAAGAAAAAACAGCAGCAATCTCAACAAGTCATTAGCCAACCCCAACAAGGTTGGGATTTACTGACAGAATTAAAAGAGTTACGTAAACGAGAAACACAAAGTCAGATTGAAATTGAGCAACTCAATGCAGAACTGCAACAGCAAAAGTTGCAAGCAGAACTCGCAAAGAGTCATCGCTCTGTGACAATAGCACTTGCTGGTTCAGTCATACTTATACTGGCGTTCACAACCTCTTTTCTTTCAGCCTTTCAATGGAGACAAGCGCTCGTTAATGAAATTAAAGCTATTAATGCAACGAGTGAAGTACTTCTCATCTCAGGAAGAGATATGGAGGCCCTGAAATCCGGGTTAAAAGCAGGTAGAAAACAGCAAAATGCCATATTTCCAAGTACAGATGTGCGGTTTCAGGTAATGGGGACGCTTTATCAACTGGTTTTTTCTGGGGGTGAAAGAGCAAGCCAACGCTTACAGAGCCATACGTTGGGTGTGAATAGCGTCAATTTTAGCCCTGATGGTAAGACAATAGCCTCAGCAAGTGCTGACAGTAATATTGTACTCTGGCATTTCAACGGCAAAAAATATAAAATTTTACGTTCGCACAAAGATGCTGTCAACAACGTTAGTTTTAGCCATGATGGTAGAACTGTCGCTTCTGCAAGTCAGGATAAAACTGTAAAACTTTGGAATCCAAACACCGAGCAGGTAAAAAAAACTTTAGTAGGGCATAAAGAAGTCGTTAATAGTGTCAGCTTCACTCCCGATGATGAAATAATTGCCTCGGCTAGTAGCGATAAAACCATCAAACTTTGGCATCGGGATGGTAAACTTCTTAAGACTTTGTTGGGTCATAAGAATGCTATCTTGAGTGTAGCTTGGTCGCCTAATGGTCAAACCCTTGCTTCAGCTAGTACGGACAAAACTATAAACCTTTGGAGTCGAAACGGCAATCTGTTGACAACTATAGCAGGGCATAACGATGCTGTGAGGAGTGTAGCTTGGTCTGGAGATGGAAGGGTTATTGCTTCAGCGAGTTTGGATAAAACTGTCAAACTCTGGAGTCGGGAAGGTAAATTGTTAAGAACTTTAATTGGGCATAACGATAAAGTCACAAGCGTGAGTTTCACCCCTGATAGTCAGATTCTAGCTTCAGCAAGTACCGACAAGACAGTCAATTTTTGGAGTCGCGACGGAATTCTGTTAGGAACTTTAAAGGGTCATGGCGACTGGGTCAATAGTGTCAGTTTCAGTCCTGATGGAAAGACTTTGGCTTCTGGAAGTCGAGACATAACAGTCAAACTTTGGAAATTGCAGGATCTGAAATCCAAGTTTAGACATCATAGTGGAGATGTGACTAGCATTAGTTTCTCTCCTCAAGGTGATTTGATAGCTTCTGGTAGTCTTGACAAAACAATTAGAATCTGGAACTCAGAAGCAAAACTACTTCATATTTTAGAGGGTCATAAGAATGGAGTTTGGGGCGTAAGTTTTAGCCCAAAAGGAGATATGCTTGCCTCAGCTAGCACGGATGCAACAGTCAAGCTGTGGAAACGTGACGGTAAGCTTATCAATACGTTATCAAAACATAAAGACGCAGTCTTAAGCGTGTCTTGGAGTCCTCAAAATATTATCGCTTCAGGTAGTAAGGATAAAACTGTAAAGTTGTGGAGTCAGAACGGTCAGCTATTAAAAACTTTGTGGGGACACAAAGCTGTTGTTAATTGGGTGAGTTTTAGTCCGAATGAGGAGTTATTAGCATCAGCTAGTGATGATAAAACAGTGAAGCTTTGGAGCAGTGATGGTAAATTGCTCAAAACTTTGTCGGGACATAGGGATGCAGTTTATAGTGTAGCTTGGTCTCCTGATGGCCGTAAAATTGCTTCGGTTAGCGCAGATAACACGGTGAAGCTTTGGAGTCAAGATGGTGAGTTGCTGAAAACTTTATGGGGACACAGAGATGCTGTCACTGGTGTCAGTTTTAGCCGTGATGGTGAATTACTTGCTACAGTGAGCGATGACAATACGGTGAAACTGTGGAACCGAGATGGAATATTACAAATAAGTTTAAAGGAAAAGGATAACCTTACCAGCGTTAGTTTAAGTTCTCACAATAGCTTGATAGCTATTGGCAGTGCTAGTGGTACAGTGTTTTTACGGAATTTAGAAGACATAACACTAGAAAAGTTGCTAGTGCGGGGGTGTGATTTGCTTAAGGACTATTCCCCAGTGACAAACGGCGATCGCACAATTTGTCCGTAGGGAGTGGGGAGTGGGGAGTAGGGAAGAGGAATTTCCTCGTTCCCAGGCGGAACCTGGGAACAAGAGGTGTAGGGTGTTATCTTCTCATTTTGCTGATAGCTGAGCATGCTCTGATGAATATTTTGCAACTAACTGGGACATTTCCGGGTTGTAAAGCCGCAGATAATTCCAGTAGTTACCAAATACCTGACGCACATAATTTTTGGTTTCATCAAAGGGAATTGCTTCTACAAACTCATCTGGATCTTGTTTTGGTAGGGTTTGCAGCCATTTAGAAACGTTACCGGGACCTGCATTGTAACTGGCGATCGCGAGCATGGAATTATCTTTATACTGCTCGTGGGTATGATCTAAATACCAAGTCCCCAACATAATATTGTCATTGGGGGTTTCCAATTTAATTTTTTTGCTATCTACTTTAATTTGTGGAGCAATCCACTTAGCTGTATCTGGCATTACCTGCATTAAACCAGTCGCACCAGCAACAGAGCGGGCTTTTTCCTCAAATCGAGATTCTTGGCGCATTAAGGCAGTCACCAGCACGGGATTTACCTCATTCTTTGCCGACCACTTTTCAATTTCCTTTAGATATGGTAAAGGATAACGGGCTTGCCAGTAAGTGACTTGCTTGCTGAGATCCTGATACTCAGCTTTTTCTTGTGGTTTTTTCCGGTCTTCTAGTTTAGAAATTGTGTCAATACCGATTAAATATTCGCCTTTTGCCAACCGCATCAAACCTTCAGTGTATTGTTCTGCCACAGTTGGCTGCATTTTATTGACAAATTCAGTTTGCCACTGCAACCAAGCATCGCGATCTTGACCGAGTAAATACAATTCCTTAAAAGCTTCCGAACCTGCAGTTGGTACAGTACGCTGATAGGGGACAATTTTCGGGTCGAGACTGCGTATGTTATTGAAGTTGCCAACATTAAGACCTAGAACCGCAGCCGATCGCCATGCATAGTAAGAGTAGGGGAAGCGGTTAACAACATACTCGTAAGCTTTTTTTGCTTCCTGGCTTTTCCCGATTTTCGTTGCCCATTTCCCAACCCAAAAGCCAGCTCTTGGAGCCAGAATACTGTTGGGGTTGTTAGTAGGTATTGGTCCTGCCCACTGCCAAGCACCATTAAAATCTTTGGCTTTCGCTTTTTCTTGGGCAATTTTCCAACGGTACTCTGCCGCTTCTTCAGTGTTACCAAACTTTGTAATCAGTAACTGCAATGCTTGAGTGGCTGCTTTTGGATCTTGAGCCTGTAGAATCTTGGCTTTTTCCATCAGTGCTTCACCCGCTTTTTCAGGGTATTTACTGACGACTTTGTCAAGTAATGGTATTGCATCCTTACGGACTTGTGCCATTTCTGCCAGACGCAGTAAGCCATTTCCAGTTTCTTCAGCGTCAGGGAATGCTTTAACAAGTTGTTGATAGGTAGCAATTGCTTCTGGGCGTTTTCCACCTACCTGATATCCCCGTGCCACGCGATAGAGATTGCGGGGTGTCCGAGATGCTTTGGTATAAGCTTCTGCTGCTTTGGAAAATTCGCTATTTTCCCAGTATGCTGTACCCACGATTTCCCATTCTTCGGGTTTAAGGGTGGGGTTATTTGCCAACTGGTCTAGTATGGGAAGAATTCCTGATTTGTCATAGGCATGTTTTGCCAAAATCAGCTGCAATGACGGCTGTTGTGGATTTTCTTGCAACTGCTGGCGGATAATTTCCCAAGTTAAAGGATTTGAGGGAAATTGGGCAATGGCTTGCTCTTGATATTCAGGAGTTGCTATCAGATATAGGGCTTTAACAGAAGCAGGTTCTTTAGAATATTTTTTCACCACCTTCTGCCGCAAATCTGAGGCTTTGCCTTCCTCTCCAAGGACATCGGCTGCTTGCGCCTGTTTCAGTAAAACATAGGGTGCCAAGCGTGGATATTCGTCCTCTAGCCCTTCTAGTAACTCCAGTGCCGCTTTGGCTTGCTTCTTTTCAATCAAATCGCTAGCCAAAAGATAACGAGCGCGATTTCGGTCTTGCAAGTCGCGTCCCTTTGCAAGAGCCTCCAGCTTTGCACTGCGTTCATGCGAGGACTGTGACACCAGTGGAAGCACAGCGGAGTTAGCTTTGCTTGCTTCTGAAAGCTGCTCAGGCGAATTTTTAGTAAATCGCAGTAAATGCCCAAAGGATTTACTAAACTGAGGCGCGGACATCATTGCACCTGCTAGGAAGGCAAACAATCCAGCACCTGCAATGAGAGGGATATATTTTTTCTTTTGTCGCTGCTTCAGCATTGGTACCCGCTGAAAATTTCACATGAATTTCTAGCAACTCTAGCATCACTTGCGGACAATGTCGCCACTTTTAACTTTTGTATTCCTAATTTGGGGATCGTTATAGCTTTTTTCTTTTCTGGATGGGAATTCCAGCCATTTAAGTTAAAAATTTTGCATTTTTGTTTTTCTCTTTGCTTGTATAGTATGGGTTTGGCGATCATCTGTAAAAGCAAAGGTTGTAAGAGCAGTTGCTACAAACTCTCACAGGCATACCCCTTTCTTCCTTATATAAGGGCAAAAATCCTTCTTTAGGGGGAAGAAAAGGGATGTTGCTATTTTAGTCAAAGGTTAACAAAGTGTAACGCACCATCTCCAGAGTTCAAGATGCTAATACTTCGTTGAGAATGACGACAGGTAAATCGGTAATACTACGAAAACCTTGAAAGAAATGCGGATCTTCAAAAATGCTTGGTTTGAACGTTTTGCCCGTAAGGAACGGCTGACCGATGAAGCGCTTTACGCCGCTGTCACCAGAGCGTCCAAGGGGCTAGTAGATGCCGACTTAGGCGGCGGCATCATCAAACAGCGGATAGCGCGGCAAGGACAGGGAAAATCAGGAGGATACCGCAGTATCATTATTTTTCGCAGCGGCGATAAGGCTTTCTTCGTGTACGGCTTTTCCAAGAGCGATCTCGACAACAGTCAACTACCTACACCTCCCGAAGGGTAGGTGTAGGCTTGCCAAAAACTAAAGCAAGTCTTTAGCTCTCAATAGGCAACGCAAGAGTTGGTTAGGTCACTGGGGAGAGTCAAAAGCTCGTTACAAGGGGCATTATACGTTGTTAATTTGCGCTTCCCCCAGTTCTAAGTTTTAGTAGTAAATTACGAACGTATGTTTCCCTAGTTCGGACAAACTAATTGGCTTTTGTGAGAAGAAGAGATGCGGCTACTAAAATGACCGGAGGGACGTTACCAAAAATAACAAACACAGTTTATTGGGTTATCCCTAATAAAGGAATGATTAATCAAAATCGACAAGTTACAAGAGTACCAGTTGTCTCGCCAGATAACAAACCCCTGATGCCCACAAATTGCGCAAGAAGTCATGGGAAGCGTTGACGAAAACGGTTTACTGTGCTTGGATGAACCTCTGACGGTTCAAAAGCATAGCCGCGTTAAGGTAATTGTGCTGTTTGTGGAAGATGAGGTGGATGAAGATGATGAATCAAAAGAGTCTGTATTAAACAGTCTTCGCACTTCATTGCAACAAGCAAAAGCTGGAAAAACTAGACCTATTTCAGAACTGTGGGATGGTGTTGATGCAGAGTGAACTACCCTCAGTTCAAGTTCAGTTTACAGATGAATTTCAGTATCGGCTACGCACCCTGTCCAAAAAGTATCGCCACATTCGGTCTAATATTCAACCGATAATTGCACAACTGCAAGCAGGAAACTTTATTGGCGACCAAATATCTGGAACAGGGAACACTGTTTTCAAGGTACGAGTCCGCAACAGTGATATCCAGAAAGGTAAAAGTGGTGGTTATCGGCTCATTTATCAGCTTGAATCCCAACAAAGGTTATCCTCCTGCTAATCTATTCCAAAAGTGAACAAGCAGATGTTGCAGTAGAGGAGATTAAGTTAGTTATAGAAGAGTTTCAAAAATACGGTAGTACTTTGCCGGAAGCAAACCAGGAATAACATTAGATTATAGTTAGGACTGGTTCTGAATTTAAACCACACTCAACAACGCCTGTTTAAACTCCGCTTGTTTAGGTTGGCGTTGTCCAATTTTTTTCCCGTTTACGTAAGTACCATTTCTACTACCAAAATCTCGCACGCGAATATCAGGCGGGTTGATATCTAACAAGCAGTGATAGCGGGAAAAAATTACCGCGTCGTTCGTACTGTTCAATCGGTGCATACCCTTTCGTCTTAGAATTCGTCATGCTTCCGGTTTTCCCAAGGGTAAATTCACGGGCAAGACCAAAATCAAGTAATCCTGTGCTGGTTCGGGAGTAGCTTCACCCAGATTAGGGGTGATGATTGGGATTATTGCTCAGCAACCCAAGAGCTACCGCAATCTCAGAAAGGCGGTTGTCAGCTGTGAGAAAGATCAATTGAGTAGATTGTGTAGCAGGGAAAGCGGGTTGAATCAGCAGCACTGACGCTAGTTGGACGGCATCATAAGCGCGTAGAGGGTATTGACCGACCAACTGACCCGCAGTTTCTGCAAGTGTTGAATCGAGTTCAATCACTTGGTACTGATTATTCAGGTCAAAGCGAAACCTCTTCGGGCGATCGCGCTTCTAACTTCCACCCAAGTAATTCGGGCAATGATTAATGAGTTGCCAGTATTGAGATCCGAGATTGCCCGTATCCAAGCACTGCCAGTTTCCGGCACGTACCGTTTGACCAGAGCACTGCTATCTAAAAAGTAGACAGTCACATTAACCTCGTTCTTCAATAATGATTTCTGAGAGGGGCTTGCCGGGGGATGCTTCCAGTCTTTGGGTTAGTTCGCGCCACGCTTCTTCTGAAACTGGCTCAACATCGTCTCGACGAGGGGGAGAACTCACGAGTCCTGCTGCCACCAGGGATTGAATTATCTGTTCGGCATCCATTGCTGGTTCTTCAGTCAAAAGTTGAATCTGCACAGTTTGGTGCTCTTGTAGGGATAAGGGATTTAAGGGGCGCAGAACCCCGTTTTCATAGACAGCAGTGATAATTTCTGGCATGGTTTGCTAGTTGCCTTTCCTTTGTAAGTAAACCCAAAAGATTAACTAAAAGATGATAACAGAAGAATAGGGCTTAAGCCTCTCATCAAGGAGAAATAAACTATTTCAGGATGCGATCGCACCTTGAGTATCGTCTCGAAAAGCTTATAAAATCCTTGGGGTCAGGGGTCAGACCCAGCATTCACCAACAGTACCCTTTAAAAAGTCGAGGATCTGAGTCTTTCAATTTATCTTCGTCAATTATTATAGCAATTTGCCAGCATCGTACTACAAACATCGACCCCAAAGGTGGATAGTACTCAGTGCCAGGTATCGGAAAGGCAGAACCCGCAAGGCTTCATGAAAAATGACTTCTTCACACTTCGTAACAATTCTCTGTATATATATTATACAAGTCTCGATGCGAGAGAAATGGCAATTGCCCACGTACACTCAAATCCCCAATCCTGCCCATCAATATTAGTGTTATCAGCAATTGCTTGTATAGGTCAAAAGCCTTCTCTAGGATAGGATTGTAAGGTGAGCAGAATTAAACTGTGCCTTGAAGCCATGAATACACAACTGGTAAATTCTCTAGTGCAAATTATCCAGTCCCTCTCCCAAGAAGAGCGAATGTTTTTAGATGAAAAACTGAAAAAATCAGACGCACGAGCAGCTTTCCAAAAGTTGATTGAGTTGGGAGACAAAATCAACGCTCGTCGTGAAGGACAGCCATTTGACCCACCATTAGAAGATTATATCCGGCAAACAAGAGAAGAACGTAATGAGCAACACGATCAACTTATGCGTAGTTCCGTTCCCAAATCAGAGGCGAAATGACATTAACTTTAGTTTGTGTTGATGCCAACTTGGTCGTGCGTTTGTTTTCTAGAATTACGACAGAGTTGCAAGTCAGGGAATTGTGGAATCATTGGCTAGAGTCAGAGTACACAATTGTTGCACCAACCTTAATTTATTATGAACTTAGCAATGCGTTGCATCGAGCTGCTGTTGCAGGGCAAATCCTACCATAAGAGGCAGATCGAGCTTTGGCTGAGGCAATAAATTTAAATATCAGACTTTATGGTGATGCGGAATTACACAAACAAGCCTTAATGATAGCGCGAAGTTTGAGACTATCTGCTACATATGATGCCCATTATCTAGCGTTAGCGCAACGATTGCAATGCGAGTTTTGGACATCAGACAGGCGACTAGTTAACTCCGTACAAGCTATGTTTTCTTGGGTAAAGTTGGTATCTTGAAATTGCTAATGGCTTCTATACCAATCCTATTTGATAGGTAAAAATTATCAACCGCAAAGACGCAAAGAGCACGAAGAAAAGAGAGAAGAGAGAATTTTACAAATAGACATCTCTGAAAAAGAATATAAAAGCCTTATGCAGTCAGGGTCAATACCTCATTTCTGGAGATGTCTAATGATTTAGGATTGCTATAACGGGTGGGAACGAGAAATTAATGAATTCTCAATTACGAATTATTCTGTCTGGTTGCTCAGTCAAAATAGAACTAAACACCCCCATAGCTTGTTTTAACTGCTTAGCTGTATCTGCCTGTTCTTGATAAGTTCGTATGTAGTCCAAACTCAATCCGAGAAACGGTACTAGGTAGGCAATAATCTTAAGAAAATGGGCTATGTTGAAATGGCTGTCAAACAAATCTTTTGAACCAAAAACCATATGCAGTTGAGTGGCTACTTGGGGAATAATGCTGATAACGAGGGCATGAGAGAACAGACTTGGATATTTGTCGTAAAACCGAGGGAAAACAACAAGCCCTGCAAAGATAAATAGTAACAGCGGAGCAACGTCCCACGGACGAGTCACTATAGAATTAGGAAATATGGTTTTGGGCAGAGTAGCACTATGGGCGCAGATATATACAATTCCAAAAGCAGTTATTGCACAAACTAGACTCGCGATCGCTACCAAACCGATACTCCCTTTCCACTTTCTTGGCTGAACGATCAGAAAAAAGCCTGTACCAACAAGCACAATCAGAGCATTGAAAATTCGGCAGATTGCCCAAGTGAAAGGAATGAAATTTTGGTTATCCGCCACGCCCTGAATTAATCTATCGGCTGCTAGAGTGTGAAATGCATCCATACATCCAGCGCTAAAAAGTGCCACGCCAATGATAATGGTGACGACATCGCCCTTAAGGTAGAAATGTATTAAAGACAAAATTACTGTAAAGATTGCTGTACAGAAGGCACTCCACTTTAAAATAGTGTGTGTAAAACTGCCTGATAAAGTGTAATGCATGACATCAATGACTTTGCCTTTAGTCGTATTTGGCAGTGGGGCATCAAAGGTCTGTGAGGGGGAACCAAAATCTACTCCCAGTAGATTCAGCAAGCTAGGTAATACACATATACCGACTACTGCCCAAACCAATTGAACAGGAATCATAGTTTTTTTCATTGAAATTTCTGAGGTATTTTGCTTAACTTATAAGTAGCTTAACTCAGTATATTCTGGGATATATAAAGAAGTGGCAGTATGATTAGCAATTCTTATATATGTCACCGAATTAACAGTCTAGGATTGTTTTTTTCATTTAGGGACGCATTTTACCCAAAGCCCCAAATTTTTTCACGTACCAAAGACTACCTGCTAGCTCAGTAATTTTTGGTAAAAAGCCAAAATTTCAGAACTCATCTTTGGCAATTTACCAGCTTTGAAAAGATTGATGAGCTATCAATTTCATCGGGATTCACAGGCTTTTTATCAAAAATCGTACCCAAGAGAAGAGAATACCACACTGCACCAACTAATGACTACGCGAAAGAATCATATTACAGCAATTTTCAGATTAAGAGACCACATGGAGTGGGGTGGGCGTCCTCGCCGAACCTCTCATTCAGTACGGGCGGGGACGCCCGTACCACAAGAACAGAGTGTGGTTCTAGACTTGGAAAACTGCTGTAACCGAAGATTTGGTGTGAGACTGTTGCGGACTCTGAGCTTAAAAACCAAAGCCACAGTAGCTACTGCTATTAGCACGCTCTCATTACTGGCAATTGGGACAGAGGCTTATCCGTTGGCTCACCTATCGACTAGTCAGGAAATTAACCAAGCTGAACAAACTAACGCTTCTGCAAAAGCAGATTATGACAACCACGTGCTCAAAAGCAACAATCGATACCAGTTGGTATCCGACCCGGCTTGGAAAACACCAAATGGTCTGCCTTCTTTTAATAGGGAGGTAGCCGTTGCTGTAAAGGGCAAAACTGCACTTGCTCCCCAACAAGATTTACTCCTGAGCCTGGTGATTCGGATTGTGCTGACAGCATTGGTGGCGATCGCGAGCGCAGCTTTCTTATATAAGTGGGGTATCACTCCCATCCTCAATAAGACTAACGAGGAAGAAAAACTGGGTCAAAGAGAACTCGATACCGACATCGAGCGAGGAGAAGACGTCGCCGAGTTAGGGTCTAAAGTCAACTTGATGGCAGACCAATTGAAGGTTTTAGTTAGGGAACAAGTAGAACAATCCCGTCGCCTAGAAGCTGAAGCCAAGCGAACACAGATATTTACGGAAATTACCCTGCACATTCGTCAATTTTTAAACCAGAAAGATCTCCTCCAAGCAACAGCTGATGCGATCCGAAACTCACTTGCAACCGAGCGAGTCGTTGTCTATCGCTTTCATGAAGACTGTAGTGGAACCGCGATCGCAGAATCTGTTGCTGCTGATTTTCCAAGAATGATTGAGCGACAAATAGATGATCCTTGTTTTAGGGAGCGTTATGTACAACAGTACAAAAATGGTCGGGTGCGTGCAATTGATAATATCTACCAGGCAAATCTTACAGATTGTCACATTAAAACTTTAGAACAATTTACAGTCAAGGCAAATTTGGTTGCGCCAATTCTTCAAGAAAAACAGCTTGTCGGCTTACTGATTGCTCATCAGTGCAGTCAACCTCGGACTTGGCAGAAGTGGGAAATCAATTTATTCGCCCAGTTAGCAATTCAAGTTGGATTTGCTCTAGACCAAGCAGCTCTTTTGGAACAGCTTGAAATTATTTCGCAAGAGCAACGTCAACAAAAAGAAGTGCTCCAGCAAAAACTGGTTGAACTAGTCAGTAGTATCGAGGCGGTATCCGAGGGCGATTTAACTGTGAGGGCTGAAGTAACAGCAGGTGAAATCGGTATAATTGCTGACTTTTTCAATTTCATCATTAAAAACTTGCGACAAATTGTCATGACTGTCAAAAAAGCTGCTTCTGAAGTAAATCTTGCCGTTGGAGAAAATTCGGATGCAGTCCAGCAACTGGCTTTTGAAGCGCTCAAACAGACTGAACAGATGACTCGCGCCCTTGAAGACGTCAATCAGATGACCCTTTCAATTCAAGCTGTAGCTGATAGCGCCCACCAAGCGAAAGCAGTAGCCCGCAGTGCCTTTGACATAGCCAGAGCCAGCGCCGAAGCAATGGGTAGTACTGTCTCTAGTATCTTGAATTTGCAACAGACAGTGACAGAAACAGCGAACAAGGTGAACTGTTTAAGTGAATTTTCTCAAGAAATTTCTGTGGTTGTGTCGTTGATTAACAAAATTGCCGTGCAAACGAACTTGTTATCTATCAATGCTAGTCTGGAAATGGCACGGGCGGGTGATGAAGGTCGGGGCTTCGTTGTGGTGGTGGAAGAAATTGGTGACTTAGCAGCGCAATCTGCCCAAGCGACAACAGAAATACAACAAATTTTGGAGAAGATTCAATTGGGAACTAGCGACGCAGTTCAAGCTATGTCCATGGGAAGCACCCAAGTGGTGGAGGGAGCTAATCTTGTCAAAAATGCCAAGCTCAGCCTAGAGCAGATTTTAGACTTGTCTCGCCAGATTGACCAGTTAGTGCAGTCGATTTCAAGTGCGACAGTGTCTCAAGCTCAGACTTCTGGTGCTGTCACTATTTTGATGCAGGAGACTGCCAATGTCTCACAACGCACTTCAGATTCCTTTGACATGGTGTCTGGCTCTCTAGAAACAACTTTAGAGATAGCGCAGCAATTGCAAAAGTCTGTCAGTGTATTCAAAACTAGTGAGCAAAATTGAGGAGATTCTACATCGCTGCAAGATCTCCGACTTTTTTAAGAAGTCGGGGATCTGACCATTTTCATAAATGATTGAGGATTGCTATAATTGTGCTTCAGCGCTAACAACTTCATCGCAAAGCAAGTTTGGGAGTTTTTCCCTTCAAACCAATCATCAACTTAAGAGCAAACACTTTCAAGAAAGGAACGTGTCGCATTACCCACAAACCAATGCGACGAACTATAACGACTGGCAAGATATTATTAGAGAATACTCTGTCTAACAAATCGGTAAAACCTAAGATTGTCAAGTTTTCTTGTTTGCGCCAACGTTCATATCTTTTGAGAGTTTTTATATTGCCAATATCTTCACCTTTCTCATGAGCTTCTTGCAGCACTTGCGCCAAAGTTGCTACATCCCGAATACCTAAATTTAATCCTTGTCCGCCTACAGGATGGCAATTGTGTGCTGCATCACCAACTAAAGCCAATCGGTGGAGGACATAGCGATCGCTTTGCATGAGTTGGACTTGGAAAATAAAGCGATCGCCCAGTAATTCCAACTTACCCATTTGATTGCCATATCGCGCTTGTAATTCTGCCAAAAATTGTTCGTTATCCAAAGCACATAAAGCTTTGGCTTCTTCGTGAGGAGCAGTCCATACAATCCGGCAACGGTTTCCCCGCAATGGTAGTATTGCAAAAGGACCGCTGTGCCAGAATTTTTCATATGCTGTGTTGTTGTGAGATTTTTCTGGTTTAACAAAAGCCACAATACAAGACTGCCAATACTTCCACCCTTTAGTTGTAATTCCCGCAGCTTGACGAATGGGGGAACGGGAACCATCTGCAGCTACCACCAATTTGCAGCGAACCCTCCGCATTTCACCAGCCACTTTGATATCTATCATCACCATGTCCTGGTGGTAGTGAATATTAATAACTTCTGCGGGGCATAAATACGTAACATTGTGGCAATCTTTAACAAACTCCTGCAAGGGATGCAAAAGTGCTTGATGTTCTGCCACATAACCTAAATCTTTTGTACCGATGTCTGACGTTTGCCATTCTACAACAGTAGGATGATCGGCATCGGAAAGGCGGACTTGGCGATAAATTTCGATATTGGGCAATATTTTGTCCCAAATACCAATTCCTTGGTATATCAGCGCCGAAAGCATATGTACGGCGTAGGCTTGTCCTTTGGCTACGGCTGCTGATTCCACTTTTGCCTCAATCAGCAGCACACTCAACCCAGAATCTTTCAGCGCGGAGGCTAGGGTTAAGCCAACAATTCCGCCGCCTACAATAACCAAATCGTAATCGTACCCCCGCTTATGTGTCGAGGTTTGGGGGAGAGAAAGGGTTGGAGAAAGCTGTGCTTGCGTCATTGTTAAGAGAAATTACAGCGTTTTAATTTATATTTTGACGCAAACGGGTGGAGAAGAGCAAGAGTGACCAGTGACCAGTGACCAGTGACCAATTACCAGTGACCAGTGACCAGTAACAAATGACACTTTTAAGCATTTAGTTTATTGTGTTTGTTCTGCTTGTTCGGAATCTTCCTGTTCGCTCACTTTTTGAGTATTACCTGCTTTGACCCAACCCTCTCGATCGCTACCCACTACGCGGATTTTTTGCCAGCCTCCGTTTTCTTGCAGAACGATCGCTCTAGCATTAAAGCCAATTCCACCAATACGTTCAGCTTCTGTTTGTGGTTCTGCTCGTAAAATTAAGCCTTGTGACCAAGTCACGCGTGCTCGGTAAGCTCCTGGCGGTAGTTCTTTTGGTGCTTCTTCAGCCTTGGGAGATTCAGTCGGAGATTGGGTTGCTTCAGCTTTTGACTCTGGTTGAGAATTCGGTTTTTTGGTGGTGCTTTTAGAAACTACGGCTTTTGGATTTTTCCCTTTCACTTTAGGTAAATCGTTGGCAAAAATGGGTTTTGGAGGAGGTGCGGAAGTTCTATTCATAAAATATAGAGCTGTAGCAAAACCACCTCCCAGAAGAATGGTAAGTGCTAAGGAAATTCCAAGTATAAATTTAAATATGTTACCAATCATCTATTTACACCCTCAAGGTTAATAGTTACTAGTCATTTGTCCTTTGTCAATAGTCCTTTGTCAAGACCAATGACAAATGACTATTGACAAATGACTAAATCTATTATTGCAGTTGGCGTTGAATGCGATTGCTCAGAGAACTGTGTTTGGAAGCCAACCGCGCCCTACCTGCAGCCGCCCATTCTTGCAGTTTCTGAATTTGCTCGGTAGCAGTTCTTGCGAGAGGGATGATTTGACTGGCGGATTCCAAGATATCATCAGTTGTGAAATCCCGGTTTTGGCTGAACCCAATATGCATGGCTTCAATCAAAGTTTGCTCAATTTCTGCTCCAGAAAAATCGGGTGTTTCATAAGCAAGTCTGTCAAGATCGTAATTTTTTATATTATGCGGGCGCAATCGATTTAAATGCACGGTAAAGATTGCTTGTCTCTCTTCTTGGGTAGGTAACCCAACAAAGAAAATTTCATCAAACCGTCCTTTTCGCAGCATTTCTGGCGGTAGTGCTTGGATATCGTTAGCTGTAGCAACGACAAACACGGGTGAGGTTTTCTCGGCTAACCAGGTAATAAATGTACCAAATACACGGCTAGTTGTACCTGCATCTCCTTTACTACCAAGCCCGGAGAAGGCTTTATCTATCTCGTCTATCCATAAAATACAGGGCGCAAGGGCTTCTGCAACTTGTATCATTTGTCGGGTACGGGATTCAGATTCACCCACCAAACCAGCAAATAATCTTCCGACATCTAAACGTAGTAAAGGTAAATGCCAGTGATGTGCGATCGCTTTTGCAGTGAGAGATTTCCCCGTTCCCTGAATCCCGACGAGTAGCAAACCTCTGGGGTGAGGTAAACCGTACTGTCGTGCTTTGTCGGTAAACGAACCACCACGGCGGAGCAACCAATCTTTGAGGTTATCTAGTCCGCCAATATCGGAAATTTGTTCCGTAGCCGGGTAAAAGTCGAGAATTTGGGTTTGACGAATGGTTTGACGCTTTTCTTCTAGAACCAAGTCTACATCTTCTGGTAAGAGTTCGTCATGAGTTGCGATCGCCCTTGATAAAACTCGGCGAATCCGCTCCATGGATAGCCCTTGGCAAGAGCGCACCAAATCATCCATGACTTTACCAGAAAGGGAGTTACCAGTTGCTCCTAACAAGCGTTCTATTTCCCCTCTAATTTCAGATCCTGAAGGTAGGGGAAATTCCAAAACAGTTAAAACTTCCGTTAAGTCATCAGGAATGGCAATTCTGGGAGACAGCAGAACGATATTTTTTGGTTGCGACTTGAGGAGTCGAGCGAAGTTGCGGAGTTTGCGAGAAATCGCTACATCATCTAAAAATCGATGGTAGTCTCGAAGAATAAATACAGCAGGTGCAGATGCAGGTATTTTCTCCACAAATTCCAAAGCCTGCAAGGGATTGCGACGACCAAAACCTGCATCATTTGGATTACCCTGGTAACCATCCACAAAATCCCAAGTATAAACTGGACGATTACCCTGATTTGCTGCTTCTTCCCGGATAGAGGCTTCCAAGCGTTCCTCTTCATAGGTGGGAATGTAGATCAAAGGGTAGCGGGCGCGTAGCAGCAGTTTGAACTCATCACGAAAAGTCATAGGTAACAGTCATGAGTCATTGGTTATGTAGTCATTAGTCATTAGTTGAGCGCCAAAAGTCAAGAGTCCAAAGACAAGAATTAGAGCAAGCCGTGGAAGATGCACCACCTAACGGGAAAATTATTTTTGCAGGGCATCGCGGTTCTGGCAAATCGACTCTGTTAGCAAAGTTTGCTGACAAAATGAGGTGGCAAGGTTATTTTGTTGCCTTTTTTTCTATTGCTGACATGATTGAAATGTCTGATGTTAACCATGTCAACATTTTATATGCCATTGCAGTGACTTTACTAAGTAAAGCAACTGAATTCGGAATCGAAATACCTAAAGAAAGCAAAAAATCTCTTTTAGAATGGTTCACTACCACTCAAACAGAGACAGTTTCCAAAGAGTTAAAGTCTGAGATGGAAGCGGGTATTGATGTTCTCAAATTCATTACTGCCAAGCTGAAAAACGAAGCCACCTTTCGAGAAGAAATTACAAAAACTTACGAGCGCAAAATTTCTGAACTTGCCCGCAAAGCTGATGAGATTGCCGCTATAATTCAAATTGCCACTAATAAAAACAAACTCTTGGTGGTCATTGATGACTTGGACAAACTTGATTTGAGCTTGGTAGAAGATATTTACAAAAACAATATCAATTCTTTATTTTTACCGAAATTTCAAATTATCTATACAATACCTATTTCAGCAATACGTAATAGTCAATTACTCCCCGTTTTACAATCAGTGGTATCGCGTATTCAATTGCTGTCAGTCTGTAAATTTTTCAAGCCAGAAGATTGCCACAACACAGACATAGTTCCTAAAGAAAATTTGATAAACTTATTTCTTGAAATTCTAAAAAAACGCGTTCCAGAAGAATTAATTGAAACGGAAACTGCAAGAGAAATTATCCTGAAAAGTGGCGGGGTAGTAAGGGAATTGGTGCGAATAGCTAGGGAATGTTGCTCTCAATGTTTGCTGCTGATTCGTTCGGAACCAGAACGAAATGATATAAAAATTAACGAAGAAGTTCTCCAATTAGCAATAAAGGACTTGCGGAACGAGTTTGCTCGTCCATTGGGTGAGGATTTGCATAACATATTAGTAACGACTTACCAAAATCTCACACCCAAAGATGCCAAGAGTGAGGAGTTTCTTTCTCTGCTGCACGGATTGTACGTCCTGGAGTACGAGAACGATGATTTGTGGTATGACGTGCATCCAATTGTGGTGGATCTACTTAAGCGCAAGAAATTGATTGCATAATGTCAACAACTGATGTCAAAGTTGAGAATCAACGTAATTATCAGAAGTTAATGGTTGCCTTGGAAGCAAGCCAGGGTATTCTAAACTTGCTGATTGCAGTTTGCGATGACCGCAATTTACATAAATTAAAGGCGAAAGCCCACCAGTTAGTCAGAGAAATTTTCTGGAATTTCTCTGACTGAAGTTCTTGAGGGGTGGGATGAAGCCGATGGCACTTTTAAGTGCCTTCCCCATCTTTCAATTAATTCACTAACACTGATACCTCGATCGTCTGCTACCACTTTCATTCTTGCCCAAGTTGAGGGTGTAATAACAATACTTTTTTTGATTTTTTTCTCATCATAAAGTAGTGGCTCATTTTTAATAGCTTTTTTCTTAGGTCTTGGAGTTGACATAGCTTAGCTTATACTGATAAGCTAATTGTAGAAAAAAAACAATTAATTGTCAACTCTGGAGGTGAGAAGAAATCATGCCAAGGAAAACAACTCCATCATTTGTAGTCGAGTATCCGATAATTGTTAATTCCCAATCGGATAGGGAATTAAGAGCAAGGTTTAATGCCGGAATGAGATTGTTAAATGCAGTTCAATCTGAAGCACTTGCAAGGATGGAGTTAGTGAGAAATTCTCAGGCATGGGCAGAAGCTAAGAAACTAACCAAAACTCTTACAAAAAAAGGAGAAAAGATAAAAAACCCAGAGCGAGCAGAAGCGTTTGAAGCAGCGAAAAAAGCATACCGATTTACGGATGCTGACTTGCAAGACTATGCAACAATTGTCGCTAAACCTTCGCAGTGGATATGGTCTAAGCTTGATAGCCAATCCATTCAGAAAATCGGAACTCGCGTTTTTAAAGCAGTCAACAAAATACTGTTAGGTGTAGCTAGAAAAGTCAGATTCAAAAATAATCGCTCTTTTAGCTCGATGGAAGGCAAGCAGATTATCACGGGTATTCGAGTTGATAAAAACCTGGAAATGTTTGTTTGGGGTAAGCTGAAATGCCCTTTAATAATCGATTGGCTAGATCCTTGCAAAAAGCACGGTTGGGATTCTAAATGGAAATATGCTCGGATTATCAGAAGAGAGTTAAATGGTAAAACTCGTTGGTTTGTACAAATCATCTGTGAGGGCTTACCCTACCAAGGTCGAGCTAATACACAGTATAGAGATGCCTTGTGTAGTCTTGACGTTAATGTTTCCAACGTTGCCTATGTTAGTAAGGATAAAGCAGGATTAAAACCATTTGCCGATCGCGTTCCGACATACGAAAAAGAGATAAAAACTGCACAACGCAAACAAGAACGTTCTAGGAGGAAAAATAATCCTGATAATTTTTCTCTCAATGATATTGTATTTAAGGGTAAAAATAAAGGTAGGAAGGTTAAACGTAAGGGTCAGATAAAAAGAGGGAAAAATAAGACATGGAAAAATTCTAACAATTACAAGCGCATTGGACAAAAACGACGGGAATTAGAAAGACGCAAAACAGCATATACTAAATCTCAAAATCGTGCATTAGCTAACGAAATTCTCAGACTTGGTGGGAAGCACATTAATTTAGAGGACGTTAGCATAAAAGCTTGGCAGAAAATATATGGAAAAGCAACGAGTGCCAAGTCTCCAGGTTTTTTCCAATCAGAGATAATTCGTAAGGCTGAAAGTGCTAACGGAATTATCAATAAATATTCAACCCAAAAAACTGCCTGTTCCCAAACTCATCTCAACGGAAATAGAGTTAAGAAAAAACTCTCCGAACGCATTCACTATGATGAAACAGGAATTGTCATGCACAGAGATCTGTTTTCCAGCTACCTTGGGTTGTTCGTAAATCAAGAGGGTTATCTGTCTGTGGACGATGCTCGTAAAGAGTATTGGGGGTCGGAGCCGATCCTGAGTGCAGCATGGGCAGAATTCCAAAAACTTTCAAGCGCCGAGGCTCGTCCAAGGCCAGGATTTTCTTGAGTAATCCTTCGAGAAGGTCTGCGACAAAGGTTAAAAGTCAAGCCAGATAGAGACTATGGAGGAACGAAAAGCTTGATTGAGTGGTAAGCAATACTGCGTTTAGCCTGAAACCAACCCCTTCTAGGGGTTGGAGTGGCTCATGTGAAATCCTCATTCAGCTTCATTGTTGATAACAAAGAATTTATAAACCAAGAGGGATTTTGACACTAGAAGTAGTGGAAATAGATTAATTTGATTAGTAATTTTTTATCACTGCTACTACCATTTTTTCAACAAGGTAACTCAGGCAATAAATATGACATATTAATAACTAAACAGTATGGAAGTGAAATTAAGAGGGCTTACGCAACCTCAACAGTATTTTGGGGATTTCACACTAAATCCGTGTCTTATACCCCCTTTATAATCTAGTCCGCGCAGGCGGACTTCGTTTGTATAGCCGCGATTTCCAATCGCCGGGGCTAAGAGGGGTTATAAAAACGGATTTCGTTCCTGCAACTGCCAAAGCTAATGTGTAGCCGAAAGTTGGGGAATTGTAAAGTAAAAAGTTGTTCCCACTCCTGGTTCTGACTCAGCCCAAATACGCCCGTGGTGTCTTTCAACTATCTTTTTACAAATTGCTAAACCAATACCAGTTCCCGGTACTTCTTTACGACTGTGCAGTCTCTGAAAGATTTGGAAAATACGGTCAAGATACTGTGGCTTGATCCCTATTCCATTATCCTTGACACCAAAAAGCCATCCCTCATCTTTTAATTCTGCTGTAATTTGTATCTTGGGTGGTTCTTTACGGCGAAACTTAATGGCATTACTGACTAAGTTTTGAATTAGCTGTACCATTTGCGTGCTATCAGCCATGACAGTTGGTAGGCGATCGCAATCCACACTGGCATTGTTCTCTCCAATCAGCACTAACAGATTGTTCAGCGCCTGACGCACAACAGCATTGCAATCACAAGAAGTAAATGCTTTCCCTTTCGTCCCAACACGAGAGTATGCAAGCAAGTCTTGAATTAACTGGCGCATCCGTGTAGCCCCATCTATTATGTAGGCAATATATTCTGTAGCAGTGTCATCCAGACTATTTTGATACTCGTCTGCTAAAAGTTGGCTATAACCTGCTACTGCTCTTAATGGTTCTTGTAAATCATGAGATGCAACATAAGCAAATTGTTCTAACTCTTGATTGGAACGTTGTAACTCAGTATTAAGTTGCGTTAAGGTAGCATTTGCACTATATAGTTCTTTGGTTCTCTCTTGAACTCGGATTTCTAATTCATCCTTTGCTTGTCTGAGTGCTTGCTCTGCTTGTTTTTGCACGGTAATATTTTGGGACATTGACATACCAGCAAAAATCTCTCCCTGCTCGTTTCTCACTGGTATGATATGGAGGCGGTAAATGCGATCGCTATATGGAATGTCTGCTACAATAATCGTTCCTGTCAAGGCAGAACGGTAATAAGGTTCTAACATCGCGCTAGTTTCTGCTGGCAATGCTTCCCAAAGTTTTTTTCCCTCTAGTGTTTCGTGACTCAGTCCAACTTCTACTAACCCAGTTCCTTCAGCTAAGGTATAACGTAGCTCGCGATCGAACAACGTAACCGAACCATTGGGAAAATTTTGTACAAGGGTACGATAAAGCTCTTCACTGCGTGTCAGGGATTCCTCTGCTCGTTTGCGATCGGTAATGTCCCGACAGCTAATAACCCGTCCAACAATTTCCCCGTTCAAAAATTGCGGTTTGGAGTAACGTTCGCAAATCTTGCCATTCTTCAGTTCAAAAATGCCATATCCTTGAAAATCGGGTTGAGCAATTTCTTGTTCAATTTGAACGCGAAGCTTTTTTGGATTTTTTAATTGATCGTAGACAGAGAGTAATATCTTGTTATGGTCGTCCTTGTAAGGAACCACATCCCCGATTTGCCATAAGTCAAGATACTTTTGGTTAAAATTAATAATTTTATCGGTCAAATCTAGCGCCAGAATTGCATCTGCTGTAGATTCCAAAGTTGTTTGCAGCAAAGAAAGAGAATGCTCAACTTCTGCAGTGCGTTCCCTAACACGTTGCTCTAACAGTTCGTTTGTCTGTTTTAAATCAATTTCTGTCTGTTTCAGTGCTTCTTCTACTTGCTTGCGTTCCTGATTTTCTTCTTGTAGCGCCAAATTTGCTGCTTCTAATTGGGCTGGACTTGGCAAAGCCAAAGCCAAAGACACTATCGATCCTAATTGCAAAGCAGTATATAGAGAAATAATAGCTGTTCCAGCTTTCACGATACCAGCAAACCAATAAGCTGGATGCCAAAGAGTCCAAATTGCAAGTAAGTGAGTTGTGCCACAAAATATGATAAAGGCTCCAAATAGCCGGAAGACCCAACGAAAGGGTAAATCTTGGCGCTGTCGGGCAAAGTAAATCAAAAAAGCTGGAATAGAATAATAGGAAAGCCCAATAACTAAGTCTGAAAGTAAATGTAACCAGACCAGTTCTGGGTTCCACAGATAACAGTGTCCGTGGGAAATGAAATTATTTGGTGAGATAAAATTATAAAAAGATTCCCACATAATTACTGCTTCTTGATTCTGATTTACTGCTAGATCCCCGACTTCTTTGAGAAGTCGGGGATCTAACGATATCTAACCAAACTTAATTCGGGAGTTGTTTTTTCAAAGCCTCCAACGAAGCCCAGCGTCTATCAACAGGTGTATCTGACTTACTGACAGCATTGAGTACAATACCAGGACACTTGGCGTCACATAATTGTCTCTGTGGAAACTCCAAGGACATTTGCTCGTATAACCATTCACTCGGATAAAAATATCCTTGAGGTGACAAAGATTCTATTAAATCGTCAAAGGCAACTTCTCGTTCTAAGGGTAGGTCATTTGATTGGGGATCTGTTTCTTCTAACCAAATGATTTCTTTAGTATTCACTGCCAAACGATGATTGTAGTTCTGCAAGCACCGATTGCAAGTACAAGTAACAATTGCTTCTGCCTGACTTGAAACCTCTAAGTAATTTCCTTGATGCTGTACGCGGATGAAACCCCGTACCGGTGTCAGGGTTTCTAGACCGGGCAAAAACTCTTTGACCTGAATTTCTTCCGTCCGCTCTGGCGCTTTAGTTAGTTGCGGAATGTAAATCGCGTCCATGAGACTTGTGAGACATCCTCACTAAATTGCAAAATTTATGCACGATTATAAGTTTAGCTTTTCTACAAATTAGTTCATTCGCTTTTCTCTTCGGATTTCCGAAATTTTTTCAGAAAAGTCAGACGATTTTGGATTTTGGATTTTAGATTGGGACTTCCAAATAAAAAAGTCTTCAAATATCTCTTGTGGTAAGGGCGTCCCCGCCCGTCACTAGTAGAGAACAGGCGTCCCCGCCCGTCACTAGTAGAGAACAGGCGTCCCCGCCCGTCCCACAAGTAGTGGTAATTTATTTCTTGGAAATCCCTTGATTAGGCCTTAAGTAGCCATCATGTACTTTCCTACACCAGGATGGATGAAAATGGGCAAGGAGCAATAAATTATTTCTGACTATGCCCAATGCCCAATTCTCAATGACGCCAGGTGCTTCAACTCTGGAAACCAGAGCAACGCACTGGCTCCCCAATGCCCATCATTCCAATGAAGCAAGGCGTACAACAAGGTGACGATGTGGCTCTTTTCCTCGGCTAAAGGTTTCCAAATCGCCAAATTCCTTTAATAAGGTGTGAACTTGACGGCGTTCGGCGGAGCTGAGGGATTTTATTTCCACCTCTAGCCCTGAAGAACGCACTTGCTCTGCTGCAATTTCTGCCATTGAACGAATTTCTGTATATCTCCTAACACGGTAGCCATTGAGTTCCACAGTGTAAGAAGCCTGCAAATCTGGTGATTGATTCAAGTTGAGAATAGTGTTTGCCAGATACTGAACCGCATCTAGCACTGAACCTTCAGGACCGATAAAAGTCGCTATTTGTTCTGGTGTTAACTTACTCTCATCAATTGTTAACCAGTAGCTATCCGATTCGGAGGAATCCTCAAAATCATCAGATGCGGGAGTTGTTTCTATCTCACCTCTAACTTCAACAGAAAGCCCACTTAGCTGTAGGAGTGTTTTTAACCACTCCTGACCCCGTTCTATCCCATTATCGGTCATTGTTAACCTGTAGTCTTTTTCTTAGAACTTTTTGGCTCAAAAGGTAGCGCTTTTTGTGGTGTACCTTCTGCCTGTTTTTCCTGAATCTCTACAACTTTTTGCAATTCCTCTGGTAGAGGTTCGCGCATGAGTATATAGGTTTGCAGAGTCTGGAAAATATTACCAATCACCATATACATTAATACCCCTGCAGGTAGTGGAAAGAACAAAAACATCCCAGAGAAAATCACAGGAGTAATTTTGTTTACTGTATCCTGCTGTGGATTGGCACTAGCAGTATTCTGCGATCCAGACAGGATTTGGCTGACGTAAAGGGTAATGCCAAATAGAATCACCATTGCCACAATGTCCCAGTGAATTGCGCCATCTGGGTCAACTGCACCAACTCTACCCAAGGCATCAATAAAGAGAAATCCTTTATTGGAGGCTAATCCAGGAATCGTGCCTTGAATTGTCACATCTCCTGGTTGTAGTGCTTCTATATTACCCTCAGCATCGATTGTTACCCGGTCTTCCCCTTTCATGATTTTCCATTCAGGGATTAACTGGCTGTCAGGATATTCTGCTAAAAGTGCATCAAATGGTTTGCCTTCAGGTGTTTGATACACTATCTTAGTGTGTTCTCCAATCGCTAATTTGCTACCGCTAGGCAAGATAGCACTGACCTTTACGTGTTCTCCTTCAGCAACATAAATGTTTTGGGGAGGAGTTGCAAAGGCTTGAGGTTGAATTCGTTCAATTTGTTCGGCAGGAAAAATTTGCAAGTTAATGCTGTAGTTCACTCCAGCAAAAGGAGAACCCCTTAAAGTTGCAAACAGTGCTAGTAAAACTGGCATCTGCAAAAGCAATGGCAAACAACCTGCAAGTGGATTGCCAAATTCCTTTTGGACGTTCAGCATTTCCTCCTGTTGCTTTTGCGGATCGTCCTTATAACGTTCTTTAATTTCTTGCATCCGCTTGTTCATGACAGGCTGTACAATCCGCATCCGGCGCATATTGCGAATTGAACCAGCACTTAGGGGATAAAGTGCAAAGCGGATAATCAATGTTAACGCTACGATCGCCAATCCATAGCTAGGCACAATCCCATAGAACAAGTCTATGATTGGCAGCATTACGTTATTCGAGAGAAACCCGATACCAAAATCCATTATTCTGAATTCAACCTGAGGTACTGTGAATTGACTAATCTAATTTATCTAAATTATCTTATCGGTGATGGAGCATTGGGAATGGGGCATCGGGAATTGGGCATGGAGCATTGTTTAGAATAATTCAATTCCTATTTTTTTCTTTGCTATTTTCATTGCCCATTGCCCATTGCCCATTGCCCATTACTTCTTGTTAGCCGCAACGTAAGTGGGGTTTTTGGCGATGACTCTTTCTTCTATGTAGTTGTAGATTTCGCGAAATTTGGGAATAGCTCTCAATTCCAAACGACTGCCATCCTTCATCGTCAGCACCATATCTCCCCACAAGCCAATCCCACGGGGTACCTTGACAATTTTTGCCACTTCCGAGTATATCACGTCGCTACGTACTCGTCCCATCCAACCGCCTGTTACGGAAACTCGGCGATCGGTGATGCGGAAACGCAGCCATAATGCCCTAACAATTGCGCCTACTGTCAATGGTATACCGACTACAGTTAGCCCAATCAGTATGTTTACGATCAAATCCCCGATATGGGGGCTACCCTCAAAATAAACTTCCTCACGAATTCCCATTGAACACCTCGGCTTGTGCTAACAACTGCTCTAATTCTTGCAGAAATTGTTGGGTTACGCACTCCTGTTCTGCGGCTGTTGGTTTAACAACAACAACGAGTCGCCAACCTGGTGATATTTTGGGCAATAACTGATGCATCGCTGCTGCTATTTGCCGCTTAATGCGGTTGCGAACAACTGCTCGTTTGCTGACCTTTGTGCTAATCGAGATCCCAACTTGGGTTGGAGGAAGAGGGTGAGGGGGTGAGGGGGTGAGGGGGGAGTGTTTCCCTTGTCTTCCTTGTCCCTCTTCAGGGGTCGCATCCAAAGAAGGCTTTACGGAAGGCAATGGTCGTAAAGCTCTCAGCGTAAAATGGTAACTATTACGCCGGAGTCCTTCCCGAAAAACTGCCTGGAAATCTTTTCGAGATTTTAGTCTATGCGCTTTATGCAATGCCACAACTAACGACAGGGAATTGCTATGCAGAACTCTAAACGCTCAAACGATAACGTCCCTTTCTTCTTCTTGCTTTAATGACGTTTCTACCATCTGGTGTTCGCATTCTTGCCCGAAAACCAGAGGTTCTTTTTCTCTTCCGGTTGGTTCCCTCTAGGGTTCTTTTCATACTTTTGCCCTCTCTAGATGATTTTTATAAAAAAGTCACGATTCGCAATTTTATCATAAATTATGAGGGAGTGGGGAGTGGGGAGTGGAGAGTAGGGGTGAGAGAAACAAGGAAGACAAGGTGGACAAGGTAGAGTTTTCTCTCTTGTCTACCCCCACTCCCCACTCCCTATTCCCCACTCCCCAGTTTCTAACTGATGCTGAGAATCCACGTTCCAAGGTACTGAGAGAGGGGTACATCTCCAGAGGATTGAATGAGGCAATTGAAGTAAAACATTCCGCCCGATGAGGGGTTTTTTACGTTCGAGAGAACTAATTCTACATTGCTACCAGCTGGTACTGGCTCTTGGGGATACAGTGTAATCACGTGATTTTCTTTGTCCCACTTGACCTCAGAGAGGGGTACTGCTTTACCTTTGACCCGAATTTCCATCTTCTTGGGATCGAAGGATCCTTTGTAGTACTCAGGATAACTGATGACAAATTGAGCAACCGATCTTTTGAGCTTTTTGTTGGGAATTTTTAGCCGATAGCGATCCCACCCATTGGTTTGACCGCCAAAGTCTAATCGGAAGGGTAGTTGGTTTTCACCTTTGACACCACTAAATAGTGTGAATCCGGGTAAGCCTTCCGCCAAAGCGATCGCTGGGATACCAGCCAGCAAACAGCTAGTTATGGCTAAAGCAGAAAGTAAACGTCGCATGGTCAAGCTCCTACTTTTGGTTAGTGGTTAGTAGTTAGTGGTTAGTTGTGTGGGACAGGCGTCTCGCCTGTTATCGTTAAGTAGATACCTGTCATCGTTAAGTAGATACCTCTCATCGTTAAGTAGATAAGAATGACTAACTACTAATGGTTACACAGCACTGTCACTAAACTTTACTACTGATTATCAAAAATGGACGTAACATTAATACGAAATGTGCCATATACGTAGATTCATGGATGATTTTTCCTGGAAATATGGTTATTTTTATAACATTTTTTGAAAAACTCTTTGGCTCTAAGTACAAATACTGTCTTCATTTGATTATGTTAATAAATATATAAAAATATATCGAAATATATTTATTTTGTTATAAAAATTCAGTCAGTGATTAGAGACATTAAGATTTAACTTGGACTAGATTGAGTAAAATAATTTTTACTCAAAGCAAAAGTTTTTTCAATTTTTGCTAATAACTTTTTGAGAAGAATTTGCTTAGTATTGCGGTATGTAAAAAAAAGAAAACAAAATTTTTCAATCCCTAAAAGAAGTTGAAGACAACGAGGCAAAATTTGGGGATCAAATTAGGATGAGCAATAGAGGACCCAAGAAAGTGTCAAGGGGAAGGTGAAATTAGGTTGTATAAGGCAGAAGCTAGGAAGGCAGAAGGCAAAAGGGTATAACTTAAAACTTTTTCTTTCCTTCTGCCTTATACCCTCTGCCTTGCCTGAAGGTCTGATAAATTGAAGAGTGCGTTCGCGAAGGTTAAGTTATACTAGCTAGCCAATTGCACCAGAGCCAACGCTCATGCACCATAAAAGCGCTTGTTACCTCATCGGAAAAAATTTCAGCGCTTACAGAAGATATAAGTATTTATTCGCAAGGAGATTTCATGAGAATAGCTGTTGCTAAAGAAATAGAAGTTTGTGAGCGTCGAGTAGCCTTAATTCCTGACACCGTTGCTAAATTGGTAAAACAAGGTTTGGAGGTGTGGGTAGAAGCAGGTGCAGGTGAGCGGGCTTTCTTTTCTGATGCTGCTTATGAAGCAGCAGGAGCTAAAGTTATATTGGATACTGCTACATTGTGGGGTGAAGCAGATATTCTGGTCAAAGTCAGCCCGCCACAGGAAAGAGAAAATGGACGTTCCGAAATTGACTTGCTTGGAGAAGGGGCTATACTTATCAGCTTTCTGAATCCATTAGGCAATCCATCGACAGCACAGCAACTCGCAGAACGCAAAATTACAGCTCTAAGTATGGAGATGATTCCCCGCACCACAAGAGCGCAAAGTATGGACGCTTTATCGTCGCAAGCGTCAATAGCAGGTTATAAAGCAGTTTTGATTGGTGCAGCCGCATTGCCAAAATATTTTCCCATGCTGACAACTGCTGCGGGAACCATAGCTCCTGCAAAAGTGTTTATTATGGGAGCAGGTGTAGCAGGCTTGCAAGCGATCGCAACAGCAAGACGTTTGGGAGCGATCGTAGAAGCTTTTGATATCCGCCCTGCTGTTAAAGAAGAAGTCCAAAGTTTGGGAGCAAAATTTGTTGAAATCAAGCTAGAAGAAGAAACAACTGCGGCTGGAGGTTACGCAAAAGAAATCTCCGAAGCCAGCAAAAAGCGGACTCAAGAAGTTGTAGCCGAACACGTCAAAAACGCTGATATCGTAATTACCACAGCTCAAGTACCAGGTAAAAAAGCGCCACTTCTGGTCACTGAAGAGATGGTAGCGCAGATGAAAGCAGGCTCAGTGATTGTAGATATTGCTGCCGAACAAGGTGGTAACTGTGCTTGTACCGATCCGGGCAAAGACATTATATGGAATGGCGTTACCATTATTGGTCCCATCAACTTACCATCATCCATGCCAGTCCACTCCAGCCAGTTATACTCCAAGAACATAGCATCGTTGATGCAACTTCTCATTAAAGACAACGCTGTACAGGTGAATTTTGCTGACGACATTATTGACGCAGCTTGTATTACCCATGCAGGCGAAATTCGCAACCAGCGAGTCAGTGACGCTTTAAAAGCGTTGGCAATGGCTAATAGTTAGTTGATAGTTGTTAGTTGTTAGTTGTTAGTTGCTTGACTACTAGCTACCAACCACTAACCACTAACCACCAACCACTAACCACTAACCACTAACGAAAAAGGAATTTATCAATGACAGAAGCATTAATTGCAGCTTTGTTTGTCTTTGTTTTGGCATCTTTTACCGGATTTGAAGTCATTAACAAAGTACCCCCAACTCTCCACACTCCCCTCATGTCGGGTTCAAACGCGATTTCTGGGATCGCAGTCCTTGGGGCGATAGTCGCTTCCGGTGCAAAAGATTGGAATCTTTCAGTCATTCTTGGTTTGATTGCCGTTGTACTAGCAACCATAAACGTAGTGGGTGGGTTCCTAGTCACAGATCGGATGCTACAAATGTTCAAGAAGAAAGTTAGTGGTTAGTAGGGGCGCAAGGCATTGCGCCCTTACATGGTTAGTGGTAATTGTTACCAACTAACAACTAACAACTAACAACTAACAACTAACAACCAATGGAATTATGAGCAATTTTCTACCTACAGGAATTCAGCTTTCGTATTTAGTCGCTGCAACCTTATTCATTCTGGGCTTGAAAAAGTTGGGTTCACCTGCAACAGCACGCCAAGGTAATGTTGTTGCAGCAGTGGGTATGCTTTTAGCTATTGTGGCAACACTGCTCGATCAACACGTGTTGAACTATGAAATGATTTTGTTGGGCTTGGCAATTGGATCTGTGTTGGGTGCGATCGCAGCTTACAAAGTCCAAATGACTGATATGCCCCAAATGGTGGGTTTGCTTAACGGTTTGGGAGGTGCGGCTTCAGCTCTCGTCGCTGTTGCAGAATTTTGGCGGTTGTTGAATACCACTGGTGGTGTCACCCTTGATGCCAACATCTCCATGCTTCTGGATGTGTTAATTGGTGGTGTCACCTTTACAGGTAGCATGATTGCCTTTGCAAAACTGCAAGGCATTATGAGTGGTGCGCCAATTACATTTCCCTTGCAAAAACCTTTTAATGCTTTACTCCTGTTTGCGTATTTGGCAGGTAGTGCCTATATGCTAGTCGCACCAGATAACTTGCCTGTATTCTTAGGAATCGTTTTCGTTTCCCTAGTATTGGGTGTGATGTTTGTCATTCCCATTGGTGGTGGCGATATGCCTGTAGTGATTTCACTGTTGAACTCATTTTCAGGATTAGCTGCTGCTGCTGCTGGATTTGTGGTGATGAACAATATGCTCATCATTTCTGGTGCATTGGTGGGAGCATCTGGGATTATCCTTACCGAAATTATGTGTAAGGCGATGAACCGTTCTCTCATCAGCGTACTGTTTGATGCTTTTGGAACGGGTGGAACATCTGGTGCTGGTACTGCTAGTGGTACGGCGACAACTGATAAAACTGTCCGCAGCATAGATCCAGAAGAAGGCGCGATGATGTTGGGTTATGCTCGTTCCGTCGTGATTGTTCCTGGTTATGGGATGGCAGTGGCGCAAGCACAGCACAGCGTTCGTGAGTTAGCCGATCAACTAGAACGTATGGGTGTTGATGTGAAGTATGCAATTCACCCTGTTGCTGGTAGAATGCCCGGTCATATGAACGTGTTGTTGGCAGAGGCGAATGTGCCTTACGAGCAACTCCATGATATGGATGATATCAATCCCCAATTCGAGCAGACAGATGTGGCGTTGGTGATTGGGGCAAATGATGTGGTTAACCCCGCAGCACAAAGTGATACGAATAGTCCTATCTATGGGATGCCGATTTTAGAGGTGGATAGGGCAAAGCATGCGATTGTGATCAAGCGCGGGATGAGTGCTGGTTTTGCTGGTGTAGATAACGAGTTATTCTACAAGGATAAAACTACGATGCTTTTTGGTAGTGCTAAAGATATGGTGTCGAAGTTGGTTAGTGAAGTGAAACAGTTGTAAAGAATTTTAGATTTTAGATGCGTGGATTTTGGATTACACAAATCCGAAATCCTCCATTCAAGGAATGTATTACGAAAACACGTAGGTTGGGTTGAGGAACGAAACCCAACATTTACACACATTTGTTGTGTTTCTCCACGGATTTACCCAACCTACAAAAATTCGATATCCCTTGCAGTATTGTCCTGTTACTCATGACAAGCGCGATCGCTAGCCTAATATAAAAAGTTACACCTAACTATATTTTGACTATATTGCTCTAGCTCTCAACAAATTGACGCTGTTGTCCTATTAATTATCAAAGGCATTTATCTATCATGTTTATTATCTAGAGATTTTGGCTGTTTGCTCCAATCTATTAAGCTATGAACTTGAGGAAAAAAGAACTGCAAAAAAGGCTGAAAATATTCCCCTAAAGCTTCTTTCCAGGGTTCATCATAATTAGCGTTTGGTTCATTCATTACGTTAGTTAACACAGCAAAGGAAGATTGGAGGATAATTATCTCACGGGTAAATTTTATCCAAACACAAATTAATATTGAGATTTCAGCAGAGAGACTAAATTACAGTCTTTTTCAGATTAGGGACTTCCAAGAAATAAATTATCCCCGATTGTGGGATGGGCGTCCTCGCCCGTCCTATGCTAGTGGCGGGCGGGGACGCCCGCACCACAAGAAATTTTGGGATATTTTTTTATTTGGAAGTCCCTGATTAACAGAAAAAAGGGAGACAAAAATGAATTGTCTCATAATATACTGCTGTAAATACAAGATAAAAAACAAATTTAGAAAAAAAATTACATTTTTTATTTTTATTTATACGTAATTAAACTATGACACTCGCACTTGGAATGATTGAAGTCTATGGCGTTCCCACAGCGTTGGAAGCAGCAGATGCAATGTGTAAAGCAGCTCGTATAACTCTAGTAGGCTACGAAAATACCGATTTAGGACGCATTACAGTATTGATACGGGGGGAAATAGGTGAAGTCAATGTTGCTGTTGCTGCAGGATTAAAAGCAGTTCCGAAAGTTAACGGCGGCGAAGTCCTTTCCTATCACGCGATCGCTCGTCCCCATGAAAACCTAGAATACGCTTTACCAATTCATCGCACAGAAAACCTTGAGCCGTTTCATTCAGATATTCGATTTCCGCCTCCACTTTCAGTTTAAAATCCTCTCTTTTCTCTTCCTTTCCTCTGCGTCCTCTGCGCCCTCTGCGGTTCATTAAAATTTTTCTAATTCAGATATAGCAGTCCTAAATCATTTGTGAGAAAACTAGATCCCCGACTTCTTTAAGAAATCGGGGATCTGAGCTTTAAAGCAAAGGATTCACTTCCGCTTTTTGGGAGCAGAACGTCGTAATTCGCGTTTTTCTTCTTCTTGCAAACGGCGATCGCGCCAACTTGCCAGCGTCAAATAGCCAATGCCTCCAGTTACTGTGACAAGCAGTACTACAGCAATTAAAGCCAAAATACTCAGAAATGGACTTTCCACGATTCCCTAGAGTCCGTTGCGACCCCAAACTACCATTGCAATTGACCAAGTGAAAACAACCAGTAGAGAAACCCAGCCTAGTGTCAAAATGTCCATAACGATACTTTTAAACAAATTTACGAAACAACTTCAATCTTAATGATACTAAAACCATGCACTGAACTGAAGTTTGTGGCTCAAAGCTTTATGATTGATGTGCAATTGTCCACCCAATCATTGTATAACGAAACCGGTGAAGAAAGTTTTAGCTCCTCAACTGATGGCAGAACGCATCGAATCCTTAAAAGCTGGATTACTGGGTTGCTTGTGCCTTGCGATCGCATATTTCATAACGACTTTGGTTAATAGCTTGATATTTGCAAAGTACTTTAAGATACTCAGTACCATGTCCTTTAATATGCTGGATTTGCATTGGTTCATCAGCGCTAGTATTGCTGCTTTTTGTGGCTTGCTGTTTGGTGTAACATATCGATACATTATACGTTCCGATCAAAATTTCCAATTGAAGTCTGGAGGTGTGTTAGCTTTTGGCGTGGTAAGAGGCTTAACTCAGTTAGATATTGGGCTTTCTTGTTCTAGCAGTATTTTGCCTTTTATAATCATGGGAATTGAGAGTATTTTGTGGTTTGGATTAGCTGCATTTGCGATCGATACTGCCCTCCGCTTTGGCTGGATTAAAACTTTTCAATCCCATGAACTTTCCTATGAAAACTAATCAATCCAGTTATTTTTTAATAGTTGATTTAGAAGCAACTTGTTCTGATGATGGTTTTATTCCCAGTGAGGAGATGGAAATTATTGAAATTGGTGCGGTAATGCTCAACAGCGCCACTTGGGAAATAGATTCAGAGTTTCAGCAATTTGTCAAACCTGTAAGACATCCGCAACTGACAAAATTTTGTACTGAATTAACAACAATTCGCCAGCAGGATGTTGACAGAGCTTTCACTTTTCCTGAGGTTCTTTCTGAGTTTCAAGAATGGATAGAGAAATTTCCCAGACATATTTTTTGCTCTTGGGGAAATTATGATAAAAAACAGTTTCTCCAGGATTGCGAGTTTCATCAAGTCCCCTATCCTTTTAGTTCAGAACACAGAAATATAAAAAAGGAATTTTCAGAATATCTTGGTGTTTCTAAAGGATTTGGCATGGCAA
The DNA here is from genome assembly GCF_000346485.2 of Scytonema hofmannii PCC 7110. Lineage (NCBI taxonomy): Bacteria > Bacillati > Cyanobacteriota > Cyanophyceae > Nostocales > Scytonemataceae > Scytonema > Scytonema hofmannii. The sequence continues at coordinate 9,931,847 of NZ_KQ976354.1, forward strand.
AAGCACTTCAACATCTAGGTATAGAATTGCAAGGAGTACATCATCGGGGAATTGATGATGCTCGTAATATTGCAGCTATATATCGATATATGAAAACTCAGAAACTTTGAATAGGGGGTAGGGGGTAGGGGGCAATAAATTATTTCTCACTATGCCCCATGCCCTATGCCCTATGATCGAGGTAGGAATATGATTTGTGCTGATAACAGTACAAGTTAAAAATTTGTTTGGCAAAGTTCTTTTATGAAAAATCAGATCCCATTACCCAATCGGCTCAAAACCCCACCTTTGTTGCAAAGAATTCAATGGGTGGTTAATCCTGTGGGATATATGGAAAGTGCAGTTCAGCAACATCCCGATATTTTTACAGCTGAGGTAGTTGGTTTTGGGGACACGCTAGTATTTGTCAACCATCCTCAAGCAATTCAGGAAATTTTAATCAACGACAGAAAGAAGTATACAGCCCCAGGTGAGGAAAACAAGATTTTACTGCCTTTAGTCGGGGAACATTCAGTTCTGATATTAGACGGACACCGTCACAGACAGCAACGGCAACTCATGATGCCTCCCTTTCATGGCGATCGCATGCGAGCCTACGCGCAGACAATCCACTCTCTTGCTGAAAAAGTTTACGATCGCATCCCGCATAATACACCCTTCTCAGCTAGGAATGCAATGCAGGAAATATCCCTGCAAGTCATGTTACAGACAGTTTTTGGTGTTTCTGAAGGAGAACGTTACCAAAAACTCAAACAATTACTTGGGCAATTAACAGATATTTTTCAATCTCCTCTAACTTCTAGTTTGCTGTTCTTTCCCTTTTTACAAAAGGATTTAGGCTCTTGGAGCCTTTGGGGAAAGTTTCTACGTTGGAAAGAGGAAATTGATGCAATACTTTACGCTGAGATTGCTGAATGCCGTGCAAAAGCAGATCCAAATCGCGTTGATATTCTCGCATTGCTGATTTCAGCAAAAGATGAAGAAGGTCAGTCAATGACAGATCGAGAGTTGCGAGACGAATTAATGACTCTGCTATTAGCGGGAAATGAAACCACCGCATCAGCCATGGCTTGGGGATTGTACTGGATTCACCGTTTGCCAGAAGTCCGTGAAAAACTCCTGCATGAACTAAGCTCACTCGGTGATTCGCCCGATCCAATGAGCATCGTTAAACTGCCTTATCTTACAGCAGTTTGTCATGAAACCTTACGGATTCATCCGGTAGCAATGTTAACTTTCGCCCGCAAAGTTCAAGAACCTGTAGAACTGCTCGGACATCAGCTATATCCCAATACTTTACTCTACGGCTGCATTTATCTCCTGCATCAAAGAGAAGATTTGTATCCGCAGCCCAAAGAGTTTAGACCAGAACGTTTTTTGGAACGTCAATTTTCTCCTTATGAGTTTATGCCTTTCGGTGGTGGTACACGTCGCTGTATTGGTGAGGCTTTAGCTCTGTTTGAATTAAAGTTAGTCTTGGCAACTCTCCTGTCACGCTATCAGTTTGAGCTAGCCAGTCATGAATTAGAAAAACCTCAAAGACGAGGTGTTACCCTTGCTCCAGGGGATAAAGTGAAGTTGATAATTAGAGGATTTACCTCACCCTAACCCTCCCCTTTCCAAGGGGAGGGAACTAGAGATCTCATTTTCCCCTAATCCATCGGAGAGGGAACTAGAGATCTAATTTCCCCCCTTTCCAAGGGGGGACTAAGGGGGGTAAATTTGCTAACTACCAAATGCTTTCTAAATTAAGAACAAAGCCAGGTAAAACATCTTCTCCTGATAGTTCTGTTGGAGATTCTAAAACTTCTACTTCTTTTCCCAATCGATAGATTTCTACTCGGCGGTTTTTTCTATCAATTAACCAGCCGAGTTTTACTTGATTATCTATATATTCCCGCATTTTTTCTTGTGCTTTTTCTAAAGTATCAGATGGGGACATTAACTCTAAAACAAAATCTGGAGCAATTGGAGGAAATTTTTCTCTTTGTTCGGGAGTGAGTGCTTCCCACCTTTCTTGTTTTATCCAAGTGACATCAGGAGAACGGTCCGCACCATTAGGAAGTTTAAAGCCAGTTGAAGAGTCAAAGACTTTACCCTGCTTAGTTTGTCGATTCCAAAAGACAAAATCGGCTGCCATTTCCACATTGTAGTTTCCTGTTTCTCCTCCTGTTGGGGACATAATAATGAGTTCTCCTTGGGCATTGCGTTCAAATTTTACATCAGGATTTTTCCTACACAGGAGATAAAATTGCTCGTCTGTCAGTTCAATAACAGGTTTAAGCTGAAGGGTAATAGAGTTCATGATGAGTTAAGACTTAATCAACAACTATATATATTGCATTTTGGCACTTCTTCGGCTATTAGCACTAAAGATTCTGACGGAAGTCTTACACGAGGGATGAATCCACCCACTTTGCTTGAGTGTGGACTCTATGTCACAATATTGCAGATTGACTGAAAAACTTGATATGGAAGTAGTACAATTATCTCTTTTGTCCAACGAAGAGGAGCAAGTCCCTGACAAAAAGCAAAATATTGTTGATAAACAGACTCCTGTCAAGAAGCAGAAAAAGGCTAAGTTAGGACGTTACGAATGTATCCAACGTGATTTAAAAACTGAAATTGACCCGTACAAAATCTTTGTTCAAGTCGAAACAAGCATCGCTCCAAACCACGAGTACGCGTTTATTGATACTTTTTGTGGTGCAGGCGGAATGACCCAAGGTTTTGTTGAAGGTGGTTTTACTCCTGTAGCAAGCGTAGAAATTAGTCCAATTGCATCAGCGACACATAGAAGGAATTTTCCGCAATGTCATCACTTATGTGGAGATATAAAAGATTTCTCTCCAAGACAAATGCTTGAAAAAACAGGAGCGGAGATTCACTTAGTTATAGGTGGTCCTCCCTGTCAGGGGTTTTCGGTTGCTGGAAAACGCGATCCAAACGATCCTCGCAACTATTTATTTCAGGAGTTTGTACGTGTTGTTTCAGAAGTACGCCCTTGGTACGTTGTTATGGAAAATGTACCAGGAATTTTAACGATAAAGCGGGGAGAAGTAAGACAAGCCATCTGTGAAGCATTTGATTCCATTGGCTATCCTCATGTTTCTGTTGCCATTCTTGAATCTGCTGCTTATCAAGTTCCTCAAATTCGCCCACGAGCTTTTTTTATTGCGAATCGATTTGGAATGCCAAACCCGTATCCAATACCTCAATTAACGGTTGATGAATATAAATCTATTGAGTCGGCTATTTCCGATCTACCGCCCTGGACTCCTGTACCAGAAATTAATCATGAATGGACTAAACACTCACTTGAATACACCAAGCGAATTGCTAAAGTTCCGCCAGGAGGGTCATTATACGAAACGTATGTTGATGCTTTCAAGCGCCAGTATCCAGGTAAACCGAGCATGACTATTAAGGAGAATCATGGAGGAACGCATATTCATCCACACCTCGATCGCGTGATTTCAGCGCGTGAAATGGCTCGATTGCAAACGTTTCCAGATTCATTTATCTTTGAAGGAACTATGAAAAAGGCAATGTGGCAAATTGGAAACGCAGTACCACCACGATTGGCAAAGTGTATCGCTTATGCGCTTATTCCTTACTTGAACGAAATTGCTGACAAAATTAAAAGTTAACTTTTATACTTGCTAAATGTATTCGCAATTTTAACACTATTTTCCAAAATTTCATCCTGGCACTAAGGAGATTGTTTTATGGAGAAACTAAATTATAGCGACGTAGTTGAAAACATCCTCAAGCAATATGCTACTATTACAGTGGGTGAAGGTACGGAAGTTGAATTAGTCGCTGATCGCTCCAACGGGCATTACCTGGTTATGTTTATTGGCTGGCGGGATGAAGTTCAGGTGTATGGAAGTTTGATTCATATCGATATTAAAGGGAATCAGATTTGGATTCAGCAAGATGGCACGAATGAGGGGATTGCTCAACAATTGGTTGAGGTTGGTGTTCCTCAGAGTGATATTGTGTTGGGCTATCGTTCGCCACTTGTTAGGCCATTTACGGGATTTGGCGTGGGAATAAAGAGCCAATCTGAAGCCAAGCCGTTAGAAGGAGTAGGGTCTTCAGTGGGTTAGCGGTAAGCTCGGTTGAGCCACAGTGAGCGATCGCCAGCTAAAGCATTAAAATGGGTGAAATATCTATTTTTAGAGGAAAGTGCTTCTGTAAAAAAATTGTTAGAAAAAACTGAAATGTTTACGTGTTAAATTTTACAAGCGAATGCCCGTCCCAGAATGTTGTGGGTTCCGGGTGGCGGTCCACATCTCTGTTCCCCCTCTAGGGAAACCAAACACCAAACGCTTGACGGAGTTTTCAACACTGCTTCGGCCATAATCCTATCCTGCTTGTCCAGAAAATTTGTCGCGTACTGTTGCTCTGGAATTTCTAGCTCGTAACTCTCAATCGACCCTTCAAAATAAGGTAATGAACCTTTTCGATTTCGGTCTAACGCTAATTTTAACTTTTCTTCAGTTGTTTTTATATTATCTAAGTCATTTCTTTGATCTCTTTCTTCTGTCCATCCTATCTTAGAGATAAAACTCTCATACGTCTTTTCATCATACACCTCACCATTGTATTCCAGTCGATTCCCGCTTTCCTGCCAAATTTGTCTTTGCACTGTAAAACCAAAACGTCCATTTGAGCTATTTTTCCACTTTTCGTCAATTTTTTGTAAGTCCCGACATGGAAATTTCATCATTTTTTCGCGACTCATATTTTCTTCTCTCTTCAACTGAGTCTTTTCTCTGCTGCTTCCCTGTCTTTCCTTTCGCGTTCCAACTGAGCTTCTTTCTCTTTTATAGCTATTTCTTCTTCTGTTTCCTTTGCTTGACTAGCTGATAAAAACTGCATATCTTGATAACTTAAACTTTTATCCTTAGCCCACTCTAAAGCATCCTGTAATGCCTTTCCTCCCAACAATCGCGATTCATCTGTACCACCAGAAGCAACCCAAAAACGAAAATTTTCAGAATAGGGACGTAGATTTCTTAATTGTCTTTCAATCCAGTTTTGGTTAAAAACTTCTTGATAAATGCGATTATAAACCTTTAAATTATCTAATCGTTTAACAACTAATCCCGATAACTGTAATTCAGTAATTTCCGTACCGTTATTAGTAGCTAATCCTTCATGTTTTTGAATCTGCTGATACAATTCCAGTAGATAAGAGGCACGTTGCTCATCTCTGAGAATTCTGTCTCTAATTGTTCGTAAATGCTCTGGGTCATCCTGAGATTCCCAATTCTCAATGATGCGAGACTTGACCACTTGCTCAACGGTGCGAGGATTTTCTTTGGTTGATTCTTCTACCATAAACTGGCACAGCTTTTGCGTCAGAAACGGTTGTCCTTCCGTCCAATCTAAAATTTCTTGCATCACAGCTTGGGGATTGCTAAATCTCAAGTGCAATCCTCTAACGAGCGGCTCAACTTCGTGGGGTTGAAAACCATGCAGTTCAATTCCTTCACCGATCTTAAAGGGGGTTTGGGTTTTATCAGTAATCAAATCGCTAGGAGTCGCTACCCCTAACAAAGCAAATGTCAGCCGCTCAAAAGTTGGATGATCGACTCGTTGATTTTGGAAAAAGCGAATGAGTGCAAAAAAGTCATCCAGAGAAAAATCTTGACTTAGCACTCTGTCAATTTCATCAACGAAAATGACTATCTGTTGCTCAATCTTCTCCAGTAATACTTTTTGGATGAATAAACTTAAGCATTGCACGGGAGAAAGGACTTCTTGCTGCTTTTGCCACCATGTCTGCCAATCGAAATCAAATTTATCTTCTAACTGGCAGCTTTCTACCAAAGCATAAACAATTCCTCCGTACCACTGCTCCATCGTGACCTTATGCTTACCAATCCCTGTGAGGTCGATCGCAGCACAAACTGTCCCTGAAGCTTGTAACTTTTGCATTGTCCGCACTCGCAAGCTAGACTTACCCATCTGTCGGGAATTAAGCACATAACAGAACTTCCCCGCCTTCAATTTTTGGTAAAACTCTTCGTCTGCAAGTCGCTTGACATAGCTAGGAGCATCAATCGGTAGACTTGCTCCAACCTGATAAAAGTTGGAAGTCTGTGCTGCCATATTGTTATTCCTCATAAAACACGGCGGAAGTACTCACGGTACAGCTGGCAACGAGGTGTGACATAATTGCTTTGTCGTTGCACCAGTCCAAGACTGTGTAATTTGTAAATCTGTATTGAATCTAATTCTACTGGCACAGTCGAGTTAACGACCTTTTTCAGTGCTTGGGCTAGTTCTGGTACTGATTGCAAGATGTCTAGTAGCGATCGCAAGTGATTGGCATAAATTCCTGCTTCTGTTGTAGCTGACTCCAACAAATTTTCTAGAGTGAGTTTTTCAGCTGCAATATGATATAGTGCTAACCGTATCAAATAGGGATGCCCTCCTACCATTGACCTTAATTCTTCTATAAGAGAGTTGTTTCCTTTAAGCCCATGCTTTTGTGCCAAATCTTGTACTTGTTGCCGATTAAACTCCTCTAGTTCTACAGGCACTCCGGCATTAAAAGGAGATTGATGGATATCTAAGGGAATATAAACTTCCGTAGAATGTGCTAACACCAATCGCATCTGTTTCCAAGCATCAGAAATTTTCCCTTTCTCATGCCAAGAGCGTAGCATCCCAAAAAAATCTTCAACCACTTCACTATAAGCAAATAATCGGTCTACTTCATCTAAGCCTAAGACTAAAGGAGAATCGATTTCAGCCAAAATATATTTTTTAAAATAAGCGGTACAGTTGTCATTGCTACCTAGAATTTTCGTATTCCAAGTATCATCCACTTTATTATCAAGGTCAAGTTCTGAGGTAACCTTGGAACAAAGCCAGCGCAAAAATCTATCAAGACTGGTAAGTACTGCTTTATCTATACCACCTAAATCCAAATAAACCGTTTGATAATTCTGAAGCTCTCCATGAGAGAGAATCCTAGTTAGCAAAGAAGTTTTACCCATCAGCTTTGGTGTTTTAATCCGAATTAGAGAGCCTGGTTTTTGCAGTGTTTCGTAACAAAGAGACTCAATTTCATAGTGCTCTACATAAAAAGGTGAAGAGAGCGGTACATGACCATCCGGATATTCCAATAAGCTTTGCTTCAAGGGAACATTAGGTAAGGAAACAGAAGGTATTTCTAAATTTAACAACTCTTCAGCAATATTTCTCAAAAGAGAATTTCCAGGATTCGACCTATATGCAGCACGAAGTAGGTTGTCCATCCATCCCTGAGAAACTGCTACTTTAATTAAATCAAAGATAATTTCTTGTAAATCCTTACCTCCTGCGATCGCATCTAAATTTTTATCTAATTCAAACGACACCATTTGCTCTAGTGATGATTTCTTCGGGAAAGCATCCTCAAGAGCTTCTTGTAGTTGTTTGCGCTGCCAACCAGATAAGCCCATTTTTCAAGATCGGTTGTTAGTATACCTGGAAACTGTAAGACGTTGTGCTTGTTCCTCATGTTACGTAAAAATATTTACACTATTTTATATACGTTAAATTACTGAGTTTTAGATAAATTTATCACTTTTAGTGCTTATTATTTCACACAAAAACCAGTATAAAGTATTACATAATATAAAGATATATTACAACAGCAATTCTACTCACAACGTGCTACTACTTAATTCAAGAGACGCTATAGTCTGGTTAAGGGCTTTGCGCCACGCTTCGAGATTGTACCAACCACAACCGACACAACCTGTTTCAGGCATCTTTTCCACTTAATGGTACATCTGTAAACCATACTGCGCTACCAGAATAGTAAAATTTTATTCCCAATGGAAAACCCCGTTGGTTTATTTAATAACATCGGCGGTATATTTCTCGCTTTTGCAGGTGACTCTGGTTTGACATCAGTTGAAATTCTTTCTTAATCTCCTCTTTCAGAAACCCCTCTAAACCTCACTTTTGAGAGAAAATAAAGGTTGACTCAAATTTGACATGGCATGGAACCTCTCATCTCACGTATGCAGGCGGTACAGTCGCCTATCATTCCTGTAATTGGTGAACTCATTCGGAACAACCCCGGAACTATCTCTCTCGGACAGGGTGTTGTTTCCTATAGCCCACCTCCTGAAGCAATAGAGCTTTTGCCTAAATTTTTATCCGATCCAACTAACCATTTATACCAAGCAGTTGAGGGGATTCCACTATTACTGACTGCTTTAAAGGGAAAATTGGAAGCTTTTAATGGGATTGAAATCAATGGAGAAAACAGTATTGTTGTAACCGCAGGTGGGAATATGGCATTTATGAATGCTGTGCTTGCTATTACCTCGGTAGGGGATGAAATTATTCTCAATACGCCATATTATTTCAACCATGAAATGGCAATTATGATGGCGGGTTGTCGTCCCGTTTTGGTAAAAACAGATGAAAATTACCAACTGCGCCCAGATGCGATCGCCGTTGCTATCACTTCCAAAACACGGGCTGTGCTTACGGTTTCCCCAAATAATCCCACCGGAGTAGTGTATTCAGAAGAAGCATTGCGCCAAGTCAATCAAATTTGTCGCGATCGCGGAATCTATCACATCAGCGATGAAGCTTACGAATACTTCACCTACAACGGAGTCAAGCACGTTTCTCCAGGTGCATTCGTTGGAAGTCGCGACTACACAATTTCTCTCTACAGTTTTTCTAAAGCATATGGTTTTGCCAGTTGGCGCATTGGCTATATGGTTATTCCCGAACACCTGTTGGTTGCTGTCAAAAAAGTTCAGGATACAATTCTGATTTGTCCACCAGTCGTTTCCCAGTATGCAGCTTTTGGAGCACTACAGGCAAAAGAAGATTTCTTGAAAAATCATATTCAGGCGATCGCAAAAGTTAGAGAAGTTGTACTCAAATCCCTGAATCGGTTGCAAGACATATGTACAATTGTCCCTGCTGATGGAGCTTTTTACTTTTTCCTCAAAGTTCATACCGATCTCAACGATTTTGAATTAACCAAACGCCTCATCCAAGAACATCAAGTAGCAGTGATTCCAGGTAGTACATTTGGTATGGATGATGGATGTTACCTCCGAGTTGCTTGCGGTGCATTGCAAAAAGACACAGCCTCTGAAGGTATTGAGCGATTAGTCAGAGGTTTACAAAGTAGGTTGGGTTGAGGAACGAAACCCAACATATCATCAAACCATCACCACCCAACATTTAAGAGTTAGGTGCGATTCGTTGTGGATGAATCACGGTAATCAGTCCGTAAATAACTCCACCAACCCGGCAGCAGATTACTGCCAATAAAGGTTGAACTCTCGGTCTGATGTGGGTGAAAGTCCCACCTACCAGACTCAGGTATGACTCCCTATCTGTCCACGCCGACCGGACTCGGTTTTCGGAGAGCGAAGCTGGAAACAGGGCACAATCAGACGTTCGTTGTGGAATGACACTGGCGCTAATGGGGGGTTTCTATGGTGAAACAGAGCCTGGAAAAGCAACCCATTAAAAAGCAGGGCACAACACCAAAACCCTGACTTCACTGGAGCTAATTCCTGCCGCATCTCTTACTAATAGCGGCGAGAGTCTAAGGAATCCAGTGGTTGAAATGGCTACACCTAAAGAAACTAACAATCTTACCGAGGGAACGAATAAAAACGAAACGAAGGTCAAGGGCGAGGTCGAACCCCTTGTAGGCTGGACGAGCAGATGAATTCTTTCGATTCGGGTAGGACGCGGCGTAATTGCTGCGAGGTGTTCAGAAAACACGATTTGGAGTTAGCGCATGATTAGACACAGTAGCAATACTAGTGAATCCTGGAAAACGTTACCGTGGAAGAAATTCCGCCAAAACTTATTCCGCCTACAAAGAAGAGTGTTTAAAGCTGTTCAAGTTGGAGACTACCGGAAAGCGAAGTCCCTTCAAAAGCTGATTCTGAAATCCACCGGAGCGCGATTACTGGCTGTACGTCAAGTATCACAGCTAAATGCTGGGAAAAAGACCCCAGGAATCGATGGTATAGCCAAGCTCACGTTCGAGCAACGCTTTGAACTGAGTGACGAGCTATTACGCCATGGCAGAAAATGGCAACACCTTGGACTGCGCGAAATTCCTCTCCCTAAAAAGGACGGGAAAATCAGGATTCTTAAAGTTCCCACAATGAGCGACCGCGCTTGGCAATGTCTGGTGAAATATGCCTTAGAACCAGCACACGAAGCCACCTTCCACGCCAGGAGTTACGGATTCAGGACAGGGCGGTCGGCACACGACGCACAAAAACACCTGTTCGATAACCTAAACTCTAGGGTAAATGGAAAGGAAAAACGAGTCATCGAACTTGACATCGAAAAGTGCTTCGACAGGATAAGCCACTCAACAATAATGGACAGACTCATCGCTCCCGCGAGCATAAAGCAAGGAATCTTCCGATGTTTAAAAGCAGGAGTCAACCCAGAATTCCCGGAACAAGGAACGCCGCAAGGCGGGGTGGTAAGTCCCTTATTAGCTAACATTGCACTCAACGGGATAGAGGAAATACATCAATCGGTACGATATGCCGATGACATGATTATAATCCTCAAACCTGAAGACAACGCACAAGAAATACTTGACCTCATCAGCCGATTTCTCGCAGAAAGGGGAATGAATATCAGTGAAAAGAAAACCAAGCTAACCGCTACGACAGATGGCTTTGATTTTCTCGGTTGGCACATAAACGTGCAAGCCAACGGAAAGTTTAGGTGTGTCCCTTCAGTGGATAACTTCAAAACATTCCGTAAGAAAGTCAAATACATTGCCAACAACGCGAACTATGGTGCCACGATAAAGGCTATGAAACTAGCCCCCGTGGTTAGAGGCTGGAGGAACTACCACCGTTTCTGTAAGATGGATGGGTCACGATTCTCGTTATACCACATCGAAAGCAGAGCAATTAAGGTGTTCAACAAGGAAACCAAGCTCAACCGCGAAACTAGCAAGAAATTGCTAGATAAAGCGTTCCCAAAGGTTCCTTACTCCGAAAATAAACACGTCAAAGTCAGAGGTGAGAAATCACCATTCGATGGCGACATCGCCTACTGGAGCGAACGAAACAGCAAACTCTACTTCGGCAAAACCTCTAAAGCATTAAAACGTCAAAACCATACTTGTGGATACTGCGGCTTAAAGATGCTCAGTGATGAGAAGGTACACCTGCATCATGTAGATGGTGACCATAACAATTGGAAAGTAAATAACCTTCTAGCGGTTCACGAAAGCTGTCACGATTATATCCACATGAGCACAGCACAAAGCTAAGAACATCGGGAGCCGGATGCACCCAAAGGCGCACGTCCGGTTCTAATAGAGAGGTGCGCGGGATAATACCCGCCATCGACTCTACCTAGAAATCACATGGAGATTATTAATAAATTTATCGAAATGGAAACAGATAAGGGAATTAACATTTACAACATAACACCACAACTTGAGGCGGTTCTGGCATCAACTTCTATTCAAAACGGTCAGCTTTTAGTATTTTCTCGTCATACCACCACAGCATTAGCTATTAATGAATATGAAGAGAGATTATTGGTAGACATCAAAGTTTATTTGCAGAAATTGGCACCAGAATCAGATAACTACTTACACAATGACCTGAATTTAAGAAAAAACATACCCCCAGATGAACCGATGAATGCCCATTCTCACTTAATGGCAATGACTTTAAGTACGAGTGAAGTAGTTCCTATTGTAGATGGCAAATTAGCCTTAGGAACTTATCAATCTATCTTACTTTTTGAGTTAGATGGTCCTCGAAAAAGAACAGTGTTTTGCCAAATCTCTGGACAGTGACCAAGTGACCAGTGACAAATAGCCAGAATTTTGATGCTTGTCTTATTTTATGATTGGTTAATCTAACCTAAACTTCTCAAAGATAAGTTGTCCAAACAACATATTTTCATCCACTGCTGACAAAGTTTTGTTATTAGCACTGTCAGAATTTAAACAACGACAAACTAACTGAGCAACATCTGCACGATGGATAATACCTGCAATATTCGGGTTTTCAGTTAAAACTCCATTTCCCGTTGCTGGTTCTGATTTTAACCCACCAGGACGAATAATTGTATATGTCAACCCGCTTTCGATAAGATACTTTTCAGCTTTTTCTTTCTCTATTAAAACGGGTCTTAATGTTTCAAGAGCTTGGGGTGATAAAGCAACGATACTGTTACCACTACCAATAGAAGAAACAAGAATAAACTTTTTGACTCCTGCTTTGACCGCCACATCAATGAGATTTTTATTGCCTATATAATCTGCTCTTTCTCCATCTTTAGGTAAACCGCCAATTGTACTGATGACTGCATGAATCGGCTCTTCAGTCAGCATAACATTTTCTATATCTCCTACATTTAAAGCATTTCCTAAAGTCACCTTAATACCCATAGCTTCTAGTTCAGCACGAGCCTCTTCTGTTCTCAAAAGAGACTTGACTTTTAGCTGTTGTTCAGTCAAACACTTAGCAATTTCTCGACCGACTCCACGACTTGCACCAGCCAGAAAAATGTAGGGTGTAGTTATCATAAATTTTAGTTCAAATAGCTGTTGTAGAACAAATTACAATATATAAATATATCTTCTTTGTGTCATTGCTATACATACAATTTCATAATTTATGTTTGTCAATCGCTTTAATGATAGATCTATTACCTAAAGCAGAGCCATTTAATTCCCAAAGAAGGAGTAAAAGTCAATACCAGTCAAGATAATTTAATAAAAAATCCAAGATTTGACTTTACCAATGGACTGTAAGGTCGCGATGGATGCTTTTAAAGCAACTTAAGGAAGGAAAGATTTTATGAATAACGCAGAAAAGCAAGTGTTACCAGAAGATCCAGCACAAGCAGAAATTGGTAGAGGCGCTCCTAGTAACGACCACTATGGGGTACAACTAGCACAGACTATAGGAGTCAATGCACCAGATGAAAGAATTCCCGCTAATACCCCAACAGAATTGAACAAAGAACAACTTGAGGCTTTTGAAGAGCAAGAAGAAGGTACATTACATACCACAGATGGATATGTAATTGATGAAGCAGGTCAGTTAAATAATTTTGCAGTTGAACCACCAATGTATGTTGAGGGTGAAAAACCTAGAATTTAACACTTCTTTGTTGCAAAATTAGTTTTTTATCTCAGATAAAGGTATTGAAGAAACCCGGTTTTTCCAAAAATTGGGTTTCTTGGTATATAAGGGGTTGCGCTACTGCTAAAGGAACTTCGCAACCACTTCTGCTGTCTCTTTCGACGAAACAACAGGAATAATCTCGAATTCACCAAGATCTTGCCATTGTAAGATCCACTCCTGAAATAAACGTGGATCGTCACACTCCATGAGTTGGAAGCACTGCTCGAAGTTAGCTGAAACCCAACTATCAATATGCAGTATTAGCGTATCAGTCACTCTTTCGAGTTCCCGATCTGGTTCTCTTACTTAGCTAAATTTGTTGTAAATTATACTTTAATTTCAAGTATCTCTAGTAATCCTAAATCATTTGTAAAATTCTCTCTTTTCTTCGTGCTCTTTGCGTCTTTGTGGTTAAAAATTTTTATCTATCAAATAGGACTGCGATAAATCCTCCCTCTTCAGTTATTGCTTAGCCAGCCATTAGCAAGTGCTATTAAAATTTAGTATATTTTTTAACATTTATCAATGAGATATTTTTGTTATTTCTCAGTACAGCCCGAAAATACTCAGTCTCAACCTCCAAATCTTCTTCTGATTATAGATTTGTTAAGTATCTAATTCTTATCAGGATGAAAATTCATATACATCGGTTCTAAAAAAACCAAGTAACTGTATTCGTATAATCAGTAATAATACTTAGCCCAATAGTAGGAGGCACTCTAAGACTGACTCATGCCAAAGTAGTAGATAAGAAGATAAAAAAAAACTTATGGCTAAACGAGCAGAAAAAAAATTAGAACACTACCAGGATGCACGAGTTGCAGCAACTACAAGAATATGGGGTATTTCTGTAGGAATGCTTGCTATCTGCATTCCACTTACAGCTATTACAAGAAGTTCTATTCTACCTTTAGCTACTATTACAGGAGCAGCTGTAGGTACGGTGGCTGTTTGGCGTTCTGATGATAAAAAATCTAAAAATAACAACTATTTACCCCAAGACAAAGTGGAACTGTTAGAGCAAAGGATTGCTGATTTAGAAACAATTGTTAGCAGTGACGATCTCGATTTGCGCTCTAAAATTAAACAGCTTGAATCTGGCGATAGTCAAGCTTAAAGTATACACTATTATTTTTAGCTCAATGATTTATAGTTAGTATTTTTATGACCTTCTCTATTTTAGGGAAGATCATAAAAATGACTTAGTTAAATAAATATTAAAAATCTAGGGAAATAGTAGAATTGCGATCGCACCCTTGCCACTATGTTCTTGGAAGATCGCGCTCGTTCTATCTGCAAGCGATCGCTATATCCTTGATATTACTCCCTTCCCGCTTTAAGATTACCTATGGGGTGGCCATTGCCAGGCAATATAATGTTAATTCAAGTAAAACTTCTTAGCATTTTGCGTCTAATGATTTTTCAAAAAACATATATCTAAAGATGGATGGCGTATGCTTGTTTCAATTCGGAAAAAATCAATAATTATTAAGCGATATTACAATTGTTTCAAAAATATTTAGAAATTGTCTAAAACCCAAACCTAGCTTTAAGGTAGAACCTATAGGAGAATCTGAGAGGCAAATTATGACAAATAACATTCAAAAGTATAGGTTTGTCTGTACTCTTACCTTTGGAGACATATACGGTCAAATCATTGTTTGGCTGATAACTATTGCTTTAAGCTTGGCTTCTGCTTTGGCACTAATGGGTGCTAGAAGACCAGTTTATGCTTTAGCAGCAGTTGGACTTGTGGTTCTGTTATCGCTACCTTTCTTGCTTTTTGCCTTCGTCACCACATTACTCAATCATATTGAGTTAGCTCCTGTAGACTCAGAAACTAAAATGCAACCAATCCCTGGTAACATTTCTCAGCAACAACCAGTACAGGTTAGTGGTTAGTGGTTAGTGGTTAGTAGTTAGTTGTTAGTAGTGTGTCTTAACAACTAATAACGAGCACCTAAAATCTAAAATCACGAAACATCCCTGCTGATAGCGGGGAATTTTTTTTAAAAATAGACTAAAAAGGATGAAGTATGAAGTATAAAGTAGAAAGGATGAAAGACAAGAAATATCGGTAGAAAAATAATTAGTTATATTTCACATTTTATACTTTATTATTCATCCTTTATCCTTTATCCTTTTTCAAGATGTTTGAACATGATGTGATTATTGTTGGGGGCGGATTGGCTGGCTGTCGTGCAGCAGTGGAAATTGCTAGAACTGACCCCAGTCTGAATGTGGCGGTGGTGGCGAAAACTCACCCTATTCGATCGCACTCAGTTGCTGCACAAGGTGGGATCGCGGCTACTTTAAAAAATGTGGATTCTACTGATACTTGGGAAGCTCACGCTTTTGATACGGTGAAGGGATCTGACTATTTAGCAGACCAAGATGCAGTAGAAATTCTTACCCGTGAAGCACCAGATGTGGTCATTGATTTAGAACACATGGGAGTTTTGTTCTCTCGCTTAAACGATGGTCGCATTGCCCAGCGTGCTTTTGGCGGACATTCTCACCATCGTACTTGCTACGCTGCGGATAAGACAGGTCATGCTATCTTGCACGAGTTGGTAAATAACCTCCGACGTTATGGTGTGAAAATTTACCAAGAGTGGTACGTCATGCGCCTAATTTTAGAAGAAGGTCAGGCAAAAGGGCTTGTCATGTACCGCATTGAAGATGGGAAAATTGAGGTGGTGCGGGCTAAAGCCGTCATGTTTGCCACTGGTGGTTATGGTCGAGTATATAATACCACGTCCAATGACTATGCATCTACTGGTGATGGTTTGGCAATGACTGCGGCTGCGGGTTTACCCTTAGAGGATATGGAATTTGTTCAGTTCCATCCTACTGGGTTATATCCAGTGGGTGTGCTGATTTCAGAAGCGGTACGTGGAGAAGGGGCTTACCTCATCAATAGTGAGGGAGAACGTTTTATGGCAAGATATGCTCCAAGCCGCATGGAACTTGCTCCTCGCGATATTACTTCACGAGCGATCGCATATGAAATTCGTGCTGGACGTGGTATTCATTCTGATGGTAGTGCTGGTGGACCTTTTGTTTATTTAGATTTGCGCCACATGGGAAAAGAAAAAATTATGAGTCGCGTTCCCTTCTGTTGGGAAGAAGCACATCGCCTAGTCGGTGTTGACGCAGTGACTCAACCCATGCCAGTCAGACCAACTATCCATTATTGCATGGGCGGTATCCCAGTTAATACTAACGGTCAAGTCCGCAGTAGTGGTGAGGGTTTGGTTGACGGGTTCTTTTCGGCTGGCGAAACAGCTTGTGTTTCCGTACATGGTGCAAATCGCTTGGGTAGCAATTCTTTGTTGGAATGTGTCGTTTATGGACGGAGAACTGGGGCGGCAATAGCACAATTTGTGCAAAAACGCAAGCTACCCCTTGTGGACGAGCAACGCTACATTACCGAAGCTAAGCAACAAATACAAACTTTATTAGACCAGCCCGGAAAATACCGCATCAACCAAGTCCGCCAAGCTTTTCAGGATTGTATGACCCAGTATTGCGGTGTTTTCCGAACAGAAGAATTAATGCGTGAAGGGCTGTTGAAATTAGAAGAATTACAACAGCAATATTCGCAAATTTATTTAGATGATAAAGGCGACTGTTGGAACACCGAAATTGTGGAAGCCATGGAAATGAGAAGTTTGATGTTGGTAGGGCGTATCATTCTCGAATCAGCAGCCAATCGCCGGGAAAGCCGGGGCGCTCATTTCCGCGAAGATTATCCAGAAAGAGACGATCCAAACTTCCTTAAACACACAATGGCTTATTATTCTCCCGCCGGAATTGATATCCAATATCGTCACGTCGCTATGACTATGTTCCAGCCACAAGAGAGAAAGTATTGAAATGGGTGTGGTTAGTTGTTAGTTGTTGATTGTTAACAACTAACGATGACAGGCGAGACGCCTGTCCTACACCACTAACCACTAACCACTAACTCTTTACTATAACCTGAGTTCGACGTAAAAAAAGACTAAAAACTAGATAAAGTAAACTTTGTCTACCAATGTAATTTAAAGCCAAAGTACCAGCCTACAGAACTTTTACCCCAATTAGCTAATACGAGCAAAAACTTTATTACGTTTAGCTCGAGGATTTAAACAAATTTCCAGAGAAGTTGAATCAATAAAATTGATGCCAGTACTTTCTCCAGGGCACGATTGAAGATACCAACACAAGGGAATTAACGCACTTTTCTCCAATTCCACAAACCGATTATAACTAACAAGGTTCGGAAAATATTTTGGAAAATAAATACAGACGTGTTTAGTGTAGTAATCTTTAAAGTTTCTATAAGATGAGTGATGAAAATAAATAATTATTGTCATGACTTCACTTAAACATAAATTAAATGTTTTCTGACGTTTTCGCTCAGTGGTAGAGAGTAATTCTTGCTGCCATTTTTTTTCAAAATCTCTAGAGAAATCATCTACATCACATACGGAGCTTCTCTAATTCCATATTTTTTTACCTCAAGCTTTGAAAAAGTTATAAAATCAAATTTCGCTCAAAACCTTATTTTAAATCTTCCGGAGAAACAACTCGTGAATCTTGTAGAAGTTTTTCAAAAAACTTACCCAGTTGATTGCTTAAAACTATTGCAATGTTTAATTGACTGGAAGGAACGACCAATTTGGATATTACGGGTGCTTGGTTATTGGCGTTCTCCTCAACACCCATTGCGCCATTTACTATTAATTCGCTTGCTTCAATGTTCAGCCAAAGAATTTTTTCAACCAGTGTAGAACTTTATTGTCATGACTTACGACCCATAAGGCAACATCTCAAAAAAGATGAATTATCAGGACAAATGTTTGATGATGAATTAGACCTTGCCTACGCTGTAATTAACGGGATTGACGCCAGAGGACAGCGAGGAGACTATACGACAGAACGTGTTAAATTTTACTCAAATTATTCTCCTTAACCTTTCGTTACATAACTAGAAATTTTTCCGCCAACTTACTTAATATTGACAAATACATTACAATCTTTAACGTTTCATTAATGAGTGTAAATTTCTATTGAATTACAATAAGAACTGTACAGAGGATATTGTGAAGCGCATTTTAGTATGGCAATATCTAAATGTTGTAAAAAAGTTTACGATAACAATTTGCTATTAAATTCATTTAAGAGAGAACTCTTAAATGAGAAATAGAAACTTCGTGACTTACGCCCGGAACGTTTCAAATTTTTTATCTGTTTTTCTAAGGAATTTGGAGGCTTTAAACCCTATCTTTTGTGCTGATTCTTTTCTGTTAAGAGTTCCCTTTTAATTGTAACACATATATTATTATTCAAGGGTTACGACCTGATGATTAGTAGTGATTGCTGGAATGTGAAACTAAAGTTTTTTGATTCAGAAAATAGTGGCAGGGCGAAGAAAGTTTATCTGTTTACAATATATGCGGTAGATTGCATTCCCGTTACTTTGAGTGAAATTCATTATTGATCTATTCCGAAATATACTGATTCTTCAGTACACTCAAAAGCTTCATCTTAAAGTATGCGAAAAACAGCACAATAGCTTAATTTACGGATAAGAAAAATGAACAAGAGGTTGGAACAAACTATCAGGATTGCGCTTCTGGTCATGTTGATGATAGCCACTGTGGTTGTTTATTCAGACTTCTTCACTCCCCAAGAAGCCATTGCTCTTTCCTCAAATGACATCTGCCAACCGACGAGTGAAAATGCCATCAACAAATACAGCGACGACTTCCTGCCTCAGAGCAATGATGATCCCAAAAACGGGAGCATTAAGGTTACTTCGTTTGGAACGACTATGCTGTTGTTTGATGAGGGCGAAACGCAAGTAATGGTCGATGGCTACATCACGCGTCCACCGTTTCTAAATTATGATCCTAGCAAGCCTTGGATCGAGCAGGATGTTCAAACTAAAAACGAGTTGGTTGATCAGGCACTATCTGAGTACGCCAAAGTTGACAGACTCAAGGCGTTGTTTGTTGCACACAGTCACTTTGACCATGCACTTGACGTTGCTTATATCGCCAAAAAGACTGGAGCGCAATTGTACGGGTCAGAATCGACCAGGAACATTGGTCGAGGGGGAGGCGTACCCGAAGATAAAATGACGCTGTACGATCCGGGCAAGGAAGTGGAAGTTGGCAAGTTTACCGTGACCGTCCTGCGTTCCCAGCACTCGCCTCCTACTCCCGGAGTCAACGATGACTTGGGTCAGGTCATTGACGCACCGCTCACACAACCCACAATGCTGAGCAACTATGTAGAAGGTAAATCGTTTGACTTTCTCATCAAGCATCGCGATCACTCGGAGCACTCTATTTTGGTAAAGCCCTCTGCCAATTTCATGTGGTGTGCGCTGGATCAAGTGTCGCCGGTTAATGTGCTCTTCCTGGGAATGGCAACGGCGGGGTCTCAGTGTCAGGAGTTCCGAGACGCCTTCTACGAGCAGACTGTAGGCAACTTAAAGCCTCAGCTTGTGATTCCCATACACTGGGATAACTTCTTTTGTCCACTGAAACCGGACGAAACCCTCTATGCCTTGGATAATAACGATTTGACTGCTGGCTTCGACTTTCTGAAGAACCAACTTACAAACCACGGGATCAATTTCGGAATCATGCAGAAGGGCTTTCATAGCGTGATGTTATTTAACGATCAAGGCGACGGCACCCGATCACTTCGTCCATCACAAGAAGTCAGCACTCAAGCCCACTCCTAGATTGAGTGGGATGAGCTTAATTTCAGGCTCATACTGCTCTACTGAAAGACAGCCTTTGTTGAAGTACCATCACCAGAAATATCACACTTTCATATTTTGTTGTGGGATTTTCTCGTGGTTGACTGACTTGAAAATAAAACTTTGGCTATAAACCAACAGAAATAGGTGACTGTTAACCATAAAGATGAATATTTATAAACCGCAAGATAGCAAAATCACCCTAGCTCAACAACAAACATACTGGCAACAGCAGCTTGGCGGTGATCTGCCTATGTTAGAAATTCCATTAGATTATCCACGCTCACCGCTTCAGTCATTCACGAGAGCTAAGGAAGTTGTTGAGCTTGATAAAAAGCTCTGCTTAGAACTCAATAAATTTTGTCTAAGTGAGAACGTCACTCTTTTTACTACGCTCCTTGCTGCATTTAAAGTTCTTTTGCTTCGTTACACGGGACAGAAAGATATCATTGTGGGGTCACTGTCTGCTGATAGTCTTCAGGAAAAAGAGGGAGCAAACCCTGAAAGATTCATCAATCCAGTAGTGCTAAGGACAAATTTAACCGAAGAGCTAACTGCTAGAGAACTTTGCAAGCGGGTTGGTAACAAAGTTGAGGAAGCTGCACAGAATCGTGATTACCCGTTTGAGAAGTTGGTTGCGGTAGTTAATGGGGAGCAGAATTTAACAAGAGCACCGATTTTTCAAGTGATGTTGGTGCTATGCGATGTACCATTTTGTCTTTCACAAACGCCGATTTACGAAGAGAATCTGGAGGAACAGGAACATAGCGCTTTGTGCGACTTAGTTGTTTTGGCTTCTCAAAAAGAAGGGAACTTAATCATCAGCTGTGAATACAACGCTGAGTTGTTTGAGTCAGCCTCGATTAGGCGAATGCTAGGGCATTTGCAGACCCTACTGGAAAACCTCATCGCCAATCCAGACCAGTGTATTTCCACTTTGCCACTGCTTACAGAGCCAGAGCGACACCAGTTATTAGTGGAGTGGAACGATACTAAAACAGACTTTCCACAAGATAAGTGTATCCACGAATTGTTTGAGGCTCAGGTGGAACAAACTCCCCAAGCGCAAGCTGTAGTTTATGAAGAACAGCAGCTATCCTACCAACAGCTGAATCGAAAAGCTAATCAATTGGCACACTATCTTCAAGGTTTGGGAGTAGGTTCAGAGGTACTTGTTGGTATTTGCATGGAGCGATCGCTCGAAATGATAGTGGCGATGCTAGGTATTCTCAAAGCTGGTGGAGCCTACGTGCCATTAGATCCGGAATATCCTCAAGAACGCTTGGCTTTCATGCTAGAAGATACTCAGGTATCAGTATTATTGACTCAGCAGTCACTTAAAGAAAGGCTTCCTGAGTATAGAGGAAATGTAGTGTGCCTGGACACAAACTGGTTAACCATTGCCCGAGAAAGTGCAGAAAATCTGACTGGTGCAGTAAAAGCTGATAATCTCGCCTATCTAATCTACACATCAGGCTCAACCGGAAAGCCAAAAGGGGTTATGATACCTCACCGTGGGATCTGCAATTACTTGCTTTGGATGCAAGATAATTACCAAATTACCACAAGCGATCGGGTTCTACAGAAAGCTCCCTATAGCTTCGATCTATCGGTAGGGGAATTTTTTTCGCCGTTGGTGGCTGGCGGGTGCTTAGTTTTTGCCCGTCCAGGAGGTCATAAGGACAGTGCTTGCCTGGTCGAGTTAATTAACGAGCAGAAAATTACCATAATGCATTTTGTTCCTTCAATGCTAGCAGTTCTCATAGAACAACAGGGAATTGAGACTTGCTGTTCTCTTCGACTGGTCATCTGCTGCGGTGAAGCGCTACCTTTTAAACTACAAGAGCGTTTCTTTGCTCGTTTGAAAAACTGTGAATTGGACAACCTCTACGGACCAACAGAAGCCTCTGTGGAGGTAACTTTTTGGAAATGTCAGCGTAGCAGCAACCAACAAGTCGTACCTATTGGTCGCCCGATCCCCAACACCCAAATCTATCTGCTCGACTCCAATTTACACCCCGTTCCTGTTGGTGTTGAAGGTGAGCTCCACATTGGTGGTGTATGTTTAGCGAGAGGCTATCTCAATCGACCGGATTTAACATCTGAAAAATTTATTGCTAATCCTTTTAGCAACGATCCAGAAGCACGCCTTTATAAAACTGGAGATTTAGCTCGATATCTGCCAGATGGGAATATTGAGTATGTTGGTCGTATCGATCATCAAGTTAAGATTCGCGGCTTTCGTGTTGAATTGGGGGAAATAGAGTCAGTACTGGGTCAACATCCCGCCATACAGCAAAACGTCGTACTGGTACGGTCGGATGAGCCCGATCAAAAGCGACTTGTTGCTTATATGGTTCTCAATTCCCAATCTGAAGATTTTGTTGATCAGCACCAGACAGCGCTAGAATCCGACCAAGAACTAGTTTCCCAATGGCAAAAGGTTTATGACCAAACCTATAGCCAGACAACTCAGTCTCAAGACCCAACCTTTAATATTGTAGGCTGGAACAGTAGCTACACAAATCTACCGATTCCCGAAGCCCAAATGCGCGAGTGGGTGGATCGAACTGTTGAGCGGATTCTTAAAAGCCAACCGAGGCGTGTGCTGGAAATTGGTTGTGGTACTGGTTTACTATTATTCAGAATTGCTCCCCACTGTACCCAATATTATGGAACTGACATTTCTCAAACTGCTCTTAATTACATCCAGGAGCAGATATCAAGATTGGAGCAAGAAATACCACAAGTAACTCTTGCACAGAAGACAGCCGACAACTTCGAGGGAATAGAACCAAAAGCCTTCGATGCGGTCATTGTGAATTCAGTTATTCAGTTGTTCCCTGACATTAACTACTTATTAAAAGTTATAGAAGGTGCTGTCAATACATTAACTCCTGGTGGGTTTATCTTTTTGGGGGACATACGCAGTTTTCCTCTAATAAAAGCTTTTCATGCCTCTGTTCAGCTTGAACGCTCTCCAGCATCTTTGTCTGTAGAACAGTTGCGCCAACGTGTCCAAAGGGAAATTGCACAAGATAAAGAATTGCTAATTGACCCTACCTTCTTTACAGCACTTCAGCAACATTTACCGAAAATCAGCCACGTCCAAATTCAGATCAAGCGCGGTCAATGTCATAATGAAGTAACTAAATTCCGCTACGATGTTATTCTTCACATAGAAAAAGAGGTTTACTCCACAGGAGAAGCACGCTGGTTAGACTGGCAGAAAGATGGACTTAGTATGCCAATTGTCCGCCAGATCCTTACAGAAACCGAACCAGAAATTTTAGGGATCAAACACGTACCCAACGCCCGTCTGAATGCAGAAATTAAGCTCCTAGATTTGCTTTCTTGTGATGAAGGATCTGCTACAGTAGGTGAATTGCGAGAAACCTTGCAGCCGTTTTCCGGGAATGGAGTGGAACCAGAAGATTGGTGGGCGTTGAGTGATGAGTTACCTTATACGATTTACATAAACTGGTCTGGGGCAGGGGCTTTAGGTTGCTACGATGTAGTCTTGCAACAAAGCAATACATTTTCATCTGCTTTGTCGAACACGGTGTCCAACGATCCGGTAAAACCTTGGACAGCTTATGCTAATAATCCCCTTCAGGAACAGGTGGCTGGCAAGCTCAGATCAGTATTACGAAGTTATTTGAAAGAACGTCTACCTGACTATATGGTACCAGCAGCTTTTGTTGTACTCGATAAAATGCCTCTGACACCTAATGGAAAAGTAGACCGTCGTGTGCTGCCTGCCCCAGATATGTCTAGACCTGAATTGTCAGCAGCTTTGGTCATGCCCCAATCGGATGCTGAACAACTCATTGCTAAGGTTTGGCGGGAAGTCCTGCAATTGGACGTGGTAGGAATTCATGATAACTTTTTTGAATTAGGCGGACATTCTTTGCTCCTGCTCCAGGTTCGTAACAAACTAGTCGAAATTGTGGGTTCAGAAGTATCAATTGTAGCGCTGTTTCAACACCTTACAATTCATACTTTAGCCCAACACCTAAGTCAAAACAAACCAGAAGTCTCTACCGTTAAGCACAATAATACTGGCTTACGCCTTCTAAGAGTTTCACGAACAAGGGAATTGTCTCTGTCTTTTGCCCAGGAACGAATGTGGTTCTTGAGCCAGTTAGAGCCAACTAACCCCTTTTACAACGAACCACAAGCTTTACGATTTCATGGTTCCCTGAACATCGTGGCGTTGGAGAAAAGCCTCAACAAGATTATCCAGCGTCACGAAGCTTTACGTACAAACTTCGTAACCGTTGACGGGCAACCAGTTCAGGTAATTACTGAAACTTTGATCTTAAGTGTGCCAGTAGTAGACCTGCAACACTTAAGAGAAAGTGAGAGAGAAATCCAGATCCAGCAATTAGCAACAGCAGAAGCCCAACAACCCGTTGACCTCGCTAGCTCGCCTTTAATCCGAGCAAAATTGCTTAAGCTAACACAGCTAGAATATGTGTTGCTGCTCACAATGCACCACATTGTCTTCGATGGTTGGTCATGGGGTATAATTTTACAGGAGTTAGCAACTGTTTACTCAGCTTTATCCAATGACTTGTCTCCAGAGTTACCTGAATTACCAATTCAGTACGCAGACTTTGCTGTTTGGCAGCGGCAGTGGTTGACAAAAGAGGCACTTTCGTGTCAACTGGCTTATTGGAAGCAACAACTGTCCGGCGTGCCAGATTTATTGGAACTGCCAACCGACCGAGTGAGACCTTCAATTCAAACGTTCCGGGGGGCGCATCATAAAATTGCACTCTCACTAGAGCTAACTCAGGCATTAGTGAGTTTAAGTCAGCGATCTGGGGTCACCCTGTTCATGACCCTTTTGGCAGCGTTTCAAACATTACTTTACCGTTATACAGGGCTGACCGATATCTGCGTTGGCACGCCGCACGCTAACCGCGATCGCACCGAAATTGAAGGATTGGTTGGATTCTTCGTCAATATGTTGGTTCTGCGGACTGATATATCTGGCAATCCGAGTTTTGAGGATGTACTGTCTCGAGTTCGGGAAGTGACGCAGGAAGCTTATGCCCATAAAGACCTACCGTTTGCGAAGTTAGTAGAGGAATTGCAGATAAAGCGTGACCTAAGCTACACACCACTGGTGCAGGTCATGTTGGCGTTTCACAATGTGCCGATGCCCCAGATACAGATTGAAGGCTTAACGGTGAGTCAATTAGCGGTAGAAAGCGCTACGGCGAAGTTTGATTTGATTTTATTGTTAGAGAACACGACCTCTGGAATAATTGGGGAATGGGAATACAATACTGATCTGTTTGATGCTACCACCATCGAGCGGATGGTAGGACATTTCCAAACTTTACTAGAGGCGATCATCGCGAATCCAGAACAGCGGGTTTCTGAACTACCCCTGCTAACAGAGCGAGAGCGACTCCAGCTATTAGTAGAGTGGAACAGCACCACAAAAGATTATCCGCAGGATAAGTGTATCCATCAGTTGTTTGAGGAACAGGTTACGCTTACGCCTGATGCTATTGCGGTAGTCTTTGAAGGGGAACAACTGACCTATAAAGAACTTAACCAACGGGCAAACAGAATCGCACACTACTTGCAACGCTTGGGCGTGGCACCAGAAGTGCTAGTGGGGATCTGCGTAGAGCGATCCCTGGAGATGGTAGTGGGATTGCTTGGCATCCTCAAAGCAGGCGGTGCTTACGTTCCCCTCGACCCAACCTATCCCCAAGAACGCCTTGCCTTCATACTCAATGATGCTACAGTCCCAGTTCTATTAACCGAAAAGCAACTGATTGACAAACTCCCCTCACATCAAGCCAAAGTAGTTTGCTTAGACACAGACTGGGAAACCATTAGCCAAGAAAACTCAGACAGCCCAATCACAAAGCTAAAACCCAATAACTTAGCTTACATCCTCTATACCTCCGGCTCTACAGGTCAACCTAAAGGAGTCGCATTAGAACATAAAAATACAGTTAATTTTATACATTGGGCGCAAAACACCTTTAATTCAGAACAACTCTCTGGTGTCCTCGCCTCCACCTCCATCTGCTTCGACCTTAGTGTCTTCGAGCTATTTGTTCCCTTATCCTGTGGTGGTAAAGTCATCCTCGCCGAAAACGTCTTACAGCTACCCACCCTGAAAGCTGCTCTAGATATCACTCTAATTAACACAGTCCCAAGCGCGATCGCGGAATTAATACGGAATAACAGTATACCAGAAAATGTGATTATTGTCAACCTGGCTGGAGAATCTTTGTCGGCAAAACTGGTAAACCAACTCTATCAACAAAAGACAATTGAACAAGTTTTCAATCTTTATGGACCAACTGAAGCTACTACCTACTCTACATTCAGCTTATGTGTTAACACAGAAAGTGAAATCAGCAAAGCAAGACACTCACCCTCTATTGGTCGTACCTTAGCCAATACCCAGATTTATATTCTAGATTCCCATCTTCAACCAGTTCCGATAGGAGTCCCCGGTGAACTTTATATCAGTGGTGCTGGACTAGCCCGTGGCTACCTTAATCGTGCAGAGTTAACACAAGAGAAATTTATCTCAAATCCGTTTCCAAGGGATGGAGCCGGAAAAGAAAATCAATCCTCAAATTTAGAACGTCTTTACAAGACTGGTGATTTAGCCCGTTACTTAAGCGACGGTAACATTGAATTTCTTGGTCGTCTAGATGATCAGGTAAAAATTCGTGGTTTCCGCATTGAATTGGGAGAGGTTGAAGGCGCGATCGCACAACACCCCAGTGTACAGCAAACAGTCGTCACAGCTAGAGGTGATGACTTTGGTGACAAACAGCTGGTAACTTACATCGTTCCTCACCCAGAACAGACACCAACCACAGACGAACTGCGCCACTTCCTTAAACGGAAACTGCCAGAATATATGGTGCCTAGTGCCTTTGTTTTCCTACACACCCTACCCCTAACTCCCAATGGGAAAATCGACCGCCGCGCCCTACCAACACCAGACTTTCAACACGAACTGCAACAGTCTTTTGTAGCCCCAAGAACTCCTATTGAAGAGATGTTAGCTAGCATTTGGGCGGATGTCCTAAGAATTGAACTTGTGGGGGTTCACCACAACTTTTTTGAAATGGGCGGACATTCCTTACTAGCAACTCAAGTGATTTCTCGGGTGCGCGACACCATGTACGTGGAATTACCATTACGTAGCTTGTTTGAATCTCCCACTGTTGCCTCCCTAGCTGAGCGTGTTGAGATCGCGATCGCACCGGGGCAATCTATAAAAGTCTCCCCTCTATTACCGATTTCAAGAGCAGCCGAAATCCCATTATCCTTTGCACAGCAGCGCTTATGGTTTATTGAACAATTCCACCAAAGTAGTGAATTATACAATATACCATTAGCCTTGCGTCTTAGCGGTCAACTCAATGTAGCTGCTTTAGAATCCAGTCTCAACGAAATTATCTGCCGTCACGAAGTGTTGCGGACAAACTTCACAACAATAGAGGGTAAACCCGTTCAGGTTATCGCTTCTACTCTGAATTTAAAATTGCAAGTGGTGGACTTGCGTCATATGCGGTCAAGCGATATTGAAGTCGAGACGCAACGATTAGCCACCACTGAAGCAATGAAACCTTTTAATCTGGAACACTCGCCTTTAGTGCGAGCAACTTTGCTACAGAAAAGCGAAACAGAACACGTCTTGCTGCTAACAGTACACCACATTATTTTTGACGGGTGGTCAATGGGCTTACTCTACTCAGAGTTAGCAACACTCTACTCGGCATTCTGTGCAGGTTCAGCTCAAGTTTTACCAGAATTACCCATACAGTACGCTGATTTTTCTGTTTGGCAGCGGCATTGGTTGACTGGAGATATACTGTCAACACAGCTTAACTACTGGAAGCAACAATTAAACGATGCTCCGGGTTTATTAGAATTACCCACGTCCAGAGCGCGACCTACTGTTCAGACATATCGAGGGGCGTATCATTCTTTGGCTCTTTCCCAGGAGTTGAGCGTAGCACTCATCCAACTGAGCAAGCGCACGGGAGTCACCTTGTTTATGACGCTATTAGCAGCGTTTCAGACATTGCTTTATCGCTATACAAGGCAAGATGACATCGTAGTGGGCACGCCCATTGCTAATCGTAACCGTAAGGAAATCGAAGGGCTAATTGGCTTTTTTGTCAATACCTTAGTAATGCGTACCTACCTCGGCGGCAATCCCAGTTTTAAGCAGTTGTTAAGTCGGGTACGGGAAGTGGCAATAGGAGCTTACGCTCATCAAGACTTGCCCTTTGAAGAGTTGGTAGAGAGATTGCAACCAGTGCGCTCCTTAAGCCACACACCCCTGTTCCAGGTGATGTTTACGCTGGAAAACTCTCCCATGCCTTCTTTCGATCTGCCTGACTTAACTGTAAGTCCATTGGTAGTAGAAACCACAGCGGCGAAGTTCGATTTGACTCTATCAATGTCGAATACCGCCTCAGGATTGATATGTTCATGGGAATACAATAGTGACTTGTTTGACAATCACACTATCGCTCGTATGGCAGAACATTTCCAGACCCTGCTGTCAGGTATTGTAGCGAATCCAGAACAACGAATTTCAGAATTGCCACTGCTAACAGAGCGAGAGCGACACCAGCTATTAGTAGAGTGGAACAACACTGCTCAAGATTATCCGCAGGATAAGTGTATCCACCACTTGTTCGAGGAACAGGTAACGCTTACGCCTGATGCTATTGCGGTAGTCTTTGAAGGGGAACAACTGACCTATAATGAACTGAACCAACGGGCAAACAGAATCGCACATCACCTGCAACGCTTGGGTGTGGGGCCAGAAGTGTTAGTGGGGATCTGCGTAGAGCGATCCCTGGAGATGGTAGTGGGATTGCTTGGCATACTCAAAGCGGGTGGCGCGTATGTACCTCTTGACCCAACTTATCCTTCCGAGCGTTTGGTCTTCATGCTAGAAGACGCTCAAGTGCCAGTGCTGCTAACTCAGGCGAAGTTAGTAGAGTCTTTTCCTAAACATCAAGCACGAATTGTCTGTCTAGACACAGACTGGGAAGTCATTGCCCAACAAAGCAAGGAGAATCTTAAAACCAGCGTGACGCCTGACAAAACGATCTATGTCGTTTACACCTCCGGCTCAACGGGGTTACCTAAGGGAGTTGCTGTTCCTCATCTGGCTGTAAACCGCTTGGTACTTAACACAAACTACATTAACTTAGGTCCAAAAGATGTAATTGCTCAAGTCTCGAACAGTTCTTTCGACGCTGCTACATTCGAGATTTGGGGAGCTTTACTTAACGGGGCGAAGCTCGTTGTTATAACTAAGGATGTAGCGCTTTCACCCTTGGATTTTGCCGCCGCGATCAAAGAGCAAGGAATTAGCGTATTGTTTTTGACGACTGCTTTGTTCAATTTGCTAGCAAGAGAAGTCCCGTCGGCTTTCTCTTCAGTGCAACACCTTTTATTTGGAGGAGAAGCTGTCGAACTTCGGTGGGTTAAAGAAGTGCTGAAGAATGGTCGACCTGTACGGTTGCTTCATGTTTATGGGCCTACCGAAAATACAACATTCACCACTTGGTATTTGATACAAGCTGTTCCAGAAGGGGCAAAAACCATTCCCATCGGTTGCCCCATAGCCAACACTCATTGTTTTCTGCTCGACGAGCATCTACAACCTGTTCCCGTCGGTGTCCCTGGAGAACTGTACATCGGTGGAGATGGTCTGGCATGGGGCTACCTCAACCGTCCCGATTTGACTTCTGAAAAATTTATCCCCAACCCCTTTAACAATTCAAAATCGCGAAGCGTTGCGTTGGCGGAGCGTGCCACAGGCAGCGAAGCGACGCAATCTCAAAATTCAAAATTATATAAGACTGGGGATTTGGCGCGATATTTACCAAATGGTAATATTGAGTACCTTGGTCGCATTGACAATCAGGTGAAGCTTCGTGGCTTCCGCATCGAACTTGGAGAAATTGAAGCTGTGCTGACCACTCATCCCCAAGTTCAAGAAACCACAGTCATCATCCGAGAAGATATCCAAAGCGATAAGCGCCTCGTCGCCTATATCGTTCCTAAGACCGAGACGGAACCAAACGCACCACTACCCACACTCAGTGAGTTGCGTTCCTTCCTCAAAAGTAAGCTGCCCGACTACATGGTACCAAATGCCTTTGTGATATTAAAGGCAATGCCCCTAACACCCAATGGAAAAGTAGACCGTCGCAACCTACCAGTCCCCGATCACACCACTAGACCCGATGAAGCTTATGTAATGCCGCAGACCAAGGTCGAACAAATCGTAGCTGCCGTTTGGCAAGAGATGCTTCAGGTAGAGAAAGTGGGGATTTATGACAACTTCTTCGAGTTGGGAGGTCACTCATTGCTCGTGGTTCAGGTTCACCACAAATTGCAAGAAATTTTGGGAGTCAAGTTGTCAATAGTTGAAATGTTTCAATACCCAACTATACATTCTTTGAGCGAACGCTTAAGTAATTATTTAACCATACAAGATGCTTCAAAACAAAGCAATGGTGATGGGTTGAATCTTCGCGCTCGCCAAGCTTCAATGCAGCAACAAAGGCAACTTAGGCAGCATCATCAGTCTGATATAGCCATTATTGCTATGTCGGGTCAGTTTCCAAAAGCTCAAGATATAGATTCCTTATGGAATAACCTATGCAACGGGATAGAATCTATATCATTTTTTTCGGAACAAGAAATGGTCGCCGAAGGTGTTAACATAAAGTGGCTGAATAACCCTAAACATGTAAGAGCCAGCGGTGTATTGTCAGACATAGAGCTATTTGATGCTTATTTTTTTGGTTATAGTCCCAAAGAAGCTGAATTGATAGATCCGCAACAACGCTTATTCTTAGAATGTGCTTGGTCAGCCATAGAAAAAGCAGGTTATGACCCAGAAAACTACAAGGGGTTGATTGGGGTTTACGCAGGGTGTGGCGGGAATGATTATTTACTAAAAAATCTCTATCCCAACCGCGACATTTTAGAGTTGAACGACTTTGACGACTTAAGTTATGGCAATGCTCCAGATCATCTGGCAACTCGGGTTTCTTACAAACTCAACCTCACTGGACCTGCACTTAACATACAAACGGCTTGTTCTACTTCATTAGTTGCCGTACACTTAGGGTGTCAAAGTTTGTTGAATGGGGAATGCGATATGGCGATCGCGGGTGGCGTTTCCATCCATCTTCCCCAAAAGACAGGCTATTTGTATCAAGAAGGCTTAATTTTATCTCCCGATGGACACTGCCGAGCTTTTGATGCTAAAGCAAAGGGAACTGTAGGTGGTAACGGTGTGGGAATTGTCGTTCTCAAGCGCCTAGCAGATGCGCTCGCCGATGGTGACTACATCCATGCAGTGATTAAAGGCTCATCCATCAATAACGACGGTTCATTGAAAGTCGGCTATACAGCTCCCAGTATAGATGGTCAAGCTGCAGTAATTTCTCAAGCTCAGGCTGTAGCCGGGATCGATCCTGATACAATTACTTATATAGAAGCTCACGGCACTGCAACTGGGCTAGGAGATCCCATTGAAATCGCAGCACTAACACAAGCGTTTCGTGCCAGTACCCAGAACAAAGGCTTCTGTGCTATCGGTTCCCTGAAAACTAATGTCGGACATTTGAATACGGCAGCCGGTGTGACAGGTTTAATCAAGACTGTTCTGGCGCTTAAACACAAGTTACTGCCACCTAGCTTGCACTTTGAACAACCCAATCCCGATATTGACTTCGCCAACAGTCCCTTTTACGTCAATACCAAACTCTCCCAGTGGGAAACAAACGGCACTCCACGCCGTGCTGGGGTCAGTTCTTTTGGTATGGGGGGTACTAATGCACACGTCGTTTTGGAGGAAACTCCTGCTGAATTTGAGTACAAAAGTCAGGAATCTGGAGAGCCGAGGAGAAAGTTTCAGTTGTTGGTACTCTCCGCCAAAACTGAGACTGCACTTGATACCGCAACGGCAAATCTGGTTGAACATTTAACTCATCATCCCGATCTTAACCTGGCTGATGTAGCTTACACGCTTGGAGTTGGTCGAAAGGCTTTCGACTATCGACGGATATTAGTGTGCAGTGATAGAGAAGATGCTGTTAATACACTGTCTACCCAAGATCCGAAACGAATTTTTACCAACGTCCAAGAACCTAAAAATCGCCTGGTCGCGTTCATGTTTTCCGGTCAGGGATCGCAATATGTGAATATGGCTCTTGAACTCTACCAAGAAGAACCAGCATTTACGGAACAGATCGACCTTTGTGCAAAATTCCTTAAACCCCACTTGGGACTTGACTTGCGGGATATCCTGTACCCTAGTGAAGAAGAGGCAGAACAAGCGGTAGAACAATTGAACCAGACTGCGATTGCACAACCAGCACTATTTACCATTGAGTATGCCCTAGCTAAATTATGGATGTTGTGGGGCGTGCATCCTGTGGCGGCAATCGGTCACAGTATTGGCGAATATGTGGCAGCAACTCTTGCAGGCGTTTTCTCCTTAGAAGAAGCATTATCCCTCGTCGCTGCACGGGGACAACTCACGCAGCAAATGCCTCCAGGGTCGATGCTTGCTGTACCGCTTTCCCAACAGCAGGTACAACCTCTCCTTAACAATGAACTCTCCCTAGCTGCAATTAACGGGTCATCCCTTTGCACGGTTTCAGGTGCTACAGATGCTATAGTTGCACTGCAACAGCAACTTCAAGCACAAGGTGTGGAATGCCGTCGCCTGCATACCTCCCATGCCTTCCATTCCTATATGATGGAACCCATTTTAGAGACATTTACCGAGCAGGTGAAAAAAGTCAACCTAAAACCCCCTCAAATTCCCTATATTTCCAACGTGAGCGGAACTTGGATGACAGCAGAGGAGGCAACAAATCCAAATTATTGGGCTAGACATTTACGCCAAACTGTGCTCTTCAGTTCAGGCTTGCAAAGGTTGTTGCTTGAACAAGACTTAATTTTACTAGAAGTTGGTCCTGGAAAGACGCTGAGTGCGATTGCGAAAAAACATGTAGATACAGCTGCAGAACAGGTCATACTTTCTTCGGTAAGACATCCCCAAGTCCAACAATCTGATGTGGCTTTTTTGTTGAACGCATTAGGCAGACTCTGGCTTGCAGGAATACAAGTAGATTGGGCAGGATTCTATGCTGGCTCTCAACGTCATCGTCTACCGTTGCCGACTTATCCATTTGAACGGCAGCGTTACTGGATTTCACCGCCTAAAGTTGCAGGGACGCAAAAAGAATTAAATTCCCATACGGTATGCCCTGATGATGCTGTCAAGACGGATGTTGAAACGTTGGATACAAAGTCTCCAAAGAAAGATTTATCCTCACTCTACGCAACAAGACCGAATTTACCGAATCTCTATGTTGCTCCTCGCAGTCAGCTGGAACGGACCATAACCGAAATATGGCAAAAATTCTTTGGGATTGAGCAGGTGGGAATCCACGATGACTTCTTTGAATTGGGGGGAGATTCCTTGCTGGCAGTTCACCTGATTTCTAAATTATGTGAAACCCTTAAAGCAGAATTGTCTCCCCATAGCTTGCTAGGTTCGCCCACTATTGCAAGGTTTGCTGAATTCATAGAACAGACCGCGATCGCCTCTGCGCGACCTTTGCAACCTGCGCTTCCCGAATTGCTGGTAGAAATTAAATCCGGCAGCTTTAAACAACCTATGTTCTTAATACATCCGGTTGGCGGACACGTCTACATATATCGCGATTTGGCAAATTGTCTAGGCTCAGATTATCCAGTCTATGGGTTACAAGCACAAGGCATAGATGGAAAAACACCACCACTCACCCAAGTTGAGGAGATGGCGACTAAATATATCGAAGCACTGCGCGTTGTCCAGCCTGAAGGGCCATATTTTCTTGGGGGTTCTTCTTTTGGAGGCACTGTGGCTTTCGAGATGGCACAGCAATTGCTGGCTGTAGGCGAAGAAATAGCGCTGCTCGCTCTTATAGATACTCCAGGTCCCGGTCAAATGCCGGTAAAAATAGAAGATGATGAGCTGCAAATCTTGACTTATATACTCAATGTCGGTGCCAACCTTTCCGTTTCTTTAGACCATCTCAGGCAGCTTGAACCAGACGAGCGATTGCTCCACTTTTTGGAGGAGGCTAGACAATCTATGAGATTGCCGCCTGATTACGGGCTTTGCGATCTCCGTTTCTTCTTTAATATCTTCAAGGTAGACGTTCAAGCTATGCGGAACTATACACCACGAACCTACCCAGGTCGCGTCATCTTTTTCCGCGCCAACGAGCGGGATGCAACCAATCCCCAAAACCCAGAGCTAGCTTGGGTGAATTTGGCAGCAGGAGGATTAGAGGTTTATGAAGTCCCAGGAAACCACATTACTATGAATTACACTCCCAACGTCCAAGTGATAGCCGAACGGCTGAGGACATACCTATTGTCTTTGAGCGCTGGGAGCAGTAAACCAAATACTTAAGTTAACCCTCGTTCCCAGGCTCAGCCTGGGAACGAGATATCGAGGCTGAGCCTCGTTGTTGATACTGGTGCAAGATGTGAACTTAAGGACTTGCAGCCATATTGGTTTCTTCTCACTTTATCAGTACAATGTCCAACATCGTTTATTTCAACCTACGTGCCCACTCAACTGTTAATTCCACTCTCGGAATAGTGCAGGAGTTAGTGCGGCGGGGAGAACAGGTAGATTACTATTGTTATGAGGAATTCCGCAATAAAATCGAGTCTGTAGGTGCCCAATTCCATCAGCTTCCTGCCAATCCTGATTTGTGGTTGGACGAAACTGCAACGCCTCAATCTGCCTCAATGGAAACGAGTTTGGAAGCGATACCGATTCTATTGGAACATTTTCAACGCGATCGCCCAAAGCTACTTATCTTTAATTCAGCGTGCTTATGGGGATGCCTTCTTGGTGAGTTGCTCAAGCTTCCCACAGTTGCTACCCACATTCATCACCTTGTACCACGCCGATTTATTCCACCGCTTCCAGTACTTTTAGCACCAAACTGCATCAGAAGATTTTCTGAAAACCCAAAAATTGTTGACAAACACAGAAGCCTTTGGACTCAGTTGAAGCAAAAATATCAGTTTGAGCGCGTGAAAAAGAACGATTTGTTCAAGCTAATGCGCTATATGCTCTTCTTCCACGGCGATCTGAATATTGTCTTCACATCTGAAACTTTCCAGATCAAGCGAGAAAACTTTGACTCCAGTTACGTCTTCACTGGTCCGTGTTACAGTAAAAGCTTGCTTGAACCGGAATCTTGCTGGGCGAAAATTGAAGGAAAGTCAGTGATTTATATTTCACTTGGGACAATATTCAATCAGAATATTCCCTTCTTTAAAAAATGCCTGCAAGCGTTTGGGAATAGTCAGCATCTTGTGGTAATGACTGTTGGTAATTCTGTGGATATTAATTTGCTTGGAGACATACCGCCTAACTTTATAGTCAAAAATTTTGTACCGCAACTAGAAGTTATTAAGTACGCTAGCGTCTTTATTTATCATGGTGGTATGCAGAGTACTTTGGATGCACTAACTCACCAAGTTCCACTAGTTTTGTTTCCTCAATATTCAGAGCAATATTTGACAGCCCATAGATTAGAGGAGTTAGGTGCGGGGATATGGGTTAAACAGCAAAACATTGAGCCAATGAAATTGCGCGAATTGGTGGAAAAGGTCATGCAGGATTCGTCCATTCGTGGCAACGTTAAGCGATTAGGTAAATCATTGGTAGAAGCAGGAGGAACTCAAAGAGCCGTTGACAAGATTCTAGAATTCAAACAGCAATTTAGCAGACTTTAAATGAGGCAAGGATAGAATAAAGTGTCAAATATAGTTTTCTTTAACGTTCCTGCTTGGTCTCATATTAATTCAACTTTGGGTATAGTACAGGAACTAGTTCGACGTGGAGAACAAGTAGATTACTATTGCATTGAGGATGAGGAATTGCGGCATTTGATTGAGAAAGCTGGGGCACAATTTCAACCACTTCCTACCTCTCTAGATGCATGGAGTTCTTCATCAGTCAAATCCTATTTGATAGAAACCAGCCTAGAAGTGCTGCCAATTTTGTTAAAACAATTCCGACGCAATCCGCCAAAGCTGCTCATTTTTGATTCAATGTGTTTGTGGGGACGCCTGCTTAGTGATTTGCTGAAGCTTCCCAGAGTGTCTACCTATAGCCATGTCGCCCTACCACCTGATTTTTTTCCAAAGATATCGCTGGAGTGGTTGGCAGCGTTCTTAGCACCTCGCTTTTTTCCAGCGTTATCGTTTCTGTTTCCAGATGCCAACTTCTATACAATCCCCAAAAAACTGCAATTGATTTACAATCACAGACATCTGTGGGCGCAGTTGAGACAACAATACTCAGTTGAGGGCTTGAAAATAGACGAGCTGTTCCACGTACCGGGCGATCTAAATATTGTCTTCAACTCAGAAACCTTCCAATTTAAGCGCGAATTGTTCGACAATAGTTACATTTTCATGGGTTTGTGCAGCGGCAAGCAACCCCCTGACTCTGACTTTCCGCTAGCAGATCTTGAAGAAAAGTCCGTTATTTATATTTCGCTGGGAACGCTATTGAATGAAAACATTCCTTTCTTCAAGAAATGCCTACAAGCTTTCGGTCATAGCCATCATCTGGTGGTGATGGTTGTTGGTAAGTCTGTGGATATGCAGTTGCTTGGAGAGATTCCGCCTAACTTTATTATCAGACATTTTGTTCCCCAACTGGAAGTCCTCAAGAACTCCAGTGTCTTTATCACTCATGGGGGTATGAATAGCACAATGGAGGCGTTAATTGACGGAGTGCCGTTAGTTGTATTTCCTCAAGCTACCGATCAGTACTTAGTAGCTAGTAGGGTACAAGAATTGGGTGCAGGAGTATGGGTCAAACAGCAAAACATTCAGCCGCAGAAATTGCGTGAATTGGTGGAAAAAGTCATGCAGGATTCGTCCATTCGTTGCAATGTGGAGCGATTAGGCAAATCCTTGGTAAAAGCAGGCGGCACTCAAAGGGCAGTTGACAAAATTCTAGAATTAAAACAACGAGCCAGCACACCTAAATAGCGCGTGATGCCTCGTAGCGAATAAAAAACATTACTCAAGAGTAGAGTCGAAAGTCATTGCCTTTTAATTAAACAATGAATTGGGCGATATATGCTCTTACTTTATCTATAGGATTATACACCCATTTCTTCACGGCTTTGATAGCAATGGCTCATGGCATTTATGTAACTTTTCTACAACACTTTCGCTTTAACAAAAGTCTTGTCAATTATCTCTTGGGAACTTCAGTTGGGGTATTTATTTTTCTTCCTTGGCTATTTGTACTCATCACTCATATCAACACAGCACAACAGCTAACGTCGTGGCTATCATTTATAAAAACAGTTAC
This sequence comes from Scytonema hofmannii PCC 7110, assembly GCF_000346485.2. NCBI lineage: Bacteria > Bacillati > Cyanobacteriota > Cyanophyceae > Nostocales > Scytonemataceae > Scytonema > Scytonema hofmannii. The sequence continues at coordinate 9,969,231 of NZ_KQ976354.1, forward strand.
TCCTTTCGATTTGATTGCTATTTTTCTCTTTCGACTTACTCGAATATTTTTTGATATTAACTCAATGAATATATCGCTAAATTGGGGGCGATCGCTTGCGTTACCCTCTGGAATTTCTGGCTCAACCTAAAGCTAAACTGGCAGGTGAGAGAAGGCGATATAGAAAAATTTTCTTCCAGTTTAGAGCGAAAAATGTAAATTCTTATAAAGTATTCTAAAAAATAGCCATCTTTGATGAGAGATTTCGATGGAAAACAACGCAAGTCAATCGATAGATCAGACACTCTCAAGCCAGGATGACCTCCTGCCTCGCTTCTTCCAACTGGCTCTAGCCAATGTTGTTTCCAACATCATGGTACCACTGGCGAATACCCTGAGCGTGGCTTTCTTGGGTCATTTGTCAGAAATCCATCATCTAGCAGGGGTTGCCCTAGCAGGAAACCTCACTAGCTTAGTCTTCCTGCTTTTAATCTCTTTACGAATGAGTACCACTGGGCTGACTGCTCAAGCAGTAGGACGAGATGACCAGGAGGCAATACTACTGGTAGGATTGCGTAATGGCTTAATTGCTCTGGTGCTGGGTGTTGCCATCGTCAGCTTAAAGTACCCTTTGCAAGAACTAGGCTTTACCCTGCTGAATGCCACCCCACAGGTCAAAGCTTCAGCAATTGCCTACTTCAACGCCCAAATTTGGGGAGCGCCTGCTGTTTTGCTCAACTTTGTCCTGATTGGTTGGTTTCTAGGACAGGAAAAAAGTGGTTTAGTTGTGCTGTTGTCCGTGGTTGGTAATGTTGCCAATATCGCACTCGACTACTTGTTGATTATTCGGTGGGGTTGGGAAAGTATGGGGGCTGGAGTGTCTTATACTACCAGCCAGTATCTGAGCTTATTGGTGGGATTGATTGTTTTCTGCTTGGAAATCGAGTGGCAAGATTTACGAGCCGTAGCTGGAGAAATTTGGGACACCTCAGCTATAATCTCCAGTTTCACCCTAAATGGAAACATTTTTGTCAGCAATTTTATTTTTCTCTTAGTTATCCTAATATTCAACTACGAGAGTGCAGCACTGGGGACAATTACTTATGCAGAAAATGCCCTGATATTACAGATATTCTTCCTGAGTAGCTATTTCACAGAAGGACTGGGATTTGGTACGGAAACCTTGAGTGGAAACTTTCAAGGAAAAGGAGAATCCGAACAGCTAAAAGCCCTAGTTAGGATTTCTGTAGGAACCAGCTTGCTAGTGGGACTCATTTTCGCTGGTGTGTGTGTGCTATTTCCTCAAACTGTATTTAAGCTATTAACCAATCACACCGAAATCACTGAACAAATTGATATTTATGTTTTTTGGTTACTACCCGTCCTAGGATTTAGTTCTGTTGCTTTCATGCTGGATGGCTACTTCTTGGGCTTAGCGGAAGGGCATACCCTTCGCAATGTTACCTTAGCCTCCTTTGCTGTAGGATTTCTCCCTGCGGATGTCGCCGCCTTTTCTTTTCATACTAACAGTAACCACATCTTGTGGTTGGCTTTGTCTTTGTTCTTAGTAGTTCGGCTAGTGCTGTTTGGGGTACAGCTACCTAGGACATTTAAATCGGACATTCCGTATCCACAACTGTCACAACCCGTTATTCTGGAAATAAACGAATAAAATCGTAAACATGATTGTTAGGGTCGAGGGGAACATTACTGTTCCACCCCTCCCATCCGAAACCTTGCTTGTAGTAGGGTAGGTAGCCAGCGAGTTACTAGTATTAGCACTTTTCCAACCACCCCCCTCCAAACGAAGCATGACGTAGGGTAGGCAGCCAGCGAGTTACCAATATTGGTACTTTTCCAACCTGAGTTCGACGTAAAAAAAAGACTAAAAACTAGATAAAGTTGACTTCTCTTTTTAACGCTTTTTTACTACTCATAAGCAGAATGAATTCATCACAAATTCATTTTACTTCTTTGAGTACTCAAGATATCTGATTTTTTTACCCATTTTCAATAAGCTTTACTTATTGAAAACAAAATCTATAGGTTGTGTTGCTACAATCTTTACTCTGCTTAGTTTTCAGCCTTTTTCTTACGCTGAACTCAGGTTTACTATAACCAACAACAGATGTATAATCTTATGAATGAAGGGGAGTAGCTACTGGCAAAAGTTTTTGTCAGTGCATCTGAATCAACATACTGGCGTAAGCCTGGTTCAGGTGACAAAAAGCTTAAAAAAGTCAAAAGTCAAAAATATCTGGTTGATTAAGTATTGACATTTGACTACGGCTGCTTATTGGAAGTGAGACCTTCACTAAGTTCACACAAGGAAAGTGTGAGCTTGGTGAAGTGTTGTCAACTCTCATCAAGCTCACATCGGTAGATGATTCTTCAAGGAGCTTGAGAAAGTGTTGTCAGCTTTTACAGCAGGTTTGTTATTAATTACGGTTTCTGAGTTAGGCGATAAAACATTTTTCATCGCTGCGATCATGTCGATGAAGCACTCACGGCGTTTGGTTTTTGCAGGTGCGATCGCTGCTTTAGCTGCAATGACGATACTTTCTGTAGCAGTGGGACAAGCCGTTTCGTTACTCCCAAAAAGTTTTATTCATCACGCTGAAATAGCACTGCTTTTTGGTTTTGGGGTCAAACTACTGTACGATGGATACCGTATGCCAGCAAGTACTTGTAGTACAGAAGTTGTTGAAGAAGCAAAAACCGCAGTGGAAGTTGCTGATACGCTATCGCCGAAAAAGAACAATTACTTAGGAGTCATACTACAAACTTTTGTGCTGACGTTTATGGCAGAGTGGGGCGATCGCACTCAAATTGCCACCATAGCACTAGCATCCGGGAATAATCCAATAGGGGTGACAACAGGTGCAATTTTGGGACACGCTATTTGTGCAGCCATTGCTGTCATTGGTGGAAGAATGATTGCTGGGCGAATTTCTGAGCGCACTGTCACCTTGGTTGGTGGATTTTTATTTCTTTTATTTGGTGTATTAGCCGCAGTTGAAGGGAAGTGAGAGAGTGAGGGAGTGAGAGAGTGAGGGAGTGAGGTGGTAGAATTTTCCCCTACTCCCTACTCCCTACTCCCTACTCCCTACTCCCTACTCCCTGATACTGCTGCTGCTTCCTTGTTAATTTCATCTTTATACTGAGCTGGTGCTAAAGCCGCAGCCCTAGTAAATAAAAGTTTTGCCTCTTCTGTTTTGCCTTGTTCCTTTAAAAGCATTGCTTTTGCTAAGACAGGACGAAAATCTTGCTTGTCGTTTTTAATTGCGCGATCGTAAACATTTAGGGCTTGAGCATATTTCTTCTGAGAGTCATAAACATTACCCAAAAGTACTTGTACCGCAACTGTATCCACACTTCCCGGCTGAATTTTATTTGCCTGAGCAGCAGTATTGAGTGTATCTTGTAGCAAACCAATAGCTGCCTCGGGTCGTTTTTGGTCTAACAGAAGTGCTACCATACCTTGCAATGCATCTAAGTCGCCCGGTTTATTTTCCAAAACCGAGCGATAAGTTTGAGCTGCGCCTTCTCTATCTCCAATTTGTTGTTTCGCTTGAGCAAGCAGCACTGCATATCGTGTTTGCTCCGGCTTCTGCTTGGCTAATCTTTCTAGAGGTTCAATTACCTCTTTAATATCACTCCCACCTAAACGTATCAGCTGTAAACGGGTTTCAATTAAGCCTCGCAGTGCTGTTTCGTTGTTTGGTTCTCGTTGCAAAACTTGTTCGTAACCCCTTGCAGCGTCTTGCAGTTTAGATTTTTGGTCTGAGGATGCCGAACTGTTTCTGTTGCTGCCAGATTCTTGCGTTGAAGGCTGCGTGTCGTTGAATACTGAAAACAAAGGAATCATTGACACTCCAACAAAAGCAAGAACTGCGAGTAGCAAAACTGCATTAACCATCCAGCGATTGCGAGATTGAGACACAAAACCGTCCTTAAACTCTAATAACAAAAGAAAGTATGAAGACTAAAGGATAAAGGATGAAAGTTGAATTACAATGTAACTCACTTCGTACTTCACACTTCCTACTTCCTACTTCAACCTTTAGTTGACATTATCGGTCACAGAAATCAATCGAGTTAAAAATTTTAAAAACTTTGCGGAATCTCGTGAGTTACTTGTGAATTTTATAACAAATAGCAATATACGCACTCCATACAAGTGTTGACTTTAGGAGGAAACTTCTGAGTTTGAGCTATGATATGCTTCCGAAACTGTTATAAAGGCGCTAAATTACACCTAAGCATAATATATATGCGAAGTTTCGCGTCTTAAATGTTATGTAGAGCGTTAAGGTGTAGTTGTCTTGAAAGGAAATATACTTACTCGTCCAGCACAAACGCTCTTTCCATCTGCCTTAGTAAAATCCCACAATGGGATCTGTCTCCGCCGCAAGGAGTTTTTATGACTTCCGACCTGATGCCGTCGCCTGAATCGTCCAATTTAACAGCTTCAATAGAAGCTCAAACAAATGAAGATGCAAATGTAAATGTAAATGCAAATGCATTTGCAGATGCAAATGACAATGCAGTGTCTTCCATTCCCGAACCAGAAAACTTGCCCGAACCCCCCGGTGAGACTGCCAGTGATGGGAACTTCGTTAGCAGGCAACAACCAATTCCGCCTCCTAGCGAACCAATGCAGTATCGAGCCATTGGCTTAGTCCGAGGTCGTTACGTTGCTAGTGACGAACAATTTACCCAAGGTAAAATGGTGACCTCAGATGATACAGAGCTTGATGCTGTCCTGCTAGGTCGAATTATGAGTTTGGTGAAAAATCATTTAGACTTGGAAGCAGAACATCTGTGGGTCGTTTATCCTCGCACTCGCCAAGAAAATGATAATTTGCACCTACAAATTGTAGGAGTTTGGGAGCCTGAAAAGTTGGCGCAAGGTCGTCAAGTAAGCGATGAACAAGAAGATACGGCTTCCGACGATTTGCAAACACCTGAAGAAGGCTCATCAAATTCCGTGTTGTCATCTTCAGCAATTCCAGACGGTGGCTTTTCCGTTCGTGGAGAAGTTGTTTACCAGTCTAATGAAGCGGGAAATTTGGTCATTAAAATTAAGCAGGCTCCACGCAAGCAAAATGACAAACCCAAGTATTTTAAGTTAAAACTAACAGCTAAGCTTGAGACTAGAGCAGTTGGTAAGTTCTGGGACTTTCAAGTCACGCGGAAAGCTGATTTATTATTAGTCGAAAGTGGTGAAGTTATTGCCGATTTACCCAAAAAGCGCAAACCACCAAGACAAGGTGGTTTCAGAGGAGGTGGGCGTCGTCCTGGCAGTTTTGGCGGTAAGAAACCATTTCCTCCCAGACAGAGGAGCGGGGAACCTCAACGCCCCATTCGGAAAACCGGCGACGCCTCTGCATCTACACCATCACGCCCCGCCAGTCCCGTCTCTACCAAACCTACTCCTAAGCCAGTGAAGCGCCCGAAACCAACTCAGGAGTAGGGAGTAGGGAGTAGGGAGTGGGGAGTAGGGGGAAGGAAACTGGGGACAAGGGGGACAAGGAAAACAAGGGAGAATAACTCTTGTCCAATCCAAAATCTAAAATCGTTCAATCCCCAATCCAAAATCCAAAATCCACAATCCAAAATCGTTTAATCCCTACTCCCTTCCCTTAAAACTCTGTCCATCGGTCTTGCGGCAGAAAAGACCTCTCCATTGGGATTTGAGCAACAGGTTCTGTGAGAGTAAACTCGCCTAATTCAATCCATTTTTTTAACTCTAGGGCAACTTGGCGGGAAAAAAATAAACTTGCAAGGGGTGCTACACGTACAGTTTTTCCTTCAATGGTTATGCGTCCGGATTTAAGTTGAGCATAACTAACTAAACCAAAGGTGGGACGAACTCGTCGAGGAATAGAAAAATCTACTACCGGGGCTACTAGATCTTTGTCTTGGATTGCACACTTTGCAACGACTTCTTCATTTAATACGGGAAGTGGTATCCCCACTCCCAACATTAAAGAAGGACCGTAGCTTTTGAAGTAACAACCTCTCACCCAATGGCTATCCATTTGCTTGGCATCGCCAATTAATGCTAAAGTTGCTGCGGGACCAATGGGTGTACGATTTGGTAACCGCTTTTGTAAGGGGAAATGCTGAGTCCCTTCCCAAGCAATGTAACCAATTCCACCTCCTAGAAAAATTCGCGTACCAATTCCAATAAGTTGTAAGTCTGGATCGTTAAATAAAGGGGCCATGGCACCTGGGTTGGAGTAAACTGCATTGCTCAAACGTGGTTGTAGCGGACCAAGGTAAGTGTACAACGGGCGATCGCCTCCATTCACCCCAACTATAAAATTTTGATATAGATTACGAGGATTAAATAAATAAAATTGATTTATTGTTTCACGAGTAATCGTTGTTTCAAAAGTGGCTCTTGGGTAACAATCTGTAACTTGTCCTTGCGCCCTTACTTGTACGTGTTTGCCAGCTATCAAGTCTTCAATGACATGACCCCCGCCACGTTCCCGGACTTCTTCGCCGTCCATCACTTCCACTGCACAACTTGCACCTAAGTACAAATCGACTGCTCCGAAACCAGAGTAGACGGGTACATTGTCTAACCAGCAGCGACGAATTTTAATTGGTGGGTCAGTGTGTCCGAGATTAATAATTGCACCACTAGACTCCATCGGCTCAAAAGTACCAGTTGTGATGACATCAACTTCCTTGGTAACTTTTGTTACACCAATTTCTTGAACTCGGACTTTTAATTCCTCAGCGGTCAGTACTACCGCCTGCTTGCGGTTGATTTTGTCATTGATTTCCGCAATTGTTCGCATATAAAAAGATGTAATTCCGATGCTTTTCACATCATAATATCAATCCTAAATCATTTATGAGATAAAGAAACCCGGTATCTCCGAAATACCGGGTTTCTAAGGCTCAGTATTTTCTCACAGATCAAATAGGATTGCTATATCTACACCAGTAACCAGTTCATTAGTAATCAATTTCTTGTTTTTTTATCAAGGAATTTCCGGTTTTGTGGTATTTCTCCATCGGTTATAAACAAACCTTAAGTGAAAAAATGATTAATTTTACTTAAGGTTTGTTTAAAGTAGATTGATAACTCAATATTTATACTGATATGTTTAAGAGCAAAGTAAAAAGTTAGAAAAGTTATATCCCCGACTTCTTTAAGAAGTTGAGGATATGGATAGATTTTTCACAAAAAATAGAGTCGTATTTATTAGTATTTTTGGCATTATTCAAGAAATTTATAAATTATAATAAAATTTATGGGGTTCAATTCTAGCTTGTCAGCAACACTAATTGGAATATCGATGGTTATTGTGCAGACGCAAGTTGCTGCAGCACCCTCTCCAATAGAAATTGATGAAATAGCACAAGCAATTACTGTACTGATTGACGCTGGAAATTTGGGTTCGGGTTCGGGAGTGATGATTAAGAAACAAGGTGATGTTTACTCTGTTGTCACCACCGCCCACGTACTCGAACGTCCCAAACTTAAATATGAGATTGTGACTCCCGATCATCAGAGGTATGTGCTTGATTACAAAACGGTTAAAAAGTTGCCTGCGGTAGATTTGGCAATTTTACAATTTACTAGCACAACAAATTATAGAGTTGCAAAGTTTGGTAATTCGGATAGTATCCAACGAAATGCTAAAGTTTATGTTGCTGGGTTTCCCGGACGTACACCTACAATTCAACGTCCAATTTATAACTTTATGGCTGGAAAAGTGATTGCAAATGCTTTGCGATCGCAACCCGTATCTGATAGCGGCTATAATTTGGTTTATGATAATTCAACTCTACCAGGAATGAGTGGTGGTCCGGTATTGAATGACCAAGGTGAGGTCATTGGAATTCACGGTAGAGGAGAAATTTTTAACTATGAGACTCCGAAGATAAATCCTCAAGTCGCGTTTGTGTATACAGGTAGGAGTTTGGGTATTCCAATTAAAACATTTTTGCAATTAACAGGTAGGGGTGAAACAAGCGCAATCCGACTTTTGCCTGAAATTCCAATTGCGGTTTTTCCTTAGAGATGCTTGAAAGGTTGTGGGCGAATAGTTTTCGACAAGTGAAGATTCCGAACCAGGTATTTTCCGTGGGCAGCTATATTAAAGAACAATCTGACTCTGAAGTCCGATAATTCTATCTGAACTATAATTTAAACTACCATGCATGACGTAAGCCAAACTATTAAAATCACAATCTTTGATACGACTTTACGAGATGGAGAACTTGCCTTGAAACGCAAGCTGACAGTCGAGCAAAAGATTGGCTTGGCAATAATTCTTGACGAGATGGGAGTGGATGCGATTGAGGTTGGTTATCCAGGAGCCTTCCACAAAGATTATGATGAAATTTTCATGGTGTCTCAGCAGGTCAAACATTCTACCATCTGCGGTTTGGCAAGTAGTCAACCAGATGAAATTGCTGCAGTTGCGGCGGCACTCAAACCTGCTGTTCGAGGACGCATCAATGTGTTCACGCCCATCGGCATTCAGGCAAATATGACAGTATCAGAGGTCTTGGAAACGATTCAAAGCAGTGTCTCCTTGGCAAGGAACTACTGCCCGGATGTGGAATGGTCAGCCTTTGATGCTACGGGCAGCCATCCCGATCTGGTGTGCAAAGCTGTTGAAACAGCGATTAAAAGTGGTGCAACGACGATCGCCATTCCTGACAGTCTGGGGGTTGCCTCGCCAGTCGAATTTTCTCACCTCATTGAAACGGTGATGCATCAAGTCCCCAATATTGACTCTTGCACTCTTGCAGTTCACTGCCACGATGACCTGGGGTTTGCGGTCGATAATTCCCTAGCAGCCTTGGATGTAGGAGCAAGGCAAATTGAATGCTCGATTAACGGATTGGGAGTACGTGCTGGCAATGCTGACTTGGCAAAGGTTGTGGAGGCGATCGCTCCAAATTCCACCTACTACACTGCTATAGATCGCTCATGGCTCAACCAGGCATCCGAGATGGTGAGCCAATTTATGGCAGGTTCGACATAGTTCAGGTGGTATGAACTCAAGAGCGATCGCCTAATTCCCCAAATTTTGTTTAAAGGACGTTCATTGCAGATCTTCTCGACCAATACCCAGGAAGAGTAATTTACTTTTAACGTCTTGCGGTTCAGTTCCACAGTAATAATACTGTTTATTATGTCGCAAATCAGCTAAATAATATCCAGGTTTGCCTCCATTTATACGGAACAATTCAATGACAACTTGCTGTTTTGAGATGCCATACAACAACTCAAAATCGTTGTAATCGATATTTAACGAAGGGAATCGCTTGTAAAAAAAGTGTGCGGGTTTTATGTGTTTTTATGCGTCCCCAACAAAAATACTCACCCAAGTTGCGAGTACTACACGACGAAAGTTTTTCGACAGTTTTGGATACCTGTAGAGGCTTTATATGTAACATCTTTACTGATGGATTATTTATGTCGCGTTGTACTAGTTATGAGATCGCCCCGATCTATCATTTTTTGCAAGAAAGTACCAGTCTGTTCGTCAGTCTCGTTAATTGGTCGAATCTGACATTAGGACGCAAACCAAGAAAAAGAAGCCTCACTCTTACTGAGGCTTCCTAGATTGTCAAAGCACGTTCATCGGACTTGGACTCGTCGTCCTCACCATATTTAAGTCCTTAATTCCATTTTTACGTCATCGCTAAACGCGATTTTACGTCGTCCGCTTTGGGTATCGACTTTAACCCACTTCTGTTGGTCGAGGGGTTCAAAGACCTTCTCGATTTGTGGTTGGGAATTGCTTACCTTGACTGACGTTGTTGTCCTGAGCTTGAATCACTTAATCTGTTGAAAGCGAATTCACCAACTTTAGTTCCTGACTCAAAGCCACCCTCGGCATCCCATTGGTAGTGAACACCAAGATAAACCCGGCTTCGACCGTTCTCCCGTGCGGCTTCTGTAAAGCTTGTAAAAGTACGGGTAAGTTTAACTCCGTTCTCATCGCGTAAGGCGTTTGGATCTTCGGTCGTTGCGGTGAAAGAGATAGAATCTCTTGCAAAGAAAAGCCGCATCATTGCTGCATGGGCTGCGCCAAAAGTGGCGTGACCGGAGATATAGGCAGGGAAAGCTGGTGAGAAACGCGTGCCATCAGTCATTGCTGAGAGCGGTTGCCAGTGGCGGTCAGGTGTTGTATCAGGGTTGTTGTCGGTATCAGCCTCACGGATCGCCGTTTCTGGTCGCCAGAGGCGAATCAAATTGTTCTCGTCATTTTCTTGAGGGAACAAATACTTCACATACCAAGCAACAATGGCGGCGTCAGCCATAGCAATGCTAACAAGCGCGAACAGGCGTGCTGTTTCAAGTAGGCTTTGCACAGTTCCTTCTTGCTTAGCCACAATTTGGGTGATAGTGTAAAGCTGACCTGGTGGTTTGGAAGTACCGTTAACGTCATTGGCCCAGAAGAAAGCGATTTCTGTTTGCTCCCGCGTCCTTTCTGAGGAATGAGCTTCGCCAAGTCGCTGCACTTCTTTAATTTGACCTGCGTAATCCCGGCCTGGTAGCAATTCTGAGTAATTACTAAACTTGCTAACATTCAACGCTGTCGTCGGCAGAAAATCATTAATTTGGCTCGTTTGCCATCCACCAAATGGGTTGACTTTACCCCACTGCGGCGTAACTGCTGCTCCTGAACCCGTTTCCCGCCAATCACCTGGAGTAAAACCAAACTCTACAGCAGGAGAATCGTTCGCCTTTTCTGAGCCATCTTTTTCGCGCTCAAGTAAAATTGCCTCTGCAACAGCCTCACCAAACTTTTGTGAAGGATCGTCTTTTTCCCAAGTCATGTTGAAGCGTTTACTCCAATCATCTAAAAATGACTTGGGATCGAAGCCTGCATTGAGTTGATGGGGTTCGAAAGGATTAGGCACTCCGCCTGGACTCGTTGCTGCTTGATTAATAAGTGTGTCAATCGTTTGCAGCAAAACTTTGCGTGCGGCATAGGCTGCACTCATTGCAGGATCTGCGCCTTTGACTGTATCCGGTAGATTGGATAGATAGGATTTGTAAGGATTGCCAGAAAGAGCATTAATCGCATCAAACATCGCAATGTGCATCATTGCTCCAATCCGGGCAATTGGACCGGGAGCACCGCCGAATTTGCGTACAGCTTCTAGGTAAATGTTGTTCCAGGGAATGATGACAGTATCTTTCATTTTTTTCCTCAGATAAATTTTTTCATCCTTAAGTAACCAAACAGAATTAATTACATACTGATTCTTGACTAGGTAACCTTTTCAGCCCAGATTTTGTGTAATCAATTGTGTGTCACTACTTAGTAATGTGTAGGTGAAAGCCATCGTAGCTTATGCAATTTTCAATAAATCTGCATCGTTGCTCAACTGCTTAAGATTTATTTGATAAATATGCTCTTAGTTTCTGTTGTACCAAGATTTCATATTGTATACTTTTTCACCATGGGTATAGAACGTGGCTGGGTCAGGCGAGTTGAGCGATGCTCCCAAACACAACTCGAAATCGTTGTAATCGATATTTAAAAGCTATATTCTACATAATGTAGCGCGATCGCTTCATAAGGTATCCGCTATTTCCAAGCGATCGCGAAGCTCAAGAATGGCTTGTTCCACACGAGTGTTCTTCTCCCTAAAAAAAGCACGCTTAGTATCGCATTATTCCTTCGTTGAGTCTATAGCTTGTTTGATAATTAACACAGCCATTTGAGACAAACAATTAAGCGGGTCTTACCCTTCGGGCTTGTAATTTGACTTGCATAAAAGTCGAACTCAGGTATATGTATGCATTGGACTCCCGTGGTATTGTAACTACGTATCGTATGGTAAACAAAAGGAAAAAGCATTGTTAAGTCAATATCATCGAAAAAAATTACTACATCACTTTTACTGTCTGGATGCCGATAATTCAGGCTTCATTGGGAAAGAAGATGCTGAGATTTTTGCCTCTAGGTTCACCAAGATCCGTAACGCAGAGCTTGGTTCAGAGATTCACAAAGATTTGTTGTTTAAGTGGCTTCAAATTTGGGAGAATTTTTGGTCTAAAGCGGATTTGGATAAAGATGGTAAGGTAAGTCCCGAAGAATTTTGTCAGGGTATAGAGCAAGCGGTTTCAAATCCAGATTACAATGACCCTTTAATAGAGGCTGTGTTTGACATTGTTGATTTAGACAGTGATGGTCACATATCACAACAAGAGCATCGACTCTTCTTCAGTGTGTTTGACCTAGATGCTGAAAAATCAGATTTTGTCTTCTCCAAGCTTGATATCGATAAGGACGGCATCCTCTCTAAAAAAGAGTTTGTTTCTGCTAAAAGAGAATTTCTAACTGAAAAGGAACCCGGTGCTGTAGGCAACTGGTTTTGGGGTTCTATGGAGTAATGTACGCCATACTTGTGGTGGATTACCGAAGAAAGACAGAGGCTTGGTTGCAGAGAGCAGAAGGTTCATATTGTAAATTTTAATACATCAGCAACTCTTTTGTGCCATCGGCTCATACGGTAAGACAGCCCTCCGCAGTTGCTTTAAGCGGGGGAAAGATAGCCCATCAACTTACAGATTTCAACAATGGTATGTTGTCCTTCAGTATAAAGCTTTACCGCTAACTGCCGCTTGGCTTGGTTGAGAGCTTTTGGTCTGCCCCATCTGAAAACCAAACTTCTTCCTTCTTTCTTCTTTCTTCTTCCTTCTTTCAAAATTTTGCGGAATCTGCTTTTAACTACGTGGTTTTTAAGATAGCGAGCCAAATACGAGAAAAACATTATGACAATCACCAGACTCAAAACTTTAGCTGTAGTGGGTAGTGCGATCGCAATGATAAGCGGCAGCTATTCATCTGCTTATGCAACTGAAACAAAAACGGTTAACCAACTACAAACAAATATATCAGAAGTTTCTATATTGAATAAAAATCAGCAAAAAAGTTCCGACCAACCAACAGTTGGCACAATTAAAGAACTAGTCACTGGTGATTTAATGTGCTACGTCACATTGTTAGATGAAAAAAATATTGAGCGTCGAGTTGGGGCTAGCTTTGAGGTTTGTGCAAAGGAAAAAACATTCTTAAATAAAAAAGTTCGTTTAACTTATGGAAATGCTCGAATAAATGACTGCCAAAGTATAGAACCTTGTGGAAAAACGAGAATAGAAACCATCGTTACGAAGATGGAGATTGTTGGTTCAAGTCAAGCTAAGAATTCAGCTAATACACGCACCATCACTAATGGTCAATGGACAGTCACGATTGGTAATATCAATTCTTGGTCAGGAGTGAACGGGACAGGAAACTTAAGTTATCGTGGCTGCGACTCTAAAGGCAAATGTATCAATTTAACTGGTGGTCAAATGACTTGTCGCCAGGGAATATGTGCCATGAGTTGGAGTAATAAAGATTATCAATATGTTCTACAGCAACCTATGGGTAATCCGGATCGCCCCTCATCTGCCTCATCAACTATCTTAACAGTCCGTCAAGGTTCTAAAGTTATTCTCACAGCCAGGGGTTTTAAAACGGTCGGTTCGTAGTGGGGGTGTGCTGTTTTCACCTTCGTTTTGACTGCGATCGCTACCAAAATATTGCGGTAAACGGCTATACTGCGAAATGGATTTTCACCATGGTCTACAGCTCGCGTTTATATCCACTTGTTGTACACACACTGCCCAAAATCCAAATGTGCCCATATATGCCTAGCACCACCTTCTACAACACCTTGTGCAACTAGCTCGTCATAGATTTGACAGCAGTGGAGATCTGCTGCTTCTTGCTCCATTTCTGACAATGTTCTTCCTAAGCTATAAAAGGAGTGCTCGTAATATTGCCATCGCCCTTATGCGTAGGTTTTGGAATGCAATAAGCGACGTGATACGACTGAAGCTATACCGCCCCCCATTCACCAGCAACCTAATAGAATAGAATGCAAGCAGTCCAGCGCATCAAAGGAGAATTTATGTCTAATTTCATTAGAGTTCAAGGAGAAACTTGTCCCGCAGGATATCGTCATGTGACTTACGTTGAGGCACTAGAAAATGCAAGACAATTGTGTTCCATACTAAAGGAATGGGACATTGCACGTCTGGCTCATGGTGCTTCTATGGATGGTTCTGGTTATGGTTGTAAAATCAGACCAGATGATGAGACAAGGTTAGGGCATTCCCTTTGTGTAAGAGGACAAAGTAATCTGTTTTAGATAGAAGCAAATAAGGAGCAATATTAAGGAGGAGATACATTTGAAGAGCGTTGACAACCCTTGAACGCACGGTTTTTACTGTCCCCTTAAGGGTGTAAGTTGCATGTTCAGAAGGTAGCTTTGCTGAGGATTGATTGCAGCTATATACAATTGGATCGCAACTCTACTAACTTCATCTGAGTTTTCAGTATGTCAAGTCACCTAAACGACTTCAATGACTATACTGCCAAACCGGGCTTCGTCTGCCCAACACTGAATGCCGTCTATATAGCAGTCATGACTTTTGTATTCTTCTTTACTCTCACCATCAGCATAATAAGCGATATACCCACCTGAGAAGCCTTCGTTGTAGAAAACGAGTTTCCTATCATTAATATCGGAGGCTTTCTTTGCACTGCTACAAACATACTTTGGGTATCTCGGATTGGGCTGAACGGCAGTGCCGCAAATAGGACAATTTTGTGCGGTCATTTCTTTTATGTATGGGGTGTGCTGTCTTCTCCTGTGCTACTCAATTTTATACGCCGGACTCACAGAGAGTCTTACAAAACTTTACAATGAGTGTGCAAGTGGCACAGAGCGATCGCTCAAGTTTCCCAAGCGAAGGAGAAGTGCGATCCCCTGAAGATTTAGTTCTAATAGCGGACAAGTGATCGCAAAAGGGGCAATAATAACGGTCATGCCCATTAACCCCCAAGTCTCTGGGACAACTTATTTCACCTAATAAAGAAAATGCTTTGACTGCATATAATTACTTGGGCATAGGACGAAAATCCATCAAACCTTATTTACAACTATTTAATGATGGGCTGTTAAACTTTATTATTTAGTTGTACTCAAGTTGCAGCCCTGACGGGGCGACAAAAGAGCTAGGATGCAGATAGGATAAGCTCCATAGCTCTTAGACCTCGTTGATAATACTTCAATTTATTGCGATTTAATCTCATTAATTCCGTGACTAAATCTTCACATGATTCCATGAAATTAACCCATGTTTGACCATATAATCCAATATAAAAACTGCTGTGTCGCCTTTCAATCCGCCCGTATTCTTTCACGCGACCCACATATTTTTGAACACCTTTTTGTTTAATTTGTTGTCCATGTATTGTGGCAGATGTGTATGCGATGGCTATTAATAAAATTAGAGAAATTAAGCGTTTATTTGAGACCTTAGTATCTTCTAAATTATAACCCCCGCTCTTAAAGTCTCGAAACATTTCTTCTATATCAAATCTTCTTTTATAGGCAGCGATCGCCAATTCTAGCGTGACTAAATTTGTGGCAATAAACCATCCTTCTTTTGGAGCTATTCCTTGAATTTTCCGTCTCCATTTACAAGCTACATTAAAATTGGTAAATCCTTTTTGTTTAGTGACCTTAACTCCTTGTAAAAAGAAAGATATTCCTGGTGATAAGCCTAAATCATTTAACTCTTGCCAAATCTCATGTTCCATTTCAATGAATTCGTTTTTTTTCAAACGAAGACAAAAAGATATGCCTTGCTCTCTGAGCCAACTTGCTAGTTTGACAGAACAAAATTCCCTGTCTCCCAAGAGACAAATTTTGTAATCCTTAAAAATTGGTAAAACTTGAGAGATTAACAATTTTTGTTCGTTAAGATTACTGCTTCCCAACTTAGATAGGAGTTCAAAATATACAGGAAAGGCTCTTTTATCCCAAACTACACTAATTACAAATAAATTAATGCAACCCCATGCAGTGCGATCGATGACTACATAAATCATTTTGTCAGATTGAAAATATGTTGACAACCATGTGGTAACAATCGGAAACCAAATTTTTTCAATTGTTAAGAATGGTAATGATAAAAATCTTTGTAATTTTTTTCGTCTGCTTTCAAATAAAATAGGGATTGGGAGATTTGTTGCTAACGCTTCTAAACTAACTTTTTTAATTGACTGTATAACATTAATTAAAATTGTTAGCAGTAAGTATTCGGTTGGGCTAAATTGACTTTTTAAGTGTATTTGGTAAAATGAAGGTATCATTGTCATTAGATAGGTCTTGTTGACAAAGGTAGACCTATCTTTTTTTACCACAAATTGCTGCACACTTGAACTCATAAGCTTTTCAGGCTATTTTGTCGCCCCTTCAGGTTGCAGCCAGTAAACCTACTCCATTGAGGAGAACAGAGATAAAAAGAGGATTTTTATGCACAAAATTGTTAAATCTCATTTAAAAACATTCGTTGAAGAGTATGAACTCCACAGCTATAAGGAGGATAAACAGTTTGAATATTTCGTCAATTTTTGTCTTGCATCCAAATCTTTTTCTGGCAGAATTAACCCTAAAGATATTACGACATATGAAGATGATGCTGGCATTGATGGCATCTTTTTCTTGATTGATGGTGATTTAGTTGTCACATTAGAAGATGCTAATGTAATTTTTTCAGGTCATAGGAGGAATTTAGAAGTAGAGGTAGTTTTTACTCAGATTAAGACTTCAGAGGGTTTTGAAAAGAAGGAAATAGCAAACTTTAGTGATGGTGTTTTTGATTTTCTTTCAGATACACCAGCTTTACCTCAAGGTGAATTTATTAAAGAATCAAAAGAAATTTTTGATTTGATAGTTGAAAATGTTAATAAGATTAAAGAAGGTAAGCCAAGATCTTCAATGTATTATTGCACTAGTGGAGTATGGGAAGAAAAAAAAGAATTGGAAGGTATTTTTTCTAATGCAAAGAGAAAAATAGAAAAGAGCGGCTATTTTAGAGATGTATTTGTATCGCCTATAGATAGAGATAAATTAATAAAAATATGGACAGTTACACAGCAACCTGTTGAAGCTACAGTAAAGGTTAAAGGTTATATACCATTTGAAAAAATTAGAGATGTAAGTGAAGCATATCTTGCAATTATTCCTGCTAAAAATTTTGTGGAATCTGTTTTGCTGGGTGAAGATGACCGTATTCGTGCTGGAATCTTTGATGAAAATGTTCGCTCATTTCTTGGCGAAGACAACGATGTAAACTCTAAAATTATCAAAACTTTAAAATCAGATGATATTAGAGATAGATTCGCCATTTTAAATAATGGAGTTACAGTTGTATCTCCTGATGTAAGAGTGCAAAGTGATTCGATTAGTATGTACAACTATCAGATAGTCAATGGATGTCAAACAAGCCATGTTCTATTTAGAAATAGACAATTGCTTGATGAAAATACTATGTTAACTGTCAAAGTAATTGAAGCGGAACATCCTGATGTAGTCAATCAGATAGTAGAAGCAACAAATAACCAAAGTTATGTAGCTGATGAAAAATTTCTATCCTTAAAAGATAAAGCCAAAAGTGTAGAGGTTTATTTCAATACTTGCAATGAAGAAGTTGATAACGATTCTAGAATTTATTTTGAAAGGAGAGAAAAACAATATGCTGGTTTAGGAGTTCAAGATGCAAAAATTTTTGATATAAGAACTGTAGCTAGAGCTTTTGCTGCAATGTTTCTAGATATTCCGCATACTTCAGCAAGCTATCCTACACAGATTTTTACTCAATCTGAAAGTAGACTTTTTGCTGACGATCAACATGAGATAACCTACTACTGTTCAACTTTAGCTTTATACAAATTTAATTCTTTATTTAATAGTAAAAAGTTGCCAGGTGATTTTGGCAAGTATAAATGGCATACCCTAATGCTTCTAAAATATGTTATTAACAAAAATGAGAAACTTCACCCAATGAATTCAAAGAAAATAGAAAAGTATTGTGAACGAATAATTGATAGACTAAAAGCACCAAACAAAGATTGTTTAAAGTATTACAAAGAATGTGAGGATATTATCACTAAAGCAGGTCTTGTAACTAAAGATAGACTCAAAAGAAGTTTGTATACAAATGAGCTAAAGCAGTTAATTTAATTGTGAATTTACTGCGATCACACTCCATCCCTCAGACTAACAGTGCGATCGCTCTACGGTAGATACATATAATTGCACCAGAACCAGATAAAGTGCAAGCATTTCAGCACGGCAGTCCGTGAGTCCGGCGTATTACAAAATTTTACAACGAGGTGTGCAAGTTGTACAGCAAAATGGTACTCAACGAGTGCAATGGCGATCTTCGCCTGCCTTTAAGCAAAGCTTATCGCACTCCCATCCCTTAAACTTTGCATTCACTGACTTTTCAATATGGCAAATGAAGTTTATTCTTCTACAAGTAGTTTAATGTACTAGACTGGGCTTTTACTTATTATAAAATTGTAATCTTAAAAAAATTAGTTAAAATTAAGTTGCATTATTAGTATTAGAAGAATTATCTATATCTATATTGTAAATCATCTTAGCTCTAATTTTATTTAATTTACTATTTTTTCCTAATCTCCGAATAGCTTGTTCTAAATTTTGAGATGCTGGTAAACCCCAAGATAAAAGCTTTCTAACCCATAAATATAAATCAGGATGGCCTTCTTGAAGCCATTGGCAGTATTCATCAACAGTACACTTATTTAAAAAATCAATATTTGCTTTCAAATTAAAGGATATTGACTCAGATTTACTCTCATTTATATTTTTTAAAGCTGTAGTAATATCTAATGTATGTAGATATTCATTCTTTTTATCTTCCAGATATGATTCTAAGTCCGGATATTTACACAACCTAGTTCTTAAGGCATTCAAATCATTAAAATAATGTATTCCTAAATTTTTTAAATTGTGTTCTAATAAAAGCTTTTCGTAGTGAGAAATATTCAATTCCGTCATTGATGCCAATTGTTCGATCTGTTCAAATTGAGAAAAACTTAAATCAAGACAATAATTATCAAGGAAAGCAATAATTTGGTTGTTCATCTCTTGTTCAGTATCTGCAAAGGAACTATAGTAAGTTTTACCAAGACTAGACATTTTTTCAAGAATTGGTTTTTTTTGCTCTTCTTGATTAAGAATATTACCTTTTTTAAGAAAATTCTCCGAGTCCAATAACGATGTTTCAACCATCTGGCTCATTTGTGCATCAATTTCTATAGAATTATAGCCTAGATAGGAAAATACCTGAAGTTTTTGTATTTCTTGAGCGAAAGTCTCATTGTTTTCTAACGAAGAGTTTGTCACTGATAAAAAAGTATCTATACTAATAGAAAATTTTTTACAAAACTCGGTATCGTATTTTGCTAATTTCATAATAATACTATTAATTATAACTTGATTACGTAAACTGGTTTCCCAACTTTCCATTAAGGGAATTAGCTCATCAAGAAACCATTTAGTTTTGCGTATAACTCGAATATTGTTTGTGCTAGCTCTTAAAAAGACTTCTTTAATTACTTCTATATCGTAACTATCTTTATCTTTAAATATAAAATTCAAGTTTTCTTCCACCGTAGGGTTGAGTTTACATTCTCTATCAATTACTTTTTCTCGATATTGATTTAAAAGAGTTTTTGATTTTTCATTCAAAAACTCCTCATTATAAATGAGTATCGTTTTACAATGAATATTTTGAGATAAGTACTCAACAAATCCTAATAATTCTTCTAGTGAAATATTGGCGCTTCTTTCCAGATCGTCAATGCATACGATTGAATCTTTATTAAGATGCATATGAAAAAGTACATCAAGTACCAAATCACCAAATGCAAATATTAATGAGCCTGCTACTGGAATGGAAGAATGACCTGGTAATACTAAGTCTAATTTTGGAGTTTTTTCTAATCTTAGAGAATTACGACTTACCCATTCAACAAACTTAGCTATTTGTTTATTTAAAAACTTTGTAATTGATTCAAAACCTTGAGATCGTTGGTTATTAATTGTGGCGATCTCTTTAGAATTGGCCAACATTCGTGATTTTAATTGTTCAATTGAAGAAATGCCAAAAACAGAACCATACAAATAATACTCTTTTTTATGTTTATTCAATAAATTTTGTACTAAATAGGTTTTTCCGATACCCCAATTTCCCTTAATTGCTAAAACTTTATCATTTTCATTACACAAAAATCTCTTAAGAATTCTTTCCGCTTCTTCTCGACTGACTCCTACATTTGTAGTATTCAAAATTCCAGACATAATTTTTCTAACCTTTATTCTGTACGTCAATTTTTACCATTTTACTGATGCTATTTATGTCATCGCACTTCCTCACGCCGCCCAATCCTTGCACAACAACTCTGCCTGCTGTAGCACGGTTAGCGTCGCCTTCTCCTGCTTATCTGGTGGGTAGCCGTACTTCCTCAACAGTCGCTTAACCGTTGTCCTTAACCTAGCCCGGACGCTTTCTTTTACCGTCCAATCAATAGTGACGCTACGGCGGATGGTTTGTACGAGTTCGCGGGCAATGCTCTTAAGTGTTTCATCTCCCAAAACTGCAACTGCACTATCATTAACTTCCAGGGCATCATAAAACGCGAGTTCATCCTCAGTTAACCCCAAATCCTCACCCCGCTTGTACGCTTCCCGCATCTCCCGTGCTAGGTCAATGAGTTCTGCAATCACCTGTGCAGCTTCAATGGCACGATTTTGGTAGCGGCGGACTGTTTGCTCTAACATTTGGGCAAAGGAGCGAGACTGTACCAAGTTGCGACGGGAACGGGTTTTGATTTCGTCGTTAATTAACTTTTGTAACAATTCCAGTGCTAGGTTGCGAGTTGGCAAACCCCGCACTTCTTCTAAAAATTCATCTGAGAGAATGGAGATATCGGGATTCTTTAATCCAGCAGCAGCGAAAATATCCACCACTGCATCGGATGCCACTGCCTTGGAGACAATTTGCCGGATAGCGGTGTCTAAATCCTCCGGGCTTCTCCCCCCGCTGGCGGTATGTTTGGCAAAGGCAGCGCGGATGGCTTGGAAGAAACCCACTTCATCCCGAATGCTTATGGCTTCATCACTGGAACTGCACAGGGCAAAAGCTTTCGCCAGTTCGTTGACTGCTTTCATGTAGCGTTGCTTGCCGTCATCCTGTCCTAGTATATAGTCCATTGCAACGGGAATGACCGTAACCCGTTGGGATGGAGTCCCTGTAAAAAACTGCTGGTAATCAAAGCCGTGAAACAGCCCTTTTACCACTTCGGACTTTTCCAACATCATGGCAATAACTTCTTCTTGAGGAATGCCCGTTTGACTTCTATCGCCTTCGGTATAATCTTTGAGGGCTTTCTTGAGTTGCTCGGCAATGCCCAGGTAATCTACCACCAAACCACCCGGTTTATCCTTAAACACCCGGTTAACTCTGGCGATCGCTTGCATTAACCCGTGACCTTGCATGGGTTTATCTATATATATAGTATGCATCGCCGGGGCATCAAATCCCGTAAGCCACATATCCCGCACGATAACCAGTTTGATGGAGTGGGCTGGGTTTTTAAACCGCTTTGCCATTGCCCTGCGCCTGGAAGTGGAGCGGATGTGCTGCTGCCAATCGGGACCATCAGCTGCCGAACCCGTCATCACGACTTTGAGGGTTCCTTTGTCATCATCGAGGTCGTGCCACTCAGGACGCAGTTGGATAATAGCGTTGTACAGGTCTACACAGATTTGGCGGCTCATGCAAACAATCGTGGCTTTGCCGTCAATAATCTCCTGACGCCGTTCAAAGTGCTCTACTATATCGCGAGCCACTTGAGCAATGCGTTTTTGAGCACCCACCAGTGCTACCTCGCCCATTTGGTTTTTAACTTCTCCTTGGTGGATTGTTCCTCTTCCTCGGTGACTTCTTCAAAATCTGGGTCAATTTTTGGGCGTTCTGATTCTTCTAGTTCTAGTTTGGCAAGTCGTCCTTCATAGTAAATGCGAACCGTGGCTTCATCTTCCACCGCCCTTTGAATATCGTAAATATCAATATATTCCCCAAATACAGCAGTGGTATTTTTATCAGTTTTTTCTATAGGAGTTCCGGTAAAACCAATAAACAAGGCATTGGGCAACGCATCTCGTAAGTATTTAGCAAAGCCATAGGAAATGTATGCTTCTTCTTCGTCCTTGCTTTTGACCACCCGTGCCGCAAGTCCGTATTGGGAACGGTGGGCTTCATCAGCAATAAACACAATGTTACGGCGGGAGGACAGTTCTCCGTACTCCCCTCCCCGTTCCTTGGGTGCAATGTCAGGAGCGTGGATGGAGGTGTAGCCGAGTTGTTCAAACCATTCCAGGGTGGCGGCTTCGACATCAGATTCTGTGAGTTTTGCTGTCATTGAGGCACATTAAAAGCTAAAGTTGTCAAGATAATTTCACGGTTAACATCATCTGGATGATGAAGCACACATCGAAATCCAGTTTCGCAATTATAAGGAAGAACCCTTTTGAAGCTTGTATGAGCCTTGATAACCTCTGGAATCTTTTGAACTACTGCTGAAAAGTCTTTGTTCCTGTTAAATATCAGTAGTGCAGTTTTTGTATCTCGCCATGAAGTATAGCCAAGTAGTTGCTCAAGAGTTTCCTTTAATTTTTCTTCTCCGCCCCAAAATTTACATTCTGCTATGAAAATATTCTTACCATCTACACGAATTAAGATATCTGTTTTACCGTTAAAATTAAAAGTTTCTCCTGTTGCTTGACCCTCATACTGTCCATTAAGTTGAACGAGGAAATGTTGCCGAATGTCCTCTTCTCCCATACCCCTAAATGCTTGAGGACTTCTTTCCATTACCATTACCATGTTAAAAATTACAGATAAAATGTGTTCGTACTCCTGCATCTCCACTGTTGGTTCAGGAACATAAGGTGCCGCACTCGTAGAAGGTCGAGAAATAGGAACTTTTCTACGCACTGTTGGAACAACATACGTTTTTGGCGCATTTTCCCTTCGTCTTAGGGGAAACCCAAAGGTTGCTACTAAACCCCGATCCTTAAGAAATTTTTGTCGGCGCGTTTCAATTCGCTCTTTTGCTTTGAGTCGTACTGAATCGTTAAATGAAGAAATATCTTGAGTTATCCAATCAAGATGCCGCTGAATTTGGGCTAAATCTCTTTTAAAAACTGACTCAACTGCTTTGGCATTGTGATCTGTTCGCTGATATTTCAGTATAAGCTCACCTTGAATAATGAATGCATAGGGTTTAGAAGTTTCACTAGTAGATGGTTCGTACCTGAATAACTCTGCTTTTCCTTCAAACGGTACAAAAAAGGAGATTTCTGTAGCAGGAACAGAAATATTTCTACCATAATCATTCACTTGTTGTTGGGTTTCGGAGTAATCAGCCTCTATCTCCTTCTCAAGTAGTTGGGGAACTGCAAGTTTGAATTTCTGCTCAAAGTAATCGCACCAATCATCTATGCCCGTATTAAGCAAAGAGTTTTCATTTAGACTGTTTATTTCCGACAGCATATCCTGAAGATGATTTTGTAAGAAAAAATACAAAGAATCTTCAGAAAATAAGGGTATTACGGATTCATTCATGCTGCTATCTCCACAAATTTTGCTACATTTTTTACATGAATTTCACCTGATAGAAGTTTGCCGAGTAGGATATCGCGGATGTTGGCGAGAGTTTCACATTGCTTATCATTTTCCCAACATTTTAGAAACATTGGCATAACCAAAGTTTCAAATGCTTCGACAACAGATGTTGGTGAAACAACTACAGGAAGGCTATGCACATGATTTCGATTTAGTGTTGGTACTGCCGAACCAGCATTAAAAGTTTCAAATTCAAGTCTCTGTAGCAGGTGATAAGCGTGAATTGGGCGTGAATTGCAAAACTCTTTAACCCACAATGAAGTGTTTAAAGGCCAAAAATCCTCATGTACAAAGAAAACCTTTCCAAGAAGACCGCTTCTTCCTGTGGTAACTTCTGGTCCTTTGACTTTGTATTCAGCATGAGTTCCTGATGGTCCACTTGCAGCAATAATTGGATACTTTCCAGAAGTGCGTTGAGATGTAGGTAAGTCAAATCCTCTTTGCAAAATCAGTAGGTAGGCTCGACGACCTACCTTCCACCCCTTTGGAACCATTCCCAAAACCGAATCCTCAAACTCATTAGGAAACAGTTCAGCCGTTGCAGCATCCATCCCGGCTGGCTGTCGTCCTTCCACAAGAGCGCGAACGGGATCGAAATCCATAAACCAGGACTTGAATATTGCCCGTGCCATTGCTTCCAACGTCCGGTTCATCTCCCGGTTCAGTTCGATTTTGTCATCAAGGGTGCCGAGAATGTGTGCGATCGCTTTCTGTTTGGAAAGAGGGGGAAGTTCGATCTGCACGAATACTCAATATACGTAAGTGCTTTATGGGTGAGAGCATCGCTTTCGTTAGTTCAATGCTGAAGGAGCGCGATCGCTCTGGTTCTACAAAGCAAGTCGCTGCTTCATTCTATTTCTTTATGTAAATCTTATTAGGGTGCATATTCTCAAAGTAGGCGATCGCAGCTTCACCAAATGCTTTGACCGCCGCTGCACCTACTGCAGGTTGAACCAGTCCTCCGATAACGGGTATAAAACCTGCAATTGTACCGCCCGCTCTAGCAAGTAACTGCCCGCCACCTGCTGCAATAATTGCAGCAGCAAGCGCCCCCGCTCCTCCTGCAGCAATGATATCGACATCGTAGATTTGAGCAATACGGGTTACCACGGCAGCCTGTACGACAGTGAGACTCGCATTAAAAACACCCGCACCAACAACAGGAATACTACCTGCTACACCAGTGGCAGCCCCACCCCCCATCAATGGCACGACTTGTTCGGGTTGAGGTAAGTCATCATACTCTATGCTCTCGACAGTCCAATCATCTTTTTCCGTTACAGGCTCAAAAGTCCAACAACCTTCCGTGGTTTCTTCAACCACCTCAGTATTAGCAACTGTGTTAAAGTCCTCAACCCAAGCTTCTGCTTCACTCGGTGATTCAGGACTTTCCACTAAAACCAACCGACCTTCCTTGTACGCCTGCCGCAATGCTATAGCCTCAGCTACAATTCGCTGTGCTGTCAACCCTTCCTCATCCATCATCTTTTGCAAAGTCGTTCCCGTGCGATCGCCTGTTTCGTGAATGGGTGGAATTTGGCAATAGCGCCCCCCATTCTTCGTCCGCCGCCAAATGCTCGGTTGTTCTGGTTTTGGTTCTCTAGGCTGTTGCTGCTTGGCAATCAGGTCCCGCACTGTTTGTTGGTTAATTTCTGGTGCAGAGAGTAGTTGGTCGATAACGCTTTGGTACTTTTTAGGATTATTTGCCAAACGGAAGAGCGTTGCTGGTTCGATTTTGGCTAAATCTTCACTTGAAAAGTGCTTGAATGCCTCAGCTACTTTCAAGTACTTCCGGTCTTCATTCTTCCAACCGTACTGCTTAAGAAGCTTTTTATACTCTCTTTTGGATAAGTGCTCTTTCTGTTGGGCAAGCATCATGGCATGAGTCAGGATGTTTTGGGTTGCCCAAGAGAGTCCATCAAAGGAATCATCAGGGGTTTCTGGGGCTATGGCATTGGCTTGGGCAAAGATGTACTGGTTAAGTTCTCGTTGAGCAAGAATTTGTTCGTTTGGTGCAAAGGCTTGAAATTGTGGCATTATAGGATTTGATTTAGGTTTTGTTGAAGGCGATCGCATTTTGATTGGTATCAGAGCGATCGCCTTTGTTTTTTGGCAAATTTTATTTGCTCTTTTTCTTATCATTGTACGCTTTAGTGCATACGAATACAAGTTTCAAGCATAATTTATTTATATAAAAACTGTTATTATTTGTCTTTCCACCAAAATTGTGTTAAATTGTGTCCATCAGTACGATAGGAGGCATGAAAAAGATTTACTGTCGCCTAGCCGTGTTGATGGCAGAAAAAGACCCCCAGTTGTCTCAAAGACAACTCTCAAGAGAAACAGGACTGGATATCACAACCATCAACCGCTTATTTACAAACAAGTTCAGTCGAGTAGATGTAACTACCATAGAAGTCCTGTGTAACTATTTTGGTAAGGATGTAGGTGATTTACTACAAATGAGGCAACCTGAGGATATTCCGCAAAGAAGAACCAGAAAGCGTGCTAAATCAGAGCCATCTTCAGAAGAGGCAGCTTAATTTAATCGCGAGATGGATAAAATTGGAGGGGTGATATGTCAGAGATCAATCCTGCTACGGCGACTATCCAAGCGAAGTATCGTACTCTTGGAGCCAGTTAAAAATGTTCAAAAAAAACGCTATGTTACCCCTTGATGTCAATCCAGCAGAGTGCTTACAGCAAATCGTTTCAGCTAAAATCACAATCTTTGATACGACTTTACGAGATGGAGAACTTGCCTTGAAACGCAAGCTGACAGTCGAGCAAAAGATTCGTTTGGCAATAATTCTTGATGAAATGGGAGTAGATGCGATTGAGGTTGGTTATCCAGGAGCCTTCCACAAAGACTGTGATGAAATTTTCAGGGTGTCTCAGCAGGTCAAAAATTCTACCATCTGCGGTTTGGCAAGTAGTCAACCAGATGAAATTACTGCGGTTGCGGTGGCACTCAAAGTTGCTGTTCGAGGACGCATCAATGTGTTCACGCCCATCGGCATTCAGGCAAATATGGCGGCATCAGAGGTTTTGGAAACGATCCGAAGTAGTGTATCTCTAGCAAGGAATTACTGCCCGGATGTGGAATGGTCAGCCTTTGATGCTACGCGCAGCCATCCTGACTTGTTATGCAAAGCGGTTGAAACAGCGATTAAAAGTGGTGCAACGACGATCTCCATTCCTGATAGTCTAGGAGTTGCCTCGCCCATAGAATTTTCTCACCTCATTGAAACGGTGATGCATCAAGTCCCCAATATGGACTCTTGCACTCTTGCAGTTCACTGCCACGATGACCTGGGGTTTGCGGTCGATAATTCCCTAGCAGCCTTGGATGTAGGAGCAAGGCAAATTGAATGCTCGATTAACGGATTGGGAGTACGTGCTGGCAATGCTGACTTGGCAAAGGTTGTGGAGGCGATCGCCCATCATCCCACCTACTACAGCGCTATCGATTTCTCATGGCTCAACCAGGCATCTGAGATGGTGAGTCAATTTACCGCAGTTTCAAAGTAGTTCGGGTGCTATGCGCTCCTGAACAATTCTCCTACCACTTTGCGATCGCAGGAACGATACACCTTTATGTTCATCATTTCCTTTTGAATTTGTTTTGTTCTATAAAATGGCTTCAAAATCAACCATCTCGATTCCGTATTTATCTTGGCTCAAGGAGACACAATCCAATCTGTCATACAGTAATGAACGCTAGAGACAGTGCGCGGTTTGTTTTGCTAGGATAAACAATATAACCGACAACCCTACCAGAAGCCCTGCGAGTGAGAATTTCACAACAGTTTTATTTGTTCGCGTAAATCTTATTAGGATGCATACTTTCAAAATAGGCGATCGCAGCTTCACCAAACGCTTAGACAGCCGCCGCACCAACTGCGGGTTAAACCAGTCTTCCGATATCGGGAGCCCCCCACTCCTCTGCAATTACTGCTCCCAATACGGTTCAGTTAAGGTCGCGAGGGGAGCACCAAACCCGGTATCTTGGAGATACCGGGTTTCTAAATAACTGCTTAACTGAACTGTATTGTTACTGCTCCGGCTAGCGACCCGCTTCTCCTGTAGCAATATTTTAGTAATTAGCTCTCTTCCATCACTTTCGCGAAAGAAAATTTGAAACCCTATTTTTAGGTTAGTCCGCGCAGGCGGACTTTGTTTGTATAGTTGTGACTTCCAGTCGCCTCAATTATTCTCTATCTAGAGTGATAAAAGAGCGTTAGAGGCAATGCGATCGCGACTTTTTAATCGAAAAGCTTGAGAAAGTTCAGAAAAAACTTGGTAAATACGAACAAGAATATGTTGAGCTTCCACAATGGCATAAAGCTTTGCCGTTTACAGCAAGTTCAGAATAGTTCTGGTGGTATGCGGGGATGATAAGTTTTCAATATGCTTGACAGTCGTGACAAACACCTGGCTCAGGTGTTAATTAGCTAGTTTTTTAGGGAATTTTAAGTAAGTATACTGTGGCATCTTTTTTCCCACATGGAAATTCTTACTCCTGAAAGTATGAAAACGCGCTTACCATTTGCCTTAGACTGGACAGTGTTCTTGACTATATTGGCTTTGCCTGTGATTCACTTTTGTGTTAGCAAAGTAGCCTTATCACTGGCTTTCAAGAATGGTGTAACAGTGGTTTGGCCTACAGCAGGCATTTACTTAGCAGCCGTTTTGGTGCTTGGGTATCGCATTTGGCCTGCTATCTTGTTCAGTGAATTGCTGATCAACTCCTCATTAATTTATCAAAATATTGTAGTTAGCGTTTCCATTTCAATCATCGACCTGTTAGATCCACTGCTCGTTACTTTTGGAATCCACTATTTCATCAGACATTACTATTTTTTGAATCGCTCTCAAGATGTGTTTAAATTTGTGGGAGTCATCATGGCTTCTCCCTTATTGACTACGACTCTTGCCACAACCGTTCTCTGTCTGAATGGTATTGCTTCTTGGAAAGAGTATGGAGAAAGTTGGTGGTCTTGGTGGACATCAATCGTAATCAGTATGCTTCTCGTGACACCAGCACTGTTGACTTGGAGCAAGCGTTCTAGATTATTGAGACAACCTAGAAGATTATGGATTATCGAGTTTACTCTTTTACTATTCCTAACGGCTGTCATTACTCAAGTGGCATTTGGCGGAGAATACTCAGTGGAGTATATGCTGATTCCCCTATTGGCGTGGTCAGCATTTCGCTTTCAACACAGGGAAGTTACCCTGTTGATAGTGATTATGTCGGGAATCGCAATTTGGGGAACCGCTCAAGGTTTTGGGTCATTTGTCCGACCATCAGCTAATGAATCTTTAGTGCTACTACAATCTTTTGTAGGAGTCATTGCGTTATCAACCTTGCTATTGTCTGCGGTTATTCACGAAAACAGACAAGCAGCATTGGAACTTCAACAAGCAAATGAAGAATTAGAGCAACGAGTTGACGAACGCACTCTGGAATTAAAAAATGCCCTCCAAGAACTTCAACAAACGCAATTCCAGATGATTCAAAGTGAAAAAATGTCTAGTCTGGGTCAATTGGTTGCAGGTGTCGCCCATGAAATCAACAACCCAGTCAATTTTATTCACGGCAATATTAGCCACCTCAATGAATACACTCAAGATTTGTTGCGGATGCTGCAACTTTACCAGCAACGCCATCTGAGCAATGACCCAGAAATTCAAGCTCTAGCAGAGGAAATCGATTTAGAGTTTCTAATTTCTGATTTGCAGAAGATGTTGGCTTCTATGAAAATGGGAACTGACAGGATTCGTAGCATTGTGCTATCATTACGAAACTTTTCCCGCATGGATGAAGCGGAGTTCAAAGCGGTGGACATTCATGAGGGAATTGAAAGTACGTTGTTGATTTTACAACACCGTTTAAAGGACAAACCGGAATGTCCGGCAATTGAAGTGACTAGAGACTATGGTAGCTTACCCCAAGTAGAATGCTATCCAGGACAACTCAATCAAGTTTTAATGAATATTCTGGTGAATGCGATAGATGCGTTGGATGAGGTTAATGCCAAACGCACATATCAACAGATCGAGGAAAACCCCAGCCAGATTACTATCCGTACCGCAGTGAAAGATGTCCAGTGGATAGAAATTGCGGTAGCGGACAATGGACCTGGAATGACCCAACAAGTGAAAAACCGCATCTTTGACCCCTTCTTCACCACTAAACCTGTAGGTAAAGGAACAGGTATGGGTATGGCAATTAGCTATCAAATTATTACCGAAAAACATGGAGGCAAATTGGAATGTTTGTCTACTCTTGGTAAAGGAACTGAGTTTATTATTCAACTCCCTATCCGCCCTTTATTATGCAACACTCTTGCACGATCGCGCGATCGCACCTTTTAACATTTTTACATTTAGTTCATACTTTTTTTATAAATTCAGTACTTATACCCAACTTAATTTTTTAATTTTATTTTTGTAAAGATAAACACAGCATCTAGCTATTTTCTCTAGGTTGTGTAATTCTAAATGACGAATCAATTCAGTTTGTGACTGAATTTTAGGTCAGTAATAATTCGGATGCGATCGCCAAACAAATGTTCGTCGGGTGTCATCTCTAGCTACAGGAAAAGTCAGCATGCAATTAACAGAAGAAAAAGTCGATCGGGTTGCAGATGTAATACCATACATACATCAACTGAAGGATAAATTTGAAAAAAGCAGATTAGCCCAATCTGTTAAAATCAATACCCGCACCAAAGCGGTACAAGACATCTGCTATTTCCAAGCGATCGCGAAGTTCGAGAATGGCTCGTCCCAGACTCCTAATCTTCTAGTGTTTTGTGCTTTGTAAGTAATGATGATTTGAAAAGTTCAATTGCCAAACAGCACCAGGAGTACATAGAGATGAAGCGCCGCCAATTCGTGAACCTAGCGTTGTCTACCGTTGCAATTATTGTAAGTAATAGCATAATTGCACAATCTATATCAGCAGTAGATAGCCAAAGTGTTGAAAAAAGGAGAAGACAGAGGAAAATCACTACGACCACCAGGGACACACAGCCGCCCCACATCTTGACGCTGGACGATATCCTGGCCTTGCCTGATGTTCCTGCCGATCGCCGCATCTTCTATGGTCCAGACCCCGACCAGTTCGGCGATCTCTATCTCCCAAAACAGCCCGGTCCGCATCCTGTGGTGCTCCTCCTCCACGGGGGCTGTTGGCTGGAACAATTCAGCCTGAGTACCACAGGACATCTAGCGGCAGCGTTGAGACGGACGGGGCTGGCTGTCTGGAATTTGGAATACCGTCGGCTCGGCAATGGGGGTGGTTGGCCCGCAACCTTTCAGGATGTCGCCATGGGGGCAGACTTTCTCCGGACGATCGCACCCGAATTCGATCTGGATCTCGATCGCCTGGTTACCATGGGGCATTCAGCGGGGGGACATTTAGCGCTGTGGCTGGCGGGGCGGCATCGCCTCCCGGACACCAGCCCGTTGTATGTGGGTCAGCAGGGCGTGCGCGTTCGCGGTGTTGTGTCCTTAGCCGGTATTCCTGACCTCATCACCGGGGTGCAATTGAACATCTGTAATGGGGCATGTTACGCGCTCGTTGATGGTTTTCCCGAGGAGGTACCCGACCGATATCAGCAAGCTTCACCCCTTGCGTTGCTGCCTTTGGGAGTTCCACAATGGCACCTAGTTGGCACCGAGGATGAAATCGTGCCAGCGTCATATATCCAACAATATGTGGAGGTGGCCACCCAATATGATGAGGTGCATCTGGAGGTGCTCCCCAATGCCGGACATTTCGAGCCGATCGTCCCCACCACAGCCGTGTGGCCAGCAGTGCGACACGCCGTCTTGGCTCTTGTAGAGCGCACTCCTAGCTACATCCGTTGATGACCAAAACTAACAGCAGTACGACAAGTAATCAACAGACGCACAAAATTCACTGTCTGAATCTGAAGTGGCAATCGAGGACTCTTTCAGCAGAATAAAACTCTCACGTTGAAACAAATTGTTTATTCCAGTGATGCTTGCTCAAGTTTATGCAGTGCTTGCTATGAAATGTGATCATTCGCTTTAATTAAATCGGCTGCTTTTTCGCCAATCATAATGACGGGCGCGTTTGTGTTGCCCCTAACCAGAGTTGGCACGATCGATGCATCCGCAACCCGCAATCCCTGAACCCCATGTACTCGCAGTTCGGGGTCTACCACTGTCATTGGGTCAGTACCCCGGAGTGCAAGTGCCAGCCGGATGATTTCCCGTACCGCAAGTTTCCCGGATAAAGGCTGACAGTGCTGCATCGCTCTGAACGCCAGCACCCGGAGCAATTTCCTGACCGCGAAACTCATCAAAAGCACGGGACTGAAACAATTGCCGCATTAATCGAATCCCAGCAACGAGCTTTCGCATATCAGCCTCACTTTGCAGATAGTTCATCCGTATGACTGGAGTGTCTTTGGGGTCAGATGAGCGCAAACTGACACTGCCAATGTTTTGGAACTGAGTTAAAGAGACTACACCCGTGAAGCCCCTCTCAGGGAGGACATAACCGGGCGGTAAATATATATCGGGACCGAAGAAGAACTTAAGTGGGGAATGTGAAAGGTTACCCCAAATTTGGTATTTTAGGAATTAGAGAATGCGAAAACTTTCTGGAAAAATTAGATTATGTCACAGTCATCCAATTTTGATAGCAGAACACGCACATCTAACTTAGTTTCGTTTAAGTTAGAAGACATTCGACTTCAAGTAGAGAATAACGAAGTTGCTGATGTTACAGTTAACTTGGATTATATCGATGGGCTGAACCTAAGTGAATTAAAAAATGTCGTTCCCATTGCTAATAATATTAAAGATTATCTAACTAATTATCCAAATAATCCCAATGACTTATTTGAAGTTATCAATCGCAATCTCACTGAGGAACTGCTAACTGATGATAATCTAGGGCTTTCTGAAGTATTGGACTCATTGAGTGTTAATTTGGATGTGTCACCAAAAGTTATTCCTTTCCAATTTGACACCACAAATACTCGTACCCCAAATGGCAACATAAACGATATTATTTCATTTCGTTTAGAAGACGTTACATCTCCAATTGATGGTGGTATAGTTGCCGATGTCACTGTTAATTTAGATTATGTTGATGGAATTGACTCAAGTGTATTCAAAGATGTCATACCCATCGGTAATTACATTAAAGATTTCTTGGCAAATTATCCAGTAGAAGCAGGTCTTTATGAAGTCCTTAATCGCGACCTTACCCAAGGATTATTAAATGATAGCAATATAGGGCTATCTGGGGTATTGGACTCATTAAGCGTTAATCTGGATGTGTCACCCAAAATTATTCCTTTCCAATTTGACACCACAATTACCCGCACAGCCAATGGTGATATTAACGATATTGTCTCATTTCAATTAGAAGATATTTTACTTCCTATTGATGGTGCTAGTGTTGCTGATGTTGCCGTCAATTTGGATTATATCGATGGCATTGATCCAAGCGCCTTCAAAGATGTCATCCCCCTTGGTAATTTCATTGAAGATTATCTCACAAATTATTCTCATCCTAATGACTCTTTTGAAGTCGTAAACAACAATTTAGGCAATGCATTGCTAACTAATTCTAATCTAGGACTTTCCGAGGTGCTAGACTCACTAACTGTTACGTTAGGTGCATCACCAGGTGTTATTCCTTTTCAATTTGACAATACTGTCACCCTTACCCCAATTGGGACGACAATCTTTGGAGGAAGGGAATTTACTCCGGTTTTGTGATATCGACGGTATTGTCTAGTACAGCGGGCGCGTAAATAAGGCAACCATTAGTAATAAACAAAAAGCTTAAAATAAAAGCTTTTGCGCCTTCTGCCATCTGACCTTGCGTACTTCTGCCAACGAGCATCCTCCCGCAGTCTTTGTCCTCCCCAATCGCTCATATCGCGTGGCACTTATACTACACCTCATACCAAAACAAAGCCCAGCCTATGTTAGCTCATGTAATACTACATATGGCAAATAGCGGGGTGTTTTTTTATAAATAGAAAATGCTTTGGCAAACTTGCGCCAAGTGCGATAAGCCGGGTACGGCTTGCGCTTCGCGATCGCGCATTGACAACAATAGGACAGATCTTGCCCTATCTGTAAATCTTATTTTGACACTTGTTATCCATCACGCTCTACTTCCCCGAGATCGGTTGCAGTAGCGGTGAGTAAGACGTGCATTTTCTGGAATTGTTTTACCGCGTAGAACTCGTGTGTGAATGGTTTCTACAGGCAAATCCTGCTTGTCAGTTTTGACACGTCTTCGTTCTAGAAGGATATCAAGAGGAGTCTCATCCTTAACTTCATCAACAATAATATCTTAAGAGTAACAAGCTTTGATGACAACGACTGAGGAAAATGCTGGCAGGCAGGCAGGCGATATTAGTGTTAATGTCCCGAATGGAACTTTACGTGTGGCAGATGGAGCGAGTTTAAGGGCAGAAAGTCAAGGGAATTTTAAAGGTGGTACGATCGCTGTGAATGCGAAGAGAGTTGAATTAACTGGGGAGCGGCAAACAAAATAGGAGTTCATTTATATCCACAGGACGTGGCGGAATATTATTGAGTCCTATGGAGCCATTAGTGGGTGAAGCAATCATTACAGATTGGATTGTTCTTGACTCTCCTCGTCAACTGCCCTTTACTGCAACTAGTGTGAAAAAATCAACAATTGCCATGCCAGAATCTATTGTTGAAGCGGATGGGTGGGTGCTAAATGAAAAAGGTGAGGTAGTCCTTACAGCTAACCCACCCTCTGCCAGGTCTAATACTCCTTGGCGGAACATTGCTTCTTGCCATGCAGGTTAGGTGTAGAGAACACTCCAAAATAAGTCATCCATACTCGAAGGTCTATTCACCCTCCGTGTTTTCCTCAGACGCCTCAATGTCCTTGTTCAAGTCCTCAACCCAAACTTCTTCCCCACCAGATGACTCAGGGCTTTCCACCAAAACCAACCGTCCTTCCTTGTACGCCTGCCGCAAAGCTACTGCCTCGGCAATAATGCTCTGTGCGGTCAACCCTTCCTCATCCATCATCTTTTGCAAAGTCGTTCCAGTGCGATCGCTTACATACTTCATTTGTGCAAAAACTCACTCCACAATCCGATCGCGCTTTAATTGTGCTATTAATTTTTGAAGAAATTCGATAAACACTTGTCCTTTAGCACATAAATACCGCTTCTGAGCGTAGATAAGCGAGATCGCTCCTCCTCAACAAACTACGTACCCAAATTTCCCACAGAACTAAAGTAGAAAACTAAAATCTACAACAAAGCCAGTGCGATCGCCCAACAGACTTTGAACCTGACTTTTCACGGCATCTGGAAAACATTATTTTGAGCTTTTCTGAAACCCTGATTTTTACGTTAGCCATTTTCATTAACTTAGCGCTATTGAGAATTAGCTTGTGGAAAAAGTCACGTTGTTTCGCGGTTTGAGGACTTGCCGTGAAAAGTCAGGTTTAATTCAGGGCGTTCGCTTGGCATACCACGCATGAATAAGGAGAGTCTGGAAGAACAACACAGGCGTGTCAAAGCCACTTGATGCGATAATGGATTCAACTTCCTGCGGCGGTAGTATGGCGATCTCTCGCCCATACGAGGTGACAAATTTTTCAATTTCCACAGCAGGCGTTTGCTGAATATCTAAGCATCCGCAGCCAAACTTCTAAAAGGCTTTGGTAAGACTCGGTAGATATGTTGGAAGCTAAATCAGAACTCACCAGATATCCATTAGGAAGAAGACGTGCGGCGATTTCGCGAAAGAAGTCGCGCCGTTCGGACTGCTGCATAAAAAAATGAGAAACCAAAAGGCAGGTTGCTGCACCGAAAGAGTCCGATGTGGGGAGGGAGTTGAGATAACCTTCGTGGAAAGTGCAACGTGATGCGATCCCACAAGCTTCAGCTTTCTGGCGACAGATGTCCAGCATCGGTGCCGCCGGCTCTACTGCGATAAACTGCCATCGCGGAAATGTTTGGGCGAGGTCAATCAATTCTGCGCCAGTTCCCACGCCGACGCAGAGAATCCGTGCATCGTCAGGAAGTTCAGAAAGCACAATGCGGATAAACAAGTGAAGTGCATCGCGTATGGGAGCCAATTTAGCGAACTGCTTATCATAGGAAGAAGCGCGTTCTTGGTCAAAAACAATAGACGGCTTTTGATTTTTCATCTCGAATCAATCTATCAAAGTCTTTGGGTGCTCTTTACAAAATAGATCGTCGCATTGAAACGACTCCGAGCGATCGCTTGAAGGCAGTCTACCATCGCACTGGGTTATCTGTGTATGATCGCACTCCTTTCCCCCAAAACTAAACGTTTTTTTTGGCCAATTAAACGATAAGATTTAAATCACCAAATTCATGCCAAAGATATTGTTTTTGCACGGCTTCTTCATATGAATCTCGAATTTTATCGGCGCTTAAGAAAGCAGTCAACAAGTCGAGATGGCTAGCCTCTGGTTCGTGCATTCCAGTTAGTAAACCATTCACGGTTTTCAGCCTGTGATTGGCTGTAATATGCAGTCGCGTGTAGCCGTGTTTTGCTTTAACTTTTCCCGTTTCGTCTGCTACTGATTCTAACGCCCGCACGACTGTAGTTCCCACAGCAATGACTCGTCCACCATTGAAGTGTGTTTGGTTAATCTTTTGGGCTGCTGACTCGCTAATCAGGTATTCTTCTTCTGAGGCTGGGTGTTGAGCGTCAAGAGCATCGTCCATATAAGAAGAAAGCCCCGTGTGAAGTACAATATAAGCTGTGTTTACACCCTGACGCTTCAGATCTAAGAGCAACTTCCAGGTAAAAGCGCGACCTGCTGATGGCATCTCCGCGCTCCCTGGTTCTTTAGCATAGACTGTCTGGTAATAATCTAGCTCCCAAGGGGCAGAAACATACTCATAGCGAACTGGTCGCCCCAAACGATAAAGTAAATCCATCAACTCTGTACCCGATTTGGAGAAACGAAGTTTCCAAAGCCTGGGAATATTGACATCGCGCTCATAAACTGTACCTGTTAACCCTTGCTCAAAGTCAATTTTCATCCCACTGCGAAGTCCACAGGAAAAAGGATCGCCTCTTTGGCAAAACAGCAAAGCTAACCAGGAGTCATCTGGGAGATGCTGTGCTAAACGAACTTCCATACAGTCGCCTCTTGGCATTTCACAACCATTAAGGCAAGCCGGAAGCGTGCGACTAGAATTAAAAACTAGCAAATCGCCAGGACGAAGAAATTCACTGAGACGATCGAATCGCGTGTGTTCCACCTTATTGTTAATACGGTCGATTGCCATCAGCCGCACGCGATCGCGTCCAAGTCCTCGCCGTTCTGGTGGCTCTTGGGCTAAGAGTTCAATAGGAAGAGTAAAGGTAAAGGGAGTTGCCATAAGTTGTGACTTTCTAATTGCGAATTATGAATTATTCTGTCCCCAGTTTTCTTCTTGAGCTTGAAATCTCTGTCCGTTAACGTTTTGAGATTCATCTGAAGCCAGGTAGATGAACACATCCGTAACTTCTGCTGGATCGGCCCACTGAGTTGGATCTTCATCTGGCTCCGCAGCACGATGCATTGCAGTATTCATGTCCCCCGGATCGACCCAATTTACTTGCACACCACTACCTTCTAATTCAGCAGCCCAAGTTTCAGACATCCCTTCTATACCAAACTTCGAGATTCCATAGGCTCCCCAGCCCGGATATCCTCTCACCCCAGCATCACTCGTTACGTTAATAATCGAGCCACCGCTTTCGATCATTGCTGGCAAGGCTTTTTTAATTAAGAGAAATGGTGCAATCAAATTGGTGTTGATGACGCTGTGAAAGTCTTCTAAAGGATAATCCAATAGAAATGGCATTGGGGCTGGACCAATTGTTGAAGCATTATTGACTAGTACGTCGAGTTTTCCATTGAATTCATTTAAAGTTGTAGCAATCACGCGCTCAATGTCTTCAGGTCGAGCTAAATCGGCAGTAATAGTCAAGACTTTTGTTTGAAGTGCTGCTTCAGCTAAAATGCGCTTGCGTACTTCATTTGTTACACGCTCAACTTCTCCAGGTTGAGTTAGATCTGCAGTGACAACCACAACAGTTGTTTTATTTGTTTTAGGAACAACTTCTAAGACGCGATCTCGTACCTCGTTGAGGGCTTCTTCTCTTCGAGCCACAATCGCTATCCCAGAGGCTCCTTGCTGGGCATAAGCGATCGCCAGTTGCCGTCCTAATCCCTGTGACGCTCCTGTGATTAAGACGTATTTCCCTTCTAGTCTAGCCATATTCAATTCCTACCAACGAAATGTCAAGGTATTAGGATGCTGCTTTTGTTACTCTTTTTTCTAAATCATAGTCGTTATGAGTTTATTATAGCAACAAAAGTATAACGAGAAGTCACTTGCTTATCAAAAAATGTTGAGCGATCGCAATGAACAGTCTCAGACTGTAGGATACATCCACCTTTGAAATAGTTTTGTTAAACGAGGCATCACCAGATAGGTGAGCAGTGCTACAACCAGTCCGGTGGTAATGAGTTGATTGAGCAATAAGGGCAGACGAGACAAAAGCGGAGCCAACAATCGGCTGACGATCCCCAAGGTCACAAATACTCCCAGCCAGGTAATCAGTGCCATTTTGTAGCGAGGCGGTGGAGCCTTGAGTAGCTTTTCGGATAGTCTGAACCAAGTTTCCAATCCAGTCAAGGTTTGCACGTCCTCTGGTTTCTCAATCAATGGCTGCAATCGCTCAATCCAGTCACGCCGCACGTCCGACTGCATCCATTTTTTGAGATTAGTGTAGCTATCGAACCGCAGAATGGCAACGTATTCTGGATGAGTGAGATCGCGAGGTCGAATAATACTACCCCCATGTGTCCATCAAACTGCTTGGCAGCAGGAATAATGCCGTGCAGCCATTCCTCATACCCCTGCTCGCGCCCCGGACGAATCAGGTGCGAGATAATGGCAGTCACTTGATGATTTTCTTCATCTGTACCGGTTGCCACAGGCTCGTCTAACATCACATTTGTCTCCATCGGATGACTGTGCTGCCAGCAGTTTATCAACGAGCAAGCATTTAGGACAAGATTAATGCGATCGCAAAAGGAAACCAAAAAAGGTTCTCAACGTCAGTTAGCTCAAAGATTCTCTTGTCAGCTTATCAGAGGTAAATGATTATTTTCAATCCCATTACCGTTACTGCTATTAGCTATGCTCTTAGTAGTACTGCTGCAATTGGCTTTAGCACTCAAAGTCCATCCAGTTTAAGCGTGAGCGAAGGAAACAAGAATCTCATTACCCAAAGCTATGCAAATCAAAGTCTATCCCGCACTCATTCAGGAGAAGTTAGTATGCGAGAACTCAAATATTACGTGGCTTGTACCGTCGATAGATTCATTGCCCGCAAGGACGATTCATATGATTTTTTCCTTATGGAAGGCGAGCAAGTCGCCTATTTGCTTGAAACTT
This sequence comes from Scytonema hofmannii PCC 7110, assembly GCF_000346485.2. NCBI lineage: Bacteria > Bacillati > Cyanobacteriota > Cyanophyceae > Nostocales > Scytonemataceae > Scytonema > Scytonema hofmannii. Next base: position 10,008,312 of record NZ_KQ976354.1, read on the forward strand.
TTCCTGAAACTATTCCGGCTCACTTTCGCAACAAACTAGGCATTAGTGCTGAGAATAAATGGTTTGATGTTGTTTTGATGGGACGCAGAACTTACGAAGTGGGGTTAAAGGATGGTTTTACCAACCCTTACCCGCAGATGAAGCAGTATGTTTTCTCTCGCACCCTGAAAGAAAGTCCAGATAGAAATGTTGAGTTTGTCTCAGATAACGCTGTGGGATTGGTTAGGGAATTGAAGCAGCAACCTGGTAAGGACATTTGGCTCTGCGGTGGTGGCGATTTAGCTACAATGCTTTCAGGTGAAATCGACGAGATAATCCTGAAGGTACATCCGATACTTCTCGGCTCAGGCATTCCACTTTTTTCTGGTGCGATCGAGCAGACTTCACTGGAACTTACCGACAGCAAGATCTACAGTAACGGTTTCATGTTGCTGCACTATCGAGTGAAAAAGTAACTCCTATAACTTAAAGATTTTTTTTCGTCTAGGTTCAAAGGAGAGAGGAATTAATACCGGACTGGGTAAGGAAACAAAAGAATTGTGGATCTACTAAAACCCAATCCGTAGTTATGCTTTTTTGGTAGCACGCAAGTATCTGAGATACTTCATAATTCTAGCAAAAAATAGTCTCAAAAAAGCTATTTTGCTTTGCCATCCAGGATATTTGCGTATCAGATACCATGTGGCTGATGGACTTAACCATATGCCATAGCATTTTTGTAAGTGTTTAGCTAATGCCACTCCCTCAAGTGAATCTGCTAATTTGTCAACTACTTTCAGGCTAGGCGGTAACTTGTTAAGATTCGCCGTTCGATCGCTGTGTAAGTTGATCCAGTGTGGTTCTCCACCTTTGTTGTATGTTTTTGCTTCCGGATGCCCGCAACCAATGTTATGTACAAAAGACACCATCGGTGTAATGTGTACATATTTTTTGTACAAACATGCCAAAGTCAGAGTTATTACCCAATCTTTTTTATGATTGTTTTCTAGAAAAAATTGATTAACAATTGTATATTTTGTTTGGATTGTTGCAGGTATTTTATAATAGTTCCCAAAAGGGTTATACCCCTGTTTATACTTAGCAAGATTCAAATCATGCCAACGATCTGCCCAGGTTCCCAAACCTAAAGCAAATACTCGTTGTGATACCATAAAATCTTCTTGAATGACTTGATTCAAGCCTTGAGGAAAATTTGCATAGGCTGTAACTGAAAACACTTGAGGAAAATCACGATAAGCTACTAACAGACGACACATTCTGTCATAAAAATAAGGATTGGGAACAACGTCATCTTCTAAGTATATCGCAGCAGAAAAATGATTAAAAACTTGAGTGAGGGCAGTAACTGCATTGACATCACAGCCTAAATTATGCGATCGAGATATAATATCAACGGGAATAGTATTGGAAAATCCTTGCAGTAAATTAATAGATTTTTTTATCAATTTTTTGTCTTTTTCATTCCGCGCTCCATCAATGAAAGCCAGAATTTTTTTGGGCTTTAATGTTTGTTTGGCTAGGGCTGATAGAACTTGTTCTAGTAGATCGGGGCGAGTAAAAGTCAGTAGAACAATAGGTGGTAAATCTTTTGGCAGTTCTACTTCATTTAAAGATAAAGGAAGTTTGAGTTTTTGATTAGTGTAAGTGGTCATTTTTTTGGAATATATATCTAAACAGTTCAACCAAGTCGTGTTGCAGCACATTGTCAACCATCCGAATTCACTGATTGTGGAACTCGGTGCTGGTCTGTCTACTCTTTACTCAGTTCGGCGCAGGTAAATAAAGATTTATCCCAAAGGCTTACCTGCTCTATCTCCTGCGATTTTTTAGTTCCGTCGAACTCACGTTATTGACTATCGATCTAACCTAAGTACATCCCGTACTGCTGCCAATAATAAACTATCAAATATCAACGTAAATTAAGTCAGTCTTTAGAAGGATGCCGCGAGCAGATATTAGGTTTTTTGTAAGAAATTATACTTAGTAATGAAGACTAAAGAAAAGTTCATTAAGATGAACTGATAAAACCAGGAAGGCTCTTGGTGTTTTGCCTCTGAATGCTTAATTTAAATAGTTTAGGAATTTGCAAAGGAACCGTGCGATCCTCTGTACCGTGGACAGTCAGCACGGGTGGGTCATTCGAGGTCACGTATATGCGATCACAGCAATGGTTGCAATCGCTCAATCCAGTCACGCCGCACGTCCGATTCCATCCATTTTTTGAGATTAATGTAGCTCTATTTCAGCTATACCCACAGCGTTGGTCTTTTCTTCTAAACTTGCTTTCTTGGATTCCTTCGATCCGAAATAGTTATTTAATTGTTGAGACCAAGATAGAGCCATTGTTGTCAGTAGGTGCAGGTAAATAAATATTTATCACAAAGACTTACCTGCTCTACCTCCTGCTATTTTTTAGTTCTGTCGAACTCACGTTATTGACTATTGATCTAACCAGTTAAGCAGCCCAAGTGAAGTAGCGCCTCCTACAAGGTGAGCCCCAATTAGATTGATGTTTGCCAAAACTACAAAAAGATCTAGGGAACGAATGACATTTTCAGGTCTGTAGACTGCCACTCCTTGAGGTAGAGCTAAAGCTTTCGATACTACAGCAATAACGGTTACTTCAGATGCTAAAAAAGCTAACAATAGCCCTATCAAACTGACGATTAATCCAATGCGTAATACTTGAATTACGTCCTCTTTGCTTGGATGTAGTTCGCGGTTAGGGGACTGTAAAAGTTTATCTAAACGCCTGTAGCGGTTCACCCAATAGAGCCTGAAACACAGCACTAAAATTCCAATAATACCAAAAAAGACTCCAAACCCCATGACCGAATTCGTCGTTGTTTGAACAGTGGAACTACGGCTAAATATTGCCAAGAACAAAGCCAAGCTAGAAACAGCGCCTAGTGCTAACTGTATCCAGAAGCTAATCGGCCTTACTACGTGAAAAGTAGCTGCAAATTTTTGCTTAGTTGGTACAGGTAGGTATGAATTCAACTCATTTGACATATTCTTTCTCCTTAAGCCTGATAAACTATCTTTTGATTTTTGAAAACAGTCTTACTTCAGTAATTTTGGGCTTGGCATAGCGCCTTAAGTAGTTAACAATTTTCTACTTTTTAAAGAGATAGCATCTGGTAATTTCTCTAGTTTGACTGTGATAATTTGGGTTAAACCATTGTAGTTATCCAAAATTGACCAACCTGAGTCCCGATGTGGTGTTTTCATCACCAAAAGTTGTATTTTTTGCAATAAAACCGCCTCGTGACCTGCTGACTCGGAGAGCCTATAAAGTTAATTAATTGGTAAATGTTTGTCAATTTTGAACAAGTTTTTCCCAAGGGAGTTGGGAGCTACAGCTAAAATTAAGACTCCTCGCTCCTGATTGACTTGAAAATCAAGATTACTTTGGTTGATTTCCTGTTAAATTTCCAGTGTTAGCTCAATCAGCCGCACACCTATATATGGATGTTCGACTCGATATGTGATTAATTAATTAGCAACTTGTCTAGCTTCTCTGTCTCTAAGATAAGTACATCCTGCACTGCTGCCAATAGACATCTCCAGAAATTAATTATGTATTACCCGAAAGTCTTGGTAGGGGCGCAAGGCGTTGCGCCCTTACATCTTTTCCACCAGAAGTCTAATAATAAACTATCAAATATTAACGCAAGTCAAGTCAGTCTCTAGAAAGATCTAGCGAGCAGACATTTTTTTATTCTAAGTAGCAAGCTGGGGCGAGTGCTCCGAAGTACCGCATTCCCAAAAGATAACCTAACTAGTGCAATTAATGATTACAAAGAAGTTGAGAATTGGTCTTAATGCGATCGCAATCGCACTTTGGTCATTAAGGAAATATTGGGTTGCTTAAGCGTTGTTTAAGATCGCGGATGGCGGCGCTGGTGTTGCGATCGTAGGCAACTTGAACGCATCGGGCGATTGCGCTTAGCAAATCAAAGTCTGGAAAATAGCGGCTCTGAGTTTGGAGTTGGTAATCGGTTTCTTGCAACTGGTAAATCAATGGCTGTTGATTTTTGAGGAGCCAAACTTCAGGAACTCGATAGGGTAGATAATCGCCCACATCGGAATAACTGGTGACATCAATTTCGATGACTAAATCTGGAGGGGGATCTTGTCGCCAGTCGATACGTTTTTTCCCAGAGATCGCTTGCCAGTTGTCGATGTAGAAACAATAATCTGGCTCAATCCCACTCTCTTGGGGCAAAGCCATGGTCACAGGTGTAAACGCATCATACTCCCGCCCATCGCGATCCAATAGTGCTTTCACAATATCGGCGATTAAATTGGCATCGCGTCCATGCACTGGTAAGGGCGACATCAGCAAGACTTCTCCATTGCGATACTTGAGGCGTGGAAGCGATCCATCCCCCCTCTGGTCACACAAACTCTGATATTCTTGCCAGGTGGCAAGTAAGCGCACTACCGACCCCGGTGGTAATTGGATTTTTTCGGGTGAGATAAGGGCAAACATTGCTAGTGGGTCTCTTTTACGGCGGCTTAATGCAATAATAACGAAGTTTGGATTATTTTACTCTTGGTGCTCATAAGTTCATTGGCACTCCCTAGGAGTCCTTGCTTATCAAAAAATGTTGAGCGATCGCGTTGGCTTGGGCGAAGATGTATTGGTTTAATTCTCGCTCTCGCAGAATTTGTTCGTTTAGCGCAAGGGCTTGAAGCTGTGGCATGATAAAAGGAGATTGTGTTTTTTTGAAGGCGATCGCTCGTTCCGCTAAGAAGTACGCGATCGCCTTTGTCATTTTCTCTGTTTTATCGATTAAGCGTTTAGATTATGTGAGTAAATTAAGGAGATGAGTTGTTTGCAAATTCGCGAAGATGATCTGACAGGTAAAAAGATCGCTGACTTTCTCCGTGAACATCTCGAAAATATGAATGAGATTACACCGCCAGAAAGCGTTCATGCTCTTGATTTAGAGGCATTGCGATCGCCCGATATTACCTTCTGGTCGGCTTGGGAGGGAGCGGAATTACTCGGATGCGGGGCACTGAAAGAACTAGACTCAAGAAGTGGTGAAGTCAAATCAATGCGTACCGCCAAGGCACACCGCAATAGGGGTGTCGCCTCAAAGATTCTTGAACACATCATTAAAAAAGCCGACCTGCGTGCTTACGATTGCCTGTATTTGGAAACAGGGGCAATGCCAGAGTTCGCCCCGGCACGGGCCTTGTACATACGGTATGGGTTCGAGTATCGAGGTCCCTTCGCTGAATACATTGACGACCCGAATAGCGTGTTTATGGCGAAAAAGCTCGCTCGATCTGCTTCTAGAAATGATTAGCACAGTACGTCATTGAATTTCTATTTGGAGACATTTACTCCCTTCACTGGTCACTGGTCACTGGTCACTGGTCACTGGTCACTGGTCACTGGTCACTCTTAAGTTCGCAACCGATAACCCATTCCCCTGATAGTCTCAATCCGCTCGCTTCCCAATTTCTTCCGCAAGTGACCCACATAAACATCAACAATATTTGACCCTGGATCGTAGTCATAACCCCAAATGCGGTTAAGTAACTGTTCTCGACTCATAACCTGCATCGGGTGACGTAAAAACACTTCTGCCAAAATAAATTCACGAGTGGAAAGTTCTACCAACCTATCTCCCACCCAAACTTCTCGTGCGATCAAATTTAGAGCAATATTACCAACTCTCAAAATAGTTTCTTCCTTCGCTCTAGGTACATGACTGTTGCGTAATTGAACTCGGATACGTGCTAGCAGTTCTTCAAACCGAAATGGTTTGGTAATGTAATCATCAGCACCTCCCTCTAGTCCTGCGACCGTATCATCCACACCATCACGGGCAGTCAGGACGATAATGGGGAAGGTTTCTCCTCTTCCCCGCAACTCTTGCAGTACATCCAAGCCATCTTTATCTGGCAAACCCAGATCGAGAATCAACAAGTCAAAATTATTACTATCCGCCAGACTCAATGCATCGCTAGCCTTGATGACGACTGTGGTTATGAACCCGTGTGCTTTTAACCCAGTTTCCAGAAAGGCTGTGATGCGAAGATTGTCTTCGGCGATAAGAATCCGATTCATAAATTCGGTGCTCTTCGTCAGACGCAAGGGGAATCACAAGAGTGAAGGTAGACCCATGACCCAGACGACTAACAAGTTCGACCCATCCACCATGAGCTTGAGCGATCGCTTGCACAATCGCCAATCCCAACCCATGCCCTTCACACTGGTCTTCTTTCGTCGCCCTTACAAAACGCTCAAAAATGCGTTTTTGGTCTTCTGGGGCAATTCCAACTCCTGTATCGCTTACCCAAATATAAACACGATCCCCTTTTACAGAGGAACCAAGTGTAATGCTATCATTATTGCTCGTGTGGCGAACTGCATTCTGAATTAAATTCATCACCGCTTGAGTTAACCTCTGACGGTCAACCACGATCGGACTCAACCCTTTAGATTCCAACCGCCAATCCCGATTGGCAAGCGATCGCGCTTTGAGATATATTTCCTCTGTCAGCCAATCTAGTTCTTCTGGCTTTAACCTGAGAAAATCTGGACGTTCTGTTTTTGCTAGCAGTAGTAAGTCATTAACCAGGCGACTCATGCGGTCTAACTCATCCATCACCAAGGCAATAGTCACCTCTTGTTTTTCTGGGCAAAACGGTAACATTTCCAGATGACCCTGAATCACCGTAATGGGAGTCCGCAGTTCATGACTAACATCGTTGAGAAACTTTTGCTGGCTATCAAAGGCAAACTGTAGCCGATCCAGCATTTCATTAAAAGTTTTCGTCAACTCCGCTATTTCATCCGCTCCCTTCACAGGAATACGCTGTGTCATATCTGACTCAGTAATAGACTGAGCCGTTTTCGTTAGCAAACGTAGAGGATAAAGTACCCTACCAGCCGTAACCCATGCTAGTAAGAAAAAGATGAGCAGAACAATCAGTGTGACTTGCATGACCAAGGAAATGGCATTCGTTCCCGCTTGAAAGGCAGCTGAAGCATCATGAATTGCAATAAACATGGCTCTTTCTTCGCCTACACTGACTGGGTATGCTACATAACGAATCCTTTGTGTAGAAGTTTGTATGTAACCGTTTTTTGGTTCCTTAAGTTGAGTCCAGCGCTGTATCAGGGCTGGATACTGCTCTAAAAGCTCAGAAGGTAAAATCGGGCTGTATTTGTAAATTTCGTCGTTGATGAGAGTAATAATATACTCATTACGTGTAGGAGCATAACTAGCCAAAAATTTATCAAACAATGCAGCAGTCTCTACTGGATTTTCCGATCGCTTTGCACTATACTGCTTTTCCAGTAACTTAAATCGCGCTACTTCTTTAGCCAAAGAAGCGTCAGATCTTGCTTTTAAATCATCACAATATATCTGGCGAGTTGTTTGGATAGAAAAGATTGCCGTACAAGCTGTTAGCAGAAAGTACCAAACTAACAGACGGGCGCGGACGCTATGGAAAGTTCTGCGCCATCCTTGTGGAGGTGGATACTTTGCTACTATTCCTGTAGATTTGCTGTTCGCTTGATATTTATTCGCCATATTTCTACAAGTCGTTTGCCAACCTCATCCAGTTTCCGCAAGCAAAGTAAATTAGCCGTGAAGCTTTGGTGAAAAAATTTTAATAAAAGGGAGTAGGGAGTGGGGAGTAGGGAGTAGGGATTCAAGAGACTAACAACTAACAACTAACCATTTGACACCTATCCTCATCTGACATAAACTGATATGCTACGACCTGTAATAACAGTTTTCCATCTTAATTGTAATTAAACGTGGCTCATAACTACCAGCGTGCCAAACTCAGAGGTAAATCCTTCAAAGGGCAAGACTTAACAGGCGCAGATTTCTCCTATTCAGATATCCGAGGTGCTGACTTTACGGGTGCCTTCCTTAAAGGAGCAAACTTCAGTCATGTTAAAGCGGGACTGCAACGTCGTTGGGTAATTGCCACAGTCATTATTGCATTACTACTATCAGCTATATCGGGATTGCTATCAGCTACTGGTGGTTCTCTCATAGGATGTATTCTCGCTAATGGGAACCGTGAAAATACTTATGTAGCTGCCGTTAGTTTAACAGTGTTGTTTGTCTTTTTTCTCATCACTATGCGCCAAGGAGTAGCAGCCGCTTTTGGTTTTTTGGCAGTAGCAGTGACATGGACAGCTGTAGCAGGAGTCACATGGGCTGGGATAGTAGCAGTGACATGGGCGAGGGCTGGAACTCAGACAGGAATTATGGAATTGGCAACATTTGTGGCAGTCGTCGTCACAGGAGCGATCGCAGCGCTCGCCGCAGCGACGGGTGTTGTTATTATAGCAGGGGCAGCAGCGATGGCAGGGGCTGTTGCTGGATTATTGGCAGTCGCAGTGACAGTGTCTGTAGCAGGGGCTGTCGCTGGGGTAGGAGTGGTAGCAGCCGTTAGGATAGGAGGTCCGGTCGTAGGATCGTTAGCAGGAGCAGTCGCAGTCTTGACAATATTCCTGTCTGCTGACATTGGTTGTCGCGCACTCTTTGAAGATGAAAGACAAATCTGGGTTCGCAATGTTGCTCTGGATTTTGTCACAAGGCGTGGAACGAATTTTCAAGGTAGCAATTTGACAGATGCCAACTTTACACAGGCAAGACTAAAAAACACCAATTTCAACAAATCTATCCTGACACGTACTTGCTGGTTTCAGGCAAAAATGCTGAATCGGGCTGATGTTAGGGATTCTTATCTTGAAGATAAGAATTTACGACAACTGCTAGTTACAAAAGATTTACAAGGCAAAACTCTTGATGGCTGGGATTTACAAAGTATGAATTTGCAGGGCGCAAATTTGAAAGATGCTAGCTTCATTGCAGCCAAGCTAAATGAATCGAATTTGCAAGATGCCGATCTTTCCAGAGCAAATCTTACAGGAACACAACTAGACAAAACAGATTTGAGAGGTGCAACTCTGACAGGTACATACATCGGAGACTGGGGCGTTACTCCGGAGACAAAGCTAGATGGCGTACATTGTGACTATATTTTTATGTACGTGCCAACAAAAGATAATCCCAATCCCCATCGTCTACCTGCTAACTGGGATCGGACGTTTAAAGAAGGTGAATTTACTCAATTAATGACCCCGGTGCCTAAGTTATCAAAGATTTAGATCGCTCCAAACGTCTCTCCCATAGGTCAAGAACATCCATCCTTCAAAACAATTGGGTTGTCAAATTGTTTTTAATCTTGAATGGTTCTGCTCTTGCTAAATATACTGAAGGTAAAGTATCCATTAGTATCGCACTTTCAACTATAATTTTTAGGTCAATTGTTATAAATCTTAATTATTAGTGATATTTTATTTACCATCAAAAAATGTAACATATATGTACTGTAAAATACACTTAGAGAACAAAATTGAAAGAAAAACTAAGTAAACTTCTGCATTTATTAGGTTTTAGTTAATCAAGGAGTGCCTGGTGGAATATCTTATTTATTCTCTGATGGACAGTGCTTACGCGGAAGCAACTGTAGAAGATGAATTTAGTTTGCCAGAGTTTAAATTAACGTTAGATTGGAAAAAACTTTTTAAATCGACTTGGCTTACGTATGCTACGGCTACAGCCTTGTTTGCAATTTTAGCCCAATCTCAAGTCGTGTCAGCCGCTTACTCCGGTCCTGGTAGATATTATGTCAGCACAAATGGTAGTTGTCTCAATATTCGTACAGGTCCATCGACTTATTACTCTAGAGTAGCTTGCTACCGCAATGGCTCTCGACTTCCAAATGTTAGAGGATATACAAGAGGATTCGCTCGCTTGTCTACTGGCTATTATGCTTCTACAAGATGGATTAACCGGAGACCTGGTAGTGGACATACTCCCGGTCTTGGTGTTGGTGGTCGTGTCTTGAGTTTGGGTTCTCAAGGATCTGCTGTTAGAAGAGTTCAAAGAATTTTGGGAATAACACCTACCGGATACTACGGTACTGCAACTGCAAGAGCAGTCCGAAACTTCCAGCAAAACAACAGCATATACCCAGTAGATGGAAGAGTTGGACCGGAAACCAGAAGAGCATTAAATCAATATGCAAACACGGGTTACACGCCTAACTACGATGATGACTACCTCTACCGTAATCGCGATCGCTACGATACTACTTACCTGTACTCTAGCCCCGATCGCTACTATGATGACTCCCTCTATCGTAACCGCGATCGCTACGATACTGATTACCTCTACTCTAGCCCCGATCGCTACTATGATGATGACTATCTCTATCGTAATCGCGATCGCAATAACGACTATTACAGTTACAACAGCGATTACAGCACGGGTGGTCGAGATGTCCTTTCAAGAGGTTCTCGAGGTAGTGCTGTTAGAGAAATTCAGAGATATCTGGGTGTGCGAGTGACGGGTAATTACAATCGTGCAACAGAAAGAGCAGTCAGAAACTTTCAAGCCAAAAATGGCTTACCTGTAACTGGAGTTGTTGATTCAAATACCCGAATGTTTTTAGGGTTATAAACTGTAAATTGAAACCGATACACCTTTACCCAAAGCTTGACTTTTTAGGGATATTGAGGTACTATCTTCAGACGCTTGATTAGTGCGGGATGCAAAAGCTTACTTGGCGTGAGAACCTTGAAACACTTAGCACAAACTAATTGTTAAAAACTGAATACATTTTTAAGTCTCGTACTGAATTAATTTCAGTATCTCTAACTGGGGATTAGTGGTCAAGGAACCTAAGCCATGGGGCAAGGGAACCAAGCCAAATGGCACTTCTAGTTGAGCGAACTTATACCGTGGAGTTGGGTTTGTACAGATTTATCTACTTGTGGGTAGCTTTGTCCAAACTTTTAGAAGCGGTTAAGTGGTTAATAACCTCTTGTAGGATGGGCATCCTTGCCCGTCCTAAATATAATGGAGGCAGAAATGCCTATCCCATAAAATCCTAACCACCAACGGTGACAGGCGAGACGCCTATCCCACTCCACAAAATCCTAACCACCAACGGTGACAGGCGAGACGCCTATCCCACTCCACAAAATCCTAACAACTAACGGTGACAGGCGAGACGCCTATCCCACTCCACAAAATCCTAACAACTAACGGTGACAGGCGAGACGCCTATCCTACTCCACTAACAACTAACAACTAACGGTGACAGGCGAGACGCCTATCCCACTCCACTAACAACTAACGGTGACAGGCGAGACGCCCATCCCACTCCACTAACAACTAACGGTGACAGGCGAGACGCCTATCCTACTCCACTAACAACTAACGGTGACAGGCGAGACGCCTATCCTACTCCACTAACAACTAACAACTAACAACTAACAACTAAGTATTTTCAAAGATGATGAATCGGTATCTCAACAACAAATTCAGTGCCTTGACCCAACTTGCTACGACAGTAAAGTTTCCCTCCATGTTTCTCAACGATCTGGTAGCTAATTGACAGCCCTAAACCCGTACCAACACCAACAGGTTTCGTCGTAAAAAATGGATCAAATAGTCGATTTTGAACTTCTGGAGTCATACCCGAACCATTGTCAGCAATGCAAATAGCAACATAATTACCCTTAACTATCTCAGTATTTATGCGGATTTTAGGATGGAAAATTTGAGATTCTTGCAGTAAAGAACTCTTACCACATCCGAAAGTTGTCAATGCAAGCTGTGAATTGTAAATTGCAAAATTGCTTCGACTCCATTGCTCTTCCAACGCATCAATGGCATTTGCAAGCAAATTCATAAACACTTGGTTTAGCTGTCCGGCGTAGCAAGCAATTGGCCCAAGAGGCTCATAATTTTTAATAACTTCAATTTCAGGACGAGTTGTTGTTGCCTTGAGTCGATGTTGTAAAATCATGAGTGTACTGTCAATTCCCTCACGAATATCCACTGCTTTCATTTGGGCTTCATCATGACGGGAAAAGCTGCGTAACGAACGGACAATTTCACGAATGCGATCGGCTCCCATTTTCATGGAAGTTAACAGCTTTGGCAAGTCCATCATCAAAAAGTCCAAATCAACAGCTTCGATTTCCTCAAGAATTTCTAGAGAGGGCTGGGGATATGTTTGCTGGTAAAGTTTCAGCAAATTTAACAAATCCTCTACGTAGCCATTGGCATGAACTATATTGCCAAAAATAAAATTGACTGGATTGTTGATTTCATGGGCGACTCCAGCAACCAGTTGTCCCAGACTGGACATTTTTTCACTTTGTACAAGTTGAGTTTGCGTTTTTTTCAGTTCTTCTAAAGTTCTTTCAAGTTGATATGCTTGTTTTTGGGCATTGACTGCAGCTTGACGAGTGTGTCGATAAAGTTCAGCTTGGTTGACAGCGATCGCTAACTGAGCAATAACTGCTTGTAAAAGTTCTACTTCACTATCAGTCCAAGGACGCGGGTAACTGCATTGAGCGCAGGATATAACTCCAATGTCACCAGAACGTGTTTTAAACGGTAACTGTATTGTTGATTGGTATCCCAAAGATTGAACTAACTGCCGAAAATTGGAATCAGCAAAAGTTGCCACATCATCTATCCGAACGATTTCTTGGTTTAACAGCTGCTGATGAACCGAACCAATAAGAATCTCCGGGTAACAACCCAGTACTGCAGGTAAATTTGGATTTCTTGCTTCCTTGATAGCTTCCCAAATTGGTGGGTTGGTATCTGGTTTGTACCAACAGAAGGTACAACGATCAATTTGCAACAACTGCTGTATTTCTTGGATTGCTGTTTCAATAACTGTATCTAGGTCAAGAGAGTTACGGATTTGACTCGCTAACCTATTGAGTAGTTGCTCTCTCTTTGCTAGCGCTCGAAACTGTGCTGCTGATTTGCCAACACCCGTTTCAGCCCACTTGGGTTGTGAAATGTCTCTAATAGTTGTGGCTAATGCTGTTTGTTTCTTAACCACTGCCTCTTGAGTGTACTTGCCTTCGGTAATGATTTCAGAAGAGAAAATTGTGCCGCCTATTTCACCATTGCTGTCATACCAAGGGTAACCCTTCCATTTCACCCACTCCACAGAACCATCTTCCCGGACAAAACTGTCAGTTGACGCGTTTTCGGTATAACCAGTCAAACACAGTTGATGCACTGTTTTCCATATGTCGGGAGTTTGAGGAAAAACCTCATAATGCTCGCGACCAATATAGCTTTCCTGTTGGAAACCGTAGTCTGTTAACCATCTGCGGGTGGCTGCCATGTAACGCATGTGGCGGTCAAACATGGCCACTGCTGTGGGTGTATACTCCAAAAACAGTTGGAATTCTGGACAGTTGTGCAAGTACATAAATTGGCCAGGGGGTGCTTGATGTGCTGCCAAGGTGTTAAATTATTGGGATGAAGACATTGTTAGTAATGTAACTATTGTGTAGTTACTTTCGCTTCCGAGTTTTCTCCTAATTTTAGTACTAGTTGTCAATAGAAATTATTAATAAGTGTGGTTTTCGTAAAATGGGACTCCAGTGTTTTGAAAGTATACAAAAGCAACATTTGAATTCTCATTTTAGTCACCAGAAATATTTTGACAAAGGTTGCAATTCCTAACGAATCTTGATTTAGACGATTTTTTGTGTATGAAATCAATATCCACTTTTTGGTCTTAAATAAAACATTAGCTTTATTTATCATGGAAAAAGTTGGACAGAATTTTTGTAAATAGGTAGATTAACTTGAGTAGGGCGAATACGGAAAAACCCAGCTTTTTTAAACTGGGTCTTTGCATTGAGATCATTGTACTTTATTATTTGGCACGATTGCTTAACTAAAATTTTACGTACTTATACCAAAGTAATCTTGCACGATTTGCAAAATTCGCTTTGAGGCTTGCCCATCCCCAAAGGGATTAATCGCGTTTGCCATTGTTTCATAAGCAGTTAGATTGGTTAGTAATTCAACTGCATTGGCACAAATATTCTCACTTGCAGTTCCCACCAGTTTAGCAGTACCCGCAGTCACCGCCTCTGGTCTTTCTGTGGTTTCTCTCAGCACCAGTACTGGTTTTCCCAAACTTGGTGCTTCTTCCTGCAAACCACCAGAATCAGTCAGCACAAGATGCGATCGCATAATCGCTCCCACAAGTTCGGCATAATCCAAAGGTTCTGTCAGAAAAATTCGAGGATGATTACCCAGCCATGCTTGTAATGGTTCTCGCACCGTAGGATTGCGATGTAACGGTAATAGCAAAGCCGTATCGGGAATTTTATCCAGTATTTGCAAAAACCCTTGAGCAATATCCTGTAATGGTTCGCCCCAATTCTCACGACGGTGAACTGTTGCCAGCAAAACCCGGTACTGAGACCATTCCAATCCCGGTACACAACAAGCAGGTTCCCGTGCAGCAACACTCAACAGTGCATCAATCACCGTGTTACCAGTCAAATGAACTTCACCCAAAACACCAGAACGTTCCAGATTTTCCACAGCTAAGGGAGTTGGAGCAAAATGCAGTTGAGTGAGTTGTGAAATCAACCGACGATTCGCTTCTTCTGGATAAGGATTGAGCAAGTCATCCGTTCGTAACCCAGCTTCCACATGACCCACAGGAATTTTTTGATAAAATGCTGCTAAAGTTGCTGCAAAAGCAGTTGTTGTGTCTCCCTGCACAATCGTTAAATCAGGCTTATTTTGTTGGAATAATTCTTCCAAACCCCTCAAGCTGCGGCAAGTTATGTCACTGAGAGTCTGCTTTGGCTGCATAATCTCCAGATCGTCATTTGCTTTGAGGTCGAACAGCTGCATAACCTGTTCCACCATCTCGCGATGCTGTCCGGTGAGAATGACTTTAGTATCAACAGTTGACGAGCTTTGAAAAACCTGAATCACCGGAGCTAGCTTAATTGCTTCCGGACGAGTGCCTAATATAATGTGAATCTGTTTTTTTGTCATTTGTCATTTGTCATTTGTCATTTGTCATTTGTCATTGGTCAATAGTAATGTAGGGTGGGCAATGCCCACCACATATCTGTTGGTGGGCATTGCCCACCCTACGGGTATTTCAAAAATTAAGTATATTCATATAATTATTCTTATTAAGATGAAATCTAGTCACGCACGCCTCTATAAATAAGTTTCCATAAAACAAAACGGGCGTTCTGCCTGTTCCGCAGGAAGAAAATAAAAATAATCAGTGACCAGTGACAAATGACCAATGACAAAACATGAAAAAACCCGGTTGAACCGGGCAGGTGTACTGTTGTCGAATTGAGTTGCGGTAATTACATTTTGATTTCACAGGTTAACGGGCAGGAAGCATAAATGCTAGTAGCTTGGATATTCTCAGCTTCTCCATGCAGCCAACTTAACCACTGCACTTCTTTAGGATGAACGCCTTTGAAAGTGAGAACCCCAGCTGCCAACACCACAGCCATCACATTAAACATAATTAAACCGCCTGCAACAAGCAAAACTGCACTAACAGGCATTACCGATTGCAACACAATTGACAACAGACATCCGATCGTAGCCATCAAAACAACTAGAGGAAAACCGACAACCAACAAACACACTGCCAGTGTAAAAGTCCATATCAAAAAACTTTTAACTATTAGTAAAGAATAAGTCTTTCCTAAATCAGATGTCTGAGACAAAGCCATAACTCTATTCTCCAAAATCAAGACAGAAATTTGAATTTGTGAAAATCTCGCTCTCGTTAGCAGCGGGATCAACAATTAGAAGTCCAGTATATAAAAACCAATTGGGAAAATGAGCATTTATTTAATAAACTTTACAGTTAATCTTTCGCAATTATGGAACTCTCTTTGATTAAGCAGTTGGTGGAAAACTCCTCCATATCATCTATCTCTCGATAGAGAGGTAATTGAGTATCGATCTTTAAGGTTTATTTCAGGTCCTGTGTTTCCAATCTGCTTAATATTTCTTATTAAAATAAACAATGTTTCTCATAATTTATAGCTGGTGTTGAATGAATTATGAGTAGTGGTTTTACGGATAACACAGTTTTGAACATAAAGAGCAGAAAAATTTTTCTCATATAAGTGTAAAGTTTTCTTAAAATACAAATGTATTTAAAATTACATTAAAAACTCAATGTCATTACTGAGTATATTTGGCGTAAACTGTGTAATAAATGAGATGCAGTCCAGTTAAACAGTTTCTCAAACTAATAGAGAACATACCTAAGTTAGAAAAAATGATACAAGTTAAACAATAAAGTGAAATCGGTCAGAGAAATTGCTGTTATGCGCCATTTTTTGAACAAGTCAGCAAATAGATAGACCAAACAAGATAGTTGCATCTATCAAAAGTTAAACAAAAGTTAAACTTTTGTTATGAATTTCTAGCAAATCAATACGCGCCTTATTTGTAAACAGATATGACAGAATCACAGCGTCCATTGAATCCCGCAGCAAATTCAACTCGTGGTGTTCCCCCATTACCACCACCACCACCTGCGATGAGTACGATGCGTCAGTCAACACAGACTTTAGAATTACCAGTAGATAGGCATCCCAACCGTACTGCGACAACAAACTCCGCCGCCTCTGCACCACCACCGCCTACAGCTGCTCCATCGGCTCATCGTCCCGGAACACCACCACCAATGGCTACTTCCTCTCGTCCTAAAAATAATAATTCGGGACTGACTCTGGCACAGATTATACAAGAAGCTTTCGATAAGGGGTATTCTGACATTCACTTGGGCGTGGGTGAAGTACCTCGTTTCCGAAACCGAGGAGAAATGCAGCCAACAGATTATCCCGAAACCGATAAACCGACGTTTATGGAGTGGATGCGGGAGATCATGACTGATGCGGAAATTCATCGCTTTGAAGAACAACTTGAATTTGACGGGGCTACTCAGTACGAATTTGCTAGGGTGCGGATTAATATTTTTGACTCCCTCAAAGGCTATGCGATGGTACTGCGCCTAATTCCTTTGAAAATATTGACAATGGAACAGTTAAGGCTACCTACTGTTTTCAAGGATATATGCCACTATCACAAAGGTTTGATTCTAGTTACAGGTCCCACAGGTTCTGGTAAGTCAACTACAATGGCAGCAATGATTGACTATATCAATTCAGAAACGGCCAAACATATCATTACCATTGAAGACCCGATTGAATTTGTTCACAGAAGTAAAAAGTCTTTGATCAAACAACGGGAAGTGGGAATGCATACCCGAAAATTTGATAACGCATTAAAAGCAGCTTTGCGGGAAGACCCAGATTTGATTCTGGTGGGTGAAATGCGGGATAAAGAAACAGTGAACACAGCTTTGAAAGCCGCACAAACAGGTCACTTGGTTATGGGAACGCTGCACACTAATAGCGCTGTGAAAACTATTGAACGTATTCTCAATCTCTACAATGGAGATGAACAAGATGCGATGCGGGTTGCACTTGCCGAGTCTTTAGTGGCAGTAATTGCTCAAGGTTTGTGCCGTACCACTGATGGTAAGCGTGCTGCCTTCCACGATGTTCTCATCAATACTGATGCTGTGAAAGACTGGGTTAAAGAAGGGAAGTATGATGCAATTACAGAGTTGATGAAGCAAGCAAGTTTTGATGGCATGGTTACCATGAACCAGTCCCTGCTTAATCTTTACTCTGAAGGTCGCATTACGGAAGAAACTGCCCTAGAAATGTCACCAACACCAAACGAAATGGCTCAATTCCTCCGTGGTAGAGTTTAAAAAAAGGGAATAGGGAGTAGGGAATAGGGAGTAGGGATTGCTGCTGTCTTCCCCCACTCCCCATTCCCCACTCACCACTCCCTTTTTCACACCCTTGACTTCAGACAAACCAACTTACCCCACCCTGTTTAAAGGTATTGCGCTGTTTACTCCGGGAGGAGATTTAATTTATTGCATCGACCCTAGCAAACAAGGTCGATGGCATTTGCATTTGTGCGCTACTTTGCAGGAAATTTTGGATTTACCAGAACCTCCGCATTTCTTAGTGCCTTGTTATACAGCGACGGTTGATCGCTGGTTAGATCCGCGCACTCAGAAAATACAAGTTTTTGCCGAAGCTTACCCAACAGTGATGCAGCATCAAGCCGTACTAAATGCTATTTTTAGTACGGGAGAACTGGCGTGGCAACCGACTCCTTGGGCAGAAGGGTTGTGCGATCGCATGGTTTTGTCAGCGTATCGTTCCACATTTCCTCAGCTTTGGGAAGATCACGACTTAGTTGTGCGCCTAGAGCTTTCCGATCCAGTCCCTTCCTACTATCAACCAGTCGTCTCCGCCGAAAAACAATCAAAGACACAAGGCTACGTCCTCCGCCTGTTTGTAGCTGGACACAGTGCAGCAACAGAGCGCATTTTGCAAAATTTACACGAACTTTTAGAACAATATCTGGGCTATCCCTACACCTTAAAAGTTATTGATGTTTTAACGAATCCAGAACAAGCAGAAGCGGATCAAGTTTCTGCAACTCCCACCCTCGTCAAAGTTTGGCCTCAGCCCATTCGCCGGATCGCTGGAGATTTGGATAATGTAGAAAAAATCTTACAAATGTTAGGCACTGTAGAAAATTTTTAGGTTCTAATTGGGAGGGGAAAAAGAGAATACTCCTCCTCGACCTAACAGGCAAGTTATAACCAATTGCCAATAAGAATAAATGGTGCGGAATCACGCACAAACCAGGCAAAGGTTGGATGGGTACGATCAAAAAGGAGGTCGTGAGCGAGTTGAGGTAATAATCCCTCATAACTGTTAAGAAAAAGAGTCAAACCAAGAGTAAGATTCAAAGTGCAAGTTATAAAACTTCAGTAATTCTCAGTCAGTCACTTAGCAAGCAGCAGAGTTTAATCAATTTGTTTTCATGTGCTCGAACTTTCCACTCTCATTAATCACACAATCATTTTAAGTACTTTTGCAATCCAGCTAGGGCATAGCTGAAGTTTGCACCTTTTAAGTTAGCACCAGTAAAATCAGCGCTTCTGAAAGCGATCGCTCTGTACATAAGGGTGAATCGTTTTTCTAAGCTTCATCATTTGTACTAGTTACCATTGCCACCAAGATTCCTAAAATTTTATCTACAGGTGGAAACAAATATATGGTAGGATCAATGGTGACTGCATTATTTGTTAGACTCAAAAAAGTCCACTGTGTTGCTGTGGTAACTACACCAAAAACTTGTTGCATATCTTTATTAAACTTATTGGCAGCCACCATTTCAGCAATACATTGAGGTAAGCCTAAAGCTAGATCTGACTTTTTGGCTTCAACTACGGTTATTACGGGTTTAACGATTGTAATACTTATCGGACTTTTTGATATTAAGAAGTCGCACACACCGTTTAAACCATTTGATTTGTCTACATTAAACGTTTCTCCTGAAAATACGTTAATAGGGGTACTGGAAATTTCTTGCAGTTCTGTTAATATGGGACTGATGACTCGTTCGCTTTTTTCTTTTTCACTTCTCAATTCTAGAACAACTCTTGTTGCGTTTCTTCTGAGAATTTCATTAAGTAAATTGCTGGGTTGTATTGGGGGAGCATCTGAAAATAACTGTGGTGTTTCTTGAATTAACTTTAGATGAAATTGATTGATTACATTGGGTAAATCGTTGAAGTCTGAGTAAGCCATAATTTTTGTTTGATTCTGAAGAGTATTTTTGGTTTACTGAACGTATATAGCATTCCTATTTCCTATTTTAATCGAACTTAGGCAAAGCCCCTTTGGACAAATATAGCGCTTTTCAATTGGGTGCAATACATAAAAAAGTTATGGAACCGCAGCCTGTAGCAGCCCGTGGCAGATAAATCTGTACTTCATTCTAGTAAGAATTACCGCCAGTTGCTTTTCCCCTGGCGTTGGTAGTAATGCTGCTACCGTGACGCAGTATTAAGTTACGCGATCGCACTCTAATATTACCCTGACCGCCTGTAGTATCGGAACTGAGAGTTGCCCCATTGTCTGAGCAACTGCCCGTAACCTTCGTAGCCCGATATCCATTGTCCCACTGGCTCTCGCTGCAAAATGCTTTCTGTATTATCCAGTAGCAATAAACACCGACGTGACCGCAGATATTGCATCAGTTTGGAGATTTGTCATGTTATCAAATAGCGCTAAAACGTAGTAAATCTTGGTCAATCGTAGTAAAACTGTATTCATAACCGTCAGAGCGGTGAATTAGTTTAATGTAGTGTCGATCTACAGCAATCCGATGATCGCTAATTAGCACTTCTACCCCTTTTTGAGTTGGAGTTTTAATTCTAGCTCGATAAATTCCCGCTTTAATGTGTTTCCGATCTTTCAGCAAATTGCAAATCACATAGTCACCAGCTGTCGCATGAGTATATTTCTGATTTTTGGCTACTAGCTTAACTTCTTTTTTACCAGTAATGGGATTCTTTTTAATGCTGGCTATGGCGGGAAAGCCTTTAGCATTCATTCTTTGTACTTGTCTTGTACCGTGTCCTTTGCAAGTAACGCAGAATAAACAGTTCTACGCTCTCGTCATGGTGAAGTCAATAAATCGAATGACTCCGATTTATTACGAATTGCTCCGTTTTGTGTACTTCTCGAGCGAGCGTGGTGCGAATGATGGGATCTTCCCCATAAAGCGGCATGAGAAACTTCAATTTCTTCCATCAATAACTAACGGTGTGTTTACTCTAACGCTGAACAATGGTGAAGTACTTAATGGGGAAGCATTGCTGATTGCAACTGGGCGCACACCGAATACTCAGGCATTAAATACTGCGGTGACAGGCGTTGAATTAGATGCACAAGGATTTGTTAAAATCGACGATTGGTTTCAAACGACTCATTCTGGAATTTATGCGATCGGAGACGTTGCCAAGCAGCCTGCTTTTACCCATGTTTCTTGGGAAGACTATCGTCGCTTGAAAGCCATTCTTTGTGGCGAACACCGGACACGCAACGATCGGGTGTTAGGCTATGCCGTTTACACTGAGCCGCAAGTGGGTCGGGTAGGGATGACGCTAGAGCAGGCTCACAAACAGGGCATTACTGCCCGCGAAGTCACTCTGCCAATGGCTCACATCGCCCGTAGCATTGAGTGGGGGCACGATTTGGGTTTCTACCGCATGGTCATCAACACACACACAAATTTGATTTTAGGAGCAACGCTGGTTGGGTACGAAACGGCTGAACTCGTGCATGTCTTTTTGTCACTTATGGAAGCTAAAACAACATGGCAGGTACTCGAACAATCGGTTCACATTCACCCAACTTACGGTGAGGCATTACCTAGTCTCGCAAGACTACTTGTTGGAGATGATATGCCAACCTGTCCTAATATGTAAGAAAGAAGTAACCCATAACTACTAACTTGAGTATGGGCGATCGTGCCGAAATATCCGCAAGGGATAGCTTTTTTCATATTGGACCATCCAAGTAGGACAAAGAACTAATCAAGTTTTGCATACTCATACGGAGGCATCGATCCGCAATTTTGGTATGGTTTGGCCGATTGGTCAGCCAAGTGGTGGTTTGCTGGATCGAGCGTTGCGATCGCGTGAAATTTGGGTAGAGGTTGCCTCGAAAGCCGGATTTCATTTGGATCGGTGCGGCTCGCTGCACTTGGCATACAGACAGGATGAAATGGATGTCCTGCAAGAGTTTGTGGAGACTCGACGGGACGACAAGTACTCAATTGCCTTGCTTACACCGAATCAGGTGGCTGAAAAAAGCAGTGCAGCGGCTGCAAGAGGAGTTTGCCACTGAACTGGCAACTTTGCGGGGACGGGTAGATGTTTTGGAAGCTCACAATGCTACCTTAGAATCACAGCAGTTTTCTACGACCACCAAGCTTAACGCTGAAGTCATCTGGTAATGTTAGCACATCAACTGATTCAGTTCAACTAGGAGCCAGTTTCCGAGTGACTCCTAAAGTGGTTGTCTCTGGTTGGTTTGACTATATGTTTGCTGATTCCGAAGTGAGTGACGATGACGCAAGAGTCTTGAATTTTGCAGCCAACGTTGTTTTCCCAGATTTGGGTAAGAAAGGTAACATAGGTGCCTTGGTTTTTGGAATTCCACCTAAAGTCGTAAGCAATAGCATTAGTGCTAATGAGGATAGAGATACATCATTTCATATCGAAGCGTTGTACCGTCACCAACTCACCAGCAATATTGCTATCACCTCTGGTGGGATTGTAATTACCAATCCCGAACACAACAGTAGCAACGATACTATTTTTGTCGGAGTTGTGCGAACTACCTTTAAGTTTTAATTAATTACTTCCTTCCCGCTCGAAGAATACCTATTTAAATGAACCGCAAAGACGCAAAGAGCGCGAAGAAAGAAAAGAAGATCGGTAATCTTATGGCGGGAAGGGAGTAGTTCGTAGACTTGATTTTAGTTAGAGTATTGAATTAAACACACAATCAAAATCTGAGGATAATCGCTCTCTTGTAAAATTGGGACAGAAGTGCTATGTTCATAAGCCTGCAAATCTAAATTCCAATCGCACAAGTAGCTGAGGTGTTGGTGACAGAGTAGCAATTAGTATCCAGCAATCCGATAACTAAGTAGATAACGAAGAAGCACCAGAAGCATGAAATCACTTTCTTTTTTTGAAAAAGCTGAAAATTTACCTAAAAATGAGCTGATCTCGGCTGAGGTAATCAAAAATTTCATAGCAGAAAAATATGAAATAACTTTTCCATTTGAATGTGTGTTAATAGGAGAAGAAGGAGAACGAGGATATAACGATCATTACCTAATAAAAGGAGAAAATTTTCGTTATGTCTTTCGAGTGTATCTGAATGGTAAGTACTATGCTCCAGAATTGGAAAATTTTCAGTTTGAATTAGATTTGTTGGAGTTTGTGTTTTCTCAAGGTGTTCCCGTATCATACCCCATTACTCAAAAGCAAGGAGGAACTATGTCGGTGATACAAACAAATGTTGGATTGAGAGCTTGTGCTCTTTTTTCTTATGCTGAAGGGAAGCCTATTGAGGAAGACACAGATCCTACACCGACTCAATGTTTTGAACTAGGTAAAGCCATAGCATCCTTTCATTTAGCGGCAGATTCATTTCAAAGTCAACACCATAGAAATCATCTTAATGAAGATTATTTAGTAAAACTGCCGCTAAGATTTATTGAAGCCAATTGGTCTGAAGAACAAAAAGCAGAATTACCAGAATTAGCTATGGTAGATGAGTTATTACAGCATTTTGTGCAACTTAAAAAAGAATCAAATAATTATGGCATCATACACGGTGATATAAATACAGGCAATTTCCATTTTACAGATGACAATCAAATCACACTTTTTGACTTTGATTACTGTGCCTATGGATGGAGATCTTACGATTTGGTTCTTGCTGAGGAACTAAATGAGGAAGTACGTAAATCACTTTTAGACGGCTATCAATCTGTACGTAGTTTGTCTGTTGATGAATTAGAAAGTATAAGCCTCTTGTACCACTTAAGGGAGATATGGGATTGGGGCGATGAGTTAGCAATTGATCTAGTAAGATAGCTTCAATTCGATTGCTACTTATGACCTAAGCAAGGAGAATCTAAAAACTTACGTTTTATGATGATAGGTGATCTAAATCAAGAGGATCGCTCTCAACATAGTCTTTCGCGGTCATGTCTTCAAGAGACACTACCAAACCTTCTACTGATTGGAAGCGTTCAGATTCAGGGAGTAATTGCAACCATTTTTCAAGAAGTTGATCCCATTTTAGTTCCCCAAATTGAACCTGTTCTTCATTACGAATAAACCAAAACATCAATTGGACTTTAGGCGCATTCCAAGAAGGTGCTGCACGTACTCTAATTTCACGTAGGGTACGAAGAGCTTCGCCTTCAGCACTTTCTTTATCATGTTTATCTTGCATCCGGGTTTGAAGCTTTTTAGCAAATCTTCCAAAATCATCAGGAAAAGCAAATCGAACTCGCTTTCGCGCCAATGCTTGTACCAGTGCTCTAATCTCTTCATCGCTTCGGCATCCCACCTTACGCTCCCATTGTGTAACAACAGCCTTTTCTACTGTCATCACCCGATCAAGATCGGCAACGAGATTAAGCTCTGCAACCCCTGGAATATAGGCGAACTGAGGTCGTCTACTTTTTTGAATCTCATACAAAAGTTGCTCATTAACCTCTACAAGAGGTACTACCTCTACGAATGGACGATCCGCACTGGAACGCACAATATCGCATGTCTGTGTAACTACAACAAAACCCTTGACTTCGGATTCTACAAGGTCAGTGTTTTCTTGTGCAACATCAGCAGAATCTGATGTTAGAGGACGTTGAGGATTAAAGCGTTGAATAAACCAATATTCCCCAAGCACGCAATCACCCTGACACCACTCCTTGAGAGTGTCATCTACTTCTCGAATCCAAACATCACGCTCATTGCCCACTACTGTTTCTTTGGCTCCTTGCTGCTCTGGCAGATCTGGATCGTCCACGTTCAAGGTGGACAGGCTCTTGAAGAGCATCAACTAAATCAGATGGATTCTGCGGCATACGTGACATACGCGCACTTTCAGACAGGGGAACTAATTGTGGTGTCTTAGATGTACTCCCAGGTCCAAGATTCTGCTTAACCTCTTCGTGTTTACCTGCTATTAGTAAATCCAAAAGAGGTCTACCATCACTACCGGGTTTCAACAAGAGACTGCGATTGAGACTTGCGCTCCCTCGATCAATGTATTGAATCGTGCCTAAAATTCGATTTAGATTTTCCTCATTAAAACGAGATAACGGTTGTCCACTTGCCCAGAAATGAAGACTTCTGCGCGAAACATTAAAGAGCTTAGCGAGTTGATCCCACGTCAATCCACTCAACTTCCTCAGATCGTTAAGAGCTTTCTGCGTTACTTCTGTAGAACTGGTTGATGGTAAAGTAATCCCACTTGTTGTCGTTGTGAAAGCAGCTAACAAATCCAGATCAACAGTCACTCTAGAAGTATTTGTACTATAACGAACCATGAAAATTCTAGGGGCGATAAATTGATGATTATTTAAATGACCCATAGCTCCGAGCGCAGAAGTGCTTAATAACTGTTCGGACTTTCTACCCAAAAGACTACTCATAATTTACCTCCGAATCGTCGCAAAAAATCATCTTCCACTGCCCATCGGAAGAAAGTATAAATTCTCTCAGCAAAATACTGTGCTTCGCTCATCAACGCTTCAATACTAAAGTCCCGATTTTTTAAAAGGGACATATCTAGATCGAGTATCCAACTGGGTTCAGCAATAGGTTCAATTGCATCTGGATCAAAAGTTACACCAGATGGCATAATTCCCCACCTTGCAATAATTTGTTCACCGCCCTCTGGAATGACAAACAAAGATTCATTAATAGTTTGATGAATATATTCTCTAAACTCAGCAGCTATAATACCAGCTATCTCAGGTTTCACAATTGATGATATATCTTTCAAATTTTGACCAACAAGTCTATCGATATATCGCAAGCCAAATCGTTCAATAATCCCAGGATTAAAACTTTCATTGAGTGCTATAAGCACACTCTTTAAACGCTCTAGAAAATCACTACGACTTGAGTAATCAGTTGTCTCAAGTGCTATAAAGTTAGGTGCTAGTGAAACTCTCCAACTATCTGTTGTGTTCACAAACCGCCAAGTCACTTGAGGTGTAGTTTGCACAACACCTTGAGAACCAAAAACTAAGCCCTGAGTTTGTTCGGGTTTAAGGATAGGATATTTTTCTCGAATTGCTTCTTGAAATGAACCCACAAAATCTTTTTTCTCAATTGAAAGAATGGGTGGAAAGCGTACCTGTGCAATCACTCGAACAAGAGGTGCATTTTCTAGTGGCACTTCTGGGGGTGGTTGTGCAATGAGTGGGTTGATATTAACCACTTTCTACATCCTTTGTGGAGCTTGAGCGCGAAATTGAGCATAGTCAGAGACGAGAGATATTGCCTATCGTTCCCTATAACTATACTAAAGCAATAATGTGAAGTACAGTGTGAAGTTTAACATGAATTTCCATTGCGAGGAATATCAATCAGTTTAGATAATAGAACCATACCTGTTATCGGCTCCATTACATAACCAAGATGTGGTGGCTGTAGCATTTCAAGAGGTTGGGCGATCGCTAACTCTTGCAAGTCGGAACTCATCTGCTGCACATGCCTCAACTGTTGTCGCTGCAATTCCCGTCGAGTGCTAGAGTGAATGTTGGGTAGCTGTCGCCCTCTATTAAGATCTAAATAGCCCTATACTTCCTTTCTTATGACTACAATCACTGCGAAACGCTTTACGATATCTGAATATGAACATCTAGCAGAACTCGGATTTTTTGGGGAAGATGACCGAGTTGAACTCATTAATGGAGAAATTATCCAAATGGTTTCTAAAGGTAAACCGCATTCTGTTTGTAGCACCCGATTATTTCGAGAGTTCTTCAAGCTTATTGGAGAAAGAGCAACATTACGAGGACAAGAACCGATTTTGGTTCCTAACTACACCCAACCTGAACCAGATTTAGTTATTGTACAAAATCAAGATGATGATTATCTTAGATCTCATCCCAATCCATGCAATGTCTTACTTTTAATTGAAATTTCTGATTCTTCCTTAAAATATGACAAAGAAGTTAAATTACCAACTTATGCTCAAGGAGGTATTTCAGATTATTGGATATTTAATCTTATAGATAATTGTTTAGAATGCTACAGTACACCTTACCAAGATTTACAAGGTAAGTTTGGCTATAGAAAAAAGCTAGTTTTTCTACCTAATGAAACTGTCAATCTTCCCTACTTTTCCGATTTAATTCTGGATTTATCTAAAGTATTTCCTGCAACACAACATTAGAATTAACTATATGGAGGTATGAAATGAGCCGTCAACCATTGCTTGATTTGACGCGTTCATATACTTTTAGGAATTATTTTGAATTAGGATTTCCTGTTGATGATTTAGTAGCCGAATTTGGTTATTCTTTTGATCGCAAGTTCCTCGCTTTACCAAAATACTCTGGAACTCTAGACCGAATATCTGATTTGAAACAACGTATTGAAGAAGTATTACCTTACGTAGATTTAGAAAATGAAGCAACTCGTCGGGAAATGCTTATCGCACCGACCATAACAGATTTAATTCATTATTCTCGCGCTAAATTGCGAATTGAATATAGTATTAAAGTTAACAATCAACTCCAAGGAAATTTAGATTATTACTTACGTTCTTCAACTAATTTAATTGTTATTGAAGCTAAACAAGCCGACTTAAATCGGGGATTTACACAATTAGCAACAGAAATGATAGCGCTTGACCAATGGATAGATTCAAATCAAACCGAAATAATTGGAGCAGTCACAACAGGCAATATTTGGCAATTTGGAATTTTATATCGGCAACAAAAACTCATTGAAGAAGGAATTAATCTTTACCGAGTCACGGAGGAATTGGAAGATGTTGTCAGAATTTTACTAGCTGCACTAATGTAACTTTTAATCAAAATTAAAGCTTTTCTACGATGATTGCTGAAAGCAGTCCTGTAGCAATCATATTAAGATTTAACTCGAAGAATATCTATATTAAATGAATCGCAAAGACTCGTTCGCGTTCGCGAAGCGTTTGCCTTGCACATAGCTTACCGACGAAGGAGGCATAGTACACGAAGAAAGAAAAGAAGAAGATCGGGAATCTTGTGGCGGGTTGCAATCCCAGTTTCCTGAGATTGCAGCACGGTTTGATGTGGAACAGAATTTGATTTTTTGGGGAATGCGAGCACTACTTACTAGAATTTAGAGAGGGATTAAAGATTTGTTTACTCTAAGAAATTTGGCAGAGGACTGACACTACCGTTACGACCAACAGCAGGAATCTCTAATAAAGTACCATCTGTGGCTTTCCCAGTGCCATCGTCAGTGACATAGGTTTCATTCCCTGGATGCCCATTTGTGACAAATAATTGTGGGTGATCGAAAGGTGCTTTCTGATAGCGGACTCGTTCATCCGTCAGTCCTTTTAAGAAAGCAACTAATGACTCTTTTTCCTCTTCAGTCAGATTGAGTGGTGGTAGATTTCCAGAATCTGTTCCCCGGAAATCTCCTCCCCGATTGTAGAAATCAATGACTTCTCGCAAAGTCCGCTGTCCACCATTGTGGAAGTAAGGAGCGGTGAGTTCTACATTGCGAAGTCCGGGAGATTTAAACGCCCCATCTGCAATAACGGAAGTGATTGCGCGATTGGGAGCTTCACCGAAAATTTGCTGAAATTTCCCTTGTTCTGCTAACCGTGCTTCTGATAGTGAATTTCCAAAGGGGTCATTAGCACCCGCACCAAGGTCTTCAAAAGGAGGTCTGACACCGATTCTAAAGAAGCCAGTATCTTCGATCCGACCATCTGGTGCTCTTGAAAGCCTTCCATTTGTTGATACGTTACTAACTGAGGCGTTAGTAAATTCCGCTCCATTGTGGCAGAAAATGCACAAACCCTTTGAGCGAAAAACCTCTAACCCTGCTTTTTGTTGAGCAGTTAATGCACTGTTGTTCCCTTGTTGAAACCGGTCATAAGGAGCATCGTCAGAGATAAGTGTAGATTCGTACATTTGTACCGCTAGTCCAAAGAGGAGCGGGAAGTTATACTCCGTTAACGTGTATTCCTGAGTCGTTAAGTTGCGATCTGGCTTTCTGACAACTGTGGGCTTACCATCAGCACCGACTTGAATCATGTCTTTTTTGGAATTCCACCACTCATCTTTAAAAGCTGCTTGAATCATCTCGGTGTAAGTTCTTGTCCGCAAGCCCGGTAGAGAGCCTCTACTTTCGTCACCTAAAACACTATCATTAGGGTCTACAAGCTGCTTTCCTAGCGGTCTTAAGGGAAGTAACCTCTTACCGAGTCTTCTAGGGAATTTACCACTTTTATCATTGATGATATGTAGCAGTCCCCGTCTGTTAAATGATCCAAGTTTGTCACCAATTTCCGCAGATGTACGACCATCAGCAGACATTTCAAAGCTGCTAATTATTGGTCCTACTGCTTGCGATGCCAAACTTGAATTCTTAAGTCTGACTGTGACTGCTTCCAAATCTTTTTTGTTGTTGACTTTGTAGACCTTAGCATCAGGGTCTCTTAAACCAAAAGGATTAACCCCATTGAAGATATCTTGAGCTCTTCCATCCCAAAAGTTTCGGAAGTTGAACACTGCATTAATAACAGTTGGTGTATTGCGTGGTTCTACCCTACGGACATTTGTATTTCCTACAGTAAATCCGTCTGGATCGGGTTTGTACTCTACTTTGTCTTCTGCACTACCGGGAACAGCATCAACAAACTTGGAGTAAAAGACACCTTGAGAAGATGTGACATCATTAGTGTCAGCCAAAACAGTGGAATCGGATTTATTTGGGTCTTGTAGCTTATGGAATGGATAGTCTTCTGGTTTTAACTGATAGTTCATTCCACCCAATTCAACCTTTGTATCTGGGTTGGGGGTTTGGAGGTCTAAGTTACTCACGCGTAACAATCCAGGACTCAGCTGGTTTTTAGACCTGCTATCTGCTCCAGCGTGAAAGTGACAACTCGCACAAGCTGTTATCCCATCGCTACCAATTTGCATATCCCAGAACAAAGTTTTCCCCAGTTTAATTGCAGCTACCTTATTCTTGACAAAGTCTCCTAGATTGTCGGGTTCTGGAACCTTCACAGTTGTGAGTGCAGGAGGTGCTGGTGGTGGTTGAAACTGTGCTGATGCAGTATGTCCAGCTAAGACTGTCGCTGTAATGATTACAGCGATGGTCATGCCTTTTTTCATTCGACGTGGTAACTTTAATGAAATTTGTCCAAGCTTGACTGTAATAGTAGTCACTAACAGAGAAAGAGCTTGTATTTTTTCCAATAAGCTCAATACTATTTGGTGAAAAAATTGAGCAGTCGCATTCCTAACTCGTTCCCATCGGAAATTTTTTTGTTCTGAAGTTTCTAATTCTGGTAAGGAACTAAATTTCTTATTCCAACCATTGTTCATCTATTCATGGTCCTTTTGGATTTAGATTGGTAAAAATGCTCAACACAATAAAGCAGATTTACTGGCTGTCCCATCAGCAATTTAATTTCACTGATGAAATCTCACTGTGACGAAGCCAATTCATCTGAATATGCAATGGTTTTCAGTACAAAAACCAAGTTGTACTTTTTCACTACAAGCTGTGACCTATCATCGTGTTACCAGCAATCAACACAATAACAAGTCGAACTCTTCCAAATTTAGGAAAAGTTCACTGCTTAGTGATTTTTCAATAGCAGATGTAATGCCTCAGGTTTACTGTTTGTTCATTTAAAAACCTCGTGGGAG
Source organism: Scytonema hofmannii PCC 7110 (assembly GCF_000346485.2). Lineage (NCBI taxonomy): Bacteria > Bacillati > Cyanobacteriota > Cyanophyceae > Nostocales > Scytonemataceae > Scytonema > Scytonema hofmannii. The sequence continues at coordinate 10,038,578 of NZ_KQ976354.1, forward strand.
TGTAGAAACCGTGTAGCTGTTTTCTCACGGAGGAAACACGACTCAAGCAGTTGAAACTGCTGTCACTCTCCAAGAACTGTAAGCACAAAACTTACAGTCACAAGACAAGTACTGTTTTAGTCTTGGATTAGGAAGTTGGTGAATCGCTAGGAATGCAAGCCCCTGAATAGAATTCGAGAGTCAGTGACACAGATGTGTAAATCTACTCGGAATTTGTGTTCAGTATGCCATAAAATTACGTATAAAGACTGAAAGTTTACAAAAACTTGTCAGAAAAAAAACAGTCAGTTTATTCTTCCTGCGCTCCTACAGCTTTTAAAATCCTTACAATACTATAATTATCGCTACCTCGTGACGCTGCCCATATTAAAGATATGATATAGATGACAGTAGAACTACAAAAATGAATCTTGAGGCAAGCATCCTGCCTACGTGATAATAGCAGCAGCCGACACTTTACCCTTCCCCAAAATAAAATCAAGGAGACACTCGCCAAATCTTAATAGTTTGATCCACTCTGCACTGGTTAAGGTTTTACCATCCGGACTAAAGGCGATAGAGGTAAAGTAACAACGTTTGAATGTCCGCTCAAAGTTTTCAGCAGACTGAAGTTATCAATGACAGAGTTTGCAGGGGGGCTATTTTCTGTTTTTTATTCCTTATCTTCGATTTCTAAAGGAACCGCGTCTAACTCAGCTTCTAACTGTTCAATAGTTGGTAAACTTCCCTGTAATTTTTCAGGTAAAACATCCCGTAATTTATAAGTTGAAACTCCAATAGGTCTATTCATATTTTGTAATGAATATTCAACCACTGTTTTATCTTTTGATTTACATAAGATAATTCCAATAGTAGGTTGGTCATCAGGGTGTCGTAATATATTGTCAACCGCCGAAACATAAAAACTCATCTTACCTGAAAATTCTGGTTTAACTTCCTTCATTTTTAGGTCAATAACTACATAACAACGCAATTTTACATGATAAAATAGTAAGTCAATATAAAAATCTTCATCACCTACTTTGAGGTGATATTGACTGCCCATAAAAGCAAATCCAACTCCTAATTCTAGGAGGAACTCTCTTATATGCTCTAATAAACCCCTTTCTAAATCTCTTTCTTGAGCATCTTTTGCTAAAGTCAAGAAATCAAAATTGTAAGGGTCTTTTAATAATTCCCGCGCTAAATCTGATTGAGGGGAAGGTAGAGTAAAATTAAAATTTGTCGTTTTTTCAGCTTCAAATTGTCGCTCATAAAGCTTTGTATCGATGTGATGCCATAAAACAGAACGACTCCAACCATGCTCAAGGGTTTTGTGAACATACCAAAACCTTGCTTTTAAATCTTTTACCTTTTCCAATAACAAAATATTGTGACCCCAAGGAATTTCTGCCACAGCTTGTGGCAGAATTATTCCATCCACACCTGGTATAACGTTTTTCGACAGTTTTTGCACTTAAATCTTCGTCTATTTACATCTAGTATTACTTCTTTATCTCCCATTGGTAAATCTTTGACTAAATATTTTTGATTTTGATGTAGACGATCTGACCTTGTACCACAATTTGGACAAACAGCACTTTTTCCCTTTTTATGTACTGATATAAATAAGGTTTGACCGTCTTGCAGGCTTGATTCTACTACTAATTCGGGTAAATTTAAGAGTTGGGTCATTATTCTTTTCAGAATTAGCTTGACTCAAAAATATTAGCAAATATATTAATATTTTAGCACGCTAAATACGCAAGAACCAATTTTGTTTAAAACTGGGGAGTACGAGCAGTCGAAAATTCTTTTTCAAGAAGCCCTAGATTATGCACAGTCAATAGATTGGAGACGTGCCATTTTCTGTACGCAAAATTGGTTAGCTGATATTGCCATCAAACAAGGGAGACTGCATGAAGCAGAACGACTCCTAATAGAAGGACTGCGGGTGGCTGAAGCTAATAGAGACAAAAGTCGCACTGCGTTTTGTCAACGCTCGTTATCTAGTTTGACAAAGGCGCAAGGAAATTTAGTTGAGGCTCGTAGTTGGGCGATCGCCGCGTTGAAGAATTTCGAGAGTTTAGGTATGTTACCTGAAGTAGAGGAAACAGAAATTTTACTCCAAGCATTAAATGCAGGAGTTTTGGATAATAGCCAACAGCCTTAATTCGGCTATACAGTCATTTTTAGTTTATTTACCTGCACCTACTTACTTCCGCCTCTATTGGTTGATTCATTTTAAATCCTTGCATGGTAATGGTTTGATCGTTTAGCGCGGTGCTTCCGGTCAGTTCCGGAATTGCCGTCTTATGTGTCATCATACATCTAATGACACAAATTGCACAAGTTGTATCATACTATTGTTAGCTCACAAAGCGTATCATGAAGTAGAGAGATGAACACGGATAACACAATGAGTGGAAGGGTCAATGTAGTACTGCCAGACGAAGTTTACGAACTTGTCAAAAGCTTGGCAACAGGTGAACGGCGTTCTCAAAGCCAAATGACAGCAATTTTGGTTGAGGAAGCACTGCAAGCCAGAAACTTGCTGCAAAAATCTTCTACGTCTACAGAAAAAAATGATAAGGGGAATGCAGCATGACTCAAAACCAGCCAGATGACGGTATAGAGCGTGTTGAGGGAAGATTTGATGCCGTCGCCGAGTCTAGGTACTGGCTACCTGCAGCGTCAGAGCAGCATTGCAAAAGAATAAGTAGAAGGAGGGGGATACGATTAGTTAAAGTTGTTAATACCAAGATAGAACCGTTGCCAATAATTTGTATTTTTGAGGGCTACCCAGATGACTGAAACAACTACCCAGATACCAGTTAGTGAATTGATTCCCATGCTGACAGCTATAAGCGATCGCAATTGGGAACGATTTAAGGAAGTTGAAAAACAATTCGTTACACAACACGGTATAGAAGCTTGGGAAGATTTTTTCGCTTTTCGACTAAAGCCAGCATTAGATCGGAAATCCGATAAATGGTTGCTTGTTCAGTGGTGCAGCAAAGGTATTGTTTCAGTTAGGGATGTGAGGGAAGATGATTAACCACAGCATTCTTCTCATAAGGGTATGTCGAATGCCCAGTTTTTAAAGAAACTGGGTTGGTATACTAATGAATTTGATATTGACAAACCACTTTTAGTTCTGTGAAACGGTATTTGTGGAAGAATCTTGCTCAATACTGTAAATTAAAAGGGAAAATTGCCCTCTATCCTGCGGATTAGCAGTAGTGACAACCAGTTTATAATTATCATTACGAGGTAATTTCACGTTAACAGTTGCTCGACGCTCTACCTTACCTTCATTGATAATATTGCCATCACTATCAACAAGTAATAAGTAGGGATCGAAGTCAAAACGATCTAACTGAATGGTAATATTCTGATTTGCCTTCCCAGAAAACACATAGCTGCGGCAAGGAGAACCATCTTTTAAGCAAGCAGGTGTGCTTTTATCTAATTTATCTTCTTGTACTAAAAGTGGGTTTGTTGCTCGTAAACGATAGGTTCCTGTTTCTTTAGAATTCAAAGCATTAGCAATCAGCTATAGGGGCGTATTGCAATACGCCCCTACAAAACGCGATAAACTGACTCAAATTGTTGGTGGATGTTCTCCCATCTTCATCCACATCCGACGTACACGCATTAATTGCGAACGATTCATCTTTAAAGCAGAAATTGTTGCTCTACCCACTGATGTGAGTCCAATTATTTCTGTTCCATCCTCATTCCAAGCAAAATGGTCTATCCATAATTGCTTCTGCGGATGAAACAACGAGACTTCTTGCTGAGTCATTGGATCGGTGGCTGTTTGGCGTGATGCTTTGTAGCGATTGCAAGACGGACAAGCCAAGCAGAGATTGTCAAAGCTAGTTTCTCCACCCGCAGACCGGGGAATGATATGCTCGAACTCAAATATAGTAACTGTTAGGGATTCAGCACTACGGCAATAAGCACAACAATTGACAAAATGGTTCCGAATGCGTCTTTGTAATTCAATAGGAATATAAATGCTCACGCCACTTCCGATGTTTTATCAAAATGCTTTAAGGTGTACTTAGCTCTGGTTTTGAGAATGTTCAGTTGATCGACCTGTGCTAACAGATGGTCTAAAGTAGCAGTTTCATCAGCTGATAGTTTATTTTCTGCATTCCGAACTAGTAAATCGTCTAATTGAACTTGAGCTTTTAAAGACAATGTACTTTCTGCTAAAGCTTGCAGTTCATCCAAACTTAAGCCAGTTAAAATTTCCGCATCTGCCGTTGATAAGTTTGTCAACTCTCGGTATGTTGGCAAATCTAACAGTACACCAACTCGCTCTCCTTGTTCATTAATAATGTATTGGATTGATTTAGACATAGGTTACTCTTGGGATATCTTTGATATTATGGTAACTTATGAACACTAATGGTACTTTGGGTCTGAAATTATAATTTCCAAGTTTTCTACTTTTTATTCCTGTGCTCCTACAGCTTTTAAAATCCGTACAACACTGTGACATCCGTTAAACTCTGCTAACATCAAAGCTGTGTAACCACCCTGATTTTTTATATTTACATCTGCTCCAGCTTGCAGCAACAATTGCACGGCGCGATCGCCACCTCGTGACGCCGCCCACATTAAAGCTGTTGCTTTGGCTGAATCTTGCAAGTTAACATCTGCTCCTTTATCTATAAGCTGCTCTATAACACCAATGCGATCGCATGGCAGCGCCGCCGTACCCGGCTTATCGCGTTCTGCTGCTTTTATCAAGGCAGTTTTGCCATCATCTGCTTTTATATTGGCATTTGCACCGTGACCGAGCAAAACTTTTACTGTTTCCGTATGTCCTTGGGTGGCTGCTAGTGTCAACGGAAACTCACCCAAATTTTTCTCATTGCTATCTGCTCCCTGTTGAAGGAGTAACTCAACAATTGGACTGTAACCCTGCAATGCTGCTATCAGCAAAGGTGTATCACCTAAGTGATTTCTGATTCGTACATTTGCACCGCGATCGAGTAAAACTTTGACTACGTCGGTATAACCTTCTACGACAGCAAGATGCAGGGCTGTTTCACCATCCTTGTCTTGAGCATTAACATCAGCTTGACAAGCAAGTATTTCTGCTGCGATCGCACTGTGTCCGGCGGCGGCGGCAGCGGACAAAGCAGTTCCACCATCCTCATTTTGTGCCTTGACATCAACCCCTGCACTTAATAATGTTTGAACGACGTGCAAATGCCCTAAATCCGCCGCTACCATCAAAGCGGTGTCTCCTTCTTCATTTTTAATATTGACATCTGCGCCATTTTCTACTAGTGCTTGTACAACTGCAGAGTGTCCTTGCTTAACTGCTAGATTAAAGGCTGTATCCTCATCCTTATCTTTGATATTCGCCAGAGCACCAGCAGCAAGTAAGACGTACACAATCTGAACATGACCTTTCAGTGCTGCTACCATGAGGGCTGTGCTGCCATCTTCATTAGTCGTATTAACATCACACCCTCTGGATACTAAAAGCTTCACGATGTCAAGCTGATTGGCGCTAGCTGCTAACATCAAAGCAGTTAAACCGTAGCGCTTCCTTTGGATGTTAATGTTTGCTCCCGCATCTAGAAGCAAGCGCACGATCTCGGTATATCCTAAACTAGCAGCAAACATTAAAGGCGTTGTGCCATCGCTGCTGCCTGTATCCACTTGCACACCAGCGTTAAGCAATGCTCGCACCCGTTTGATATCGCCATTTTTTGCAGCCAACAGCAAGGTATCGTTAGTCATTTGTTAGTTGTTAGTTGTTAGTTGTTAGTGGTTAGTTGTTGTAGCAATTATTAACTGCTGTACGGGCGCAAGGCCGCCGCGCCCCTACTGACCACTGTACGGGCGCAAGGCCGCCGCGCTCCTACTAACCACTGTACGGGCGCAAGGCCGCCGCGCCCCTACTAACTACTTACCACTCCCCCACTCCCCATTGGCTACAGCGTTATGATAACTTTTATTAAGATTTAATTATTGGGAGAACACAATGAATATGGAGCTTTCGCCGTCGGTTAAGTATTGGTCAAATTTTTTCCACCCAATAATGATGTGGGCGCTACTGCTCCTATCTTTATATGCAGCATATTTGGGGCTACAAGTTCAGCGTACCAGAAATGCTCAGGGTGAAGAAAAAAAAGAATTAATTAAAGGTAGATACAACATTAAACACCATCAAATTGGGTCTATACTCCTAGCCTTAATGGTGACAGGTGCTGTTGGTGGTATGGCTGTTACATATATCAATAACGGTAAGCTGTTTGTCGGACCTCACCTGCTAGCAGGGCTTGGGATGACCAGTTTAATTGCCTTTTCGGCTGCTCTATCTCCCTATATGCAAAAAGGAGCCAACTGGGCGCGTGCAACTCATATTTTATTGAATTTTGCACTTCTAGGTCTTTTTGCTTGGCAGGCTATTACTGGGGTGCAAATCGTTCAAAAGATTCTCACCCAAGCATAGTAACCAGTGAGCAGTGACCAGTGACCAGTGACCAGTCACTAGTTACTCGTCACTGTAAAGATTTGTGAAAATCTTCTTGAACTTTGTGAGTTAAGCGCCGGGAAACTTGGCGAACAATTTGGTTGAGAAGGCGATCGCCTGTGGATTGAATGATGGATTTGGGTAATCGCTGAATAAACTTTGGAAAGTGAATATAAACAGCTAGATGCAGATCCCATTCTACTCGCGTGATTTTACCAACGTTAGGATCGGAATCGCTGGGATCGCTTTCTAGTAACTGGAGCGACGACTTATAGTCCACATCGTAACCGGGAGCTTGGTAATTAGGAATTGGAATGGTACGAATGCGATAAATTCCTTCGTCTGGAGGCAATAATTCCAAACCAATTTTTGGCTCTACGTCATACCCAAAAGCGCCAAAGCGACCAATAGTCAGAGCATAGCCGTTGTTACCCAAAGACTCTACCTTCATAGGTTCAGCACAACGAGAAAACCATAAGGCATGGTTATCTAAATATTCAGCAACAGTCTTAGAAGGAGCAGGCATTTCCATACAATCTCTGTAACTGCCATAGAACCTCCTTGGCGTTCCGATAGTTGCTTCTAGGGTTGTTTCCTCAGACGCTTCTAAGGTTGATGGTATAGAAAATACCGCTTCATTTTTGTCAAAGGACTGATATTCCGAATTGTTTGAAATCATATAACCATTCTTTATATGCTGAACAATCTAGCTAAATTAATACTTCCCAAATTCAGTGGAATGTTTCGCACTAAATCACTATTTTTACTTAAATCTCAAGAATCTGTCATCAAGAATCCCTAGAATAGAGAACAGGATTGTAAAAGTACAAGTTTCCCAGAATACGATGAAAGCATTTGTAGCAGGGGCAACAGGTGAAACGGGTCGTCGGATAGTGCAAGAACTGATAGCGCGGAATATTCCCGTTCGTGCTTTAGTCAGAGATATTGCGAAAGCAAGAAGTATTTTACCGACAGAAGTGGAGTTGGTACAAGGTGATGTGTTACACCCAGAAAACTTGTCTACTGCTTTGGGCGATAGCACAGTGCTGTTATGCGCCACAGGGGCGTCGCCAAGTTTCGACCCCACTGGACCTTATAAGGTGGACTATGAAGGCACTAAAAATTTGGTAGAAGTGTCGAAAGCCAAGGGAATTGAGCATTTTGTTTTGGTTTCTTCGTTGTGTACTTCACAGTTTTTCCATCCACTAAATTTGTTCTGGCTGATTTTAGTTTGGAAAAAGCAAGCTGAGGAATACCTCCAAAAAAGCGGTCTGACCTATACGATTGTCCGACCCGGTGGTTTAAAGAACGAGGATAACTCTCATCGTATTGTTATGCAAAGCGCTGATACATTGTTTGACGGTAGCATTCCCCGCCAGAAAGTTGCCCAAGTTTGTGTTGAGTCGCTTTTTGAGGTAGCCGCGAAAAATAAAATTGTGGAGATTGTTGCAAGTGTTGACGCGCCTGCAAAAAGCTTCAGTGAATTATTTGCCAACGTGGCTTAACAGTGACCAGTGACCAGTGACCAGTGACCAGTGACCAGTGACCAGTGACCAGTGACCAGTGACCAGTGACCAGTGACCAGTTAACGATGACAGGCGAGACGCCTGTCCCACGCTACTAACAACTAACCACTAACAACTAACCACTAACCACTAACTAGTTAACGAACTTTTACTGAAACACCACGTCTGATATTGTTGTTATATTTTGATTGACAATAGCAGGCAAGTTGAAGGAGTTTGACTCTGAAAAGTCTAGAACAACAGAAAGGCGGCGTTGAACAACTCATAGGACCGATAGTCGCTCTTCTTGGCTTTATATGTTTGATACAGTGGTATGTGTTTGGCAGCTTGCGATCGCAGCCCGATCCAGTATTTAGCCAAAGGCAGCCGATCTTAGTCATGAAAGGGGGCGATCCCTATATTCGCGCCCTCATGCGAACTATTTCAGCAAGTGAAGCGAGTGGCAATCGTCCTTATTCGCTTTTGTATGGAGGACAACAAGTTAACAATCTCAGCCGCCATCCTGAGATATGTGTCACTATCGTGACAGGTCCAAACAAAGGCAACTGTTCTACAGCTGCTGGTAGATATCAAGTTATAAATACAACCTGGAATAGAATTGCATCTCGCTATCACCCAAACCCCAATCGGTTGATGTTTTGGTCTCCTTATAGTTTTGAAGCAGAATATCAAGATATTGTCGTTTATCGTTGGCTTAGTGATTCCCGCGTTTGGGGAACTGACATATCTCAACAACTTCGTCAAGGAAGGCTAAAAGACGTTTTGCGTCGATTATCTCCTACTTGGACTAGCTTGGGTTATGGTATTGAAACAAACTCTGTGAGTCGGTCTTTGCCAAGAATTTATCAAAAAATGTTGCAAGAAGAATTGACGATTCAGTGATCAGTGACCAGTGACCAGTGACCAGTCAGCTACCATGCGTCCTATTAATAAGGATGAAGCATTGGAGTAGCCTAGATAGAGTTTTAGATGCAGCAGCTTCCATTGCGGAATTTTAAGCAGGTAGGCTTAAAGTGCAATAGGAATTAAAAAGTTAATTACATAAGGGGAGGAAATAATGTTGACAGGAACAGAACTGTTAGCTCTCTGGGGGGTGCAGGCTACTGTCGGGTTCCTATTTAAAGAGGTATTTGTCAAACTATCGCAAGACGCCATACAGGATGCTTTTAAAGAGTACCTTAAAGATTTTTTTAAAGGTATTTTTAAAGAAGGACTAGATTTAGCTAAAACAAGAGCTTTAATAGTGGCTTACGGGAAAGCTAATAAATTATTTGTTGAATTATGGCAAGCTGAGCTTGAAGAAACAGGAATTGGCGAGTCGGAAATTCAGCAAAATTATAGTGATGCAATAGATAAATTCATTCGCGCTCAACCAGTGAGAGCAGCCCTTGGTAAACCTTTGCAAACAGCACTAGGTATAACATTATCAGATGATACTTCTGCTCTTGATGCTGAATTAACAAACATTTGGAATGAACTCAATTTATTCGATTTACCTTCGACATTTCAATGGCAAAATGTAGCCAATAAGTATACCAGAAGAGTCAAAGCTCTAGCTGCGGATTCAGATGAATTACGTCCACTATTAAATTCAGAAACTCAAGAAGAGATTAAGGAGAGAATTCAGCAAAATGCTCCTATCGCACCTGATTTTAAATTTAGTCGTTATCAGCAGGGTTTAAGAGACGCTTTTAGTAATCTAAAACTGGATTACCTACATACTAGCGGTTATAAATACACCTTGCAATTATGGAATATATTTCAGCCAACAAATGTGCAGGAACAGAATGTTTCACAACCAACTATATGCTCAATTTTGGATATACTAAACAAGCAGCAAATTTATAAATATACAGTTATCTTAGGTAATCCAGGATCTGGTAAGTCTACTTTAGTGCAGTATAAAGCTTTGGAATGGGCAAGAACTTTAGGAAGCAATCTGTCAATCCAAGAATTGCCATTATTGATTGAATTACGCAATTACGTTGAGAATCGAGAAAAGAATTCTTGTAAAGATTTTTTGGATTATTTCCATAGCGCAACTGGGGTCGTTGGTGGAAATCTTAATCAAGGAGAACTCCATGAATGGCTGAGTAACAATCAAACCATCGTTATGTTTGATGGTTTGGATGAGGTGCTGGATAATAGGGAACGAGAAAATATCATAATTGACGTTATTAACTTTACTAAAACATATCCGTGATCGCGTGTTATAGTCACCTCTCGCGTCATTGGTTATGAACCGCAAGGTTATCGATTTCGCCATGCTAATTTTCGGGAGTTCATGCTGCAAGATTTAGATACAGAGCAAATTTGTGCATTTGTCCAGCAATGGCATAAATTAGCTTTTGAGGATCGAATTGAAGGAGAGAAAAAACGTCAGCGCCTACAAAATTCGCTTAGCTCCCGCGCTTTTCAAGAACTGGCTGGGAATCCCTTGCTACTTACCATGATGGCAATTCTGAATCGACATCAAGAACTACCAAGGGATAAATCCACTCTGTATGAACAAGCCTCAGAAGTGCTATTACATCGTTGGGACTATGAAAGAAACTTACCAGCATCCAGCGAATTAGATTCTGGAGTCAATAAGTATATTGATTATCAAGATAAACGAGAAATGTTGCGTCTGGTAGCTCACCCGATGCAAGCATCTAGCAACACTCTGGCTAATAAAATCGGTAAGGAAGATTTGGAAGCGACTTTAGTTGAGTATCTGCAAGATAAATTTCCTCCTGACAAAGCTAGAATGGCAGCCAGAGATTTGCGGAAAATTCTCACAACTCGCAGCTTTATTTTATGCTTTTTTGGGGGCAGATGGATTGGATGAAATCTTTGAACCCACTAAACGCGAAGAGGTTGTTATAGATATTATTAATTTTACTAAAACCTATCCTGACGTGCGAGTTATGGTAACGTCTCGTGTCATTGGCTATAAACCGCAACTCTTGCGCGAGGCTAAGTTTCGTCATTTCATGCTACAAGATTTGGAGTTGGAACAAATTGAGGATTTTCTCAAAAGATGGCATGATTTAGCTTTTGGTAACAGCCATGATAAAGAACGAAAAAGGGAGCGCTTGCGTGCAGCGATTGACGCATATGCTCCTATTAGGGAACTGGCTGGTAATCCCTTGCTTCTAACAATGATGGCAATTCTCAATCGCAATCAAGAATTGCCAAGATACCGTGCTGAACTTTACAAAAAAGCTTCACGAGTCCTTCTAGAACAATGGGATGTCGAAAGATCGTTAGTCGATAAGACTGTTTCTGTTGATTATAAAGATAAACAGGCGATGTTGCGTCAGGTTGCTTACTATATGCAAACCAATAAAAAAGGGGCGGCTGGTAACTTGATTAACGCAGAAAATTTAGAAAGTATTCTCACTAGTTATTTGCAAAAGAGAAAGGTAAATGATTCCACTAATGTTGCAAATTTAATTATTCAACAACTCCGGGAACGCAACTTTATTTTATGCTTCCTGGGTGCAGAGTACTATGCTTTTGTGCATCGAACTTTTTTAGAATATTTCTGTGCGACGGAGTATGTTTGGCAATTTGAGGAAGAACGAAGTATTACGCTCAAGGAACTAAAGACAGACATTTTTAGCAAATACTGGCAAGATGAATCTTGGCATGAAGTTCTTCGCCTCATTGCGGGAATGCTGAGTGCCAAATTTATAGGTGAGATTATTGACGAGCTCATAGAAAAAAATGGTGAAGCACAAAAATTCAGTAACTTATTTCTAGCTGCTCAGTGTTTTGCAGAAGTCAAAGATAGCGAAAGCATCTCGTCAACTGCTACTCGATTACTTGAGCAGATCAAAAAATTAACCAAGTACGATCTCCATTACTATTACGGACAATTCGATTTTGAAGAGACAAGCCTAGTCTCTAAAATTCGCACCCAAGCCGTTGCAACTGTTGCAACAACTTGGAAAGATCATCCAGAGACATTCTTCTGGCTCAAAACTCGCGCCACAAGTGATGAAGATTCCGATGTGCGAACAGCCGCAGTGCAACAGTTAGCCACAGCATTCAAAGATGACCCTGAGACATTATCCTGGCTCAAAACTCGCGCCACAAGTGATGAAGATTCCGATGTGCGAACAGCCGCAGTGCAACAGTTAGCCACAGCATTCAAAGATGACCCTGAGACATTATCCTGGCTCAAAACTCGCGCCACAAGTGATGAAGATTCCGATGTGCGAACAGCCGCAGTGCAACAGTTAGCCACAGCATTCAAAGATGACCCTGAGACATTATCCTGGCTCAAAACTCGCGCCATAAGTGATGAAGATTCCGATGTGCGAACAGCCGCAGTGCAACAATTAGCAAAAGCATTCAAAGATGACCCTGAGACATTAACCATTCTCAAAACTCGCGCCACAAGTGATGAACATTACAGTGTGCGAAGAGCCGCAGTGCAACAGTTAGCCAGAACAAAAGCATTCAAAGATGACCCTGAGACATTAACCATTCTCAAAACTCGCGCCACAAGTGATGAACATTACAGTGTGCGAACAGCCGCAGTGCAACAGTTAGCCACAGCATTCAAAGATGACCCTGAGACATTAACCATTCTCAAAACTTGCGCCACAAGTGATGAAGATTCCGATGTGCGAACAGCCGCAGTGCAACAGTTAGCCAGAGCATTCAAAGATGACCCTGAGACATTAACCATTCTCAAAACTCGCGCCACAAGTGATGAAGATTACAGTGTGCGAAGAGCCGCAGTGCAACAGTTAGCCAGAACATTCAAAGATGACCCTGAGACATTAACCATTCTCAAAACTCGCGCCACAAGTGATAAATATTACAGTGTGCGAACAGCCGCAGTGGAACAGTTAGCCAGAGCATTCAAAGATGACCCTGAGACATTAACCATTCTCAAAACTCGCGCCACAAGTGATAAATATTACAGTGTGCGAACAGCCGCACTGCAACAGTTAGCGCACGGATTCAAAGATGACCCTGAGACATTAACCATTCTCAAAACTCGCGCCACAAGTGATAAATATTACAGTGTGCGAACAGCCGCACTACAACAGTTAGCGCACGGATGGAAAGATGAACTAGGAATGTTTGGATTTTTGTGCAATATTGCTGTCAATGACCCCTTTAAGCGTAACAACGACTTTGAAGACAACCCCCGGCAAATAGCACTTATGGCAATTATCCAACAACATCCCGATCGCTCCCGGATTATGCCAGTGTTAAAGAATAGGGCAAAAAAAGATCGAGATCCGAAAGTGCGAGACTTTGCCAAAAAAGAATTGAGGAAACGGGGAGTAAAAATCAGATGGTACGAGTCTTTATTGTACTTTTTCCGTAATCTGAACTTCTCTCGGTTCATCCGTGACAGGTTAAAGTAAAGTCAAATTTGTCAGCCTTCTAGTGGGCTGTCGCTTCTAGAAAAAATTTATTAACACTTTCAACAAAAGCCAAAGTATTTTCAAAATGAATATTATGTCCTACGTTATCAATTATTTCTAATTGACATGATTTACAAATCTCAGTCATTTTTGTATTGATATCTACAAATTTTTCATCATATTCACCGACTAGTAAAAGCAAAGGAACTGTATTGTATTGCAGTTGTTCCCATAACGAAGGTTGTTGTCCAGTCCCCATGAAACGTAATGACTTAGCCAATTCAATTGGATTATTTTGCAATCGGCTTTCTATCAAAATTTCAAAATGAGGATGCTTTTTAATCAAGCCAAAAATCCCTTGATTGTACCAGTTTGAAAGGTAAGTGACAAAGTCATTTCTGTCAACGCTTCTTTCTAATTTTCTGGCAATTTGTTCATCACGCTTTATTCTCTCTTCTCGTTCAGCAATTGTTGCTAAACTAGGAGAAGCTGACTCCAAAACAACTTTTGAAAAACGCTGTGGAAAATGGAGGGTGAGATATAAAGATAGCCTTCCACCCATTGAATAACCCACTAAAAAGCATTGAGAAATTTTGAGTTCGTCTAGTAAATGGATCAAAGCCATGGCAGTGTTTGCCATTGTATAGCGATCGCTGTCACCAAATACCCGTGTTTTCCCATGTCCGGGAAGATCGACTGTGAGACAGTAAAATTCGGTCGATAGTAATGTTATTGCTTCGTCAAATTCATGACTGTTACCCATGAATCCGTGTAAAAACAAAATTACTGGTTTATTGGAAGAACCAGTAAAGGTGTAGTGAAATTGATAATTTTGTGGATTCATGGGTAGAGCAGGAATGGAGCAGATCTTAATTTTAGGATTTAGCTCAGGCGATTGGAAATCGCGGCTAGACAGACAAAACCCGCCTGCGCGGGTTGTGGAGATGATCGCGGCGTGAGCAAAATTCCACCGAATCTATGGGATTTTTTCGCCCAGGCGATTGGAAATCGCGGCTAGACAGACAAAACCCGCCTGCGCGGGTTGTGGAGATGATCGCGGCGTGAGCAAAATTCCACCGAGCTATGGGATTTTTTCGCCAAGGCGATTGGAAATCGCGGCTAGACAGACAAAACCCGCCTGCGCGGGTTGCGGAGATGATCGAGGAGTGAGCAAAATTCCATCGAGCTATGGGATTTTTTCGCCAAGGCGATTGGAAATCGCGGCTATACGGACAAAACCCGCCTGCGCGGGTTGCGGAGATGATCGGGGAGTGAGCAAAATTCCACCGAGCTATTGAATCTTATACTAAATCTGGAATTAAATACCTCCTTAGTGTTTAGTCCGCGTAGGCGGACTTCGTTTGTGTAACCGCGATTTCCAATCGCCAAGGCTAAAAAAGGGCTATAACAACTCCCAATCAGAAATTATTGATTTTTGCTGATGATGAAGAGGCTGATTTCTAATATAGTTAGCTACGTTATCTACACCATTATGACTAACAGTAAATACTCCATAACCACCTTGCCACTTAAAAAATTCACCTGGTTTGATGTCATGAGTTACAAAATGAGATGAGCTACCTTTAATTTGTTTTATTAATTGAGCTATATTTAGAGTAGTAGGAAACCCTACTAGTAAGTGAATATGATCTTCAATACCTCCAATGGCAATTACCGTGCATTCTAGTTGAGTGCATTCCTTAATAATTACTGCATAAATTTGTTTCTGAATATCCGGTGTAATTAGGGGCAATCTATCCCAGGTTGACCAGACGCAATGTAAATATAACTGGGTAAAATTTGAACGCATTTCTTTGACAAGATTTTTTTCCAAACTTATTTGATAGATGCCTGAAAATAAAAAATCGTATCTACACAAACAAAATATCTGATAATCTCCTTTATTAAGGAGAATGTATAGATTTTATAAATTAGCATTGAAGCTATTCTATTGTGATTAATTTTAGATGTTATGAAACCCGTATATACGCGGAAATAAAAAACTATTTATTACTTAAGAAATAATCTGTGCCAATAGAATTATATTCAGCGAAGTTTTACAATACTAAATCCGTTTTTATAACCCGACAAAGATGGTCGTCAACAACCCGCGCAGGCGGGTTTCGCCTGTATAGCAGCGATTTCCAATCGCCCGGTATTCAACCCAACCCGACAAAGATGGTCGTCAACAACCCGCGCAGGCGGGTTTCGCCTGTATAGCAGCGATTTCCAATCGCCCGGTATTCAACCCAACCCGACAAAGATGGTCGTCAACAACCCGCGCAGGCGGGTTTTGCCTGTATAGCCGCGATTTCCAATCGCCCGGTATTCAACCCAACCCCACAAATGATAGTCTTCAAGGCAAAAACCGATCTAAGGCCGCCTTAAGTTGTTCAAGTTCATCTTCAATATTGCCCTCTTTTGCCGCTCTAGCAATACAATCTGTTAAATGTTCATCTAAAACAATTCTCGCTACCCGATCCAACGCTCCTCTGACAGCAGCAATTTGCAATAATACATCAGGACAAGGGCTACTTTGCTGCACCATTGTCTTAATGCCCCGAATGTGTCCTTCTATACGCGATAGCCGATTGACAATTCGCCGTAAAGACTCTTCACTATGAACGTGTGAATGAACCGAATCTTCGTGCTTGTGATGGTGTTGCGTATTCTCGCGATCGCTATTGTCACAAAGTAAATCCTCTTCCTGTTGGGAAACTGGTGAGGATTTTTTGGGTAATCGAGTCGATCCGTTCATGGTTTTGCTTAAGAGAGTGCAGCCAGTCAATTAAATCCTAACCCAGACAAAAGAAATGGGGATGAGGGGTATGAGGGGAAGTGGGGGAAACTTGGAGCGGAAAACAACCGTCAATGGACAGTGATTGTTATCAAACTGTAAAAATAGGTGTTAGAGACTATTTTCTCATCTAGCAACAATTTAGGCTAAAACTTTAGGTTGTGGTTATGCGATTTTCCCACTTTCCCCGGTCAATACGTCAACTCACTACTCACGTGTTAGCAATTGTTTTGGGAGTTGTGTTAACTGTTAGCTCTTTGCGCGTGTTACCCTCCCAAGCAGAACCAGCACCCATTTCTCCAACCGCCGCTCCACCACAACTCATCGCTCAACGCGAGTCACCAGCAACGGCTGCTATTAGTAGCAGTAGCTTTGTGACAGCAGCAGTGAATCGTGTCGGAACAGCCGTTGTGAGAATTGATACCGAACGTACTATTTCTCGTCGCGTTCCCGATCCCTTCTTTGACGATCCCTTTTTCCGCCGATTTTTTGGTGACTCTTTTCCACGACAAATGCCCCCCGAACAAATGCGCGGTTTGGGTTCGGGTTTTATCATCGATAAAAGTGGACTAGTTGTCACTAATGCCCATGTGGTAGATAAGGCTGATAAGGTAACAGTCCGCCTCAAAGATGGTCGCACTTTTGAAGGTAAGGTACAAGGTGCTGATGAAGTTACCGATTTGGCAGTTGTTAAAATCAATGCTGGTGGAGATTTACCAGTTGCTCCTTTAGGTTCTTCATCTAATGTACAAGTGGGAGACTGGGCGATCGCGTTAGGAAATCCCTTAGGATTAGATAACACTGTGACTTTAGGGATTATCAGTACCCTCAGACGTTCTAGCGCTCAAGTTGGAATTGGTAACAAGCGCTTGGATTTTATTCAAACTGATGCAGCCATTAACCCCGGTAATTCTGGGGGACCACTGCTCAATGGTCAAGGTGAAGTTATTGGTATCAATACAGCCATCCGTGGCGATGCTATGGGTATTGGATTTGCTATTCCCATTGATAAAGCCAAAGCGATCGCTGCCAAACTGCAACGAGGGGAAAAGGTCGATCACCCATTCATCGGCATACAAATGGAGGATTTAACTCCTGAAGTGGCAAGGCGAATCAACTCCGATCCTAATTCTCCCATTCAAATTCCAGAAATTAATGGTATTTTTGTCGCTCGTGTTGTACCAAACTCTCCTGCTGCTGCTGCAGGTATTCGTCCGGGAGACGTAATTATTGAAGTTGATAAACAGCGAGTGAGTAAGGGGGAACAGTTGCTCGATATCGTAGAAACTAGTCGGGTTGGTCAGACATTACAGTTAAAAGTACAAAGAGGTAACCAAACACAGCAAGTCTCAGTACGCACGGCTCAATTGAGAGATGCTTCGTAGGTTGGGTTGAGGCACGAAACCCAACATCCATCAGCATATGTTGGGTTGCTTGAAGGCAAGGTGCGGCATAGCCCACCCTACGCCTTCCCTACCCCCTACCCCCTCGCTAAAAACTGACGCAAACTCAACAAACTCAAAGTTTGGCCCAAAGAAAGCGGTAAGATTGTCACTCCTTCTATGCGAGATTGAACCCAGCCTTCTCCCCAGTACCATTCGTGAAACCCGTCTATTCCCTGACTTAGTAGCAATCGCAGGCAATTAGAACCCGCCACATCCACACGATGGTGAATCGCAATCAGTCCGGTACGAGTAACAAACTCAAACCCAGATTTTAGCTCTTCTGGCATTCCAGAGGAAAAACCACCATGAGGTAGCCATTTTTCTAGTTCTGTTGGTCGCAATATACTGTTACGAATTGCGATCGCTGGTGCTTCTATTTCTATCCGTAGTTGACTTTTCTGAAAATTACCTAACATTTTTTAGAAATTCATAATTTACAATTTGCAATTCAGTCATTCACAAGAACACTCCCTACTCCCCAATCTTAGAGGATGTTTAAGTTAAGTTTTGTTATACTAGGGTAACGATCTCGCCCGTGCATAACAATGGCCGGGTGTGTCAGTCAAACATTATTGGTAAGGATTTTCATGGCCGATCAATTAATTCGCGCTACAGCAGCTGATGGCGGCATTCGTGCAGTAGGCGCTATTACCACACGTTTGACAGAAGAAGCAAGAGCGAAACACAAACTTTCCTATGTAGCAACAGCTGCCCTAGGTCGGACTATGGCTGCCGGTCTTTTAATGGCTTCTAGTATGAAGCGTTCTGGCTCAAGAGTCAATGTCCGAGTCAAAGGTGATGGACCCTTGGGTGGTATATTGATAGATGCAGGGCTAGATGGAACGGTACGCGGTTATGTAGACAACCCAGATGTGGAACTGCCTCCAAACAGCAAAGGTAAGTTGGATGTTGGTGGCGCAGTTGGTAAGGGGTTTCTTTATGTTGTGCGCGATGTTGGGTATGGATATCCTTACTCAAGCACGGTGGAACTTGTTTCTGGTGAAATTGGCGACGATGTGGCTCATTATTTGATGACTTCCGAACAAACACCTTCAGCTGTTGTGTTGGGTGTTTTTGTAGAAGCTAGTGGAGTGACTGCGGCGGGCGGTTTACTGGTACAAGTATTGCCCAAAGCAGCTAGAGATGAAGCGCTTGTGGAAAAGTTAGAGTCACGGGTTGCTGCTTTAAGAGGGTTTACACCTTTGCTGCAAGCTGGTAAGTCTTTGACAGAAATTTTTCAAGACTTATTGGGAGACATGGGATTAGTTGTATTTCCCGAAAGACAAATGCTGCGCTTCCACTGTGGTTGCTCTTTTGACCGAGTGCTAGGAGCACTTAAGATGTTGGGACAGGCAGAACTGGAAGACATGATGGTCAAAGATAATGGTGCTGAAGCCACTTGTCATTTTTGCGGGACAGTGTACAACGCAAGTCGAGATGATTTGGCTCAACTTATTGTAGACTTGCAAGCAGAATCTTCTGTTGGAAGATAAAGTATAAAAAAGTACTGTTTAATTGTGAAAAGTCATGGTATATGTGGATAATATGGATATAGTATAACTTTCTGATAGTGAGAAAGTTACTATGGCAACAGCAGAGGTTTGGCGCTATAACAGTCGCTATTCGTTTATTTTTGGTGTGAGCAATGACAGCAGAGCGGGATATGCCAGAAAGTTGGTTGCCGGGTCGAGCAAGAGAGCCAGATGATATGACAGAATTATCCCCGGAGAAACAATATAACAGCAATGACGCGTCTGGTGTACCAGCTACTGGTTCTAACTCCAAGTCTGTGAAACGCCCAAAAGACATTCATTCGTCAGAAAAGTCGCCTTCAGATAGTCAGCCCAACAAACCCACTCCACCCAGTGGTTATGGAAAATTGCCAAAATGGACAAAAAGTTGGGTACTGTGGACACTATTATTAGCAATGGTTCCCGGTGCCATCGCTTTCATGGCAACAGCAATGCTGTTAAAGTTGCCTTCAGCGCCCAACTGTCCCTCGATTTTCTGGCCACTGGCAAGTGCGTCAGTGCGGTTGCATTGCGCTCAGTTAGCAGCTTCCAAACAGACAGTAAAAGACCTTCTGCAAGCGATTGACCTCGTAAAGCAATTGCCACCAAATCATCCACTGCGAACCGAAATCGATCGCTACATGGAAGATTGGTCAAAGGACATCTTAGAACTAGCTGACCAGAATTTTCAGTTAGGAAGGCTAGAAAAAGCGATTGAGACGGCGCGAAAAGTGCCAAATGATGTTTCCGCTTATAAAGTGGTGGAAGAACAAATTACCAAATGGCAAACAATTTGGTCAAAAGCAGAAGGAATTTATCAGGACTCAGAAGCGCAATTGCGCGAGCAAAACTGGCATCAATCATTTATGCTGGCTGCTAAGTTGCTGCGAGTGGATAATAAGTATTGGTCAACGACTAAGTATGATGAACTCAATCGTCTGATTGTCAGTGCGCGAGAAGATGGTGATAAGTTAGCAAAAGCCAAGGGTCTAGCAGACACTAGATCGGTAGAGAATATACTCAAAGCGATTAAGCTGACAGAATCTATTGAGAAAGACAGTTACGTTTATCAGAAAGCTCAAGCAACCCTTAGGGAATTTGGACGCAAAATACTAGCGATCGCACAAACAAAATTAGATCGGCGCGATGCAGATGCAGCAATTGAACTCGTACAGAAAGTTCCGGTTGTGACAGGGTTAAAGTTAGAGGTCGAGGACTTTATCGCGATCGCAGAAGCGCAAAAAAGTGCTTGGACGGGGACTGTTTTTGGTTTGGAAGCAGCGATTTCCCAAGCCCAGCAAATAGACATTTCCCGACCAGTGTATGAAAAAGCACAAAAATTTATTGCTCTTTGGCAGTTAGAGATTGAAGATGTTGCCCGTTTGGAAAAAGCAAGAACGCTAGCAACCCAAGGAAGTGTGAGCGATTTATCAGCAGCTATTGCTGAAGCACAGCTGATTCCAGCCAGCAATCCCCGCGCCCAGGAAGCAAGACAAGATATTGGTCGTTGGGTTGCCCAAGTACAAATCATAGAAGACAGACCATACTTGGATCGTGCCGATCAAATCTCCTTGTTTGATGATGTGAATTCATTACAGGCTGCGATCGCCGAAGCAAGTCAAGTTCGTAGAGGACGTGCGCTTTACCGAGAAGCAAGAAGAAAAATTGCCACATGGACGGAGAAAATTCAACGGACTGAAGATCAGCCCTACTTAGACAGAGCCAGAGCACTTGCTAGTAGCGGCGATTTACCCTCAGCCATTGAAACAGCAAGACAAATTAGCCAAGGGCGAGCGCTTTCACAAGAAGCACAAGCATCCATAGATGAATGGCGAGGTCAACTCCGCGCCAGAGAAAACTGGAAAAGAGCAAGAGAAACAGCACTTGTTGGCACTCCAGAAGCATTAGCAGAAGCAATTCGGGTAGCCAATAGAGTGCCAGAGGGAAGCTCATTATGGAGCGATGTCAGTATAGCTGTTGACCAATGGAGTCAGCAATTGTTAGATATAGCTCGCGCTCAAGGAGAATCTGACATGGCTAAGGGTATTGAAACAGCTCGATTAATTCCACGAGGGACTTCTGCCTATAGTGCAGCACGAGACCAAATTAGAGCTTGGGAAGAATTTCTCAATCCTCCCGCGCCACAAATTGAACCACAGGTAACACCAGAAGCAACTCCTACAGAGGAACCGACTAGTGAGCAACCGACAACGGTCGAAGGTCAGTAGTATACTTAATAGGGGAGTAGGGAGTAGGGAGTGGGGAGTAGGGAAGAGGGGTTTTCTTGCGCTCAGCTAACTTGAGAGCCTCGTTATGCATGAAAGAAACTTTCTTTCCCCCACTCCCTACTCACCACTCCCCACTCCCCTGTTTCTTGAAAGTAATTCTTTAAGATGTCAATGAAACGTGTTGGTATAATCGGTGGCGGGCAATTGGCATGGATGATGGGAAGTGCCACAAGAACGTTAGGAGTGGAATTACTGATTCAAACTCCTGGCACAAACGATCCTGCAGTATCTGTAGCTAAAGATATTATTTTTGCTCCAATCGATGACGCTAACGCTACGGCAAAGCTCGCTCAAAAGTGTGATGTCATTACTTTTGAGAATGAGTTTGTTAACATAGATGCTTTATCAAAGCTAGCAGAGCAAGGAGTTTGTTTTCGTCCCAGATTGGAGGCTTTAAGCCCTCTTTTGGATAAATATCACCAACGGTGCTATCTACGAGACTTGGGTTTACCCGTTCCGAAGTTTGTTGATATTCCTGAAGAAGAGAGGGAGAGGAGAGGAGAGGGAGAGGGGGGGAGAAGTGCAGCCTTAGTCTCCAATGCCCAGCTAAGTTTTCCAGTTGTTTTGAAAGCTCGCCGTCACGGTTATGATGGTCAGGGGACATTTATCATAAAAGAACAATCTGATTTAGATCGGAAACTAGATTCAGATTCAAAAAATATCTCAGGTTTTTTATTAGAAGAATACGTTCCTTTTGAACGAGAACTAGCAATCATCGCCGCACGTTCTACGAATGGTGAGATAATGACTTACCCGGTTGTGGAAACCCAACAGGAAGAACAGGTTTGTCGTCGAGTCATTGCACCAGCCGATATTCCAGAACAAGTCGCTTTGGAAATCGAGGATATTGCTCGTATTTTACTCAACAGCTTGCAAACTGTGGGAGTTTTTGGAATTGAGTTATTTCTTAGGGCGGATGGCAAAGTACTAGTTAATGAATTGGCACCCCGTACCCACAATTCCGGGCATTTTTCTCTGGATGCTTGTAAAACTTCGCAATTTGAGCAGCATTTAAGAGCAGTTTGTGGTTTACCTCTGGGCAACACAGCGATGGTTTGCCCCAGTGCTGTGATGATTAATCTTCTGGGATATGAAAATGCTCAGAGCGACTATCTGGACAAACGCCAGCAAATAGAGCAAATTCCCCAATCACACGTCCACTGGTACGGAAAGAATGAATCTCGTCCGGGTCGCAAGCTCGGACACGTTACCGTTTTGCTGGATTCGCAAAACCGCGATCGCACAATGGCGATCGCCCGTAATATAGAATCCATCTGGTATTCCAAGTAAGCCTGCAAGAAATTTTCAACGGAAGAATACACAATATTTTTTTAAAAGCTATAATGAATTTGTTGCACTGTGACGTTGGTGACTGCCATAAAGTTTTTTGATCTATGCCTTAAAAATAAGGGAATCAAGGAATTCTCGTGGCAGTAGACCGGGCAAAGCACCCGGAAACTTTAAACGAGAGAACTCGGTACCCACCTGGTTTATCCAGGTCATAAACTTAGGTAAAACGGCGTCGTGGTGACACAAAATTACAAGCTCCCAAGGTCAAATGAGACTTGGGAGCTTTTAATTGTGTGTTAGTGGTTAGTGGTTAGTAGTTAGTAGAGGTGCAAGGTATTGCGTCCGCACATAATAACTGATTTGCAGTAAAATATTTTACTTGCCAACAACCAACAACTAACAACTAATTGTTAAAATCGCAAGAACTGGGTTAAATTAAGGTAAAAGCTGTAAGAAATTGTTAAAACTCATAGATACCGTGTTTTCAGCTTCGGTTTTGAAACTAGAAAATAGTTTAACTTTGATTCATCAAGAAATTCCTACTACCCCTGTAGTAGTGGCAGATATTTGGGTACGTGCTGGTGCTAACGTTGAGCCAGAACCATTATTTGGTATGGCTCACTTTTTGGAACACATGATCTTTAAAGGAACCGCAACGCTACCTCCAGGGGTATTCGACCAGAAGATTGAAAA
The DNA here is from genome assembly GCF_000346485.2 of Scytonema hofmannii PCC 7110. Classification (NCBI taxonomy): domain Bacteria; kingdom Bacillati; phylum Cyanobacteriota; class Cyanophyceae; order Nostocales; family Scytonemataceae; genus Scytonema; species Scytonema hofmannii. The sequence continues at coordinate 10,061,984 of NZ_KQ976354.1, forward strand.
TCAAGGTGGGGTGACTAATGCGGCGACAAGTCATGACTACGCTCATTACTCGCTGACTACAGCTTCTTCGTACCTCAAACAGACCCTACCCTATTTAGGAGAGTTGCTGCTGAATGCAGCAATACCAGAGGATGAATTTGTTCGCGAACGGGATGTTGTTTTTGAGGAAATTCGGCAATCCTACGACGATCCCGACTGGATAGGGTTTCAGTCTCTGATTTCAAGTATTTACCAACAACATCCCTACGGACGTTCGGTGTTGGGTGGCGAGGAAGAATTGATGCAAACCTCTCCAGAGATTGTGCGCTGTTTTCACCGCAATCACTACCAACCAGAAAATATGACGGTGGTGATCGTGGGAGGGATAGCCCAAGAACAAGCCATAGAAATAGTCAACGACACTTTTGTTGATTTTGCCGATCGCTGTTGCGACTGTCCGGAAAGCCCAAAAGAAGTTGTAGAACCAATCATAGCTGGAATTCGCCGTGAAGAGTTGCATCTGCCGCGATTAGAGCAAGCACGCTTATTAATGGGGTGGACGGGACCTGGAGTAGATAAACTCCGAACCTCCTATGGTTTAGATTTACTCTCAGTACTTTTAGCAGAAGGTAGAACTTCTCGACTGGTTCGCGACTTGCGAGAAGAGCAGCAGTTGGTACAAGGTATTTGCAGTCATTTTTCGTTACAACGGGATGCGAGTTTATTTACCATTACAGCTTGGTTAGAGCCAGAAAATTTAGAACGGGTGGAATCTTTAATTCGCTTGCACTTAAACGATCTTCAAACAAACGGGATAAGCGAGCAAGAACTCATCCGAGGTCAGAGGTTGTTGTGTAACGACTATGCTTTTTCTACGGAATCCCCCAATCAACTAGCAGGGCTTTATGGTTACTACAACACCATCGCCCAAGCTGAATTAGCTGTGACTTATCCCCAGCAAATAAAATCTTATAGCACTCAAGAACTGCAAAAATTAGCACGAGAATACCTTTCTCCAAACCATTACGCAGTTACTGTATTGAAACCTTGTGACCAGTGACCAGTGACCAGTGACCAGTGACCAATCTACTCACAACTAACCATTAACCATAATGAAAAAAACGTCTATCCATCGCACTGTGTTAAACAATGGCATTGTGGTTTTGGTGGCAGAAAATCCAGTCGCAGATATTATAGCAGCACGGATTTTTATTCGTGCTGGTAGTTGTTACGAAACAAAAGAGCAAGCAGGCTTGACGCATTTGCTTTCTTCTGTTCTGACTAAAGGATGTGATGGACTCTCAAGTTTGGCGATCGCAGAAAAAGTAGAATCTGTAGGAGCAAGCTTGAGTGCAGATACTACGGCTGATTACTTCCTGTTGTCTTTAAAAACAGTTACATCAGATTTTGCAGAGATCCTGACATTAGCAGGGCAAATTCTGCGCCAACCGACATTTCCAGAAATGGAAGTGGAACTAGAACAGCGTATTGCTTTACAGGATATTCGTTCGCAGCAAGAGCAGCCATTTACAATTGCTTTTGACCAGTTGAGAAATGCGATGTACGCAGAGCATCCCTATGCAAGATCGGCATTGGGAGATGAAACAACTATGAGCCGCTTGACTCGTGGGGATTTAGAGCAGTACTATCAAACCCATTTTCGTCCAGATAATATCGTTATTAGCATTGCTGGGCATATTAGTGTAAGTGATACAGTGGCTCTTGTAGAGAAAGTGTTTGGGGATTGGCAAGTTCCAACTCACCACCAGCTACCAGTGCTTTATGTACCAGATCTGGACGTGAAACCCCAGATGACAATTACACCCCAGCAAACACAACAATCAATTGTGATGCTAGGTTACTTAGGATCGTCAGTGAGTTCAGTTGACTATGCAGTATTGAAATTGCTATCCACTTATTTAGGAAATGGTCTTTCCAGTCGCTTATTTGTTGAACTGAGAGAAAAGCGAGGTTTAGCTTACGAGGTATCAGCATTTTACCCAACTAGGATTTTTCCAGCATCATTTGTTGTATATATGGGAACGGCACCAGAAAACACTAAAATAGCCCTTACTGGTTTGCAAAAAGAAGTTGATTTACTATCTGCAAACCAGTTAGAGGAAGAAGCACTTCAGTCAGCTAAGAACAAGATATTGGGACAGTACGCTTTGGGTAAACAAACCAATGCCCAAATTGCTCAAATTTATGGTTGGTATGAAATTTTAGGGCTTGGAGTTGATTTCGACTGGGAATTTCAACAAGCAATTGCATCTGTCAGTGCTTTAAATGCGATGGAAACGGCTCATCAATATTTACGGGAACCTTTTGTGTCTCTTGTCGGTCAACAAGAAGCGGTTTATGGTGCAATTGCGTAAGCTCATCTTATCTCCAATCTAAAATCCAGGCATCCAAAATCCAAAATGGTATAAAATTGCTTAACCAGTTGCATTCTACAGTAGTGACCGATAAGTGTATTACCAATGAGATATCCCAGGGGCAACGTTCATGACAAACATCATCAAGGTAAGTATCTTAACAGACTTAGGTTTCCCTAGTCTTCCCGTAAATGCTTGTAGAATCCAGCAAAAGCAAAGGTCAAAATCCAGATGGGGGATAGAAATACTCCTGTGTCTTTCTGCACCTCTACTCCTTGGTTTTTCTTCGACAGTATCATTTGCAGCACCAACACAAACAATTGCTCAAGCATCACCAAGAGTGGGAGTGAACCGTCCCAATCTCAAAGTTGGTAGCCAAGGAGACCCTGTCTCAGAACTGCAAGCCGCTTTAAAACTTTTGGGTTTTTACACTGGTACAGTAGATGGAGTTTATAGTGAAAGGACTGCGATCGCTGTTTCTCGATTCCAGGAAGCTGCAGGCTTAAGTCCAAATGGTGTTGTTGATACCAACACTTGGCAAAGACTTTTTCCAAGTGAAGCGATCGCATCCTCCCCTGCAACTTCAAGTTCCGAAAGCTTCCCAATTCCATCCCAAGCTTCAAGAGATAATAACAGCACAGTTGTTATTCCCAGTACCGAGCCAAGAACAATACCCATCACGAATCGCAGTGATAATTTAAACCCCGAACCAAGACCAACAACCACCAATAGAGCTAGTAATTTAAAACCTGAACCAAAACCAACAACACGAGTAGCAACGAGTAGTTCCGACAAACCCGCAGCCAGAAAAACACCATCGACTCGTTCTAACCCATCCACCACTTCTCGACAAGCAACTCGAAGCCAACAATCCACCCGTACTGGATCGTCTGCTCGACAAACAACTCGAACTCAACAAACCACTAGTTCTGGATCATCTAGAAAAACTCAGCAAACGGCTTCTCTTCAGTATACCTCAGAAGGGCTGCCAATTTTACGGCCGGGGATGCGCGGTTCTGAAGTCACTCGGTTACAACGACGACTGCAAAGACTTGGCTACCTAGAAGAAGGTTCTATTGATGGCGACTTTGGTCCCGCAACAGAGGCAGCTGTTGTATCTTTACAAAAACGCTATGGTTTAGAAGCTGATGGTATTGTTGGAGGAGGAACTTGGGACATTCTCAATCGACGACGGAGACAATAAGAGCATTAGGCATTGGGCATTGACTTCTTCCCTACTCCCTACTCCCTACTCCCTACTCCCTACTCCCTACTTTAAGTGCCTATGGAGCCTGCTTACACCCAAGACTATCGACATTTTGAACAGCACGTCGCCAAACTTCTCCATAAAGCAGGTTGGGTAGTGGAAACTGCCAAAAAAAACCAACCTGTTTATGATTTAGTTGTCAAGAAAAGAAATTTAGTTGTTGCTGTACAAGTAAAATGGTTGAGAAATAACGTAGCAGCACCACAGTTATTAAAATTTTCGGAATTCCTTGACTCTAACGAAGGCAAAAAGTTTAATTTTGGTTTGTTTATAACCACAAAAGGTTATAGTGGACCTGCAATGGCATTAATTAGATCCTGGGGCAAGGATAGTAAAATCCGTTGTGGAGTTGCACAGGAAACTAGAATTGTTGGAATTGATGGAATTGTACCAGAAAAGAAAGATAATGACGGCGAAGGCGATCTTAAACAGAATAAAGTTTACTTTGGGATCTTTACTTGTAAGGGTGGGGTTGGTAAGACAACTATAGCAGGACATTTGGCAGGAGCCTTTGCTCTACAAGGGTTTAATGTTGCACTAGTTGATTTAGATCCAGAACAAAATTTGCAAAAATTAGTGGGGGATGGGGTTTTTGTTCCCAATCCTAGAGGCGTTGGTACAACAATTGAAGTCTTTGATGGCAGAGATTGGCATGAAGACGCTGCTCGTGATAGCAGAATAGTCATTTGTGATTGCTCTCCTGCATTGGAAAGGAATCCCAAGGAGTTAGTTGAAAAGTTTCACTATTGCATTATCCCAACAACTTTAAATCCACTTGGCTTAAATAAGCATGGGAAAGTTATTCGAGATACTGTTATAGAAATACGTCAAATCAATAAAAAAAGTCATTTATTTGTACTAGTAAATAACTTTAGAAAACCAACATCCAAGCAACTTAATCTCTTAAAAGAGGTATATTTCAATACTTATAATGAAATTAGTCAAACAGATGATAAGTTTCACTGTATAGATCCAGAAGATGCTTGTATCCGCGCTAGCGACCAACTCTACTACTGGGGAATACATATTCTGGAAAATCCGGATAGTCCTTCAAGCCGATTAGCATTTGATTTAATCGGAGGAAAATCTTATCCGCGTGATGATTTTATTAACTTAGCAGATTACATTGAAAGAAAAGCTGGGATTGGATTTCTTCGGAATGATGCTAGATGAAATTTTTATACAAAATTTTAAGCAGTCGGTAGGGCGATGTCCACCAAATCCGACTTTTGTATGGCATAGCCCTATCTATGTATATCTCAAAAATCTCATCAAATTCCTATTTACGGATTCACTGTTAAACAGTAAACTTTACTCTACAGGTGTTCGAGTCAATATTTGACTGGAGTCTGTTAGGTCTCAATCTCAAATTGCAAGATACAGGCATTAGTATCAAGCTTGCATTTTTGCCATACGTCTTCGATTACTTCGGCCAAGGTGATGGTAGTATCACAACAACAACCTTTGGGGGTATGAGGCTGGAACTGGCGATCGTATGCCACATAATTGAAATGCTTGGGGAAACTATCAAAGCTGAAAGCTTAGGAGAGGTACAGGAAGCAACTTTTACTGTGACACTTCCTCGTTATGCTGACTCCAACTTTAATAAATCGGGAGGGGGCGTTTATGCAAGACGTACTGGCTTTGCAAGGTATCCAAGTGCTTGTCGTGGATGATGACACAGACAATTTGGAGTTGATTACCTTTATTCTGGAACAATCTGGTGCTGTTGTGACTTCTGTGTCTTCTGCAGAAGAAGCGTTGCAGTTTCTCTATCAAACCAAGCCCGATATCCTAATTGCTGATGTTGGAATGCCTCGAATGGATGGATATACTTTATTGCGTCAGGTGAGAGCATTGCCACCAGAACAAGGAGGACAAGTTCCAGCGATCGCACTGACTGCTTACGCAGGGGAGATCGATCGGCAGAAAGCATTGGCGGCGGGATTTCAGTTGCATATTCCCAAACCAATTGAGCCAGAAACCTTAGTGGATGCGATCGCTCAAATCATCAGTGACCAGTGACCAGTGACCAGTGACCAGCGCTCGACGAGCGGTTATGTATACTGTAGAAGCTCCTAAGTTTATTAGTGGAAAAATAGAAATTAATTTATTTAAGTATGAAAATTTACTGGTCACTGGTCACTGGTTACTGTTAAAGTGCAATGTGGTTTGCGAGTGTGTCAAATGAGCGTTCGGTCGCTAAGATCGTATCTGACCGAATCGCTAAACGCTTGCTATATAAAAATGTCAGGAGAATAATAATGACACAAGCAAAATATGGTGATACTGTAGTGGTTCACTACGAGGGCAAATTATCCGACGGTACAGTCTTTGATACCTCTACCAATAGTGACCCTTTGCAGTTCACAATCGGTGACGGGGAAATCATTCCCGGATTTGAAGAAGCGGTTGTTGGCATGAATGTAGGCGAAACAAGAACTACAGAAATTCCTTCCGACCAAGCTTACGGTCCGCATCAACCAGAATTGGTAGTCAAGGTCGATCGCAATCAGTTACCTCCAGACTTCGATCTAGAAGTTGGTCAGCAGTTGCAAATTCAGCAAGCCCCCGGACAATTTATTCCTGCTACTGTCACCGATCTTTCAAACGACAACGTGACATTAGACGCCAATCATCCATTAGCTGGAAAAGACTTAGTCTTTGATATTCAGCTTGTAGGCATTGCTGCATAACAAGATTAAGTCTAGATCCCCAACTTCTCAAAGAAGTGGGGGATCTTGCAGCTCTACTCCCTGCTTCCTATCTATGAGATGCACAAGCGCCAAAAGGTGCAATTGTTGCCTTGAAAAAAAGCAGATACACCCCGAATATAGATTCTGCTAAGGTCATGCTTATACTTCCCAAAAATGTCCTAAAACTAACATTTCAGTCAGTGACCAGTGACCAGTGACCAATGACAAACCTCACTGGTTAATTTATGACGACTTACTGAGATAGAGTATTGTTTTCATCTGTCTTCAGCTGCGATCGCTACAATTACCATTTCTGTCGCAAGCAGGGTTAATCTCTGGTGGTGGATTTATTAAATAGTGTAAAGAAGGCGATCCTAAATCACCTTGAAAACACCGAAAAGAACTCATTTAGTAGAGCAATTGGAGATTACTATGACTTTCACCGCCGATGCAAAAACCAAGCAGCTTGTAGAGCAGTTTCGCAGCTTTGACGCAGATACTCAGCTAGCTCTCCTGTGGTTTGGCTACTTAGATATCAAAGATAAATTAACACCAGCAAACCAGACTTCTGCACAAGATACGGCGGCTGCTTTCTACGATACCATCTGTGCGCTGCCCAAAGAACAGCAACTTCAAGCACAGCGAGATATCGTTACTGGTGCTAACAGCGATATCAGCCGTGCTTACAAAGCTTTAAGCTCTAGCGCTAAGTTAGATTTGTGGCTCAGATTGGGAAGAGCTATGGAAAAAGGTACTGTGATTCAAGTACCTTCCGATTATAAACTGCCCTCCAACACTCAAGATTTCACAAACAACATCCAAGGTTTGGATTTTGAACAGCGCATTGATTTTACTCGCAGCGCTGTATTTGAGTTTGGTGCTAAGCAGTAATTAGACTAGCAGTATAACTACTAGTTATGAAAAATCCGGTTTTTTGGAAAAACCGGGTTTTTCACGTTGATTTACTGACTTTGTAGAGCCTCCCATTCCGGGCGCAAAATACCAAAATGAAATTCCCACTTTCGTGAGGTACAGAATAATGAATTAACCGCAGATGAACGCGGATGGACGCTGATAAATTTGTACTTCAACAGACTAAGAAACACTTTAACTGACTTAGGCGTTTTAAAATCTGCAGAACATCGTATAATTCATTGTCAGGATTTCGGAGTTCAAAAACTTTAGAGGTAGCATACTGTAGAGTGTCCCCTACTTTTAGGATAAATCATTATGTTAGAAACTGATACAATAATTCGTCCTATTTATTATCAAATTATTGAGCGAACGTACAGAAATTACCAGCCAGACCGACATAGAAAACGCTGAGGATATTCTCCGGTGCAAAAAGTCTCCAAGGAATTCCTTGAGTCAATTGATAGGCAATCCAAAAAAGACTGGCGATCGCAAACACTTTCAACATCACTCCAATTGTTTCCTGAGTCCCGCTCACTCGTTCATTCAGCACAATGTAAGCTGCAAAAAAGACTGCCGTGCTCAATCCCACTAGAATTCCAAACCAGTCTACAAGTTCAATGCTTGCAAGTAAATTAGAAACAAGCATTATGCCAAGAATTGAGAGACTCAGCGCTACCAGAACAGGGCGAGAAGGCAAACGTCGAGAAGTTAGCGCAGTCCATAGAACCACTAGAATAGGAGCAGTAAACAGTAATACAATTGCAACAGCTACGGGTAAGCGTTGAATCGCCAAGTAATCAGAACCGACTAAGCCAACTAGAATCAGTCCCAAGGCAAATTGTTGACGATTGATAGGTTGAGCGTGAGAGCGACCAAATAAGCTATCTAGAATGGCAAGTCCAAAGGTGGCGACTATTGCGCTTGCTCCCGCCAATTCAAACGGCTGCACGCCTGCAAGGAATAAGTGGTTAGCAACATTTGCTGCGATCGCCCAAGCAAAAACAGTCAAGAGCATTGCCAAAAGCCCGATGAGATGAGGCGAAGACGGGCTGATTCTAAAACGAGATTTCCAGAGTGTATAAGGCAGTTGTATTCCCATCATTTCAGCCTCAAACCTTGAAAGATATCAATACGATCGCGATCGGCACTTGTGAAATCGGGATCGACATAAATATGCATCCGTCGAATCAATACCCCGTCAAATTCAAACACATTGCAGAAGAGCCCCTGAGATACAATGCCATCAGGCAAAGCCACACCGCTTCGCGTCATGTCCTAGCGATCGCAGGGGAACTTTTGCTGTGTTAACGAAAGCGGGCGCAGCAATGCAAGAGAAAATGTGGGCTGTATACTCAGAGGGAATCGCAGAATATTTTGGCGTTCGACTGAGTGATGAAGAAGTCAAAGTCATGCAGCAAGCACTAAAAAAAATTCTTGGAGAAATCTCCACTCACGAGTAACCTTTAAACCATGTCCCTATCAGGGACCAAAATAGGCGAGACCTGTCAAGGTGGATAAAAACTTCAAGAAATCAATAGCTCTCTTACCTCTGCCTACTCTGTGCCTCTGCGGTTAAAGAAATTACTTTTAAAACCGCAGAGGCACAGAGAACACAGAGACAAAAGATGAGGAATTGCTTGTGCAATCTTGCCCAATACGACTCGGATAAGCAGAAATTAGAACCCCGGTAAATAAGTGCGATCGGTATTGCTGTTGTATCGTTAAATTGTTTGGGAGAATTGGAAAATGTCTAATATCGGTCTGATTTTACTAGCGGCGGGTGCGTCCACCCGTATGGGTACACCAAAGCAATTGCTACAATACCAACAACACAGCTTGCTTCGCCACATGGTTGAGGTGGCGCTTGCCTCAGTCTGCAACCCCGTTATCGTTGTCCTGGGAGCATATGCTGACCGTATTCGACCAGAAGTGGAGTTACCTAATGTACGAATTGTTGAAAACGATCGCTGGTCTGAAGGTATGAGTACTTCAATTCGGTCTGGGATAGAAGCCCTCAATGATGATGTAGAAGCTGTTGTGTTGATGCTGTGCGATCAGCCATTCGTTTCTACCCAAATCATCAATCAACTGGTTCACGTCTTCCGGGCTACAGATGGACAAATTGTTGCTTCAGAGTATGGAGGAGTCCAAGGTGTACCAGCGTTATTCAAACGCACTTTGTTTGCAGAATTACTCACACTAAGCGGTGCTGCGGGTGCAAGACAGGTTATTAAACAAAATGCAGGGGAAGTTTTTAGTCTTTCTTTTCCAGAAGGTATATTCGATCTCGATACACGCAATGATTACGAGCGGTTTCAAAAGCTCATCGCTGTTTCATTCCTTAAAAGGTGCTGATTTCCAAGCGGTTTAATTTATCCGAAAGCCTAGAATCATTACATCAACACTTTTGCGATCGCCTCTTTTTTAACGCTCTTTCATCACTTTCGTCAAAGAAAATTTGAAACTCTGTTTTTACGTTAGTCCGCGTAGGCGGACTTTGTTTGTAGAGCAGCGAATTCTATTCGCCTCAATTATTCTCCCTCCCATACTGTTTTGATAGAATGTGACAGGCATAGCAATGCGATTTATTTAGGGCTTGCTGAAAAAGTCAGAAAACAGCAAGATAAGAATTGATTAGTTACTCAACAAGGGTCTAATATAAGCAGATGCTATCTATGATTTAAGGACTGATTATTTTCAATAATAGTAAATGGGGAAAAAGGTGTAGTTTTAAAAAATAGACATAAAAAAGCATAAAATAGCCGCGAGAGCTGAGTAGAAAGATTCATCACTAAAAAAGTAATAGCAATTGCAGTTTCAGAAGTATGAGCAAGTTTCGTCATCACGCGATTGAGGCTAAATCTTCTTTTCCCCTGTCCAAATTTTCCCTCAATACAATTACGAATTCTCTCAGATTCTAAATCTTGTTTCTTTTTTTCTTTACTAACATTAGCTGGGGGTCTTCCTAAAGGAGGTCCGCTCATTATAATACCTCTTTCTTTACACCAAGCTCGGTTCTCTCTTGTGCGATAAATTTTATCAACATGAACAGATTCTGGATAGTACCCTGTGTAATTTTTAAAGGCTTCTACTTGAGCTTTTAAGTCTCCTGATTCATTAAAATTATCCCAACTTATATGGTCTAAAAATATATATCCTTCAAAGCAACTAGCAGACAATTTTGCCCCAAATTCTACCGATTTACCAGCTTTCCCTCGGACAATTGGACGGATATGTGGTTGGGTTAAACTGACAATGCGGTCGTCAATACTCTGTTTTTTATTTTCATACAACCAGAGTTGTTGACGGTAGACTTCTGCAACTACAAGCAACATCTTATATTGTCTGTGACTTAAATCTTCCAGAGAGGCTCCTGAAATAATTAGCTGTTCAATATGAGATAAGTTTCTTTTGATATATTGAAGTTGTTTTCTAATTGCTTTTCTCCTGTCTTTTTGGGAAACGCGACGTTTTTTAGCGACTGCTAGATAATCCTTTCTAGCCCTCTCTCTATAGGTTCTTGGTTTTTTCTCTAATTGACCCAAAGTCTGTTCGTAAAGTAAGTCTATAATTTTCTCTGTCTGTTTTCTTGCTTGATTGAGTAGCTCTAAATCTGTCGGATAGCTGATATCACCCGGAGCACAAGTTGCATCTATTATTAATTTTCCCCGATTTTTGGGTGTCTCACCTTCTTCTTCTGGTGATTCTGTTTTTTTTTCAGATAGTTTAGAAGATGTTGCTTCTAGCATCTTCTTCACCATTTCTTGATTCACTTTGTTAACAAGCTCCACACTAATTCTTTCCCGAAAATGTACCAACATTGATGCATCAAATGGAGCTTCATTACTATAATATGACATTCCTATAAAGTACTGTAGATAAGGATTTTCTTTAATTTGCTCTACTGTTTCTCTATCGCTTATCCCCAACTTTTCTTTGATTATTAATGCCCCTAATGCCATCCGAAAAGATTTGGCAGGTGCTCCCATCTCTACTGAGAAAAATGAAGAATATTCTTCTTCAAATTCTGTCCAAGGAATGAAAGCAGCCATCATTACCCAACGATTATCTTCTGATAACTTGCCCTCGAACGGGAGTTCAAAGTTTTCAGTTGGGATTGAAGTTTGTCCCTGTTTTCGGTACATGGTTACTAACAGCATACTTGATGCTGCCGATCGCAGTGATGCAAGCATTTTTGGCTATTCTACCCTCCTCTCTTGCACCTGAATATACTTCTATAGTCTGAGAATTTAGAGACTGTCTCCTTTTTTTCTTTTTCAGCAAGCCCTATTTAGAGAAGGCACAAAAATGTTGGTAATGTTCTGCTCTTGTGGTAAACTTCTCTCACTCAAAACCAGGAAAGCCGCTATTTAAAACCTATGCATCGTCTTGCAACTACACCAGGAGGTTGGAACCCTTCTATAGAAGGCGTGATGTCGATCGCACAGCAACCCGCACCTATTGTCCTAATTACAGCTGCGGATACTGATATTCAAACCCTAGCTGTTGCTATTACTCAATTACCCTTGGCATTTCCACAGTTACGGGTTGTCAATTTGCTACAACTCCAGCAACAACTGACAATTGACACTTATGCTGAAGATGTATTAAGTGCAGCAGAAGTTATTATTTTACGGTTACTTGGCGGTCGTGCTTATTGGAGTTACGGATTAGAAGTCGTCGAACAAACGGTTCAGCAGACAGGGGCTAAATTAATTGTCCTACCAGGAGATGAACGACCCGATCCAAATTTAATCAGTCACTCTAATGTTTCTCTCATAGAAGCTAATCAGATATGGCAGTATTTCAATGAAGGTGGTACGGAAAATTATCTCAATAGTCTTAAATTTATCACTACAACTTTCCTTGGTTGCACCTACACCTTTAATCCACCCCAAGCAGTCCCTCGTGTAGGAATATATTCACCACGCGATCGCATCATTTGCACGCAAGTAGAGAATAATTTTACATCCCCACCCAAACAAGATAACCAAATTGGTGTTATTGGCATTATCTTTTATCGATCTCATTATTTAGCTGGAAACAATGCAGCAATTGATGCACTTTGTCAAGCTTTAGCACGAAGAAATCTCACAGCAGTTCCTATTTTTGTCTCTTCCCTAAGAGAGCCAGATGTCCAAGCGGAGTTGTTAAAATATTGCAGTCAGAATATAGATCTTTTATTAAACACGACGAGTTTTTCTCTGGCAAAGTTAGAAGCAGAAACGCCACAAGTAGAACTTTGGGAACAATTAGATGTACCAGTATTACAAGTCATTCTCAGTGGTAGTAGTCGCGAACAGTGGGAATCTGGATCTTCTGGACTCACACCAAGGGATATAGCGATGAATGTTGCTTTACCGGAAGTCGATGGCAGAATTATTACAAGAGCAGTCTCTTTCAAAGCGGTAAAAACTCAGAGCCAACTACTACAAACTGATATTGTCACCTATGAACCTGTTGCTTCTCGTATTGAATTTGTAGCAGACTTGGCTGCTAGTTGGGTAAAATTACGACACACTCCCCCACAAAATCGCAAGATTGCTTTGATATTAGCTAATTATCCCAATCGTGATGGACGTTTAGCAAATGGTGTGGGATTGGATACACCAGCAAGTTGCATTGAGATTCTGAAAGCTTTACAGTTAGGCGGATATTATGCAGACAATATTCCCAACACGGGAGCGGAATTAATTCAATTATTAACAACTGGTGTTACTAACGACTTAGAGGGATACCCATTCCGACAGGTGCGACAATCTTTGTCTTTGCAGAAGTATCTAGAGCATTTTCATAGTTTACCTGAAGCAGTACAAGAAGGAATAAACAACCGTTGGGGGTTCCCAGAGGAAACTGATTCATTCCCCATTCCTGGTATAAAGTTTGGGAATATATTTGTGGGAATACAACCATCACGGGGTTACGATCGCGATCCATCTTTGAATTATCATGCACCCGATTTGGAGCCACCCCACAGCTATGTGGCTTTTTATCATTGGATTGTCAAGGATTTTGGTGCAGATGCGATCGTTCATGTTGGCAAACATGGTAATTTGGAATGGTTACCGGGCAAAAGTGTAGCACTATCTGAAAATTGCTATCCAGAAGCAGTCTTGGGAGCAATTCCCCATTTATACCCTTTTATTGTCAACGATCCGGGTGAAGGTTCACAAGCCAAAAGACGTTCTCAAGCGGTAATTATCGACCATTTAACTCCACCCATGACTCGTGCGGAATTATATGGCAGTTTACACTCCTTAGAAGGATTAATTGATGAGTATTATGAAGCTCAAAGTTTAGAGCCATCACGATTACCAGCAATTAGTGATCGCATAACTCAATTAATCGAGCAAGAAAATCTCCATCAAGATTTGGGAATTGATATTTCTCGTTTTGATCGCTCTACTCTTTCCTCGTTTCTGAACACTGCAGATGGTTATCTTTGTGAATTAAAAGAAGCTCAAATTCGGGATGGCTTGCATATTTTTGGTCAATGTCCATCAGGAGAACAATTACGAGATTTAATTGTTGCCATTGCCAGAAATCCTAGTGTTGGTAGATTGGGATTAACGAGGGCGATTGCGAAGGATTTGCAATTAGACTTTGACCCTTTAACTGTAGATTTTAGTCAAAGATTTGAGATGCAAAATTATAGCAATATTAATAACCCATACTGTTTGGCTCAGCCGGAACAGAAACCCGGTTTCTTGGAGAAACCGGGTTTCTCACAGTGCGAACAACTCCTAACCGAGCCGTATTATCTTAACAAGATAAATAAATGCCGAATCGTAGGTGATGTTATTCAAGTCATTGAAGATTATGCATCAGAGTTAGTGACTTATATCATTGAAACTGAAGAAATACCTCAAAGCGGTAAGACAACAACGAAAGAATTAAAATGGATTCAAAATTATCTTTTACAAGCACTCAAGCAAACAGAAAAAGAGATTATTAATTTATTAAGAGGATTAGATGGTAAATATGTCGCGAGTGGTGCATCTGGTGCGCCAACCAGGGGAAGACCAGAGGTGTTACCCACTGGACGTAATTTTTACTCAGTAGATATTCGTGCTATTCCTACAGAGACTGCTTGGGATGTAGGTCGTCAAGCTGCAGAAACATTAATTGAAAGATATACTCAAGAACATGGAGAATACCCTCAAACATTAGGTTTATCCGTTTGGGGAACTTCTACCATGCGAACAGGAGGAGATGATATTGCTGAAGCTTTGGCACTATTAGGAGTTAAACCCGTTTGGGATGGTATATCCAGAAGAGTTGTAGATTTTGAAATTTTACCTCCTTCAATTTTAGGTCGTCCGCGTGTGGATGTGACTTTAAGAATTTCCGGTTTTTTCCGCGATGCATTCCCTAATTTAATGGATTTATTTGATAGTGCTGTCACTGCTGTTGCTAATTTAGATGAGCCTGAAGATATAAATCCTTTGGCTGCTAAAGTGAAAACAGAAACAGAGTTTTGGCAAACCCAAGGATTAACAGCAGAACAAGCAAAATCGCGATCGCTTTATCGAATTTTTGGTTCAAAACCTAGTGCTTATGGTGCTGGGCTACAAGGTTTAATTGAATCACAAAACTGGACAAATGAAGATGATCTAGCTCGTGCTTATATTAATTGGAGTGCTTATGCTTACAGCCGTAAAGCTGAGGGGAAATTTGCACCATTCGCTTTTACCCAACGGTTGCATAATATGCAAATTGTCTTGCAAAATCAAGATAATCGAGAGCACGATCTATTAGACTCTGATGATTACTATCAATTTCAAGGCGGTTTAACTGTTGCTGTCAAATCAGTTTCCAGAAAAGCTCCCGTTACTTATTTTGGTGACAATTCTTGTACTCAACAGCCAAAAGTCCGCAAGCTTACAGAAGAAATAACTCGCGTTTACCGTTCCAGAGTTGTGAATCCAAAATGGATTGCTGGAGTTATGCGACATGGTTATAAAGGAGCCTTTGAAATGGCAGCAACCCTAGATTATTTATTTGCTTTTGATGCTACGACTAACTGTGTTGCTGATTTCATGTATCAAGGAATAGCTGAGGCTTATTTATTTGATGAAAAAGTACAACAATTTATTCAACAAAATAATCCTTGGGTATTACGGGATATGGCAGAAAGATTATTAGAGGCTCACCAACGAGGTTTGTGGGAAAATGTATCAGGAGAAACTATTGAAAAATTACGTTGTTTAGTCAATGAAGCTGAAGGAGTGATTGAAAGCCAGTATTAAAAGCTCTTGTTAATTCAATAGCAGTCTCTTGAGCTATATCATTGCACGAAATTACAAACATCTCGGTTCCATGCCAATATTTGGTGAAAACAATTGTAACTTTAGTAAAAAATTTATATGGGAAGAAAAAATAAAAACCAAATTAATCACAGTGTTTTCAATCAAATGGATAGAAAAGCGTTGCTTGAATGCAGCCAAATTCTAGGCGTTGAAACTACAAGGTTGATAAAAGGCGGTATCATCAGTGAGTTATCGAATAAACAACTTCGGTCAGGAATCAATCGATGTTTATCTCAAGGGACGTTTCCAAATAGAATAGAAAGACTGGCATTTTTTTTAGAAGAATGGATACCTACTGAACTAGATGCACCTGACTGGGATGAGATAGACCCAACAGAGAAAGTAATGGAATTAATTGAGGAAGTCAGGAGTAGCTTTGAACGTTTATCCGATTTGCAACAGTTAGAGGTGTTGACAGCTTGGATTGAAAATCCTCAAAGCAGTTGTTGTTGTGAAGAATTAGATTTAACTGCAGAAACACTTGGATTCAGTTATGAAGAAATTGATGACGAGTATATTTTAGTACTGCCTTCGCCCGACCTGGTTGCAACAAAAATTATCTCAATGTCTGATGCAGGATTTTATCATTCTGTTATTGCTTTAGCAGCTCTTTCATTGCCAACAGAAAAATATTCTAAACCTCCTAGTATTTTTTGTGCTGGCTATAATTTTCTTAAAGAGTTAGCTGAATATTTCGCCTTTATTGCTGACTAAAGCCATACTGATAATATCATTAAAGCTTCGCTCGCATATCTGTAAACCAATTTGATTGGACAAATGAGCAATAATCAAATCTGGTTTATCTTTAATACGTTTTATCTCATATAAATACTGTAACTCTAATCTAACAATTTCCGAAATATAAACTTCATTTTCATTAATTAAAGTTTTAGCAATGTCAGTTAACTTATCTGTCAAACCAGAATATAGCCATGCTACTACATGAGTATCAAGATAAATCAATCTTAACCTCCTGCTCCCAACTGATATTAACTAAATCATCTGGATTTCCTTGAATAACATCAGGTTTAAAAGTTAGATTTTTAAGTTTATCTTTTCTTTCTGTAGAAATAATTTTTAATGACTTTCCATTTTTGATAATTTCTAGCGGAATACCCGTTTCTATGACTTCATCCAGTAGACGGTCGATGTCATTGCTCAATTCCGCAATCGTAACCTTTTTCATGAGAGTAGTTTTGTTAACTGAGTAGATTGCTTGCTTGACTTTTTATTTACTATATTTTCAATATTTTACTACATACAGTAGATGGCAACAAGCGTGAGGTACAGATTATTATAAGGTCACGGCGGTCTTACGCCCCTACTGATGTACTTCATTTCCCTGAAAAATGCTGTATCTTCGAAGAAAAGCAGAAGGCGCGTTAAACTGAGATTACTTTCTTTGCCACCAGAAAATTACCTATAACCGTAGAGTGGGCGTTGCCCACCTCACAGGATAAGTGGAATTTTAGAGCGGCAAGAGAAGACTAAGATTGTTCATTTAAAATAAGCTAGTGATGAAGCCAACTTTTCCTGGAATGAATCCATACCTTGAAAATCCTGAGTTATGGTCAGAAGTACACTCCTGGATGATTGTTTTGTTGGCGCGATCGCTTAATCCACTATTAACACCAAAGTATAGAGCAGCTGTTGAAAAACGAGTGTATTCAGACTCGCTGCTTGTTGGCATTCCAGATGTCTCTGTTTTTCAAACGAAACTTCCCGCATCTCAACCTATGACAACAGCCAAAACACTCTCGCAACCTCTAAAGGTTAACGTACCAATAATAGAGGAAGTAAGAGAGAGCTACCTCGAAATCCGACAAGTTGGAACAGGAAAAGTGGTAACAGTGATTGAAGTTTTGTCTCCCAAAAATAAGCGTGTTGGAGAAGGACGAGACAAATATAACACTAAGCGTATGTCGGTTTTAGATAGTCGAAGCCACTTGGTAGAAATTGATTTACTAAGAACTGGAAATCCTCAACCAATTTTAGGTCTTGTCCGCTCGGATTACCGGATTCTTGTGAGCCGTTCTGACAATCGCCCAGAAGCAGAACTGTATCCCTTCAATTTGCGCGATCCTATTCCAGTGTTTCAACTACTCCTGCAACCACAAGATGAAGAACCGATTGTCAATCTGTATGAAATATTGCAGGAGGTTTATGAGGAGGCTGCATTGGATCTGGTTATTGACTACTCCCAACAACCCATTCCTCCTGTCACGGAGGAAACCTTTCGGTGGATACAAACACTATTACCTACTAACCAATAACTACATTTCTGACCCTGAAACACACCATAATTCGATGAAATGTTGGGTTTCGTTCCTCAACCCAACCTACACTTGACATTTCTGACCCTGAAACACACTATATTTCGATGAAATGTTGGGTTTCGTTCCTCAACCCAACCTACTTTATAAATCATCTCTTATGTACTCAATCCTGGTATGACTATGTTAACTAACTCATCAACAAATCAGCGGTTCGAGTCGAGGACTGGGAAAAGCGATCGCTCAAGGATTTGCTGAACGTGGCGCAAAGGTAATTATTTCATCAATGGAAAATCCGAGGCTGTTTTTCAAGGAAGAGTGATTTTTGCCTTGGAACAGAAGAACGGGCTTTCACGGTTAAAGCACCACCACACTCTTCAAAAATGGCGAAGGTATTGTCATGTATAATAAGTTGGGTGTTAAGGTATTAGGGGAGGACAAAAATCTACTTTTTGAATTTTTCTGGTTAATTATGAATAATCAAGTTAGTTTAAAAGTATATAGAATAAACAAGTCATTTACAAAGCTAACGCACTCATATGCTTACACTAGAACGAGAAGTTACTCAGATCATCTCAAAACTCCCACAAAAAATAAAACTCGAATTCTATTCAGAGTTTGGGCTAGATAACCGAGATCTCGATGACCAGCGCGTCTATCTTGGGGAACAGCTACCGAAGATAAGTGATGCAATTAGACAGCTCGCAGAAAAAATTGAAAACAACTTGAGTAAATATACACAACCAGAAGAACTGGAAAATTCTCGTTATGCGTCAGATGTGATTAAAGAAATAATCAAAGACATTGAAAAACAACTTTTGAAAAAATCTGATATCCAAGCTAAGCAAGGCGAGAGATACATATTCCTTGAACAAGGATTAAGCAGTTTCAAGCAAGCCTTGGAAAAATTGAGCGATGTATTAGACGACACTATTGAGTTTGTGGAGATCGCTTCCGAGATAGAAGAGTTACGTTCTAAGCCTTTAGATGCAAGCAAAATTCAAGAAGCAGAGGAGATACTATCTCTTCTCTAAGAGTACGAAAAATCACTTAGAGTTATTGACTGAACAAATGAGGTTAAGATAGCATGAAGGCTTATTTACAAGCAGTTAAGAGTTTTTATTTGTGAAAAGCCAGATGTCAGAAAAAATAAAAGCTGTAATTGACACATCTGTTTACATCGCAGCATTTGGCAGTAGAAGCAAAACTAGTGCCCCCGCGAAAGTAATAGACAACTTACGCTCTGGCTATTTCATAGCAGTAATTAGTCCTCAAATTCTTGCAGAACTCATTGAAGTGTGTGAACGACGCGGAAAGTCAAAAGAAGATGTCATAACATTCTTAAAAAGTATAAGTGATAATGTATTTAAAATATTAGGAGATTATAGCGTAAGCACTTTAGACTTTATAGACCCAAAAGATAATATGCTTCTGGCGGCTGCACTTGAGGCAAAAGCAGACTATTTAGTCAGCTTGGATAAGCAACACGTACAACCATTAAAACACTATATGGGTACGCAAATAGTAGATCCAAACCAGTTTATACATGAGATAGACCTTTATAAAAAAGGAGAGAGAAAAGAAATAAAAACTATGTTTTTTTAATAAATTATTATATTAAGTTTACGCTGATTACACAAAGTGTCGTTGGCAGCCTTTCATGCAGGAGTTTGCTTATTGGGCTATCCAACCAGAAGGTGAGATTCAGGTAACTGACATTTTTTTGTCATACTTTTCTGCCAGAATAGTCAACTAAGCACAGAACCTTTGTTGACTCTGTTTGTGGTGCTGTGTCTTACATATCGCGCTTGGGATTATTCGCGATCGCTTTTCTTATCGGTGGTAAGTCTAAGAGTTTTATGACCAAAACCTAGATAACATGAAAACCCTTTCAAATGTAATCTTTTATAAAATTCTTCCCCACTCAACTTGTAACTTTGGTTATTTTCCGGCTTCATACCACCTTATATTGGCTCGGAAATTGAAGAGCCTTTCGGACACGATCCAAATGACCTCCCTTTAAATGCTATTTGTAACACAATGCTTCGCAATATTGAAGAGTTAATCGAACTGGCTCCTAGCAATAATCGTGACTGGCAAGTATAAAGGTACATAAATATAGAATTGACCCCCCTGATAAAAGCTAAGGTGTACACGTTATATATACCCCCCTTAATCCCCCTTTCCAAGGGGGGAAACAGAAAATCTAGTTCCCTCCCCTTTCACTCGTGGAGGGTTAGGGTGGGGTAAAACTTGTGTCTGTGAGCCATTTCAGACTATCGCCAAAGTTGAAAATTCCAAACTAAACGCTTTCAACAGTTATATTTATAACTGTTTCTACTGTTGTATTAGGCTCAGCCTGTAGTAAAGACTCGCCTGTGTTTAGAGAATTCCGGGGGGCGCTCCAAGGTTCTAAACAGTAAAAATCTTTACCTTTGACAGTCCAAAACACTAGAGTTGAATAATTATCGTCGTAGCTAACAGTTAGTTTAAGATTACGACTTTGGTCAGTGACTACAGCAGATTGTTTGGATAGATTAATGAAAGCAAAATCGATTTCATCCTGTTCAAAATCAAACTTTCCTGCAAATTTTTGAACAGTCTTGTCACTCTTAACTTGATATTGATTGGACGGTAAATCGAAAACTAATTGGCTTTTATCAGGTGCAGAAAAGTAAGGATGAATACCCGTTGCAAAAGGCATAGGTTCTTGAGACAGATTGGTGTGGCGGTATCGCAATTCTAAGTTATTGCCTCGGAGTGTATAAATAAAATTTAGCTCAAAGTCGAAAGGATAAACTGCACGGGTTTCTTCATTACTTTTAAGATTGACAGTTAGGCTAGCGCCGTTGGAATCTGATTGTTCGCTAACTTCCCAAGCAAGATTGCGAGCAAAGCCATGCTGTTTGAGTTGATATGTTTTTCCGTTGAGGGTATAAGTGTCATCAACTAAGTTACCACAGATGGGGAAAAGGAGTGGAATGCCACCTCGCACAGATAGAGTGGGATCGGCAAACCGCTCGGTATCCATGTAAAAAATGTCTTGTTCCTCAATCTGCCAGGTAGTAATAATACCTCCCCGTTCTGGAACAACGGTGACTTTGCTCCTAGTACTTTCATCTGAGAGAATGTAAGTTTTGTATTGCTGCTGTTCCAAGAAGATCGCGCACATAAATTGTTTACCAAAAACGCCTGATATCAAGGTCTCACAAAACGGTCTCAAAGTTTTGTGCTTCTTAAACAACTCATGCTGGCGCTCAAAGGGTTGCGAGCGCCTTAAGAGCTTGGAAATAGAAATTAGAGTACGCTACCCATTGTTTCGGGTGCGGAGTGCGGTAGTGAAAGAATTCCCTGGTTGAAGACCGTACTGTTACTTTCTTGTTACTTTTATTTGGTAATCTGAACATAAGTCTGAGTTACACATCAGATTGGAGGTCTTAACAAATGAATTTCGATCCTACACCCAGCATCGTCCTAACTGCTTTAGTTGCGTTGCTAATTCCTTTTGAGGTAGGAGCACAAAAAGCGCACTATGACGACAATGAGTTCAATGCCTTTAGTATTACTCATGCCAACGGTGAAACTATTCAAATTCATGACGCTTAGAGACTGCCAAAAAATAAACTACTCTAAGTAAGTTTCGAACACTATCGGACAAAAAATTGAGATAACGAAAAAATTTTGCTTATCAGGGTGTTTCATAAAACCAATGTCTAGTCCTTCTACAAGCATAGAAGGAGTAAATACGGTGAATATTTTATGAAATACAGTCAATTAAAAGTCATCAAAACTCTAGAACAACCCGCAAGAATAGTAGGGATTGTAGGGATTTTAGGGATTTTAGGGTTCATGGTTGGACAAATATGTCTCCTAACAGGAGCCACTGAAAGAATCGCTATTGAAATGGAAAAAACGCTAAAACCCCATGAACGTTTACTTAGAAAAGCTATCGGAGTTGGCGGAGTTTCAATAGTGTCAGGAATAATTTTTATTGGAAATTCTCGAAAACCTCGTCAGGAAAAGGCAGAGTCAGAAATATATAGCTCTTCAGTTTTTACGAATGCGATCGCAACTCCAAGAGCTTGTGAAGGATGTAAGCACTACCATGGTACTGTCTATAATGGCGTACCTTTTGTTTGTGCCATGTATCCTTATGGTGTAGAAAAGGATGTATGTCCAGATTGGGAAAAAAACAACAGTTAAAAAAAATTTATTAGTTCAATAGAAAAATTTAGCTCTGGACTCCGCGCATCATATCATACTAGTGCCGCTTCGCGTTCGTTAAAAGTCAAAAGTCAAAATCCAGTCCTTCACGTACCCGTGAAGTTGCATCATAACTGGCAGTATCGAAGTAAACATGAGCATGAAAACCAATGATTTTGCTAGAATCTTCTGTCATTATCTTATTCTCAACTAATGCTCTACTTTTAATCCTGAAAACCAAGTTGTCGAAATAAAGATTGGCGCATTACATCTACAGGAACAGATTCAGGCTGTAACCAGATTTTTAATGCAGCTGCACCTTGTTGGACTAACATCTCTAATCCATCAATGGTTGTGATACCTGCTTGTTGCGCTTGTTGCAGAAATTTGGTCGGTTTGGGCTTGTATATTAAATCGTATGCGATCGCATCCTCTGGTAGATGCATCATTTCTTCTGTATCAAGTGGCGATTCTTCTGCCTTAGGATACATTCCAATAGGGGTTGTATTCACCAGTAAGTTTGCTTGTGGAAGAAGCTTCGATAAGGAACTCCATTCACTGACTTGTAGATTTACAGCAATTGGAGAATTGCTCCAACTGTTACGGAATTCATTTAACTTCTGAGCATTGCGACCAACCACATAAATTTCAGCACAACCTAGTTTGGCACAACCTGCGACCACTGCTCTTGCTGCACCACCATTGCCTAAAACAACTGCTACTGTCTGATGCCAATCTCGGTTATATGTTGTTTCTAAAGGAGCAAGAAACCCTTCTACATCAGTGTTGGTTCCTATCCATTTGTGATCTTTACGACTTACAGTGTTAACTGCTCCCACTGCTTCGGCAATTGATGAAATTTCTGATAGCAGAGGTAATATAGTCTCTTTATGTGGAATAGTCGCGTTAAAGCCAACAACTCCAATGGAAGCAAAGGCTTGAAGAGCTACTTTTAAATTGTGCGGTTCTACCGGAAAGGGTATGTAGACATAATCTAATTCCATATGGGCAATAGCTGCATTTTGCATTACCGGAGATAGTGAATGCTCTATGGGATGCCCAATTATTCCAAGTAGCTTGGTTTTGCCTGTAATCATTGGGTTGGTTAGTGGTTAGTGGTCATTAGTCATTATTCTCTGATAAGGACTAATGACAAAGCACAAACAACCTAAAAGATTCTATTAAAATTAATAAAGTTACATAAAATAACATTTTTCTCATTATGCAGGTAACAACAGCCCCCTCTTCCACTCCAATACCCGGACAATTTTGGCGATGGAGAGGACACAACATTTACTACGTAAAAGCAGGAGAAAAGCACCCTCAACGTCCTGCTATACTCCTGGTACATGGATTTGGTGCGTCTACAGACCATTGGCGTAAAAACATAACGGGGCTGTGTGACGATTTTGAAGTTTTTGCAATAGACCTTTTAGGGTTTGGACGTTCAGCTAAACCTAAACTGGTGTATAGTGGCAATCTCTGGCGCGACCAACTCCATGACTTTATAACTGAAATCATTGGTCAAAAAGCAGTGTTGGCGGGAAATTCCCTTGGTGGTTACGCAAGTTTGTGTGTAGCAGCTCAGTGTCCCGATGCAGCAGCAGGTTTGGTATTACTCAATAGTGCTGGTCCATTTAGCGAAAATCAACCTTCACCGGAACCAGAAGCGTTACAAACTCAAATTGAACCTCCTAAAGTCAACGAACAATTGCAAAAACTGCTAGGTGAAGTTGTTAAGTGGTTCTTTCAACAACCTTTAGCTCAGTTTTTTTTGTTCCAGTACATCAAACAAAAATGGGTTATTCGTCAGATCTTGGAGAAAGTTTATCTTGATAAAACTGCAATTACAGACCAATTAGTCGAAGAAATTTATCGTCCTGCTTGCGATACAGGTGCTTTTGATGTGTTTTTATCTGTATTCAGTACCCCTCAAGGAGAAAAAGTTGATGTGCTGTTAAAACAGTTAACTTGTCCTCTCTTAATGCTATGGGGAGAAGCAGATCCTTGGGTTCATGCAAGAGAACGTTCTAAAAAGTTTCGACAATATTACCCCGAACTGACAGAACATTTTCTAAATGCCGGTCATTGTCCTCATGACGAAGTACCAAGTCAAGTCAATTCCTTGTTGCGTGATTGGGTTTTGTGTAATCCTGTAGCTACATAAAAACGCGATAACCTGGTCAAAGGGACCAGGTTTCTAAAACTTGCAACTAATCAAATTGTTTTTTTAGATATTCAACAACTAGGGTGGACAGAACGTTCAACAAACTCAGCATTTCTTCGTTTTTCCGCTTTGGGATTTGGCGTCGCCTGTTGCTTTTGGCGGTTGCCACTTAGCATCATCAGTATGCTGATAATTTGCTTGGGCTTATGACCGGAGACACCTTGTCAATTGCCCGCTTCATTTATGTTTCCTTTTGGTGTCTTATCTATTAAGATATCACCCTATTTTGACTCCGCAAGCATTTGTTAAGCGAAGTTTACAAGTTGTTGAATTTCGCAAAATTACCAGTCCCACATAACTGGATTTTTATCCAAAGGATCGGTCACAATACGTCCTATGGTATCAATTTCTTGCAATTCTTGAGCACTATCTGTCGCAAACATTTTTTGATTTGGTATTACTTAAATTTTAGATATATTTTATACTAAATTACAGTAAAATAACCGTAATTTAGCGTTCAACGGTCACAGGTGTTCCAACTTTCACCAACTTGAATAATTCCTCAACATCTTGGTTGTACATCCGAATACAACCATGTGAAGCCGCAGTACCCACGGACTCAGGATTTGGAGTTCCGTGAAAGCCGACCCAATCTTTACCGTTTGTCCAAAATCCAATCCAGTAGTTACCGAGAGGATTTTTTGCATCTCCTCCTGGAATAGCTTTACCCGTCTTAGGATGAATCCAAGTTGGATTAACCAACATATCACGAACTCGGAAACTACCAACAGGAGTTTCCCAACCTCGCCGCCCTACAGCAATTGGGTAACTTTTCATTAAATTTTTTCCTTGATAAATTGAGACTTGACGTTGGCGAAGACTTATTTTTAAGTGAAGAGGCAAAGTTATTAAATTATTGATTTGAGTATCAATTGGTTTAGTGACCGAGTTTTGTAATGAATCTTGACTCTCATCCTCAGCAGCTAGTGCAACTTGAGAACTTGAGTATACACAAACTACACAAAGTAAGAAAAATATATTGAATAATTGCTTGAACATTTGAGCAAAGAAAAAAGGATCAAGGATAAAGGATGAAAAATTTTATCGTTTATTCTTCACAAGATTCCCAACTTCTTTAAGAAGTCGGGAATCTAACTAACTTAGGGTGAGATAGGTTGTTCAATACCTAAAGAAATTACCAAAGTGCTCTTACACCACCATTAGTATTTTGTCCTTCTGTTGAATTACTGTTATCGATATTTTGCTGTGTTCCAGAGGGAGTGTTGTATTGAGAGTTTTGTCTATCAGTATTGCTACCGCCTTGATAGCGTTGGTCTTGGTTAATGGTGTTATTGCGATATTCCGATGTTCCAGTATCGCTACCGCCTTGATAGCGTTGGTCTTGATTAGTGGTGTTATTGCGATATTCTGATGTTCCAGTATCGCTACCGCTTTGAGGACGTTGGTTTTGGTTAGTAGTGTTATTGCGATACTCTGATGTTCCAGTATCGCTACCGCTTTGAGGGCGTTGGTTGTTAATGTTTCTGTTGTTTAAATTTTCACCTTGTCGCATCCGCTCCATTGTATTACCACCTGTAGGTTCAGGTACTTGGCTTTGACTATATAATGTATCTACAGGAGCTTCACTCACTTTGACGCTACGAGAGCTAGAATTAGATATTGCAAAAGCTGGTAGACTCAGTAAAAAGCTAGCACCAATAATGCCTACAGTACTAGTTAATACTTGGAAGAATTTTTTTTCGTTGTTTTCGTTCATTGGAGTCTCCTTACATACATAAAAAACTTTCAGCAAATCTTTGGTACTGAATCTGAAACAAATTCTCGGAATACATTAAACTGAAGTTTTTAGAAACTTCAGTGAAAAGTTTTGCATTGAGATATTGATATTTACTTTTATAAGTTAACTCTGTGACTTAACAAACTCGTCTATCTAAAGCATGGTCTAATGTTCTACTAAAATATGAGACTGAATAAAAAACTTTCTATGAATTTGAGTAAAATACTTCTAACTAATTGCAGATGCTATTTCATCAGGTTATGCTTTATCTATGCATTAAATTCAGCGTTAAATGTAGTTGTATATGCAAGACTTGACTCTCACTTATAATGCACTTAAAGAATGGGCTATTGCTATCAATGCCTTGGAAAGCGGTAAAACAATTATGCTTCTACGGAAAGGGGGTATCCACGAACAAGGTGGGCGTTTTCAAGTAACCCACGAGCAAATTTTGCTCTACCCCACTTACGAGCATCAACAGTCTTTCTTATTAAAACCGGACTATGCCAATTTGGTTGTTCCTGTTACATCAGGTTGGCATCCAGAAACAGTACGTATTGGCAGTTGGGCTGAAATTACCGATATCTTTCAAGTCAGTGATGAATCAATTGTAAAAGCTTTAGAAGCATTCCATATTTGGAGCGAGTCTTTTATTAGCGATCGCCTCAAATGGAAACACCATCAGCCGTTGTATGTTCTCCTCTTAAGGACTTACAAACTACCCCAAGAGCGGGAAATTCCATACCGCAAGGAATATGGGGGTTGTAAATCATGGATCGATTTGGTGGAAGCCATATCGCGACAAGGAGCAGAACCCGTTTTATCTGACCTTAACTATAACGAGATCGTGGGGAAAATTAGGAATATTACCAGTAACAAATTTTATACATCACAAGGGAGTTAGGAAATTTCTTGTGGTGCGGGCGTCCCCTTCAGCACTTATACAGGACGGGCGGGGACGCCCGTCCCACATTCCAGGGGTAATTTATTTCCTAAAAAACCTGATCAAGTGTCTAGTCAAGGTAATCAGCATGCACCCAACCGCGACTACCAACAAGCTTGACCCAGTCCCCAGAAGAATAGCTCACCCTAACATACTGTCCATGACGTATGCTGCCGATTCTTTCATAATTAGACCCCGGACCAGAACGGATAACTACTCCAACAGGTGCATTCACCCGTACCGTGTAAACACGATCGCGACGACCGCCAATGCTAAGGTAGTCAGAATGAACCCAACCGGGACCACCAACAAGCTTTGTCCAGCTCCCAGAGGAATAGCTAACTCTGATGTAATGTCCGTGAGGAACACTACCGATTCTTTCATAATCAGAACCCGGACCGGAACGGATAACCACTCCAATAGGTGCAGTCACCTGCACTGTGCGAACAGGAGCACGACGGCCACCAGTACCTCTAGAATGGTGGCTAGGATAGCCATCGTTATATTCATGACCCGCTTGAGCTGGAGCCATACCAGCTGCAAATGCTGAGCTTAATGTTGTTACAAACAGTATGCCAACGACTGCTGCACTTTTTTTAAGAGAAGATACGCCAAATTTAAAATTTTGGTTACGAGTTTCCATTGTGATTTGTCTCCTTTATTGTGAGTTTGAGAATAATGATGAGAATAGTGATTTGTTTTTGTTGAATAGCTGTATTTGCATCAACTATCCTGTCGTTTTAATCTCGGTTTCTACTATCGATTACTTATGGAGGATACAAAGTAAGTCGGTAAAATTCCGGAAAAGTTTCTTGATTTTTTTTCTACTGGTAGGTAATACCAATTTCTTAAACTTTTCAGCAGATTTAACTCCTACCTTTTGAAAAAGGTAAGTTAAGGAATCATTTGTAGCCCCGTCTGATATTTGGTACTATTCTCTCAAGCACAGAAAGTAGCCTTAATGTATCATCAAGATTGTTTACTTTGGGACGGTGAAATAGAGTTTATGGTTCCGCAATCATAAAGCCTTTATAGGTGGGCAAACAGGATGCCACCATCAATACCGCCTGTATCAGTTCCAGTCTAAGATGATATGAACCGGGCAAGTTTGGACTCTGAGGACTCGACGTTGAACAAGCGATATTTTACGACTGTAAATTCAGTATCATCTTCAAGCGCGTCTCCTACCGCATTGACTGAAATTGCTGGTCAATGCTACGATAGCTTTATTCAAATGCTGACTCAACATCGCCTTCCTGATGTGGCACAAGAGATTCAAAATCGATTATCACTTTTGCCAAATATGACCCTTGCAGATAAATTTCAGCAGGTGAATCGACTCAAAGCTTGGTTGGATAGCTTTCGTCCACTCCCGACAACAGTGGTTGCAGAACTCAAGAAACTCTACGATGTGCGCTTCACCTATAACTCAAACGCAATTGAAGGCAACACTTTGACGCAAAGTGAAACGGCTTTGGTGCTAGAAACCGGAATCACAATTGGTGGGAAAACACTACGCGAACATTTAGAAGTCATTGGGCATAAAGATGCGATCGACTATATAGAACAACTTGCCCAAAACTCAACTCTTATTGGAGAATGGCAAATCAAACAGATTCATAACTTGATTCTGCGAGCAATTTCTCCTGAAGAAGCGGGGCGCTATCGTCAACTTGATGTCAAAGCGGCTGGAACTGAGTATGTTTATCCACCAAACTATTTACTCAGTGATTTAATGAGTGAGTTTGTCACTTGGTTGAATTCGTCAGAAACTACAGATCGGCACCCAATAGAATTTGCAGCAGAAGCTCATTTGCGATTTGTTTCGATTCATCCATTTCGGGATGGGAATGGACGCACGGGAAGATTATTGATGAATTTGCTGTTATTAAGAGCTGGCTATCCAATCGTGGTAATTTCCAATCAAGTGCGTAAAGCTTATATTGATGCGGTTGTGGAGAGTCAACAACAGAACAACCCTTCCCCGTTCTTGGCATTGCTTCTGGATGCGGCTCAACAATCGTTGATTGAAATGCTGCACATCTTATCAACTGCTCGGGAAAGCCGGGGACGAGGCTTACCATTTTACGAAGAGATGTTAGCGTTTTTAAGCGAACGTCGCGAAATTACATCTACCCACTCATCGCCCGATCCTTAAATTACAGCAGTTTTCAAATAAATGAACCACACTATGCTCTTGTGGTACGGGCGTCCCCGCCCGCATTCAAGAAATTTCCTGACTTTTTCATACCTTTACGTAAACCCACTAGCCCAGTAGGTAGGTAACAATGATGAACATAAATTATTCTTAAAAATAACGGAGAGAAAGTTTTATGTCTATCTGGCTATTAGTAGCACTGGTTTCTTACCTTGCGGGAGTCTGGATTCACTGGACTGCACTCAAGCAGCAGTTTCAGGAACTCGACGAATACACTAATTTTCCCATAGTATGGGTTGCAAAAGCCGTCTTAACAACTGGTTGTTTTTTGGAAGCTTTAGCTTGGCCTTTCACTCTAGTCACATGACAGTCACAGCCACTAAGGTGTTGAAAGAACCCGCATTCACTGCAGTATCTACTATGTCTGCCATATCGGAACTAAACTCCATAGGTAACTTCATTAAGTAGTGTAAACGAAATTGGTTATTATTTGATCTTAATGTTGCTGCTTTTATGTCTTCTTTTTTAAGGGATGTTCAAGAAATAAATTATCCGGTGATTGTGGTAATGGCGTCCTCGCCTGTTCTATATCAATGGCGGGTTGTGAGCACCGCACCACAAGAGAAAGTTGAATATTTTTTGATTTGGAAATCCCTAAAGAGATAACATGAATCTGGTGTAGCGATCGCTTCGGCGCAAGCCGAAAGAGCGCTTATCGCAAACGTACTGTTCCCACATAGCATCTTCATCTTCCCAATCATCAGCAATATTGGGGATTTTCTGATGTCTTGCGATAAGCCGGGTACGGCTTGCGCTTCGCGATCGGATATAATTTAAGGAGCTTGCAAATGGAAGTGATTGCAGCCAGTGATAGAAAATACTCATAGGATTTCTTTATCAAACGTGTAAGGGTTACAAATAATGAAAGTTCTAAAAAGAGCCATCAAGCCAGAAACCTATATATCATTCCTCTACATCTACCCAACGACTTGGGGGACTGCTGGTGATATCTGTTTAATTCGTGAATCTGTAGCTAATTCAAGTACATCGAAGTTTGTAGGTCACAAAATCCAACTAGCACTTCCATTCGGGATGGAGCGCCATCGCTTGGCTGGCTTTCCGGTGATCAAAGTTGCAGGTCATGTCGGCGACGGACATCCTAAAGATCGCCAGTCAGAATGGGAGGCTTATGAAGGTGTAGATAAAGAAACAGTGATTGCGGCTTTGAAACCTTGGGACTTCAAGTTAATTGAGTCTGATGTGGCAATCTGATCGAAAACTCCACCCACGGATCGGAGTTTCCCGCCGACTTTCTACTGTCCGTTCGCTCCTGCACGATCTAAGTGTTCAAATTCATGAGGACAGAATTGGTGTTTCAGACTTGAACAAAATTGCGATCGCGCCGAAAACTAAGGCAACGTCTAATAAGACAGCAATCTTGCATTTAGCGCTTTATAAATGCGATCGCAAGTTTCCTCTAAATGAGCCAAGGTGTAAATATCAAGCTTTTCACCTTGTTGCTTTAAACCAGCGTCAACAGCTTTTTGCAGTTGACGCAATTTATACCAAGCGATTGTACGACCATCTTCAGGGACATCAGCAGTTCGCAATACCATTGCCAGCAATACATTGAGATGTTCTCGTTGTAAGGAACGGCGAATGCTAGAAATGGGTTTCGCTTCCCGTTCATTTAACACTTCTGTCCAAATGCTATTTTGCAGAATATCGAACAGTTCCGGTATAGTCAACACTTGCCCAGGCGGAGTTTTCAATTCGATATCCCGTAACCGATTCAGACGTTCGCCATCTAAGAGCGATCGCAAGACTCCACTTTGAAAATGCAAAATCCTTTCGTGAATTGGATAATCAAGACGCGAGACAGGGATGGGGTGTCCCCAGTGTTGCCACCGTGATGGCGCAAGCTGATTGAGGAGTTGCGGTGAGAAGTTGAAAGCATCCCCTGCAAATACATATTTTTGTAATTTTGTCAATACTTGACGCTGTTTTTCCAAAGTAACTGGTACAAACGTCCATTGAATATTATTATCACTTGCATGGTGACGCCTAAAAGATTGTCCACCAATGTATTGAGTTAGCAAAGTAGCATTTCGGAAATAGTACTTGAGTACCTTATTAAACAATACGCGCAAGTCACTGTAACTCTCTCCTTGTAACGGGTAACGCCGATCCAAACGCTGCAACATCACACGAGCATTATCCATTTGCCATTGAGAATAAAGCAATACATCATTACTCATGTCCCAGACATTTGCCAGAGGATTGATATCCCAAATATCTTCATCAGTTGCATAAGATAATTCTGGTTGAGGCGACGCCACAGCAATTTGCTCCAAAAAAGCTTTTTCAGCAAAAGGAGTGATTGCTTCAGAAGTGAAATCTAGGTATTTTTTGTAACCATATTCAATTGCCCATTCATCATAAGGACCAATAACTGCCGGAAAATAATCACCTTGTTCTGTTCCTTGAGGTGCTATGTTTACGGGCAGGTAATCCATCACCGAACCAACCAAACCTTTAGTATGAGTCACTTCAGTGTTATTTAATTCTTGAGGAGATAACATTGTGCTGCCGTGAAAGTTGTGGCGCAAACCAAGAGTGTGACCAACCTCATGAGCAATGAGCGAACGTACATATTGATGCACGTAGTTTTGCATTTGGTCGTTACTCGGAACTGTATTTTGTACAAGTGACAGTGCTAGCGCCCCCATAGATGCTTGAAAAGAAGACTCCATTCCGTAGCAGAAGTCATCCAAACCTTTAGTAATGTTGTGTTGAGAAGGGTGTTGCATCTTTGCGAAATGATTTTGGCGCGGTTTGTGGCAAGCAAAATCTTCAGGTTGAGAAATATAACCATCAACAAGCGATGAATTTGCTGCCATCAAGGCACGATATTCTTGCTGAATTGAACGTACCATACTTGCATCGACAATGATATCTGCGTCCAATATTTCGCCAGTAAATGGATTAACGCGCGCTGGTCCTCTAGCAAAACCTGCATCTAAGGAATTAAACCAGCGAATGGTGTTGTAGCGTACATCAGCAGGATGCCACTCAGCATCATCCGGCATTTGCCGTACTTCAAGAGCATCTTGGAATCCAGCTTTTGAAAAAGCTTTGTTCCACATTAAAATGCCTTCGGCGATAGAATCGCGATACTCCAAAGGCACTGCATTTTCAATCCAAAACACAATTGGCTTTTTCGGTGGCGAGATTTGAGCGCTACTGTCGGATGGCTCAAGATACCAACGGTTGATGTAACGTACAAACGGCTCTTTCCCTTGATTTTTAGAGAAATCTTGGAAAGCCGTGATAAAGTACCCAACTCTATCATCAGCGAGTCTGGGAACATAGCCATTATTTTCAGGTAATTGCGAAAAACTATAATGCACTTTCAAAGTCAGTGCTC
Source organism: Scytonema hofmannii PCC 7110 (assembly GCF_000346485.2). Taxonomy (NCBI): domain Bacteria; kingdom Bacillati; phylum Cyanobacteriota; class Cyanophyceae; order Nostocales; family Scytonemataceae; genus Scytonema; species Scytonema hofmannii. Next base: position 10,094,494 of record NZ_KQ976354.1, read on the forward strand.
TACTATCAGGTACGGTAACTAAATATGCTCCTTCTGGCGATGAAAAACCATAAATAGAATCAATCTCTACGTTCTCAGGAAAGCTATTAATATTGCCAAAATAAGACCTGTTTTCTTCCAAATGGTAATCTGCTTGCAAAGAATATTTCAGTAAAGAAGTTAAGCCAGGAAAATCCTGCATGAGGAGGTCATTTAGACTAACAAGAATATTTTTACTGTATGGGTCGATACAAACTATTTGAAGCGCGGAAAGAACTGAATCGCTAAAAGAACGAGCAAGCGATCGCAGTTCTGGTTTATTTGATTGTGTACGGAATTTAACATTCCGAATAACAAAATGTAAATTGTTGTTTATGTGACGGAAGTAAAAGAGAAAATCCTGTAAAGGCAACCCACTGTAAATACCACTTTCTCCAATGCCTGATTCCAGTGTGACTATACCTAAGAAGTTTTTATCTAGCTGTTCCGCTTTAATTTCCAAGTATGTTCGATTGGACTCTAGATGGCGATACAGCGTAAAGAGACCCTCTATCTTTTCTGCGTTCTTAATTATCTCGCGATATTGTCGAAAATCTTCCCTTTTGACCTCTTTCAACGTATTGTCAGTATTAGCAAAGTTCTCAAAACTTGGTATTGTATTCAATTGCTGTACATAAACACCAGAAAGTTGGTTAGCCCCTGCATAGTTCCCCCCTAACAATAGGCTGCATAATAACAAGATACAGATTCCCGTTCTTTTGATCCAGTCTCTCATCCTTTCGCTTCCCCTAACACAGCAGCCTTCGTGTCTTGCAGCTGCTTAAATATTATATAGAGTAGCTGTTTTTATTGATTTCAGGTAGTCGTAATTTTACTAGAATTGCTAATTGCTAATGGTTAATGGAGTTTGAACAATTAGCAATTAGCAATTAGCAATTAGCAATTAGCCCTGTTACTTCGTACCAAATAACCTATCTCCCGCATCTCCCAAGCCCGGTATGATGTACCCGTGCTCATCCAGATATTCATCTACAGCTACAGTATAAATAGGTACATCTGGATGAAACGCAGTAAAATGTTCCAGACCTTCCGGTGCAGCAAGTATGCAAATAAACTTAATAGACAATGGATTAGTTGATTTCAGGCGTTCAACAGCTGCCACTGCTGTATTGCCAGTAGCAAGCATCGGATCGACGATCAACACATCTCGCTTATCCACATCTTGAGGAACCTTGAAATAGTACTCAATAGGAACTAAGGTCTTGGGGTCACGATACAACCCGATATGCCCCACTCTTGCAGTAGGCATCAGTTCTAACATTCCATCTAAAATTCCCTGACCTGCCCGTTGGATAGAAACAATCACCAGTTTTTTTTCCGGCGCAAGGACTGGTGCATTCATTGGTCCTAGAGGTGTTTTAATGAATTCGTCCTTTAACGGAAAATCGCGAGTGACTTCATAAGCTAACAACAGGCTAATTTCTTTCAGAAGGGATCGAAATTTTGCCGTACTCGTTTCAGCTTTACGCATTAACGTAAGTTTGTGCTGGATTAATGGATGATTAATTATTGTGACTTGATTGTGCATATTAGGGAGTGGGGAGTGGGGAATGGGGAATGGGCATTGGTCACTGGTCACTGGTCACTGGTCACTGGTCACTGGTCACTGTTAAAATACCGTGCCATCACTTTCTATTTGGATAGGAGGAGTAGCACCCTTCCGGAGTTCGGCAGCGATTCTTCGCCCTGCTGTCCAAGTTCCACCTTGCAAAATTTTCACTAATGGCAATTCTTCAGCATTCATGCCCAACTTTTCGCGAATCGTGGCAGCAATGCAGTCTAAAAGTATCACAGTCAGAGCACGCCATTCTACGATCGCTTCCGAAGAAACTGGGTAAGGTTTGAGCAAAATATCTTGGTTTTTAACGTTTATCAGCCCTAAGTCAAGGAATAAACCTCCATTGCGATATTCTGCTAATCCAGTGAGGGCATCTAAGCCAGTTATTTCTAAACCCAGTTCCTCTAAAGGTTCTAACAAGGAATAGGTTAACCATTGGGACAGTTTGTGAAATGGCACTAAACCATCATCAACGACATCTGGGTGAAACCAGACATCCCCCAAATTGATTCCAGCAACTTCTATTCGTCCAGACCAAATATCACTCAATCCTTCCAGAACTGCACCCAATACTGTTGCCGCTTCTAACTGATTATTACAAGATTTTGTCATTAAATATCTTACCAGATTACCCGGACGGGGACTTTGTTCTCCAAAAATATTGGGTGAAGAGACAAGGGAACGACCTAATTTTTGCAATAACTTCAAACGCCCAGTAATTCCCACTAGGGGATTTTCTGCACTAACACCAAACCCTTGTGCTAATTCCCCTTCAGTTAATGTCTGCAACCTATCGGCATTCACTTGTAAAGGCGTTGTGTGACGACAGCGAACAAAAGTTCCCGTACAAAACATTTGAAAACTAGCAACTGCTAACCCTTCAGAACGCTGAAAACGCAGTTGAGTTTCCGGCTCATTATAATACCAACTTTCTCCGGCTCCTGCATCCAGTAAAACACTGATAATAACCAAATCAAACTTAGCAATAGCTTTGTCTAAAGGCGTTAGCCCTGCTAACCTCTCATCCAAAATTGACAGACGAGGTACGCCCCCAGTTTCAAAATGTCGCCAACGGCTGTGAAAAGGAATTCCTAAATCCGGATATTCCTCCCGCATGACCCCAATCGTATAATCAGCCACCCGTTCCAATTGAGACAAATCGCAATTGAAGTAACGCGAATTACCTTCAATAGCCAGTTTGTATAACTGTCCGCAACGTTCTCGAATAGCAGTAGGCGATCGCAAATAAGCAGCCAACGCCCTCTCATCTTTCCTCTGTGACCTCAGCGTCTCTGCGGTTCTTTTCTCCATTTTTCCCTTCCTACCCGATACACCCTAAATGATGGGGAGTGGGGAGTAGGGAGTGGGGAGTGGGGAATTCTTAATCCCTACTCTCTACTCCCTATTCCCTAGTCCCTAGCTTTCCAAAGAACGCCCTTGAACAGATGCCAAAGTATCTGCATCCAATACCTCAGATGTGGTATAGTATCCAGCCGCTTTTTTAGCTTCTATTTCTACTCGCGCATCTTGAGGAATCAGTTCTTCTGGAATTGGAACTCTTTCCACCACCTCAATTCCTGACTGAGTGATAGCGTCGTATTTCATATTACTCATTGACACCAAGCGGTCAATACGAGTCACACCCAACCAGTGCAAAACATCCGTCATCAGTTCTTGAAACCGCATATCCTGAACACCTGCCACACATTCAGTCCGGCTAAAGTAGGCATCAGCGCGATCGCCTCCTTCTTGACGCTTGCGAGCATTATATACCAAGAATTTCGTCACTTCTCCCAAAGCACGTCCTTCCTTGCGACAGTAAACAATAATACCAGCACCACCTTCTTGCGCTGTTTGTATGCAGACTTCTATTCCGTGTACCAAATAAGGACGACAGGTACAAATATCTGAACCAAACACATCAGAACCATTGCATTCGTCATGTACTCTAACTGATAAGGGTTTACTGGGGTCATTGATAGCTGCTACATCCCCTACAATATATACAGTAACACCTCCAATCGGTGGTAAAAAGACCTCAAGATCGGAACGCGTCACCAATTCTGGGAACATACCCCCAGTTTGTTCAAACAAAGCGCGTCGCAATTCTCCCTCTGAAATGTGGAAGCGCTTGGCAATTCCCGGTAAATACCAAACTGGCTCAATTGCTGCTTTAGTCACAACTAAATCGCCATTGGATTTCATAATCTTGCCATCGGCTTGCAAGCGCCCATTAACCACTGCTTCTTGTAGTTCAGGTATGTTGATGTGAGCTTTAGTGATAGCAATTGTTGGACGTATATCATATCCCTGTTCGTAGTATGATGCAAAAGCATCACCAACATTTGCCCCAAATGGGTCAAGAGACACAATCTTATCTGGATTAAACCAGCTTGGATGCGGTCCAATGTGCTCCACAGGAGATGTGTTAGTGAGATCTGCCCTGTGATCTGATTGAAGAGCTCCGCTTGCCACTGCTAATGCCCTGTACACCGCATAACTACCAGAATGGGTACCAATGACGTTACGGCGTGCTTGCTGAGTTAGCGTAGCTACCACCGGACCCCGTTGCATGGGATCGACTTCTCCCCACTTGATAGGAATTGGTTTGGGACCAAAGCGACTGGGATGCGAAGTGAGAACAATATGCCTGTAGATGCTGTTTTGCTTTGGCATAGTCGTTAGTTTTCGTGTTTTTGCAATCGATTCTTAGACATCAACGATTGATCGACAACTAGCAACACATTCTCATTAGGAAAATGTGAGATACTATTGACCAATCGCTAATAACTCTAAAGATGGAGTCCGCCATTATATCGTATTGGAGACTACAGAAAAGCATGAAGGATAAAAGATAAAGGGGGAAAAACGGCTATTCTCTGTATAATTTCGTAGAATCATACGAATTTCTTGAGAGAAATATTATTTTACACTTTATCCTTCACGTGACTTCAAGGGTGACTAATTAGATAATAATGTGCGAAATTTGATCCAAAACTACTATCACTGACCGCGAATTCATGGATTCTTTATTTATCAATTACCTACTTGAAGACTTAAAAAATTCCGATGAGACAGTCCGCGACGAGGCTACCAAAAAACTGTGGCGGATTTGGTTTCAGCAAAAGGGAATTCACGGGCTAGAAGTCATCGAACGCAGCCAACAGTTAGTGGATGCAGGAGAAATGACTCAAGCTGAAGCAATTCTTACAGAACTCATTCACGACCAACCAGATTTTGCAGAAGCTTGGAATCGCCGTGGTTTTCTTTACTATATCAACGGTCAGTACCAAAAATCTCTAGCAGACTGTCAGATGGTTGTTCATCTCAACCCCGTGCATTTTGGCGCACTTCATGGTATGGGCTTGTGTTACGCGGCATTGGGACAGTATTCTGAAGCTATTAGAGCATTTCGCCTTGCTTTGGAAATCCAGCCCTATTCCCAAGTCAATCAAAAATTGATTTTAGAATGTACGCTTCGATTGAGCTAGTGAATTAGGGCATAGGGCATATAATTTATGCCCGTTGCTCATTTATTATAATCGTTTAAAGTTAGTTGGCCACACTTGCCGTGCGCCAAACAGTTTAATAGACCACATGGAGTGGGGTGGGCGTCAAGGCCCGCCCTCTCCAGAACAAACGGGCGAGGACGCCCGTCCCACAAGAGCTAGGTCTCACAAGAGCTAGGTCCCACAAGAGCTAGGTCTCACAAGAGCTAGGTCTCACAAGAGCTAGGTCCCACAAGAGCTAGGTCTCACAAGAGCTAGATCCCACAAGAGCTAGGTCTCACAAGAGCTAGGTTTATTAAGGTTGTGCAAGTTAAATAATTATTAGCTGACTCTATTGAATAAGAGAAATCAGCGTTTCTACGAGGACTTGATTTTGCTCATCAGTACCAATAGTGATACGTAATTTATCATCCAATCTTGGCTGTTTGAAATAACGCACCAAAATCTCGCGTTCCTTTAACCTTTGAGACAGTTCCTCTGCATTTCCTTCTCTTGGTTGTACTAGTAAGAAATTTGTTTGAGAATTCCAAACACGAAAGCCCAATTGTTTCAACTCAATTGCTAGCTTTTTTCGTGATGCTTTAATCTTTTCTATACAAGCATTTTTATAAGCTTGGTCATTCATTGCCGCCGCTCCAACTGCTATTGCGATCGCATCAACGTTATAGCTATCCTTCACCTTATACAATGCACTGAGCAACTTAGGGTGTGCGATCGCAAATCCCAACCGCACACCTGCCAATGAGTAACCCTTGGAAAGCGTTCGGAGTGAGATAACATTCTCAAATTCTTGAGTCAAATCTAATGCATTTCCTTCAGCAAAATCTACATAGGCTTCATCAATCGCTAAAATCCCTGATAGATGAGTTGCAAGCTTCCGGAGATCTTCTATAGGAACCATATGCCCTGAAGGGCTATTAGGAGATGCAATAAATGTTACCGAACCATTTACGGCAATCAGTTCCTCCAGGGGTAAACGGTAGTCTTCACTGTAGGGAATTTCAACACTTTCTGCAGCTTGCATTTGGGTCAGTGTACTGTATAGCACATACGTTGGTACTGGATAGACTACCTTCCTTCCCGGTTCTGCACAAGCTCGCATCACAACGCTCAACAGTTCATCACTTCCATTTCCAGTAATAATCCAATCAACTGGAACTCCTAAAGCTTGACTTGCTGCTTGTCGAAACTCTTGTGCAAATGCATTTGGATATCGTCGCAATGACTCCCCATCAAAGTTCCGCAGTACTTCCATAACTGTAGGAGAGGGAGGATACGGGTTCTCATTGCTGTTGAGTTTAATAATCTTGGCACTGGGTTGGATCTGCTCGCTAGGCGTATAAGCAGGCATTAGGTCGATATTAGAACGGAAATAGTTCGCCATTTCCCAGCTTTGTAGTAGTTGTTAGGAGAATATTCTTAATCTTAAATCCTTCATGTGTTAATCTAGCACAAGAAAACACAAGCGTGTCAAGGGGGTGATTAATGAGACAGAAAAATACATAATGGGGTATCATGGCACACAAAAACACAAATGTCCGGAGATACCCAAAAAAAACTACGAATCAACTTGTATTTCAATAAGCAGCCTTGACCGCCAAGAATTTCGCCACGAGATTCGGCAGATTTGGCAGTACTTGCGCGACAGGAATGGTGGCAGTAGTCCACCTCAGTAATGATTGCTCCTCAGTAGCATCGAGGTGTATAGTATCTCTTTACAACGAGGCTTGCACAGATAGCCTAGAGAAAATTTTTTCTAAGGTTTTCAAGCAAAAAAAGGGTTTTGGGAAAGAGAGGATGATGCCAACTGATGCAAGTGCATCAAAAATACTCGATTTGTTACCTTTCCAGACCGTAGGGTAAGAAACGGTGAAAGACTCTGTCCCTAGCACAGCATTTGGTTGAGAAAATGACGGAACAACTTTACACCTTCTGGCTCCTCATAGTTTTGTGGCAAGAGGGCGATTAATGCATGCTCCAATGCTTCTAAAGCTGTGCTCACTTCCTCTCGTGTTGGTCGGTTTGATTGGGGAAAGCACAAAGGTTCGCCGAATCTTATAGTTAACTCTTTTCCCAAATAGAGGTTTTTTGTTCCAATCAGCCCAACTGGTGCTATTGGCACTCCTGCTTTCAATGCATAAATGACAGCCCCTTGTCTTAGCGGCAAGTCCAATTTCCCCTCATTTTTTCCCAATCGTCCTTCAGCAAACAAGAGGATACCATTATTCTGAGCAAAAATTGTCTGAATCGTAGTGTTAATTTGTCGCAGTACTTGAATCGAATTCCCAGTCGGAACATCTTGTTCGATCGCTTGAGCTAGATCGTGCAAATCTTCCCTTCCTGCTTTAGCGCCTTCGAGCACTGCCATCTCTTCTTTCCACCGACGTTCCACAGGAATGACACCACCTGCAAAATTTAAAATTTTGCGCTTCCACCATTTATTGTAGAGTGTCCGTGCGTCACCAAAAATGTAATAGTAAGGTGATGGTGGAATTTGAGACAACAATAGAAAAGGGTCGATGTGATTGAGGTGATTGGAAGCAAGCACTGCAGCACCATGAGGAAGGTGTTCCAAATTTTCAACGTTAACTTTAAAAAGCGTTTGAATGAAAGCCCGCAAGACAAAACGACGAGTAGCGCCACTTGCTCTAGATTCAGATACGCCTTCACTAAGAGCTGTCATTCGCTGAAGCGCTTCTTGAATCGCATCACGAACCGCCCGATCGCGAGACATTGCAAGTCCTTCTCTGGCTCTTTGGATTGTTTCAAACATCAGGGGCGGCAAGTCGTTAATAATACCCAATATTTAAAGATGTTATTCAGTTTGTTCTAACCATTTTGTAGTAAGCGTTTAATAGGTTTCAGACTATCTGAGCGTTGCTAACCCGCACTGGTTAAAGGTACTTTTATTCTATATCAATACATCTCAAAAGTCTAGAAAGGTTCTGTCTCTTGCTAGAGGGAACAACACTTGTCTAAGGCTTAACTTGTCTAAGTAAGTGAGTTTATGTCAGTTCAGCCAGGAGGTAAAAATGTCTCAGGAGCCACGTAAGCCCATCAATTTATCAGTCCATGAAAGCTCTGACCCAAGTGTAATCGATCCTTCAGTGGATAAAAAAGAGTCAGCAAATATCAATGACTTGAATGATTCCGTGCATGATGACGAAAACGTAGATGTTCCCATTCCAGGACTATCTGAGGACACCAGTAACTCCAATCCAGTAGATCGTCAACTTGGGATTATCAGTCGAACTCCAGGCTAAACCAATGAATAGTTATCAGTGACCAGTACTGATTTAAACATTAAATTAAGTAAGTGTAATAACTGCTAATTGATAACTACCAGCCACTAACTATGTAAGGGTGCAAAGTCTTGCGCCTTTGCCGTATTTTTATGCCAAAATATCAACTGAGTGTGTCAAGCCTTGAATCTAAAATATACTACCAAGGGCAATGATGAGACAACTTAAAGCGCCAATATATTTTTATTGTGACCCAAGAGAAGGAGTTCCAGAAGGCAACAAGTTACAGCATTGTCTGATTTGCTATAGCCCTGTCCCGACGGTGATCGCTTTTCTAAAAACAATTGGCTATCGAGATTTGGAAATAGGAGTACCACAAGCTATGAATAAGGCATTTTGAGATTGCTCTACTGATGCTCTAGGAATTATTTAAGTCTACTTTCAGTGTTTGGCTTCCAACCGTCACTTCATCACCCGATACTAATTGTCGTCCCCGTCGGGTTTCAACTGAACCATTTACTTTGACATCACCCGCCTGAACCATGAGTTTGGCTTGCCCTCCAGTGGATGCTATACCCATCAACTTTAAAAACTGGTCTAGTTTAATTGTACCGTCACTTTTATCCATAATGCATTGGGCGGGTTTAAGACGCAAAAAATACTCTTTGTGTCAAGAGTATTTCTTAAGATTATACATGATTAACAGACGAGTCAAAAAAGCAGTAACCGAATACAGGCAAAGTGTCATAGAACTCTAGAGTTATTTCTCTGAAGATTCCTCCAGTATCGGCTAGAATCATCTAACAGGTCATCTCACAGTACGCTGGAGTTGGGCAAATGAAACACGCACGTCTAATTATGAATCCGGTGTCTGGGACCGATGAACCTAATCCCCTGAAACTACCAGATATTTTTGCCGCACTAGAAGCAGAAGGCATTCGGGCTGACTTAGCATTTACCAAACCTGATGAATCTCCGGCGGTAATTGCCCAACGAGTTGTTGAAGAAGGTTACTACGATATGGTCATCGTAGGGGGCGGTGATGGTACAGTCAGCGAAGTTGCAAAAGGATTGCTTCATGCCCCAATTCCACTGGGAATTTTACCAATTGGTACTTATAATAATATTGCTCGAACCCTGAATTTACCAATGGATATTTTCCAAGCCTGTCAAGTTTTGGGTCGGGGGCAAATTAAGAGCATTGATGTTGGAAAAGCCAATGACGAGCACTTCTTTTTAGAAGCAGCTGGAGTAGGGCTAGATGCAACTTTATTTCCGCTTGGCGAAGAAATTAAAGGGGGAAGATGGGGACGAATGCTTCAAGCTTTTCGCTTAGCTATGGGTTATCAACCGCAATCTTTAAAGATTGAGTTAGATCGTCCCATTGCCCAAGCTAGAACTCACCCATTGCCAAGTCCAAGATTTTTAAGACGAAAAATAGCAAGTCGCAACGAATTTCAGACTAAAGCTTTATTGGTTGTGATTGCAAATACACCTTATTATGGTGCTGCATTTATGGTCGCACCAAATGCGATCGTCGATGACGGTTTGCTAACAGTCACCATTTACCGTCAATTTAGTAAGTGGGAACTAGTGCGCCATTTTTGGTCAATCAGTCGGGGACAGTACAACTACAACCCCAAAATTGAAACTTACCAAGTTGCATCGGTTCGTCTCTCCTCAAACGCCAAATTACCCGTTCATACCGATGGACATCAAATTGGTGAAGTCCCAGTGACCTTGAAAGTACTCAAGCAAGCATTAAAAGTGGTTCTTCCAGACGTTGACACGCCAACTTATCAATCTCAAGATGATGCTAATCCGCCTATCGTGCTTCCTGTTGAGTCAGAGAAAGAGGTGGATGATTAGATTTTGGATTTTAGATTTTGGATTTTGGATTTTGGATAGGAAAACATTAGGGTGGAATTTTATTTTTCCACCCCTCTGTTATTAATTATTGCTGGTCACTGGTCACCGGTCACTGGTCACTGATTAAAGCATGACTCCAGCAAACTTCAACAAGTCACCAATCTCGCGAATTTCTTTACCATTTGGTAGCTTGACGCCTTGAGATGGGTTCCAATCTTGGCTAAGGTAGGAAGAATCATCGTTTCTCATCAAACCAATGAAGGTTTCAGCAACAATGCGGCTACCAACTTCACCCAAGGAGTCGCCATTGGCCCGAATTTCAGACTCTTTAAGAATGTAATACCATGCTGGAGTCTTTTCTAGGAAAGGTGCAAGGGCTTGATTCATTTGTGTTGAATTACGGCGCTGAAGTTCTTCAGCTGTCAATCTTTTGACACCTAATTTATCAGCTAGACTCTGTCCTGTGGGAATACTGAGGAAGTATCCACGCAGTAGGTTTCTCTTGGCAAGGTGCTGGAGAAGTTTGTTAATGGCCTCGGTCTTACTTGGGTCGATTTCATTTTCCATATTTGACAAAAACTTTGTCAAACGCGTGTCAATCCTGCGTGCTGAATTTCTGCCTCTTATAGAAGCTCTTCCTTTGTCTGCAAAACGGTTCCACTCGATAATCCAGTTAAAGGGGAGAGTGGGATTACCTCCTAAACCTCCTTTACCTGTAAAGAGAAAGAGTAAATCGAATGTTGAATTAGTAACTGGTGGAGGAGTTAATTGTCTGTCAGTAAAATTACGGTTATGGTCATATGCACCGCGTATCAAACTATGTCCAAAGCGATAAGCTGCAACGGAGAATTCAAGGGGCATATAGAGTTCACCATTCCGGAGTTTGTAAAATTTCAGACCCCCGCTTAGGATACTATCTACTGTTCCCTTTACAGTCAATGTTTTGAGAAAATCATTGATAACCAGCCACTGGTAGTGCCAGCGAACTAACTGTTGCGCCCGATTGAACAGACTTACATTGTCTCCAGAATTTTCAGGTTCGTTAGCCCGTACCCAATCTACAACTGCATTATGGAACCGCAGGAAGGCAACATGGAGTTGTGCCACAATTAGATTCTCGTCGTTGCGACTGTCACCAATGATAGCTCTCTTGTTCTCATCGCGTGGCAGATCGCGTGTCAAATCGCCTTCAGGTGGAATTTTAACTCCAGGTATACCTGGAGCGTCAGTCGCTTTACCCACTTTCAGTTTGACGGGGTCGTTTTCTTGATAGAAACCCTTTGCTTCCGTAGGAGAACTGGGATCTAGAGTTGGCCCGTCACCATAAACACTGTCAAGATCGAATGTGGGTCGGCGCAAATTTTTGAGTTTCTCAATGACAGTGCTGGGTGGTAGAGGTTTGAAATCCTCCTTGGTAATGTCAGTTTTTAGATCTTCAGCAGTGCGATCTGTGTTGGCAGTAATATCATGGTCGATAAATTGTCCCAAATAAGTAAAAACTGGAGGTATTGTTGAGCTAATTGGTGCTTGTGGTGGAATTTGGGCAGAATCAGTGTTGTCAATCATTGCATCGCCCAAAGCTTTGAGTTTTGCAATTATATCTTTGGTATTTGTAGCTGGGAGTAGGCTGTTTGGATCTTTAGCAAGTTCTGGAAAAAGGTAATCAAAATCCGTCTCCACGTCGATCGCTCGCGTACCAGTTCCTTCAACAGACCTTTCTACAGCCTGTTCCTTGATATAACCACCGTGGCTAAATTGAAATGGGATGCTTTGCATTGTCTTCTCCTCGTTTATGTTTTCTTCTTTAGAAGGCTTTGCAGCTCAAAGTCGTGAATATTGCTTGAGATTCCAAAACTCCCGTCTTTTTTTAATAGGTGTTAGTGAAATCAACTTATGCACTATGAGCACTCACACTACGTTGACTACCTTTTTTCTAAGGTGTCAGACGAATCCCTTTTCTGGTATTACCTTTAAGGGTACTTTTAACAATCTGTCATTGCGCTTAGTGCTTAGCGATCGCGAAGCGTGCCGGAGGCAATCGCTCCCGTACAAAAGGTAATGATGATACAGTTTGATTGAGTCCGAAAAAAAGCTCTGTAAAATTTAATAATTGCGATTACAGGGGTTAAGGACTAGAATTGATAGCACAAGTTTCTTTTATAATACTATTTTTTAACAATACGCAATATTGCCACTACGCTGCGCTCCACATCAGCATCAGTTGTTGCCCAAGATGATACACCTGGATAACACGGGAGGCAGGTAGCCCCGAAGTAGCACAGTGACTCAGGAACTGTGCGACGTCATTTATGTCGGGGTGGAATGCCGACACGGCCCGTTTTAACGGGCGTGATATTTTCGTATTAGCTGCTCAATATATTCGCTACGACTTAAACCATTTAAAGCTGCTTGTTGCTCTACTAGTTCCCATATTTCTGTTGTTAGCCATAGTCCTTTTTGTTTTTTCAAAGAACTATAAAGGACAGGTTGATTTTTTATCCTTTTTTTGCCTTTTCCTGTTGACATACCTAGAACCATGCATTAAACTAAATAAATTTTAGCATAACTAAGGAGCGTATCTAAAGGTGGCTCGGAAAAAGACTCCATCTTTCATCACAGAAATTCCATTGATAGTAGACAGCGCTCAAGAAAAAGAGTTGCTGTCTCGATTTGAAGCATCTAGACAACTATACAATGCTTGTTTGAATGAAGCGATGGTTAGGATGGAGTTAGTACGTAATTCCGAGGCATTTAAGGCAGCTAAAAAAATTCCCAAATCCAAGAAAAAAGAACGAACTGATGCTTTTAGTGCAGCACGTTCTACTTACAGGTATTCCGATTATGACCTTCAAGCTTATGCAACGATTGTCGCTAATTCATCAAAATGGATAGCTGACAAAATCGATTCCAATACTCAACAGACAATTGCTAAAAGAGCATTCAAGGCATCTGAACGAGTCATATTTGTCCGAGCGAAAAAAGTTCGTTTCAAAGTGTCAAGTCGTTTCCGTTCTGTTGAAGGCAAGACCAACAAGCAAGGATTACGGTGGTTACACAATCAATTGGTTTGGGGTAGCCTTAAACTACGTCCAATTATTGATGAGTCAAATCCAGTTATCATACATGGGCTACAATCTCCTGTTAAATATGTTCGTATATTGTGGAGGGAGTTAAACGGTAAACGTCGTTGGTACGCACAACTTATCAATGAAGGGTTACCTTACCAAAAAGAAAAGAACTACGTTAGCAATGGATTAATTGGTTTGGATTTAAACATTTCCAACATTGCCTTTGTTGGAGACGAGAAAGCTGGTTTGTTACCTTTTGCGGAAAAAGTACCCACTTACGAAAAAGAGATTACTGTATTTCAAAGAAAAATGCAACGCTCGCAACGGGTAAACAATCCAGACAATTATGAGCCTGACTTTGAAATTAACAAAGGGCATCGTACTGTCAGGAAAAAAGGTAAGGTCAGAAAGGGTAAACGTGAATGGAAGCGTTCAAATAATTATAAAAAAGCGGCTCAAAAGAAACGAGAATTGCAACGCAAAAAAGCAGCATATGCCAAAAGCCAAAACCGCAAGATAGTTAATGAAATTCTGCGGCATGGTAACCTAATTAAGACTGAAAAAGTATCTGTAAGGAGTTGGCAGAAACGTTACGGTAAAGCCCTAGCTGCTAAATCTCCAGGTTTTGTAAAATCTGAATTGCAACGCAAAGTTGAAAAAACTGGTGGTCAATTCATTACCTTTTCTACTCAAAAAACAGCACTATCTCAAACTCATTTGGATGGTAGTCGTGTTAAAAAATCTCTGTCCCAACGAGTTCATTACGATGCAACTGGTATTAAAATGCATCGCGATCTCATGAGTGCTTACTTGAGTAGATTCGTTAATCAAGACGATAAACTGTCATTGCAAGATGCCCGTGATGGGTATCGTGGGGCGGAGTCGCTCCTGACGGAGGCGTGGCAGGAGTCTTTAAGCCGCGAACAAGTAAGCTTGTCCGAAAGTGGGTTGATTGCCCCAGAGCGTTTCTCCGACAAGCTAGGAAAAATTGACCAGATAGCTGTCTCTGGTGGAGTCCGGGCGAAAAGTTAATTCAAATTCCTAGCCAGAATCCACGAGCTAGAAGCTCGTGGTGTGGCTCAATAATTCGCATTGCTGTTTGTCCCTGCCAAACAGTACTGCTACACCAACAAGTGCCATCTGCTTGAATCTCTGCGATCGCACGAAGAGTTGTTTCTGCATCTCCAAAAGATACCAAGACTTGGTTCAAAACTACATCGTTGAGAATTTGATATCCAGCTGCTTGAATCTCTCTGGCAAAATGTCTTGCCCGATCTAATCTGGGAAATCTTAGACTTACAAATACCACCAACCTCAGGCAGAACTAATCCGAGGGTAATCAAGAAAACTCGTTCTAAATTTAAAACTAAAAAACGATGTCATAGAAATAATTATACTCCCCGGCAACAACTATCTTTTACAATTTTTACAACCGCTAGTTGACATCATCTAGTAGTAGAAGATAGTTGAACTAGATAGAAAATTAAAAGGGACAAGGTTTAGAGATTTTTTCAATTAAATATAAACATTCTTGAGAGATACTTGCTCATCTCTTGTGGGTTCATTTATACAAATTTCTCTCATTTTTGTTCTCGTAAATAAAACGAGAACAGTTTCTTCGGAATTTTAGGCTTCACTTTCCCTTAACCGAGCAGTATTGCTATCATAAGGCACATTCAACCACTTATGAGCATCCGTTGCCCAAGAGTCTGCTTGTTCCACACCATCTGTCAGATAAGCTAAAGATGGAGATGCTGCAGCCCAAAGTCCGAACGCACCATCAACGTGTACCCACACTCCTGATGTCCGTGTACGTTCGCAAATGTCGCCCACGGGATCGCATGCACCAGTGTTGACGTTTCCGACTTGGGTACAAACGAGCGCAGGACTTGTCACAAACGGGATTGCCTCCGGACGCATCCGCCCTTGAGAGTCTAGTGGTACTTTTACCACTCGATTGCGACCCAATCCCAATAATCCCAGTGCTTTGAGCAAACTCGGATGTACTTCTTCTCCAACCACGACTGTAATGGGTGGTGCGCCAAACAACCCATCAGCCTCTACATTCATTTCAGATGTGATTCCCTTAAACGGTTAATTTTATTTGCCTGACGCCTTGACGCAACTCACGCTGTCGCTTGAGCCAAGACTGTCGAACAGGGTTGCTAATTAAAGGAGCAAATTGACTCGCCCCCCATCTTAAGAATGCGCTGTTACCCAATCGTTCGGCAAGAGAGGCTTCCTCAGCTTGAAGTTGCTGTGCTCGAATAATCTCTGGTTCTCGCTCGGCTTGAATTTGTGGTAGCGCGGCATCAATTGCTGCATATCTAGCTTCCGAAAGCAACAGGGTAACGAGATGATTGGCTGTAACAATAACATCTCGTAATGCCATATTAATACCTTGAGCGCGGATAGGTGACATGGGGTGAGCGGCGTCTCCTAAAAGTAGTAATCCTGGTGTGTACCAGCGCGGACAGCGCCCAACGACAACAGATAACAACACGGGTCGCTCAATAGTTTGAGCATTGTGCTGGAAATGCTCTGCCAACCATGGGGGTGATGCGGAAGCAAGCATAACAGGCCAATCGACGTGTTTCCAGTCTAGGGAGTCGCGTTCGCGAAGCGCCCAGCCTACTTGGAGATTGCCTTCTGAGGAACGGAACAACCCAAATGCACGATCGCCGTGAAGAATTGAATAAAAGATATTCTCAGTTTCAAAGCGCGGGCTATCTGCTAATTTAAACCACAGAATATCAAAGCTTTGAGATTGTTGCTCTAAATGCAAGTTGGCACAGCTACGAACAATGGAATTACGACCATCTGCTCCAATGACTAAATCGGCAAAAAACGAGCGATCGTCACCTAATTTTACACCAGAAACCCGTTTGTCGCTCCAGTGTAAATCCCTGACGGTTGTACCCTGGACGAACTCAAAATTGGGATAGGTGCTGGCAAGATTAATTAATTTTTCGAGGAGGGCGGGCTGTGAAACGAGGGTGCAAGGCTTACCACCCGGTTCGATTGGTTCATTCACTCGAAATAGCGTTCGGTTGTTGATGGAGAATTCCCAAGCATCTAGGGGGCGATTTGGAATGGACTCTAGTACGGATAGTAACTCCATCTGTTCTAGGGCATCTAGCCCACTGGGCATCAGTCCCTCACCGCGAAATACTCTTTGGAAGTTACGGGATGCTTCAATGAGTTTGACTGATATGCCTCGTTTGACTAGGAGGAGTGCTAGTGTTGCACCAGTTGGTCCTGCTCCAACAATGACAACTTGATTCATATGTGTTATCGAATTTTAGCTTGTACTATTTTAATGGAACCGCAGATGAACGCGGATGCACGCTGATGAATATCTACTTCTTTGGGATGAGAGGCAATAGAAAAGAGAAAGTAAAATTAATTTACGGATTTGTTCATGAAGTTAGATCGCGATGCTTTCAGTTTTTGTACGTCGTTTTTTGCTTTCGTTGTTAGCAGTGGTGCTGCTAGGGTCTGTGTTGTTGCCACTTCAAGCACGGGAATCTTTTGTCACTACAGCACAGATTAACACGACACTGTTAAACAGTGTTGATGTCTCAGCCGCTCAAGGTAATGTTGGAATTGGGGTTTTAGACTTGAGCACTGGTAAAAGTTGGTTTCGCAATGGCAAGCAGCGCTTTCCTATGCAAAGCGTATACAAACTTCCGATCGCGATCGCCACTTTAAAGCGGGTGGATGAGGGTAAGTTTGCACTTAACCAACCTATAACTGTTACTCGTCAGGAACTTGCGCCGGAATGGAGTCCAATTACTAAAGAGTTTAAGGGTAACAGTCAACAATTTACGGTTCAAAATCTTCTCGAACGTTCTGTTGGTATTAGTGATAATACAGCAGCTGATGTTTTAGTACGATTGGTGGGTGGAACTGGTCAAGTTAATGCGATTTTAGGTAGGCTGAAAATTCGTGATGTCCGTGTGGATAGATTAGAGCGACAATTACAGTCTGATTGTGTGGGACTGACAAAATTTCGCCCAGAATTAGCTGATGAAAAAAAATGGTCTGAAGCTGTACAAAAGATACCGGATAGTGTTAAAAAATCGGCTGTAGAAAGGTATCTGGTAGATCCGCGAGACACTGCTACTCCTGAAGGTATAGTTGACCTTTTAGTCAAGTTGCAATCCAATCAGTTATTGTCTCAAAAATCTACTGCTTTATTACTCAAAATAATGACTGATTCGCCAACTGGTGCAAAGCGGCTGAAAGCAGGTCTACCGAATAATTGGTCTATTGCACATAAGACGGGTAGCGGTCCGGATGTTCTGGGAATTGGTACTGCTACAAATGATGTTGGTATAGTGAGTTCACCAAATGGGAAGCGGGTTGCGATCGCTGTTTTTATAGCTGGTTCAAAAGCTCCTGTTGAAGCCCGTGAAAAAGTGATGTCTAATGTTGCCTCGGCAGTCGTAAAAGCTGTGGAGATCGATTAGAATATTGCTTATTTGCCTAACTTTTCAGTAATTGCTCGATAGAAACTGCGAGATCGGGAAACGCCAACGGGTTAATATAACCTTGGATTAAAGTTTCTTTTGATTGATAACCTTTATCTGTAGGTACGCGAAACATAATGAGTTCCATAGTACGCAAATTAATCACCCAGTACTCTGGAATTCCTACAGATGAATAAATTTTGTTTTTATCTTCTAAGTCTTTATTTAAACTAGAGTCTGAGTACTCAATCAGCCAAAATATATTTTCTGGATAAGGATGATGCTGTCGGTAATCTCGTCCCAAACGTTGAACCACAGCAATATCGGGTTCTGGTTCGGAGTTACTTTGTAGCAATGTGATAGGCTTAGCTTGTCGAACTTTTGCCCTCTCACCCAACAAATACATTAGGTACTCTCCAGCCTCGTCGCTAGAGTAAGCGTGAGATTCTCCTTCAGGAGCCATTTCTACAATCTCTCCATTCAGCAACTCGACGTGACGTTTTTCCAAAATTCCGGCTGCAATCATTCGATGATAGTCTTCAATTGTCCACTTTGCAGTTGTTAAAGTCACAGTGAATACCTCTAGGCTTAGTGAACGCTTTTCAGCTTCCACTTTTATCCTAATCTGCTTTTTACTTAAAATCCCCTGAACCAATGTCATTCATTCTTCGCTGCGTTCTAATTCCATTCGCTCCTTAAATTCTCTCTTTGCTTGAACATGGTCTGAAATTAAGGTACATTCTTCCAATAAAGATATGTTTAGTTCTGGCAAGAACTCACTCGACATAATTTGTTCATACCCATGAGTTTCTAAAAATTCTGATGGTACTTCCTCTCGTAAATGATAAAGTTTGAGCCGATTGATTTCCCAAAACCAAACTTCAGAAACTCCTAAGCGTTGGTAAGTCTTAAGTTTGTCGATGCTACCACTCGTGATAATTACCTCTATAGCTAGGTCTGGAATATCTTTTTCCGTCCCGATGCTATAGCATTCATCTGGTTCTGCCCCAGCTTTTTTAAGTTGTTTTTTTACAGTAGGGCTGCCCATAGGAGTGTATTGAAATCCTTTCTCGTCAAGATAAGTTTCTACTGTTTTTCTCCGCGATCGCGTAAATATTATTCCATGAATGCCATTTTTTCGTATTTTATTCTTTCTCCTTAGGGACTTCCAAATAAAAAAATATCCCAAAATTTCTTGTGGTGCGGGCGTCCCCGCCCGCCACTAGCATAGGACGGGCGAGGACGCCCATCCCACAAGATGGATAATTTATTTCTTGGAAGTCCCTTAACTCTTGTGAACTTTCTACACCCTGTGATCCCAAATCTGGGTTTAATATCCCTTTTATAATTTAGTCCGCGTAGGCAGACTTCGTTTGTTTAGCCAAGACTTCAGTCGTTTGGACTTAAAGAGGTTATCAAAAAAGTTAGATCCCCGACTTCTTAAAGAAGTCGGGGATCTGGACATCGTAAATTCTCATAAATCAAATAGAATTGCTAGATTTTTTAATAAAACTTTATTTTATTTAAATAACGAATAATTTAGTATTAACGGATACATGAATTTTTATGAAGAGTGATTTATGAAAAAACGAAATCCACGCCGCAAAGGAAAAGGATATCTGTTAGCAATAATCATGGCTTTAGGAATAAGTTCCCTAGCATTATACATTATTTTCTTGACTCATATTGTTAGAGCTAGAATTATAAATAATAATAATTTAGTTAAAGCTTTTGAAGCTCAAAGAGAACAACAATTGTACGAGCCAAATTTTGTCCCTAAAGTTGTCATACAAAGAGGTCGTGAATCTGAGAAAGGATTTGATTTGAAATGTCTAACTTGGTCTACAGATAAAGGAGTCAGTGGTTGGACGAGAGACAAGAGAGATAGCGATTTTTTTATAGATTATTATGTACCTCCCAATAAAGATGCCATTATTTGCGTATCTCCAGCTTTTGCAACTGCAATAACTGCCGCAACCGGGAAACCTTTTGTCTATGAAGCTTACCCAACTGATTATGGCTTGCGTATTCGTATCATCATTGGTGCTTCTGAAGTCAGAGGAATGTGTCAGAGTTTGACAGGTGATGCCAATTGTGCAAATTTTTTCCTGTCACAAGAAGCAGTTGTGCGGTATGAGCCGTAGATCCCCTCTTATGGTAGTTTAAAGTTAACTTCATATTTTGCAACATCTAACTTTAACCTTTATGACTGGAGAGAACAACCTTGGGCATAGAACTACGGAGTTTCGTATTTCTCGACAGCCTGCAGCCTCAACATGCGGCATATATGGGAGCAGTCGCTCAAGGGTTCTTGCCATTACCGGGAGACACATCGCTGTGGATTGAAATATCTCCTGGGATCGAAATTAATCGAATCACGGATGTAGCGCTCAAAGCTGCCTCTGTCCGCCCAGGAGTACAGGTCGTTGAACGATTATACGGTCTGCTAGAAGTTCATTCTCCCTCTCAAGGCGAAACTCGAGCTGCCGGTCAAGCGATTTTGGCGGCGCTGGGCCTCCGAAAGGACGAATGTCTCAAACCACGTGTTGTTTCCAGCCAAATTATCCGCAATATTGATGCTTATCAAACACAACTTATCAACCGCACGCGAAAGGGGCAGCTTTTACTGGCAGGACAAACACTGTATGTACTAGAGGTAGAGCCTGCTGCTTATGCTGCTCTGGCTGCAAATGAAGCAGAGAAAGCCGCATCGATTAATATCCTGGAGATTCAAGCTGTAGGTAGCTTTGGGCGATTGTACTTAGGTGGACAAGAACGGGATATTCTGGCGGGGGCGGCGGGGGCGTTAACGGCGATAGAAAATGTAGCAGGTCGGATAAATCCTAAGGGCGGGCGTCAGGAGTAGTAGGAAAATGGCAAATCAAAGGCATCTGGATCTACTGAAAGCAGGCGCAGTGACATGGATGGAATGGCGAGAAAAATATCCTCAGGTTGAACCAGATCTGAGTGGTGCTGACCTCCAAGGGCTTGACTTAAGCAGAATCGATCTCAGCCATGCTTCTCTTGTACAAGTAAATCTGTGTGGTTCAGACCTCAGTGGTGCTATATTTTACAAAGCAAACCTTAGGGAAGCTAAGTTAAGGGAAGCTAAATTCAGTGTTGCTAATTTGAGTGGGGCTAAATTAATACAGGCAGATCTCAGCTATGCCAATCTGATTGGCTCTGACTTAAGTGAGGCAAATCTCAAAGAAGCTGCGATCGCAGACGCTAACCTGATTGGTACTGACTTAAGAGGTGCTAACCTGAGAGGTACTGATTTGGGTACTGCAAAGCTCATCCGAACCAACCTCAGTTTTGCAAACTTAACCGCAGCCAATTTAACTGGTGCAGATCTCAGTCATGCCAACTTGTATGAAGCAGAAGTGATGGGGGCTTACCTTTACAAAACTGACCTTTATAAAAGTAATCTCAGCAACGCTCACTTAAGTAGTGCGTATTTAGTTAGGGCTAATTTGAGTGAGGCTGACTTAAATAAAGCTGACTTGAGATGGGCTAATCTTAAAGGAGCAAACTTAACCGGAGCTAACCTTAGAGGAGCTTACCTGAGTGGAGCGAATTTTCAGGGAACAATTCTACCTGATATACTAAAAACGGTTTAGAATCTGATTTTCCAACAATTGTCAAGTATTCGTAGGGGCGCAAGGCATTGCGCCCCTACAAATGCTGTGAAACACTCCGAAAAAGAAAAGTTTTTAGCCGTTCACAGTATACAAAGCAATAATCTGTTTCTGGGATATCTCTTAGAGGATATTTGAAAAGTCTCAATTAATACAGCCTTGGCGATTGGAAATCGCGGCTATACAAGCAAAACCCACCTACGTGGGTTTTAACCCCCATTCCGCACCCCCCACTGTCACAATCGGTTTTCTCGTATTTTTACTAACGGTAAAAGCTTTATTTTATACAAATATGGGGAAATTATCGATGGCGATCGCCAACACCAAATCCTCAAACCTCCAAAATTCGTAGTGTGACACTTTAGGGTGCGGAAGGTGGGTTTAATATCCTGATTTCCCGTTAGTCCTTGCCTTGCGGACTTAGTTTGTATAGTAGCGAATTCTATTCGCCCAAAACTTTTCAAACATCCTCTTAAGCGAAAATTAGAACCCCGGTAACTTTTGCGAAACCGGGGTTCTGACACCTCAACTATCCTTAACCGAGTAGTATCGACACGAACTTTGCGATCGCGGTCACTGCTAGTAAGTGATAAATATCACTCAATAGCAGTACCAGTAACACTACCAGTGGTATTTATATATTGCATCCTAGTATTAGAGAAATTACTCAGTTATTACTAAAGTCTCAGTACGCAATTCTGTATACTATGCACTAAGTAAGATTAAGGGTAATTTTATTTAAGTTAATGTACTCTTAATAACGATTAAAAAAAATATTATGAATAAGTTACTACAAATACAATTAAAGTTAAATACTTTCGGCTTCCTAAAGTTCAGCTTGATAACCCTTGCAATATTGCTTTCCTTTGGAGCTTATTCTCGCGCAAATGCTGAATCAGAGTCAGCAGAAGTAGAAGTTATATCCGTACCGTCACAAGAAGCGTATTATATAGACGATAAGACCCAAAACAATCCTAGTGGCGATCGCTCTAACTTAAAAAATAAAAATACTTCAGGTAATGGTAATTTATACGTGCCTGAAATTTTGGAAAATAATCAAAATGCCAATACAGCAAATTCTGCACCAAGCACTCTCAATTCTCCCGATAAGAGAGAGACAAGTAAAACGTAGTTTGTACCACAGACATTCTTGAACAAATTCGTTTACCAACTACCACCTCCGCCTCCTCCATCACTCATTCCACCCCCAAAATCGCTACCGCTACTATAGTTTCCTCCAGAGTCACTACCCCAACTGCTGCTAGACTCGCTACCACCATAGTTTCCTCCAGACTCGCTACTCCAACTTCCATCAGAATCATCGGCAATATTCTGATTCTACTGCCGAATCAGATGATTTCCTTTTGGAAACCGGACTGCTTGTGTAAGTACGAATGTGTATCGTTTTTTCAGTCATTTCTGAGTAGCAGGTAGCACAGTACCAACCAATTCGTTCTGTTTTGGCAGATTGCGATTGTACTAAGTCATTTAATATCAAGAAAGGTCTCAGTTTTTCGCCTCTAATTGCTTTCATCGGATTGCGACATTTAGCACAGTGAACGGGATAATGTTTGTTTTCTGCATGACCATGCGATCGCCCTTGAGGCAAAATGAGAAGCGCATTCTTAGAGGATGTTTGAAAAGTTTTGGGCGAATAGAATTCGCTACTATACAAACTAAGTCCGCAAGGCAAGGACTAACGGGAAATCAGGATATTAAAACCCACGTAGGTGGGTTTTGCTTGTATAGCCGCGATTTCCAATCGCCAAGGCTGTATTAATTGAGACTTTTCAAACATCCTCTTAGGGAGTTCCAGTGGAGGAATAGTTTCCTGCGTATCGTCAGTGTAACCGCAACAATGGCAGTTTTGTCGGAATCCCGCTCCAAAGAATTTGCTTAACGAATTTAACTAACAATTTTTTAACTCATCTCTTGCAACTACTTTAGCTACTAGAGAATACAAATCTAACTAGAAGATTTACTGAAATTTTTGGGAAATGAAAAGAGAGCGCAAGATCCCCCACTTCTCCAAGAAGTCGGGGATCTAACTACTAAGGGATAATTTCTTGATTGACCTCAAACAGATTTGGGTTACGTGGGTTAACTGTCAAGCGCAGCCAATGAACGTTGGGAGAACCAAACGTCTCAATTCGAGTAAAATTAGTGATAATGGTGCCATCAGATTTAGTCAGAGGTTTATCAATTCGGAAGTAATGGCTATCTCCATGAACGAGTATCACTTGCTTGCTATAGTTTCGCAATTCTGTTTGTAAGGCATTAATAAATTCATTAAAGCCAGTTCGTTCTGCATTAGTTGGTGCTAAATCAAAGTTTGGATTGGCATGGATAACGATCGCCAAACCCAAGTTATCATTCGCTTTAGCAAGAGCAAAGGCTTCCTCTAACCAAACAAGGTTAGCCGCATTACGTTCTGCATATTCTGCATCATTTTCTGCATTCCGCCCAAGGTTATTATTGCTACCAACAACGTGTATTCCCACAAACAGCACATTTCCTGATACCCAACGGATATTTTCACGGAACTTGCTGTATTTTGAATTCTCACTTTGTCGGGTTAGCGGAATTGTTGATTGTCCAAAACTGCGATCGCCCTGTGTAGCAAGTTCGCGTAATTTTGCTAGACGTTCAATGGGATCGTATTCACCAGCCGCCGGACGATGGCAATCTGTCCATTCATTATCTCCAGGAGTATAAATGAGAGGCTGTTTGAATTTCTGGAAGTCTTGCAGTCGCTCTGTGAAAAGCTCATCGGAGCAAAGACTAGAACCACTTTTAAAGTCGCCATCATGAATGACGAATTGAACTGATGATTGATTGATGTCCTGAATTAACTCTTGAAATTTTGCTTCTTGTCTGGTATCGTAGGGCAAATCGCCAATCAGAGCCACCTCGAAACGTTTTGTACTCCATGGTGCTTGTGCGATCGCTGAAGGAATGAAACTTATAATCAGACCAAGCAAACAGAGAGGAATTAGTACTTTTACAAGTTTTTTGAATTGCATATTTTAGGTCTTTGTTGGTAACAAAGTGTTACGAAAGTTGGAAGTTTACAGATTCAATAACTAGAAAAGTTTAAGATTAAGGGATTAAGAGTAAATTAAGAATACATCTAGAAAAGAATAAATTTGTAATTTTTACATAGAGCAAGAATAATAAAAATCACAAAGATAATTGAGGTGTCAGAACCCCGGTTTCGCAAAAGTTACCGGGGTTCTAAGAGGATGTTTGAAAAGTCACAATTAATACAGCCTTGGCGATTGGAAATCGCGGCTATACAAGCGAAACCCACCTACGTGGGTTTCAAAACCTTAATTTCTCGTTAGTCCGCGCAGGCGGACTTTGTTTGTATAGTAGCGAATTTTATTCGCCCAAATCTTTTCAAACATCCTCTAAGGCTCAGTAATTGTTCAAAAATCAAATAGGAGTCCTATAGAAGCTTCCAAATGTCGAATTTGCCTTGTTGTTAACTATTCCAAAGAAAAGGCTTGTCCCACGTTTTTTGATCGTCAGGAAGATTTGAATAAGTCAAAGTTTTCAAATTTGAATACTTCGTTAGATGAAATTATTTTCAAAAATTTAGGGGCTTGCCAGTTCTTAAAGAGGTTGTAAAAATACTAATTAGACACTCGCTGGCTGTGGTATATTTTTAACAGTGCTGTCTGCTCACACCATCTCCTCAACATCGACACTATGAAAATTGACCGATTGCAGGAACTTAAGCAAAAACTGACGAATGAAACAGACTTGTCCCATGTATGGTCATTTTATATGGATCATTTTGCGGATGATCCAAAATTTACTCAACTGGGTGAGCCAGCGTCTAATGAATACCTAGATGCTGTCCTTCACAAAACTTGTCAGTATATGTTTGGCAGGACAATAAAGATTACGAACTTTTTCCTGATATACATTGCAAAGTATCAGTTATTTCATGGACCTTTCCAAGTTAAAGGACGTATTGGGGGTGTGATTTATTTCGAGGATATCAAAAT
Source organism: Scytonema hofmannii PCC 7110 (assembly GCF_000346485.2). Lineage (NCBI taxonomy): Bacteria > Bacillati > Cyanobacteriota > Cyanophyceae > Nostocales > Scytonemataceae > Scytonema > Scytonema hofmannii. The sequence continues at coordinate 10,119,902 of NZ_KQ976354.1, forward strand.
TGGGTTACTTGCAGTGTCGGCAGATGCTCCCCCTACCGATGTGGTGAAGTATTCACGTTTTTCTGAGATAATTCAACTGTCGGGACCTAATCGTAACGATCTCAATTGAGAGAATTTATGGAGTACAACTTTAAAGAGTTAGCCGAACTTTATAAAAATGCTTTCTTCAACGATGTACTCCCATTTTGGGAAAAATATTCGATTGACCGAGAGTACGGTGGTTATTTTACCTGCATCGATCGCGAAGGTAAGGTTTACGACACCGATAAGTTTATCTGGCTGCAAAACCGTCAGGTATGGACTTATTCCAAATTTTACAACCAGATAGAAAAACGGGAATCCTGGCTGAAAATTGCTAGCAATGGTGCTCGTTTTCTTGCTCAACACGGTCGCGATGATGAAGGTAACTGGTACTTTGCGCTGACTCGTGAAGGGAAACCGTTGGTTCAACCCTACAATATCTTTTCTGATTGCTTTGCAGCAATGGCTTTTAGCCAATATGCCCTTGCCTGTGGTGAAGATTGGGCAAAAGATGTGGCTGTGCAGGCTTATAATAATGTTCTACGCCGTAAGGACAACCCCAAGGGGAAGTATAACAAGACATATCCGGGTACGCGATCGCTAAAATCATTGGCAGTACCCATGATATTGGCTAATCTAACTTTAGAAATGGAATGGTTGCTGCCCAACGAGACTCTAGAGAACGTTCTTAACTCCACTGTTCGGGAAGTGATGACCGATTTTCTAGACCGAGAACGGGGACTCATGTATGAAAATGTTGCTTCTGACGGTTCCCATGTTGATTCTTTTGAAGGTCGTCTCATTAACCCCGGTCATGGGATAGAAGCGATGTGGTTCATTATCGATATTGCCCATCGTCGTAACGATATGACAACGATTAACCAAGCTATTGATGTGGTGCTAAACATCCTCAACTTTGCTTGGGACCCTGAATACAATGGATTGTATTATTTTATGGATGCAACTGGTCATCCCCCACAACAGCTGGAATGGGATCAAAAACTGTGGTGGGTACATTTGGAATCGTTGGTTGCGCTGGCAATGAGTTATCGTCTGACGGGACGTGAGGCGTGTTGGGAGTGGTACCAAAAAATGCACGATTATACTTGGTCGCATTTTGCCGATCCAGAATATGGTGAGTGGTTTGGCTACCTCAACCGCCGTGGTGAAGTTTTATTAAACCTCAAAGGTGGCAAATGGAAAGGCTGCTTCCACGTACCTCGTGCTTTATACCTTTGCTGGCAGCAGTTTGAGGCTTTGCTCTAACGACTCTAACAGTAGGGTTGGCATTGCCCACCCTACTTATCATGAGTATTTTTTATAGCGCTGTTTTCCAAAACTAATTATAAAAAATGATTCTGACAGTAGCAATTTCCTCAATAAAGTTGTATATTTTGTAAATTATTCGTATAAAGGATAATGAGTACAAATCTATACGCTCGCAAGTTGGAGGTATAAGCGCTAAAGTATTTAACAATACTTAAAGATAAATCATTCTAAAAAATGACCATTAATTCAAATTTTAGGTTAAAGTTAACCTAATGTTAACCTTTTAGCTAGACCTAGCTGTTGGGTAAATGGCCAAAACTAAAAGTAGTCGCAAGAGATTAAGTCTCGGTTTGCAAAAATCAGAAGACTTAGTCTCTTATCATCTGAAGGGCGATGAAGTGAATAAAGAGACAAAACAAGTTGTTGCACAGTCAACAGGGCAACCTTTTGGCGAGTTGCACATTATCTATGCAACATCAGGGCGCGTCCGAGTCCGTGCTATTGACGGGGGTAATAACACAAAACTTGATACTATCTGCCAAAGTTTACATCGGCGAACTGGTATCAATGAAGTTTATGTCAACGAGCAAACGGGCAGTTTGGTCATTCATTATGATGAGCAAAGGCTGTCTTTGTCCCAAATGGTGGAGTTACTCCAGTCATTTGGTGTAGAGAAGCAGTCATCGCCTCACAATGCAAGCAAGACAGATCCTTTTGCTGCTTGGAAATCTCCAGATTTTTGGAAAGAACAGGGAATTTCGTTTATTCCCTTATTTGCCGGATTAGCGGTAACCAAAAGGTTGGGGATCGTGGGTTTAGCTGCATTTCCTGTATACTTCATTACAGCTAATGCAACTCGTCGTGTTATAAGTTATCTAGAATCACAATTTTCAGCAGCAGAAAAAAACTCATCAAATGATGGAGATGATGATTCGGCTGTAAAACTCAATAAACCTGACAAATCGCTGTTATCAAAAGTGGAGCAAACATCTATCGGCACAGCAGCCCAGTCTGCAAAAATTACTTACAATGTCGTTCACGCCATTCCGGGACGCATCAGATTTAATGTACCCCGCGTTGCACGCGATCGCGCCTATGCTAAGCGACTTGAGAGGTTGCTTAAGACAGATTCTCACGTGACAACTGTAAGAGTGAGTTGCGATGCAGCCTCAGTTGCCATTAGCTATGGAACCAGTCAAATACCAGTTTCTTACTGGGCGAATTTGATGCAGTTAGCTGATGAGTCAATCCCGCAAACACCAACAGTAAAGACTCCAATTGAGCAACAACTTCCAGAACCAGAGCAAAATCAGTCTATCCAATCGATACTATCCATAAGGACGAACGAGGAAAGAGTTTTGGAAGACGATAGTTTATGGTCTGATTACAAAACGCCGGCTCTATCTGCAGCACTATCCTTCATGGCTAACTTTCCATTAGATATGGTTTCATAAGAGTTTTGAAACAAGTCATATCAATGTCTAGTGAGTTAGATCGGTGGCTAGCAAGAACCCAATTTTGAGAGCCAGTGGAACGAAGCGAAAATTTTGCTAAAATCCCATACTTACGGTACTTGAAGGGTTGGATATTTCTTCACCCTATGAGTATCCCGTTGAGTAGGCTCTAGAAAATCAAACAGTTGAACAGTCTTTATTTTTTATGCGAGCAAAGAAATGGCAGAACTTAGTGTGCAAATACCAACCTCCAGATTTCATCTTGCCGAAGTAGCGCTACCCGAAAGAAATGGGAAGGCTGCTTTAGGAGATAAAAATGGACACGCACCAACTCAGATTTCCAAAGTCCAGCACAGCCTTGTCCATGTAGTTCCAGGACGGTTGAGGTTGCGAGTACCTCGCCTGCGTCATGATAAGGATTATGCACAGCGCCTTCAGGTTTTGTTAGAGGCTGACGTTCTGGTTTCAAGTGTACGTATTAAGCCTGCAGCGTCTTCACTGGCAGTGACCTATAAAGTCAGTAAAGCAACGGAAGCCAAAATTCGATCGCATTTGAGTTATTTGATTCAAGCAGCAAGTGACGTTATTGTTCTCAAGCCTTCTACTTTAAAAAAAGCTGCTGATAGCGAAACAGAAAAACCTTGGCCCGGTTTACAACTTTCAGCTGTGACTGCGGTTTTAGCCGTGCTGGCTGGACCTTTTGGGCTACCGATTCCGCCCCTGATGATAGCAACGACTATAGCTGTCACAACATTGCCTGTAGTCCAAAGAGCTTGGGAAGGAATTACGGTAGAGAAGAAATTCAACATTGACTTTCTAGATTTTATGGCGATCGCCATCACAACGCTTCAGGGTCAATTTCTCACACCCGCACTCATGCTGGGGTTAATTGAAATTGGCGAGAATATACGCGATCGCACGGCTCGATCTTCCGCCCAACAAACGCTAGATTTGTTAAGTTCCCTCGGACAGTTCGTCTGGATTGAACGTGATGGAGAGAAGGTGCAAATCCCCATCCAAGATGTGCAAAAAGGGGATACAGTTATTGTTTATCCCGGCGAACAAGTGCCAGTTGACGGTACTATCCTGCGAGGAAAAGCATTACTAGATGAGCAAAAACTGACTGGAGAATCCATGCCAGTCTTGAAAAAGAAAGGACAAACCGTCTATGCTTCAACTCTAGTGAGAGAGGGACGGATTTATATCTTGACAGAACGGGTAGGTAACGACACTTGTGCTGGACAGAGCATTCAATTAATGCAACAAGCACCCGTTCACGATACCCGGATGGAAAACTACGCTGCAAAAATTGCCCAGAAAGCTGTTTTACCAACTCTATTATTGGGTGGGATCGTGTTCGCTACAACTCGCAATCCAGCACGAGCAGCTAGCGTTTTAACCCTTGACTTTGCAACAGGTATTAGGGTATCAGTCCCAACAACTGTGTTAGCAGCATTAAGCTATGCAGCACGGCGAGGCGTTCTGATTCGTAGCGGACGGGCATTGGAAAAACTAGCAGAGATAGATACAGTTGTTTTTGATAAGACAGGCACTCTGACCAGAGGGGAAGCCGCTGTGGTGAGTGTAGAAAGTTTTAATCCAGACACTTCACCAACACGAGTGCTGCAACTAGCGGCTGCAGCCGAACAACGTCTAACACACCCAGTTGCAGAGGCAATCGTGCGGTATGCAGAAGAACAGAAAATAGAAATTCCCACCCGTGGAAAGTGGGATTATCAACTTGGTCTGGGGGTACAGGCAGAGATTGACGGCGAAACTGTTTATGTTGGTAGCGAGCGCCTTCTAGAACAAGTTGGCATTGCAATGGAACAGCTTGACGGTAACGAAAAGAAAGCGACTTCAACGATTTATGTAGCGAGCAACGGTCAACTACAAGGTATAATAAAATATAGTGACATACTCCGTTCAGAAAGTCGGGAAGTGATTGCAAAACTGTTAACAGTTGAAGGTGTGGAAGTCCACATGCTAACTGGTGATAACAAGCAGACTGCTAGCGCCGTTGCTGCTGAACTTGGTATTTCCCCGACCTATACCCATGCAGAAGCTTTTCCCGAGCAAAAAGCAACGGTTGTCCGCGAACTGCACGAACAAGGTAAAACAGTTGCATTTGTTGGCGATGGGATTAATGATTCGCCAGCTTTAGCATACGCTGATGTTTCTGTTTCCTTTGCCAATGGCTCTGACATTGCTCGTGAAACAGCAGATATAGTGCTTATGCAGAATGACCTGCATGGTTTATTAGAGGGAATTGAGATTGCTCGTAAAGCCAAGCAGCTAATTCAGCAAAATACGGCTCTGATTGCTGTTCCCAATTTAGCCGCATTAGTAGTGGCAGTTTTGTTTGGTCTTAACCCCCTAGCAGCGACTATGGTGAACAATGGTTCGACAGTTGTTGCAGGAGTCAACGGTTTGCGCCCAATTCTTAGAAGTCGCGATAAGCGAGCGATTACGGCTAAAGCCGTATCGCAAAACTCTCCCCGCAGCTAGATGAGATGGTTTTGGAAACAAGAGTATTTTAGTAAGTTTAATTAGTTTCAGGAGGAAATTATCATGGCACCAAAAATTACTGATTTTGTTGAAGACGCAGGCGCACCTGGAATCATCGCCGGTATTAGTGCAGTCCTTCTTGCACCTGTTGTTATTCCTGTTGTTGCTGGAATTGGTAAGCCCATAGCCAAGTCTATTATCAAGAGTGGACTTGTTCTGTTTGAAAAGAGCAGAGGTGCTGTTGCAGAACTCGGCGAAAGTTGGGAAGACATGGTTGCTGAAGCCAGAGCAGAACTAGCAGAAGGTAGACAATTACCAGCCGTTGATGTTGCAGGAACCTCAGTTGACAACTCTGATAACGGTATGTAAATGCCCTCATCCCCAACCCTTCTCCCTCAGGGAGAAGGGAGTCAGACCCCTACCCCTGTTAAGGTAAGACCTAATACTGAGAATTTCTTCGCGCTCTTCGCGTCTTTGCGGTTAAAAATTAGTTTTGAACCACGAAGGCACGAAGAGCGCGAGGGTAAGACGTAGAAAATTAGGTATAATTTTTTTAATTTTTGAGTTACCTTGACATGACTTGGCGGACTTTAGCCCTGCTTACGCTACTTTGAGAGAGATTAAAACAGCACCTCAAGTTACTACGGGAAAAGAAAGAAATTGATAAACAACGGTTACACTCATCTCACTGAAATGCCAAAAACAATACAAGAAGAATGTAGGAAACAATCTACATATAAACCTATATCCACAAAAGTTGTTAGTTCTACTCCAGGGCGACTGCGTTTAAGAGTTGCGTCCCACCACCGTCAATCGGGTGATATGGAACGCATTGCAAACGCTCTACAGGCTCAGCCAAATATTAATCAAGTCAGAACTAATGTTCAAAACGGCAGTCTTGTTATACAGCACAGTACTCAAGATGACAGCCTTGAAAATGTTTTCGCAACTCTACGAGATTTAGGTATTATCTTTGGTGAAATAACATTAGGAAAATCTGAGGCTGCAGCAGGGGTATCTAATGCTGTAGTGGATTTGAATAAGCGCGTGAAAAACGCCACCAATAACTCTGTTGATTTGCGCTTCCTTTTTCCTTTAGGGTTGGGTATTCTTTCCATTCGGAAATTACTTGCACAGGGATTACAGTTCGAGATTATTCCCTGGTATGTGTTAGCTTGGTACGCCTTTGATAGCTTTATTAAGCTCCATGGAATGACTCAACAGCACTCAGAAAATGATTTGGAAAGTTAAGAGAATTATTCAAGAAAAATAGGCGGATAAAAAGCTTGTGTACTAGCTACCAGTGGAACAATAGAATCGCTCTCCTAATTTCCAAAGCTTCAAAGCAATTATAAGAAAAAGAATGCCTGCTATTGGCGAAACGTAACAAAACCACAAAGGCACTAAAAAATCTCTTTCTTTTTCAAGTACCGCCAGCAACGGAAAATAGTTGACACAAGCAAGGGGTATTAAGAAAGTAAAGAATCGCTGAAACCACTTGCTATAAATTGAGAGAGGGTACTGAGCAGTTTCAACTCCTCCATAAGTGAGGATATTCATGATTTCGAGAGACTCAAGAGTCCAAAATGTCAGTGTTGCTTGTATAATGACAATGCCAACAAAAAGTGCAACTCCGCCAATAAATGAAGTGCTTAAAAGCCACAATTTTTGAATGGTAAAAGGAATGTGGAGAGTGGAAAGTGACCAACCCATGACCGCAAGCCCTTGCGAAAATCGTCCTATTCGTTTCAATGTAAATTCTATGCCTAAAAGTTGAAGAACTGTTGTACGTGGACGAAGAAGTAAACGGTCAAAATCGCCGTTTTTAATGATTTTTGAGAACGAATCAAATCCTCGCCCAAGTGCATCAGCACAAGCAAACGAAATATTAATCATGCCATAAAACAGAGCAACTTCGGAAAGAGTCCACGTACCAATACTATTAAAACGAGTAAAAAGCGCCCAAATTCCGAAAAATTCAATCACAGTTCCTAAAAGTTGACCTAATATTTGCAGCCAGAAGGAAATTTTGTACTGCATTTGCGCTCTGATAGATACAGAGATATATCGAAGGTAGAGTAAAAAAGCATTCATCCTCGCTTCATTCCTTTGATTCTAAATTAATGATGGCAATTCTCACATTCGTAAGGTACAAGAAGAAATAATTAACCGCAGATGAACGCAGATGGACGCAGATAAATTTGTACTTCAGCACATTATACGCGAGACGAGAAGCTTCTCGATTTCTTTAAGAAGTTGGGGATCTGAGTTTATCCACCTTGAATGACGAGCTTTTTTACCCCATACTTCACTAAAAAACGCCCAAGGATAATAATGACAAATATCCAGAAAATTTGATGAAGTAAGATATTAAATAATTCGTTTGGTGGAAGATTTCCAGTAAAAAGACGAAAAGGTTTATCTAGAAGTCCTGAGAAGGGAAGAAAATTTAAGCAGGGCTGGAGCCATTCAGGAAAAAGTGGCAGAGGAATAATCATTCCAGAGAAGATAGTAATGAGATTGGGAAGTACGCTATTTATTCCCTCGCCAGAAAGTGTCCACATCATTGATACGGTAAGAAGCATTGTTATTGTAGAGGAAAGCAGAATTCCACCAATAAAGGACATGAGAAAAGCAATTCCGGAAGCAAAGGAGGGTGGCAAAGACAGCGATCGCTCAGATAGCCCTACAATAGGAAAAAGAAACATTGTGATACCAAGAAGCGGAAGACCGCGAAGTATCAGGGGTGCTGTGCGAAGTGCTAAAGCGCGAGTGAACCAAAAATTGTAAAGGTCAGTGGGTCGAAGAAGATCGTATCCTACCGAACCAGAGCGTATGAGTTCTTGAATTTCTTTATCACCTCCCCAAGGAACAAGCGCTATCAAAAATGCTTGTCCCAGCCATACGTATCCTGTAGCTTCGCGGAAAGTCATAGGTTGAGCAGAGGTTGCATGAGTAAAAAATGCCTCAAGAACCATGACCTTCACAAAACCCCAAAACAGTTGAGTTGCAACTCCTGCTAATGCAGCAGTACGATATTGCAACAGAAGTGCAAATCTTGCAACAAAGAGTGACCAATATGCTTTCATATTATGTCTGGTTGAACATTTGTGAAAACCTGAGTTCGGTGTCAGAAAAAGTCTGAAAAATCTCAGATTCCCTAAAATTGTGACATACTCCTATCCCGCTTAAAGATTATATAATTATATGAACCGCAAAGACGCAAAGTACGCAAAGTAAGAGGAGAAGAAGATCGGTATATATAGTATTGGCGGACATATCAGGAGGAACAGGATGAGCAAGAGATTGAGAACTCATGATGAGGTAGTGATAGAGCAGCTAAGGAACCCAGACATGGCTAAGGCTTACCTCAAGATCGCCCTTGAGGAGTACGAGCAAGATGGGGATTTGCCATTTTTTTTGGAAGCGCTGTGGAACGTGGCGGAAGCACAGAGCGGTAAGTACACTACCCAGGTGGTGTAAAAATCTTTTCCGAGTTTGCATACAGTTCAGCAACTATTTCCTCAATGGGTGGATTTTCAACGAAAAGATCCTCTACTTCGTATTTTGATGTAATCTGGCTAATGAGGGACGCTGCAGAAAGCTTTGTGGGATCGAAGGCAAGAGTTACGGTGCGTCCTTCTTTGGAGAGAATACTGACTCCTTCTTGCTCAAAACAAAAATCATCCTTGATTAGGTCGATTCTTAAGTACCGACGAGAAGAAACTTGAGAACGTAGAGTTGCGAGAGAACCATCACAAAGAATCTCTCCTCCTCCTATAATAATGACGCGATCGCACAACGCCTCAATATCATCCATATCATGAGTGGTCAGGATGGTGGTGACTTTATGAGTTTTATTCAGCGCTTTGATAAATTTTCTTACAGCAAGCTTTGAAACTGCATCAAGCCCGATGGTGGGTTCATCCAGAAAAAGAATCTCAGGTCTGTGAAGCATTGCGGCTGCAAAGTCACAGCGCATCCTTTGACCGAGGCTTAACTGTCTCACTGGGGTTGAGAGAAAGCTGGAAAGATCGAGTAAATCAATCATTTCTGTCCGCGTCTTGAGATACTCTGAATGGGGAACGCTATAGATATCTCGAAGCAAGTCGAAAGACTCAATCGCTGGTAGATCCCACCATAGTTGCGTTCGCTGACCAAAGACAACTCCAATACGACCAACATGCTGGATTCTATCTACCCAGGGAGTGCGATCGCCGATTATACATTTTCCACTGGAAGGGACTAGAATACCACTTAAAATCTTAATGGTCGTCGATTTACCTGCTCCATTTGGACCAATATATCCTACAAGTTCTCCCTGTTCCAACGAGAACGAAACACCTTTCAATGCATGGACTTCTCTGGTTTTTCGCTGTACAAGTCCTCGTATTGAACCGAAAAGCCCAGAGGAGCGTTCAGAAATAAAGAAAGTCTTCTTCAGATCTTCGACAAGAATGTGAGACATAAAAAATAGGGAGTAGGGAGTAGGGAGTAGGGAGTAGGGGAAGAAATTTTCCACTTAGAGGTCTTTAAAATCACAACTACTCCTTTCCTGTTATGAGATTATCAATATCCTTTATTCTTTTCCTCTTTCTTTGCGCTCTTTGCGTCTTTGCGGTTCATTTCACTGTTCTGATTTTGCCTAATTTTTTCTACACCAGCAACAATAAAGAGAAATATAATACATATTATTAGGTCGAGCAACCGTTCAGCAAAAAGCTTACCAGGCTACTCGACCAAGTTTTATGTTTGGATGCTCAAAGAACATCACTGGAACAGGATCTGAACTCTTCTGTTGTACGCCCAATAGATTCACACCTATAAGTTCCGACAGGTGAAGAGCACTCGCCCCGGAAAGCACCACCCGAAACCCGGTGTTGTCGTTCCTGTTGTCCGGATGATCGTCGTTGCGATACGCCGAACGGCAATTCCTCGGATTGTTGATCCAGGAACCGCCACGAAGCATCCGAAAGTGCCTATCCCATCTTTTACTATCTCACAAAACGCTTTTTTGTAAACACAATTGATGTAAATATTTGTTTACGTAATTGCCAAGTGTCCCCATGTTTTAAATGAGCTATCCAACTTTTAATTGAGCAAGATATGTCTTGGATTTTAATCTTACCTTCAGCATAGTCTTTTTGCATTTTTCGCAATCGCCGCCGCCCTCTCCGCAAATTTTCAGTTCTTAGGCGAATTCGATCTGGCAAAATCCGAAATCCTAAAAAATTTGCCCCATGTCGAGTTTCAAAGAGTTGGCTTTTCGTTGGATGAATTTTTAGCCGGAGTTTGACTAAATATTCTATAATCGCTTGTTGGGCTTCTGCTAAAAAACTGCGATCGTCTGAGAATAGGGCAAAGTCATCCACATAACGCAAATATTTTTTTACTTTGAGTTCTTCTTTGATAAAATGGTCTAAACCATTAAGATAGATATTGGCAAAAAACTGACTGGTGAGGTTTCCAATAGGTAAACCCTTTTTTCTTTCCAAAGGGGATAGTAAGTCGTCTCCTGGAAAATAGTCTGTGACAGGAGGTTGGGGATTGCTATTATCAACGATCGCATCTAACAGCCAGAGTGTATCTTTACATTTCAGTTTGCGACGCAGGAGCGTTTTGAGGATAGCATGGTCAATGCTGGGAAAGTACTTTTTGATATCGCATTGCAAAATATATTGACTGGAACGTGCAAAAGTGGTGAAGCGTCGCAATGCTCGGTGAGTTCCATATCCACAACGATTGGCATAAGAATCTTCAATGAAGGTTCTCTCGAAAATGGGTCCTATAATGTTACATACAGCATGATGGACGACGCGATCGCGGTAAGGTGCGGCGGAAATGATGCGCGGTCTGGGTTCAAAAATTTGAAATGTTTTGTAATTCCCTGGCTGATAAGTTTTTGATTCTAATTGATTCTTAATATTTGCTAGTTCTATTTCCAGGTTGTAGTTAAACTCTAAAACATTTGGTCGAAATCGCTTTCCTTTTTGTGCGCTTTGTGCGGCTAAAAGGATGTTGTCAAAGTTTGTAATATGAGGATAAACATTACCAGATCTTTTCATTGATTGTCATTGGTCATTTGTAAGCGTTTTAGCGTGTTTACATACGGATTTTAGAAACCCAGAAACCCTAGAAACCTAGAAACCCAGAAACCCGGTTTCTTTAAGAAACCGGGTTTCTAGTTGAGGTTATTCTTCCCTTTTGCTGCGCTGCTGTCTAATCCAACCACCGAGTTCATTACCAATAACATTGATAAAACCTCCAATCTGTTCGTATTTTTGGTTGTCAAACTGGTTAAAATCGAACAGCAACCGGGTTTGATGACGCAGGACATCAAGCTTAGCGTTTAACAGTTCTAATTGTGCTAATTTTTCTGGGAGATACCTTGCGTGGATCAATCCTTCTAATATGTCGTAAAGTCCGTCGATCATCCTAGTTCCTAAAGTAAATTTGTGGTTTCTAGGTAAGCGATCCAAGACGGGGATGTACCATAGGATGAGGTCGTAAGTGTGTTGGATGATGGGTGGTGTTGGCATTTTTCTAGAAAGAGTTGTCGTTGGAGGTTCGAGGTAAGACCGCTTGCCGCCTAACCCCTCACCGAAAATCGGTAAGGGGTTGGAGGTGGAAAGTGGTTATTGTAGGTAATTGACGAATTCGGTATGAATTCTTTGGGACGAGCAAGATGCTTTTCCCACATTCGACTAATCATCTCATATAACTTGCAAAATTTAAAAACAGAAAAACAAATTTTTGCTATAATTATTGGCATCAACACCACAGAAACCCGGTTTTTTCAAGAAACCGGGTTTCTCAACAGCCTACTTGACAAAACTAGTCTCTTTCCTGCATACTATAACTAGTCGTACCATACTTGAAAAAAAATCGATCCGCCTTCGGCGGAAAAGGGTAAGAAAAAAGAATAGAGAAAAGGGTAAGAGGGAAGAGTGTAAAGAATTATTAAGTTCTCGCCCCGGAAAGCACCACCCGAAACCCGGTGAAGTCGATCCTGTAGTCCGGAAGAGCATCGTTGCGATACGCGGAACGGCAATTCCTCGGATTGTTGACCCAGGAACCGCCACGAAGCAACCGATTATCATTATCAATGTTTGACGAATTAGCATTGTCTAGAGGAGTATTTTCGTATTTTTCATGCCAATTGTCGGCACACCACTCCCAAACATTTCCATGCATATCAAACAAACCAAAGGCATTTGCTACTTTAAAGCTGCCTACAGGTGTTGTTCGTTCGCGATCTTCTCCCTTAGAACCAGAGCCATAAGTAAAGTTGCCGTCATAGTTCGCTAACTCAGGCGTAATAGTTTCACCAAAGTGGAACGGTGTCGTCGTACCTGCACGGCAAGCATACTCCCACTCTGCCTCACTGGGCAGTCGGTAGTTACGTTTACTATATATAGATAGTCTATCACAAAACTCAACTGCTTCATACCAACTTACACTTTCTACTGGTCGATCGCTTCCTTTAAATTCAGAAGGATCGGGATCTAGTTCGCGATTGACTTGTGGTAACGCTGCGATCGCCCGCCATTGTGCTTGAGTAATGGGATATTTCCCCATAAAAAACGGTTGAAGAGTGACCTCGTGTTGGGGGCTTTCACGTTCCATGTGTCCTTCTTCCGTTTCGGGTGAACCCATGAGAAAAGTACCTTCAGGAATGTAAACCATTTCTAAAGTCACGCTGTTACCAAGGTCTTCTTTAAAATAATCAGCTTTGCAAGATTCTTGTTGGACAATCTCTCCTACAGCATTTACAGTCACAACATCAAAGGAGAACCTTTTAGCGGGGATGGGTGGTGGCGGAATACTGATGCTAACTCCAGCAATGGTTGGGGAACTTCCGAGTTGATGGCGCAGCTCATCAAATTGCTTTTCGGCTCCGAACAAATCGCCACGAGCTGATTGTTCCATACCCTGAGCTAAAGCTAACAACGGTTGAAAACCTTCGGTTTTCAGTGGTTCTGTTAAGGTTTCGACTAAGAATGTCATCTGCAGCCAATCGGATTGATTGTACTGCTGTAGCATTTTTGTTAATTTTAGGGTGATTTGTTTGGCGGCTTCTGTGGTGTTGACGTAAGCTAAGGCTGTCCAAGTTTGAGCTTGAATAATACCGCTATCTAAGTGATTCATCTGTCGTGCGACATACTCTAGTAAAAATTCTGAGAGCTTGTTGAGACGTTCTTGACCATAGCGTTGAGTCAGATGCTTCAACAGAACTTGTCTGACTGTAATATTCATCTCATACAGTTCCTGTCCGACTTCGTTGCAAAGAGACGTAGCTAGTAACGGTTTCATGGAACAAGTCGGAATTAGTGTTAATTTTAAGATATCTAATACTATTTCTGAGTTTATGCCTTATATCAGTCCTAAAGACGCCGCAGAACTAACAGGCTTTCATCCAAAAACTCTAGCTAAGTGGGCAGACGCCGGGAAAATTGACTTTATCAAAGCTGAGAGTGGTTATCGCCGATACGATGTGACCTCCCTCAGAAAGATGATTGGGGAGGACGACCGAGCAGTCATCATATATGGACGAGTCTCAACGCATTCTCAAAAGGATGATTTGCAACGGCAGTTAGATTTTTTACGCTCGCGCTACCCTAAAGGAGAGATGATTTACGAAGTAGGTTCGGGGTTGAACTTTAAGCGGAAAAAGCTTTTATCGATATTAGAAAGAGTGATTAATCGCGAAGTAAAAGAAATAGTAGTAGCTTATTCAGATCGGTTGGTCAGGTTCGGTTTTGACCTTGTAGTTTGGCTTTGTGCTCAATTTGATTGTAAAGTTATTGTGTTGAATCAAGTCGTGCTTTCTCCTCAACAAGAGTTAGTGCAAGATCTGCTAGCAATCATGCATTGTTTTTCTGCAAGGCTTTACGGCTTGCGAAAGTATGAAAAACCGATCAGAAAAACTTTAGAAGTAGAAAAATTAGATGAAGATTCCATGAAGAATGATGTCTAAATCGGAAATGTCGGGGACATTTTTGTATACTAAAACAGTCAAGCGAAGGAGGTGATACAACGTGGGGCGAGTCAAAGGACATATTGAAGTTCAAAAGACAGTGATATTAAGAGCTAAAAGTGAAACTGCTTACAGGGAAGAAATAGTTAAACATATTATTACTACCAAACAATTGTACGCAGATACAACTGAGTTTTATGTTTTGGTATTTCTGGAGAATTTAGAGCTACTCAATTTAAAATCTGATGACTTGTATAGCGTTGTAGAGAAATTAACATTAATTACCAAACAAAGACCCTCCCCGGAAATTCCCTTGCAGATCAACACAGTTCAAGACATGCGTCGTTCTTGCATTAAAACCGCTTTTGGTATAGCAAAGTCTTGGGACTCGAACTATAAAAAATGGGAGTTACGTAGAGATAAGCATGAAGAAAAACAAGCCAAGAAATTAGCCATTTCTGAAGCTAAGGGCCAGAAATACACTCCGAAAAAGTTCACAGATAAACCACCGCTACCACCTCGTAATTATACAAACATTCATCCTACTTTCTATCGTGGGATGTACAAGGAGTTTGACGGTTCATCAATCATATTAAAACTGTGGACAGGCAACAGATGGGTTTTTATGAAGCAGCCTATCAACCTAGAAGGTAGAGAACTTCCTTATGGTTATGAATGGGGAAGTCCCACGCTGGTTTTAAAAGATAGGTTACATCTTCATGTTCCTGTGATTAAACAAGTCAAATCCAACGGGAAACTGGCTCAACAAGCATTGAACCCTGATGGATTAACAACTTGCAACGTAGATCTAAATCTTGATGGTGATATAGCTGTAGCAACAATTCTACACTCCGACGTTACGGGTAGCGTTACCGAGATTGCCACTCTCTTTGTTAAGGGTAATGATACTATCCAACATCGTAGGAAGCGTGAGTTAGGTTTAATTGCAGTAGCTAGTTCCAAGACAAATAAAGGTTTTGGAGTTAAAAAGATTGGTGATAATTCTCAACGCTTTGAGAAAATTAAGAATAGAGATAATTACGAATCTCATCGAATCTCTAAACGTATAGCTGACTTTGCTCATCAGTATGGAGCGACAGTAATTGTATTTGAGTGTTTAACTAATCTTCGACCCGATAGAGCGAAATTTAGCCGTCGTTCTAATCAAAAAAGAGCTTATTGGCTCTCGTCGAAAATTCGGAAACGAACCAAATACAAAGCTTTTCAGTCTTATGGAATTATCACGGCTCAAGTCTCACCAAAAGATACAAGCAGGCATTGTGCATTATGTAATGGCAACGAAGAAGAAGATTCGTTAGTTTCCAGAATAGAAGCTCAATTTAGTACTGATGTCGCCAGACTTTTTCAAATAATCATGAATAAATCATTGGAGAAAGTTGATTACAGTACGGGAGCGCCAAATTATATTTGTTCCGACACCGTTGAACATAGAGGCAATGCCGATCTGAACGCCGCCCGAAATATAGGTCTACGTTTTTTTGCGAGATATTACCAAAAGCCCAGGTTGAAAGTTGAAAAACAGGGTTTACTTGCTACCCAAGCAGCCAGAAAGGCATTTGGCATGGTAGCTGTGTAAGGGTTAGTGGTTCTACCCATGCGTTCTCGACGTGTTTGGATTACCCGTGCATATATAGTAGCAGCAAGCCTGCAAAGCTATTGACGAGGCATACCCATCGGGAGCGAGAAAAGGAGAGAGAAGTACTAAAAATTCCGATAACTTCCATCTCTCAGGATCACCAGAAAGTAAAAGGTCAGATACAGCAATCCAAGGAATTTGCAGATCAAGCTCAATTAAATAGTCCCGCAAACGATAGAGAAAATCTGGAGTTAAAGTCAAAGGAAAAGCTGCATGATATGCTAGGTCGAGATGTGCTTGAGTAAAGCGCCTAGCAAATGAGTGGATTCTTTTAAGAGCGTATTCAATGTCGGGGTCGGTTTCTAGTTCTGCTTTTAATTCGTCCTTCTCTTCTGTTGTTGCTTCTTCAGCCACTTGGTAAACTTGTAATTGTGAAATGCCTTGCAACACTTTCATCGCTTTTTGAAATCCGACGCGATCGCAAGAAAACATGGGTACAATTTTTGCCTCTGCGATCGCTTGAGCGGTTGTTCTCTTCCAAGAGGCTTGAGGTACGGGATTTAACCAAGCTATAGCTTTAGAATAATGTTGTAGCTTTTCCAAAAACTCAAGAGTTCTTTCAACCCGCCTCAAGACAAAGTTACCACGAGCAGCTCCTGCATCACTCAATATAAGGATAACTGTTTTTTCTGGATGCCAACGAGCTATAACTTCTTCCACAGGTGATTCAGTTTGAAACTGGGAGTCACCGTAAAGCATGAATCTGGGGTAGTTATTGAAGTAATAACAATCCGTTTTTTCCAAACAACTCGTTTGGTAAGCCGTTTCTACCAACAGACGCGATAAAACATGAAACGGCTGCATTGAACCTTTTTGGTCAATTAGTAAAACTAGATGACTGGACTTAACCTGACGGGGTTTTTGGATGGGTTGAAAAAACATCCCCCGTTGCTTAATTTGGTCAATTGTTGCGGGAACATCAAGTTCCAGTCGCAGCCCTTTTCTGATTGGACGGCGCAAAGTATACCAACCTTGCTCCATCTGTCGTGCTGTTACAGGAAAATAGTCCTTGGGTAAACCGGAAGGTTTAAAAGCTGTCCATTCTCTTGGTTTACCTACCCTGACTGCTTTTGCTACTTCGGTTTCTTGAGTTGTGGTTTCTATGGA
Source organism: Scytonema hofmannii PCC 7110 (assembly GCF_000346485.2). Taxonomy (NCBI): domain Bacteria; kingdom Bacillati; phylum Cyanobacteriota; class Cyanophyceae; order Nostocales; family Scytonemataceae; genus Scytonema; species Scytonema hofmannii. The sequence continues at coordinate 10,136,895 of NZ_KQ976354.1, forward strand.
GTGACTGGGAGCAGGTGCAAAGAAAAAATGTGGCTTTTTCGACCTAGATTTTTTGGTAGTCGTGCTTTTTTGTGGCGCTTCTTCAGGAGTTGCGATCACACTCGCAGTTTGTTCTTCCTTGGGAGGATGAATTGTTGGGGAATGCGATCGTTCCACTTTTTCCCCAAACATTTCCTCAAAAATTGCCTCAAATTGACGCTGCTGGCTAACTGATTTTACCCACAACGTTTGACATAACTGCTTGAGAGCAGAAGGTGAGTCAAGTTTCAGAATTTCTGATTCTAAAGTACCATAATCAGCGAGCAAAACCTCTAACAATAGATTGTAGTCACCCACACCGAGAAGAAATTTTGCTTCTCGGAGACGGGTAAATAACTCATAGAGTGGTAAATCACCTTCACTCACTGTCAGAATCCTCTTGTTCTCTCAACTCAGCAATTTCGAGGTCATCTTGACTTTTTAACAAAACACTAGGACAGGGTAATGTCTTTTCTGAGAGAACCCGTTCAATTTTTGCTGTTGTCTTATATTCTAGGCGGAGAGCTTTTACCCAGTCAATCAATTCACTCGTACTTACTTTTTTCCCAAGATATCCTTTCTCGCTCTCCAAGATTTTACGGATAGCAATAAAACGATCTACAATTTTATCTATTAATTCTTCTGATAACTTTTTGCCCCTAAAATGTGCTTGAACAATTTTCATTAACTCCTCTTTTGTGGAAATTTAATGTAGTGATAAAGACATCGACGCAGAAAAGCATCTGGTAATTTTCGTTGACCGTTGCTAGTGATAAAAATAATGGGTGCGAAATCTGGTTCTGCTCTAATTTCTCTTCCAGTTTCTTTAATAAAAAATCGTTTTTCTTCAAGTTCTAAAAGTAAATCATTAGGAAAATCCGTATCAGCTTTATCTATTTCATCAATCAGCACAATCATCCGTTGTCCTTTTTGGGATGCTTGAAACGCTTTACCAAGTGCTCCCCATTGGATATAAGCTTCATGTTTTGGGTCTTCTAATCTTTGCCGAATATTGTTTTTTTCTAATGGATTTCCTAAACTTGTATCTTGAGGTAATTGTTCTTTATCTGGTAATTGATTATTGTTTAACTGATGTTCCACTGTAAATAGTTGAACGTCAAACAAACGCCTAACTGCATCATAAATATATAATCCATCTCTTGCTTGGTCACTAGACTTAATATTCCAATCTGCATAAGGCCATTTTTCTACATTATATTGCTCGCCGTAACATTTACTAAACTCATAAGCTACTGCACGAGCTAATCGCGTTTTGCCACATCCCGGTTCTCCTTCTAGTAATAAAGGTCTGTTAAGATTAATTGACAAATTTACAGCTTTAACTAATCCTTCACTAACAGGTATATAAGGATAAAGGATTTCTCCAGTGTCCTTATCCTTTTCACGGGGCTTGGGTTGATATTGTTCTTCACCCGTGTATGTCAAATTTTTGTTTAAAAATCTAGCCATCTACTTTCGTAATTCTCCCATTTAAGGTTACACAACTTGTAAAGTACTTGAAGTACCAATTCTGGTTTTCCTTTTTGGCTTTCATTCCAAATTTTCTTAAATGTTTCACTAAGGTTTTCTTTTTTGACTAAATTATAATCAAATATGGTGGAGCAGAGCGTCCATCTTGTCCTTCCAGCCAGTTCTTCAATTCCTTTTGTGTAAATTTAGAGGTTACGCAAATATTAAGTAGAGTTTCAGCATTTTTTAGTCTACTATCATCTGGATCGTCTGGAAATATATAGCTTTCTCGCCAATTAGCACTTTTTTTATTATAATCTATCCAAAACATTAACAAATAATTATTATTTTTCTTGTTAGTTTTAATTTTTGTTATTAAAGGAATCCAAAAATCTTTAAGAATTTTCTCCATTACAGATTTATTTTGTGAATCTACACCATAAAATAACAAAATAATATGTTGTTGTTCTTGCAGTATTTTATAATATATTTTACGAATGATATCTTCTACCGTTGAGTTGTGATGGTATTCAGGTAGCTTTAACCCTTCAGCTATTCCTTTTAAAATTAGTTGAAAATTTCCATTACTGTATGTATGACTATCTAATAGCAATCGAGCACAAATAACTTCTTCAGTTTCCAAACTTTTTATCAAAGATTTTAACAACCAAACAAGAGAAAAGCTATCTTTTGATGTTTGTATCCGAACTCCAATCAAATTATTACATATGTTAGACACGTGTTGAAAGCTAGTATATTGATTGCTGTGATTTAACTTGCATAAAGCATTTTCTAAATTTTTGTCTGGTAATTTTTCTTTTGTATTACGTTTGTAACTGTTAGAACTATCTTCAAGTTCCTGAATTTGCTGCTTGATTTCTTTAATTTCTTTTTTGAGTTGAAACTTGCGACCTTGATCGGCGGTAATGATATATTCTCTTTTAAAATCATCTAATTTCTCCTGTAAAAGTTGAAGATTTTCATCGCTGTTATTTAACACAGTTTATTTATCCGTGAGTACTACTACACAATCTCTAGTTAATTTTTGTAGAATTTCAACTTGCTTTTCATATTCTGCCAGAGTTGTTAAAATTTGCCAACTATGTAAAAATTGTATTTGTTTTGTAAGCAAGTTAGACACATAACTCCTCTTCTCTCTGCGACCTCAGCGCCTCTGCGGTTAAAAATTTATTTATTACTCCCTTTCCTCCATAAGGTTACCAATCTTCTTCTCTTTCTTCGCGCTCTTTGCGTCTTTGCGGTTAAAAAATTTATTAAACCACACCAGACGCAGAGAGCACAGAGAGAGGAAAGAGAGATTTTATAAATTCATATCGCGTAATTTACGATTACCAGTATTTGCTCTTTTTGCACCATTTAAAAGTTCTTTAAGCTGTCCTTGAGCATCAGCATAGTCGAGCAAACTAAACACGATTTGTTGGTAATTCTCTCCACCAGCTATTTGATTTAATTTCCAATTCAACTCATAGCTAAGCATCATCTCTAAGTCTTTCTGACTGCGAAAAGCATCCATTAAAGCATCACAAAATTGCTTCCGTTGAGCGCCAGTAAAATTGATATTCTGGTTATTTCTTTCCAAATTTACTGTTAAAAGTGACTCCAACTCTTGTATTTGCCGTTCAATATCTTCGATTTCCTTCTTAAGTTGAAACTTGCGACCTGGATCGGCGGTAATGATGTATTCTCTTCGGAAATCAGATAGCTTTTCCTGTAAAAGTTTAAGATTAGAATCATCCATAGGTAAAGTATTAGATACAGTCGTCTGATTTGATGGAGAATTCACTTCTTGAGGCTGAAGCTTTGCAAGAACCTCAAAAGCAAAAGCACTGGCGCGATTTGCAGCCAATTCCTGAGAACCTCCATTGTCATCAATGCTTTTACCATCTATCAGATCGGATATACCACGAACGATCAACGCTGAAAGTTGGTTAGCATGAGTCGCTTGGAGAAAACCTCGTCCCTCCATTTCCACTGCAACTGCATCACCGTAGTTAGACTGAAGAAATTGGTAAACTTCAGACTTTGTGGAAGCAACAACTTTTGCTCCTGCGGCTATGGGTGCGACAAATACCTTGGGGGTTGGATGAGGAAGAGACTTTAACCTTTGAAGCCAGTCCGGTTTTCTGGCTTCTGCTCTTGCTCTTTGTATTAGGTTGTATGCTGATTCTCCCACATCAGGTCTGGGTTCAAATTCCTCTTTTGCTTTACCAGACTCATAACCATAAACTTTTGTCGCCGCAACGACATCTCCCAGCTTGACATCTTTAATACCACCTGCGACTCCCACAAACAGAACAAGACTTGGTTTGAAGTAAGCGATCGCCCGCTCTGCTTCCATCGCTGCGCCCGAATTTCCCGCACCTATCTCAACAATCCCAACATCCCATGACTTGCTGTTGGCAGTAAATTTTCCCTGTTCGTAAACTGTACCTTGGGGATGTACTATTTCTTGAAGGTCAGTTAGATGGGAGCGAACTGCCATATACTCTATGTTAATAGCAGTGAGTATTACCACACCAGCCATAGGTTAAACTTTTGTTGAACTTCAACTTGCTTTTCATATTCTGCCAGAGTTGTTGAGATTTGCCAAGCAATGTAGTCATTGTATTTGATTTGTCAGAAAATACTGAGTCTCTGAGGGTATTGCTAACCCTGTCAAGATGAACAAATAACTCCTCTTCTCTCTGCGACCTCAGCGCCTCTGCGGTTAAAAATTTATTTATTAAACTTGGTTAGGGACTTCCAAGAAATAAATTATCCGGTGATTGTGGGATGGGCGTCCTCGCCCGTCCTATGCTAGTGGCGGGCGGGGACGCCCGCACCACAAGAAATTTTGGGATATTTTTTTATTTGGAAGTCCCTTACCTGACGCTTGGATTTCGTGTTGGGTTTGGTTATCTCACAATTGGATTTCGTGTTGGGTTTGGTTATCTCACAATTGGATTTCGTGTTGGGTTTGGTTACCTGACGCTTGGATTTCGTGTTGGGTTTCGTTCCTCAACCCAACCTACTTATCTGCGTTCATCTGCGGTTCCATGACTTTTTTGTGTATTGCACTCAACTAAGTTCGCCCAGCCAAACTCGCAACGACTGTGGCTAACTCTGCAGGTTCAACAGGCTTGGGTAAATGTATCTGAAAACCTTCCTGTAAAGCTCGCAGCCTATCCTCTGTTCTAGCATAAGCCGTTAATGCAGCCGCAGGTATCTTTGCGCCTTGTTCCGAAAGGGGAATTTTTCCACTACGCTCAAGCGATCGCACTTCACGAATCAGAGTATAGCCATCTTCATTTGGCATACCAATGTCACTGACCAAAACATCTGGTCTCCATTGTGCGATCGCTTCTAATGCTTCCCGTACAGATCCTACTGCTTTTACTTCCGCTTGGCACTGTTGCAGTACGATGCTCAAAAAATCACGGGTGTCAGCTTCGTCATCTACAACCAGTACCCGAATACCCAACAGGGAGGGTGCGGGAGTAAGGATTTCCCCTGTCTCCCTATCTCCTTGTCCCTTTGTCTCTTCATCTTCCTCATCTTTTTTACCAAGAAGGGGTAACTTGACTGTAAAAGTAGTCCCTTGTCCTTCACCCAGACTTTCTACACGAACGCTACCACCATGTAGTTCTACTAAATGACTCACAATTGCTAACCCCAACCCCAACCCGCCGTAGGATCTTGTTGTAGAACTATCAGCTTGACGAAAACGGTCAAAAACGTATGGAAGAAAATCAGGGTTGATACCAATACCAGTGTCACTTACCTGAATTTGGGCATAGGACAATGGGAATTGGGAATTGGCATGGAGTGACGATTTCTTATGCCTTGTTACTGACAAGCGTACTTCAACACAACCTCCCTGAGGAGTAAATTTAATGGCGTTGGATAGTAGATTCCATACAATTTGCTGCAAGCGTTCGCTATCCCCCACAACATCCCAATCACCAGTCCCCTGTCCCCTGTCCCCTAAAACATAAAACTTTAAATCGATCTCTTTTGTCTCAGCAGCTAGACGAACTGTTTCCAGTGCAGTCTCAATAATTGAAATTAGGTTGCAAGGACGGACATTCAGGCGTAATTTGCCTCTAATCATCCGCGAAATATCTAATAAATCTTCTATCAGCTGTGTTTGTGCTCTAGCATTCCGCTCAATGGTTTCTAATGCTTTTGCTACTTTGGTTTCATCAAGTTGGCGTCGAGAACGCAATAGCTGTGTCCAACCAAGAATTGCATTGAGAGGCGATCGCAATTCATGAGATAAAATTGCTAAAAACTCATCTTTCATGCGATTTGCTTCTTTAAGCTGTTCTGTTTGCTGCTGTAAAGAGGCAATTAGCTTCGCACGTTCCATTGCAATAGCGATTTGATCGCAAACTGCTTGCATCATCCCCATTTCATTATGGGTAAATCTTACCCGAGTTCGACTGCCAAAGGCAAGAGTACCCAAAAGTTGTCCCTGAGCTACTAGAGGGTAACTGTAATAGGCTGTAATTCCAATAGAACGCAGAAATTCTGTTTTTGGCTCGGTTAACTGCTGCACGTTTTCCAAAGCTATTGGATGGCGTTGCTGCGATACCGTACCACTCACTCCTTGACCAAATTCTAACCACTCAATTTCTGTGACTTGTTCTTCAGAAACACCAGTGTAAGATGCTAGCTGTAAAATCCGTTTATCCTCATAAACTAAATAATTAAAGTAAGCATCTAAACGAATTTGTTCTGAAAGTTTTTTAAATAAACTATCAATCAGTGCAACAGGTTGTTGGCTTGAAAGTAAATCGCTAGCTGTATTAAACAATAGCTGAAGTCTCTTGTAACCTAGCGAAAGTGCTTTTTCTACCTGTTTCAGGTTAGTAATGTCCTGAAACACCAAAACACAGGTTGCTGGATAACCATGCATGGCTGGTAAAGTATCGGCAAATATCAGGAGCGAGCGAATTCCTACTGGTGTATGCCAATCTAATTCAAATCCTTCAATACGTTCGCCACGAGCGACTCTTATTCCAGGTGCTTGTTCTACTGGGATCGGATTTCCTGTAGCATCAGTGGCATAATAGTATGTGTTATAATCTTTCAATGATTCTGCTTTGGGAAATTTGCCTCCAGCCACTTTATCGGCAGCAACATTTGCAAAAGTTACCTTTGCTGTTCCTGATTCTATCAACAGCATTGGCATTGGCATGAGATTGAGCAAATCTTCCAGCCATTTTTGTTGGTTGCGGAGTGTTTCTTCTACCTGTTTGCGTTCTGTAATATCATTTGTAAAGGCAAGAATTTGTTCAATTTCGCCTTTTTCATCTAATAGTGGTAAATATTTAATTTCGGTTGTGAATTGTCCGTAATCAGGTAAACTAATTGTAACTTCTATTTTTTGTAACGTGCGGGTTTCTTGTGCCTGAATCAAAGTGGAAAGATAAGGTGTTGTCACTTCCGATGGAAAGATTTCCTCGTCTGTTCTTCCAAGAATTTCTTCTTTTGGCTTCTTAATTCTCTGTAATGCTGCTGCATTTACAAACTCTAATTGCCGTTTAGCATTGTAGATAGCAAAAACATCGGGGATATTATCTAGTGCCAATCGGAACCGTTCTTCACTTTGACATAGTGCTTGCTCTATTTGCTTGCGATCGCTTAAATCTAGGATAAATGCAACCGATTCCTCACGATTTTCTCCTACCAAAGTATAACCAACTAAAACTGGTATGCGACTGCCATCTTTACGGATATATTCTTTCTCGTAAGGCGTACAAGCACCTTTAGCGATCGCTTCTGCAATCCCTTCTGCATCTAAAGGTAAATATTCAGGCGGTGTAATATCAGTCCATTTAATTTTGTCTGCTTGTAAATCTTCAGATGTATAGCCAATCATCCGCAGAAATTCGTCGTTGGCTTTGCGGACGCGACCGTAAATGTCACCAAAGAGAATGCCAATAACGTTAGAATCTACAAAACTGCTTAATTTCTCTTCATTTACCTTCAAAACTTCTTTAACGCGATCGCGTTGCTTTCCCAATTTTTCTAAAGCTGCTGCACTTTCCCATATAAAGACACAAAAGCTCACAATTAGGACAACGACTAACAAGGATACTGCAAATTCTGGTTCATATAACCCTGCTATCAGCCCTTGTAGAGTTAACCATCCTAGCACTAAAGGGACTGCGATCGCAGCTAACAGTAACCGACGTGCTAGTACACCACTATAGGTATCGCTGGTTATTAACCGCATCAACCCTTCATCGGGATGAGCATATAAAATACCAACACAAAGCACTGTAAATGTCAGTGCAGTGTTAAGTGCCATTCCCGGATCGTGGGGTTGAAAACTGTATAATACACGAACTCTGTAGACATATCCAATAATAGCTTGTAAGGATATTAAAGCAGCGATGAGGCTAAAGACTTGAGCATACCAATAGTTACGATAGGTTTTGGGTTGACACACAAGTTCCAAAGCCCTACCAAGAACTATAAAGTTTAGCGCCGTATTTATGCCCATACCTTCCCAATGGATTGTCCCCAAACCATTTAGGAAGTCACGATGCAACAATTCGTCAAGCCTGAAATTCCAGTGGAACACGTATTGACTGACTGTAAACAAAGCAATGCTTAGAACCGCGATCGCACAAACTTTGCCCAAGATCGTGGGAGCAATCTTCTCTTCGTCTTTTCTTGTTAAGGACAGCCACAGGGATATGCCAGACAAAAAGAAGCAAAATGCTGCATCTACTTCCATACTTCCCGTACCGAAAGAGAGGAGCGATGTCAGAAACTTTTGCTCCAAGCACCAGCCAATTAATACCAAGAAACCGACGCTAGCAGCGATCGCACTCGCAGTTCGTGCCACCACTGAATTTGAAGAGAGTTGATGTGAACTTTGTTGGTGTAAGCGACTTAGTCTTAACATTTAAGGCTTCATTACCGCATGATTTTGGCACGGTAAACCAAGGCGTTTTCTACAATAACTATATTTTTTATTCTATTCTCCCTGAAATTTACGGTTGTTTACATCTATCTTTTTACAGATGTTTTTCTTTGCGTTCTTCGTGCCTTAGTGGTTCAAAATATTTTTTAACCGCAAAGACGCAAAGAACGCAAAGGAAAGATTTAGACAAAATACTATCAAGCTGCTTTTTGCAACTCTTCGAGTCGAGCAAAAACTTCTTGACTATGGGTAGCTGGATTCACTTTCACAAAAGTCTCGCGTAAGGTGCCATTTGGATCGATGATAAAACTATGGCGTACAGACACAAAGCTCATCCAGGAACCATAGGCTTTGCTAACTGTGCCAGTAGTATCAGCTAATAAGGGGAATTTTAAACCTTCTGAATCACAAAATTCTGCATGAGAATTGACATCATCAGCACTTACACCAACAATTTGAGCGTTTTTCTGAATATATTTCGGTAAGTCCTGCTGAAAGCGACGGGCTTCTATGGTACAGCCAGGGGTAAAATCTTTGGGATAGAAGTAAAGTACTACCCACGAACCACGTAGATCGGAGAGAGAAAGTTTGCCATCACCAGTGTTAGTTGGCAGTGTAAAGTCTGGTGCAGGTTGATTAATTGCTGGAAGTTTGCCACCGAGGGCATTGGCAACTGGAGCAAAATTCAACCAACTGATGATAGCAAAACAGCTAGCAAGTAATATGTTCAAAAAAGTGCGGCGAGAAATCATAATGATTAATACCAGAAACACAACTTAATATAAGTTTACATTTCCTGGTCGCCATTCTGAGAGTCTTAAGATTCCGAAGTTGTGTCCGCAGATTCAATGTATTGACTATCAAGGAGAAAAGCGCCCTTTGCAAAGCGAATACCCCAGTACCCACCAGGACGACGGTCAATAACTATACCTTCCTCTCCAAGATGAATCACATCAGGAGGACGCAGCATGGGCATGGGTTCGGCTGTTTTTACGTAGGGTGGTAGTGCTACAACACGTACTTTACTACCAATGGCAAATTCTTTGGACATAGTTTTGTTCATTGCTATTACTATGGTGCTTGCCAAATTTTTTGATGGTACTTTTCTATATCTGCGTAAGGGTCTTCAGGTGGATGGGTGTGGTCGTGACTGTGATGATGGTGATGGTGGTTATGAGCGTGGGAATGCTCGTGTCTGTCTTTTGCTAAAGCAGATAGACGGAATTTACACATCTCACAATTCATTTGTACTTGTTCTAGTTGGGTTTCAATTTCTCTTTCTCTCAGTACGGAAAGGAGAACCGGATGCAATCCCATTTCTGGTAGACAAGTTATGGAAATATCTGGATATTGCTCTTGCTGTTGGGCGGTGATATTAAAGATTTTTTTCACTAATGCTCCTGTAAATAGGAAGTATGGCAAAACGATGATGCGTTTGGGTTGGTAAAGTCGTGCGCGGCGAAAACCATCTTCTAATCTGGGGTGGGTAATGCCGATAAAACAGGTTTCAACGGTGGAGTAGCCGCTTCCTTCCCAAAGAATGCGAGCTAGTTTACATACATCTCCATTGGCGTCAGGATCGCTGGAACCGCGCCCAACAAATAAGAGAACGGTATCAGAGCGAGATATTTGTTGGGGGTTATGTTCGGTTTTGTCAAGTTCAGCTAGACGCGATCGCCACAATTCTACAATCGTAGGAGTAATACCAAAATGACGCCCATAGTGAAACTTTAACTGTGGATGTCGCAACTTAGCGCGATCTAACTCATTTGTGACATCAAATTTATTATGCCGTGCAGCAAATAACAGTATAGGTAGAACTGTTAGTTCAGTATAACCTTGTGCTACACATTGGTCTATACCTTCCTGAATGGAAGGCTCGGTCAGTTCCAAAAAGCAAGGTAAAACGGGACGGGATGGATCTAAAGCTTGATAAAGAGTGGCAAAATCTAATAAAGCTTGCCTTCCTTGTTCATCCCTAGTACCATGCCCAACCATTAACAAAGGACGTTGTATTGGCAGGGGTGACAGTTTCAGACTTTGAGCAGTTGAAGATTCTGAATGAGAGTGATTTGGAGTGTTGGTAGTCAGCATCCAGTTGTAAAGCTCCCTTCCCGTGCTACGCAGGAAATAGAGTGAGCAGGTAATAAATAGGCGTTCTGGCTAACGCAATTTTGGATTTTGGATGCGTGGATTTTGGATGAGAATAATCCAAAATCTAAAATCTAAAATCTAAAATCCGTTTACAGCTGCGGCACAGCCCCGGACTTGCACCGGCGTTTCCCTATTCCGTTACAGTTCACGTTTGCTTTGATATCTTAGCTGATTTAAGTCAGTAGCAAAATACCGGGGGAGGGGAGATCTTCGTGCTCTTTGCGTCTTTGCGGTTCATTAAATAAATAATTGAACCACGAAGACGCGAAGGTCACGAAGAAATGTTTCCTTTTTTTACATTCTCTCTAAAACTTTGATTCCTAGTAAGGATAATCCAAGCTTCAACGTTCTCGCTGTCACATCACATAGTATTAGCCGTGATGTTCGCACGGGTTCTTCAGATTTCAGAACTGGGCAATTTTCAAAGAATTGATTGAACTTTTGGCTCAGTTGATACAAGTACTCGCACAAGCGGTTTGGTAGCAAATCTTTTTCTACCTCACTGAGGACTTCATCTAACTGTAGCAAGTGTTTGGCTAAAGTGAGTTCTACTTCTTCTTGCAGAATAATTGGTGCATCTGCTCTGAGTTTGTCATAGTCAATGTTACCTTCACGGCTGATGCCTTGAGTTCTGACGTAAGCATAGAGCATATATGGAGCCGTGTTGCCTTTTAAGGCTAACATCTTTTCATAACTAAAAATATAGTTACTAGTACGGTTTTGGCTAAGGTCAGCATATTTAACGGCACTGATGCCAACTAAGAGCGCGACATGAGCGATGAATTCTTCTGTTTCTTCTCGTTCGTCTTCTTTGAGTCTATGTTCTAAGTCTGTACGAGCGTGGGCGATCGCTCCATCAAACAAATCCTGCAACCGTACTGCTTCTCCAGAACGAGTTTTCAATTTCTGACCATCTTCGCCAAGTATTAAGCCGAAGGGGGTGTGAACAAACTCGGTATCGTCTGTAATCCAACCTGCTTTTCTTCCTACTTGAAAAATTTGAGCAAAGTGGTTTTTTTGTTCTGCACCTACTGGATAAATCACTCGTTGCACTTTCTCTACCTGAACTCGGTAGCGAATTGCTGCTAAGTCTGTGGCGGCGTAGTTATAACCTCCATCTGATTTTTGCACGATTAAAGGTAAGGGTTCGCCCTCTCTATTTGTAAAACCTTCCAGGAAAACGCATTTTGCTCCTTGATTTTCTACCAACAGACCTTGTTTATCTAGTTCTTCTAGGACTTCAGGTAGTAAAGTATTATAAAAAGATTCTCCCCTTTCAATAAAGGGAGCCAATCCTAACAAATCGTATATGACTTGGTATGCTCTGCTGGAAAGTTGACAGACAATTTTCCATGCTAGCAAAGTTTTTTCATCTCCCGCTTGTAGCTTGACAACTGCTTGATGTGCTGCTTTGCGGAAATCTTCATCTGCATCGAACCGTTTCTTTGCTTCTCGGTAAAATGAGGATAAGTCCCCTAAGTTGAGAGTCTCAGTGGTGTTTAAAGCTTCGGGATACGTTTCTTCTAAATGGGCAATCAGCATTCCAAAGGGTGTTCCCCAGTCCCCTACATGGCTTACCCGCAAAACTTCATGACCCATGAATTCTACAATTCGGGAAAGGCAATCTCCAATAATGGCTGAACGTAAATGCCCTACGTGCATTTCTTTGGCAATATTTGGGCTGGGATAATCTACAATGACTCGTTTGGGATTTTTTGCTGGTGGAACTCCTAGTCTTGGATCGGTTTGAATCGCTTTAAGTTGTGCGACTAGGTAATCTGTTTCTAGCTTAAGATTGATAAATCCAGGACCTGCAATCTCTGGGGGTTTGCAAATTCCTACTAGGTCAAGTTTGTCAACTATTTTTTGTGCGATCGCTCTTGGCTGCTGTCCCAACTGCTTTGCTAGGGATAATGCAACATTTGCCTGGTAGTCTCCAAATTTTGGATTGCTAGCAGGTACTAATATTGGATCGGATTCAGCATAGTCAGCGCCAAAAGCTGCGCCTAAAGCCTCTTGTAATTGAAGTTTTAGTTTTTCTTGTGTAGCTTTCATAGATGAAATTTCATACTCCAGGGGGAATTTTCCCTCAAACTATAGTTTTTTTACTGCAAATGGACAATTTTTGGATAATTACTGGATTTTCATGCTCAAATCCAACCAACCGGATTGGGTAATGGGCGCACTACTTGAGATGTAGTCTACCCCTGTCTCAGCCACAGAACGAATAGTTTCTAAAGTAATGTTGCCAGAAGCTTCAATTTTAACGCGGTTGTTATGTTGGCGAATGAGGGAAACCGCCTGACGCATCAAATCAACTGGCATATTGTCTAACATAATGATGTCCGCACCATATTGTAATGCTTCTTGGACTTGAGCTAAATTTTCAGTTTCTACTTCTATTGTTAGGGGATATGGAATTTGGTGGCGTATACGAGATATTGCTTCCTCAATTCCCCCTGCTGCTGCAATATGATTGTCTTTGATCATGACGGCGTCATCTAGCCCCATCCGGTGATTGACTGCTCCTCCTATAGCGATCGCATACTTTTCTAACAGTCTCAATCCTGGTGTTGTCTTACGAGTATCTACCAACTTTGTAGGTAAATCTGCTATTTTCTCTACATATTTCTTTGTTAGCGTAGCGATGCCGCTAAGGCGCATAACTATATTAAGTGCAACTCGTTCTCCTGTGAGTAGTGCATCTAAAGGTCCTTCTATTTCAGCAACAACGTTTCCGCGTTCTGGACTTTCGCCCTCAGCGACAACCGCCACAAAGTTTACTTTTTCGTTTAATAAGCTGAAGACTTTGGCTGCTACAGGTAACCCAGCGATGACTCCATCAGCTTTCGCTATCCATTTTGCCTGTCCTTCTTCATGATTAATCAGTGCTTGGGTTGTGCGATCGCCTCGACCAATATCTTCTAATAAAAACGAGTGCAGTAGCGGTTCTAGCACTATCGTTGGTGGCAAAATTCCTAATTTATTCACGACTCTAAGATTTCCTCTAGCTCCGTCAAAATTACTTTATCCTAAAACCCTTCTACTGTCAGGCTTTCAGCCGTATCAAAAAACTTTTTCCAAAATTTTCAAAAAAAATGTTGACAGACGGAAGTGAGGTCGCTACTATATAAAAGTGCCTGATGAGGCGGGCGCACAAATGAGCGACGCCGAAAGGAGCCGAACCTTGAAAATTCTATAGTTTGGAAGCAATTATACAGCTAAAACCTGGCGTAAGTAAAGAATAAAACCCTTGGTTGAAGGGAAAAATTCAACTAGAGATAGAGCTAAACAAACAAACCAAAACGGAGAGTTTGATCCTGGCTCAGGATGAACGCTGGCGGTATGCTTAACACATGCAAGTCGAACGGAACCTTTAGGGGTTTAGTGGCGGACGGGTGAGTAACGCGTGAGAATCTGGCTTCAGGTCTGGGACAACAGTTGGAAACGGCTGCTAATACCGGATGTGCCCATGGGTGAAAGATTAATTGCCTGAAGATGAGCTCGCGTCCGATTAGTTAGTTGGTGTGGTAAGAGCGCACCAAGACGGCGATCGGTAGCTGGTCTGAGAGGACGATCAGCCACACTGGAACTGAGACACGGTCCAGACTCCTACGGGAGGCAGCAGTGGGGAATTTTCCGCAATGGGCGAAAGCCTGACGGAGCAATACCGCGTGAGGGAGGAAGGCTCTTGGGTTGTAAACCTCTTTTCTCAGGGAATAAAAAAATGAAGGTACTTGAGGAATAAGCATCGGCTAACTCCGTGCCAGCAGCCGCGGTAATACGGAGGATGCAAGCGTTATCCGGAATGATTGGGCGTAAAGCGTCCGCAGGTGGTTTATCAAGTCGGCTGTCAAAGCGTCTGGCTCAACTAGATAAGGGCAGTGGAAACTGAGAGACTAGAGTAAGGTAGGGGTAGAGGGAATTCCTGGTGTAGCGGTGAAATGCGTAGAGATCAGGAAGAACACCGGTGGCGAAAGCGCTCTGCTGGACTATTACTGACACTGAGGGACGAAAGCTAGGGGAGCGAATGGGATTAGATACCCCAGTAGTCCTAGCCGTAAACGATGGATACTAGGCGTTACGCGTATCGACCCGCGTAGTGCCGGAGCCAACGCGTTAAGTATCCCGCCTGGGGAGTACGCCGGCAACGGTGAAACTCAAAGGAATTGACGGGGGCCCGCACAAGCGGTGGAGTATGTGGTTTAATTCGATGCAACGCGAAGAACCTTACCAGGGCTTGACATGTCGCGAATCCCGATGAAAGTTGGGAGTGCCTTAGGGAGCGCGAACACAGGTGGTGCATGGCTGTCGTCAGCTCGTGTCGTGAGATGTTGGGTTAAGTCCCGCAACGAGCGCAACCCTCGTACTTAGTTGCCATCATTAAGTTGGGAACTCTAAGGAGACTGCCGGTGACAAACCGGAGGAAGGTGGGGATGACGTCAAGTCAGCATGCCCCTTACGTCCTGGGCTACACACGTACTACAATGCTATGGACAGAGGGCAGCAAGCATGTGAATGCAAGCAAATCTCACAAACCATGGCTCAGTTCAGATCGCAGGCTGCAACTCGCCTGCGTGAAGGTGGAATCGCTAGTAATTGCAGGTCAGCATACTGCAGTGAATTCGTTCCCGGGCCTTGTACACACCGCCCGTCACACCATGGAAGCTGGTAGTGCCCGAAGTCGTTACTCTAACCATTCGTGGAGGAGGATGCCGAAGGCAGGACTGGTGACTGGGGTGAAGTCGTAACAAGGTAGCCGTACCGGAAGGTGTGGCTGGATCACCTCCTTTTAGGGAGACCAACTTTTCAGTTCAACAGTGACCAGTGACCAGTGACCAGCAGAAAAAGGTTGTTGGGAGCGAGTCAAGAGTGAAACTGAAGGGACATCCCAGGTCGTGCGTCAGGTGAAAGCAGCTTCCAAACTAGAATTGAGGTTCGATTTGGGCTATTAGCTCAGGTGGTTAGAGCGCACCCCTGATAAGGGTGAGGTCCCTGGTTCGAGTCCAGGATGGCCCACCTGACATCAGTAAACAGTAACCAGTGAGCAGTGACCAAAGTTAAATTTACTGGTCACTGGGCACTGGTCACTGGTCACTGAAGACAGGGGGGTATAGCTCAGTTGGTAGAGCGCCTGCTTTGCAAGCAGGATGTCAGGAGTTCGAGTCTCCTTACCTCCACCTACCGCATTTTTCAGCCAGTAAAGATTCAAAGCCAGCGCAAAGTTGAAACAATGCGTGTGACTTAGTCAAATGGCAAACAATTGGAAAATGAGAAAGCTCAGAAATGAGGGAAATTCCAGCACCGTGATATCACAGATATCAGACTGCTGGGGAAAAAACCAGCCAGAACCTTGAAAACTGCATAGAGACGCGATAAGTTAGTGACCAGTGACCAGTGACCAGTGAGAAATTGTTGTCAAACTGAGAACTGAGAATTGGTCAGTGAACTTGAGAAAGCCAAAAAGTGGTCAAGAGAATCAGGGCTAATGGTGGATACCTAGGCACACAGAGGCGAAGAAGGACGTGGTTACCAACGAAAAGCTCCGGGGAGCTGGAAGCAAGCATCGAGCCGGAGATGTCCGAATGGGGCAACCCAATAAACGAAAGTAGCGAACCCAGTGAATTGAAACATCTTAGTAGCTGGAGGAAAAGAAATCAACAGAGATTCCCTGAGTAGTGGTGAGCGAAAGGGGAAGAGCCTAAACCAAATTGCATGCAGTTTGGGGTTGTGGGAAAGCAAGATCGAATCTAGCGGTTAGACGAAGCAGCGAAATACTGCACCAGAGAAGGTGAAAGTCCTGTAGTCAAAAACTCAAGGATAGTAGCTTCATCCCGAGTAGCATGGGGCACGAGGAATCCCATGTGAATCAGCGAGGACCATCTCGTAAGGCTAAATACTACTGTGTGACCGATAGTGAACAAGTACCGCGAGGGAAAGGTGAAAAGAACCCCGTCGAGGGGAGTGAAATAGAACATGAAACCGTTAGCCTACAAGCAGTGGGAGTCCGATTCAACGGATGACCGCGTGCCTGTTGAAGAATGAGCCGGCGAGTTATAGGTACTGGTAGGTTAAGTCACAGATGAAGCCAAAGCGAAAGCGAGTCTGAACAGGGCGTATGATCAGTATTTATAGACCCGAACCCGGGTGATCTAACCATGTCCAGGATGAAGCTTGGGTAAAACCAAGTGGAGGTCCGAACCGACCGATGTTGAAAAATCGGCGGATGAGGTGTGGTTAGGGGTGAAATGCCAATCGAACTCGGAGCTAGCTGGTTCTCCCCGAAATGTGTTGAGGCGCAGCGGTAACAGAAAAAACTGAGGGGTAAAGCACTATTTCGGTGCGGGCTGGGAGACCGGTACCAAATCGAGATAAACTCTGAATACTCAGTGGTAAAGTTACCAGTGAGACGGTGGGGGATAAGCTTCATCGTCAAGAGGGAAACAGCCCAGACCACCAGCTAAGGTCCCAAAATCATCTCTAAGTGGTAAAGGAGGTGGGAGTGCATAGACAACCAGGAGGTTTGCCTAGAAGCAGCCATCCTTGAAAGAGTGCGTAATAGCTCACTGGTCAAGCGCTCCTGCGCCGAAAATGAATGGGACTAAGAGATGTACCGAAGCTGTGGATTTCAGTGACCAGTAACCAGTGAACAGTGACCAGAAAGAAAAAAATGGTCACTGCTCACTGGTCACTGTTGAACTGAACTGGTAGGGGAGCGTTCCGTCTTCGGTAGAAGCAGTAGCGGCAAGCAGCTGTGGACGAGACGGAAGTGAGAATGTCGGCTTGAGTAGCGCAAACTAGGGTAAGAATCCCTAGCCCCGAAACCCCAAGGGTTCCAGAGGCAGGTTCGTCCACTCTGGGTTAGTCGGGACCTAAGGCGAGGCTGAAAAGCGTAGTCGATGGACAGAGGGTGAACAATCCCTCACTTTGAAGTGGGAGTCGGCAGAAGACGCATGAAAGAAAGCAACGCCCTGAATGGATTGGGAGGTGTCTAAGGATGCCGAGTTGTGAAGGATAGTGCCAAGAAAAGCTCTGTCGATGATGAAAGCATCAAACCCGTACTCGAAACCGACACAGGTGGGGAAGTTGAGAAAACTCAGGGGCGCGAGATAACTCTCTCTAAGGAACTCGGCAAAATGGCCCCGTAACTTCGGAAGAAGGGGTGCCAGCGAGAGCTGGCCGCAGTGAAGAGATCCAGGCGACTGTTTACCAAAAACACAGGTCTCCGCAAACAAGCAATTGGAAGTATGGGGGCTGACGCCTGCCCAGTGCCGGAAGGTTAAGGAAGTTGGTCAGGAGGAAACTTTGAAGCTGACGACTGAAGCCCCGGTGAACGGCGGCCGTAACTATAACGGTCCTAAGGTAGCGAAATTCCTTGTCGGGTAAGTTCCGACCCGCACGAAAGGCGTAACGATCTGGATGGTGTCTCAGAGAGAGACTCGGCGAAATAGGAATGTCTGTGAAGATACGGACTACCTGCACCAGGACAGAAAGACCCTATGAAGCTTTACTGTAGTCTGGAATTGGGTCCGGGCTTGGCTTGCGCAGCATAGGTGGGAGGCGTAGAAGTATTCCTTGTGGGGAGTATGGAGCCAACGGTGAGATACCACTCTAGCGAAGCTAGGATTCTAACCCACGATTGTGAATCCAATCGGGAGACAGTTTCAGATGGGCAGTTTGACTGGGGCGGTCGCCTCCTAAAAGGTAACGGAGGCGCACAAAGGTTCCCTCAGCACGCTTGGAAACCGTGCGTTGAGTGTAAAGGCAATAAGGGAGCTTGACTGTAAGAGTTACAACTCGAACAGGGTGGAAACACGGTCTTAGTGATCCGACGGCGCAGAATGGAATGGCCGTCGCTCAACGGATAAAAGTTACTCTAGGGATAACAGGCTGATCTCCCCCAAGAGTCCACATCGACGGGGAGGTTTGGCACCTCGATGTCGGCTCATCGCAACCTGGGGCGGAAGTACGTCCCAAGGGTTGGGCTGTTCGCCCATTAAAGCGGTACGTGAGCTGGGTTCAGAACGTCGTGAGACAGTTCGGTCCATATCCGGTGCAGGCGTTAGAGCATTGAGAGGAGTCCTCCTTAGTACGAGAGGACCGGGAGGAACGCACCGCTGGTGTACCAGTTATCATGCCCATGGTAGACGCTGGGTAGCCATGTGCGGAGCGGATAACCGCTGAAAGCATCTAAGTGGGAAGCCCACCTCAAGATGAGTGCTCTCACTACTATAAGTAGTTAAGGTCACAGGTAGAACACCTGTTCATAGGCAGTCGGTGTACATACAGTAATGTATTTAGCCAAGCTGTCCTAACAGACCGAGGTCTTGACCTCTGTTCAGTGACCAGTGACCAGTGACCAGTGACCAGTGAAGAACTGAGTTATGGTTAATGTTCGCTGTCATGGCTTCAATTCGCGTTTCTGTGCAGTCTTCAGGGTTTTGATTGAGCGATCAGTGATGCGAAATCTTCACAGCGATCTGAGTAAACTTTCTTTACTGGTCACTGCTCACTGGTCACTGCTCACTGTCTTACCTGGTGCCTATGGCTCGGTGGATCCACTCTGACCCCATCCCGAACTCAGTTGTGAAACATTGATGCGGCGACGATAGTTGGCGGGTTGCTGCCCGCGAAAATAGCTCGGTGCCAGGTTTATATTTACAACAACAGCCCTCTTCCTTACACTTAGGAAGGGGGCTTTGTTGTTTTCCAATTCAAATGACTCAAGTGATTGATGAGTTATAGATAACTGCGGGCGAGTGAGAGGCTTATGCTTGGATTTAGCTAAATTTGAACGCACCCCATCTAACAAGAGCGGTATAGATGAGGATTCCTTCGCTATGCAGCCAAAAGACTACGTAGCGTACCCAGAGTTACAGGCGTCCTCTGTGTGTCGTGGGAACTTTTGCCCTCTCCTTCGGAGACGCTTGCGCGAACGAACACTCTAGAATAACTGTTATCACCCATAATGACTGCATACCAATAACGAGCAGCAATGTTATATGAAGCGTTTAAGTCAGAGTGGTATCTTTTCCCTGTCGTAAAACAACACAAAGAATAATTTACTTTATCTCTTTTGACTTTACCGCTACCGTCATAAGCGTATGCGCTCGTATATTTTGGGTTGATAAAAACAATTGTCCCTCCCAATTCCGTCCATCTATTTGTCACTAGCTCAACAATTTTTCTGTGACACCAGAGATGAAACTTTTGTTTTTGTAAAGATTTTCTTCTCCCACCCTTCGCTTTCCATCCTTCTAGGTTCTCAAATACAATAACCTTGGCATTGTGGGTTTTCGCAAACTCAACAATAGATTTGGAAACTGTTTTTGATATTTGAAGATTAATATTGGAGGACTTGCGTTGAAGTCTTTTACAAAAACCCTTGGGTAAATCCGACTTTGTAATATTCCTTGTTTGTTTAGCCTTATGAGCAATCATCATCCGTCGTTTGTCTCTTCGGTCTATGTCTTGGCTCGGATTAATAAATTTTCGAGCTTTTACAGTACCGTCACGACCAACTATGGATGCTGTTGCAGCATTGTTAATACCCATGTCAACGCTGCACACAAACGTCTTTTCAGGTAAGTCAACTTTCTTAACCTCAATAGGCATAGACAGTTGACAAGTATGTTTGTTAACAACCATTGCAGGTGATTTTATCTTATTACCATCAATTAAATGGCGATTTAAACCATGTTTCTTAACAGGGATGCAATTAATCCATATCCAATCAGTTCCCGACCAAACTTTAAGATCAACTAGCTGATAATTTTGTCGATACTTAACTTGCTGACCTTTATACAACACTGGGTAAGTGTTGCACATTGCTTGTAGCGTCGGAGGTTTTGTTTTTCGGTGCGATCGCACTCCGGGGGAATAAACCTCAGTTTTGGTCTGGTAGTTACGCTATTATTAGCGTTGGCGCTCAAGCCCCTTTAGAAAAGCTTATTGAATACGTACAAAATCAAGAAAATTTACAATAAATACTTCGTATTTTTATGCTGGCTTCGCTAACCGGGGTTCAAGCTCTTAAAAAATGGGGCAGCCTTATAAACAACTTTACAATCTGCATTAGGGCTTACAATCTCAAGAAGGCTGCCCCATTTTTTCTTGCCTAGTGCAGTCCCTACCTAAAATGTAGATATTTTTATAGTATTTTTAGGTAGGGACTGCACTCAGCATTCTTGTTCAAAACTTGCATTCTGCCAAACCTAAATAACGTACTCCTTCTGGAGTTGTTTCAAATCGACAAGGTAAAATTTCTAAGCCAACGTTGATAGCATCTCGTAACAATTTTCCATAGATAGGATCTGCAACATCACCAGGAGAAAATCCCGTGCAATCGCCTCTGTTGACAAAGTAAAGCATAACTGCACGGTGTTGAGGCGTAAGTAGCATCAATTCCCGAAGGTGTTTTTGTCCTCGTGTTGTTTCTGTATCAGGAAATAAGGCTAATTTGCCCTGTGCCAAGGTTGTATTTTTAACTTCAAGATAAATTTGATGAGTGCTTTGAGCAAGTAGCAATTCCCGCTTTCTTGCTAAAGAGTCGCCAGATAGAACGGTGTTTTGGTTTTCTATTGATTCATATAGGAGAAAATCCACACGGCTTTTTTTGTCTTGGCCATATGTAACTTCGGTAAGGATATAGTCATATTTGCCTAATTCAGGAAAAAGACATTTTTCTAAAGCTAACTTAGTTATCCTGTTGGGCAATATTGTATTTATACCTACCCAAGTTGGCTCATTGTCATGTACCTGAATCATTTCCCAGGTATAGGACAATTTACGATTAGGACGATCGCTGTAGGAAAGCTGCACTAGACTACCAGGAGTACAAACGCCTGTCATTGGTCCCGTATTTGGACAGTGGGCTGTGACAACCTCACCATCCGCAAGTTCAACGTCGGCAAAAAACCGCTTGTAGCGTTTCAGCAAAATACCGGGGTACAAGGGTGGATAGCGATAGAGGTAGTCCATAGTGGCAGATTTGTTCTGTTTCAACGAAAATTGGAAATGAGTGAATTCAAGACTGAAGTATAAAGTATAAAGGATTTCTTCAACTCAGCCTTGACTCTTGATACTTTCTCCTTTTAACAAACCTATGAATGACGAATCTTATAATAAGGGAATAGAAAAAGCCAAGCAAAAAGATTACGCTGTAGCCATTGAGGAATTTACCCGTGCTTTGCAGCTAGCACCTTACTTTGCTGAAGCGTATTATCGACGAGGCTTAGCGTACTATGACTTGGGAGAAATACATAAGGCGGTTTCTGACTTTACAGAAGCGATCGCGCTTAATCCCCAGAGTATGGAAGCATATTATTGCCGCGCCTTAGCACGAATGTTGTTGAAAAATCTCCCAGGGGCGCTTGCGGATGTAGAGCAAGCTATTCGTCACAATGTTAATTATGCTGCTGCTTATCATTTGCGGGGAACGGTGCTTCGCAAACAGGGATATGTTCAAGATGCGATCGCTAACTTTAAAAAAGCAGCCCAATTGTATTTAGAGCAAAAAGACACAGAGAACTGTCGCCAATGTCTGGAAAAGATTAAACAGTTACAACCAAAAGAAAAACCCGTTGCAGTGAAGCAACCAAGTAGCACAATTGCACCCTTAAAATCAGAAAAAGAATATTTCGCGCAGTTACTGGAAAAAGCAGAAAAGGGTGACACCCGAGAAGCGATGGAGGATTTGAACTGGGTATTGCAAGTCGATCCTATTGATGCACAAGCTTACTGCTGTCGAGGAGTAGTGCGATGCAAACAGGGCAATTATCGGGATGCTATCTCAGACTTCAACCAAGCATTACGACTTAATTTTCAAGATGCCATTGTCTACCGCAACCGGGGAAAAGCACGCTTTCATTTAGGGGATCATACTGGAGCGATCGCCGATTTTAACCAAGCACTCCAGATGGAACCCCAGGATGCAATGCTCTATGTTGCCAGAGGGAATGTCTATCGAGCAATAGGTAATCATCTTGGTGCAATTAAAGATTATACCCAAGCAATACAAATAAACCCCGATGATGCAACAGCTTACTACAATCGCGGCATTGCTTATACTTGCATAGAAGAAATGCATCGCGCCGTTGAAGATTATCAGCACGCAGCGAGTCTGTTTTGTGAAAAAGAAGACTGGGGAAATTACCAACAAGTCTTAGATAGCCTTAAAAAAATTCACTCATATGGTTCTGATTCCAAAAAAGCAACAAACAATCTGCTACGCCAGCGTCTATTGAGACTCGTAGGCGGACATTGGGAAATTGCCGAACGGCTGATTGACCAGGCAAAGTACAACTATCCTGGCATGCCAGAAGAGTGGTATATCGAAAAAGTGATTCATGACTTGGAACGCGATTGGGATAGATAGACCATCCGGACGAAACACAAAGAAGTCAATAACATACAAGGATTATTTTTTTAAGACATAACTGTGTTCATTATCTATCTCAAAAATCAGTACTTTTAAGGAATCTTTAGATTTTGACAGCAATAACTTTCACAAGTTAATCATTCCTTGATAATTCCTCTGGAGACAACTACATAATTTTTTTCCATTATGAATTGATGAAAGCCTTGAAATCGAAGAGTCACTAACAGATTATAGGAAGGGGATAAAACAAGACATTTATCAAATCCCAAAAACAAATCACTAAAGCTTGGAGTACATTTCAACATGGCTAAGATTACAATTTCTCAACTACAGACTGCTGATGCTGCTTCTATCCAAGAGTTATCAAATGCTGAGCTTGATGCCACAAAAGGTGGACTAACACTAGCACTAAGCCCTGTCGTTAATGCTAAAAACACTGCGATCGCTGGTCAAGCTGACACCTATGGTTCTACCAATACGGTGCTCAAGGATGCCTTACAAGGTCTATTAGGCGTAAAATTATAAGTAAGTTTCTTGAACTCAAGTTCAGAACTGAAGCTAAAACCCATGAAAACGGCTTAAAATTTTGTCTAGTCAGCTCTGCTATCAGCCCAGAAAATCAATTTTGGGCTGAATTTTATCAAAGGAATAGTGTGTAAACAATTTCCATAGCTTCAGAAATAAGGCTTCGTGAAGACAAACGCAAGTGGGACGACAGCGCAAACATTCCCCTTAACCCACCCAAGGGTGGAGCTACAAAAACAAAGTTTGCTGACCCTGGCTCAATATCAATCCGCACAGGTAGATTGATATTGAGCCAGGGTCGTTTTGGTATTTGCCAGAATTCAGGTACGAGATGGCTTTCATCTGTTGCCATGAAATGATAAAACATCCTGCGATGGGCATAGTTTTTCACTACATTGAATGATGAGGCAGAGGGAATGACACCAGTCTCAATTTTTTACCAATCAGAGGAAAAGCTTTTTGAGACATAACTATGTTCATTATCTGCCTAAAACACAAGTGCTTTTAAACAATCTTTAAATTTTTCGGTTTTGACAGCAAGAGTTTTCACAAGTTAATCATTCCTTGATAATTCCCCTAGAGATAACTGCAGGATTTTTTTCGATTAGGAATTGATGAAAGTCTTGAAATCGAAGAGTCACTAACAGATTATAGGAAGGGGATAAGAAAAGACATTCATCAAATCCCAAAGACAAATAACCAAAGCTGGGAGTATATTTCAACATGGCTAAGATTACAATTTCTCAACTACAGACCGTTGATGCTACCTCTATCCAAGAGTTAACAAATTCTGAGCTTGATGCCACAAAAGGTGGACTAACAGCAGTAGTATCCCCTGTCATTAATAGTAAAAACCTTGCGATCGCTGGTCAAGCTGACACAGGTAGTTCTACCAATACTGTAGGTAAGAATCTCTTACAAAGCTTATTAGGCATAGTTGCATAAGTCTTTTGAACTCAAAGTTCACCCCTGAAGCTAAAACCCATGAAAACGGGTTAAAATCTTTGTCCACTAAGCTTTAGCTCTCAGCCCGAAAATCAATTTCGGGCTGAATTTTTTCACAGGAATAGTGTATAAACATCTATGAGTTTTTCGCTAACGCCTAAAGGCGTTAGCGAAGCTATCGCTATGCATGTTTAACTAGCGCTTACAAGCCCTTTGGAGGCAGGTATGGTGGAGGCAAAGGGCAGAAACTAAGTGTGTTTTTTGATACTATGATTGTCATGCCTTCTGCCCTCAGCAAAGCTGCCTTTTCAAAACCTTCATTACTTCGTCAAAGTCTCGTTGTAGTACTAGCTCAATAGTAGCAGGACTTAGGCAGAAACCGGATTTCTTTACCAAAAACTGTCGTTTCAGCCATGAGTCTTTGCTCAGAAACCCAGTTTCTTTCGTGTGAGTGCGTAAGTCTTAAGTAGTTTGCCTGTGCATATTAACAATATTAACATTGTTGGGTGAAATTAAGCCCAAGCAAAACTCTCTCAATCCAAAATCTAAAATACCAAATGGCATTACCTGTCAGATGAAAAACTTTTTGAGACATAACTATGTTCATTATCTGCCTAACAAACTAGTGCTTTTAAAGAATCTTCAAATTTTTCGAGTTTGACAGCAATAACTTTCACAACTTAATCATTACTTAATAATTACTTGAGAGACAAATGCATGATTTTTTTCTATTATGAATTGACGAAAGCCTTGAAATCTAAGAGTCAGTAACAGATTATAGAAATAGGGTAAGAAAAGACATTCGTCAAACCCCAAAGACAAACAACCAAAGCTTGGAGTATATTTCAACATGGCTAAGATTACAATTTCTCAACTACAGACCGCTGATGCTACCTCTATGCAAGAATTAACAAATTCTGAAATTAATGCAACAAAAGGTGGAATAGTAGTAGGACTAGGCCCTGTCGTTAATCTTACAAACACTGCTGTTGGTGGTCAAGCTGACACCTTTAATTCTACTAATACTGTAGGTCAGAATCTTGTACAAAGCTTATTAGGCGTGATTGTATAAGTGTCTTGAACTCAAGTTCAGCCCCTGAAGCTAAAACCCATGACAACTGATTAAAATCTTTGTCCACTAAGCTTTAGCTTTCAGCCCGAAAATCAATTTCGGGCTGAATTTTTTCATAAGGCTAGAGCATCGGTACAGAAATCACAAAAACCCGGTTTCTTCAAGTTGAGCATACGAGATATCAAGCTTGACCACAGAGAGAAACCGGGTTTTTTGCAACATTTTTGATTATTGTACCGACGCTCTAGTGTCAATACTGCAAGGGATTACGATAATTGAAGTGTCAGAACCCCGGTTTATTCAAAAAATCGGGGTTCTAATTTCCGCTTATCCAAGTAGTCTTGAGGCTAGTGTATAAACAATACCTTTAGGCTAAATTTTATACAATTTAAATTATTAATTCTTTCTTTTTTATCTTTTTAATTGAAACCCCAATCTGCTCGATTTCCTTTAAACTTTTGCTTTGGTCAAAACGATTGCGTTTTCATCTAAAAAGCGGAGGTAATAACATCAGTCTACAGTCTTTTTTTTTAACTAAACATTTTAGACATAAATGTGTTCATTATATACTTAAAAAAACAGTCCCTTTTAAAGAATCTTTAAATTTTAAATTTTTGACAGCAATAACTTTCACAAGTTAATCATTCCTTGATAAATTTCCTAGAGATAACTGCATAATTTTTTTCCATTAGGAATTGACGAAAACCTTGAAATCGAAGAGTTAGTAACAGATTATAAAAAGGGGATAAGAAAAGACATTCATCTCATCCCAAAGACACATCACCAAAGCTTGGAGTACATTTCAACATGGCTAAGATTACAATTTCTCAACTACAAACTGCTGATGCTGCCTCTATCCAAGAGTTGACAAATGCTGAGCTTGATGCCACAAAAGGTGGTTTAACAGCACTACTAAACCCTAACCTTAATCTTACAAACACTGCTCTCGCTGGTCAAGCTGACACCAGTTGTTCTACCAATACTGTGGGCGTTGATATCCTACAACGCTTATTGAGCTTGGTTGCATAAGTGTTTTGAACATAGCTATTCTATTTGATTTGTAAAAATTGCGAAATCCCAGAAACCCGGTATCTCAAAGATACCGGGTTTCTCGCCTTTTACTTTCGCGTAGCGTGTCTGAAGGATTTAGGATTGCTATATTAACGTTACTATTTTAAATATAGCTATACTATCTAATTTGTGAAAATTGACGCTATCCAGATCCCCGACTTCTTTGAAAAGTCAGGGGTCACACTTTTCACGAATGATTTAGGATTGAGATATCTTTCATAGCTTGGAGAGAATGACATCAATTTAAAGTTTTTTTTGCTGTTAGATGATTTTTTTTGAGACATAATTATGTTCATTTTCTGCATGAAAAACAAGGATATTTAAAAAATATTCAATTTTTTTGATTTTGACAGCAATAGCTTTCACAAGTTAATCATTTCTTGATAAATTTCCTGGATAAAACTGCGTAAGTTTTTTCCATTATGAATTGATGAAAGCCTTGAAATATAAGAGTAAGTAACAGATTATAGGAAGGGGATAAGAAAAGATATTCTCCAATCCCAAAGACAATTCACCAAAGCTTGGAGTACATTTCAACATGGCTAAGATTACAATTTCTCAACTACAGACCGCTGATGCTGCCTCTATCCAAAAGTTGACAAATGCTGAGCTTGATGCCACAAAAGGTGGTCTAACAGCACTACTAAACCCTAACCTTAATCTTACAAACACTGCTGTCGCTGGTCAAGCTGATACTAGTCGTTCTACCAATACTGTGGGCACTGATATCCTACAAAGCTTATTCGGCGTGATTTTATAAGTGTCTTGAACTTAAGTTCAGCCTTGAAGCTAAAACCCACGACAACGAATTAAAATCTTTGTCTACTAAGCTTTAGCTCTCAGCCCGGAAATCAATTTCGGGCTGAATTTTCTCATAGGGCTAGTGTATAAACAATTCTCATGACTTCAAAATAAGGGTTGCTGAAGACGATGAAAAACTTTTTGAGACATAACTGTGTTCATTATCTACCTAAAAAACAAGTGTTTTTAAAGAATTCTCAAATTTTTAGGTTTTTACAGCAATAGCTTTCGCAAGTTAATCATTAGTTGATAATTCGCATGCAGATAACTCCGTAATTTTTTTCCATTATGAATTGATGAAAGTATTGAAATCGAAGAGTCAGTAACAGATTATAAGAAGGGGATAAAAAAGGCATTCGTCAAATCCCAAAGACAAATCACCAAAGCTTGGAGTACATTTCAACATGGCTAAGATTACAATCTCTCAACTGCAGACTGCTGAGGCTGTCTCTATCCAAGAGTTAACAAATTCTGAGCTTGATGCAACAAAAGGTGGAATAACAATAGTAATAGCCCCTGTAATTAATCTTGCAGACACTGCTATCCTTGGTCAAGCTAACACCAGTCGTTCTACCAATACTGGTCTCGCTAATATCGGACAAAACTTAGTGGGTGCGATTTTATAAGTGTCTTGAACTCAAGTTCATCTCTGAAGCTAAAACCCATGAAAATGGGTTAAAATCTTTGCCTAGTAAGCTTTAGCTTTCAGCCCGGAAATAAATTTCGGGCTGAATTTTACAACAGGGCTAGAGCGCCGATACAGTAATCTCAGAAACCCGGTTTCTTTAAGAAACCGGGTTTCTGACACCTCAACGAGCGTTAACCGAGGAGTATTGAGAGTTGAGGGATAAAATTCTGCTCAAGAAGAACCTCCACTTTATTTCTAAGATTTAATGGTTAGATTATTCTGCATCTTGTTGTATTAATATGCAGGGTTGTCTCAGTAAAAAGTAAGTAAGCCTGAGGTCTGAGGGCAACCACTTAGTTATCTTATTATAATTTTTGAAGAACTTTTACTTGAAGAATTTTTTGTTTTAGCCATTCAGAAAAAAACTCTGAAAGGATTTGACTGCGTAACTTCTCATCTAATTGCGGCTGAAGTATTTCCTCCACAAGAATTAGATGGATTCCAGAAGATGTCACAATTGGCTTAAGAAGCTCTCTTTGATGGGTAGTAAAGACAGCAGCAGAAATTTCGGGCTTCAAATCTTTCCGGTAAACTATCCCCCGATATCCACATTTTCGACGTAATTCTGTATCTTCAATATATTTGTGAGCTACATCATAAAAACTTATCTCACCTTCTTTAATCATATAGTAAAGTTCTATTGCCAAGTCTTCATCATCTAAGATAACCTCATACATTACCACACCAGTATACTCAAGTTGGTTAGCAAAGAAATAGGGTTCAATTTTATCTGCAAACAAATGTTTTGCCAGCAGTCCTGATGTGAAACTCAAGTATGCGATTTGTTCAAAATCTTCTACGGAAAGACAATGTTTTTGCAGCCATAACCAAGTTTCTTCTGCACTCGTAAGTTTATTGATTAACCGAAAGGCGTCTGCCGACTTCTGGAGCGCTTCATCGTTCACCTCAATCCCAGCTTCTTTAGCGGCTTCCTCAACAACCTTACGAGTCAGAACCTCTTTAAGAATCTCAGGAATTTTACAAGATAGCTTCAGTTGTTGAATAATATCTTCGCTCGTAATGGTGACAGTTTCTAACATGATGTTCATTGTTGTTATGTAAACGCAATTAAATCAGGACTTACGCAAAGCCCCCTTTTTAAGGGGGTTCGGGGGATATGCAACGCTGAAAAACCCGAAAATTTGTTAAGGCTGCGTAAGTCCTGTACTTATCCGAACCGTATTGGAAGGTCGATACCACGCACCCCCTACAATTTCAACTCACCCTGTTGTAACTGCTTAAACGGATCTAGCAGAAAATCAATAATCCGACGTTGGCGCACAATGACCTCAGCCGTTGCTGTATCTCCAGGACGCAAAGGAATACAATCATTAGCTTTGGGAATACAATTCTTTTTCAGGGAGATTTCCAAGTTATAAGCTGCTACTTTTCCATTAGGTGTTTCTACTTCTGTTGCAGTAGGAGAAATTTCTACTATCTCTCCTTCTACAACTCCATGATCCTGAAACGGATAAGCATCAAACTTTAACTTGACAGGCAATCCTTTCCGCAAAGAACCACTCTCACTTATTGCCATCTGCGCCCGAATAATGAGCGGCGCATTTAGGGGTGCAATCTCTGCTACCATTGTTCCCGGTTGCACCACAGCCCCAGCCCGTTGTATCGGCAACTGATACACCCTACCAGCTATAGGGGATTTTAATACTCTTTGGTCTAACTGTAATTGTAAGGTTTTTATCTCATTCTTACTTTGATCTATTTCTGCCCTCATGGTAATCATCTCTGTCTCCAGATTTTTTAACTGTTCCTCACTTTTTAAGAGAGCCAGCTTATGAGAATGAGTCAGAGTCTGATAACTTCTTTGCTGTTCCTTTAGTCGCAAATATGCCTGTTCAATCTCCGCTTTTGCTTGACGAATAGTCCGCTCATAATTACTTCTTTGTTCTGCCAATCTAAGTTTAGCTTGCTCAATGTCTGACTTGTTTTGTTCGTATAACTTTTGTCTTTCTTTAGCTAGATCTTGTCTTTGTATAACTTGAACTTCTGCAACAATACCTTCCTTGCTTAACCGACGATAACGTTCAACCTCCTGCTGAGCACTTGTTAAACCACTCTCTGCTAAGGGAATTGCAGTTTGATTGTACTTAAGAGTTTGCTTTGCTTGATTGACTTGGGTAAATTTTTCTTCTTTTTGTAGTTCATAGGAATTTTTGAGAGCGCTCAAGTTCTGACTAACCTGTTCAATTTGAGCGTGTTTTTCTAACTCTTGTGCTTGATTTTGTTGTTGCTGAGTTGCCAAACCTATAATTAACTGTTTTTTCAACATTTCCAACTGCGAAAGTCGATTGAATTGTCCCTCCAATTTATCCTTTACCTGACGCAAGTCGGCGTGAACTAATTGCGAATCCAATATTAATACAGGCTCTCCAGGTTTTACTATTGCACCTTCCT
The DNA here is from genome assembly GCF_000346485.2 of Scytonema hofmannii PCC 7110. Classification (NCBI taxonomy): domain Bacteria; kingdom Bacillati; phylum Cyanobacteriota; class Cyanophyceae; order Nostocales; family Scytonemataceae; genus Scytonema; species Scytonema hofmannii. Next base: position 10,167,367 of record NZ_KQ976354.1, read on the forward strand.
TCACTGGAATTGAGGCAACAGTTCCTAAGACGGCAGTATCTAACGTAACTGTCTTTCCTTTAGGCTTCAGTCTTCCCCTAGCACTGCCTGTTTCATCAACTTTAAACAGCATTGCCCAAGGCAAAGCAGTCGCAGTAAAAATCAACAAAAAATACAGCAATCCCCTTGTCCAAACTTGGGGTAAGCTATCAACTAATTCCTGAGTAACATCAGACCAATCATCAGTTGGATAAGATGGAGTTTGGAGAGTTAAAGTTTGAGAGCGCTGTTCATCCTCATGGATTTGGATTTGCACCCGTCCATTCAATGTACTTGGCATGATTTCTTTTTACACAATTTGGGCTTTAGGATTTTTATTTGCTAATGGCTAATGACTCATTGCTAATTGTGAGAACTACCAGTCTGACCTTAGCCATTAGCCATTAGCTTTAAGCTATTAGCTATTAGCCATTTCACACCACAGAATTCATCTGCTGTTGATTGAGATAAAAATAATGTCCTCGTTTTGCCATTAACGCGTCGTGAGTTCCACTTTCAATTAACACACCCCGATCTAACACTAAAATCAAATCTGCATTCCGTATAGTTGAAAGACGATGGGCAATGACCAAGGCGGTTCGTCCCTTGAGAATAGTACTCAAGTTCCTCTGAATAATCCGTTCCGACTCAGTATCTAGATGGGAAGTTGCCTCATCGAAAACCAACAATCTGGGATTACCTAATAACGCCCTGGCGATCGCAATTCGCTGGCGTTGTCCACCAGACAACAATCCTCCACCTTCTCCAATCTGGGTTTCATACCCCATCGGCAACTTTTTAATAAACTCATCAGCACCCGCTAGTTTTGCTGCTTCCATGACCTCTTCGAGAGCTGCTCCTGGATGTGCCAGACTAATATTCTCTCGAATCGTACCACCAAACAAAAAGGTGTCTTGGTCAACGACTCCAACTTGTTGACGTAAAGAACGGAAGGAAATACTGCCTATCTCTAACCCATCAATCAATATATTACCATCTGTCGGAGGATACAGTCCTAACACCAATTTAGAAATCGTAGTCTTCCCTGAACCACTTCGTCCCACCAGCGCTACCATTTGTCCTGGTTTGACTTCAAAATTAAGATTTTGCAAGACATTGACATCACTTTCTGGGTGATAGCGAAATGTCACATTTTCAAAACGAATAGACCCCTGAAGCGGCGGTAAAGCTTGCCGTGCTTGGTGCTGCAAATCCTCTTCAGGTTCTGCATCTAACACATCGTTGATGCGTTCAGTCGCAATCATCACTTCTTGCAATTGATTCCACAACACTGTTAATCGTTGGAAAGGCGAAATAATATTCCCCAGTAACATATTAAATGCCACCAATTGCCCAATGGTTAACTGGTTGTGAATCACCAAATGCGCCCCATACCACAGTAAGCTAGATGTTATCACTGCTTGAATTGCGTTACTGAAAATTTGCAAGCGATTCCCAATAACTTGGCCGGAAAAGTTACTCTTTACCTCTTTATTCAATAACTCCTCCCAATGCCAACGCACTGTTTGTTCCACCGATGTGGATTTCACAGTCCGCACACCAGTTAAAGCTTCAATTAGGTAACTACTCTCCGCTGAATATGCATTAAAGATTTCCCTGGAAATTTTTTGCAAAAAAGGTGTGGCAATCAACGCCAGAAGGAAAAAAGGCGGTATGATTATCAACGACAGTAGGGCCATTTGCCAACTGTACCAAAACATCAATCCCACATAGATAAATACAGTTATTACATCCAGTAGGATAGACAATGCCTCCCCGGAGAGAAAGCGTTGTATTTTGCGATTTTCCTGCACCCTAGAGATAATATCCCCTACATAGCGGGACTCAAAGAAACTGAGGGGTAGCCGCATGGTATGGCGAATAAATCCCACAATTAACGCCAAGTCGAGCTTAGAAGCTGTGTGGAAGAGTAGATATTGCCGCAAACCCATCATTGCCACTCGGAACAGACTGAACATCAACAACCCCAACCCAACTGCTGTTAAGGTCAGTTCCGATCGCTGTACTACCACTCGGTCTAAGATCAACTGGGTAAATAGGGGCGTAATGAGTCCAAATATCTGGATGAATATAGAAGCAACAAACACTTCTAGTATCACCAAGCCATGCGGTTTCATCAACTCAAAATATTGCCATAAGGGGGTTGTCGCCTCTTTAGCATCGTTAAACATGGCTGTAGGTTGCAGCAGTAGCGTATAGCCAGTCCAGCCTTCTTTAAATTCCTTATGGCTAAGTTTACGTTGACCAATAGCCGGGTCTGCTACTATGACATTTTTCTGAGCGATTTCATAAACAACGATGTAGTGCTTTCCTTCCCAGTGGGCAATAGCAGGCAATTTTTGCTTTGCTAACTGGTCAAGAGTTGCTTTCACAGGTCGCGTGCTCAAGCCAATACTTTCTGCTGCTGCTGATAACCCTCTTAACGATGAACCATTGCGGTCAACATTGGCAATATCCCGCAAGCGGTTAATACTAAAATGTTTGCCCCAAAAGCGCGATATCATCACCAAACAAGCTGCACCGCAGTCCGATGCACTTTGTTGAGCATAAAACGGATAGCGTCGCATCACTCGCTGCCATAAATGCCCTACCTGTTGCTTGGGGTTGGGAAAATACACTTTGCTTTGCTTTTCTTTTTGCTTTTGCTTTATCGCAAATGTTGTATCAACATCTTTGTTAAGATTTGTTTTTCGATTATCTACCGTTGTTACTGAAAGATTGCGATTTCCCATCAGTAGAGAATTGCGCGCAACCGCTTCACCCCGCAAGTGCTCCCGAATTTGCGGAAACTTTGTCATAAGTGGAGACAGTGTCTCTGTTGAGAGAAAGCAAAGCTGTAAGTTCAACGCAGCCCTAGCTTTATATGGGCGAAAATCTGCCTCAGGGAATAAAGTGAATTCTCCAAATGCCCCCCCCGCCTCTAACGTGGCAATTAATTCATCTGCGTCGTCTAATAGCCTGACTTTGCCAGCTATCACTATGTATATACCAGGCTCAATATTAGTTCCATGCCAAAACTTACCTACTTTAGGGGAGAGGGATTTAACTTGTTTCAGACAGCGATGGTAATCCTCCTGGGAAAGAGAATGTCCCAAAATATTGCTTAACTGTTGCAGAGAAAACAGCTGCTCGGATAGATTTTCCGCCATGAGCGTCTAAATTTGTACCTATTTTTGCTAAGTTAACAGGCAAAAATTCGGTGTTATCCGATGAATTTGCCGAATTAAGGTCACCAATCAAGATTCTGGAACTCTTACCCAAGGTATTCTCAGGAGTGTTTTGCTGAGTATCGCTGAGTTTCGAGCGCGTGGACAATCCCATCTGTTTGAGCAAGCGATGGATATGGCGATCGCTCACCTCAACCCCAAATTCTTTCCCTAGATGTTTCCTCAACCAAGAGGCTGTCCATCGTTGAAAAGAGTAGCCATGCTCGCGGGGACTCTGACTCACGAGTTCGTGCAACCTATGAAGATATTCCTGATTCACAGCCGTTGGACGACCAATTGGACAATCTTGCCATTGGTGCGCCATACCTGTACGGGCAATGTGAGTCCAATGGCGTGCTGTTGCTCTCGAGCATCCTAAGGTTCGACAAATTTCAGTTTGGGATTTCCCATCATCAGCCAACAACATAATTTGGATACGCTGGTGGTAACACACAGGTAAATTCTCCTGTAAACTTTTTTGCAAAAGTTTACGCTGAAATGGTGTCAAAAATTTACCATTCGGAATTTCCGTATCAACTGTATTACAATTTACTAGGTAGTGCGACATACATTTGAGCTAAACCGTTTGCTATATATAGAGTTCGTCTTGGGGAAGGCAAGCGGTTTTATAAAAACCCATAAAAAATATACAGGTTTTATATCAATTCTAGAAAACAGTATATACAAGTTCGGAAAAAAATGTCTCACATATGACCAATAAAAATATAGAAAATTTATGTTGTTATTTTCATCTTCATCTTTCTTTCATAAAATCTAGAAACCTTTTAAACGAACAAAAATAAATTCTTCCACAGTAGAAATAATACGGTAAAGTATGTTATTTCTGCACTCTAGCTTGAAAAAGGGAGTAGGGGTAAGAAGTTTTCATGCGATCTCCCGTGGGAATCTAGCTAAGTACCAGTACTGATGACTTTGTTTGGAATTCCACACAACACTTGTGTAGAAGTATAGCAATAGCTGTAGTAGTGCTTGAAGGGAGGGTGGCTGTGAGGAGGTTTTGGAATGGGCTATTTCAAATTATATTTTGGGTTTGGAACGTCACTTTTTTGTTAATTGTCTACATGGGGATACTGCCTGTTATTGGTGTACCGTTGGTCTTGGCTACCGTAGCAGGTGAAATTCCCAGTGAGTTCTTTTTAACGTTGGTAGGTTTAGTCGCAGTCCCAACCGTGTGTACTTTCCTAGGAGGGTTCCACTTTAAACAACAGCCCCTACAACTCATTCGCTTATTTTATGGAGTGGAAGCACCTCTGTTTCTGCTGTGTCTGCTGCGGTTATTTCTGATTCGGGAACTGACTCCCGCTAGCACTCAAATTCTGGGCACAATGGCAGTTTGTATCGTAGCATTCTTTTTAGAAATGCTGTTGGGCTATGCAACAACCCGCAAAAGTGGTTTGCAGTGGCTGCAAATGCTAGCACACAGCTTGATACTGCTATTTGGTATCTACGCAAGTGCGGTACTGCTGTTTTATGCCTTGCCTTTAGCAGCATTTTTAGTGCAAGAATTTCTGAAATTCGAGTGGGCGCGTACACTTGGGCAGATTTTAATTTCTGGATGGTGGATACAGGGGTTGTGGTATTTTTTGTTATTTTTAATTCTCTGGATACTCAGTACTGCGTTATTTGTTATCATGCCTTTGGCACTAGCCGCACTATATATTAACTCTGGCCGACGGATTTTACAGGCATTTGCTTCACAAAACGGAAAAAAAAATACTGTCATTGGTGCTAGTGCAGTTGCGATCGCCTGGATAACCATATTTATCTTTCTACAACAACAGCCCCAAGTCCAAGCCTTTTCGTTGCTAGCCAATCCAGCATCTAACGACAGTACTCGTCAAGCACTTTTGGCAAAGTCAAGCACCATCCGGGAAGGTTTGGTGAACGCTTACCTGTCCTCTTATCGCTACCTCAGCACCAGAGAAGAAAACAATCACATTAGCGAAATGTATCGCGGTGTCTTTGGATTGAGCCAACCTATTGCCAATGCAGTGCAAGACAGCTATAACTCCCTCATGTCCCCATTTTTATACAATGGCTCCGATAAAGATGCTGAGAAAGCCGAAAAACTCTACGCAGAGTTTTTTGATACGCCACTTCAAAAGGCGGAACAACAATTAGTCAGTCACGCCGTACAATCTACATTTAACCGACAAGAAGTCAAAGCAGGGCTACTCAATATCAACGAGAAAAAAGTGTGGCTGCGATCGCAACAAGTCAAAGTCACAGAACATGGTGATTGGGCGGATCTGGAACTGTACGAAGTCTACAAAAACCAAACACCCGAAGTTCAAGAAATTTTCTACTCCTTTTCTTTACCCGAAAGCGCCGTCATTACAGGATTATGGTTGGGCGATACGAGCGATTTGCAAAAACGCTTCCCCTTTGTTGTCGCACCTCGCGGAGCGGCTCAGAAAGTTTACAATTCACAAGTTAGGCGGGAACGCCCAGTCGATCCAGCGTTGCTCGAACAAGTCGGACCAAGGCAATATCGCTTGCGAGCATTTCCCATTCCTCCTCAAGCACCAGTATTGCGAAGCGTATCGCAACAAAGACCAACTGAAATGCATTTGTGGCTAACTTATAAAGTGATGCGACAAGAAAGTGGTTGGGCATTACCAGCTTTAGGGGAAAAACGCAACATCTTTTGGACTCATGATACCAAGCGCATCCGTAACGGCAAAGAGGTAGCACTGAAAGACGAGCCTTGGTTAGAACCATTTTTACCAGCAACGGTCGAATTTCAGCCAACATTGCATCAAGTTGACTTTCCTGAAGGTCACAGCATTTTAGTAAAGCCACTCTTAAACAAGGATTATTCCTTACCCCAAGCAAAGCGATTTGCTTTAGTTCTAGACAGTTCTTTCAGTATGAATTCCCATGTCAAAGAATTGTCACAAATTTTTACATGGCTTCAAAAACATGGCTTTGCAGACAAAGAATTGGCTAATAATGACGCCGATCTATACATGACTGCTTCTAAAGGTGCTGTTCCCAAAAGATTAGATGACATCGGGCAATTGAAAGCTGAAAAAATGACCTTTTATGGCACAATTCAACCACAAGAAATGCTACAGCAGTTTAACCAGTTGCGTGGTGATACAGCTTATGATGCTGTTTTACTATTAACTGATGAGGGTAGTTATGAATTGTCAAAAGATAGGGTTTCCAAGCAGAATCGTGAGAATGAAATCAAAACAACGCCCGCACCTTTATGGATAATACATTTAGGTTCACTACCCGCAGCTTATGATGATGCTACGTTAAAGGCAATACAAGATAGTGGCGGAGGAGTTTCTCAGCAAGTTTCAGAGGTTTTGCAAAGAGTTGCAACGAAAGCAGCGTTGGGATCTTCTACAGTTAGTGTAGTGGATGGTTATGCTTGGTATAAACCAGATACACAAGAGAGTCAGACTGTATCTCAAAAAGAAGAGAGTTTCCAGCAACTGGCAGTGCGACAATTGATATTAGGATTGAGTCAGGAAATTAATTTAGATCGGTTAGAGACTGTGGATGCTATTCACGCCATAGCCAAAAAGTACGAGTTAGTCACTCCCTATTCCTCAATGCTTGTACTGGTGAACGATGAACAAAGAAGATTACTCAAACAAGCAGAAGCACAAAGCGATCGCTTTAACCGCAAAATCGAAAATGGTAAAGAAGATTTGAGCAAACCCAATAATCCGTTTAAAGTCAGTGTTAGCGAACCTTCGAGCGGATGGATTGTAGGGATTGTGGCGATCGCTTTACTGTTTTTTTCCAAGCGCTTTAACAGTAAACAGTGACTAGAGCATTGGTACACTATTTAACATGGGAGCATCCCAATTTTTTTAAAATACCTAGCGAATAGAATTCGCGGCTATACAAACGAAGTCCGCGCAGGCGGACTGACTAGAGTTTGTGTAGCTTCCCTTTTGTTTGTGTAGGGGACTTCTAAATTAAAAAATCTCCAACTTTCTCTTGTGGTACGTTGCTCACAGCCCGTCCTACAAAATAAGCGGGCGAGGACGCCCGCACCACAAGACAAGATGGGATAATTTATTTTTTGCAGTTCCCTTAAGTCAGAGAGGTTGCTATGCCAACAGCTACAGCATCGGTCGGAAAAATACGGTGGCGCATTCCAATAGTTCTCGCTGTAACACTGTTCGTCAATTACTTGGATCGCAACAATCTTTCGCTGGCGCTACCACAAATTGCTCGCGATTTTGGTTGGAGCGATCGCGAAATTGGTTCAAATGGTGAATGGCTGTTGGGCGCGTTCTTTTTATCATATGGGTTGTCGAATATGCTTATAAGCCCACTTGCTGAACGATTTAGTCCCAAACGCAGCACAATTGCAGCTATTGCAGCATTTTCTTTATTCACAATTTTATGTGCGCCGTTGGGACAGTCCCTCACTGCACTCATTTTGCTGCGCTTGCTGTTGGGGCTTGGCGAGGGGGTTCACATCCCGATGCTGAGTGCAATGACCAGCCATTGGTTCCCAGACACGGAGCGATCGCGTGCAAATGCGATTTGGGGTCTTGGAATTATCCTCGCTACTGCATCTGCTCCTCTGCTTATCGTTCCATCGATTCACTTGATTGGTTGGCGTCTTACCTTTGCTGTATTAGGTGCAGTCGGGATGCTGGTGTCAATTCCACTCGTTTGGTTTTTTGTACAAGATGAGCCACATCAAAACCATAGTGTGAGCGATATGGAGTTGGTATATATTCGTACCGGACAGGGAATTGTTGAGAATGCAGAAATGAGAATACCACGAGGAAATTATGTGCGCGATCGCCGATTTTGGTTGGTTGTTTTGGGTGGTACCCTCAACTCCTTCTGTGCCTTTGGTATACTCAACTGGTTACCAACTTATTTCAATCGTGCCAAAGGGATTGACTTCGAGCAACTGGGATGGCCTTTAGCGTTCATTTTTGGAGCAGGCATCGCAGGTATTATTGTGATGGCTTATCTGGGAGATAAACTTCAGCACCGAATACTGCTTGCAAGCGTTGGGTTTCTGGTTGCTGGTGTTATGGTTTACATTGCCTCAAGTGTTAATGCGTTAGGTCTCTTAGTGCTATGCTTTGCGCTCGCAGTCTTCTTTCAAAGTGCTTATGGTGCTCAAGAATACGCTATTGTTCAATGTCTGTTACCTGCCAACCGAGTAGGTGCTGGTACAGGATTGTACAACGGTCTTTCAGTTCTGTTTGGAGGTGTTGGCGGCTCGCTGATTCCTGGTTCAATTGTTGCAACAACTGGTAGTTTTGATACGGCAATTTTAAGTATTGTTGTCGGTGCTTTACTAGCAGCAGGCGTAATGTTTTTGTTAACACGGATGATTAAGTACTGATTGCCCAATAAACAATTTCGGTAAAGCTAGAGCATTTCTTAGGATAATGATGTATAAATTTATCTGCGTCCATCTGCGTTCATCTGCGGTTAATTATCAAAAATCCTTACTCGATCACACGCATCTATAATTATGAATATAGAAAATGATAGGTAAAAGCAGGTGTAATTATGCAGGCTATTTTTTGGACTGTAGAGGAAGTTGCCCAAAGAGCCAAACAGTTTTATGAAGATGGAATTCGGCAACAAGTCGAGCATAGCGATAATATTAGCAAAATGATTGTGATTGATGCTGAAACTGGCGAATATGGAATTGATAAAACTGGTGTAGAATCAGCATTAAATGGAAGGATATCATCTAGAGATAGATTTTGAAGACAATGGTTTGGTTTCATTAGAAAAAATACAATCTCCAATGTCATAAGATTTTTATTTAGATAAATATCATAGCGATTGTCCTCTCAAAATCAAGTTAAAGAACTCAATGCGATCCCTCTCCCCAAGAAACTAGAATTCTCTCTCATACTTATATATTTATTTTTTCGATAGTGATGCACTTTTTACTGGTTAAGGTTATGCAAGGAGGTTCTTCTCTAAATGTTGAGACAGGCGATCCCCCTTAAAAAACTACTGCATACACACAAGCCCCTTTCCAAGGGGAGGGTTAGGGTGGGGTAAAAAAGACTAAAACCTCTGCCTCTAATGCAACAATTCTTCTACCTGATGCTGGCTCCATAATTGTCTGTAAAGCCCTGGTTGCTGCAAAAGTTCCAGTTGCGTTCCTGTCTGAACAATCTTACCTTTATCCATAACAAAAATTCGGTTAGCCGCCGCCGCCGCAGACAACTGATGAGTGATAAACACAACTGTTTTCTTTTGCGTACCGCTAGATAGATTATTTAAAATTTTTGTAGCAGTTTGGTTATCAACACTAGAAAGGGAATCATCTAACACTAATATAGGAGCATCAACTAGCAAGGCTCTAGACAAAGCAGTCCGTTGACGCTGTCCTCCAGATAAAGTTATGCCGCGTTCACCAACTATTGTTTCGTACTGTTGGGGAAAGTTGGTAATTTCTGGATGAATTTGTGCTAGTTTTGCTGCTGCTTCTACGTCTCTTTGTTCGCTAATTGGATCTCCATAGCGAATATTGTTCTTAATAGTGGTGCTGAAAAGAAAACTATCCTGCGGCACAAAAGCAATAGCGCTTCTTAGATCGCTCAAAGCTATTTTAGTAATATCTATACCGTCTAAAAATAACTGCCCTGGTTCAATATCTAACAGCCTTGGCAAAGCATTTGCTAAAGTAGATTTTCCGGAACCAATAGCACCTACAATTGCCACTATTTCCCCAGGGGATATGTTAAAGTTAACGTCTTCTAGTGCGGGAGTAGAGTAACCAGGGTAGGTAAAACTTAAATTTTTAGCTGTTAATAGTCCTTTAACTTTTTCTTTTGGCAAATGAATGGCTTCTACGTCGTCTTGAATTTTGGGGGTAACGGTAAAAATCGTTTCAATGCGATCGATACTGACTTCACCCCTTTGGTAAGTCGTGATGGTAAATCCTAATAATGCTGTGGGAAAAACCAGACGCTCAACATAGAGTAACAGTGCCACAAAATTTCCAACAGCAAGAGTTCCAGCTGCAATTCGATTTGCTCCGAGCCAAATAATAATTAAAGAACTGATAGTAGCTAATCCACCAATTAGGGGAAACAATGTATTCCTGCTTTTTGCCAGGTTTAAGTTAGCTTGCAATAACTGTTCGTTTCTCTCGGCAAAAGCACGGCGCTCCTGATCTTCCTGAGAGTAGATTTTTATCAGGGCAATTCCGCTCACGTCCTCTTGAATCAGTTCGCTAATATTAGAAAGTCTCTCCTGTACGGCAAGTTGTTCGTTACGAAGGCGACTGCTAAACAAATGAACCAATAAAAACATCAAGGGGTAGATTGCCAATGATGCTAATGTAAGATCCACGCTAATTGTTAGCATCACTGGTAAAGTGAGAGTGTAAGCAAACAGGGTATTTGCTAGACTTAGAACCGCAAAACCCAATAATCGGCGGATATTATCTAAATCACTTGTTGCGCGACTAATTAAATCACCCGCCGTATTAGTGGCAAAATATGATGGTTCTAACTTAAGTAAGTGTTCAAAAATCCTTTGTTTCAAGTCAAATTCAACCTGACGCCCCACACCAAATATCCATATGCGTGAAGCCATACGGATCAGCCACATTGCTGACGTAAATAATACTATTCTTATCACAAAATATGATATTTGGCTCGCAGTAAAGTCTGTAGAGAGCTTATCTATGGTGTCACGGATCAACAAAGGGATGTAAACACCCAATCCGTTGACAATTAATAAAGAGATAATTCCTAAGGTTGCATCCCGCCAATGAGGGCGCAGGTATGCACCAAGTTTAGCAAGCCGTCGTGATTTTGCCATTCAAGCCCAGAAAGCAACTTTTTTATCTTATCTCCAACCCAAATATAGCTGTCTTCTTACCGTAGGGCAATTTTAATAAAGTTTGAAGGATGAAGGATGAAAAAAGAGTCGGAATTCGATATAATTCCCTAACTCCATTAATTTGTGTCACTTTATACTTCATCCTTCAAACTCGATCTCTTTAGTAGAAATTACCTTCCACCACGCAAGAAGCCAGAAATATAGTTGAGGTAAGTTTCCCACACTCGTGATGTTATTGACAGCGTTTCGGCATTAGGGACAAAGTCTTCAAGCCGCAATCCTCGTCTGGTAGTCTGAGCTGGGGTTTGCATTAAGTATGGTGCTCTAGCAACGATCGGATCTCCGACATCTGATACACCTACTGTTGGACTTCCGTATGCTGATGCTATAAGTGTTTCATATTTAGGATCTGCCATAGAAGCAGTTAACCCCCCATTTTGGAACACTAGCTGACTGGTGATGGATGGATCGACCACCATTGCAGCCACTGGCGATCGCACTAGAAAATAAGCAACTGCTGGTGTACTTGCCAACAACAAAATCACCAATGCCCAACCCAGTAAATATCCTCCTGGTTTACCTAACGCGCCATCTTTCATCTTTTGGGCTGCAAGAATCATCAGCAAAATCGATGCGCCTAAAGGTTTGAGTGGAAAAGAGACCACTCTCCACAAGGAGGCGACAGCTGGCTCGTTGGGGTTGATAAACGATAGCAAGACCACAACGAACAGAATAACTAAAAATAGTCGGGCAACGAAATTGCCTTGAGGATAAAACTTTTGGAACAGAGAGTAGATGATGGCCCCCACAAGTAGCCACAGTAATACTCTGCTTAACAGTAGAAACATAGATTGACTCTCAAATCTGAATTTTTCGGTCAGCCTCAGGTTTTAGGTAGTGGGGTTATTGTACTGCCAAATTGTAAAAGCACTGTTACTTGACATCAAACACCTCACATCCACAACACAACGACTACCGTCGTAGTGATTTTAGAGCAAATTCTTTCACATGAAACAATGAATCTGTAATTTTCCTCATCCGTAATTTGCCTCCTGTAGACTAAGTTAATTTAGGTAGTACTTTCACGATACGTAAGGAAAAACTATGTCGCATGGAAAACCCACCATTTTGGTGACAGGCGGAGCAGGATACATTGGTTCCCACACGGTGCTTGCCCTCAAGCTTGCGGGTTTTGACGTTATAGTACTAGATAATTTGGTTTATGGTCACCGCGATTTGGTAGAACAAGTTTTACGGGTAAAACTTGTGCAGGGGGACACAAACGACCACGCACTGTTAAATGATTTATTTAAAATACACGAAATTGCGGCAGTTATGCATTTTTCAGCCTACGCCTACGTAGGAGAGTCGGTAACCGACCCCGCAAAATACTACCGCAACAACGTTACTGGCACTCTGACTCTGCTGGAAGCGATGCTAGAAGCGTCTGTTAAAAAATTTGTATTTTCTTCTACTTGTGCAACTTACGGTGTACCACAAGTTGTACCCATTACTGAAGACCATCCCCAAAACCCCATCAATCCTTACGGTGCAACCAAACTCATGGTAGAGCGAATTCTATCTGATTTTGATGCTGCCTATGATTTCAAATCTGTACGTTTCCGCTATTTTAACGCTGCTGGTGCTCATCCTGATGGTTTGTTAGGGGAAGATCACAATCCAGAAACTCATTTGATTCCCTTGGTATTGCTTGCAGCACTGGGTAAGCGCGAATCTATCTCCGTTTTTGGCACTGATTACCCTACTCCCGATGGTACTTGTATTCGAGATTACATTCATGTTACGGATTTGGCAGATGCCCATGTTTTAGGGTTGGAATACCTGCTAAAAGGAGGCAATAGCGAAGTTTTTAATCTAGGAAATGGCAATGGCTTCTCAGTCAAAGAAGTGATTGACACTGCCAAGAAAGTTACAGGAAAGGAGATCGAAGTTGTGGAATGCGATCGCCGTCCGGGCGATCCACCATCACTGATTGGAAGTGGTGAAAAAGCGAGAAAAATGCTTGGCTGGAATCCACAGTACTCATCTCTGGAAGAAATTATTTCTCACTCGTGGCAGTGGCATCAAAAGCGACATAAGTAATACGATTTTGGATTTTGGATTTTAGATTTTGGATTGAAAAAGCCTTACTTAGACATAACTTTCACTTAACTATCTGTTACATTCTTTTTTCAAGTTGGTTAAGGAGAGAGAGATAGGAGGACAAGAGTGAATAATTAATCTAAAATCCCTTAATCCAAAATCCAAAATCCAAAATCCAAAATCCAAAATTCCTACCCCCTCTTTCTGCTTCGCAGTACTGCAAAAGAGACACCCAAAGCAGCAAGGGCTAATGAAGCGATCGCCCAAATTGGACTACCTTGAGACTGACTGGGGGTAACATCAGAATTGGAATTTTGTACTGGTGTATTATTTACCTCTACTGGTTCTGTAGTTGCTGAACCTGCAGCTACAGTGACTGAAAACTTTAACTCAAATGGCTGAAAACTCCCTTCATTTTTTGGTTTGCCACTCAGCTGTAATAAATAAGCCCCTGGTCTGGGAAAGATAATTTCCGAACCTGGTATGCCTTTATACTTCTCTGCTCTTACAGGTTGTAAAGATGGTTCTAGCAAAGGAGGTTCTTTTTGTGAATAAGGTTCAGCGTAAACAGCCAATTGGCAATTGCACTCAGTTAAAGGAATAACTTTTCCACCTCGGCGAGTTAGAGCAAACCAGGTTTTTGTTGTTTCCCCAGCACGGGGATTATCATTTGGTTCTAAATGGAGGGTAGCACCCACGTCTGCTGCAGTTTTAACCTTGTGAGCATGGGCAGTAGAATTTGGTAGGAAAAGGACGAATAACAGTAGTAAATTACACCAGATAACCTTCTTTGTGAGCAGAAAAGAGGGAGTATTTTTGCTTATCTCTGTATGGGAAGAGGGAAGATCAGTGGGGTCAACGCGACTTAGTAGAGGAAACATAAAATTTCTTTATAGATAAGATTGACCAAAAAAAGCGCCAACGTACAAGCAAAACACTCAGTGTTACAAAGCTTAGAAGCAACACTGCCAACTTATTCTCCCAACTTAACTGTAAAGCACCCAAGTAATGAGAACCGATCGTCACAGCATGAAAAGTACTTAACAGTAAAGCAGGTAAGCTCAATAAATGAATTAGTCTCCAAAGCTTGCCCAAGAACTTTTGCAAAGAATCAAAACTCGTCAAGGCAGCAGGAGTTATCAAAACCAATGCTATGGCACCAGCCACCATTCCTAACTGATACTCTTGTGGTAGGAAAAAGAAGGCTGTAAAGTTCCATTGTAGTGAATGTTCCATCATATGAGTTGTATGAGCCAATGACAGCACAAAAGCACCCACTCCCAACGCACGACGGTAACGTAAAGGTTTTGCCCACAAACCACTAATCGGGCGAGCAATCAGCGTGATTACTAAAAATACCAACGCAATATGCCCAGTGTAATCTACCATCGTGTCACCAGTCCGCAAAAGCGTTAGCACACCGATAGTGAGAGTCACCCAACCACCCAAGCGAAATAACTGACTGCGCCTGTCTTTACCGATTAAGGCTGCAGACACGCCAACACCTAGCATCGTGGGTAAAGTGCCTAAGCCAAAAGCTAGCATTGTGGCTGCGCCCATCCACCAGTTCCCAGTTTCAGCCGCTTTAATCTGGGCAGCATAAAGGAATCCACAGGGCATTAAACCCCATGTTATCCCCAAAAGTGCAGGCGTCCACCACTTAGTTTCTAGGGAAAGCTTGACCATTTCTGCACTCAGGCGGTTATGTAAATTGCCTTGCAAAAAAGGATGTAACACTGGAAGACGAGGCAAAAACTCTGGATTTATTTGTCTTATACCAAACCAAATCAGCAGAATGCCGGTTACAATAGCCATCCATTGACGTAATTCACTACCGATTCCTGCTAAATGTCCGCTCTTGAGTAAAACGGCACCTAGCGCACCAATGGCAGCACCAACCAGAGTGTAACTTAACATTCGCCCCAAGTTTAACAATACATGAAACCGCAATTGCTCCTGCCAACCGGGTTGCCCAGATGTAGCACTTCCTGTCTCTGAATTCTGAGATAGAGAAAATGCCACTGAAAGGGGACCGCACATTCCAAAGCAGTGGCCAAAACTTCCAAGAAACCCCAGGGTTGTAATGAGCAACAAATGTAACATTAGCAATTTCAATAATTAAAGATTTGACTTAATTTAGGGATTAGGGGTTAGGGGTTAGGGGAAGAGTTTGTATTTCTTTCTCTTATCCCTACTCCCTACTCCCTACTCCCTACTCCCCACTCCCTATCTTCATCAAATTTTTGGAGCATTGTATGTACTTTGACAGTCTCATGGGGAACTCTAGATGAAGTTGGTGCTTCTGTCAAAAGACAAAGCGTCAAACAAGAGCGGTTGCAACGTCCTATGCCAGGAAATTCGGAGAGAAGAGGACACGGCGCGTTACTCTATTTGCTGGAGTTATGGCAGCTGTCACGTGAAAAAGGAAAAAGAAAGGGTTCATAAATAAATGAAAGCAAAGAAAAAATGGTTTTGGTTGGTGCTGTTAGCTTTGACAACAATGGTTGTTGTACTGGTTGCTAAAGGATTGTTCCCACAGCATCAAGAATCAGTTATTTATAGTATTAGAGTTGAGAATTCTGTTCCTGTAAAGAAAGATGCGAGTAATAAGAACACGGGGACTCCTGGGGTCATTTCCTCTTCTCCACATCAGTCTTTACAAGAAAAGGTGGAAGAAAAGGTAGATGGGGATCGGACAACCAGTACTCCACAAGTGTCTGGATCTCGGCTGTTTTCTCATCTTCAAAAGTTGAATTTTATACGTCATACTCCTGTAGAGCGATCGCGAGCTCGTTCTTACATCAGTTCAGAACTCCAAAAATTAGGTTGGCAACCCCAACTTGAGGAATTCACTGAGAAACAGTTGGATATCACAAGAGTTGGCATTAATATTTTTGCGGAAAGACCTGGTACAAGTAAAGATGCAGGCGCTATTCTAGTGGCAGCCCACTACGACACTGTTTTCTTCTCACCTGGTGCTGATGATAATGCTAGTGGAGTTGCTGTTGTCCTGGAACTAGCGAGACTCCTCGGTTCGCGTCCTACCGCCAAAACATTGCAGTTAGCTTTTTTTGATTTGGAAGAAGCGGGGCTTTTAGGTAGTAAAGCTTTTGTCAAAAATAAAACTCACCTAGAAAATCTAAACGGTGTTATTGTGATGGATATGGTGGGTTATGCTTGCCATATTTCCGGATGTCAGAAGTACCCATCGGGTTTGCCTGTGAAGACCACTAGTAACAAAGGTGATTTTGTAGCGGTCGTTGGCGATGCCGAACACTTGCCAATTCTCAATGCTTTTCAGAAAGCAAATATTTCCCAAACTGCATTGAATAAGGAAGATCAAAAGGCAAAAGGTGAAATAACTTCTTCTCCTATATTGCCATCCGTACTGACTCTGCCAGTACCTCTCAAAGGTTTGCTGACACCCGATGTACTGCGTAGCGATCATGCTCCGTTTTGGTATCAAGGCATTGGTGCTGTTTTGGTGACGGATACAGCCAATTTACGAACTCCTCACTATCATAAACCTACTGATGTCCCAGCTACTCTTGACCGTGAGTTTTTTACAGGGACAGCACAACTTGTTGTCAATGCAGCGACTGAGTTGTTGGAAGGTAGTTAGTTGTTAGTTGTTAGTGATAAAATATCGCCTTCATCAGTTTTGAGTAATTACCTGCAAACTAATAACGACTACTCCCGAACCGCCAGAAGATTACCTAAACAAGTAGGTAGGGCTTTGCCCACCAATAGCGAATGGTGGGCAAAGCCCTACCTACTAATTACTACTAACCAAAGCATTTTTGTATATGATTTATCTTTAAGAAAAATTTTATCTTTAAAGAGCAATAGACATCTTGCACTCATTGCCTAAGTCTCTAATGGTAGAAATTATGCTTTTTTGTAAGATAATAACTTCCAAATAAAAAAATATTCCAAAATTTCGTGTATGCGGGCGAAAAGCCTGCTACTAATAAAGGACAGGCAAAAAAGCCCATCCCACAAGATGGGGCAATTTATTATTGGAGTTCTCTCACCAATAAATCCTACCCATTGATTGATTTCAGCTATGCTTCCGAATGTCAAGCTTAAATTATTTAGGTAGACGCTTACGGGCGGTTGCTCACTCATAGGGCATGAAAATAATTCTTTTCTCATGCCCAATGTCTAATGCCCTATTTTCAAGAAGGAACTTTATATGGTTATTCTTCAAGGTACTGCGCGAAGCGATTATCTAGAGGGAACGCAAGACAATGATTTCCTGATTGGTGATTTAGGAGATGATGTTCTCATTGGTCTATCTGGTGATGATTTTTTGGAAGGTGGAGAAGGTCGCGATCGCATAGAGGGGGGTGATGGGAAAGATATTCTCTATGCTGGACTAAGTCAATTATCGTATGCACCGGGTTATGGAGGAGATCCACAAGGCGAAAATATATTGTATGGAGGTAAAGGAGACGATTTACTCTTTGGGTCTTTCGGGAGAGATTTCCTATATGGTGAGTCTGGAGATGACAAAATAGTCGCTCTTTCTGGTGATGACTATCTTGATGGGGGCGATGGACGTGACAGATTAGATGGCGGTTTTGGCAATGATACCCTCATTGGTGGTGATGGAAATGATGTCTTATATGATGGCAGTTATAAAACTGGCTCTGGTGATGATGTTCTTGATGGTGGAAACGGAGACGATGTTCTTGATGGTGGACAAGGGAACGATCGCCTTTTTGGTGGGAACGGTGAAGATAAGCTGACGGCGGCTGGCTTTATCCCCTCTGGAACTGGTGGTATCTTTGGTCTTAATGAAATAGATATTCTCTTTGGAGGACAAGGGAGAGACACGTTTCAGTTGGGAGGGCGGAACGCTGCTGGAACTTTTTCTGTTTACTATGACGATTTTTATCAAACAAGTGCTGGTTATAATGACTATGCTCTCATTGCTGACTTTAAGCCTAATGAGGATATTATCCAGCTTGTAGGAAAAAGTACTGACTATGTTTTGGGATTGTCTCCGTTTAATTCGTCAGAAGGGGTGGCGATTCATTTTGTCAGTGGCAAGTCGCAGGAATTGATTGCAATCGTGCAAGGTGTATCAAGTTTGAATCTTGAGGACGATGACTTCAAATTTCTTTATTTTTAATCGGGGCTATTGCCCAAGCTCTTTCATATTATTCATCACTTCTTGATACAACTGCTGATTGTTTTGTTTTTCAAAAATTGCTGCTGCTCGCTGCAAGTCAGCCATTGCACCCTCTTTATCTCCCAATGCAGCGCGAGCATTACCCCGGTTATTGTATGCTGCGGCAAAGTTGGGAGCAAGGCGAATCCCTTCGTTGTAGTCTGCAACGGCTCCCTCTCTATCTCCTAAAATGGTGCGGGCGTTTCCTCGGTTATTATATGCAACCGCATATTTGGAATTGAGGCGAATGGCTTCACTGTAATCGTCTACTGCTGCGTTTCTATCTCCAGTTGCTGCCCTGGCGTTTCCTCGATTGTTGTATGCTTCAGCATAGTTGGGATTAATGCGAATAGCTTGATTGTAATCTGCGATCGCTGCTTGTGTTGCTCCTTCTGCTGCATAAACATTCCCCCTATTGTTATAAGCTTGAGCATCATTGGAATTGATCTGTAGCGCTTGGTTGTAATCTGCGATCGCTTGCTGTCTATTTCCTAATTTAAAGTAGGTAAGTCCTCGTTTATTGTAAGCTTCCCCATAATCAGGATTAAGACCGATCGCTTTACTATATGAGGCGATCGCGCCTTGAGAGTCTCCTTTTGTTTGCCTGTACTGACCCTGAGTATAAAAGTCTTTAGCACTAGATGGTCTAGCAACTGAACGCAACACAGGACGAGATTGAATATCTGTTACAAATACATCCTTAGTATTATTACAAGCAACAATTGTCACAGACAAAAATACAGCCAGCAACAGATTTTTCATCTTTCATCCTTTATCCTTCATCACTTTCCTGATTTTTGGGGGACAGCCGCCAAGACGTTATTTTCTCAATATCTACTGATAATTGTTCTAAATTTTCTCCTAAATCTTTTTGTAATTTTTGAGTTAATGTGATAGGAAAATCAAACTCAACATCTTGATTTTGTATCAACTCTACCAGTTCCATAAACGAAACTTTTACAGTTGTGCGTTCGTAAGAAGACAGCTTAAAATATGGTGTTTCAGATACATTTTGCAATTGCATGGCTTTTTTGATTCGCTCTTGCAAATGCTCGTATTCTGAATTGAGCACCTTCCACTGTTCCTCAATCTGCGCGTATCTTGCATTCAGGACTGCTATATCTTCCGCCGCAGGTTCTGGATTAATTTCTTTATTTAATTCTATCAAATTTAAATGAACTTGAGCAAGATAAATACAGTCTAAATAAGCATACTCTATTTGCTCTTCAGTTAAGGGTCGCCGTCCCCAATCACTTGTCTGTTCTTGTTTTTCTATATTCTGAAAAGCACAAAGTTCTTCAGCTAACGTTTTGAGTTGATAGTTAGGGACTGGTAAAGCATAATAAGGAATTTTTTTCGCTAATTCTAAAGTGCAAGTAATATTTTTTGCTTTCTTGCCACCTAGAAATTTTAAATCGTAGCTAGCATTATGAAAAACTTTTTCAATTTTGGAATTAACCATGATTTTGTCAATAAACTCAGCGACAGTGTGAGGCTGGTTGATGACATCCAAAATAAAAGTGCGATCGCCACTCAAATCGGCTGGATCGTCCAATACTTGAATCAGCGATAATTTGGGATTGCGAGTGTTGTACTCAGCGACTTCTGTATCAATCCACAAAGTGCTGGCTTTTGTGTATTCAGCAATAAGAGAACGAATAGTACTTTCTGAAGTCAGGTATGGCATTTGTGATTTTTCCTCATTAGTAAATTCGGTTATAACTTTCCAAGTTAACATTTTCAGCAAGGTGTGGTCAGAAACCCGGTATCTCCCAGATACCGGGTTTCTCAATCTCACCAATGATTTAGAAATGGCATAAGAGTATTTATTTCCCAAGCGGGATTTTTCAGCCTCAAACTTAAGTCATGTTTATATAAGTACTCGTATGTTTTAAATCTACTTCTCATTAACTATGCGCTACTTTGCCTTAGCTACTGACTATGATGGTACGCTAGCAGCCGATGGTCGTGTCAGCGATGAAACTATAGCAGCCTTGAAACGCCTGCGCCTTTCTGGTAGAAAACTGATATTGGTTACGGGTCGCGAACTGGAGGATTTGCAGGGTGTATTTTCAGAATTGGATTTATTTGACTGTGTAGTGGCAGAAAATGGTGCTTTGTTGTATTCTCCCGCTTCGCGTCAGGAAAAACCATTAGGCTCAAAACCCCCCGACGAGTTCATCAAAGCATTGCGCGATCGCAAGGTTGAGCCTTTGTCAGTTGGTCGAGTCATTGTTGCGACTTGGCATCCCAATGAAACAACGGTACTGCAAACAATTCGGGATTTGGGATTGGAATTGCAAGTCATTTTTAACAAAGGTGCAGTCATGGTACTTCCTTCCGGACTCAATAAAGCCGCAGGATTAACCGCAGCCTTGGATGAAATGAAGTTATCACCACACAATGTTGTAGGTGTGGGTGATGCTGAAAATGACCACGCTTTCTTAGAATTGTGCGAGTGTTCTGTTGCTGTTGCTAACGCTTTGCCAATGGTAAAAGAACGAGTCGATTTTGTCACGAAAAACAGTCGCGGTGCTGGTGTTGTCGAGCTGATCGATCGACTGTTGGCTTCAGATTTGGCTGAAGTAGATACTCAAAGAGAAAAACATAATATTTTACTGGGTACAAAGGAAGATGGTTCTCATGTCAATATGAAGGCTTACGGTGCAAGTCTATTACTGGCTGGTACTTCTGGTGGTGGTAAATCAACTTTGGCAACTGCTATACTAGAGCGCATTGCAGAGCAAAATTATCAATTCTGTATCATTGACCCTGAAGGCGATTACGAAAACTTTGAAGATGCAGTCATTTTGGGTGATGCTAACAGAGCACCAAGAATACAAGAAATTTTAGATCTACTAGAGCAACCGCACCAAAATATAATTATTAACTTACTGGGTATTGCTTTGGCAGATCGTCCCGCATTTTTTGCCGAAGTTTTACCCCAATTGCAAGAATTAAGAGCACGCACTGGTCGTCCTCACTGGATAGTAGCAGATGAAGCCCATCACCTCATGCCTGCTTCTTGGAATCCTGCCTCTCTGACACTGCCTCAAGAGCTTGATTGTATGATGTTTATAACTGTCCATCCCGACCAAGTTGCGCCCGCAGCACTGTCTCTGGTAGACGCCATGATTACTGTAGGTTTGTCACCGGAGAAAAATATCGAGCAATTCTGTTCGGTTGTCGGTCATTGTCCCCCACAACTTGCTCCTCAAAAGCTCGAACCAGGAGAGGCGATCGCATGGTTCCGGGAATCAAAGACCGAACCTTTCCGTTTCCGCATTACCCCTGGAAGTACAGAACGCCGCCGTCATGTCCGCAAGTATGCTCAAGGACAATTGGGAGAAGATAAAAGCTTTTACTTTATAGGACCAGAAGGCAAACTCAATCTCCGCGCTCAAAACTTAATTTTGTTCACCCAAATTGCTGAAGGAGTCGATGATGAAACTTGGTTGTACCACCTCCACGAGGGAGATTATTCCCGTTGGTTCCAAGAAGCGATTAAGGATGACTCTTTAGCAGAGGAAGCTGAAAAGATAGAGAAAAGTGCTAACGGTTCAGCAAGTGAAAGCCGTGCCGCCATCAAAGCAGCAATTGAACAGCGTTATACTCTACCAGCATAAAATAAGACGTACCACTAAGTCAAGAAAAATTTGCCCCTAATCCTACTCTTAACCCCTTTCATACAGTTCAAAGTAAGCTAAAATGCAAGCAGAATAAGCGTTTCTTCCTTTTAACAGCCTCATGCTTGAAATCCTGCAAACCCGACTGTATGAACTAGAACAATTTGCGAATGCCCTGGTATCCAATCAACTGACTCATTTAACTTGGATAAGTGTAGGTATTATTTTTATCGCAGGATTGCTCACCAGTTTGACTCCCTGTATGCTTTCCATGCTGCCAATTACCATTGCCTACATTGGTGGTTATGAAGCAAAAAGCCGTTGGCAAGGTGTTGTCCAGTCAACTTGGTTTGCTTTGGGATTGGCAACCACGCTAGCTGGACTAGGCATTATAGCAGCTTTCGTGGGTAAAGTTTACGGTCAAGTAGGTCTTGGCTTACCAATTATTGTTAGTATTATTGCCATTCTCATGGGGTTAAACTTACTTGAAGCGTTACCCCTGCAATTACCTTCTTTTGGCGGTACAGAGTGGATTTCTCAAGAATTACCCCAAGGAGTGCGAGCATATTTCATCGGTCTCAGTTTTGGTGTTGTGGCTTCTCCTTGCAGTACTCCTGTTTTAGCGAGCCTGCTGGGTTGGGTTGCTCAAACACAAGATTTAGTTCTGGGTGCTGTTTTGCTCCTTTGCTATACAGCAGGTTATGTTGTTCCCCTGATTTTGGCTGGTACTTTTACAGCTTCTATAAAGAAATTACTAGAGTTACGCCGTTGGTCTAGTTGGATTAATCCAGTCAGTGGTGCTTTGTTGGTAGGATTTGGCGTATTTTCCTTAATGTCTCGGCTTCCAGTATTACAGTGACCAGTGACCAGTGACCAGTGACCAGTGAGCGGTGAGCTTTTATAGAGAAATTTACACATAATTCCAATGACTATAGAAAATCCAGTTTCTGACAAAATATCTATATGGACAGCACTAGGACGTCTGCTGCGACAAGAGTTTTTACCAGTTCTGACAGATTTGCGCTTGGCAATTTTGATGTTTCTTGCGATCGCACTCTTTAGCGTCAGTGGTACTGTTATAGAGCAAGGTCAATCGGTAGCATACTATCAATCCAACTACCCAGAACACCCAGCCCTCTTTGGTTTTCTTTCATGGAAAGTCATCCTCATTTTGGGCTTAGACCATGTTTATCGAACTTGGTGGTTTTTGGCATTACTCATCTTTTTTGGCACTAGCTTAACAGCCTGTACCTTTACTCGTCAGTTACCAGCCTTAAAAACTGCCCAGAAATGGAAATATTACGAAGAACCCCGTCAATTTCAAAAGCTAGCTTTAAGTGCAGAATTTGATAATGTAGAAACCAGAAGTGCTACGACCCTACAAACTCTATTGCAAAAGCGGGGCTACAAAGTTTTTCAAGAAAAAGAGAATACTCTCTACGCCCGCAAAGGAATTATTGGACGCATTGGACCAATTGTAGTTCATATTGGAATTGTTATGACTCTCCTGGGTGGTATTTGGGGGGCTATGACTGGCTTTGTTGCTCAAGAAATGGTAGCTAGCGGCGATACATTTCAAGTGAAAAACATTATCGATGCTGGACCTTTTGCAGTAGGGCGAGTTCCTAAAGATTGGTCTTTGCGCGTCAATCGCTTTTGGATTGACTACACTCCCTCTGGCGGTATCGACCAGTTTTACTCAGATATGTCTGTTTTAGACAATCAAGAACAAGAAGTTGACCGCAAGACAATTTTTGTTAACAGTCCTCTGCGCTATCATGGCGTCACCTTCTACCAAACCGACTGGGGAATTTCTGCCATTCGAGTCAAAATCAACAACAGCCCGATCTTTCAAATCCCCATGGCTCCACTCAATACTAACGGTCAAGGAAAGATTTGGGGAACGTGGATTCCTACCAAACCAGATTTAAGTGCAGGTGTATCCTTACTGGCAAAGGACTTGCAAGGAATGGTGCTTCTTTACGATGCAAGTGGTAAGCTGATTGATACAGTTCGCGCCGGAATGGCTACCCAAGTGAACGGTGTCAGCTTAAAGATACTAGATATTGTTGGCAGCACCGGTTTACAAATTAAAGCCGATCCGGGAATACCTATTGTTTATGGTGGATTCGGCTTACTCATGCTAGGTGTCGTCATGAGTTACTTCTCCCACTCTCAAATTTGGGCATTACAAAAAGATGGTCGCTTGTATGTAGGCGGTAAGACCAATCGCGCCCAAGTCACTTTTGAACGGGAAATGCTGGAAATCTTGGATACTTTGAGTTCACCCCACCCTAACCCAGACCTTGGAAAGGTTCGGGAACCGGAAAGCTAATTTCCCCCTTTTTCAAGTGGGGACTAAGGGGGGTAAGCTATTACAGACTGGTGTGTACACCGTAGCTCCTCAAAGGAAAGGGAGCTGGGAGGGAGAGGTTTGTCGAACTCAGGTTATGTCCGGTTCCTTCCACTTCGGTTTTCCGCCACGACCTGGTAATTCCCAAAGACTTTCTAGACCAAGTTTTTGCCATTTATGTAAAACTTCGTTAGGTTTTTTCCCACCCACCTACTTACTGGCTGTGAAAAAACTTGGTCAATACGGGCTTTCACATGAAGCCAAGCTAAATTATTACTATATTCGCCGTATCCATTATTTTCCTTTATTCTCTTAAAGTTTAATTAGTGTACTTGTTGCGGAATAGAATACGTATGCGACAGATGGAGTTTTAAAAAAGCCATTATTCGCCTCCTTGGCACAACAAATAGCTCAGTTGTGTTATACCGCAACAAGTCTCGTAGATTGAAGTCTTTTTTGCATCATGAAAGTACTTAAGAGCTAATTCTGAAGAGGCTGCTGAAATGACTATATATATCATCCAACCCCGTTCCAATCCTGCCAGTTCGCTAGATTTGATTTCAACAAAATTTACAGCACCTTGCCGACAAAAGCAAGTTAGGGAGGTCATTAATCTCTGGCAAGAAGACGTTACTTACCAAAAACTCCAAAACTGGCTTTTGGATGCTCAAAAAGAAGGAACTGTTCGCGCTGTCAGCAACCTTAGCAATCCTGGAATCACAGGTACTGTTATTGCTGATCTTTCGGATGAAGCAGTTATTCAAATTCAGGAAGACCTACCTGACATAGCTATCCTCAAAGATGAGCCAATTGAGTTAATTCAGCCTAACAGAAACATTGCATCCTTGAAAGACAAAGTAACTGAAACAGATTTATGGCACCTAGCGGCTATTGGATTGACGAAAGCAAGGCAAAAAGGATGTGACTTTACTGGGAAAGGTATCACTGTAGCAGTTTTAGACACAGGTATTGATGGCAGACATCCTGAATTATCTAGAAAAATTATAAGTTCATACAATTTGGATGCCAAACAGTTTGAAATCTTTGGAGATGCTGAGTTGCTCGATCAAGATGAGGATACTGAAGGACATGGCACTCATGTAGCAGGGTTAATCTGTGGTAATGAAGTTGGCATTGCTCCAGAAGTAGGAATCATTAATGGCATCATGCTGCCTCAAGGAATTGGCTCTCTATTTAGCTTTGTTGTGGGAATGCGATGGATCAGCACCCGTTCTGATGTAGATATCGTGAATATTTCAGCAGGTGAACTTAGGGGAGGTCTGGAACTCTTAGATCTTTATGCAGAGACTCTTTTAGCTGTGGGGATTTTACCTGTATGTGCAGTAGGTAATGAGGGGCGCAACCGCACTCGTAGTCCTGGTAATTGTCGCAGTGTCATTTCAGTAGGAGCAACAACTCAATCTGGGAAAGTCGCGCCTTTCAGCAGTAGTGGAACTATTGTTCTAGATCATCATCAGTACACTGTACCACTCTTAGTTGCCCCTGGGTCTGCTGTTTACTCCTCTACTGTAGGAGGGCACTACGAAGCTTGGGATGGCACCTCAATGGCAACGCCCATTGTTTCTGGAATAGCAGCTCTCATATTACAGGAATATCCCAATATTACAGTAATGGAATTAACAGAAGCACTGCTGGAGAGGTGTACTCCTTTACCTGGTCAACTTGCAGAACGGCAGGGAGCGGGAATCATCAAAGTGGAACCACCAGCGCGATAAACGGTATTTGCTAGTCTATATATTATTCAGTTTGAATTTTACAATCGAAAATAGTTATAAAGAGTTTATCATGAATTAAAGAACCGAAATCTATGGGCTGCTGAGTTTAGTACATTTCCTGTGAAGTTTATGTATTGCTCTTGACGATGTTTGGAGGGTTTCGCGATGGATCTCAATGAAACGCAATTTTCCAAGGCTGATCCACTATTACAAGAAGCGCTTATCCAAGCAAGTGATGATGAAGTCATTCGGTCAATTTTTGTTTTGGAGACAGGAGATATTAGGACTGAACCGATTTTGTCTCCTAGTCAATTTCCTTCACGTCAAGCTTATCGGGAAGCACTGATTGCACAGCGAAAGACTCAGATGGCAGAGACATTGGGTGGAACAATGAAAGAGATCCGTTCCCTATCTCTCAAAACAGCAGGAGATACGATTAGTCCGATCCTAATAGTAGAAGGTTCAGCTCGTCAAACAATATTAGCTCTGGAACTGCCAGGTGTCCGTAGTGCTACTTTGGAGCAATTAGTTGGTTCACCTGAAACTCTTCCTGCTGAACAAGTTGATGCTATTTCCAGCTTCTATTTCTACATCTTTAGTAAGTACTTAGATGAACTTAGGGGAAGTTTAGATAAAAAAAATCAAGAACTGAGTAAAACAACCTTACTACTCACAAAACAGAAAGACAGGAAAAGAAAGTTAGAAGAGCAAATTAAAAATAAGCAACGAGAAAAAGAGTCAGACAAGGAAATTCTAAAGAAACTAGAGGATAACTTAGAAGAGTTAAATCAGGAGATAGCCCAAATTACTAGAGAAGTTAATCAGCTTACTCAAGACATAGCTACATTACCCCAGCAAATAGACCGATCTCTCCAAGATAAAAATCGAGCTTCTCAATCCAGGAATTTAGTCAATCAAACTATAGAGCAATATATTCTCAGCTACCATAAACGTTATGGCAAAATCAAAATTTTAGGAATGCAAAACTCAGTGAATTTAGAGAGTCTTTTTACAAGGGTAAGATTTTTGGATCAACCTGGCTTATGGCGGTTAGAATCTGCTGAAAATATGCAAGAGACATTTCGTCAAAGTATGAGAATGGGTTTTGAAATTAATAATGATATTAGAAAATTAGATGGACTCACAGTTGCCAAGCAGGAACCTCATCTCATGGTACTAGGAGCGCCAGGAGCCGGAAAATCAACATTCTTACGAAAACTTGGCTTAGAAGCATTCAAAGGAAAAAAAGGGATTTTTGAAGCAGAATATTTGCCAATTTTAATTGAACTCAAACGTTTAACCAGTTCCAAGGACAATCTTGTGCAAATTATTAAAGAGGAATTGAAGTCCTCTCATATTCCTTTGAGTGATGAGTTTGTAACCAAAGCTCTGGAATTAGGAAAATTACTGATTTTGCTGGATGGACTCGACGAAATGCCTGCTGAAAATCTGAATCAATCTATTCAGCAATTTCAAGCATTTGTAAATCAATATCCTCACAATCATGTCATTATATCTTGCCGTGTAGCAGCCTACCGTCAAGTATTTCAGCAGTTCAAAAATGTTGAAGTCGCTGATTTTGATGAAATACAAATTCAACAGTTTATTCGGAATTGGTTCTGTTCAGAAGGTGATCGGCAAGCAAAAACTGCTGAAAGATGTTGGGTTTTGCTAAACCAATCTAGCCATAAATCGACAAAGGAGCTTGCACGTACTCCTCTGCTCTTAGCATTTATTTGCCTAGTTTATAATGATGCTCAGGATCTCCCTACAAATAGGTCAAGTCTTTACAAGGAGGCGCTCGATATTTTGCTAAAGAAATGGTGGTCAGAGAAGCGAGTCAGTCATGAACCTGTGTATCGACATTTGGGAGTTGATCTGGAAGAGGAAATGTTGGCAGAGTTCGCTTATCAGAGTTTTAAAGCAGATCGGCTGTTTTTCTCAAAACAACAATTAATTCAAGATATCCAAGGTTTTCTCATCCGAAATGAGAACGCACCAAAAGACCTAGATGCCGTATCCATACTAGAAGCAATAGCAATTCAACAAGGAATTCTGGTTGAACGAGCGCGAGACGTTTATTCTTTTTCCCATTTAACCCTTCAGGAATATCTAACAGCCCAATATACTCGCGATCACAATCAGATTGGAACATTAGTTACTGAACACTTATTTGATGAGCGTTGGCGAGAAGTATTCTTGCTTTTAGCAGGTCTTATAAGGGCAAGGGCGGATGAACTGCTGGTGTTGATGGAGAAAGAGGTGAAGTCGCGAGTTAAGAGATCTAGTAAGCTATCTGCTCTTCTGCGTTGGGCTGATCGGATGACTGATTCTTCAGAAGGTTCCTATGTGCCAGTTGCTGAAAGATCCGTCGCTATATTTATTGCGCTTGCATTTTCTCGTGCATACAACTTTCTCAATCAGAATACTGCTAATAGCGATATTGATATGCAAATAAGTAGCGATTTTGATCGAATGATAGTTTTAGATGAATCTCTTGCTCTTCGCAGAAATCCTCTTTCCTTCTGGCCTTTAAACATTATTAATAATGTGACACCAGGTCTTAGAGTTCCTTCATCTTTTGAAATCAATTTCAGTCGTGCGATCACCCTTTCTCAAGATTTTATCAGTTTGCTTGACCCTAGCCTTGCGATTTATCTAGATCTAAATCTCGATAATACTCGAAAAAAAGCTAATGGTCTGAATCTTGATATATCTCATACTTTGAATTTTTCAATAGATCCTATACTTGCTCGTACTAAACCTCTAGATCTTGTACAGGATTTGGAAAAATCGAAAATTTTTAAGGATGTAAACTTTGCAAAGTTATCAGAAAGTTTACGAGAACTGCTCCAGAATTATTCAGGTAGTAAGCAAACGTATGAGAATTGGCGAAAGTTTCGCTCTCGTTTGCTTCAGGTTTGGTGTCAAACTTTGCAACTCAGTCCCAATCTAGTCCATTTATCTAAGAAAGAGGTGAAGGAACTAGAAAACTATCTTTATGCCAATCTGCTAATTGTATTATGTAAACAGGCAGCAGTAAAAGTATCTAAATCAACTTGGAAATTGATCGAGTCCGGAATGTTACGAGCTAACGAAAGATAGTTTGCCAGCAACAAGCTAACCACTCGCTTGGAGCGGACTGGTAAGAGATTCTGGTGCATTGTAGCCCACATTCCGCAGGTGAGGTCAGAAAATGGGGTATTTTTAAAAATGACGTAAATGCTGCATTTTCTGAGCATGACAGCATCACCATTAGATCTCCCCATCTAATTACGCGTGCAAGTAGCATTGGAACCAAAATGTACGCTAACGACTGATTCCTGTGATAACGATAAAATTTCTACCTTCTTCAATGCCTCATTCTCACCGAGAATTCAGGCTTTGAGCGGATTTTTCCTGTGATAACAATCTTTATCACAGGAATAGATAGAATTTAAGGCTACGCTCAAACTCAATTACAGTAAGCATCTTAGGCTTAGCGTACATTCCTGTTCCATTGCTACGAAAGGGCGTAATACCAACTTTTGACTCAAAGTTGGTAACTTACTCCATATTGATGACGCCACTCCACGAGCATTCGTGACAGGTTAAGAAAATGGCACATTTGTCAAGAGGGTGCAGGAAAAGGAGACAAATCCAGTTGAGAGACTGGCTTTCGGACACTTTTAACCACACCTAAGTCCTGGTTTTCTTGAGCAGTAAAGTACTTAACTGGGTCATCTGCCTGACCTTTATCATAAGCAACACTAAAATGGTATAAACCGCGATAAGTCATCTCCAAAGAAATACGGTCAAAAGGCAGAGATAATTCGTCAGCAATCGCGTCTCCTAAATCAATCAAGACCGCATAAAATAACCAAGTTGCCCACACTTGTAACTTGATTCCATTAATAGAACCAGTCCATAAATAAGATAAACCTAGTACAGCACGGCTTAAATAAATAGACCAAAATCGTGGGATGATAAACAGTAAGGTAAAAATATTGTTGTCTCTAAGTACAGAGGGATAGAGGTGTGCCAAAATTAACTTTAAGAAGATTAACGATAAGCGATAGCGATCGCTATGAACTTGAACAATTAATCAACCGACACAACACGCCACAACAAATAGTATTGAGAGCAAAAATAATCAAGATGGCATCTGACGGTCAAAATAATCGGGAAATCGCCAGAGATTTGGATATTAACAGGCATACAGTTAGTTTATGGCGAAACCGATGGTTGGAGACCGACGGAAAAGAATTATTGACTATTCAAAGATTACAGGATTCTGAGCGTGCTGGCGCACCAGTAAAATTTAGTATGGAACAAGTAGTTGAATTATTAGCGAAAAGCTTGTTCACCACCATCCGATTACGGACGACCAATAAGTCATTGGACACCAAGAGAACTAGCGGATGAAATTATAAAACTTGGCATCATCGAAAGCATATCAATACGACACGTTGGAAGATTATTAGAAGAAGCCCAATTAAAGCCACACCAAAGCCGATATTGGCTGACTCCCCCCCCCAGATCAGGAATTTGATTCAAAAGTTGAAGATATTACTGGCTTATACATCCTCCATTCCGCACCCCAACTGTCACAAACGGTAATTACTGAAAAAAATCTCTAAAAAAAGAGTAAAATTATACTGTTTTTCTAAGAAAAACAGATGAGAAAGCGTCAAAACTCGGATCTAAGACATACTCGCTATTCTCAATTATTAGCAATAAGACGGGAACAGATTTTCTGTGGTAATTGATAGATAAATTCCTATAGTTACTTATTCTGTATAGACATCTCTTCGACATTTAACATAACAACAGAGTTCCCCAGAACAATTCTGTCTCAATTTTTCTATATTTCTTTTGGGAAATCTTAAAATTTTCTATTTCTTTTATTTTCGTGGCTCAAGCTTGAGACGCATTTCCTCTTCGCTCTTTGCACGGGAATGTGCCTCTAAATTCTCTTGTCAGTCTATTGCTATTAATTCTCAACTGTTTGATTGTTACCTACTCTTTTTTTAGTTTTTATGGATAGCTGATTTACCAGCCCCGTTTCGACCAACTAATACCCCAACTCGGTCAACCAGGAACACGGAAACCTGACCGCCTAGAGCAGTCCAACCGTCGAGAGTAAAAGATAAGAGACGAGGCTGACTTGTGTTGGGCAAAATATAGTTTTTCCCTTTTCTGCTGACAATCTAAGTAAATTTTACCTAATTGTATCTATGTTTTGGGATCGTTGTGGACAAGATTGCACTAAATGTTAGGTTCTCCCCTAAAAGGACATCGGCTGCAACCATTGTGTTTCACAAACCAGGTAATAAAAAGACGTGCATCGCTGTTTTGTTTTTACTTTCTTGTAACTTACGTATGCTTCTGATGCCGTACCTCAACTATCATGTGTACATTACCGCGAGGTGCAAAATCTGCTTTAACAACTACTTCTAAAGGATCGCAAGCCGCAACAAAATCATCCAAGATTTGATTGGCTGTTTCTTCATGGGAAATGTAGCGATCGCGATAATTATTAATATATAGTTTCAGTGCCTTCAATTCCACTACTCGTTCATCTGGGATGTAGGTAATGTAAATTGTGGCAAAGTCAGGATAGCCAGAAAAGGGACACTTACAAGTAAATTCAGGCAAAGTTATATCAATGTTATATCGCCTTCCGACACGAGGATTAGGAAACGTAATAAGTTGTCCCTCCGCAATATTACGCTCACCATACTTCATTTCCATAATTATTTATTTACCACTGGTCACTGGTCACTGGTCACTGGTCACTGATTTATAACTCATCTTGTTCCCAATCGGGACAATTCTCATCATTCCATCCATATGGATGCATACCACAAACTAACAATCCCCCGCCATAGACTTGACCGTGGTAGTGACGACATCCAATACACGCAGCATTTCGCTCTGATGAGGGTTCAACTGGATATGGAAAACCAGAATCTAGAATAACATCGTCTATAACAATATCTTCAAGTTCCCAGTATGCTTCTAAAATCGGTTCTGTCAAATCTTGTAAATACTGGTCAACATCAGATGCGATCGCATCCTGCACTTGTTCGCTCAGTTCTTCCGTAAGCTCAAAGAAGGTATCTACCATTTCTGTCATCCCCAGAAAAAAGCGTTCTACTTCGTCAGCCACTGTTTCCATCATTTCCCAAAACTCTTTCTGCCACTTTTCCATAGTTTTTTACGTCCTTAACAGCCTCTTCAGTGGACGCCTAATTGTACATGGCTTCAAGCAATTGCGTACATTCTGAGGACTACTTAACTTACAAAACTTTGGAGGCACAATCAACTGTGTCTCCAATACTTAAATTATTACTTATCTCGTTGCAACTTACGCAATTCTTCTTGCATTTGCCTGACTTGATCGCGCAGTTTATCTACATTCTCTGTAGGAGGAGTCGCTTTCGCTGTTGGCTCTTCGTCTTCTTCCAAAATTTCTATGCGACGTGGTTCCGACTGAGGCTTTGGATCGCTTGTCGAACCAGATGTCGGTGTTTGTTGCGCTTGCTTCATCATATCTTCAACGAAGCGACGGGCTTCATCTGTCGTCATTTCACCCCGCGCAACCATTTCGTCTGCCAGTTTTTGGACTTGCGATCGCAATTCTGATAGTGTACCGCCTGCTTTCTCTCCCGCATAAGAAGCCAAGCCTACACCGAGATAAAAAGCTTTTTTAACAATATCGCCAAAACCGGGCATTGTCGCTTCTGTGCTCCTAAAAATAGGGCGACCCGGAGACTACGCCTGCTACAAGCATCCCGTATTGCTGCTACCTTCCGGTCCTGACAAGGTTTGGGCGTTGCAGCCGCGTAGATCCAGGTCTTTTTTATAATAGCACTAAATTTTTCAACTGAGTGTTATTCCATAACAATTTTCCACTCGTAGACTTTGTAGCTCACACAACCGTTTTCTATCAATGGGTCTCTTGCTACAATTGCCTGTGCTTCATCCATTGATGCTGCCTCAAAGATCATCATACCACCTCCACGCTGTGCCCAGTAACCCGTCTTTGCCTTGTGTCCTTTGGCAATCAGATCTTGTACGTAAGCTTTATGATCTGGTACATATTGGTCAAAAATAGGCTTATCTACCTTACCTTCTTCTATCTTCACAAACCAAGGCATTCCTTTTACAACCTCATCAAACTGCTAAAACAGTAACCAGTGACCAGTGACCAGTGACCAGTAACCAGTGACCAGTGACCCATGAAACTATATTTTATAGCTCTTCTCCCACCCCAAGAAATCCAAGACTACGCTAACCAAATCAAGCAGTATTTTGCTGACAAGTATGCTAGCAGCCATGCTCAAAAATCTCCACCGCACATTACCCTGCAACCACCTTTTGAATGGGAAGATACTGATATCCCTTTACTGGAGGAACATTTGAAAACTTTTGCTCTTCGTCAAAATTCAATACCGATTACCCTTAGCGGTTATGCAGCCTTTGTACCTCGTGTCATTTATATTGACGTTGTCAGAAGTCCTGAATTGCTTACTGTACATCAAAATTTCATGTCATATCTGGAAACTCACTTGGGAATTACAGACAAAGTTGGCCAAACACGTCCTTTTGTTCCTCACATGACAGTTGCTTTTAAGGATTTAACCAGACAAAACTTTCAAGCTGCATGGTCAGAATTTGAAAAGCGTCAGTTACATTTTGAATTTACGGCTTCGGTTTTAACATTGCTAGCTCATGATGGCAATCGGTGGAATATTAAAAGTGAATTTCCTTTTGTAGCTTCTACAACCGAACAACAGCTTAACTTTTAAGATTTATATCTTTTGCTTCTCAAACTCTTTTCATGCTTTATACTATTTTTTTACTCAATTTTTCTAAGAAAATCTATTGAGTTGTAAGTTCTAAAAATCACAATATCTATGTCTGTAAGAAATATTCATCAGAGACTGAATACCACTTTCTTAAGTGTAGCGATCGCTCCCTTTTCTATTGCAGCAATTTCCACACCAAGTCCAGCACAAGAGATTGTTGCTCAAAAAGTTAATTGTAACAACGCTAACACGACACCAGAACTGAAATATTGTTCTCAACTGTCTTATGAAGCAGCAGATAAACGCTTAAATGAAGTGTATAAAAGAGTGACATCTAATCTAATCAACGACCAGAAACAAATACTTGTTTCCGCACAGCAAGCTTGGATTAAATTCCGCGATAACAACTGTAATTTTGAAACCTACGGTTCTCGTGGTGGGACGGGGTATGAAGTTTTCCGCAACGGATGTCTTGAGAGATTGACAAAACAACGCACAAAGGATTTGCAAGATTTTCTCTCTCGGTAATATTTTAGAAATGTAGCTCAGATCCCCGACTTCTTTAAGAAGTCGGGGATCTAGACCAAGTTGCGCTAACACGAGTTATTTGTCTAATTCTTATCAAGAGTCGAGATGAAGTTCATAAACTGAAAGTACAAAGTTTGATGACAAGAACTTTGATGAAGATGAGCAAGCTTGGATGGTGCGCGAACAACTACCAGAGTAGAGTGTTTTGTCCATTGCTCTCAGAATGGAATTCTGGGGCTATACAAACAAAGTCCACCTGCGTGGACTTTATAAGAAGTCCGCGTTCGCGTAGCGTGCGCTTTGCGCTTAGGCGAACTTGGTCTGTATAGGCTTGATTTCAATCACAAGCGTGTTTTTTCCAAGTTGGGATGCTCCCGTTTTCGTGGAACAATTGCTGTGAAACTTGATTGAGGACTGCGATAGATTGTAGCAAGCTTCCTGCAATTTTGCTACCAACTCGTACCGGATATCTACTGTTATTGCCAGCTCATGTATTTTTAGGTTTGAACAGCTAACATCATGTTCGACTGATGACTTATCCATGAATTGGTTTGCAGTTGCACTCAGTACAAAGACCTCACAACTACAAACAGATTCTCGTCTAATCGCGATCGCTGTTGGCAAATCTTAATAACAACTCTTCACGAGATAAATTACTTCAAGTTTAAGAGCGATAAGCAGAGTAGAGCTTGTGCTTCGCGATAAGCACTCTTTCGGCTTGTGCTTCGCAGCGCACTCTAGTTTGTTTTACTTTGAGGTTTGTAGGAATCTTTGTTACTTTAGAGTAAAATGGAGTGTCGATATGATAAACGTAGAATTTCAAGCCAAAGTTGAGAATGGAGTCATTGTGGTTCCTCAAGAATATCAGCACGAATTGGCAGAGGCTAGTACAGTCAAAGTTGTTGTCTTCAAGCAGCCTAAAAAGCAATCCATGCAATTTGATATTATGGATGGACTAGCGCAAAACCCGATTCCAGTGCCAGGAATTCGCTCAATGACCCGTGAAGAAATGCACGAGCGATAAATGATGAGCGAACTTTGTTTTATCGACTCGAATATTTGGCTCTATCTCTTCATGGTCGATCCAATCTCTAGTGAGACTGAAGAAATTAGAAAACGGTCTTTGGCAATCAATTTAATTAATAATGTTAATGCTGTTGTCAGCACTCAAGTTATTAATGAGGTGTGCTCTGTCTTGTGTCGAAAAGCCTCATTTACTGCTATAGCAAATTAAGCAAGTTATTCAATCCTTTTATAACCGAGTTTTAGTAATAGAACTAGACTATGAAATTTTTATCAATGCGTCCGATTTACGAACTCGATACGGATTTTCGTTTTGGGATGGTTTGATAGTTGCTAATGCGTTATCTGTAAATAGTGATATTCTTTACTCAGAAGATATGCAAGATAATTTGGTCATCGCTCGACAACTTACAATTGTAAACCCTTTTAAGTAAAGCGAAATTATTGGGAAAAATACCTGCTTTCTCATGGTAGCGATCGCAATAGTTGCTTCCAAAATCCCGTCATGTTAAACAATGATATAGTTTTGCGATCGCTTATCCAACTACACAAACAGGACTTAGCGCCTACCAAGTTAAGCTGTCATCCTCTCCCTTTCACGCGTGGAGGGTTAGGGTGGGGTAAAACATAAGCTCAAACCGTCTATTTGTAAGCTATTTCAGACTGGTGCGTCATTGTTGCTTGGCAAGGGGGTTATTGCAAAGTAATAGGGGAATTGCTTATTTACAAGGATTATAGTTTAATAAGATTGGTTATCAGCCAAAATCGGGTTTGTGTAGTAGCAAACTACATTTGTTAAAAACTCATACATTAAAATCCTATTATAGCAAAACTAATGTCTGAACAAGATAAAGGCTCCATTGAACTGGCTGAATTGATTCAACAGGTTAAAGAAGACCTTCTTTCAGTTGCACCAGGAAACGATAAGCCGGGTACGGCTTGCGTCAAGGGCGATCGCGATGCTCCTTTCCTGTTTGTGGAGTCTGTGGAACTGGAGTTACAGGTGACTATCAAGCGGACTGGTAAAGCAGGTGCTAAGGGAAGCGTCAAAATTAACGTGCTGGGGGTTGGGGGTGAAATTGGTGGTGAGGTAGGAGGCGATAAGCTGGGTACAGCTTGCGCTTCGCGATAAGCCGGGTACGGCGGCGCTGCCATGCGATCGCAGTCGAGATGAAGTTCATAAGGTGAAAGTCAAACTATCTCCTCTGTTTGATAAAGAACTTTTAGTGAAGTTTTACGAGAAGAAGTATTCGGAAAAAATGCCCGCGACGTTGAATAACAGTTTAACAGGACTCTTTAAAGGTGATGAGGAGAGCAACCTGAATGATGACCTTGGTGAATAATATTCAGACCAATGAGTAAAGTTAACTTGCTGGAACTGCGATTTTATCCGATTGAAGGAAACCAACAGCGCTTTAAAGTGAGTGTGGAAGGTTTTTCTGGGGAAGTCCATCACGAACCAGTTCTACCTTTTTTGCGATCGCCTACACCTCCAGTGAAATCATCTGAAAATAAATTACCACCGACTATGACTTTGACATTAGACAATGAGCAACGAAGAAAACTGAGAGATGCTTTAATCAGTGCGTTTCCAAGTGAAGCTGAATTAGAGAGAATGCTAGACGATAAGTTAGGAATTCCTTTAAATACTATTGCAGATGGTAAAAATTATACAGAGCTTATATTCAATCTTATAAAATGGTTTAATAGCCAGGGGCAATCGCAAGACCTTGTGCAAGCTGCATATGCTGCTAATTCAGGTAATCCTGAGTTAAAAGAATTTATTCGAGAAATCAATTATCAGATACCTAATGAACCAAAGGACACGTTGGAACAGCAGATCGATACGCTTCAAGGTCGGTTACTTGTTTTATCTTCCAATCAATCTTGGAGTCGGGTGCAAGCAATTAAACTTAAAGAATTGAACAAACGATTGGAAATTCTGGGAAGTGACTTTGAAGCAGTATCTAACCAGTTGAATTACACCGAAAACGCTCAAACTCGCAATAACTTGCAACGACAGCTTGATGCGATCGAGCAGGATATGAAAAAAGTTGAAGAACAGATTAACGAATTGGAACATGGTAGAAAGTAGAGTTTCGCAAATCAAAAAGAAGGTTCTTCAAGAACGCTTAGACGCTCGGATGAAGGAATATAAGGCGCTGAATCAGCAATTAAACAACGAGGGAAATGCAGCAACTCTAGAGAAATTAAAGCGACAAATTCTGGAAAAAGAGAAAGAGATGCGAGAGGTTGAAGATGAGCTAAATAGCCTTACCAATTCAGAATATCCTCTAGATTCTCTGCTTCAAATTCTTCAACTTTATCAAAAATCAGATATTTCTCCTATTAAAAGAGCGTATCAAGTTTGCTGTCCTCAAGGGTTTCTGCAACAGAGCGATACTGTAAAAGACATTTTAGCAACTTTACAAGATCTCCCTAGTAATAATCAAAAATTTACTCCTATTGATTTCTTTGTAGCCCATCTAGTTCTTGATTCTAAAATATCTCAAGAATTGGCTGAAAATATAAAAAAATGGGGAGAAAATAATATTGCTCAGTTTACTCAATTACTTCACGATTGTAAACAAGACTTGATTAATAAAAATCAACCTTCAGATTCTTATTTATTAATAAATATTAATCAAAAAAAATCGAATTTCAATCAATTTCAAGTGAAAGCTTGGTTGATTCCTAATATTCAAAATTATCAACCCGAACGTGAAGAAGGTTATAAAACTCTTTATGTATCTGATTCTCCAGATGATATCTTTACACTCGATGATTTGCCTCAAATCGTGGATTTGCTTTTAGAGCAAAGTGATGACTATCCTCTACAAAATCTAACTGTAGAATTTTTTCTACCTTACGAACTGCTTAGCTATCCAGTTGATAAATGTATAAAAGAGGAATATGGTTATGAAGAAAAAATTGGACAAAAATATAGAGTGACTGTCCGTGCATTTGAACGTTTGGACAAGAAGTATCGTAGCAAGCATGAAGTCCGTTGGCGCGAAAAATGGCAGAAAGTAACACAAGTATGTAAGTGTAGAGAGACATTTATATGTTCGCAAAATTATGAACCAACAGATCTTCGTCGATCGCTAGATGAAAAAGTAGGTTTGATACTTACTAAATTCCCAGAAGAGCCAAAAAAGACGAGCCAAATATTTTCTGTGTTGCTGATCGCTGCTACTCCCGTGGCTATTTGCCTAAGATCGACTTTTAAGAGTATAGAAACTCAAGACAACAACTTAATTGATTTTCTTTTAGAATGCAGTATTGGAGAAATTCCAGAAAATGTTAGAAAAAAACGCCTTGATGCACCACAAGAAGAAGATGACCATGTAGGACATCATCTTTCGTTGATTTGGGAAGACCCCGATCGCCTAACACCTGATGTAGACTTTTTTTATCAAGTACCAAAATTTATATCTTAAGCATATGAATGACTGGAAAATCTTTAAGGGGGATGGAACGCAAAATAATGATTGGAAACTTCCAGAGCCGCCTAGTTGGAGAAATTTCAGTAACAATACTGACGAGGGGACTGCTAAAAAGCAAAGACGAGGTGAAACATACCAAGCCCGTCCTGAAGAAATAGAGTTAGTCAATGCAGCTTTATATTTACGGCGACCTTTATTAGTAACTGGTAAGCCAGGAACAGGTAAAACATCTCTGGCTTACGCCGTTGCTTATGAATTGAATTTGGGAGAAGTATTACACTGGTCAATTACAACTCGCACTACACTAAAGGATGGGCTTTATCGTTATGATGCGATCGGGCGGTTGCAGGATGCAAAAGGTGCAAGTGAAGATAATCTGAAAGAAATTGGCAAGTATATTGACTTAGGACCATTAGGAACGGCTTTACTTCCTTCAGAAAAACCAAGAATATTGTTAATCGACGAAATTGATAAAAGTGATATTGATTTGCCTAACGATCTACTGCACATCTTTGAGGAAGGAGAGTTTGAAATTCCAGAACTCAGGCGGATTGCTGGTAAATTAAATGAAGTGGAAGTGCAAACGGCATATACTAGTACAGCAGACACTAGTAAAGCAGAAACAACAGTAAAAATTCGCGAGGGACGTGTTCGTTGTACAACTTTTCCATTTGTGATTCTTACAAGTAATGGGGAAAGAGATTTTCCACCGCCCTTTTTGCGGCGCTGTCTGAGACTAAATATCAAAGAGCCTGAGCAGAAAGAGTTAGAGCGTATTGTAAGCGTACATCTAAAGTTAGACAACAAGTTACCCGAACAAGCAAATAGTTTGATTGCTAGGTTCCTGGATAAACGGAAAAAAGGAGAGTTAGCAACCGATCAATTGCTCAATGCAGTTTACCTAGTAACAAAAGGAAATTTTCCAATAGGCAACAATAAAGATGACTTAATTGAGCAGGTATTGAAGTATTTGGATAGTTCAGAGGAGTTATGATTGGATCGTTAATTGCTCGTTTAGAAAAGGCTGGGCTAGAGCTAAATGCGGAAGAAATTGCCGATATCCTTTGGCTGGCAAATCAGATGGAACAAGTTACCCAAAAGTCAAGTGAAACTAAGCAAGCATTGGAAGGATCTAGTCAACCTCCTACACAGATAAAATCTACTTCAGCAAATACTGCACAAACTTCTCCTCCATTACCTACCCCTTCTATAAAAGAGCCTACTGTTCCTGCTTACGCGTCTGATACCCTTCCTGAATCTAGTTCTTCTGACAAATCATCACCCACACTAGAAGGACTTCCCTTTAAAGCTCCTGCTGTAGCCGCTTTACAAAATTCATTGGCTTTAGGGCGATCAATTCGTCCCCTCATGCGAAAAGTGCCATCCCGAACAGAATTAGTTTTGGATGAAGAAGGTACGGCTCGACAGATTGCAGAATATCAGGTTTGGTCGCCTGTTTTGCAACCCGCACGGGAACGCTGGTTGGAGTTAGTGTTGGTGGTGGAAGAAACCCGTACAACAGTTGTTTGGGCACAAACCATTGCAGAATTCCAAAAGTTAATGGAGCAGCATGGGGCATTTCGCAACGTGTATACTTGGAGTCTACAAACGAAAACAGATGGAACACCCCAGCTTTTCCCAAAACAACAAAAAATCCGAAAAAAACAACGTTCTCGAAGTCCAAAAGAGTTATTGGATGCTACAGGTAGGCGATTGATATTGTTGATTAGTGATTGTATTTCACCTCTATGGTGGAAAGGGGAAATACACAAACTATTAAAGCTTTGGGGAGATCGCGTTCCAGTTGCGGTACTACAATTGTTGCCAGAGCAATTGTGGGAGCGAACAGTATTAGGATTGGGAACCTCCGTGCAACTAAGCGCTCTCACTCCTGGTGTCCTCAATTCACAACTGATTGTTAGTGGATTACCCATTTGGCAAGAAGAAAAACCAACAGTAGCTTTACAGTTTCCTGTAGTGACGCTAGAACCCGAACTCTTAACAGAGTGGGCGCGAGTCGTTGCTGGAGTTGGTAATATTCAGACATTAGGTGTTTTATTTGAGCCGAATTGGACTGAGTTCATACCAGAATCTCCATCTCCGAACTCCAAGCAAACATCAGATCCAGAACTATTAGTCAAACGATTCCATGCAACAGCGTCTCCTCTTGCAAGACAATTAGCAGGTTTAATGGCAGCTGCACCTGTCAGTTTGCCTGTAATCCATCTCATTCAGAAAGAACTTTTGCCAAAATCAAGGCAAATTCACTTGGCAGAGGTTTTTATGAGTGGACTGTTGCAACTAGTTCAAGAGCACTCACAGACTCAAGCAGATCGTTGGCAGTATAAATTTGTAGATGGAGTTCGGGAAAGTTTGCTTGGTTCTGTAAGAATTACCAAAATTGATGAGGTGTTGGAAGTTGTTTCTCAATATATAGCTAGTAAGACAGGATTACAAATCAAGAGTTTTGCAGCATTATTGGTTCCTAACCCTGAGTGGGATACTCACACGCAAGAAGAAATTATTCCCTTTGCTCAAGTTACCAAGCAGGTATTGCGTCAACTAGGTGAAGACTATGCTGCTTTAGTAGAACAATTAGAACAAAAATCGCAAGTTATCCCCAAATTTACAGAAATATCTGATAACCTTCCTAAGTTATTAACCTTTGAATTTGAGGTAGCAACTATCTCCATTGAGGATGAGACAGATAATTCTTTAGGTATCAACCTGCAACCTTTTGAATTTGAAGTAGCTACCATCGAACTGAAAAAAACAGGTTTGTTCCGGCGAAAAACAGAGTTGATAGTTAAACGGAGCCGGAAACAAGCTTGGGGCTTTATCGAAGATTTGGGGGATGGAGTGCAG
Organism: Scytonema hofmannii PCC 7110; assembly: GCF_000346485.2. Classification (NCBI taxonomy): domain Bacteria; kingdom Bacillati; phylum Cyanobacteriota; class Cyanophyceae; order Nostocales; family Scytonemataceae; genus Scytonema; species Scytonema hofmannii. The sequence continues at coordinate 10,209,091 of NZ_KQ976354.1, forward strand.
CTAGAGATGGTAGCTATTCCTGAAGGTAACTTTTTGATGGGTTCGCCAAAAGATGAATTGGAGCGAAGAAGTAGTGAAGGACCTCAACATAAGGTGACAATTAAACCTTTTTTCTTAGGCAAATACCCAGTTACCCAAGCACAGTGGAAGGCTGTTGTGTCCCTTCCTCAAGTTAACCGCGAACTCAAACCCGATCCATCTTATTTTAAAGGTGACAATCGACCTGTGGAAAAAGTTTCATGGTATGATTGTGTAGAGTTCTGCGATCGCCTTTCCCGATACACTAACAAAACCTACCGTCTGCCTAGCGAAGCTGAGTGGGAGTATGCTTGTCGAGCAGGTACTACAACTCCGTTTCATTTCGGTGAAACGATTACCTCTGATTTAGCTAACTATAATGCCAACTCTACTTATGGTTCGGGTGTTAAAGGTGTTTATCGTGAAGAGAACAAACCTGTTGGAAGTACACCTGTCGGAAGCTTTAACGTAGCTAATGCTTTTGGAATATACGATATGCATGGGCAAGTGTGGGAATGGTGTGAAGACCATTGGCATGAGAATTATCATGGAGCACCTACAAATGCTGAAGCGTGGATAAATCGACTAGAAGATAATGAGAATCATTTAAGAATCCTGCGCGGTGGTTCGTGGTACATCAGCCCCGAACTCTGTCGTTCTGCGTGTCGCAGTTCCGTCAATCCGAAGAACAACACCGACCATATCAGTTTTCGAGTTGTGTGCGTTGTGTTGCCGATAACTCATAGCCGCCATTGACACTTGAGCACTTTTGCCCTTGGCTCCTTTTTTCTTAGCACTTGGTTAGCGTAACGGAGTGGAGGAAATAAAACTTTTTTTTCGATTGAGTCTGCCTAATAACTAACTAGAACTCCATAAAAGTATGTTTTATTTAACTTGCCTTACGACGTATCATGCTTTTAGAAGAATTATGTTATTCCGATTCCTGACTTCTTGAAGAAGTTGAGAATCTTGTAGCCGATCATCAACCATAAAAATCTTTTTTCCCTAACCTCTAAAAATGACAAAAGTAGTCATCAACCGTTCTCGACAAACAGCACAATATTTTATTGAAGAATTGGGCTATGGAGTCCAACTAGAAATTGTGCTGATCCCTGGTGGCAGTTTTCTGATGGGTTCTCCAGAAGAAGAACTTGAACGCTTAAGCTGGGAAAGTCCTCAACACTCAGTCACAGTTAAACCTTTTGGTATGGGCAAGTACCCAGTTACTCAAGCACAGTGGCGAGCAGTAGCGTTTCTTCCCCAAGTGAACCGCGAACTCAAACCCGATCCATCTTATTTTAAAGGTAAAAATCGACCAGTTGAACGAGTTTCATGGTATGATTGTGTAGAGTTCTGCGATCGCCTATCCAACTACACGAAAAGAACTTACCGTCTACCAAGTGAAGCTGAGTGGGAGTATGCTTGTCGAGCAGGTACTACAACTCCATTTCACTTTGGCGAGACAATTTCCACTGACTTAGCTAATTATAGAGGTACAGACGACGAAGAATATAAATGGTCAGGTTCCTACGGGAAAGGAAACAAAGGAATTTACCGCCAAGAAACCACACCTGTTGGCAGCTTTGGTGTAGCTAATGCTTTTGGGTTATACGATATGCACGGGCAAGTGTGGGAATGGTGTGCCGACCATTGGCACGAGAGTTATGAAGGAGCACCCACAGATGGAGAAGCTTGGATAGATTTGGGAAATAATGATAACCAAAGTCGTCTTCAGCGCGGTGGTTCGTGGTACCTCAACCCTGTTTACTGTCGTTCCGCGTGTCGCCTCTACTACAACCCGGACAACGGCTACGACCTTATCGGTTTTCGAGTTGTGTGCGTTGTGTTGCCGAGAACTCAGTAGCCCTTAGCACTTGAGCGCTTTTGCCCTTGGCTCTTCTTTTCTTAGCACTTAGTAAGCGTAACGGAGTGGAGCGATCTAAATTTTTTTTTCAAAAATCCAACTACACAAATATAGTATATCATGTAAATTCCAGTCTGTAAATTTTGCCTGAAATTTTCTCAGCACCCACATGGAAGAACTACCTATTATCCAAAAAACCTATGATTTGATTAAATGGTACGTGCCGATTCTGAATCGCCTACCTAACACTCATAAATTTATCTTAGGGGATAGGATGATTAAAGAACTGTACGATCTCTTAGAAAATTTAATAGATGCTCGATATGATACAAAAGATAAATTATCCAAATTAGAACCATTAAGCAGCAAACTGGATATTTTACGTCATCAAACCAGACTTTTACTGGATTTCGAGTTAATTGCCGTACATCGTTACGAATACGCAGGTAAGTTTATTAATGAGATTGGAAGGGAGTTAGGCGGTTGGATCAAACAGCAGAACAAGCTCAAGCAATCGAACAGCTAATACAAACGATCGCATGAAACGCCACGGAAACCTCTACCCTCAAATTCTCGAATTGGAAAACCTCTTAATAGCTGCAAAGAAAGCCCAAAAAGGAAAAAGATTTCGAGATAACGTTCTAGCTTTTAATTACAACTTAGAAGAAGAATTAATTAAACTACAAACAGAACTAGCTCAGAAAACTTACCAACCCGGAGCTTATAAAACCTTTTATATCAAAGAGCCAAAAAGTCGGATGATTTCTGCAGCACCATATAAAGACAGGGTGGTGCATCATGCCTTGTGTAACATAATAGTCCCTCTTATTGAACCTGCATTTATAGATGATTGCTATGCTAATCGAGTAGGATTTGGCACACATCGCGCCTTACGTCAATTTACCCAGTTTTCTCGTTCCAATCGCTACGTACTTCAATGCGATATCAAAAAGTATTTTCCCAGTATTGACCATCAAATACTAAAGATTTTGCTTCACCGTAAAATCAAATGCTCCGATACACTGTGGTTAATTGATGCGATCGTTGACAACAGTAACGAACAGTTAGCCACAGTTGAGTATTTCGAGGGAGATGATTTATTAACACCAGTACAACGAAGGAGAGGTTTACCCATTGGAAATCTTACCAGTCAGTTTTTCGCCAATTTCTATCTGAATAATTTTGACCACTTCATTAAAGAACATCTAAAAGCCCAGAAATACCTTCGCTATGTCGATGACTTTGCTTTGTTTTCTGACGACTGGGGGTTTTTAACCGAAGCGCAGTGGGCTGTTGAAGAATATTTAGCTCAATTAAGACTCAAGATTCATCCGATAAAGAGCCAATTATTTGAAACAAAGCACGGTGCTAATTTTTTAGGCTTTCGCGTCTTACCAGACAAAATCCGAGTCCGCACAGAAAACTTGCGAAGAGCAAAGCGTAGATTGAGAAAGATGAAGAGAGACTATATTTGTGATAAGATTACAGCAGATAAAGTAGCCCAATCAATTCAAAGTTGGTTTGCTCATTTAGAGCATGGGGATACATGGCGATTACGCCAACAGATATTTGCCTCTCTTGCCTGGACAAGGGGGTAGAGAAGGGGTAGGCAACCCCGAATACAGCGCGGTGGTTCGTGGAACAACAACCCTGAAAACTGTCGTTCCGCGTGTCGCAACTACAACAACCCGGACAACGACAACAACAATATCGGTTTTCGAGTTGTGTGCGTTGTGTTGCCGAGATCTCTCCTGTGCCAGAATTGTCGTATGGGAATGCGTCAAGCGTGCCAAAGAAGAGTTCAGACCTATTCCTGTGATGTTGGTAACAGCATCCAAATATCAAGCAAGATGGGGTAGCTTAGTAAGCATGCTGAAAAGTTGCCTCATCTCAGAAAAGAATTAACCGCAGATGAACGCTGATAGACGCAGATACGTCACTGGTTAGTGTTCAGTGTTCCCAAATCTTGCCAACAGTTCTTCACGTGATAAATTAGGTAACTGTAATAACAAAGCCGCATAATCAGATGAAGGTAAATCGGCGATTGGCTGGATCGCTGCTGTTAACTCTTCATCCACTGTTCCAAACCGCATTCTCAACAAAGCATCTATTGTATTGCGACGATCTGCTTGAACACCTTGCTGAACTCCTTGTTCGATTCCTTGCTGAACTCCTTGTTCGATTCCTTGCTGAACTCCTTGTTCTCTAGCTTCGACGAGTCGCTGTTCGTACACTGGTGATAGCTGCATAATTAACTCTCTCTCCTCTTGGTCTAAATCTTGTTTCAGTTCTAATGTCGTTTTGAGATTACTCAATAAATCAATAGCTACTTTCCGCAAGGAATTTTCTGCTGGTAATGCTTGTAACTCTTGAATCGCTTGTTGCTGTACTCTTCCTTTTCCGAGTATCCTCAACCATAACGTCTCTTGTGTCTGTGGTAACTGATGTATTGCAACAATTGCTCCGCGATAAAACTCTCCTAATAAGTAAACTCCTGGCAACCAGTTTTCTTCATCTAATATAGCTCTGAATCCCTCCAACTGAGCCTCTGAGGCTGTGGGTGACAGAATCCACAGAAACGGTAATTCTTCTTCGACTATTTCCGTCCCGTTGCGCTTGGCTTCCCGTTCCAATTCTGCAAAAATGTCAAATAACTTGTTAAGACAACTCCGTACTTCTGTGCGTTTGACAGCATTTCTAAATGGTTCAAACACTGTTGATGTGGCGGCAAACCGTCCTAACAACCCTAACTGTTCTCGCTCCTGACTTTCTTGAGGTGATGGTGCGAAATAAACATCTATTTCTTTAATTTCTGCAGCGACTTTCCGGCTGGTTTCGACTTTGCCTGATGGCGATAGCAATTCTTTGAAGTAATTCTTGGTAAATTGGTCGTAAGGAAATCTTGTCATTGTTTTTGAAGGACAATTGCTGTGAAACTGGATTGCGGACTTCGATAGATTGTAGCCAGCTTACTCTATTTTTGCTACAAAATGATACCGTATATATACTGTTATCTCAAGTGCTTGTGTTTTGAGGTTTGCACAGCGAGCAGAGCGATCGCATTACAAAGATGCCTTCACCTCCACCTTGGCGACAGTTTTGGCATCCTGTTGACCCCAAAAATCTTGCTCCAAGTGCTCGTGATTATAGGAAACAACTTCCAAACACTATTCCTATTCCTGATTCTGCTTCCTCTTCTGATTCTACTTCTAATTCTTCTGCCGAATTCTCCCGCGATAAAAACAGAGGACAAACTTTCCGCTTGCACTCAGCTAAAGAGCAGATTGTTGATGCAGTTAATGCTGCTCTTTATCTGCGCCGTCCCCTTTTGGTAACTGGAAGACCGGGTACTGGAAAAACTTCGCTAGCGTATGCGATCGGGTAGCCTAGTAAGCTTGCTGAACAGTTGCCTCATCTCAAGAAATTGATATCATGACAAAAAAAGACAATTGGAATTGGAAAGGCATTTTTCTCTGGACGGGCGAGGACGCCCGTACCACAAGAAGCAATTTTGGGCATTTTTCTCTGGACGGGCTAGAAGCCCGTACCACAAATTCAACTAAGCTAATAATTCTTTAACTTGCACAGCCTTAATAAACCTAGCTCTTGTGACTCTTGTGACTCTTGTGACTCTTGTGGCTCTTGTGACTCTTATGACTCTTGTGGCTCTTGTGGCTCTTGTGGCTCTTGTGGTACGGGCGTCCTCGCCCGTCCTACTGTGCAAATTCAACTACCGCTTTCCATTGGGACGTTGAATAATGGTTTCCACAACTCGCCGCTTTGCATTCGGGTCAATCCCTACCAAGCGCACATACTCATTGCCATGTTCTCCAAGACAAGATTCAATGGTTGAGATAGCATCATCTTCAGCAGTGATGGGGCTTGTTATACCACTAGTCCATGAACCTGTACGAAAGCGACGCTCATCTACATACTCAATCCCAATTCTGTAACCTTGAGATAATATCTGACGCACTTGTTCTATTGTCTCAAGACTTAATTTTGTATTGAGTCGTTGCTGTTGTTGGTGACCATGACCATTTGTTGGTGCTACAGGCTGAGTAGAACCATTCGTTGATGGCTGATAAGTTGGCGCTGCAGGTGGAGGTGCTGGTTGATAATTTGAGCGCATCCTGGTGTTGTACTCAGTGACTAATCGAGAATCATCAACTCGTTTTTGCTCGCCAACCATCAACTGACCTGTCTCAAGTAAATGGGATAAGCTAAAATCTGGCTTTCTAAATTGTGGCGGTCCTTCAACACTATTTACGATACGCCGGGATACGTGTTCAATCCCCACATCATAAATAAACTGGCGGATTTGTTCGTCATAAATTCGCGATCGCATAGCACTGAAGAAATCTACCGACTGATTTGGAAAAGTATCTACCAGTTGTTCGACATCTCGTTGTGAAAGCCCGTCTTCACTAAAAATCCCCCCGACGATACCAACTTTATCATTTCGGTCTGGGTCCCAGTAAAATTTCTCCATCCTGCCATCACGAATAAGTGGCGCGTAGAGGGTAGAGAAATCATTCCCTGTTACAATAATTGGTACGCGATGTATAGGTGTAGCGTCGTAACTACCAGGCAGTTGCACATCAGTTGGATTGTCAGCGATATTCATCAGCGTGGCATTCACCAATTGAGTATTGACCGTGTATTGCGTACCTTCATCAAAACGTCCCGCACCTGCATCTAAATCGTTAATCATCAACACGCACATTTTACCGCGCACGCGAATGAGTTCGGCTGTTTCTCGATAGCGCAGACGAATGAGACGTGCTGGATCGCCAGCATCAGGGCTTTCGAGTTCACCGCCTGATAAGAGAGTCGCTTCGATACCCATTCTCTCGAAGACTAACTCACATTGAAAAGACTTACCCTCACCTTTGCGACCGTGAATACCCAGAATTAGGGGAACTCGGATACCAGGAATATCGAGAAAATTTTTGGTGATGTGGACAGCGAGTTTGTCCAAAAAGCGAGGGGAAATATAATAACCCATGAACCTCTCCGATTGTTTCAATCCCTATAAGGGATCGCTTGGGGAAGGATAAAGTATGAAGCATAAAGAATCAAGAATTTTAAGCCTAGTGGAGAGTCGTCACATTTCCTACTTTTGGCGGTTGACTTAAATTTTGCCCTTATACTTCATGCTTTATCCTTCAAGTAGCTTCCTTCAATCTTAATTTCTTCTGGCTGTGACTTTTCAGCCCTTTTGGAAAAAAAGCTATTTTCTCTACTTATCGATCCAATTAGGAAGCCGCATTTAAATAACGTACCAATCAGTTCATAACAACAATCGTAGGGGCGCAATGCCTTGCGCCCCTACAAATCCTTCTGTTGATGAACTCCCCCACCCTAACGAAGCAGGTCGGGGCTTTGATGCGAATAATTTGGTAAATTTTTACTTGAAAGTCGGATTCATTATGAGTATGATTTATCAGTAGATTCACAAAGGAGCCGCTTTACTCATGTTAGCTCATAAAGAAGGACAAAGAGTTCCCTATGTAACATTTCGTTTGCGTCAAGACCACAATTGGGTGAATCTAACTACCAATGACTTGTTTGGCGGTAAAACCGTAATAGTCTTTTCCCTTCCAGGAGCATTTACACCGACTTGCTCCTCAACTCATGTCCCCGGTTACAACCAACTGGCAAAAGTTTTTAAAGACAATGGGGTGGATGATATCATCTGCGTCTCTGTGAATGACGCCTTTGTGATGAATGAATGGGCAAAAGACCAACAGGCTGAAAACATAAAGTTTATAGCTGATGGCAATGGCGAATTTACAGAAGCCATGGGAATGCTAGTTGATAAATCCGACTTAGGCTTCGGGAAACGGTCTTGGCGCTATTCCATGTTGGTGAAAAATGGCATCATTGACAAGATGTTTATTGAGCCAGAAGAACCAGGCGATCCCTTTAAAGTATCTGATGCAGAGACTATGCTGAGATACATCAACCCTCGAGCTGCGAAACCCCAATTGGTTTCCTTGTTTACAAGAGTCGGTTGTCCCTATTGTGCTCGCGCCAAAGATATGCTGTCTGGACGTGGCATTGATTATGAAGAAATCGTGTTAGGTAAAGATGTGACAGCTCGTACATTACAAGCTGTGACAGGTGCATCAACTGTTCCTCAAGTGTTTGTTGATGGCAAACTGATTGGTGGTTCCGAAGCATTGGCTGATTACTTAAGTGCTAGGTAAATTTTAAATCTGCATCTACAACTTCCCCTGTGGTGTACACATACCCCCCTTAATCCCCCCTTGGAAAGGGGGGAAAATGAATTTCCAGTTCCCTTGGAAAGGGGGAAAATGAATTTCCAGTTCCCTTGGAAAGGGGGAAAATGAATTTCCAGTTCCCTCCCCTTTCCAAGGGGAGGGCTAGGGTGGGGTAAAACCCAAGCGCCAATCCCTTTTACCTCAAAGAGCGACGCATCAGAGTACTTATCAAATCTACAAAAAAGGTAATGACTATGAGAACAATTAAAGTTGTCAGCAAACCTTTATAGTCAAAACTACTGAGCTGCTCTGTCAAAAGACGCCCCAAACCACCAGCACCGACAAAACCGACAATCACTGTAGCACGAACGCAAACTTCCCAACGGTAGAGGATATAAGCAAGGAAGCGGGGAAAAGTCAGAGGAATCACGCCGTAGAGAAAGACTTGGGAATCACTAGCACCATTAGCTTGTAGCGATCGCAATGGTCTATCATCCAAATTTTCTATCACCTCTGCCATTAAACGCCCCAAGATACCCAAGTTGTGGATAGCCAGAGCGATCGCACCCGGTAAAATTCCCGGAAACATCACAAACAGAAGGATTAAAGCCCATATAGGTTCAGGAACAGCACGAGCAAAGAGGAGTAAAAAACGAGTCAAGGGGAGTACAACAGAACGAAGAGACCTCTCGCCAATTTTCCTGGCTGCAAAAAAGGAAAGTAATATCCCACCCAAACCGGCTCCTGTAGTTGCCAAAACAGACATAGCCAAAGTTTGTGCTGACAGGGTAAACATTTGATTGAGCAGAGAAACGTCTGGAGGAAAGAGATTCTGAAGAATTTCTATCAATAGTTGTGCAGTCCGTGGTGACCAAAGTTTTGTAAAATCAGCTTTAACATACCAGAACGAAAAGATTAATAGAATCAGAGCACCCACCAATAAAAAAGTCACCACTGGATCGTGCTCTTGACCAAGCTTTTGTCGTTGCTTAAGATGCAAAACATTTAAATCCAAACGACTAGGAACACCCAAACGCTGGCGCAACCAACCACTTAAAAAATCCGTGCTACCACTTAAAAACAGCAGAGCAAACAAGAAAGTCCACATTTGCTGGTAACGTAATGATTGAAGACTGAGAAGAATTTGATAACCCAATCCACCAGCACCAATAATACCCAACACAGCCGCAGCACGAATCGAACATTCAAATCGATAAAAACTATAAGAAAGTAGATTGGGAAAAGCTTGAGGAATCAAACTGTAAATAAAAGCCTGACTGGGAGAAACACCACTGTTAAGTAACGCCAATAAAGGAGCGCGAGGAGTTTCATCCAAAATTTCCGAAAACACCTTAGCAGTGATAGCACCAAAAGGAATAGCGATCGCCAGAACAGCAACCAGTGGATCGAGACCAAAAATATTCAGAAAAAACAAACCCCAAATCAATTCATGAATCGCTCTAGGAATGGCCAGAATTGCCCGTACAATTAACCAAGGAACAGGAAAACCCCTTAAAGAAACTGACCTCCACCAAACCTCACACGATAAAACACCACCCACAAATCCAATTAAAACACTCAAAAACGTGCCACACACAGCATAGGCAAAAGTTTTCAGAGTAGCATCCAAAGTCAACAACAAAAATTCCCAACTCAATTCCGGTGAAAACGCCGCCAAGAGAAAGCGGACAACAAGATTCCAGCCTCCCTCATTAATCAAATCTTGCTGGAACACACCAGCAAATTGTAAAGACCAAACCAATAAAATAACAAACAGTAACCACCAGAAACTTCGCCAGTTTAACGTCATTTGTTAGTTGTTAGTTGTCTTTCATCACTCCCTCAATCCCTCATTCTTCTTTCTCATTTCTCTTCGCGTCCTTCGCGTCTTTGCGGTTCAATTTTATATAATTCCTCAATCACACCTGATGAAACCTCCCCAGCAGAAAGATCGAACAAAACTTCCCCCTGTCGTAAACCGATAATACGTTGAAAATAACTGCGAGCATACTCAATAGCATGCAAACTAGTCACCAGAGTTTTCCCCGACTCCTCACTCAACTGACATAACAAATTCATCACCTCACGACCCCGTTCTGGGTCAAGACTAGATATCGGTTCATCTGCAAGGATAGCAGCCGGATCTTGCACCAATACGCGAGCTATAGCCACCCGTTGTTGCTGTCCGCCAGACAATCGGTCTGTACGTTCGTAGAGCTTTTCAGGAATTCCTACCTGTGCTAACGCTTTAAAAGCTGTTTGTACCTCCAACGGGTAAATCAGCGAAATCGCCGCTTTAAAGAACGACCAGCGTCCCAAATGTCCAGCATTGACATTATGAATAACTTGTAGATTATCTACTAAATGAAACTGTTGGTAAATCGTACCAATTTGCTTTTGCACTTGTCGAAGAGACTTGGGACTCAGATTCACTAAATTACGACCCAGTACCCAAACCTCCCCTTGAGTAGGTTGCAGCGTACCATTAAGCAAGCTTAATAAAGTACTTTTCCCTGCACCACTCGGACCAACAAGAGCAATTCGTTCACCCGAGTAAATTTTCAAGTTAATATTTCTGAGAGACTGAAATCTCCCAAATTGTTTTGTAACGTTTTTCAGTTCAAAAATTAATGCACCTCGATTCATCAGTAATCAGTGACCAGTAATCAGTGACCAGTGACCAGTAATCAGTGACCAGTAAATAATTATTTAATTTTGCCAATTTTTCGACCAATTTGTTCAATTTGTGCATAGTTTTCATTCTTGGTAGGAATGAATTTTTCTGCTTGTAAAAGGTCGAGAATTTCTTTTTGCTCTGGTATCTTGGGATCTAAGTTAAAGAGTGCAGTTTGAACTTTTTTGACAAAATCTTCGCCGTAGCGCTTTTTGACTTGAGGGTTAATTATCCAGTGATAATCGTAGTATTCTGGAGTACGCCAGATAACTTCTACTTTACTTGAGTCTATTTCTTTAGCGTCAAGACGCTTTTGCCAGATTTTTTCGTTTAATGCACCCGCTTCAAAACTTCCGGCTTCGACAAGTTTAATTGTTTTGTCGTGGTCGCCAGAAAAACCAGCTTCACCTTTAAAATCTGTGAGTTTTACGTCAGCTTGTTCTAGAAAGTATTGTGGCATTAAACGACCTGATGTGGATGATTCGCTTCCAAAAGTAAAGGTACGTCCTTTAAGTTGTTTGAGGTCAGAGATATCTTTGAAGGGTTTGATCCCACTTTTTTTGTTAGCAATAAATACACTATGAAATTTTTCATCGACATCACGTTGAGCAATGGCTTCTGCTCCAGGGACTTGCAGTCTTGCTTGAACGCCAGTTAATCCTCCAAACCACACTAGATCTAAATCTCCGACTTTAAATGCTGTCACGGCTGCTGTATAATCGGTGACTGGTTTGTATTCTACTGGAACGCCAAGTTCTTTTTGTAAATAAGAAGCTAATTTGGTATACTGGCGTTGCAATTTCTCTGGGTCTTGATCGGGAATTGCTCCTGTTACTAAGGGTTTTGTTTCTGTTGTATTAGTTCTCTGCGAACTTCCAGATGTGTTAGAAGAACAAGCTGTTAATGATAGCAAGAGTAGAAACAAGCCTGATACGAAAAATTTGTGCATTATTCTGCTAATTTTGGATTTTAGATTTTGGATTTTGGATTCAAAAATTTTGCTTCTAAACTATAGTTATAGTTATAGTGGTCACTGGTCACTGGTCACTGGTCACTGGTCACTGGTCACTGGTCACTGGTCACTGACACAGTGCCATATTTTAAGAAAATCTACATATTTCATTTTTTCAGAACAGTACCATAAAAGTTTATAACAGTGACGAAATTCTTCTAGTTCGTTTTCTTTGACTTCATCAGAAAAACAGTTCTTTAATAATCCTATTAATTCTGGTATTTGTGCGTCAAGAAGAACTTTTTTCAAATTATCTGCTGTGCGCTTGCGAACAACTTCACTATTTGCAGCTTTGACAAGATGGACTAAGGTATAAAATGCTATTTTGTTACCTGGATCGGCTTTGGCTAACCTGCAAGCTCTGCGTCTTTTGGTATCTTCATCGGTAGTGAGTGCTATTCCTTGGACTAGGGCTGTTATAACTCTGGCATGACCACTAGTGTCTTCTGCGGAATTATAGCGTGAAAGTGTCTCTCTATCTTCTGAATTACTAAATTCTTGATGCAAAAGTTCTTTTTCCCCACGAAGTACTTTTAAATTATCCCCTGCTTGTTGTCTTAAAGAATCATAAGTTGTTGTATTAATAATTTTTTCGAGCGTGGAGAAAGCAATTGGGTTTTGTGGCGCAATTTTGCCCAAGCTATAAGCAGCTTTCCTGCGAGTTGAATCCTTTTTGGTGGACTCAATGATTGTTATCAGTGCTGCGATCGCAATTGGGTTACCTGGGTCAACTTTTCCCAAGCTATCTGCTGCTTGCCAACATAGGTTTTCATGCTGGATTGATGTTACAATGTGCTCTAAAGCTGCGATCGCAATTCGATTCCCCGGATCGAAGACTTTTCCCAGGCTGTAAGCGGCATTCCATTTATCAAAGTCGTTCTGACTGGTTTGGATAAACTCTTCTAGAGATGCGATCGCACATCTGCGGTCTGTTTTCAATAATGCGATGCGTGCTCCCTCTAAAATGGGCGAGGGAAACCTCCACCACTTTTGTTTTGTGTGATGGTAGTAACCAAATCGCCACTCAATCAGTTGTTTCACAATTTCATGACATAAGGAACACTCAGCAAATTCAGCAATTCCCTGTGCTGCTAGAAAGTAAGCTTGATAGCTGAAAAAACCCCCGCAACCGTCTTTAAATTGGGTCAGTGCTTGAATAAATTCTTCTTTATCTGCTTGCGGTATACTATCCCTTCCCAACCATAGCAAAATAACCTGCCGCCATTCAGGTTCAAAAATACGGAAACTAGGGAGTGGGAGAGTGGGAGTAGAGAGTAGGGTATTTTCACTACTCACCACTCCCCACTCACCACTCACCACTCCCCAATTATCAATTGCAAGTGCAGCAAAGTATTCTTGAAAAGTGGGATGGTAGAAAGCATAAACTTTTTCCCCTTGGGTTTCTGATATTCCTACTTGATTCAGCCAACCTAGTTGTAGTGCTAATTGAAACATCCCTTCATCTGGCGCACCTAATACTTGGCAAACAAAGCGATGGCTGAGGCGGAATTTGGTTTTTTCTTGCGCTATAGCCTGCAAAGCTAATTGTCCTAATGCCTTGTTTAATTCTTGACGCTGAGTAGAAGTTGTGGGAAAGCGATCTTGTTTCCATTCATATATAGCTTCCACAAACTGCTCGTAAAGCATAGCTTTAGTATTGGGCAATCCTCCCCGCCCCAATCCCCAACTGTGACACATCAGTGCCAAGCGTAACGGATTTTTGACAGCATCTTTTATCCGCCCTTTCCCTGGTTGGTCTAATTCAGATCTTAATTTCTGTCCCAATGCAGGATTGTCACGAAACCAACGGTAAATAAAGAGCTCTACTTGGTCTGGTGTTTGAGAATCACCATAAGTAAAATTAAGGTTGCGATAAGTATCAAAAGATTCTAAAACATTTTTCCCTGCATCCCAAACATTAAGCCGACAAGTGAGTATGATTCTCGCATCGGCTACCCATCCAGTTAAGAAACTCGCAATCTTGACCAAAGCGTGACTGGATTCAATTGCCATTTCATCAACTGCGTCTAGCAATAACCACACTCTTCCTTGGTTGAACTGTTGGCAAAATGCCTCTTGTATTTCTTGGGAAACAGACAGCTTGCGAGTCGCCGACTTCAACCAATCCTGAACGAGATACTGTTCCAAAGTCTTTCCCTGTAAATCCGCAAGAGAGACCCAGACAGGTAAGTCTTCAGTATTATCCAATACCCAAAATGCAATCTTTTGCAGTAAGGTTGTTTTTCCTGCACCTGGTTCTCCAACAATCGCAAGCCGTCTGCTGCGTCTTTGCTTTAGAACCTGTTCCAAAAATTCATTAGGTGTAAAAGTTTGAGTAACTAGCCTATCTTCCGCTTCGTATAATTGCGAACCCTGGACTGGAGAAACATCTTCACTGCGCCTATCTCTATGTTTTCGTTCCATCAATCCCAAGGGGACATAAACTTCATCTAGATCAAAACTCAATCCATCCAAACTTGTCAGGGGATTGGTCGTTAACCGTCTTTGATTTTGTGCTTCTAGAGTACTACGGCATAGTTGTTGCCAATCTAGGAGTGAAGAAGAGAATAATGCTTCATTTCTCTCTCGTCCCCCCTCTCCCTTTCCCCCACTCCCCCCCTCCTCTTCACGGGTGACTTGCTTCGACTTCTCAGGACGACGGCTTTCCCACTCTGTGTCAAATTGTCGTAAGTTGGCTTCCTTGTCCCAACGGCTATACCAAAGCTTTAGTGTAAAGTGCCAAGTTTCGGAACCACCCCTAGATGCACGGTTATCTTCTAAAATCTCCAAAAAATCCTCGAATCGCTTTAAGGCTTCCTTAATTTGTTCGCCGTTTAACGAATTTTGCCCGGACTCCAAACCTGTCAACGCTGCCAAAAATCTGACTTTCGTTCTCACAACCAAGCAATTTTCTGTTTGCCATCGTGTCTGAACTTGGGGACGTAGCGCATCTAATGCTGCTTCATTACACTCACCCAATTCGTCAGCAGCATACATCAGCAGCACTTCTAACAAACGCTTTGCTCGTTTTTTTGCTTCTGGTCCATAGCTTGGTCTTGCCATTTGAGGATTTTGGATTTTGGATTTTGGATTTTGGATTTTGGATTTTGGATTTTGGATTGGGGATTGGGGATTGGGAATAGAATGAGCCTATTTTTCATTGCCCATCTAGTTAAAATTCCCTGTTTACTGAAAAGTTCGGGGATTCCCCTAAGTTTAACAACTTCCCCTAAGAGTCTAATCCAGATTTTACAAGCTTTCTCACTGTTGCGACTTCTGTTAGCTTTAGGGAATTTGCCCCAAGTAAAGTGATGTATAGAAAAGGAAACACCAAGGATTCTATAACCGTATGTCGGGAAGTTGATATGCTAAAACTAACTTATACTGAGAATAACTTCATCCTAGAGCGTTTAGATGAATCTTTGGAAGATTGGGTAAACGTCAGAGTTGTATTAGCTGTACGCTTGGCTACGGGTATCCACGTTGAACCCAGTACTGCTTCTTTTCTACTAACTGCAGGGGTTTCTTGCTTACTTGATATGGAAGAAAAGTCTCTACAGGAAAATAGTGTAAAAATTTACCCTTGTGATGCTGATTTTGTTGAGGTTGTTCTCAAAGGTCTTTGGTTGACATCAAACGTAGAAAGTGAAGCTGGTGTTTTTGTGACTGCACTTTCACCATCTGTAGAGTTATTGTTGCAGCAACTGTCGCAATTATCAGTTACCAGTTATCAATCATCAGTTCGCGGTTAAGTGAATTTTGGATTTTGGATTGAGAAATCTATCGCTTATCTATAAATATTCAGTCTTGCTGTTTGCGGGACTTTAGTGCGACTTCCGTCATAGCCTGTTAAGCTGTTTAACCTAGTCGTGCATCCTTTCCCCAAACAGCATTCCAATAAACTCATAGCAGTTTTCAAGTAAATAAACCACAGCATTTTCTTGTGGTCTCGGCTCTTGTGGTACGGGCGTCCCCGCCCGTAAAGAGATTAAGAGGGCTGGCGTCCCCGCCCGTAAAAAGATTAAGAGGGCTGGCGTCCCCGCCCGTAAAGAGATTAAGAGGGCTGGCGTCCCCGCCCGTAAAGAGATTAAGAGGGCTGGCGTCCCCGCCCGTAAAGAGATTAAGAGGGCGGGCGAGGACGCCCACCCCACTCTATGTGGTCTATCGATCTGAAAACTGCTGTAATCAACCTAGTTGGGATGCATGCGAAGACAGCGCTACTACAAACCTTTTTTTATTTAGTTTATGACTGCTAATTTTAATCATCGAGTCGAGCAGGTTGCACGAGAAGATTTAGTCATGTTTATTAATGCCTGTCTTGCTTGCACCGGACAAAAAGAATTTTATGATGATGCCTACGGGCAGCGAGTTTCTATTGATTTTTTACATGACTATATTCTAGGTAATTACCGTTTGCTATACGCTCGCACTTTGGCATCTGGTATCAATCACTTTAATCAAGCACAAATTATTTTGAAACTGTTAGCAACTGGACGAGATGTTAAAACAGAAAATCGTAAGGAAGAAGGTGCATTAATTGCAACAGCACTCAAACAATTACCTCCACAAAGGGCTTGGGGAGTGTTGCAGCAGTTGCGGAAACAGCAAATTAATAACCGTCGCAGTCGTGCGATTGCACGCGAATATGTTCAACAGCGTCGAGATATCAGCTTTGATGCTGTCAAATACCGTTCAAAGGTAAGAGCAATTGTTTCCCATGCCCATCTTAAACTACAAGGCGAACTAGGTAACTTTCTTTTTCACAATTGGAAACAAAAGGTTTACGAAACAGAATTATTTGAAAAGTTTCGTCAAGCACATTACAGTGCTGAAGCTGTTTATGACTTACCCTTTACTATTGCAGAAGGTTTGGCGGCAAAACATAAAATTCCTCGTGACGTGTTCTTGTCTCGCATTCAAGAACGCATGACTTTGACTGAAAAGTTACGTTTTCAGAAAACAGCAGAACGTACCAATGAAGTGGAAATTAACCTCGATTTGGGTCGTCTTCCTTTAACTCGTCTGGCGTTATATATTCTCTCCTTACCTATAGAAACTCGACAGCAGGAATGGCAAACCTTAGATCGAGCATTAGAAGAATCTGCTTGGTTGGCATTAAAAAAAGCGCCTTTGAAACTAGGTCGAGTGGCAGCTGTTTTAGATTGCAGTTATTCTAGTTCTGGATCTTTAGAAAAGCGCCGCCGTCCCTTAGGTGTGGCACTAGCTACACATTATTTATTAAAAGCTGCATCTCAAGAATACCAAGCTTTTTGGACAACACCTATCAAAGATGCACTCCTGGTTCATCCTCGCGGACAAACTGACTTAGCCTCCCCCTTACTAGATGCTTTGGAGTGGGGGGCGGACTTGATAATTATTGTTTCTGATGGTTGTGAGAACGATCCTCCCCGTGGGGCTGCAGAAATTTTGCGTGTCTACCGTACCCGCATAGATCCAATGCAGAAAACCTCAATTGTTCACTGCAATCCGGTCTTCAATTCTGAAGATTACTCTTTGCGTTCCCTCAGTTCTAGCATTCCCACTGTAGGGCTGCGAGATGCGGAAGATTTACCTACGATGCTTGGCTTTGCACGGTTTGCTGATGGTTCTGCACCTCTGTCAGAACTCGAAGCATATTTGGCAAAGCGTGTGGAATTGATGTTGAACAGTGACCAGTGACCAGTGACCAGTGACCAGTGACCAGTGACCAGTGACCAGTGACCAGTGACCAGTGACCAGTGACCAGTGACCAAACTATGAATAACTAGGCACTAACAAATATTCTTATGGCAAAAAAAATTAACTTAATCTCCGACATATCATTAAAAGGATTAGAAATCGCCCCTTCACAAGTTTGGGGTTCGGTGCGGCTTGTACCTCTGTTGCGCTGTCAGGTGCGTAGTGACTTGCGCTTGCTACGCCGCAACTATAACGAAGACCTCACAGTCGTTTCTTTGGAAGGGCAAATGATGGAACCAGGAATGAAGTACTTTTCTTATGTACCTCACGGACTGGTACTGTCTTGGACAAATGATGGTAGCCCAGTTGCTGCTTATGGGGGACAGATAGCGAACAGTCACGGAAAACGCCTTGACTGCGGTTGTGCAACCGTGCGATTGATGCATCGCATGGCGAAGCGTTCGGGGAATAACCAACTGCGTTTTTTACCCCTGCATCTGGCAATGGAAGGTTTTTTGTCAATGTTTTTCTCTGGTCCTGATATTGCTTGGAGTGAATATTCTAAGTATGCTCTTTCTCATGGCTTGGGATGCCGTTACGAAACTTCTGTGGGTGGACGTTATATTGCTGGGCTAGAAGAAGCTTTGCGGGTATTTGAAATTCATCAAGGACAAGTTGGGGTTTTGGTGTTTGTTGCGGAAGCCCTCGCTTCTGCGTTTGTGGTTCCAACTCCGGAAGATTACCGACTGCTTCATACTAGTTTGCTAGAAGACTTTTATGGTGAATTGCTCTATGAGTATGGCTTGCTGTACGATACGACTTTTCCTATGGATGTTTCTGTAGAGGAGTCGAAGGTTAATAGTTTGGCTTCTTTGAGGCAAGCTATACAAACAATGCGTTCTGATTGGGCATCATTTCAGGGTTTCATGGCTTCTGGACTATTGGGACGTAGGGTTGCATCTAAGATAGTTTACAGTGCTGGACCTTTCTCTCTACAAAGATTTATTTCTAATTTGAACCCTAAAGACGAAAATCACATTGGGGAAGCGATCGCACGCGAGAATGGGGAGTTAGAATACCTCAAAACTTATCGTCTGTCAGCTGCACAAACTCGTCGAGTTTACTTACTGAGCGTATTAGCCGAACACAATTGGAATGTAGATGCTACTGCAGTAGCATTGAGCCATACTCGTGAGGAGTTTGTACACCGTCTGGAAAAAGCAGGTTTTGGTTACTTGTTAAATCAACAGGTACGCGATGCCGCACGTAAGAAAGTACGTAAGGTGAAATGATTTTCTCAAGTGTGTCGATCTTGTTTAAATTTGGCAAGAGTTTGAAACTTTTCAACACATTTTAAAATTTGTGTTATCTTCGATAGATAGGATTATATTCGGTTGTGCAATTTGTCTTTATCTATTTACAAGTGTCTCTCCGAATTTAACTCTCAAAACTACGTATTTTCGGAGACGTTTTATGTCAATCTATGTTGGTAACCTATCTTATGAAGTCGCACAAGACGACCTCAGACAAGTTTTTGCAGAATATGGAACTGTTAAAAACGTTCAACTCCCTACAGACCGAGAAACTGGTCGCGTGCGGGGATTTGCCTTTGTAGAAATGGAAACAGATGCTGAAGAAACTGCAGCGATTGAAGCTCTTGACACTGCAGAGTGGATGGGTCGTAGCCTGAAAGTTAATAAGGCTAAGCCACGTGAAGAAAAGCGTTCTTCCTTTGGTGGTGACAGACGCGGAAACAGCGGTGGCGGTTACTCCAGAGGACGCTACTAAGCTTGAACATGAGTTTTGGAGATGTCCCTAATCGGTTCATCTCAACACATAATTTAATTTAAGCATATTTTGGGCAGACACCAGTTCTGTCCTTTTTTGCTTTGATAGCTGCGAGTCAAATCCTCTACACACCTCTACCACGTCCGGTAAGCTTGGCAACGGCTGTAACTAAAGCGGTGGGATCTACTGGCTTGGTAATATGCTGCTGAAATCCGGCTGCGATCGCCTGTTGGTAATCCCCCTCAAGAGCGTAAGCGGTGAGAGCAAGTGCTGGAATTTGCCCTCCTAGGTTTGGTGACATTGCTCTGATTTGGCGCATCAGCATATAACCGTCTACTTCTGACATTCCAATATCGCTTAACAACAAGTCAGGCTGGAATTGCATCAGGGCTTGTATTGCTTCGCTAGCTGACGCCACCTGTGTGACTTCTGCTCCAGACTGCTCTAGAATGAAAGCGATTAACTCTCGCGTATCAATTTCATCATCCACAACCAAAACTTTCACCCCATTGAGAGGGGGAGGCTCAACAGATTGTTTGAGATTGGGAGCACTATGTAGGGGCATTTTCATCAGTGGTAGGGTGACTGTAAAAGTTGCTCCCTGTCCTTCACCCAAACTTTCTGCCTTGACCGTACCGCCATGTAGTTCTACGATATGGCGAACAATGGCTAATCCTAAACCGAGTCCACCAAATTTCCTAGTAGTTGTGCCGTCAGCTTGTCGGAAGTAGTCAAACACGTAGGGTAAAAACTCAGGACTAATTCCTTTACCCGTGTCGCACACCTGAATCTGAGCCATTGAACCATGGGACTCTAAACGGACTTCTACTTGTCCGCCAGAGGGTGTAAACTTGATGGCATTGGACAGCAGATTCCAAACAACTTGCTGTAAGCGAACTGAATCGCCCCAAACCTGTCCTATGTTTGGTTCCAGCACGGTCAATAGCTGAATCGAATTGGCTTGGACAGCTAAGCGTACAGTTTCTATTGCTGTTGCGATCGCAGATGCCAGATCGACTGTACCAATATTTAGGGTGAGTTTGCCTTGCAGGATGCGAGAGACATCTAACAAATCTTCGATGAGTTCGGTCTGGAGTTTGGCGTTCCGCTCAATAATTTCCAAAGCGCGAACAGTGGTTGCTTCATCATACTTTCTAGTTCGCAGTAACTTCGACCATCCAAGTATGGGGTTGAGCGGTGTACGAAGTTCGTGGGAGAGGACTGCCAAGAATTCATCTTTGATCCGGTTAGCTTGAACCAATTGTTCTGTCTGCTTCTGGAGTGCTTGTTCTGCACGGTGGCGTTCCCGATATGCGCGTTCTCGTTCGGTGATGTCAACTGCAACTCCTCCTACCAAGCATTGTCCTGACCCATCTGTTAGGGGAAATTTATAGACCAAAAAGTCACCAAGCGTACCATCAGTGCGAGGAGCACGCTCAATTGCTTCCAGCACTTGATTTATCCGAGCAACCATTCTGATGTTGTCCAGGAATTGTTGAGCGATTTCAATCGGATACAGATCGAAGATGCTTTTGCCGATCGCGTTGTTTGTTGGTAGCTTGAAGATGCGATAATAAGTAGGATTAAGGTAAAGCACGCGCCCATCTACATCAGTAATCCATGCTGCGGTTGGGCTGTTCTCCATAAAAGCCTGAAATCGTTCTTCACTTTGGCGCAGTGCTTTCTCCGCTTGCTTGCGAGCAGTAATATTCATAATGCTCACCAACACGTTATTTAGTTTTGTGGTTTGGGGCGGTAATGTAATCGTAAACAGGACGTTGAGGCGATCTCCGTTTATGGTTTGCAGAATTGTTTCAGATTCAAAGTAAGTTTGACCGCTAGCGAATGCCAAAAGTTCTTCAACAAATACCTCTAAAGTTTCTGGTACAAAGACTTGGTGAAGTGAATTCAAGAGTTCCTGTTTGTCAAGAGCACCAAACATTCGTACCGCCGTGTCATTCACATCGACAATTTTCACCATGCCAATTGCCTGTTGAACAAACTCAGGATGTTCCGCAAAAAAAGCTCGAAAATCTTGGACGCCTTGCGCTTTTAAACTCTCAATAGCTTCAAAGACAACAGAAAAATCTTCTTTCCAAATCGCCACCCCTGCGGCTTCAAAGATGTAGCGGTATTTTCTCTCCTGTTCTTTAAGCACCTCTTGAACCTGTTTGCGATCGCTGATGTCGCGAAAATAAACAGCAAGACCATCACTCGAAGGGTAAGCGTGGATTTCAAGCCATTTCCCTAGCAACTGACTAAAGTGTTCAAATACAACAGTCACTTGTTCAGTGACAGCACGGTGAAGTTCTTGATATGCCCAATTTCCGACTGTCTCTGGAAAAACCTCTTCCCATACCTGTCTGCCAAGCAGTTCTTCACGGGTTTTGTTTAAAAGCTTTGCAGCTTGCTGATTGACATAAGTGTAGCGCCACTGCTGGTCAAAAGCTACAAAGGCATCAGTGATGCTTTCAAGAATCTTGCTGATTTGGTCACGGATTGCCTTAGGCTCAGTTGCTTTTTCTGGATCGCTCACTCTCTAGGCTCCGCTTCTGAACAATATTTGATGAGGAGGTTTTCACCATGTCCTGCTGGCTTGATTCTAACGAATTGCGCGGTTTGTCTAACACTGCTATTCGTGTCAGCCGTAGAGGGTATGGTTGCATGTGAACGTTTTCCCAGTTTTCAATTGTACCATAAGCGACATCTAGTAAGGTTGGGAGTTGCTCTTTGGTCAATTTTGTCAATCGCCAAAGTTCACGAGTCAGTTTGCTCACTTCTGGTTGCCTTCGGCAAAGCTAGATGTAACGGACTCGTATTTAATATTTTTCCTATAATATGGCACAAGTGCTTCTCTACCTTTAGACTGAAGTTTCCCTTTGACCTATCCTTGGACTTGATGCTGACAAAGGTTTTTGGCGATTTTTAGTGACAGATTTTCAATTCTTCTACCAATGCCTTACCCCTAGCTAAATCTACAGCGTTTAATTCAACAACTTGCCACGGAGGATTGCCATTACGCAAGCGATCGCGAATAAATTTATCCCGCAATCTGTTTCCTCAGCTTTTTAGCATCACCTTGGGCGGAAATCGGGTCTTTTTCTAAGATTTTAACGGTTTTGGGCAAACGCTGGCTGATTTTTTTTGGTATATTCAGGATTTCATTAAGTAAAGTTATGGGCGAAGGATACCGTCCAAGTAGATGTCGCTAAAGTTGACATGAGGTATTCAATATGCCGAACTGGTTTTTATTATAGTAATCAATACTGAGATGTGTTGCATAGGACAGTAGAATTTGCCAATACGCATAGCCCAAGCGATTGAAATCGCGGCTATACAAACAAAGTCCGCCTACGCGGACTACTCTTCTTCTTTTCTTTCTTCGTGTCCTTTGCGTCTTCGCGGTTCATTAAATAAAGCTCACGCAAAGGCGCAAAGAAAGACACAATTCTTGCGATCGCTAATTAAGCTGATATGGTATCACTTCTTTCTTTTCCGCTTTGTTTTCTCCTTTGGAGGTGCAGTGAGTTGGAAGCTACCATCTTCTGTGGAAACTGCATTTTCACTACTTTGATTGGGGATGGGTAAATCTATTACAGGTTTTGGTAAGTTTTCATTTAGGGGAATATCCCAGTAAGGATCGTATTTCTTTGTAAATGCTTCGAGTCCGATGTTTTGCAGTTCTTCAAAGCAGGCGAGACACAGTTGTGGTGCTTTGGGGTAACTTTTGTGACTGAAGGTTGAGAGGATGTGGGCGTATTTATTTGTTTTCTTGTGTTATGATGGGATAAGGAAATTTATCTTCTCAATTAGTCTTGTGTCGATCGCAATTCTTTTAGGTCTTGGGTCGCAAGAATGTTAATCAAATAACGACGATTCATTCTTGCGGCTCACGTACTTGCTGAAAATGTGTCAGAATTTTGTTAACGAAAGTTTTTCCGTCGATAGGTGGAGTTTGTTCGCTCACTGCGATCGCCGCATCTATTTTTTCTCTCACAGAATTTATCAAGTCATCATCAGCTTGCTCATATTCATCAAGTAGCCTGAAAGCAAACTCTAACAATTCTTCAGCATTATGATATTTACCTGTTTGCAACTTGGCTTGGATAAATTTTTCTTGCTTTGGTGTAAGTATAATGTTCATGATATTCTATGCTATGCCAACGGTCTTACTGCTTTTGCTTCTTGATAAACTCTGGTTTGCTCTAAATCAATTCCTAACATGGCTTCGACCTCTTCTCGGCTCAGATTAATCAACTTGTAAACGGCGATGGTTGTGATTACGTCTATTATGTCATCCTTCGGTAGGGGACTTGTTCAAACAGCAATCTGGGGGAACGCTTGAAAAGCGTATAAAAAATGGCATCGCGTCTCACAACTAACTCCTATAACAATAGTGAAGTCAGGAAATTTGTCTTGTAACGATACCATCATCTTGTGTCAATTACAACCACACACTTGCTCAAGTTAATGACGCGATTGGCTGAACAATGGCTGCATATGTGAAGCATTGCTAAAAATAGTCACAAATGAAACCTCTTTGCAACGCAATTACCAGTTAGCATAAGGTTTTCTTGTACAGCACGCACCCGATCGCTTTATTCACGTGTTATAAAGGTTGTGCTCTTTATTTTTAATTTAAAATGCATAAAAAATATATTTTGTCAATAGACAGCGACACAACTTTGCCAAATATGGCACTAGTACAGGTCGGCGAAATAAGCTTACTATACAAAACAGTACACAAGCAGAGAAAATTGGACTTTTGACAAGTGCGATACGCTATGCGATCGCTTTGCAACTCAACGGTACTAAATACTTCTAATACTCTCTTATGTGCTAGATTCTACCTGTACACAAGAAAGTTGGGAATGTATAAAGAATCAATTAAACTTATAAATATCTTGTTATTCGCTTATGCTCAAGCGACTATTATTCCTATTTAGCCTTACTGTTACTAGCACTGGCGCTGTTTTCTTCTTTTTTTGGTATCAGGCCACCCAATTACCCGACTGGTATAAGAATTCACAAACTCAGCAAGTCAGCCCGCCGACGGTTGCAAATCTGGCTCCTCCAACTGACCAAACCGAGCAACTTCAAAAAGCACAAAAGCAACAAGCGCAAAAGCAAGTGTTGCATAAAATTTCCGACCGTCTCAAAGGCTCAAAAGCTAAACGTGAAGTGCAACTAGATGCGGATGAAGTCAATGCTCTCATTGATTCAGGAATTGCTCAATCCACTGACAAAAGTCGTCTTGCTCAAGCTGTTGTCAGCACAAAGACTCAAATTGAAAACGGTAAAATCTCCGCAGGTGCAGTGATTGATTTAAGAGCAATTCCTTTCAACGAGTTGCAAAAGGGAGAACAGATAGTGGTTTCCAAGTTACTCTCCGCTATACCAATCTTGAGGTATCGCCCCGTCTATGTGGAGGTGGAAGGAAAACCAACTCTCCGTAACAAACAAGTGAGCTTAGATGACACCACCCGCATTAAGCTTGGTAACATCAGTTTTTCTCTCTTAGATTTATCTAAGCGGTTTGGATTTTCTGAAGAACGATTAAACCAACAAGTTGCCAAAAAATTGGAAAATCTACCCGTAGAGGTAGACGAGGTGGAAGTGGTGGGCGATCGCTTGGTTGTTCGTGGTTCAGCAGGCAATAAAAAAGGGACTAGAAATACCTTAAGAGAATCAACCTAGCGTGGCTAACGAGTTCACTTTAATGATACTTACTCGTTAGTAAAAACATAGATTTTGTCAACTATCCAATGATTGATTTAAATATAAAAAAATATGTAATAATCATAATACTTAAACATATATACTTAATTTTTTTGAACTAACTTTTAACAATTAGGTATTACTATATTATGCAATTTGCTCAACGTCGCCGAATCTTGGTTGTAGATGATTTTGCACTCAATGTATCGTTACTTCAAACTGCTTTACAAGCTCAAGGTTATGACGTTGATACAGCAACAAATGGAAATTCGGCGTTGGCTAAAATTGAAGCTTCCCCACCCGATTTAGTGCTGCTAGATGTTGTAATGCCGGGAATGAATGGCTATGAAATCACTCAATGTATCCGTCAAAATGAGAAGTTACCTTTTATTCCAATTTTACTTGTCACCGGTTCTAATGACACTCGTGTCATAGAGGAATTGAAGATAAAAGAAGATGATTTTATCCGCAAACCAATTAACTTCGAGCGGTTGTTAGCTAGAATCAACTCCGTTTGGAATTAAAGTTAAGAAGAACTTATCGTCGCGCACTTCTTCCAAAAATACTGTACAGCTAGGTGGGTTAGCAGTTAGCAAGGAAACTACTAACCACTAACCACTAACCACTAACCCCCAACTACTTATAAATCAGGGGGTAAAATAACGTTATCAATCACATGAATAACGCCATTGCTAGCTTTGACATCAGCTTGAACGACCTTAGCGTCATTGACCATGACACCACCTTGTTCAACTTTGACATTAATTGCACCGCCTTCAACACTTTTGACTTCGCCTGATTTCAAATCGCTAGACTGTACAGAACCAGAAACAACATGATATCTCAGGATTTTTGTCAGTACTTCCTTGTTTTCAGGCTTTAACAAATCTTGTACGGCCTCTTGTGGTAACTTGGCAAAGGCTGCATCAGTCGGCGCAAAAACAGTGAAGGGTCCTTTACCTTGTAAAGTTTCCACTAGCCCAGCTGCTTTTAATGCTTTGGTTAGCATTGTAAAAGACCCGTTAGACTCTGCCACTGCGACTATATTCTTGCCTTCTGAACTATCGGTGGAAGGCTTATCTGGCGGTGTAGTCGGTGTAGTTGGCGTAGTCGGTATTTCTGTTGGACTAGAAGGAGGTGTGCTGTCAGGCGTCGTGGATGGAAGTTCTGTGGGACTTGTCGATCCCCCAGGACAAGCAGCACGGTTATAAGGACACTCCTGCAAAATGCTTGGTTTTGGATTTGTTGCACCGCCTTGCGCCACTAGATTTTTGGCTGGAGTTTTCTTAGTGGACTTTGTGACTTCCGATGCAGGCCTTCCGGGCGTATACTGTGAGTCAACTCGAAGACGTAGACTCTTGTTATAAGGCATTTCTTTGAAAATACTGGGGTTAGGATTTAATACCTCGTTTGCCCCAACAGGTAACCCAAGCAGGAAACTAATACCCGTCACTCCTACAATGCTAGCCAATTGCTTCAGCAAATTGCCGTATTCAACCTTCATAAAACTTACTTGGTTTTTATTTTCACATATCACCACTATTGATTTATATCATTTTGTTACACATAAAATCTCACTCAAGCAGTAATTAACAGTGACCAGTGACCAGTGACCAGTGACCAGTTAATTTCCACACTTATAAAGTAGGGAATTTAAATAATGACTGTACGCTTTTTTCCTAAATAAATTTGGAGACTTACACAGTATATTTTACCGATGACTGGTCACTAGTCACTAGTCACTGGTCACTGGTCACTGGTCACTGATTGAAGTGTAGAATCAATAAGTACACTAAGCACAGGAACTGAAGAATGCTGGAATTATACCAGTTTGAACTGTCTCAGTACTCAGAGAAAGTGCGTCTGATTCTAGATTACAAGGGTCTGGATTACCGTAAGATCGAGGTAACACCCGGAATTGGACAGATAGAGTTGTTCCGTTTAACAGGTCAACGGCAAGTGCCAGTATTAAAAGACGGTATTAGGTATATAGCAGATTCTACAGAAATAGCTAAGTATTTAGACTCTGAGTATCCCGAACGTCCATTGCTACCAACAAACTCAAAGCAACGAGCTCTAACTTTATTGATTGAAGAATGGGCAGATGAGTCAATAGGGATAAAAAGTCGCAAAGCATTATTTTCTGCAATTAGCCAAAATCAAAATTTTCGCAAATCTCTACTGCCAACTACAACACCAGATATTCTGAAAACTGTCGTCCAAGGCGTACCTAGCGAATTGCTGCAAATGATGGGCGTGGGAGTTGGTTATACTCCAGATGTCATCAGAGGTGCGATCGCGGACTTAAAGCAAGACTTGGAAGCGCTCACCCTATTGTTGGCAGATAGCCCCTATTTGACAGGCGATGAACCAACCCTAGCTGATTTTGCCGTGGCTGGTTTATCGATGTTGTTGAAGTTTCCTGATGGTCCTTATTTGGATTTACCAGTCTCTCTAAGAGGTAAGGGAGTCCCTGTATTTGCAGAAGATCTAGCATATGAACCATTTTTTAGCTGGAGAGACAGGCTGTATGCTCAATTTCGCAAACCTCTATTAAGTTTCACTACACCAGGTGCTCCAACTTCAATTCAAATTGAATAGTTAGTGGTTAGTTGTTAGTGGTTAGTGGTTAGTGGAAAAACAACTCACAACTAACAACTAATAAAAACTTAGTGCAAATTGTATAGTTTGCATTTACAATGCAACATATGCAAGAAACAAAAATGTAAAAATGAATTTGGGACAGCCATTAGGTTCAGTTATACAAGGCTCTCTCATAGGGGGATTAGAAGTAAGATTGCACCCCGATATTTCTGTGGAAGATATGCGGGTAGGGAAATTTTTGGTGGTACAAGGGGTGCGATCGCGTTTCTTCTGTATGCTCACAGATGTCTCGTTGGGAATAGCCAATCAGAGAATCACTGCTAACCCTCCTAATTGGGAAGATACTTTTTTACGAGAAATTTTGGCGGGAGGCGGTACATATGGCACGATTAACCTTGCTCCAATGCTAATGTTTACTCCAGAATCTGAAGAATCTTTTTCCTCCACTAACGGTAAATCTATAAATCCTTTTGTTCCATCAACAACAGGTTTGGCATCATTTCAGCCTCAAACAAGTACGACGATGGAATTGCTACCAGTAAAAACAATTCCCAGCCACTTTAGCCAAGTTTATGAGGCTTCTGTGGAGGATTTTCGGCGAGTATTTGGATGGGAAGATGACCCGCAAAGGAAAAACTTTTCTGTAGGAAAACCTCTCGATATGGAGGTGCCAGTTTGTATCGATTTAAACAGATTTGTAGAGCGAAGTAACGGGATTTTTGGTAAATCGGGGACTGGGAAATCCTTTTTGACAAGGTTACTTTTGGCTGGGACAATCCGTAAAAATGCAGCAGTCAATTTGATTTTTGATATGCACTCCGAGTATGGCTGGGAAGCTGTTTCGGAAGGCAAACAATTTAGTACCGTAAAAGGTTTAAAGCAGCTATTTCCCGG
The DNA here is from genome assembly GCF_000346485.2 of Scytonema hofmannii PCC 7110. Lineage (NCBI taxonomy): Bacteria > Bacillati > Cyanobacteriota > Cyanophyceae > Nostocales > Scytonemataceae > Scytonema > Scytonema hofmannii. The sequence continues at coordinate 10,237,569 of NZ_KQ976354.1, forward strand.
AAAAGTAGAGGTATATACTCTCGATCCAGAATCTACAAAGCGTCGGGGAGTTCCTCACGCACAAGAACTTTATTTGAGTTATGACCAAATTGAAGTAGAAGACGTAAAGTTATGTGCTAGAGATTTGGGTCTTTCGGAAGCCAGTATCGATAACGCGAACATTCTCTACGCCGAGTTTGGCAAGTCTTGGATTCTTCAGTTGTTAAATATGACAAATGAGGAAATCAAGATGTTTTGTGAGGAAAAGCGAGGTCACCAGGGTTCGATTACTGCTTTGCAGAGGAAACTTCTGCGATTGGATAATTTAAAGTATATGCGTGCTGCTTGCCCTCAGAACTACGTCAATCAGATGTTACGTTCTTTGGAAGGTGGTAAAAACATTGTGGTGGAGTTTGGCTCCCAGGCGGATATGCTTTCCTATATGTTGGTCACCAATATGATTACTCGCCGGATTCACCAACACTATGTGAATAAGGCAGAAAAGTTTTTACAATCGAAAAACCCCCTCGATAAACCGACCCAACTGATGATTACTATTGAGGAGGCACACCGCTTTCTAGATCCTGCGACCGTACAAAGTACTATTTTCGGTACAATCGCCCGAGAAATGCGTAAGTATTTTGTCACCCTCTTAGTGGTAGATCAACGTCCATCGGGTATAGATAATGAAGTCATGTCTCAGATTGGGACTCGGATCACTGCTTTGTTAAATGATGAAAAAGATATAGACGCGATTTTTACTGGTGTTTCTGGTGCTGGTAGTTTGAAGTCAGTTTTGGCAAAGTTGGACTCAAAGCAACAAGCTTTGGTTCTGGGTCATGCTGTTCCCATGCCTGTTGTGGTGCGGACTCGTCCCTACGATGCCAAATTCTATGAGGAAATTGGTGATACCGATTGGGAGGACAAGCCAGATGCGGAGGTGTTTGCTGCGGCTGAACTTGCTAAAGCAGACCTTGGTTTTTGACAGTAATCAGTGACCAGTGACCAGTAATCAGTGACCAGTGACCAGTAATCAGTGACCAGTGACTGTGGGATTTATTTTTTATGCTACTTGCTGTAGTATAATGTATTATAAAGAGATATCTGAATTTGTGATGGGAGGTATTGTCATTGATCATAGAAGCAATATCTTGTCATATATAGCAGGAATGAGCTATAATGAGATACAAACACTTCTTAGAAATTTTTAGGGCAGTTTACATTAAGCGAGTTAAGGTTTTAAGCAAAAACCAAAAGCGCTCAGATGTCAAGAATCTGTATCACAGTGTGTTTTACAGATGTACCAGTAAGTAAAGGTTTCGTTAGGGTTTGTCCTTGGAAAGAGGTAAAAAAAGCTACAGTAATTGTGTGCGATCGCTGTATGGACTTATTGAAGGAGACCTAGCGTCATGCTGAAAACAAAGGTAGATTTTATTCTGAGAGCGGATGCTGACTAACAGATGTTTGTAGTAGCTGTCATGCCGCTTGAAGTGAGAAAGACTCAGCGTTTAACCCTGTTTCTCTGATGGTGGGTATTTGCGAACTAGAGGAACTAACTACCAATTGTTAAATTTCTATTTCCAATTCTGAGATTTCGTGACATCCCTCCATAATAAGAAGCGATTCAGTTCGGTTATCCGGCTATTGGAGGAAGACCGAAAGGGGGGTTTTAGAGTCATTATAAATATATGAAAAATAATGTCAGAGATTTCGTGCAACAAAAACGTTTTGTTTTATAATTGAAAGATTTAACTCCACCACTTTACGTTCGGCAAAAATTGTCGTACTATAATGTAAGTAAAACTCATACCGACTTCATATTATATCCGTTACCGCCAAAAGCTAAAGGAAACAAAGAATTCTTGATAATCACGAGAATGCTTAAGAGCGATTCCAAAATCTGGAAAAGGTGGGGAACTTACCTTAAGGGATGACCGTCACCACAAAATCTGTATATAACAGTTTGTTATTGGTAGTTTCCTGCATACGTAATAAGGAGTGCATTGCTCTTCCCCTTTTGTCTTCATTATTTATTAACTTTGTTTACGGAATAGAGGAAAACGCACCGATGCCTACAGTTGATGCCCAAACCGAAAACCTAAACGCCAAATTCACGGCTGATATGGTGCGAACCTATCTGCGCGAGATTGGTCGTGTACCACTGTTAACCCGTGAGCAAGAGATTGTCTTCGGGAAGCAGGTACAACAAATGATGGTGCTTGTAGAAGCGAAAGAAGCTTTAGAGAAAAAACTGAATCACGAAGCAACATTACAAGAGTGGGCGACTCATGTCCGCAAGCCAGAAGCTGAGGTGACACAAATTGTTCACCAAGGCAAACGGGCTAAGCAGAAGATGATCGAGGCGAATTTACGCCTAGTGGTTGCTATTGCCAAGAAATACCAGAAGCGGAACATGGAGTTTCTGGATCTGATCCAGGAAGGAACTCTAGGATTAGAGAGAGGTGTAGAGAAATTTGACCCAACACGGGGTTATAAGTTCTCAACCTACGCCTACTGGTGGATTCGCCAAGCAATTACAAGAGCGATCGCTCAACAAGGTCGTACTATTCGCTTACCCATCCACATTACAGAAAAACTCAACAAAATCAAGAAAGTGCAGAGGGAACTCGCTCAGAAATTGGGAAGATCTCCCTCTCCTGCTGAAATTGCCAAAGAACTCGAATTAGAACCAGCCCAAATTCGAGAGTATTTAAACATGGCGCGTCAGCCTGTTTCTTTGGATGTAAAAGTTGGCGACAACCAAGACACCGAATTACAAGAAATGCTCGAAGATGATGGTCCATCGCCAGAGTATTACACCACTCAGGAGTTCTTGCGCCAAGACTTGAACAATATGCTCGCAGAACTGACTCCCCAGCAGAGAGAAGTTCTAGCCCTGCGCTTTGGCTTAGTAGATGGAAACGAAATGTCTTTAGCGAAAGTTGGCGAACGCCTCAACCTCAGCCGCGAACGCGTTCGTCAGTTAGAGCATCAAGCTCTTGCTCATCTGCGCCGTCGCCGCGCTAATGTCAAAGAATATGTCGCTAGCTAGTACTTGACTGCATTAATTCTCAAAGACTAGAAAAAAGATCCCCGACTTCTTTAAGAAGTCGGGGATCTTTGGTAGTATGCCTCCTGATTTAAGAGATAATTTTTTATTTATAGTTATTTTGATAAATACTCAATTTTAGACTTTACAAATAGAACATTATATGTTTATTTTTCAGAACGACTAATAGAGAAAGAAATTGGAAAAATTCCTGGTTCTTATCCGGAATTAACAAATTTACTTTTGTAGTTTCATCTTGTCCAGAGCACACTAGCAAATACGGGCTATGACACTAGAAGTAGGAGTAGCTAAAGATGGATACCTTAACATTAACAATCCAAAATTAGTAGTAATTTAATTCTTTAATAGAGGATTTTTCTGAAAAATACAAATCAAACTATTGATGGAGACAAATACATTACAACTCAAGTACGGTTGATAGTAAGTTAAAAATACAGAACTCGATAGTAAATTTTAGTTGGCAAGTAGGTTGCCTAAAAATATGAAACAGCACTTTTCTTCACGTCAGTTAGGGTTTCCCCTTGTTGGCTTAGTTCTTATACTCGGCACCTTTGCCAGCCAAACTAAAGCAGTATTTAGTAACGAGTCCAACCCCGTTAAGGTAACAAATAATTTACAACAAGTCAATACTCTTGGTACACCAAGTAACAATTCTCAAAGATTGGTAAGAAACTCTACCTCTGCATTAAGTAGAGCCAAAATTCCACAAAAAGATGGTATTTATCTATATGGTGAATCACCTAAACCAAGTCAACTTGGACAAGGTTATATTGTGTTTGAAAAGCAACAGGGTAAAGTGTTAGGCGCTTTATATATGCCTCACTCGGAATTTAGCTGTTTTAACGGTACGCTTGATTCAAGAGGTGAGTTGGCAATGACTGTGACTGGTTATCCCGGTGACAAAAGTCAGACACAAATAGCCACTAGCAGTAGCGTACCTCGTCTCATGGATGATGAATCTACCACTTATGACCACTCTGTTGTACTACAAAAATATCATCCACTGAATGCAAATGCAAACGATCGCCGGATGTTGCAAATGTGTAAAAATGAATTATGACCAATTCACAATTCATAATTAATACTCGATTCCTGGCTGTGCTTTAATGCCTTGATCCCGAAAAGGGTGTTTGACTAATGTCATTTCTGTAACTAGATCTGCCCGTTCAATTAATGCCTGAGGCGCACCTCTACCTGTCAGAATAACGTGAGTGTTATAGGGCTTTTGTTCTAATCCTGCCACAACCTCTTCAGTTTTTAAGTAGCCTAGTTTTAGAGCAATATTGACTTCATCCAACAAAATTAACTTATAATTTGGGTTGCAAATGTATGAGAGTGCTTTTTGCCAAGCCGCAACCGCTTTTTCAATATCGCGATCGCGGTCTTGAGTTTCCCAGGTAAAGCCTTCGCCTAAAGCATGAAATTCTAACAAGTCTCCTTGCCAAATGCTGAGCACGTTTTTCTCAGCAGGTTCCCAAGCTCCTTTGATAAATTGAATAATCGCCACTTTATAACCATGACCTAGCGATCGCAACACCATTCCAAGTGCAGCTGTTGTTTTGCCCTTACCATTACCAGTATTAATAATAATTAACCCCTTTTCGGTTGACGCTTTAGCGACTCTCTGATCTTGAATTTCTTTACGCCGCTGCATCTTTTGGCGATACTGCTCTGATGTTAGGGAAGAATTTTCTCCTACAGAAACATTACTGGTTGTTTCCCAAGTTTCATTGGTTGTCATGGCGATCGTCTTGAAATGGTCATTACATTTTATCGAAAGGCTGGGAATATTGCGCTGAATTACGAATTTTCCTTTGCTGGTTTTGCAATGCCAATACGAACTAGATTAGCTTCAAGTTCCTTAATAAATCTCAAATCTTTTTCTGGTAGGGGCTGATTTCCTCCTACAGATGGTTGCTTTTCTAGAAACGCAAATGCTTGACGAAATTGCTCCGGGCTGGCTTCAATCGGCGAGTCAAAGTGACAAGAAATTATCCAGTGAATATCCCAAGTGGCAACTTTATCAGCCCAATGAAGAACTTGTTTTGGTGCTTGGGGAAGAATCAGGGTTTGTAGAATTGGTGCTACAAAGGGACGCCCCCCACCTCGTAGGGTATCGAAAGAGTACTTCCAGTTCTGTTGCCATTGAAAGGGAAAAAAACCAAAGTATGCCTTTGCGGATCGATCTGGTGCTTTCAAAGCATCGCGTACCATCCTTCCCCATTCCAACATTTCCAACTCGCCAGGACGGAAGTAAATTGCGAACAATGAAATGCGCTGCCATCCCTTACGGCGGTTTGCTTCGTTGTTATCAATCGCTTCTAGTGCGCTGTCTTTGGCATGAAACAGCAAGGGGTATGGGTCTAATTGAACGATCGCAGGTGGTTCTTCTGGCACTGAAAGTATAGTATCAGTCAAGAGTAGAGTGCGCGATCGCTTGTGAAAGAGAGCAACTTCTACGAAATAACCCCTTCCCAAGTTGATGTCTAACACAGCACAATCAAAGTCATCAGCGAAGGGAAGACTGCTATTCTTTGGAATGATTTGGGTTCGGTTGGAAGGAAAGCCAAGCCAACTCAAAGGCAGGTCTACCGGAAAACTCCACTGATGGGGAGCAACAAATACCTGAGCTTGAGGAAAACGACGAGCAAAGGGGCCAACAAAAACTTTATGCTCCAAACCAGAACTGGTTGGTAAGATGATATACTTAACATCACCGTGTTTTGCTTCTAGTTCCTTCACCAAACGGATACACTCAGGTGTTGGAGCAACGGGCGCGTAAATGAGAAGACCCCCCGCAGAAAGCTTTACAACAGTCATGCGGATCGGGACAACAGTGTAGAGAATGCCCTGAACTTGCTCCAATGTCCAGATAGTTCCTTCAACGACTTCCCTACAGAGTGTGCGCCTCTTACCATAGGGATAAAGCGGTACAATCGGCCAGAACGGCCATGACCAATCTTTTGGATTGGGTAAGGAATGCATTTTTTGCTCCTGTAGCTTAGTTAGTTTATGAAGATGTATCTTTCAACTAATCTGTCAGGAGTCCCCAAGCAAAGCTGTACTCAGGTTAGGGACTTCTAAATAAAAAAGTCTTCAAATTCTCTTGTGGTACGGGCGTCTCGCCCGTCCTATACTAGTGACGGGCTAGAAGCCCGTACCACAATTAGAGATAATTACTTGGAAATCTCTTAATGTTTTATTTAAACTACAACTGCTGAGAATAACCAATCCTCGTGCGACTTTATTCGGTAGCCTTATCGGTAACTTCCACTTCTGGTGTTGCTTCTTTTGGTTTTGCTTCTTTTGGTACAACTTCAGGTTTCAGTGTATCTTCTGGTAAATTTTCTTTAATTCTCCGAATTGGCAAATTGGCAATCAGAGCCGTTGTCCGTTGGCTGCTTTCTAGGGAAAACTCCAATCCATCTTGGTCAATTTCGACATAACGGCAGACAATTTCTAAAATCTCTTGCCGCATTTTTTCTAAGATTTGAGGGCTGAGATCAGCGCGATCGTGAGCTATAACTAATTGCAGGCGACGTTTAACCTGAGTGCGGCTGGTGTCAGCACTGCGAAAAAAAAGTTTTTCTAAAAGTTCGACAATCATTGCGGCTAGAAGGGCAGACGGTGGGAAAGTTAAACAATCTTTGTTCGGAACAACTTTTTCAGACGAGAAAAGAGGTTGTCGCGATCTGAATCTAAATCAAGAAATTCGATTGATTCTCCTTCTAATCTGCGAGCAATGTTATCAAAAGCTGTGGCAGCTAAAGAAGAATTTTCCGACAGTACTAAAGGTTCGCCGCGATTGGTAGAGACTATGACGCGCTCATCATCAGGGACTACCCCAATTAAGGGAATAGCTAAAAGTTCCTGAACGTCTTGAACGGACATCATATCATTTGCCCGTACCATTGCGGGTCTGATGCGGTTAATAATGAGATGAGTTCTCTTAATACCCTGCGCCTCTAGCAACCCCACAACCCGGTCAGCATCACGGACTGAGGCTATTTCTGGTGTGGATACCACTAAAGCTTCTTTTGCTGGGGCGATCGCATTTTTAAACCCCATCTCAATTCCTGCTGGGCTATCAATCAAAACATACTCATACTTCTGTGCCAGCGCATTCACCAAAAGCTTCATTTGGTCGGGAGTGACAGCATCTTTGGTACGATTTTGTGCTGCAGGTAACAAGACTAGATTGGGTTGCCGTTTGTCCTTAACTAAAGCTTGCTCCAGACGACATTCTCTAGCCAAAACTTCAACTGCAGTGTATACTATGCGATTTTCTAGTCCTAGCAGCAAATCCAAATTTCTCAAACCAAAATCAGCGTCAACTAAAGCCACTTGACGCCCCATTTTGGCTAAAGCCATACCTAGGTTTGCTGTTATCGTGGTTTTACCCACCCCTCCTTTGCCAGAGGTAACGACAATAATGCGAGTCATGATCGAAATGCGCTCGATTGGTGATTAAAAATATACAACAGAATAGGGAGTAGGGAGTAGGGAGTAGGGAGTAGGGAGTAGAGATTGAAGATTGTTAAAACTCGATCAATGCCCAATGCCCAATGCCCAATGCTCAATGCTCAATGCTCAATGCTCAATGCCCCAATTCCATTTTCATCCTTCATCCTTTTTTTGACTGAGCCGACTTAATAAGATTTTAGAGAAATCAGTAGACCGGGCGATGCGAATTCCTTCTGATGTGACGTAAGCCACTTCAGGATAATACTGAGTGGGAGATTTTTCCGGTGCTCTAGCGACTGCATCTGCTATCCGCAACTGGGTTGGTTCCATTTGCAAAGCCATAATCAAACACTCTCGATTACCATTAGCACCTGCATGAGTAATTCCACGCAGACGACCCCAAATGAGAATATCCCCGTCTGCAATTACGATACCACCCGGATTTAAATCTCCTAAAAGAATGATATGACCTGGGTGGCGAACTTCCTCGCCTGAACGAACGGTTTTTTCTAAATAGAGAGGTTCTGCTAGAGGTAGCCTGGTAGGTTTGGGTTCGGAACGAAGCGTTTTTGGGGGCTGTATTTGTTCTACAGAGTAGCCTGAAGTAGCAGCTGCAATAGCAGTTTGGCGACGACTGGTGGAAACAGATTTCAGATAAACTTGATATTGACCTAAACTCTCAGCCAGTTCTTGTAGTTGTCTGCCATCTAACAAGCGGTCTTGCGCTTCCAAATACACGGGAGTATTTGGTGAAAAAGAGCGATGGCAAGCTAAAAGTCGCAACTTCATCTGTTGCCAGATGTCAGTCCAATTGTATTCTGATGAAGGCACTTGGGATTCTGTAGGTAAAATTAATAACAGCCTTTCTTTCTCACTTTTAAGTTGGACTTGAATATTTGGATTAACCGTATTTTCTAGAGACGGCAATTCATTCAAATCTATGATTAGTGGAGCGGGTTTGGACTCAGCATTGATAGGGACAACATTTGACTCCACACCGAGAAGGTTAGAATCAGACTCTGTTTCAGGAACGGCAACATTTTGCTCTACATCAGCAGCAACAGAATTTGACTCTACATTCACAACTACAGAATGTGAGTCTTCTTCAGAAGTGACAAAATGTGACGCTGTCTTAACAACAGCAGAATGTGAATTTTCACTGACACTGACAGAAATCACTTCTGCATTGCCCTCAGCAGAATTTGATTTTAAATACACAAGAACAGAATTGACCTCGGATTCAGGGATAATAGGATTTTCTTCTGCATTAGAGTAAGTAGACATTGACTTTACATTTTAGATATTGTTAGTGGATAATTGTTAGTGGTTAGTTGTTAGTTTTTAGTGGTAAAGAACGACTAACGACTAACGACTATCTACTAACCACTAACCACTTTTAACCTTTGATACACCGTTGCTAAAGCATGGGCATCGCCCACATTTCCAGGAAATAATACCACTGGTAATTCGGGAAACTGAGGATGGTCTAATGGAGTTTTGACTATTGAACAACCAGCGAGAATTTGGCCGAGTAATCGTGCTGAAGTCAAAGCTAAACCAGTACTTAAAACATCGTTAGAAGTAATGCCACCCTTGCTAATTAAAAATCCAATATCTGATGGTAGATGCCGTACAATATCCATCAATAAAGCTGAAACTTTCAGACCAAATTGCAATCTAGTTTCCACGTTTTCAAATGTTAGCTCTTGACGGCTGGTATAAATCACTGGTGTTTTGCGAGCATCGTGTACTGCTTGAACACTATCAACAACCTTGGTTAGCAGTGTAGCAGATTCATCTACACTAGCATTAACCAACTGGGCAACATCAACTTCTATACCCACTGTTCCCTCTTCTTGTAACAGCATCTTTAATTGCTCGGTTGTTTTCTTGACGTGGGAACCTACGATGACTGCACCAGGATTACCCCCTCTGACATACTGTGCCATATTTTCTGCTGCAATAGGTTGGGGTGGCAATCCTGCCAAAGCTGTTAAGATACTGGCAGCGCTGCGAAACAAAAATCTTTTTCCTTGACTTGCTGCGGCTAGTACGTCTTGTGCAAAGCGGTTAAGATCTGCTTGAGTTTCTCCATCCACAACAGCACACTGATTGTGACTGAGTTGCATTAAGCGTTTCAAACTTCCAGATCGAATATCCGCAAGTAAAAAGCGTTCTACTGATTCCTCACGAATACGTCCAGTAGTTTTTTCTTCCACATACTTGGGTAAATAACTGTGATGGTAGGCAAAAACTGAATCACGAGCAAACTCAGTTTCATGCACTGGAGTTGGAACACCATTAACAATCAAATAATGTACGCTGTCACTAGTGATACGTCCGCCCTCGAAAAACGCTGGTACAAGGAAATGAGCATCAAAAAGACCGAGTTCTTCAGCAATAACATCGGTTTCAATTGGATAATGTCCCCGCAAAGTGGAGTCGGAACGACTGACGATCAGAAAATCGTGTATTTCCTCAGCTTCGATAGCTAGCTTCAAGTTATGGCAAACTTCCCTGGTGACCGATGCTGCTTGATCTGCTGGAAGAGATCTTGTATTAGTTAGTACAAAGAAAATAAGTGAATCCTCTTGTAACCCCAAACGCAGGGTATCTACATCCCAGTGCATGAGCAGTAAGCAACTGTGAACTGTTTGAGAACCTGTGGGGTCGTCATCCAGGACAATAATTTTTGGTTTAGTGGTCATCTTTGTGTCACTCACCGGGGAGACTGCAATTTTCTGATCTCTGCTTGCACATCAAGAGCAATTTGCAACGATTGATTGAGAAATTGAGCGTATTCGCTAGCTTGAGCGCTCACTTGCAAGGTTTGCAGATTCGTTAAATTATTGACAAATAGCTCTTGGCTGTTGGCAAGCAGTTTTTTATTATCTCGCAAAATTCGTTCCGTTTTCAAAGCCCGGACTAAATCTTCTCTAATAAGTTGCAAAGCGGCGATCGCTGTCTCGCGATCGTTAAAATGGCTGTCATTGCCCGATGTTGTGAGTTGGTCGTGAATATCTATTGCTTTGATGACAGAATGATACTTATCAACTTCGTCTAAAAGTGTTGTGAGTGTTTTTGGACAGCTTATACGCCGCCAAACCCATCGCCCGATCGCTACAGTCACTGGTACTATAATTAACAAGAGCAGCCCTAGAGGGATTGAGGAACCGAAGATGGGCAAAATCATAAACGCATAAATTCCACCGACAACAATCGGTGTTAGAGCGAGTGCCACTATCATTTCATTTATAAGAAAACCCAATCGCTTCTCGCGATTTTGCATAATAGAAGGTCGGAACACGTCATCTGGGTCTAACCCAATCAAGCGTTTTAGTTCGCCCTTCGTAATTTCCAAGCCCATTAAATCTGGCTGCAAGATTTATACTCCTGTTATACCCCCATGTACGTATTTATAGTATAGGAACTTTGAAATAAAAAAATGCACCAAATTTTCTTGTGGTGCGGGCATCTTGCCCGCTTCCTTGTAATTAATGATATACCCAATGTAATCGGTAGGGAGTAGGGGGTAGGGAGTAGAAAAATTTTGATTTGTTTTGGTGTACGAAAGTATATGATGCTACTGTGATTTTACCTTGCTGCGTAATTCATCCTTGATTCTATTGAGAATAGAACTTTCATCAAGGTCTGCCAAAATTTTACTAATGACAGCTTTCGGTCCAGTCGGTCCCCATGATGCTCCATTGGCTAAATATGCTTTAGTGACTTGCCCTATAGCGTAGGAAGAAACGCCAGCAACGCCTGCTTGCGTCAGGGCTACAGATAAATAGGGACCTAAAGAAATCCCACCAGTTGCAGGTGCAGATAGCCCAAGCAGTGTTTTGAGGGAACTTAAACCCAAGTTTGCCAGTAATTCGCTGGCTGTGATGCCACCCATGCCAAGAGCAATTTGTTTTAATAAGTTTACCGCTCCTGCTTCTGTCATAGGAATGCTGTATAGTCTGGATAAACCCACAATGAGGACAACATCAATTACCGCTCCACTCAAAAAATCAACTACCGTCACAGGATTGAGTGCGATCGCAATTGCCTTTGTCATAACTGACTTCCAAATGAGTTGATTGGCGGCTTCGGCGCGAATTTTGAGCTTGCGCTGCACCAATTGTTCATTTACATTATCAGCATAAATCATGGTGTTAAGAGCAACCAAAGCTTTCCCCTCACGTTGCAGAACTTCCAAAATTTTTAGTTTGAGTTCCTCTATTTGAGCAGTTCCCGACCTTAGCTGTACACCATGAGTTCCATCAGAACGGCGAACCATCGTTCTGATTAATGGTGATGCTGCTGCCATAACAATTTCATCTGGTGAAAGGAGTTCTCTTACCCTCTGAGACCGAATTTTCTCATAAATTGCCATTCGGTCTGCTTCTGGATACTGGTCTACTTTATTAAACACCAGCAAAATAGGCTTACCCACCTCACGCAACTGCGAAAGGGCTTCGTGTTCGACCTTAGTCATATCACCGGAAATCACAAACAGAATTAAATCCGCCTGTTTTGCAATCTGTTCTGCTAGTGCTGCGCGGGTATCACCATCTACTTCATCTAAACCGGGAGTGTCAATTAATTGCACTTGAGATTGACCTATTCCGGGTAAAGTGACTCGCACAGCACGTTCTGTTGTGCCGATTTCTTCTGAAGAAAAGCTCCAGTCTACTGTTTGAGTATTGCGAGTAACACCGTGCAACGGACCGGTTTCAAAGACTGTTTGTCCTACCAATGCGTTAAGTAAGGAGGATTTGCCACGTCCGACCAAGCCAAAAGCTGCTATTTGGACTACCATGCGTTCTAGTTTTCCCAACATGGTTTCTAGGTCAGAAATTTCTGTTTCTAGCCCTTCTTTTTCTTGGGAGGTGAGATCGAGATGGGCTACCAAATTTTGTAGTGCTGTTTGTGCTTGTTTGTAGTTGAGTTCTGCTTGAATGTCTTCAAAGGTGAAAATGGCACTATCAAGTTCTTCTTCCCATTGGGGAGAGTTGTCGTCTGGACTGGGTGAATTACTACTAGGTTCGGGCGTGGGCAATGTTGAAGTCATATCAATTTTGGGTTTTGAACCGCAGATGAACGCTGATGGACGCGGATAGTTTTAAGAATTATGTAGGTTTATTTTTGGTTGTTATTTTAAATTTTTATATACTACTCTATTTACCATCCTAGTGATTTTCGGAAGCACAGTCAGGGGAATCAAGGGTCACGCGAGAATCAATTTCCAATGCCCAATCCCCAAATGACCGACAAAACATCCTAAACTGAAGAATGCATCTGTAGCAGTAAGATATTGACGAAATCACTTGTGCGAAAAATAGTTATTGCCGGTAACTGGAAAATGTATAAAACCCAGGCAGAATCTGAAGATTTTTTAAGAGGATTTTTGCCTGCTTTGGACGCCACCCCTGATGAGCGAGAGGTGGTTTTGTGCGTCCCCTTCACCGATCTAAGCGCTTTGTCAAAAAATTTACATGGCAGTCGCGTACAATTGGGAGCGCAAAATATCCATTGGGAGGAATTTGGAGCCTACACGGGTGAAATTTCTGGACCTATGCTGGCTGAAATTGGGGTACGCTATGTTGTTGTCGGTCATAGCGAACGACGGCAATATTTCGGGGAAACGGATGAAACCGTTAATCTACGTCTCAAAGCAGCTCAACGCTTTGGTTTAACCCCGATTCTTTGTGTGGGTGAAACTAAACAACAACGAGATGCGGACGAAACAGAATCGCTGATTACTAACCAAATAAAAACAGATTTGGTGGATGTGAATCAGGAGAATTTGGTGATTGCCTATGAACCTATTTGGGCGATTGGCACTGGCGATACTTGTGAATGCAAGGAAGCCAATCGTGTCATTGGCTTAATTCGCAGTTTGTTGAGCAATCCCAATGTACCAATTCAGTATGGCGGTTCCGTAAAGCCAAATCTTATAGATGAAATCATGGCTGAACCTGAGATTGATGGGGTTTTAGTGGGGGGAGCAAGTCTTGAACCTGCAAGCTTTGCTCGAATTGTCAACTATCAATGAAAATAGGGAGTAGGGAGTAGGGAGTAGGGAGTAGGGGGGTAGGGAGTGAGGGAGGGGGGGAGTGAGGGAGCAGAGGTGATAACTCATACTCAATGCCCAATGCCCAATGCCCAATGCCCAATGCCCAATGCCCAATGCCCAGTCCTCAATCCAAAATCCAAAATGGTATTAATTATCCGAGAACGCTGTTTTGAGTGGGGACAGCGCACTTACTTAATGGGTGTTTTAAATGTCACTCCAGACAGCTTTAGTGATGGTGGCGATTTTTACACGCTCCCTGCTGCTTTAGCACAGGCGCGGGCTATGGTAGCAAGTGGTGTAGATATTATCGATATTGGAGGTCAGTCTACTCGACCTGGAGCAGAGCAAATTTCTCTGGCAGAAGAGATTGACCGTGTCTTACCCGTCTTGCGCTTGTTGCGAAAAGAGCTACAAGTTCCTCTTTCTGTGGATACCACAAGAGCGGATGTAGCAAAGGCTGCGGTGGAAGAAGGAGCAGATATAATTAATGACATTTCTGGTGGTACCTTTGACCCAGAAATGTTGCCAACTGTAAGCAGTCTCAATGTGCCTGTTATACTCATGCATATCCGGGGAAACCCACAGAATATGCAAGAACTGACTGATTATCCGGATTTGATGGGGGAGATTTTAAGTTTTCTGACACAGCAAATCGCTGCTGCAACAGATGCTGGTATCGATCGCCAAAAAATTATTATCGATCCTGGCATTGGTTTTGCTAAAAACTACGAGCACAATTTAAAAATTTTTCGCCGCTTACCGGAATTGCGTCAACTTAACTGCCCTATCTTAGTAGGACCTTCCCGTAAAAGTTTCATTGGTCGAATTCTCAACCAACCAGATCCAAAAGCAAGAGTTTGGGGAACGGCTGCGGCGTGTTGTGCTGCCATCTTTAGTGGTGCCGATCTTCTCCGAGTTCATGATGTTACGGAGATGCGGGATGTGTCGTTGGTTGCTGATGCTATCTTTCGACTATCGCCGCCCAATTTACTCTAGGTCGAACCATTTCCATTTTCACCTTTTTTGCCCCCGTCATCATTGAGACTCTCAGAAATCAAATCCATCATTTCGCCACCTTTCCCCGGATCGACGAAGACAACTTTGGCATTCTCGCTTTCTCCTAGTCTGTAGCTAGCATTGATGTAATCTTGAGCGACAAGATAACGCAAGATTTCTTTACTTTCTGAATGGTTACGCAAGGCTGTAGAGATGATTTCCATAGATTTTCTGGTTCCTTCAGCTTTTTCTTCAGCAGCTTTGCGTGCTCCTTCTGCTTCCTTAACCGCAGCTTGACTCCTAATTTCAGCTGCTTTCTGTTCTTCCATTGACTTCTGGACGTTTTCTGGGGGTGTAATCCTTTGAATATCTACTCTTATAATCTCAACTCCCCAATCTTGCTTTATGACTACCTCCTTCCCCTGTTGCACCTCTTTCACCTCTTTCACCGCCTCAGTTAACTTCTTCTTAATATCGTCACGCATCTGAGTTCCAGAAGCGTTAGCCTCCTGCAAGCTTTTCTGAGCAATGACTTCTCGGAGAGTCGTTGTAGCTAGCTGAGTGAGAGCGCCTTGAAGATCGTCCACATTATAGTAGCTGTCTCTCATGTTTGCGATCTTCCAGAAGACCACAGCATCAACTTCTAAATATACGTTATCGCTAGTTATAATATTTTGAGGTTTGATGTCTAAAAACTGCTCTCGTGTTGTGTCCTCCATCACAATCTGATCGATTAAAGGCACAATAAAATTCAAACCCGGATTGAGTGTTCGGTGAGACTTCCCTAGGCGTTCGACTAAGGCTTCATTCCCCTGATTTATCAGTTTTGCAGATCCTAATGCGTACCCTATCAGCACTAAGACTATTGCAATAATTGGTTCCATGTATGCTCCTAATTAAGTGTTTGGTAGAATTTACCATAAAGACACAGTACTATCATGCCCTACATTCAGAATAATCTCCCTGAATGAGTATTGTAGTTATCACAAATTGCGGCAATAAGCAAGTGTTACCTATTAATTGATACAAAAAGCTACAGCGACTAAAGTTGGTCTAGATCCCCGACTTCTCGAAGAAGTCGGGGATCTAAAAGCACTTCAAAGCCGATGAGGTCAAGTCCTAGCTGTAGAACACCGCTATTAAATCACTAAGTGGTTACGCTTGCAAGTATTTTTTTTGTCCGTAACTTTACTTAATAAGGGAGTGGTAACTCTACTCCCTACTCCCTTCCACCCAAGGTTTGAGACTGGTTGGCAATTCAGAAACAAGACTTATTGGCAACTCAGGAGTAGAAAGAAACTGTGCGTAAGCTGGGGACAAAAATTCTCGATAAGTTTTTGCTTCTGGTGTGAGTTGTTTAACAAATGCTAAACTAGCACCCTGTGTCAATCGTCGCAGGGATCGGACTTCTTCACCTCGTTTTTCTTTGACTATAGAGTAGGCTGCACTTGCGGGATCGCTAATACTTAAATGAGTCCCTCCAATGGCAGTTAACAAATATTTCTCGCTCTGTAATTGATTAAAAGGTGCTATCTGATGCTTGAGTGCTGGGGTGATAGCATCTTCGGTTCCTGCTAAGATGAGGACTGGTTGGGTAATTTGAGTTAGACCTTTTTTCCCGAAGATTTCACCAATGACGGGATTGAGAGCGATCGCCTGACTCACTCGCTTATCTTGCAATCGGAGTTTTTTATCTCGTAACGAAGCAGCAGAACACTGCAACCAATCACCAGGAGATTTGTCAAAATTGAGAGAATCTTTACAGAATTTCCGCAAATCTTCCAAGTTCACCTCTGGGGTTACCAAAGCCAAAGCAGTATAACCTCCCAAAGAATGCCCGATGATAGAGACTTTCTCCGTGTTAAACTTTCCTTGAAGTTCTCCCGATGGAGTATTGAGTTTTGCGAGTTCATCAAGGACAAAACTCACATCACGTGGGCGATCGATAAATTCGGTTGGTGGTAGCAGTTTTCCTAAATTAGCAGCATCGTTCGCTTTATTGACTGACATTGCGTTGCTACCAGGATGCTCAATAGCAACGACTGTTATACCATGAGAAGCAAGATGTTGTGCCAAATATCTCAAGGATCTTCGATTGGAACCAAAACCGTGGGAAAGAACAACCAAAGGATTTTTAGCATTACCCCTACTCCAATAAACATCGATAGGTAATGTGCGGTTGCGCTGTCGGTCATAAAAATTCAGAGTTTGTTCCTGTACAGCTTCATTACCCACTATAGATGGATCGAAGGCCGCTTTAAAAGGTGTATTACTTTTAGCAGATAACTCCCGTTCCAATAAAAGACCCAGGGCTTGACTTTGTATGTGACTGGGGTTAAGCTCAACGGCTAAACCAATGACTTGAGTTGCGTCCACTGTCACATTTTCCTGTGGGTAAGCTCGTAGGAAACCAAGCGGACTCAAACCATTGACTTGTTTAAGTGCGATGTTGAGGGCTACTTGAATGGTATCGACTGTGCTGCCCGGAATCGCCGCTCCCAAGGATGATATGATTTGCTTACCTATTGGTGTTTGCCGCATTTCTTCAACAAATTTATCGGCAAAAGCTGGATCTACAGTAAAACGCTTGGTCAAGAACTCTCGGATTTCTGATGTGAAGAAGGGTGACAAAACTTCCAGCCCTGACGGCAATTTACCAGTTTTAGCAAACTTTTCCAAGTCTGCGATCGCCACTGACTGCTGAAAAGGACCCAAGCGAATGGTCACTGTTTCTGCTGCTAAAGTAGAAGAAATTCCTGTACCCCAACTAAAAGCCAGGGTCAAGCTGCATAACAATCCTTTTAACCAGGATGCTTTGGGTGGACGTTTGCTAACTAGAAATTGCATATGGATCGCGAGTCATTGGTCATGAGTTATTGATAACGCATTTATGAATGACGTTATTCTGTCAACTACAGTTTCATTTAAGCAATCTTGCTAGACATCTCCAGAAATTACAGCCGTTTTCAGGTAAATAGACCACAGCCGTAGGGGCGCAAGGCATTGCGCCCCTACCAACGGTGTGGTTCATTTAGGTGAAAACTGCTGTAATTATGCATTATCCGAAAGTCTTGGTAGGGGCGCAAGGCGTTGCGCCCTTACATCTAAAAATTAAGAGAGTCTTCACATAAGTAGATAAGACTCAACACTGGACATAAATAATACTGTCAGAGTAGATAATTAAATGATTTTTCGTTACTATTCATCCTAGGTAGAATTTACATCAAAAGGGCTTGTTCGATCGCTTAAACCAAGCCCTGGAATTGGTACTGGAGATGTCAGCAAGTAGCGTCAGACGTTGCCAGTCAAGTACATTCTCACGAAGCCATTCTGACAGGGGTTTGATTAATTTCTCCGAACTTCGTTGCGTTGCCGGATCATTCCAATGGCAAGTACCCCAAAAACTAACTTGACGGGGACGCTCTATTTGCCCCGTCTCGGCTCGGACAACGCTTTGAGCATAGTAGGCGTACTCTTCGAGTGTATCGAAGTAAATACGCCCAACCGCATATTGCACATCAAGTTGATCGCTCTTGCCATCCGCCTCATTCCGTTCGTTACCTAAAGGATCAAAGTTAACTAAATAGTAGTGCAGAGAAGTTCCGGGAACTAATTCAAATGGTATACTTATAAAGTCCGCAGAATCAAACCACTAGACAGATTCAATAGACTGTAATTTAGCAACAACTCGATTGCGTAAGTCTTCTTGGAAACGAATTGCCAACTCTTCTAGCTCTTGTGTGGATAAAACATTTCCCAATCCTTCGTGTAACATTGTTATCAGTTTGGCTTGGTCTATTAAATAATGGGTGGATAATAAGTAGTCCCCAAGTTTTTGTCCCCAGTCAAACCCGACTCCAATATCACAATTGGCTTCTTCCTCAATCTGAGCTAATTCTTTTAGCCGAGCTGCACTCAATTTAAATTCCATTACTCTCTCCCAAAAACTCATCTTGTTCATTAAACTCAGATCTCTGTCGCTGATACCATTCAAAATACGTCAAATTCTCCTTTTCGGCATCTAAGCCACAGTCAATCATACCCATTCTATGATAAAATCCTTCTGCTCCTGGAAGAGCATGAAGTCCGACTAATCCTCCATACCCCAACTCCAAGCTGCGATACATAGCAAATTCCAACAGTGTAGCGCCAACCAAGCGATACTTAACAGGCGTTTGTATACTTAAGCGATTCCAAGGAGCAGTAGCTAACGAATGAACATAGACGAGTCTTCGATTCGATTCAAACCAAGAGCGATGAACACGAGTTTCAATCAGCATTAGCCCCTGCGCGATCTGTTCACACTCAATCGCGTAACTTTCATAATTGGTACTGGTTGCATACACGCGGTTTTTCATTTCCCAATCCCAGAATTTGTCTTCTTCGCCTGAAACTCGTAATTGTGGCTTCCAGAAGCGTTCAAAGTCTTCTAAGTGTTTATTCGTTAGGGTAACCAAAATTGCATCAACGTATTGGTTATCTCGAACTTGTAAGAGTTGAATTGTCTGATGAACCATTAATTTACCAGTTTCAAATACCAATCTAATATAGGTCTAAAATTTTTCTAAGTTAAAAGGATAGTGAAAGGTTATTGGTGTGTAGTGGCGGTGCATGCGCTAAAGCGCTACTACACACCATAAAGCAAAGTATCGCTTATCACTCTTCTTCATTCAAAAAAGTTTCTTCTAGAAATAACATTCCAGATTTATTAGTAGAGATTTCTAAAATAAGTTCTTCATAAGCAGCCACGCGCTGTGTCACTGTTCGATAATCCTCAGACTGGGTACATAATTCCTCCCATAAATCTTGAGTGCGAATGGTAGCACCATCAAGAACATCTTCTGGGTCAATTCTGAGAGTCCGTTTTTTCACCCAGTCAAGAGAGTGAATAAATTTCACGATCGCATCATAACCACCACTACCCTCATCTGTGTATTTAGGGGGTGAAGGCATTGTGACCATATCACTGACTGCACCCGTAAATAAACAGATGGAATTGGGTTCTTTAAAAAGAGCAATAAATGAAGCGACTCCAGAATCGACACCTAAATCGCTTCGATTTTGCAGCCACAGTAAAACATAAAACTGTTCTTGGTATTTTTGAAGAATTTTTATTAAGTTATATGCATCAGAAGTAATACCTTTACCAGCCATCGGGAATAAGTTAATTCTCATAATTGTTCCTCTTGTTAACAAATAAAGCCCGCACAAGCGGGCTAAGGGGGTTAAAAAAACTGGATCTGGTAATACTTCTAGAGTCCGAATAAAGCCCTAACAATACCTATGAGACCACCTAGAGGATTGATAACCAACCCTGCGGTGTCGCCAGCCTTGGCTCCACCAGAACGGTAAACTACCACAACATCATTATTACGGAGTATGGGGTTTGTGTCTTCATTAATTCCTGCTTTAAAATCTACCTTGACTTGACGTTTGGTTACAGAACCGTCGGGATTCAAGCGAACCAAATCTACAGCTTTACTACTAGCTCTTGCGTCATTAAATCCACCTGCTGACAGTAACGCTTGGTTTAAGGTGCTGTTGGGCTGAAGGTCTATTTGTCCCGGTTTTTTCACTTCACCGACAACACCCACTTGTATGCGTGTGGGAGATAAAGTTGTTGTCGCTAATTGTGTTGCTTCTGCCCGGTTGATTTCAGTTGCTGTTGGGATAACAACTGTGTCTCCGTCTTGTACAATGATGTCCTGATTGATATCGCCGCTCTGCAACAGTTGCCACAGGTTAACATTTATAGATTGTTCTGTTCCAGTTCTTGTGGGTCGGCGGATGATGACATTACGAACATCAGCTTGTGGTGTAATTCCTCCAGCTTGCTGAATTGCTCGTGTCAGTGTTGGTAGACCTGTAATACTAGGTGCATTGGTTTGAGCGTTGCTACCACCTTCTGTAGCACCTTGAGTGACTAGATATGACCCAGGACGATAAACTTCACCAATGATTGCTACTGTACGGGGTCTTGTGGGATCGGCAGCAAAACTAGATGCGGCTAAATTACGTGCATTTGCTAAGTCTAGAGTTCTTGCAGTGGGTACGTAAATGGTATCGCCATCCCGTAAGGTAATATCTTGAGGTAACCTTCCGGTGCGTCTGAGTTCATCCAAATTGAGACTGGTGACTTGCTCTGGTCCTCTTCCGAGTTTGCGCCGCAATTCTACTCTACTTACATCGGCACTCAAGGTTACACCCTGAGCGGTGGTGAGTGCAGCGAGTACTGTTGGGTATTGTACCCCAGGATTGTCTCCCGCGCCTCCTGACAAGCTGAGAGTATAAGCTCCCGGACGCGTGACTTCTCCAGCCACAAAGACGTTAATGGGACGAGGTGATAATAGGTTAACTGAAATAATAGGACGTTTTAGATAGCGAGAGTATCTCTGAGCAATTAAGTCAGCAGATTGTTCTGTTGTTAATCCCAGAACGTTGACACTACCAATCAAAGGTAAGTTAACTGCTCCACCGGGTGGAACTTGGTACTCGCCTGAGTATTCGGGAACTTCAAATACACTCACTCTAATGCGATCGCCGCCTCCTAGCGTGTAGTTTGTGTCTACCTGTGTCGTTCTTGACGCAGGCTGCCTTTGCGCTAAACTAACGTTTGGAATCGCGATACTTACAGATGTTAATAACACCACACCCATAACTGGATGGGCGAGCAATTTCACCACACTCGTATTATGCATTGCTTACCTGAGACTACTATACAATTACATACTGTCTAAACATTTTTAGCCTGATTGACCCTTTTTACGTATTCTAGTTCCCTGATGTTCACACATTCTTCAATTAAATTATCCTTCCGGAAGGGAATTATTTAATATATTTAAATTTTCTTTAAAATTCACTTAAAGCTCAACTTCATCCAATGTAAATTTCGCGTAAATATATGTGGCACTGATGTCATTGGGGAGGGGCATTTTTACAAGCACGATAAGTATAAAAAGTAAAAACAGGTAGCAAAGCGTATTAAGTGAGAAAGCCCTTATCGATAAAAAATTTCTGTTAGCTGTTTACTAATTTTTGAGGTTTTGAATTTGTTGCACAAAAAACTTTTCTAAAGATGGACGTGATAAATTCATGGCTATTAATTGCCCGCCCATCAAACGAAGGCTCGCCAAAAAATCATAATAATCTCCATTGAGTTCCCCTTGCCACGAGCCATCTGGTTGGAATTCCAAATTACTGACCCATTTTTCGATAATTTCCCAGTCTCCACCATGTCCTTTCACAGAATATACGTCAGTTGTTCCTAAAAGTTCATTGAGAGACCCAGAACAAATCAGTTCACCTTGGGCAAGAATGGCAACGCGATCGCAAATTTGTTCCACTTCGCTAAGAACATGACTGTTGAAAAAAATTGTTTTACCTGCCCCTTTCAGCGATAGGATAATCTCTCTCATTTGGTAGCGTCCCACAGGGTCAAGCCCTGACATTGGTTCATCCAAGAATACCAGTTCCGGATCGTTGATGAGTGCTTGTGCCATCCCGACACGTTGTAACATTCCTTTTGAATAACGTCGCAGGAGTTTTTTGCGGGCATCAGATTGAGGCAAACCCACCAATTCAAGTAATTGAGGAATGCGTTGGCGTTGAACTTTTTTAGGAATTTGAAATAGCCCAGCGACTAGCTGTAAAAATTCCCAACCCGTGAGATAGTCATACAAATAAGGATTTTCTGGTAAATAACCGATGCGTTCTTTAACACCACGGTCTCCAATTGGCTTGCCCAAAAGCAGTCCCCGTCCTGATGTTGGACGGATAATTCCCAGTAACAATTTCAACAGTGTTGTTTTACCAGCACCATTTGGTCCTAACAGCCCAAAAGTTTCTCCCTTGTAAACTTTTAAAGAACAATTTTTGAGGGAGACGACTTTTTGATTCATAAAAAAGCCAGTGCGATAAACCTTTCGCAACTCAGAGGTTAGAACAACTGGCGGACTGTCACGTGTATTCAGTTCAGAATTTGGGGCGTCTGCAACAGACTTCATCTTTTGCTTCGGGCAACAACAATACGGTTTAATCTATAGGTTACCCAGTTGACTCTCAATAATAACATTGACCAGTGACCAGTGACCAGTGACCAGTGACCAGAAAGAGGTATTGAATATTCATCATTTCCCCAATACCCAATTCCCAATACCCAATCCCCCAAGTTAGGGGTCAGAGCCATTTGCCAATGACCAATCTCTAATGGTAAATACACAATTAGGTAAATTGACACCAATCAAGGTAACCAACCAATTGACTGGTCACTGGTCACTGGTCACTGGTCACTGTTCTTTATCCTTACATGCCCATGATTTCATACCCTGCATCGACGTACAGAACTTGCCCGGTAATTCCGCTAGACAAGTCGCTACATAAAAAAGCGGCTGCATTGCCTACTTCCAGTTGAGTAACAGTGCGTTTTAAAGGCGCAACTTTCTCTACATGGTGAATCATGTCCAGAATACCTCCTACCGCACTAGAGGCGAGGGTACGAATAGGACCGGCGGATATGGCGTTTACCCGAATATTGGCAGAACCCATTTCAGCCGCAAGGTAGCGCACGCAAGCTTCCAACCCTGCTTTGGCAACTCCCATGACATTGTAGTTGGGAATTGCTCGTACACCACCCAGGTAAGAGAGAGTGACAATACTTCCTCCCTCAGTCATCAAAGGTTTAGCGATCCCTGCTAGCTGTACTAGAGAGTAAGTACTCACTTCCATTGCCAGATTAAAGCCAGAACGAGAGGTGTTACTGAAGTCTCCAGTCAGGTCATCTTTACTGGCAAACGCTAGACAATGGATGAGGATATCTAGCTTCCCCCACTTTTGCTGGATTTCTTCAAAGGTTGACTTAACCTGCTCGTCATTTTGGACATCACAAGGAAGAAACAAGCTGG
Source organism: Scytonema hofmannii PCC 7110 (assembly GCF_000346485.2). Classification (NCBI taxonomy): domain Bacteria; kingdom Bacillati; phylum Cyanobacteriota; class Cyanophyceae; order Nostocales; family Scytonemataceae; genus Scytonema; species Scytonema hofmannii. The sequence goes on from NZ_KQ976354.1 coordinate 10,261,042, forward strand.
GGTTGAGGGGTTCTACCAGTTCTGCAACTTTCTTTTCCATTTTGCCTTTTTCATCTGGTAAGTAAGTAATCCCCAGATTTGCTCCTGCTTTATGCAGTTGTTGGGCGATCCCCCAGGCAATGGATCGGTTGTTTGCAATTCCTGTTACAATAGCTTTTTTTCCTGTCAGGTCAAGCATATTAATTCTTAATGTGAACTTTCATGCTTGAGCATACTAGAATCTGACGCTAGTTGTCTGGAGTTTTGAGCAGTATTAGTAATTATCATGATCCGGGTACCTGTTAGCTACCAGAAAATTGTTACTGAAAGCTTCGGGAAATCTCAATATATCTTCGGGTTTTTTCTAAAAAACTGTTTTACAAAAACTTTTGTAATTAACTATTAAAAAGTACTAGATCTAAACAGGAAAAATTATGTATCATGAGGAACAATTAACTATGAGCACCAGAGGATAAGTATAGGAAAGAACAAAAAGGTTGACAATGTGTTCTTGATTTTTCGGGTGTATTCTTAGGGAATTAGTTTTAATTTTTCCGGCATTGGGTAGGGGAAGGGAGATGATGACACAAGATAAGGCCCTAGCAAACGTTTTTCGTCAGATGGCAACAGGAGCTTTTCCTCCTGTTGTGGAGACGTTTGAACGAAATAAAACCATCTTTTTCCCTGGCGATCCTGCCGAACGAGTGTATTTCTTATTGAAAGGAGCCGTTAAACTCTCCAGGGTGTACGAGGCAGGAGAAGAAATAACCGTAGCACTACTTCGGGAAAATAGTGTTTTTGGCGTTTTGTCCTTGCTAACAGGAAACAAATCAGATAGGTTTTACCATGCAGTTGCTTTTACACCTGTTGAACTACTGTCAGCTCCAATTGAACAGGTGGAGCAAGCACTCAAGGAAAACCCAGAATTGTCGATGTTAATGCTGCGCGGACTGTCTTCGCGAATTTTACAAACAGAGATGATGATTGAAACCCTTGCTCACCGAGATATGGGTTCGCGATTGGTGAGTTTTTTATTAATTCTCTGTCGTGATTTTGGCGTTCCTTGTGCCGATGGAATCACAATTGATTTGAAGCTATCTCATCAAGCAATAGCGGAAGCAATTGGTTCGACTCGCGTTACCGTAACCAGGCTACTAGGTGACCTGCGCGAGAAAAAGATGATTTCCATTCATAAGAAAAAGATTACTGTCCACAAGCCCGTTACTTTAAGTCGGCAATTCACCTAAAAGAGTTCTGAGTGTTGAGTCAATTCGTTAGAAGCAACTCTGTAGCTATGCTTAAAGCTCTCTTAAAAACTCAACACTCTCCTCTAATTTCTCCACAGATGATGGCTGGAAGTAGTAGGCTGTATCTGGAAGGATTTCGTCGGTAGCTTAAAGATGACCACCGGGTACATCCTAATATTGGCAATATTAATTTTGGGAGGCGCGATCGCCACAGTGGGAGACCGTATCGGTACCCGAGTTGGCAAGGCGCGACTCTCACTTTTCAATCTGCGTCCTAAAAATACAGCAGTACTGGTTACTATTCTTACAGGAACTTTAGTCTCGGCATCAACTCTGGCAATTTTGTTTGCTGCTGACGAAGGGTTGCGCAAAGGAGTGTTTGAGTTAGAGGATATACAAAAAGACCTTCGTCGCAAGCGCGAAAGTCTTGAATCCACAACTCAACAACTGGATGTCACGCGGAAAGAACTAGAGCAAGCTAGAAAAGAACAACAAGAGAAAGAAGAACGTTTGCAAAAAACCAATGAGTCATTAAAGGAGGCAAATGCCAAACAACAAGCAACGCAAAACCAACTGAATCGCACGACAGAACAACTCAGCCGCACTCTCAGTCAACAAGCTCAAATTCAAGCTCAACTCCAAAATACGGAAACTCAACTGGATCAAGTCGTTGCACGCTACAAACAAACCGTAGCTGAACTGCGAAACGTTGATGTTGAGAAAAAAAAGCTGTTGGCAGAAGTAGAAAAACTTAAGATAGGGCGGCAAAAATTGTTTGCCGAGGCAAAAAGAGCGATCGCCCAAGCTCAAGAAGCTATTGAAAAGCGCGATCGCGAACTGGCTAACCGACAGGAGGTTATTCAACAGCGAGACAAAAAAATTAATGACCTAGATCGGCTCATTCAAGAACGCAACCAAGCCATTGCGGAACGAGAAAAAGTCATTGCTCAAAGAGAGTTTCGCCTCAAAGACCTGGAAACACAACAGAATGAACTAGAACAGGAAGTTGCAAGGCTGGAAAAATTCTACCAGTCCTATCGCGAACTGCGTTTGGGAAAACTTGCCTTAGTTCGAGGTCAAGTTCTCGCCTCTGGAGTTGTTCGGATTGAACAACCACCAGCTGCGCGTCAGGCGATCGTTCAACTGTTACAAGAAGCCAATCGAACTGCTAACCTCAGACTCACTGAACCCGGTACAAACACAGAAAATTCACAGATATTATTTGTTACTAAAGAGCAAATTGAGCAACTCAGCCAGCAAATTAAAGATGGTCGAGAATATGTAGTACGAGTGTTTAGCGCTGGTAACTACGTTAGAGGAGAAAATGGTATTCAATTTTTTGCCGATGCCACGCTTAATCAAAAAGTCTTTACAGGAGGTGAGGTATTAGCTGCCACAACAGCCGATCCCCAAAAAATGACAGCCTATCAATTAAGGCAGCGACTAGAATTATTAATTTCGGCTTCGCAATTTCGCGCCCGTAATGCTGGAATATTAGACAGTATTCAAATAGATAGTACATTTTACCGCTTTATTACCCAATTGAGGCAGTATAATTTGCCATTAGATATTAAAGCTGTTGCAGCAGAGGACACGTTCACGGCAGGACCACTCAAAGTAAAACTGATAGCAATTCAGAACGGGCAAGTTGTTTTTAGTACTTAAATCAACACATGACCAATGACTATTCCTGAATTTTCACCAACGCAACCAGTCATTTTGGGCTTCGATCCAGGTCGAGATAAGTGTGGTTTAGCTGTTATGGGCGTAGATAGGCAAATTTACTATCACGAAGTTGTCCCCTCCGATGGTGCGATCGCTGCTATTTTATCGCTGCGACAAAAGTATCCCATTTCCTTATTGGTTATGGGAGACCAAACAACAGCTAAGCGTTGGAAACAACAACTTTATCAAGAATTAACAGATTCATTAAACATTATCTTAATAGATGAGAGATACACCACTTTAGAAGCACGCGATCGCTATTGGCTAATGTACCCTCCTAGAGGATTGACAAGATTGCTACCCCGTGGTATGAGACAACCCCCTAGACCAATAGATGACATTGTTGCCATCCTGCTGATTGAAAGATACTTAAATCGGCTGACGAAATGATGGATGATGAATTGAAGGTTCACAAATTCATCATTCATCATTCATCATTCATCATTTACAATTCTGCTCGAATCGTGAAAGCATAGTCTCCGCCCGGTTCGAGTTGGTAGTCTCGTTGCTCTAAAAAGCGACCCAACGGTTCTTTAATTAAAGCACGTCCCTGAGAAGGCTTGACAGCAAGTTCCCCGCGATGGAAATGCCATTGGAACTGCCACTCAAAATTGCCTGCTCTGACTTCACCTTCGAGATAGCCTTGTTGCCAGGATTGACGGATAATCCTGACATGGGCAGTGGTTTCTGGTAAACGCTTGGCACTCACGACGCTTAATTGTCAAGTTTTACAGTAAAACTAACTTCTTATAGCTTTACATTAACTCAGCATAAGTAAGTCAGCACGATTAAAGTTAACTAGTCAGGATCGTCGTTCACAATTTCTACTGCAAAAAATAAATTATCTCCGGAATGTGGAACGGGTTATCCTTGCCCGTCTTGTATGAGTAGCACCGCAGTTGATTCAACGCGGGAACCCCCTTCTCCTATCGAGGTACGTTTGGGCGCAGGGCAATGCGCCCAAACATGGTTTACTTCATACAGATGAAAACTGCTATACAATTTTTTATAAATAATTTGTGATTTTTTTATATAGTATCCATTTGTCAACTGATTGTCATCATCTCTACACACCATTTTCATATGACTGTGTTATCTCTTTAATAGATAATTATTGTTAATCAGTAAAATGACAAATAATAAATCAAAAATGATTTTAAAATAAGTTATTTAAAAAAAAATTCTGCTCGGTCTTAGACAAACAAGACAGTTGAATGAAAAAATAAGTAGCTGTCCTGAGGATAGGATGACTAATTTTTTATTTGTATTCAAAGTAATTTAAATTTGTTTTCAACAAAAAGTTTTCCATACAAAAACTTTACAATATTAAGTAATATTTGAAGACAAATTTAACCAATTATGAATAATAATAACCTTGTAAACTTAGCAAAATTTCAAACAAAGTTCAGTTAAGGCAATTTTGGTTTGAGATAAATCACTACGCCTCAAACTGAAACTTAATTGCTCACAATAAAAAACCCAGGTTTAAGTGCTAGTCAACTTAGACAATTTTCACAATGACATAAAATCCTTTTGCTGAAGAGATACTATTGCGGTATTTTTTCTAATACATTGGCTATGAGATAAGGGAGACATCCCTTATGTAAAATGACCATGACTTTCGTATGCTTAGCTATAATTCGCTTCATTTTGCATGAAATAAATTTTGCCTCAAAAACACTACGCTAACCAAATTGAGGAATGGAGTCACAATGCAACTCTACACACCTGTTGAGATAGAACGCTTTCAACAAGACCTTCCCTATTTAATTGAGATCCAACAGTGGATTAAAAATTTTTTGACAAAACCTCACCCAAATTTAGGTAGATCGGGTCCTGTATGCCCTTATGTACCTCATGCGCTCAAGACAAATAGTATCCAACTAGGAGTTATCCGTGCTCAAAATTTGCAGTTACAGGAAATTGAAGAACTAGTTTTAAGCTATAAAGATATTTTTCTAAAAATAGAGCCACGGAACAAAGAAACTGAGCTGACCAACACTATTCTCTTAATTTTTCCTGACATTAAGCTAAACGATACCTCTCGTCTGATTGATAGCGTGCAACAAAAGCTCAAGGAATTTTTTGTAGATGCAGGGTTGATGTTAGGGGAATTTCACAAGCGCAATTATAGCCCCGGTTTGCACAATTCCAATTTTTATCCCCTTCAAAGTCCCATTCCCATTTTAGCTATTCGCTTTATGGTTGAATCAGATTTACCTTTTCTTGTAACCACTAATAATTTAGAACTCCGCGTTAAGTATCTCACATCTTATTTGAGACATTTTGAAAAGGAAAATCAAGACAGTGAAAACGTCAAGAATGCTCGTCACACTTTGAAATTGACACAAGAGCAAATTCAAAACAAAAAACTCTTGAATTTATGTGGCGATCGCTATTAAAAATCTTTGGATTAAAAGATAAGTCAAGAGATTTTTGGCTCACTTCCCAAGCGGGTAAAAATTTTTTTTCCTAGAAATTGCGTAATTCTTGTTATTAGCTGCATCCCCATGACCAACACCAGAAAAAATTTATCTGTTTATGACAATTCCTTAACAATAGAAAAAAATTGTCAAGTGCAACAGCATAACCAGCAGACTGAAATAGATAACTCCTTAGAGTTATGCATTCATCAAATGTTTGAGGCTCAAGTAGAGCGATCGCCTGACGCTGTTGCTGTTGTATTTGAAAACAAACAACTCACTTACCGACAGTTAAATCAGCAAGCCAATCAACTGGCATATCACCTGCGTGCATTGGGTGTAGAAAAAGAAGTTTTAGTTGGGATTTGTGTAGAGCGTTCTTTAGAGATGGTAGTAGGGCTGTTAGGAATTCTGAAAGCAGGAGGGGCTTATGTACCACTCGATCCCGCATATCCTCAAGAACGTTTAGCCTTCATCATGGAGGACACTCAGACACCAGTGCTCCTAACCCAAAAGCACTTGGTTCACAACTTACCTACTTGTAAAGCACAAATTGTTTGTTTGGATGGCGATCGCGAACAAATAGCCCAGAACAGCCAAGACAATCTTGTTTGCAAAACAACAGGCGATAATCTGATTTACGTCATTTATACCTCCGGTTCCACGGGTCAACCCAAAGGCGTGATGATCCCTCATCGTGGAATATGCAACCAACTTTACTGGAGGCAAACAAGTTTTGGATTAACTCAAGCAGATAAAGTCTTACAAACGATTTCTTTTAGCTTTGATCCCTCTGTATGGCAAATATTTTGGTGTTTGTCATTTGGAGGACAGTTAATCTTGCCTCATCCGGGCGGGCATCAAGACACTGCGTATTTAGTTAAGACTGTTATTGACAAACAAATCACCATTCTCGCCCTAGTGCCTTCTATACTCCGCGTGTTACTAGAAGAAGAGGGAATTGAGAACTGTAAAAGCCTTCGGCACATAACTTGTGGTGGAGAAGCCTTACCTATTGAATTGGTAGAACGGTTTTTTACTTGCTTGAATTTGGAGAATGTTCTGCATAACTGCTACGGTCCTACTGAAGCTTCTATTGATACAACCTTCTGGACTTGTCAGCGCGGAACTCATGGCATTTTTGCCCCTATTGGTCGCCCAATCAGTCATGCAGAAATTTACGTACTAGATGAAAACTTGCAACCCGTACCTGTTGGCGAACCGGGTGAATTGCATATTGGTGGTGTAGGATTGGCGCGGGGTTATTTCAACCGTCCCGAACTAACAGATGAGAAATTTATTCCCAACCCTTTTAACAAAGCAACAGTAAAAAATTCTTTTGGGTTGCCTTGTTTGGACCGACTCTATAAAACAGGGGATTTGGTGCGTTATTTACCTGATGGAAATATTGAGTTTCTGGGTCGTATCGACCATCAGGTTAAGATTCGGGGCTTCCGTATTGAATTAGGAGAAATTGAAGCCAAACTTGGCACGCATCCAGCCGTGCAACAAACTTTAGTTATGGCGCGAGAAGACGTTCCAGGTGACAAACAATTGGTGGCTTATGTTGTGGTAGATCCCGAACAAAACTCCACACAACGCCCCAGTCATACTGAGTTGCGTCTTTTTTTGCAGGATAAGTTGCCTCACTACGTGATACCTGCCAGCTTTGTCTTTTTAGATACCATGCCATTAAACCCTAATGGTAAAGTAAACCGCCATGCCTTACCCGCACCAGATAAAGGAAGTTACAGCAAAAACAACTTTGTGGAACCTCTCACCCCGATTGAGCGGGTTTTGTCAGCCATTTGGGCGGAAGTTTTGGGTTTGGAAGTCATAGGTATTCATGACAACTTTTTTGAATTGGGGGGACATTCACTGCTAGCAACGCAAGTGATGTCTCGCATACGTCGGGCTTTGGGTGTAGAAATTAAGGTAAAGTTACTGTTTGAGACACCAACGATTGCGAATTTAGCAAATGCGATCGCAGTTCAAAACCAAGGAACCGGGTCCTGTGAAGATCGAGTCATTCCCCGGTTAGCCAATCGACGATCAGCTCCCCTATCTTTTGCCCAACAGAGAGTTTGGTTTTTGGAGCAGTTGGAGCCAAACAGCCCGACTTACATCATCTCTCAAGCATTGCGCTTGCAGGGGACATTGGATGTAAGTGTATTGCAGCAGTCTTTAGATGCAATTGTTGCTCATCATGAAGCACTCCGAACAAATTTTATTGTCTCGGTTGATGGTAGCCCCATACAAGTTTTTCAGGAACCTCGCTCTATGGAACTGAAGGTCATTGACTTCACACAGGAGCAAAAAAGCGAAATCAACTCTCAAGTGCTAGATTATCTCAATCAAGAAGCACAACGCCCTTTCAACTTATCATCTGATTTGATGCTGCGAGCCGCTTTATGTCGCGTAGACCATCAAGAACACGTACTTTTGCTGGTCATGCATCATATTGCTTCTGATGGCTGGTCAATGGGTATCTTATGGGAGCAGTTGGCAACAGTGTATGAAGCTTTCTCGAACAAATTGCCAAATCCCTTGCCAAAACTGCCCATCCAGTATGCTGACTTTGCGGTTTGGCAGCACCAATGGCTATCGGGTCAAGTTCTTAACCAGCAGTTAGACTACTGGAAAGCTCAGCTAGCAGGTGCAAATACCGTACTGGAATTGCCTAGTGATAAACCGCGTCCTCCGGTGCAAACTTACCGAGGCGCAATGCAATCTTTGATACTACCTCAAATACTAGCAACATCGTTGACAGCGCGATCGCAACAGGAAGGCGTGACCCTGTTTATGACTTTGCTAGCAGCATTTGGGACACTTTTGCACCGTTATACCGGACAAGAAGATATCCTAATTGGCTCTCCTATCGCAGGTCGCGATCGGGCTGAAATTGAAGATTTGATTGGATTTTTTATCAACACCGTAGTTTTGCGGATTAACTGTTCCGGGAATCCCAGTTTTTCTACCCTACTGAATCGCGTTCGTCAGATGGCATTGGAAGCATATACCCATCAAGATATGCCTTTTGAGAAATTAGTGCAAGAACTACAGCCAGAAAGAGATACCAGCCGCAACCCACTGTTTCAAGTGTGGTTTAATATGCTGAATTTAAAGGATATTAAACTGGAATTGCCCGGTTTGGTTGTAGAACCCATACATATGCCAGAAGCAGCTTCTAAGTTTGATTTAACCTTATATGTGACGGAACAACAGCAAGGAATCAAACTGGAATTAGTTTACAACGCCGATCTGTTTGAACCAGAGCGGATAGTGGAAATGCTGACTCAATTCCATCATTTGCTTGTTCAGATTGGGGAAACTCCACAACAGAATATCTCTTGTTTATCACTGGTTACTCCCAAAGCCGAATTACTTTTACCAAATCCTCAGCGATCGCTTGACCTACACTCAGAAATAGCTGTTCATACTAAATTTTCTCAACAAGTTCAAAGAGTACCACAAAACCTGGCAGTTGTAGATGCACGAGTTGCTTGGACTTACGCCGAACTCGAAGAACTGAGCAATCAATTGGCTCACTACTTGCTAGCAAATAATATCCAATCTCAAGACGTAGTTGCCATATATGGACAAAGAAATGCCTTGTTAGTTGTGGCAATTCTGGGTGTTCTAAAAGCGGGTGGCGCGTTCGTCATTCTCGATCCGGCTTATCCTGCTTCTCGCTTAATTGATTGTCTCGAAATAGTTCAACCTCGTGCTTGGTTACAAATTGCTTCAGATTCTCCAGTTCTTGAGTGTATGGATATGGCGGTTCTTTCTTGGGTGCAAGATCTAAAAAAGTTCTGGAACCGCAGACGGACGCAGATGGACGCAGATGAAGCTGTATTTTATTCGGGTTTCTGCTGTTTGGAAATTTCTTATGACTCAATCTTGGGCGCGTTACAAAGTTATTCTAAGAGTGACCCGCAAGTGATAGTGGAACCGGATGATTTGGCTTATGTTGCTTTTACCTCTGGTTCTACAGGTAAACCTAAGGGTGTTAAAGGTAGCCACAGACCTTTATCTCATTTTGTGCTATGGCATCAAAAGACTTTTGGTTTGTGCGAGTCAGATAAATTTAGTATGCTTTCTGGTTTATCTCATGACCCTTTGTTAAGAGATATTTTCACACCCTTGTCATTAGGTGCAACTTTATGCGTTCCCCAACAAGAGGAAGTTGAGACATTGGGTCAGCTAGCTGATTGGATGCGAGTTATGAGAATTAGTGTGGCTCATCTCACACCATCAATGGCACATCTACTGACAGTAAAAACCGCAAGTCAAACCATAGACTTACGTTATGTATTTTTTGCAGGTGATGTCCTTACGCAACAAGATGTCACAAAAATTCGTCGTTTTGCCCCCCAAGTAAATTGTGTCAATTTTTACGGAGCTACAGAAACACCCCAAGCTATGGGTTACTTTGTTGTGTCTGAAGATTGTGGTGTTGGTAGTGTTAAAGAAACAATCCCTTTGGGTCGAGGGATTGAGGATGTACAGTTACTTGTTTTAACTCATACGTTACAGTTAGCTGGGATTGGCGAGCTAGGAGAGATTTACATTCGCACCCCTTACTTATCTTCTGGTTATATTGGCAGCGATGCCTTAACTCAAGAACGTTTTATTGTCAATCCATTTACCAAGATTTCTACCGACCGACTGTATAAAACGGGAGACTTGGGACGATACCTACCTAACGGTAACATTGAGTTTTGCGATCGCATTGACAATCAAGTCAAGATTCGTGGCTTCCGGATGGAGTTGGGAGAAATTGAAGTTGTTTTGAGTCAATATGCTTCTGTCCAAGAAGTTGTCGTTCTTCTCCGAGAGGATATTCTCGGTGACAAGCAGTTAGTAGCGTATGTCGTCCTCAAGGAAAAACAAATTTCCACAGCCAACGAACTGCGGCAATTTCTGACTGAAAAGCTTCCTAGATATATGATTCCAGCTTGTTTTGTGATGTTAGAGGCACTACCCCTAACTCCTAATGGTAAAGTAGACCGCGCTGCCCTTCCAGCACCTGAGGTAGAAAAGAAAACCTTTGTTGCTCCCCGCAACGAGTTAGAACGTGAGTTGGTAGAGATGTGGGAACAAGTCTTAGGTATCCAGCCCATTGGTGTGAGAGATAACTTCTTTGAGCTTGGAGGACATTCCTTATTAGCAGTAAAGCTATTCGCGCAGATTGAGCAAAAATTTACCCAAAAACTTCTTCTTGCTACTCTTTTTCAATCGGGTACAGTGGAAGCCATTGCCAAAATACTTTCTCAGTATAAAGAAGAAGAATTAGTCCGGTGGTCGTGCTTAGTACCAATTCAACCTGAAGGTTCTAAACCACCGTTGTTTTGCATTCATCCTCTTGGTGGAGAGATTTTGTGTTACTATTCCTTAGCACAGCATCTCGGTTTAGATCGACCGTTTTATGGAATACAACCACAAGGAATAGATGGAAAACTGCCTTTCTTAAGAAAAATAGAAGACATGGCAGCACTTTATATTAGAGAAATTCAGTCTATTCAACCTCAAGGTCCCTATTTTCTGAGTGGCTATTCTTTGGGAGGTATTATTGCTTACGAGATGGCGCAACAGCTTTACTTACAAGGTGAGCAGATTGGTATGCTTGCTATGCTTGATACCTGTCTTCCTGGGTATAGCAATAGGTTACCATTCTTTAAACGAATGTTGGTGCATTTTAGTAACTTGTTAGAACAGGGACCTGCTTACTTGTGGCAAAAGTTTGGTGGCTTGACGGAATGGACTCAACATAATATCACAAATAAGTATTTAGAATATTTGAGGATTTCCAAATCTTTTCCGGAAAATGATTTGCATGTAGCACTGATGGATGCTAGCGTGCAAGCTGTCAAAGAATATACTTTTAAGAGATACTCCGGTCCAATGACTCTTTTGCGAACTTCTGACAAATATCGAGACAAGGAAAAAGGAGTCGGTATGCAATACGATCCGCAATTTGGTTGGGGTGATGTAGTGATGGGAGAAATAGATGTTCATCTTGTTCCCGGTTCTCATCTCACCTTGTTTGAGGAACCTCATGTGAAGGTGCTAGCGGTAAAATTGAAGAATTGTCTGGAAGGTCGGATACCATTTATTTAATGATTTTCCCCACGGTTTACACTCCGTTGTTGCGCCGTGAAGCGACCCTTTTACGTCCTTCGGCTTTGATATGCTCAATATCGAGCGGAGTTCCCTCGCACGAGGCGAGGGAATCGAGTCCTTTTTGTACCTCCCGACGAAGTTCCTCAAGACGGAGCACGCGCAAATCCTCTCGTTCCTTGAGGAGGCGAAGTCCCTCGCGAATGACCTCGCTTTGCGATTGGTAGAGTCCGGAGTCGATAAGTTCAGCGACGAATTTATCCAGAGTTTCGCCAAGATGTACGTTCATGGTGCGGCACCTTTGAGGTAATGAGTCTCTGTGGCCGATTCTGCCATTATTAACAATAGTTGTCAATTTTAGTTACTCCCTTTCCGCCCAAAGATTACCTATTTAAATGAACCGCAAAGACGCAAAGAGCAAGGGAGTAAGAGGAAAAGCAGATCGGTAATCTTATAGCGAGAAGGGAGTAATCACTGTTGCGCTTTTAATTTGCATAACACAACGGGCGAGGACGCCCGTCCCACAAGAGTTAGGATAAAAACATAATCCAAAATCCTTTAATCCAAAATCCTTTAATCCAAAATCCAAAATATTATTTAGCCCGCGCAAGCGGGCTTTGTTCGCATAATTCCTGGCTTCTAGCTTGAGGGGGTTAAATTCTTTCCTGTGAGATTTTAGATTTTTTGCGATAAATTTAAAATCTAAAATCTTGTCACAGATTACCGATTGACTGCGGCTGCTTCTCGCGCTGCAACTGCTTGATCTGGGTGAATTCCCAATCGGGTGAGATTAATCCTACCTTTATTGTCAATCTCCCGGACTTTGACAATCACTTCATCACCAACGGCAACCTCATCTTCAACTTTGCCAACGCGATAGTCAGCTAGTTGGGAAATGTGAATCATACCTTCTTTACCAGGTAAAAATTCCACAAACGCACCAATTGGTATAATACGTGTCACGCGACCTGCGTAAACATCACCTTCGTTGAGCTTTCTTGTCATACCTTGGATAATGTTACGTGCTCTTTTCGCCTTGTTTTCATCAATGGCGGAAATTGTGACCGTACCATCATCTTCGATATCAATTTTTGCTCCTGTTTCTTCAGTAATGCCCTTAATTGTCTTACCTCCGGGTCCAATGACCAGACCAATCATATCCGGATCGATCCGAATAGTCATGAGACGTGGCGCAAAAGGTGACATTTCATCACGGGGTTTATCAATTGTCTGGAGCATTTTATCCAGAATGTGTAACCGTGCTGCTTTTGCTTGGTGGACAGCTTGGGCAATAATATCTAAGGACAAACCGGAGATTTTCATGTCCATTTGTAAGGCAGTAATCCCGCTATCTGTCCCAGCGACTTTAAAGTCCATGTCGCCCAAAAAGTCTTCGATTCCTTGAATATCGGTTAGGACTCGAACTTCGTCGCCTTCCTTAATCAAACCCATTGCTGCACCACTGACAGGTTTAGAAATGGGGACACCAGCATCCATTAATGCGAGTGTGGAACCGCATACCGAACCCATTGAGGTAGAACCATTGGAAGAAAGCACTTCCGAAACGACCCGAATCACGTAAGGAAATTGTTCTTTTGGTGGTAGGACTGGTAACAAGGCTCTTTCTGCAAGTACTCCATGACCGATTTCCCGACGACCGGGCGCACGCATGGGTTTGGTTTCCCCTACGGAGAACGGTGGGAAGTTATAATGGTGCATGTAGCGCTTTTGTTGGTCTTGTTGCAAGTCATCGTTGAGGTATTGCATATCTCCCGGTGTACCGAGAGTACAAGCAGACAATACCTGAGTCAGCCCCCGGTTAAACAGACCGCTTCCATGGACTCTCTTGGGCAAAAGATCTACCAGACAAGATACCGGACGTACTTCATCTAGCTTGCGCCCATCAACGCGAACGTTGTCTTCGATAATTTGACGGCGCATGAACTTTTTGGTCAAGTCCTTAAAGTTATTGTCAACCGCCTTATTTACTTTTGCGGCAATGCGAATGGAGTCTTCCTCAGGTAATTCGGCGATCGCAGTTTCAATGGTAGCCTTAACTTCATCCAAAGCTGCATCGCGCTGTGTTTTATCCAAATCAAATTGTGACAGGATTTTCTTAATATCTTCGGTTGCCCGTTCGCGGATAAAGTTCTCTAAGGTTGAGTCTACCTCTGGTGGTTCTTGTGTTGTGAGTTCCAGCTCAATTTCCGCAATCAAGTCTTGTTGTGCCTTGATGAGGTCTTGTACTGCTTCATAACCAAACTCAATTGCCTCAACAATGTCCCTTTCTGGCAATTGATTTGCTCCTGCTTCCACCATGATGACACCATCTGGTGACCCAGCTACAATCAAGTCCAAGTCTCCAGCTTCTATTTCCGCATAAGTGGGGTTAATGATAAAATCATCACCCACTAATCCGACCCGGACTGCTGCCATTGGTCCGTTAAATGGTATTTTGGCAATAATTGTAGCGATAGAAGCACCCGTAACTGCCAGCACATCGGGTGGTACTAACTCATCCATTGAAAGAGTCAGTGCAATAATTTGCAAATCGTCACGCAACCAAGACGGGAACAAAGGACGTAAAGGACGGTCAATCAGACGGCTGGTCAGAATTGCTCTTTCTGGCGGACGCCCTTCTCGGCGTAGCATGCCCCCAGGAATTCTACCTGCTGCATACAGTCTTTCTTCATAATCTACCGTTAAGGGGAGGAAATCGATGCCTTCTCTAGCTTCCGAACGTGTAGCTGTCACTAAAACTGCTGTATCGCCAGATTGTATCAACACCGATCCACCAGATTGGGGAGCTAATTGACCCACCTTCAGTCGAATATCCCGTCCGTCAAAGGATATTGACTTTTCAAATTCTCCCATTCAGTTTTTTTTCCTTCTATTTTCGCTATCTCTTCTCTGTGGCAATCCTAACATTTATGCACTATGGCTGGTGTCAGTTGCATACAAAGATAAACAAGTGTAACTATTCCCATTACTGAATGTAAACTCCTCACTCAGCGAGCCGATCTGTGAAAACTTTGGAGTTGTTCGATGTATAATAGAGGCTTGTGTGTACGCAGGATTCCAGCGGTGAAGGGGCTGGTGAGATTTTTGTTGGTAGGGCTTTAGCCCGCAACGATTGAAGTACATTTTACAGGTAATCTTCTGCTGGGAAGGGAGTAAAATAGGTAGGTTGTCACGATTAAAGCCAACTAGTCAGGTCGTCATTAGTTATTTGTTAGGAGCGATCGCTATTTTTACATTTCTTAACAAAAGAGTTTTGATTTCCGTCCACTTAGCTTGAGTATTTATTGATTGAACACTTAAAAAAAATTTTGGTAAAAAAGTAAGCAAATTCAAAAGTTAGTTCGGTAAAAATCTGAGTATTTGTCAAATGGCAATTTTACACGGTAGTTGGGTAATAAAAGATCGAGGTAGCTGTTTATTCATTTGGGGAGAAACTTGGCGGACTCTTGGAACTGATTCTGGTATAAGTTCATCACTTGCAGAAGTACCACAACACCCATTGGCAATGACACCAGTGGAATTATTCGAGTGGTTGCGATCGCGCAACATCACTGTAGAGACACTCAATATAACTTCTCCACAAAATGGGCAGAAAACAACCCAGAATGGACGGACGAAAAAATCCACAGGTACCGCCATCAATTTGCCAACTCTCAGCCAAGTCATTGCTTTACCAACTTATATTCAAAATGACGGTCAGGAGGAAACAGTAGCCATTTCTCCAGCACATTCTGCCACATTAGGTACAGAAAATGACACCCCAAAATATTTACAACCGTGGACAGTGGAAGGTTTCTGTCTTAACCCCGAAGCAGCAATAAAATTTCTGACTTCTCTCCCCCTCAATATAAATGACGAGACAAGTCACTTTTTAGGAGGAGATTTACGTTTTTGGGCGCAAATAGCTCGCTGGAGTTTGGATCTCATTTCTCGCTGTAAGTTTTTGCCTACGCTTCAACAGCAACCCGATAATTCTACAGTTGCTAAATGGCAAGCACTCCTAGACAGCGCTCAAGATGGAACTCGCTTGGAAAAGTTTTCTCAGTTAATGCCACTGGCTTGTCGGATGTATCAACAGGGAGTAGGGAGTAGGGAGTGGGGAGTAGGGAGTGGGGGAACTTCAGTTTATATTGATTTGCCAATTGAACCGCAAGATTTGCTGCTAGATTTTCTTAACAGTACGGTGGATGCCCAAATACGAGGGATGGTAGGTTCTCAAGCGCCTGTGGAAGCCAGGATGATGGCATCGGTTCCACCCACAATTCGACAGTGGTTGCTATCTTTAACGGCTGTCACTAACACAGTTAATGGGGATTCCTTTGGGGTGGAACGACTAGAAGCAGCACTGAAAGCTTGGACTTTACCCCTACAATATCAAGTGGGTACAAAACATCAATTTCGTACCTGTTTTGAACTGCGACCTCCAGAATTAAACCAGCAAGATTGGATTTTAGCTTATTTTCTCCAAGCTGCTGACGATCCCAAGTTTTTGTTAGATGCAGCAACAATTTGGAACCAATCTGTAGAGAAATTGGTTTATCGAAACCGGACTATTGAACAACCACAAGAAACTTTTTTGCGGGGTTTGGGGTTGGCTTCGCGATTGTATTCACCCATTGCATCCAGTTTAGAAACCCCAAATCCTGAATTCTGTCGCCTCAATCCCGTGCAAGCCTATGAGTTTATTAAATCTATGGTGTGGCGTTTTGAGGATGGCGGTTTGGGAGTGGTTTTGCCGAATACGTTAGAAAATCGGGGAAATATCGCAAATCGTTTGGGTTTGAAAGTGACTGCTCAAACACCAAAAAAAACAAAGGAACGCTTGGGTTTGCAGAGTTTATTAAACTTTAAGTGGGAATTGGCAATTGGCGGTCAAACTCTTTCCAAAGCAGAGTTTGACAAACTGGTGGCGTTAAACAGTCCTTTGGTAGAGATTAACGGCGAATGGGTAGAATTGCGATCGCAAGATATCAAAACAGCACAAACCTTTTTTGCCTCTCGTAAAGAACAAATGGCATTGTCTTTAGAAGATGCTTTACGAATCAGTATGGGTGACACTCAGGTGGTTGAAAAACTACCAGTGGTTAGCTTTGAAGCATCGGGGGCATTGCAAGAACTCGTTACGACTTTAACAAATAACAAAGCTGTTGAACCAATCCCTGCACCCGCAAGCTTCCAAGGAAAATTGCGACCTTATCAGGAACGTGGAGTCGCGTGGCTTGCTTTTTTGGAACGTTGGGGCTTGGGCGCTTGTTTGGCGGACGATATGGGGTTAGGTAAGTCTATCGAATTTATTGCCTTTGCTCTTCACCTAAAAGAACAAGAAGCATTGGAAAACCCAACCCTACTCGTTTGCCCAACATCAGTATTAGGCAACTGGGAACGAGAGGTCAAAAAATTTGCTCCCAACCTGAAGGTTTTACAATATCACGGTGACAAGCGACCTAAGGGGAAAGAATTTGCAGAAGTTGCGAAAAAGCACGATTTAATCATCACCAGTTATTCATTGGTTCAACGCGATGTTAAATCTTTGCAAGGAGTTTCTTGGCAAATGCTTGTTTTGGATGAAGCGCAAAATGTGAAAAATGCAGAGGCAAAACAGTCGCAAGCAGTACGGCTGTTAGAAGCAACATTTCGCATTGCTTTAACAGGAACGCCAGTAGAAAATAGATTGCAAGAACTATGGTCGATCTTAGATTTTCTCAATCCTGGATATTTGGGAAACAAACAATTTTTCCAAAGACGCTTTGCTATTCCTATTGAGAAATATGGTGATACTGCTTCATTAACTCAGTTGCGTTCATTAGTGCAGCCTTTTATTCTACGCCGGTTGAAAACAGATCGTGAAATTATTCAAGATTTGCCAGAAAAACAGGAAATGACTATTTTTTGTGGGTTGACAGCCGAACAAGCAAAACTTTATCAAAAAGTGGTGGAAGACTCGCTTGCTGAAATTGACTCCGCAGAAGGTTTGCAACGTCGGGGGATGATTTTAGGTTTGTTAAGCAAGCTCAAACAAATTTGCAATCATCCAGCACACTATTTGAAGCAGGATTCTTTGGTAAAATACCATTCCGGTAAACTTCAACGTTTGGAAGAAATGCTAGAGGTTGCGATCGCAGGAGGCGATCGTGCTCTGATATTTACTCAATTTGCGGAGTGGGGTAAGTTACTTCAACCCTATTTAGAAAAACAACTAAAGAGAGAAACATTGTTTTTATATGGCAGTACCAGTAAAAAACACCGTGAGGAAATGATAGACCGTTTCCAACACGACCCGCAGGGACCACCCGTGATGATTCTCTCCTTAAAAGCTGGAGGAGTAGGATTGAATTTGACAAGAGCCAACCACGTTTTCCACTTTGATAGATGGTGGAATCCAGCAGTGGAAAATCAGGCAACAGATAGAGTCTTTCGGATCGGTCAAACACGCAACGTACAGGTACATAAATTTGTCTGTACTGGGACTCTTGAGGAGAAGATTCACGACATGATTGAAAGTAAAAAACAACTTGCAGAACAAGTTGTAGGTGCAGGAGAAGATTGGCTGACAGAAATGGATACCAACCAACTTCGCAACTTACTAATTCTCGATCGCAATGCCGTGATAGAAGAAGATGAAATGGTTAGTGGTTAGTAGGGGCGCAAGGCCGCCGCGCCCGTACAGTAGTTAGTAGCTGCTAATCACAACCAACAACCAACAACCAACAACCAACAACCAACAAATGTCAAATCAAACACTGCAAGCTAGTAGAGAATGGTGGTCACAAAGGTGGCTTGATTTGTTAGATTCTTATCGGTTTAAAAAGCGGTTGGAACGTGGCAGAATCTATGCACGCGAGGGAAACGTTCTCAGTATTGAATTTAAAGGTGCAAGGGTTTTAGCTAAAGTTCAAGGAAGTGAAGCAGAACCCTATAAAGTTTCGCTTTCCCTCGACCCCTTTAGTAATGAGGAATGGGGTTATGCATCTGAAACTATGTCTCAAAAGGCAATTTTCTCGGCAAAGTTGTTGGCAGGAGAAATGCCGCAAAATATAGAAGAGGTTTTTACTACCAATGGTCTTTCTCTCTTCCCTTTTACCTTATCTGATGTTCACAGTAAATGTTCTTGTCCTGACAAAGCAAATCCATGCAAACATGTTGCAGCAGTATATTATCAGTTAGGCGATCGCTTTAGTGAAGACCCGTTTGTTCTTTTTCAATTACGAGGACGTACCAAAGACCAGATTATTCGCAGTTTACGTGAGTTACGTAGTGTAGGAAATAATGTAGAGACGTTACATAGAGATAATGGAGAACTTCAGCATGATGAGTCCCAACAGACTACTTCTAGTTTACAAACACTGAGTTCTTTTTGGCAATACGATGAACCCCTTGAATCTTCTTTGGTAGTGATTGCACCATCAGGTAGCGAAACTGTTTTAGATGCTTTAGGAGCAATTCCTTTAGCTAAAGAAGAGGAAAAAACAGCAAACTTGACGACTGCTGATGTAGTGATGAAGTATTTAGATGCAGTTTACAAAGATGTCAGCCAGAAGGCGTTTCTAACAGCTATGAACGTAGGCGGGGGATAAGGGGGAAAATTTTGTTTAATACTGTAGTGATATTGACATATGGTGATTGAATGGTAAAGAGGCATAATCACCCAATAAAGCCAAAATGGAACTTCAAACCAAGATTATTACAGTAGAACTTGCTGATGGTACAAATGTTCGAGTAGAAGCTACACAAATAGGCGATCGTAAAATCAATTTTCAGTCTCGACCTTTTGAGGAAGTCACAAGTACTATTGAATCCTTATCGAAGGAAATTGCAGAATCAGTGCATAAAGTTAAGCCAGATAGAGCCAGCGTGAAATTTGGTATTGATATTGCAGTTGAATCTGGTAAATTGACGGCTTTAATGGTAAAGGGTGCAAGTAATGCCAATATAGAGATTACTTTGGAATGGGGTAAGTGAGTTAATGATAAAAATATCCTAAAATTTTTTGTGGTACGGGCATCTTGCCCGTTACCGATAAAAGACGGGCAAGATGCCCGTACCACAAGATAAAATGATTGATTACTTGCAGTTCCCTTCACTCTCAAAAATACTGCTTGAGTGTATAGGTAATGGCTGCTGAAAAGGGTGTAAACCGTCCGCCTGAATCTTGTTTATCATAGGCTTGAGCAAGTAACTGTATTTCTGCGCCTGTTAACCCATTAGTAGCTTGCAGTACTGCGTCAATGGCTGCACGTCTCAGCTTTCTTAACTTATTAATGTCAAGTGCCAGTTTTTGAATGGTTGTTTTAGCAGACGCTTGCTTTTGTGGGTCATCTGTGGGTAAAATTTCTCCAGATCCAGAGTACTTAAAGTAATCCGGACAATTTGGATCTAAAGGAGAAATCATCAGTTCCTCGTCAAACCAAGCTTGTTTTTTGTGCCCGCAATGGACTGGTACGCGAGGTCTTTCTTCATCTTCTCCCTGACACGAAGCGATAAGATTTGTGTATTCAAATGTGAGCTGTTTGTATACACTCTTGGGTCTATAGTGTTCTATATGACATTGCTTTCTAGCAATGGGTCTACCACAGTAGCAACAAATATAACCTTGTTCTTGTAGAAGAGAGAAATACACATCGTCTTTCACACCTTTAGCGAAAGATTTCCAATCAGGTATTCGACTCCCAAGCTTCTGCTTCCATTTGGTTAAGCTATCTGGTTCTCGGCTTTTTTGAATGTGTTTCATCTGTTTAAAACTTCCTTGCGGCGGATCAGTACATCTGCTCGTACAAATTCCGGATCGTCTTCTCCAATTTCATCTGCCAAATTTTGGCGCAATTGTTTGGCACTATCGAGATTCCCCCGATCGATTAATCTAAAAAGATGCACCAGACTATCTTTAATCTGTTGAGGTCTTTCAGCGACACCCATGATGTCTTCTAAAATGGTATTGCTATCCCTGCCAAAAGAACTTTCTGGTTGTTGGGCAATAATACCATCAGGTGTTGTTTCTAGAAGAAAGATATTATCAGCTTGAACGTGACTGACAACTTGTGGTGAGTGGGTTGTGATAATAAATTGACAATTGGGGAATGTTCTGGTAATAGCAGGAATAATTTCCCGTTGCCATTTTGGATGCAGGTGAAGTTCAATTTCATCGATTAAAACAACACCGTTCCCTTGCAGTGGATTGTCTAAACTTGGATTGGCAATTGCCAACCGCCTTGCTAAATCTCCTACCAAGGCTAGCAAGCATTTTTCACCATCAGATAATTGACTGACGATGAATTCTCTACCTTGTTTTTTGACAGTCATTCGCAGAGGCGATCGCTCAACGCGCAAGTCAGAAAAATCTGGTTGCATTGAGGAAACTGCATTTCTCACTGCTTCTAACTGTTTGTCTCTGCGATCGGAATTATCCCGGCGCAATTCATTTTCTAAATCTTCGCGATTTCGGAACCATTCAAAAAAGCCTTTGAAGTCAATTCTTCCACCCGTTAATGCTTGGTCGTAAGCATTTGTTTGTTGAAAAGAAAATGCTTCAGCAATTTCCAAAGGCATATCAAGAACAGCGCGGTTTACTGGGTAGTAAATTGCTAAAGGTATGTTGGCATTCTCGTTGGCTACCAGATGACTTCTAATTTCGTTAGCTGCTTTTTCTAAATCTTCTAGAAAGTCTTCGCTTGTCTCCTGACCTTCTATTTGATTGAAGTCTTCTAATAGCGATTCCAAAGCCAGTTTTAAATTTTTTTGTCCAGCCCGCTTTTGTAAAGGTTGTTCTCTCTTATCCAATAAAGCTTTAATTTCTTCCAATCTTCTTGCTGCTGAACTTTCAGGAGATTGGTCTTGTGTTTTAACCTCACTTAAAGACCAAGTTAAATCTTGTTCTTCATTTAGAGAAATTGTGATTTCAATTTGAGTCTCTTGACTGCCATTTGTTACATCTTCTTCGCTTAAAGAACGCATAAATTCTATAGAATCTTGAATTCGTCCTGTAAGCTGAGACAAAAGAATAGCAAGACAATCAAGGATACTGGATTTTCCCACACCATTGACACCGATAAGTACAGTTGGACCTGTTTCACAAAAATCCAACGTTAGATCGCCGATTCCACGGAATGAAGACATTTTTAGGTGTTTGACTTTCATAGAATTTTGGATTTTAGATTTTAGATTTTGGATTTTGGATTGAAAAGCTTGGTAGTTTAACTAGTCTGCTAAAATACAAATTTATCTGCGTCCATCCGCGTTCATCTGCGGTTAATTCCTTCCTCCTGTACCTCACGAATGTGAAAATTGCTATAATTTATCTCAAATTAATATAATACCTTTATCAAAAATGCGGTTATCGGTGTCGATACCACTGATTTCTATTCTATCTGTATAAACCTCATAAGCGGCAAAACTTAGCTTTTGTGCAGCAAAATCTGTCCAGTCTGAATGTCCTACAGGACGAGTTCCCGCACCCCCACCACAAATTAAATAAGTTGTTCCATTAATAGCTTTTGTGCGCTCGTAATGGTGTTCGTGACCGTTAATATAGAGTTGGACTCCGTATTTTTGAAACAGTGGCGTGAATATTTTAATAAAAGTTGGATTATTACCATAAACACCCGATGCATAAATCGGATGATGACCGTATACAATTTTCCAAGGTGCGTTAGAGCGACTTAATTCATTCTCTAACCATATTAGCTGATTTTTCCAATCAGCGTTGTTGTTGGTATCTAAAGCAAAAAATTGTATGCGATCGCTCTTAGCGCAAGCCGTACCCGGCTTATCGCGACGAAAAGTGTAGAAGCGCCCCAACATATTAAAGTTAACATATTTTATTTGAGGATAGCCATTGTCTGTGCGAATATCGTGATTTCCCAAAACAGCTTGAAATTTCACGCCTTTTTGAAGCAAAGATGCATAGGGACGCTCAAAAACTTCATTAATTTTTTCTATTTCGCCGTTAGTATATATATTATCTCCTGCAAGTAGAATGAGATCGTAGGGGTTTTGGCTGTGATACTCAGTCATTGCTCTAGCTACAGAATACTGACCCCTATCGCCAGTTCCTGTATCTGCAACAGAAACAAAACGAAGTAACAAATCTTTTGTTTTTGGTTTAGCAGAGACTACTGTATTTGCCACAGCAGCAGTATAAGTATAATTGCTATTTTGACGACCTAAAAAACTGATAACACCTGCACCAAGGGTAGTTAAACTACCAAAAAGAAAAAATCGACGACGTTTTAGTTTCACAGTATTTGGTTAGTGGTTAGTGGTTAGTGGTTACTGGTTAGTGGTTTGTAGACAAATGACACAAACTTGAAAAAAGAATGCGATACGTAGTGTGAAATTTAGTATGGGGAAAGCTTTTCCAATCCAAAATCCAAAATCTAAAATCCAAAATGGTATGACAATATAAATTTCAACAAACATGACACTTGACCGGAAAAAAATTTATGCACTGCAAAGGTTATTACCCAAACGATTGACACAAAAAGATTTTTCCTCAGATGTTAACTCATTCCATTCCACATCTCGGCGTAAAACGATACCATTGTGACCTGCTAAAAAGCGCGGTAATTGCTCGTATTGAATAACTTTTAGTGTTTGAATGTCATAAGTTGTATAGGTAGTTAATTCTGGTGAATTAAAGTTAATATCTAGCACGGTTAAAGATTTCAAACGGCGGGATCTGCTATCAATCAATGGTCGAGGTCCAGAACCGAGTAGCCCCAAGTGGAGTAGCTGTAAGTTACCACGATGTCCCGGATAGTAAGTATGCTGATGACCGCTAATATAGGTGTGTACTTTGTACCGTTCTAGCATTGCTCGCAGTCGATCTGCATTATCCATCACGTTTCCTGGCTCGTTACGACCAACTGCAATTCCATATAAAGGCAAATGACCGAGTAAAACTCGCATTTTGGCTGCTTGTGCTTTGGAACTAGCAAGAGTTTTTTCTACCCATTCCAACTTTTCTTTTGGAATGCGGCTAGAGGAACCATCCCACACCAGGAAAAAGATATCTTTGTACTCAAAAGTGTAGTAAAAAGGAAATTCAAAACGGTCAACAAATTGAACGCCTGGGTCGTGTGTGGGATTGTTCCAGTACTCTGTTGCCAAGTCTCGCTCTTTTTGGTAAATAAAATTACCTTTGGCTCCTAAGGAGCTGGAAGCATCATGATTCCCAATGGTAAAACCAAAAGGAAGCTTAGCACGGCGAAGAGGGGCTGTAATGTGGTCATCAAAAGCAGCCCACATTGCCCGGATTTGTTTTTCTGATAGGGTTGATTTTTGTCCAGCCACCATGTCTCCACCGCACAGAACGAGATCGGGTTGCCAAAAGGGAATCAACGCCATACCCTTATCCACTTCTGGATCGTAGTCCGTGGAACCATAAGCGCTATTGAGATCGCTGATAACTAACAAACGCACATCGCCACGGTTCGGATTGAACAAACCATCCGCTCCAGCGTTTTTGACAATGGCAGCTGTTTCCGGAGGTAAAGATGACTGTGAAACTATTTGAGGTTGAGTTTGGGGAACAGTGGTTTCTTCTGGGGGTTGTACTGCAACAGGTACCTGTGGTGATTTAACCGATTGACAGGCATGCAATCCAAAGGAAAGACACAGCACCAAAGCAATTCCAAAAAAGATTTGAGGAAAAAATAGTCGAAAACGCATCCCGTTTCGAGTCCAAGAAGAAGTTTACGCAATACCATAACTTATATCTTGCACCAACTTCAAAAACCGGGTTTCTTGCAAAATGGAAATTTTCTTACCTCTACTCCCTACTCCCTACTCCCTATTTTCAAATGCTGATTCAAATCGTTCTGTTAATTTCATGGTTTTATCGATCGTGGTAGAGGTTAAATTCTGTAGCAACATCATCGGCTATACTTTTTCTTAATTCCCAAGGCATAATGACTTCAGCTTTTGGTCGCCATGCTCGTATACGCATACTGACGTTGTTATCGCCGTGTCGGTAGTTGAGGCGATAGTAAGCATCTTTATGTGAACGATTTTCTAGAATTTTGAGCAATGTCTGTTGTTGTTCTGGTTGCTTTGTATTTTGCTGGATCAGATTCTTGGCTTGCTTGTAGCTAATCGCCTCAAAAGTTTCGTGTCGGAAGGTATTTTGGATATAGCGATCGTGAAAATTTCGGTCAAATCGTAAGAGCATCAGTTGGGAGGGTAAATAGAAATCGAACCCCCACGCTTTGGACATTTCTATAGCAATGTCATCTGGGTTCGGTAAAGATGCTTGTTGATAGCACTTCTGTAAATTTGAGGGAATGGCTGAGTTTGCCCATTCTAAGGCAATCATATCGTGAATGCGATCGAGGCGAAAATTGTACCAATCCGTTTTTCGTTCGGGGCTTTGACCGTAAGCACACAGATAAACTGCTCTCTGGACGTAGTAGATGCAGACTGGGTAAACTATGCAATCAAGAGTGTTTCCCAACCTGGCGCTTTTGTAAGTGAGTTTAATTGGTGAGACTGGAGTTTTTGCCCAAAGCTGTCTTAACTTGTATTGCCAATCCTCAACCATATCAATGGTGCTGCGGGGAATGACATAATCAAGTTGTAGGAACAAGCGTTGCACGCCGTTGATTTTTTGGGCGTGGGTTTCTGCGATGGCAACCAAATCTTCCTGTAAAAAGTTTAGTTCATAAGCACTGAGTTGGGTAGCTGTGGCTTCATCTTGAGAACTTACGGGACGTGGTGGAAATTCCCGCACGCGATGGTATTTTTGGGCTTTGTATTGCAGCCAGCCAAGTTCAGCGAGAGTTTCCAAATCACCTTGGAGAGAACGACGAGTTACACCGAACAAGCGCTGTTGTAGCTGTTTGTCCAGATGGGATAAATCCATACCAGTGTGAGCAAGCATCAATCCCTTCCACTGGTGAGCAGCAATGCTGGTTTTCTCACTAAATAACCACTCGGCTGTGGTTTTGGAACACGGACAAAGAGAGTCATGTGGTTTGGGGATGATATCTCCTTTTGGGTGCGTGGGAGTGAAGAATGCATCCCGCCATTCTGCATAGGTGAAAGAATCGTCTAAAACCAACCGCTTTTGGCTGTTTCCGTAGAGCGATCGCAACCATACCCACAAGCGAATTGCCCGCAATAGGTTCTGTTTGAGCGAACCTCGTGCCAACCACTGCAATAATTCTACATGGGGAAGATCTTGAAAAACTTGTTCAGACACTAGCCGAATTCCTGTAGGTGTAACTTTCTCTAGGATAAAGTCAATTGGAAGCAGAGTTTTCCAAGAAGGAACATATTCGCCCTCATCCCCAGCCCTTCTCCCTTAGGGAGAAGGGAGTCAGAATCTATTCTTTGTCTTCAAAAAGTATCTACAATGTATATACTAAAATAGAATAAATCACATAAGTCCATTTGTGTGAGGTTTGCATTTAGATTTGTAATTCTCTAAGGAAAACAATTTAAGGTATTGATTTATGAGCACAGTCATATCTAGATGGGGAAACAGCTTAGCCATTCGCATTCCTAAAGCAGTAGCCGATCGAATACAAGTTGAGGAAGGTACTCATGTGAGTATCAGTATTTCAGGTGATAGCATTGTGATTACGCCTCAAAAGAGAAAAAAATATACACTTGACCAACTTCTAGAAGGCATGACACCAGATAATTTTCATCCTGAAATTAATACCGGAAGCGCTGTGGGGAATGAGATTTGGTGAGCAGTTCATATATTCCAGAGCGAGGTGATATCGTTAAATTAGAATTTGGATTAGTCGAAATTACGGCGGATTTAATCAAACGGGCATTTACGTTGAAAAACTCAGGTATGTCTTTTGAAGAAATCGCCAAGACATTGAATGCTGAATTAGAACGTCAAGGGCGCGAGCAGCAAGGCTACCGCCCTGGTTTAGTGTTGTCTCCCTTTCAGTACAACAAAATGTCTTCTATGGTTTTGGCTTGTCCCATCACTTCTCACAAGAAAGGGCTGAGTTTTGAGGTCGCGCTGATGGATGGTATGAAAACGAAAGGAGTCATTTTAACCGACCAAGTAAAATCTTTAGATTGGAAAGCCAGAAAAGTCGTGTTTGTAGAGAAAGTGGAACAGGACTTAATGGAAGAAGTACAAGCAAGAATTGAAACTTTGATTCTGTAAGAGCTTTATGAATTTGCTCAGCTCCCCGACTTCTCAAAAAAGTTGGGGAGCTTGGAATGCTTACTGGAAGATGCATCTTCCAGTAGGGAGTATGATAGAGCCATGAGTTGAGAGGTTAATGAAATGACAACTTACAAGATGGAGCTTAAAGACGAGGTTTTGCGAGTCAATTTTGGAGAAGCCGCCCAAAATGACCGGATTGTCCAAGATACGACCGCCCGTCTCGAACAAATGATTGACTCAGGAGAACTTACAGGAGGTCCTCTACTTAAGGTTAATGGACCGGCTTCCATACCAGTAGCATTTGCGATCGCACATAAAGTGGCTCACCTTTACGGTGCAGTTGGTTGCTTTGACCCTAAATTAGGTAAATATGTGATTTGTATCACACACAATCCAGCGTATAAGTTAGGAGACTTGATTGATTAATTTGAATTGAGGTTCTTGGTGTTGATGTTTCTACCACTGCTTAATCAATGAGTACTTAGGGCTTGCTGAAAAAGAAAAAAAGGAGACAGTCTCTAAATTCTCAGACTATAGAAGTATATTCAGGTGCAAGAGAGGAGGGTAGAATAGCCAAAAATGCTTGCATCACTGCGATCGGCAGCATCAAGTATGCTGTTAGTAACCATGTACCGAAAACAGGGACAAACTTCAATCCCAACTGAAAACTTTGAACTCCCGTTCGAGGGCAAGTTATCAGAAGATAATCGTTGGGTAATGATGGCTGCTTTCATTCCTTGGACAGAATTTGAAGAAGAATATTCTTCATTTTTCTCAGTAGAGATGGGAGCACCTGCCAAATCTTTTCGGATGGCATTAGGGGCATTAATAATCAAAGAAAAGTTGGGGATAAGCGATAGAGAAACAGTAGAGCAAATTAAAGAAAATCCTTATCTACAGTACTTTATAGGAATGTCATATTATAGTAATGAAGCTCCATTTGATGCATCAATGTTGGTACATTTTCGGGAAAGAATTAGTGTGGAGCTTGTTAACAAAGTGAATCAAGAAATGGTGAAGAAGATGCTAGAAGCAACATCTTCTAAACTATCTGAAAAAAAAACAGAATCACCAGAAGAAGAAGGTGAGACACCCAAAAATCGGGGAAAATTAATAATAGATGCAACTTGTGCTCCGGGTGATATCAGCTATCCGACAGATTTAGAGCTACTCAATCAAGCAAGAAAACAGACAGAGAAAATTATAGACTTACTTTACGAACAGACTTTGGGTCAATTAGAGAAAAAACCAAGAACCTATAGAGAGAGGGCTAGAAAGGATTATCTAGCAGTCGCTAAAAAACGTCGCGTTTCCCAAAAAGACAGGAGAAAAGCAATTAGAAAACAACTTCAATATATCAAAAGAAACTTATCTCATATTGAACAGCTAATTATTTCAGGAGCCTCTCTGGAAGATTTAAGTCACAGACAATATAAGATGTTGCTTGTAGTTGCAGAAGTCTACCGTCAACAACTCTGGTTGTATGAAAATAAAAAACAGAGTATTGACGACCGCATTGTCAGTTTAACCCAACCACATATCCGTCCAATTGTCCGAGGGAAAGCTGGTAAATCGGTAGAATTTGGGGCAAAATTGTCTGCTAGTTGCTTTGAAGGATATATATTTTTAGACCATATAAGTTGGGATAATTTTAATGAATCAGGAGACTTAAAAGCTCAAGTAGAAGCCTTTAAAAATTACACAGGGTACTATCCAGAATCTGTTCATGTTGATAAAATTTATCGCACAAGAGAGAACCGAGCTTGGTGTAAAGAAAGAGGTATTATAATGAGCGGACCTCCTTTAGGAAGACCCCCAGCTAATGTTAGTAAAGAAAAAAAGAAACAAGATTTAGAATCTGAGAGAATTCGTAATTGTATTGAGGGAAAATTTGGACAGGGGAAAAGAAGATTTAGCCTCAATCGCGTGATGACGAAACTTGCTCATACTTCTGAAACTGCAATTGCTATTACTTTTTTAGTGATGAATCTTTCTACTCAGCTCTCGCGGCTATTTTATGCTTTTTTATGTCTATTTTTTAAAACTACACCTTTTTCCCCATTTACTATTATTGAAAATAATCAGTCCTTAAATCATAGATAGCATCTGCTTATATTAGACCCTTGTTGAGTAACTAATCAATTCTTATCTTGCTGTTTTCTGACTTTTTCAGCAAGCCCTAACTAAATTTAACAATTTTGTTACAAACTGTCAATGGGACTTGACAAAAAAAGACTGATAGCTCTCATGAGTCCCACTTATCAGTTTTTGGAATAGCCCCCTTCCAACAAGGTATATGATTTAGGTCAATTGATGTGAGTGTCAGTAGCGATCGCATCTTTATGACGACTTAATTTATCGCCTTTCTAACCAAGCCTGTAAATCAGCCACACTGGTAAAATCTAAAAGTGCTTCGCTCAAATCTTCAAGAACCGGTAAGGGGAAATCGGAAATTTGAAGACGTATTGCCTCAGAAAGCTCTCCAAACCGCTTGTTCAACTGTCGGATAACGAGATTTACTGTCGCTTCTTCTCGTCCTTCTTCTCGTCCTTCTTCTCGTCCTTCTTCTCGTCCTTCTTCCTTGATTTCTCGATAAACTCGCGTTTCCTGCAATGTTATTCCTAGCATAGACTCTATCTCCCTGCGGCTCAATTGTTCAAACTTATATACTATTATTGTTGTCACCATCTCTATTATGGCGCGACTTGATGGTTGAGATTGTTCTTGGCTGCTTCTTGTTAACAAATATCTGGCTTCTTCGATGGCTTGTTCATCCCTTACCGTAGTAAGTACCATCAGCGCTACCCATAAAGGTAATTGACGAATATCTCCCAACTCATTTAAATACACCCGATGTACTTGGTCACTGTTAAGCAATGCGCGATAGGGATGAATATCGCTTTGTTCGGTACTGCGTGACGGATAAATTATAACCGCTTGCCAATCGCTAAATCTCTCACGGTTGCGGTAAAAATAAAGTGAAGATTCAGCACATAGCCTTTCGTAAAGTCGTTCATCTTTTTGAAACTGCACCTCGCAGAAATATACCACTCCTGCACCTTGATTTTCTGGTGGTAGAAACACGCCGTCAATTTCAAATTTCGGTTCTTTGACAGCAACGGAATCAAATTTATAAGCGTTTGCATTGTTTGGAGGATTTGTCAATAGTTCAAAGAGCAAAGTAGGCGATTGTTGAAAAAGTTTGTAAAATATCGAATCTCGACGCATAAGGCATTTTGCTGAGTTTATCTGTTTGATTTACGACGTGTTGAACAGTATATACCCTTAGAAAATTAGTTTTGGTAAGAACTATTATTATTTACAAACAAATAATGATTCTGGTTTGTAGTTGCGCCTTAGCGCTAAAGCGCAACTACGAGCCAATTTACAAAATTTTCATATTTTATTACATAATTTGATGTTTTGCTGAAATTATTTATCTAAAATCAACCATGACCCTAACTATGAAGCTGAGAGAATATTAGTTTTACAGCTAGAAAACGACACGATCTGAGGCAAAGCAGTGTTAAATTAGCTGAGGAGGTAGCAACCTTGATCGGTGGCTTTAATTGAAGTTTTATGTCACAAGACAATCCAAATCCACAACCACCTTCTTCTCCTGAACCACAGGGGAGTCAGTCCCAGCAAAGGGTTGAGCAAGTAACTCAGCCTTCCACAAGAGTTCAACCCGCTTGGAAGTCTTTTATTATCGGAATTCTGAGAGGAACGATTGGAATTTTAGAAGCAACAGTCAACAAACTGGAGACAGAATCTCCAGTCGGGGCTGTCGAGACGAGAGGAGGAGCGTCTTCACAAGGGTGGAGTGCAGTTTTAGGAAAAATCCGCTCGTTCTTGCCTGAAAATTTATCAACTAAGTTTTCAGATACAGCTTTAACAGGGATTATTGCTGGAATTACTGTTATTGTCTTCTGGACAACTTCCTCTATCCTCTCTGGTAAACCTACTGAGGTAGCCACTGTTCCACCAACTCAAGAAGCGCCTCCTGCAACGATCGCGACTCCAACAGAAGAAACACCTCCACCAGTTGCAGAAGAAGTCCCAGTACCACAAACTGAGGAAACTCCAACACCACAACCAGAAGAAACACCTCCACCAATAGCGGAGGAAGTTCCCCCACAGGTTGAGGAAAGCCCATTGCCAGAGCCAGAACCAACTCCCCCTCCAACACCAGAGATAGTCTTAACTCCAGAACAAACTTTGGTTGCAGCTATCGAAAATCAAGTAGCAGAGATTAGCGATCGCTTTGCTGCAGAATTGATACAGTCAATTCAAGCTAACTTCCGCAGCAGCAATCTGACTATCAAAATTAGTAACGAATGGTACAATCTAAAACAATCGCAACAGGACAAACTAGCGGCGGATATACTACAGCGCTCGAAAGATTTAGATTTTAGCCATTTAGAAATTATTGACTTTCAAGGTAGATTAGTAGCGCGTAATCCTGTTGTTGGTAGTGAGATGATTATTTTTCAACGGCAAGCCATAAATTCTTAGAGATTTTTGAACGAAAATGTTTTGGCACAGTCTGAAAATCCTTGTAAATCCAAAATCCAAAATCTAAAATCTAAAATCCAACATCCGCTTGGCGAGTCTTTCTAGCAAGAGCGACTGCGCTGAATTGATAAAAAAGTGGTCACCTGGAAGCATCTCTAATGAGAAAGCAGAATTTGTCTGTTCTCGCCATGCTTCCAGTTCTTCATAATTAGCTTCTGTATCTTCCAATCCACCAAAAGTAGCTATGGGAAAGTCAAGGGGTGGCTCGTAACTATAAACATAGGTTTCCAAAACTGCAAAATCTGCTCGTACAATAGGGACAAGGAGTTCCATCAATTCGGCGTTTTCCAGTACTGCTTTGGGAGTCCCATTGAGTCGGCGTAATTCTTCTTTGAATTCAGAATCGCCTAGAGTGTGAATCGGCGGCTTTGTGTCGGGGATTTGAGGAGCGCGACGAGCAGAAACAAACAGGTGTACTGGTTCTAAAGTGTACTCTTTTCGGAGTAAACGGGCAAGCTCAAAACTAATAAGCGCACCCATACTGTGACCGAAAAAGGCAAATGGTTTGTCTAAACGTGGTTTGAGAGCTTGAGCTAGAGCTTCAACCAAAGATTCCAGTCGAGTGAATGGAGCTAGCTTCATTTGGCTTCCCCGTCCGGGAAGTTCCACAGGGCAAACTTCTACATTTAAGGGTAGACTATCTGACCATTTGCGAAAAATCAGAGAGCTACCACCTGCATAGGGAAAGCAAAATAAACGCAGGTTGGCTTGAAGATTGGGTTTTGGACAGGTTACCCAGGAGTTAAAGGTTGATGTATTAGTCATAACTTAATAAGTTTACACGTTAACTATTATACTTGGTAACTACTGTAAGGGATTTTCAGTTAAAGAAATATCTGATCGGAGCACTCGAAGATGGTGCGTTACGGTGCATGAAGTGAGTGTGTAGATAAATATATAACAGATTAGCATCTCCTAAAAGATAGAAATCATGTCACAATAGCGAAAATTGATGGTGAAGGAAGTTTATGATAGTTATTTTCTATGAATTCTATGTTGCTCAATGCTACGTACTTCTTTTATGATGACAACAAGTAATTGACAGCTACTCTCAAGAAGTATTCTCTTGTTAGCTCAAAAGTTACAAGTTAAGTTACAAAATATAAGAGACGAACAAGAGAAATATAAAGGACAGGCGAGACGCCCATCCCACAAAACTATCACAAACATCCTGCAAATACGCAACGCGAGCGCTCCGATATGATTTGTGAGATGGCTGCGTGAGTATAGTCCTTTGTAAGTACACAGGATTAGTGACGACTTATGAAGTATATAGAGGGAATGACACTCCCTTTGCAGAAGCGTGCTTTGTATTTGAAAAAGAGAGTCATAAATAATGGGTAGTGGTGCATCAGATAAATCAACTCGTATGGCGATCGCACAATGGCTCTCAAGATATTGCCTACAGAGTTTGATGATTTTCCTTGCGATCGCACTTGTGAGTATTCCTCTTCTTGCAATTGCATCTGAAGAGAAGTCCAATCCCAGCAATAAACCGGAACCTCTTCAAACTGAGATTACACAGCTGGATCTCAAAATTATTGAGCAGTTGGTTGTTATTGCTCAGCGCAACTCTGCCTCTGTACAGGAGACAAAAGATGCAATGGGATTGAATGCCTTTGTGGACGTCGTGGAAATAGAATTAGCGTCGTATCAAACCACGTCAAATTTCACACCGCCCGATCTCGCGTCAAAGGAGCAGGGTTTGTCCCTTAACGTCACAATCGATCCAATTAAACTTATCAGGACTGTTCAGCAATTGCCTGTCATGAAGGCTCGTTGGAGTGAAGCTAAGCATAAACTACGAGTAGCCGTGGTGAAATACTACGTTGCTTATCTCCAAGCCCGTCAATCCTCGAAAATTGCTGCCTATCGAATGCAAAAGTTTTCGGAAAGCGAACGCATTGCCAGTCTTCATTCCCAAGCAAGTGTCAACCAACTTGCCAATCCTGATTATATTGCAGCCGCGACAGAAATGCTGAGTACGAGCACACAAGAACGAGTAGCATTGGAAGAACTAGCAGCCTGCGTCGGTTTATCCTCCCAAGCAGCGATCGCTGTCATCAACGGAAAATAGCTATGGCAATCCTAATAATGAATTGTGATTTTACCGTTATGGTAACCATTTGTAAGCGCTTTTCAATTAGGGTTTGTTGTCATGTTGCACTTTTTTCTGCTGGTCACGTTATTAGTCATTAGTTCTTTGTTCAGTTTAAATACAAATGACAAAGGACTAATGACCAATGACGAATAAATAAAATGTGCAAGCTTATTTGCGTTTTATCCCTGACTGCGAGCAACTTCCTCCATCTTTTTCCGGAGGCTCAGCGGTCTCATGTCAGTCCAAACTTCTTTGATGTAATCCAGGCATTCTTGTTTCAGACCACTTTTGCCAGCATCCTTCCAGCCTAGTGCGTTCTCCCGGTCAGCTGGCCAAATAGAATACTGTTCTTCGTGATTAACTACAACTTTGTAAATCGTCGTATCTTCTTTGTCGTCTTGATACATAATTTATCCTTTTGGCGAATACAACACAAAACTATCTGCGTTTATCAGCGTTCATCTGCGGTTAAAATCCAAACAATATCATACCTCCACAGGTTCAAGGTGTCCTTTCCCCTCTAAGGTCGCTAAGTTAATATCTGCGATGCATCGAACTTTCACATAGTTTAGAGTTAGGTTGCCAACTATATGAACCTGACCCTTTTGGTTCTCAAAGTCAGCTTCCTTAAAATTAGATGCTTCTGGGTCAAGTGTGACACCTAAATCAGTCCCTCCCCTAGTATTCGTGAATTTGATGTGAACATATCCACGGTCAATACATTCCTTCAAAGCAGTGGCTGTTTTTTCAGGTCGTAAGCTTGCTTCGACAGGATGCTCGCCTTCTGACAATCGTTGTACTAACTCATTCATAAAAGTCTTTCCCAAAACCTTATAATTCCTAACTAAGAAGTATTGCAGTCTGACATAACTAACAACTCAGTTTTTACCCACTGCAACTTCCTCAAACGCAATATTCACAGAGACTTCCCTCCAAGCATCCAGTTCTGCTTTGATGAACTGCAGTGCGGCATCCATAATATTGACTGCATCTGCTCCCAGTACTAATCTCTGTGGCGGGTTATTGCTATTAACCGCTTGAATGATCGCCAGAGCAGCTTTCTTCGGGTCACCTGGTGCCTTGACTTTCATGTTCTGCATATCCCGCACACGCTGGCGTTGACTGCTAATCAATGGCTGATAGTCCTCAATTTGGGTGTCAGTTAAGACATAAGAACGACTGAAAAAATCTGTACGCAACCAACCAGGTTCAACTATTGTGACTTTGATACCGAAAGGTGCAACTTCGTTAGCTAACGATCCGGAAAGTCCTTCTAGCGCAAGTTTGCTACTGCCATAAATTCCCCCGCCAGATTTGGCCATAAAGCAAGCTATTGATGAAATATTAAGGATGTGCCCGCTGCGTTGTTGTCGCATATGAGGTAGTACTACCCGGAGGGTTTCTAAGACACCAAAAAAGTTTGTTTCAAACTGACTGCGAACTGCTTCATCGCTGACTTCTTCAATAACCCCCGCAACCTCACATGCGGCATTATTGACGAGTACATCAATGCGTCCAAAGTTGGTAATTGCTTGTTTCACTGCCTCCCGCACCTCTTCGGGTTTCGTTACATCAAGTTGCACTGCTAAAGCACGACCCGGAAATCTTGCTGCTAAATCTTCTACCTGCTGTGGATTTCGTGCTGTTAGCACTACTGTCTCGTCCTGCTCGAGCACTGTTTCTGCCAATGCTCGACCAAGACCCCTTGAGCTACCAGTGATGAACCATACCCGTGCATGAGAAACAGACGAGGTTACCATAAGAATTCTCCCTAGTTATGAATCACTTTTGTTTTGAATTGCTGATGCTCCGACTTCTACGGATTCGTATACTGGAATTTCAAATGCAAGGATCTTGTGACAAAACTCTTTCCATTCGGGAGTTATATTGTCAAAAATGATATTTTCATCCTTGAAAATCCCATCTGTAACTACGTAGTTTTCTTGTAAATAGAGAAAATCATCATCCGTTAGCCCTCTCTTGACTTCAACTTCCGTACCATCGACTTCGTGCTTTTCTTTCCTCATATTTTCCGAATTCTCAGTCCATTGACTGAACTGACGTAATTTGTTGAGTGAGTATGCTTTGCAGTATTTTCCCATTGTTGCCATAGGAGCCTCTCTTTTAAGAGTGTTCAGTAATGAGTTGTCATTTATGACATGATGAATAGACATTTCTTTGGAAAAAATTTTAAAACAACCATTTTCGACCATTCAAAACCGATAGTTTATGATTCGTATTTTTGCATTTCCATTGTTCTGAGATTCTTGAATTCTATAAATGTTAATATAAATGTTATTAACAAAAATAAAATGTCTGCAAAAGTCATTCCATAATATATACCCTTCACACCCCAGATTTTGGCAAAGATTAGCACTAGCGGCACATTGAAAACTATACTCCTTAATAAAATCACTATTAATACAATTTTCCCTTTACCTATAGATTGAAATAGAGTATTACCAAAGAATGCTAAAGGCCATGCAGGTGTTAATATACTGAGAATTCTAAAATTTAGAACATCACTATTTGTAAAGTTCACATCCGGCAGAAGTAACCATAAAAATATTTTTGGAGATAATTGTAGAGGTATCCATATTAATATTAACAAAAGAGTGGCAATGATTGCAAAAGTTAAGTAGGCTTTCTTAAGTCTGTCATAATTTCTGGCTCCATAATTCATACCGATTATAGGTTGTAATGCTTGTGCAAAGCCACTCACGGGAATCAATACAAATGAAGCTACTTTCCCCGTTGCTCCAAAGAAAGCAATATCACTATTTGTTCCATAATGAGAGATTGATTTAAAAATCACAAAACTTTGAACCAATCCCATAACTGGATAAAGTAGCGCTGATACTCCTACTGATAAAATGTCAGGCAGTAAATCTATTGCTAGAATAAACTTTTTGGTATTAACAAGGGTGTAACTTTTCCCATAAATAAAATAAGTTAAGTTGACAATACTATAAACAATCATCGCAATAACTGTAGCGATGGCAATTCCATGAATACCCCAATGAAAGATACTGATAAATATAAAATTGAAGAAGATGTTAACTATGACAAAAATCCAGTCAAATACGGTTGCTAATCTGATTTTGCCTTCTGATTTGATGATTTGGCAAGAAGCTACGGCTAGGATCAAAAATACTGAACCTAGTATATAAGTTTTAAAATATTCAGTGCCAGCAGAGGCAACTTCACCACTTCCTCCCATGAATACAATTAATTCTTCACCACAACTGTATCCAAAAATTGTGATAACAAAGGAGATCGCAACACTCATTACCGTTAAGTTGCCAAATATTTTGGACTGAGTTTTGATATCTCCAGAACCAATGGCTCGACTGAGAACAGAAGCAGAACCTACCCCAACTAAGAGAGCAAATCCATTTACTATAGCTGTAAGCGGCAGCGCAAGTGAGATACCTGCGAGAGCAGTTTCACCAATGAATCGCCCTGCAAATAAAGCATCCAGAAAAGTGTTCAAACTAAGCATCAGTATTCCCAAAGTACTAGGAATAGATAACTTGAACATCAGTTTAACGAGATTGCCTTGGAGGATTTCATTCGTGACTTGAGATTGTTTTTGTGAAGTCATTATTTAAGTTCTCGGCTTGTTGCTGTTTACTCAACCTTGACTAATCGGCTAACACAATACTGCTTCACTGCTGTTAACTCCATCTCTTTTGCTGAGTTCAGGGCACTGATCACCTCACCACAGACTTCAACTCTGGCTTTATAGGCACCTGATGCACTGCCATCGGTCGCAGCATAATCAATACGTACTTCCACCCAATCAGCATCCTGTCCTTGAGCAACTTCTTCAATAGCAAGCACTTTGCCAGCTTTCAAGTAGTTGAGCCAAGTCCAACCCAACTGCATCCAGATTTCGCGTTCAGCAATTTGCTCCAATTTGGATAGACCCGCCCATCCTCGGTAGAATTGACGCAACCCTAAAACTGAATCATCTCTGTTTACGAGTAAATTAAGAACTTCTGGTTCTAAATGTCCCCACACGTGTCCTTGGGGTAAATCAACTAGGGTAGGGGCAAACTGATGACCGCCAAAGTGATTCGTTTGCCACACTCTTAACTTTCCATTAGAGGCAGGAGCATATTCCTTGCGTAACCGACGATATATAGGAGTTCCAAATCTGCCACAGGCAAGGTCAACTTGAGCATGGGTACAAACCATGAGTTCGCGGATGTGGCTGGTTTGTTGTTGGTACTGCTGAAACTTTAATAAATCATTGGGCTGTTGCATTAACTGCTTGAGTATTGCTGTTACTAAAGCAGTTGCTTCCTCCTCTGGAACAACAAACTCTTGCTTCTCGAACTCAGAAAACATCTCGGCAGGACGATAGTAGTGCAGCATGCGGGTTGACCCTGGATGAGAGTACTCACGGTCAGGAGCAATCAACATTGGTCTCAGCTTGACCCCATGCTTGACTATTAACTCTTGGAACAAACCTATCAATGGCTTGATGATTGGATTTTCCTGAAAGAGTTCTTGCGACCAGGGTTGTTTGAACTCCATAATTAACCAATGGTCACAAGTGCCTGCTGTACCAATTGGGTCTTCTCCGTTTGCTTTGGAAACCAACGAGCAAAAACGACAATCTGTTATAGGAAGTTGATAGGTTTGTTGAGTTTGCATATTTACTATCTCTGGCTCAATCTAATTTTTAATCCAATCCCAACCTTTTTCGTAAATTATCAAAATAAAAAGTGTCATAAAAATACTGGTGTGGAAGTAACCTTTTATATATGGCAGAAAGCTTAAGCCGCCATGCTGATTCCGTGACGAAATATTGCCTTTTAGGTTTGCGAGCTTCCAAAGCCTCCAAAATCGCATCTATTATTTTTTCAGGTGGTAAACCTTTGCTACGATTTGCCTCTACTGCTCGTTGCATACATATTCTGTAATTCTTGCCATATATAGCTTTAGCTTCGGGTGACATATTGGCTAATGTTTTCTGGTAGTTTATTTCTACTTTGTCAGCCTGTTCTGGGGTCACTATTCCCCCTGGTAAGATAGAAAGAACCTCAATTCCGCTAGAACGTAATTCCATCCGTAAAGAATCTGTAATTGCTTCAAGCGCAAATTTTGAAGCAGATAAAAGTCCTCTATACGGTAGAGCTAATCTGCCGCAAATCGCACTGATATTGATGATTCGACCTTTTGCTTTTCGTAGCATTGGTAAGAATGCTTGTGTGACTGCAATTTGACCGATAACATTTACTTCAAAATTCCATCTGACGTCATCTATCGCTACACACTCTAATGGTCCATCTACTGCTGCAACTGCGTTATTAATTAATGCGAATAATCCTTCATCGCCGAGCGCCAGTGAGACAAATTCTGCGGCGGATTTAATTTGTTCCGCTTTTGTGATGTCCATGATAATGGGTGTTAAATCACCTGATGCAGCCTGTTTTAGCGACTCAGCATCTTTCTCTGTGCGGACTCCAGCAAAAACGCGATACCCTTGCTTAGTAAGCTCGAGCGCGGTTGCTCGACCAAGACCTGTGGATGTTCCTGTAATCACCACAGCACCCTTTGTACTCTGAACCATATCTGTTACCTCTATGATGAATAGATATTGAACCGAAAAAGGACAAATTCAGAAATATGGCATTATGTCAACTAAACAAAAACCAACTCCAGTGGCTAAACTGAACCAACAACTGATGGTTGCAACCGTCCTTGATGCTGACGCCGACCATGCATGACCATCTTCACGCCACTGGCTGGGTGACATTGGTCACTAAACATCTTTGGTCGCTCTGGTCGCTTATTAACCAACGCTAATTGATAGCGTAAAAGAATTGTTGCTAACACAAGCTTCATTTGAAACTGACCAAAAGTCCCTGCTATACAACTACGAGCACCGCCGCCGAAGGGCAGAAATTCGTAGGGAGAGAATTGCTTTTCCAGAAAGCGCTCTGGCTTAAATTGTTTTGGATCGGGGTACAAATCTTCACGTTGATGGGTC
The DNA here is from genome assembly GCF_000346485.2 of Scytonema hofmannii PCC 7110. NCBI lineage: Bacteria > Bacillati > Cyanobacteriota > Cyanophyceae > Nostocales > Scytonemataceae > Scytonema > Scytonema hofmannii. The sequence continues at coordinate 10,300,358 of NZ_KQ976354.1, forward strand.
AGATAAATATTACCAATTAGCACTGTACCCGGACTCAACTCATAGCCCATCACCTTAACTGGTAACTCTACCAACCTCGGTATCATGAATACCGCACTTGGGTAAATTCGTAAAACTTCGTTACAAACAGCACTAAGGTAGGGTAATGCAACAATGCTCATCGGGTCTGGGTCTTTACCAAGGCTATCGAGTTCCTCAAGCAGTCGCTTGCGAATACCAGGTAAACGGTGAATCCAGTACAAAGACCACGCGATCGAATGTGCTGCACCATCCCTAGTTGCTAATATGGGCAGTACTAGGAGGTCGCGCACCTCTTCATCGCTTAATGCTTTACCTGTTTCATCACAAGCAAATATGAGATCGGAGAGCATATCAGTGTGTGAGGGATTTGCTTGCTGGCGGCGTTCTTGGACTTCATTGTACAGAAGTTGAAAAATTTCGTTCCGCAGATGATTACGGTATCCCCACGGACTCCACCGACCTAAATCCCGTTGCCCAAACGGGAGTTGTGAGGTCATACGAACCAAGGGAGATAGGTCATGTTTAACGAAAGACGTAAATAGATGCTTGATTTTTTCATAGCCCTCTCCCTCTCGCAATCCCATCACAAGCTCTATACCCACTTGTAAGGTAATTTCTAGCACGGTATCATAGGCGATGAAAGTTTTTCCGATTGCCTGTTGACTCATAATTTTTTCTGTGTTTACACAGATACGTTGTCCACAGGCATACATCCGCTCTCCGTGATAAGCTTTCATTAAGAGCTTGCGACGATGTTTGTGACGTAAGCCATCAAGTTGAAGGATTCCTTGGTTTCCTGTAGTAAAGGCGGAACGCTGGTTCAATGCACCAGAAGCTGTAATTTCTTTGTCATTGGTGAAAATCTGCTTGATTCCTGAGGGATTGCCAACGTGCACTGTTGGTGTAGAACCAGACATTATGGTGACGATGTCGCCAAAGCGTTTGCAAATAGCATCCATATAACCAAAGGGGTCAGCCTGGAATTGCTGATTGAGCAACCAACTAGGTGTTTTCGGTCCTGGGGGTAGTGTCATCAGTCTTATTTACTCCCATTTTAAATACTATACTGCACCGAACATTTATTGATATGAATTCTTAACATAGTGCCTTTTTATTCTTAACCATATCTGTTACCTCCACATAAGTATTTAGCCAAAGTAAGAATAAGTTGAGAATGACATATGTCAACTTAACAAAAACCAACTCTAGCACTTAAACTGAACTACTCCCTTCGGTGCCCGATTACCTATTTAAAAAACCCTTCTAGGCGCAGAGAACACAGAGATAAGAGTTAGAGAAATAATGGTAATTTTAGACCGGGAAAGAAGTAACAATGCATGGCTGCCACTGTCCTTGATGCTGACGCCGACCATGCATGAGCATCTTCACGCCGTTAGCTGGGTAACAAATTAAACCTCCAAACTTTGGTTTCTCTGGTCGCTGGTCAACCAGTGCTAATTGATAGCGCGAAAGAATCGTCGCCAATACAAGCTTCATTTCAAACAAAGCAAAAGTTCCTCCGATACAAACACGAGCACCGCCCCCAAAGGGCAGAAATTCATAGGGAGAGAATTGCTTTTCTAGAAAGCGCTCTGGCTGAAATTGCTTCGGTTGTGGATATAAATCCTCGCGCTGATGCGTCGAATAAATATTACCAATGAGTACTGTACCCGGACTCAACTCATAGCCCATAACCTCAACTGGTGATTCTACCAACCTTGGAAATGTAAATAACTGAGTTGGGTAAATTCGTAAAGCTTCGTTACAAACTGCATTGAGGTAGGGTAATGCAACAATACTCATGGGATCTAGGTTTTCACGCAGGCTATCGAGTTCTGCAACCAGTCGCTCGCGAACTACAGGCAAACGGTGGATCCAGTAGAGTGACCAGGCGATCGCAGTTGCTGAAGCATCTTGAGCTGCGAATATCGGCGATAATAGAAGGTCTCGCACCTCTTCATCACTTAATGCTTCACCTGTTTCATCACAAGCAAATATGAGATCGGAGAGGATGTCAGTGCGTGAGGGTTCCGCTTGTTTGCGACGTTCTTGGACTTCAGTGTACAGCAAATTGAAAAGTTCTTGCCGGAGTTGATGTAGGTATCCCTGCGGACTCCATCGACCTAAATCCCGTCTTCCAAAGGGAAGCCCCCTAAGAATTTTGACTATAGGAATTTGTGCGGTTTTAATTATAGAAGCAAATAGATGCTTGATTTTGTCATAGCGCTCTCCCTCATGTAAGCCCAAGACAACCTCTATACCCACTCGCAAGGTGATATCTTCGATGGTAGAGTAGGCAATGAAAGGTTTCCCAATTACCTGTTGACTCATGATTTTTTCTGTGCGTTCGCAAATACGTTGCCCGCAGGCGTGCATCCGCTCTCCATGAAAAGCCTGCATTAAGAGCTTGCGCCGATGTTTGTGACGTAAGCCATCAAGTTGAAGGACTCCTTGGTTTCCTGTCATCAAGGCAAAATTGCGATTCAATGCGCCCCTAGCTGTAATTTCTTTGGTGTTGGTGAAAATCTGTTTTATCCCTGAGGGATTGCTGACATACACTATTGGTGTAGAATCAGACACTAAGGTGACGATGTCACCATAGTGTTTGGAGATAGCATCCATATAGCCAAAAGGGTCAGCCTGAAATTGCTGGTTCAGCAGCCAGGTGGGGGTTTTCGGTCCTGCGGGTAGTGTCATCAGTCTTTTTTACTCCCGTTCCCTATACTACTCTCATAAGAACATTATCAATAGAAATTCTCAACTGTTTGGCTAATTCCTGAATATGAGGTTCGACGAAAATTGAGAAATGATCGCCTGGAACTTCAATAACCTGAATAGGTTGACTAGAACATTTACCCCACCCTAGTAGGGGGTTATCAGTATAAAATTCTGGACTTTCAAAGTCATGAATAATCTCCTCCTTTGCTCGGAACAGAGTCATGGAGTGAGGATAAACCTGGGGAACATAATCTCGCATGGCTTGGACATGAGCTTTGAAAAGTTTGTAATAGCGGAGAAAATCTTTAATCTCTGTATCGCTAAAGATGAAGTTGGCTTTTTTATTCACTAAATGAAATTGCTCATCCACTGGTAAATCTCGAAGTTCCTCAAAAGGAACGGAAAAGTTTATATTACTATTAGTTTTGATTGATTCAGCCATGCGGAGTAAGAATTTTGCATCGTCATCGTCTGTCGGTTTAATAGCAGTTTCTGGTAATATAGCATCGATAACAACTAACAAACCTACTGTTTCACCCTGCCTTTGCAATTGTTGCGCCATTTCAAAGGCAAGCACACCGCCGTAACAAAAACCTCCTAAAAGATAAGGACCAATCGGTTGTACCTGACGTATTTCTTGGAGGTAGCGAGCTGCTGTTTCCTCCACTGAAATTATTTCCGGTTCCTCTTGGTCAGGGTTATGTTGCAAGGCATAAAATGGATAGTCCTCACCAAGTCTTCTGGACAAGTTAAAGTAGTGACGAACACCTCCACCCGCGCCATGCATACAAAAGAAAGGAATCTTGGAACCATTCGACTGAATTGCTACCAGAGGAGAATTGGATGTCTCACGCACTGGCTGACTGACAATGGTCGCTAGTTTTTCAATCGTCGGGTTTTCAAAAAGAGTAGACAGGGGAAGATTGTACCCGAATCGGTCGTAAATTTGAGCCATCAAGCGTACAGCTAAAAATGAGTGACCGCCCAACCCAAAGAAGTTATCTGATACCCCAATCGGGCTAGTATTCAGAAGATTTTCCCAAATTTTCACCAAAGCCAATTCCGTAAAATTCCGGGGAGCAACCAAGGCTTGAGTGGCGTTTGGTCGGATAACGTCGTCAATGGGAAGCGATCGCTTGTCTACTTTGCCATTGGGTGTAAGGGGTATTGCATCTAATACTACGAAAGCAGACGGTAGCATATAGTTCGGCAGCTTTTGTTGCAAGTGGGGCAAGAGTTGCGCCACTATATCTTGCTTAGGAGTCACTACATATGCAATCAAATGGCGATCTCCTTCATCATCTCGGGCAATAACGACAGATTCTTTCACGTCTGGATGTTGTGCGATCGCGGCTGCAATTTCTCCTAGCTCCACCCGGAAGCCACGGATTTTGACTTGGTCATCACGGCGACCTAAATACTCAAGGTTACCATCAATGAGATAACGCACCAAATCACCAGTTTTATAAAGTTTGGTTCCTGGGACAAAGGGGTTATCAATAAACCGTTCCTGAGTTAATTCGGGACGATGCAAATATCCCCTTGCCAATCCATCACCACCAACATAAAGTTCACCAACAACTCCTACAGGCGTTGGTTGCAAATGGCGATTCAAGACATAGACCTGAGTATTGTCGATGGGACGACCAATAGGAACGCTAATTAGTTTATCTGGCAATAAACTAGTGTCATAGTGAGTAACGTTGGCAGAAACTTCCGATGAGCCGTAAAGGTTGATCAGTTTTGCTCCTGGCATCAATTGGAGGAAAGTTTGAGTTAAGCTGACAGACAGTGCTTCACCGCTCGTTATCCAAAGTTTTAGATGCGATAAATTCTTGGTAAGATAACTGTAGCTATCCAAGAGTAAGCGCAGCAGTGAGGGAACAAGTATAATACGTGTAACTTTGTGCTTTGCCAGAGTTTCTATGAACAATTGTGGGTCTTTGACAATGGTATCGGGAATAATGACAGTGGGAATGCCTTGAAGTAAGGGTGCAAAAATCTCCCATACTGAGTCTACAAAGCTAATGGCTGTTTTCTGGCAACAAACCTCGTTTTGTATGAAGGGATAGGTTTTCCACAGCCAGTGCAAGCCATTGACTGTACCGCGATGAGTCCCAAGCACGCCTTTAGGTGTTCCAGTTGAGCCAGAAGTGTAGATAACATAGGCGAGATTATCGGCTTTTGACGGACTAATGGGGTTTTCTTGACTTTCTTGCTTGATAATTTCCCATTCACCGTCTAAGGAGATGACCGTTACTTGTCCTACCCTACGGGAAGCCGCCCTTTGGGCGTCTATGTCAAAAGTCATTTGTCTAAAGTTATTAACCAATGATTTTTGACTAATGACCAATGACACTTGAGAATCGGAGAGCATAAAGCTCAAACGCTCAACTGGATAACTTGGGTCAAGGGGAATATAAGCACCACCTGCTTTGAGGACAGCTAAAATTCCCACGACCATTTCTACTGAACGTTCCAGAGAAATGGCGACAAGAGTTCCTTTTGTTACACCCTGTTTTTGTAAATAATGGGCAAGTTGATTAACCCTCTGGTTGAGTTGACGGTAAGTCAGTTGTTCTGTTTGGCTAATTAACGCTAATGCATCATGAGATTGCTCGACTTGCTGCTCAAATAATTGATGGAGAGACGCATCTTGGGAATAATTTGCCCTTGTCTGATTCCACTCGACTAACAGTTGCTCTCGCTCGGGAGTAGTTAGTGGTGACAATTCACAGATGCGCTGCTCGGGACTAGCAACAATGCTTTCCAATAAGGATTGGAAATGAATAATGAATCGGTTTATTGTTGCTGAGTCAAACAAATCCGTATTGTACTCCAAACACCCGGTTAATCCCTGTTGGGATTCGGACATTGACAGGAAAATGTCCAACTGTGCTGTACCGCTATCGAACTGCAAAGTACGCAAGGTTAAACCAGATACTTCCTGTACGGACATTGGGGTATTTTGCAGGACAAACATAACTTCATACAGCGGATTCCGGCTTAAGTCTCGCTCGGGTTGCAATTCTGCTACGAGCTTCTCAAAAGGCAAATCCTGATGTGCATAAGCATCAAGAGTCACCTCACGCACTTGATGTAGTAGTTTGCGAAAGCTGGGATTACCATTAAGATTATTACGCAACACTAAAGTATTTACAAACAAACCCAGCATCCCTTCTAGTTCAGCTCGGTTCCGGTTTGCAATTGGAGAACCAATGAGGATGTCTTCTTGGTCAGTGTAGTGATATAGTAACGTATTAAATGCTGCCAGCAGAGTCATAAATAAAGTGGTGTCTTCTCGCTGGCTCAATTGATTCAGTGCATCTGTTAAGGTTTTGGAGAACGTAAAGTATTGCTTAGCACCAGTAAAAGTGGCAACGGTAGGTCGCGCACGGTCTGTGGGTAACTGTAGGACGGGTAATTCACTGGTGAGTTGTTGCTTCCAGTAATTGAGTTGGTTTGCCAAGACTTCACCTTGCAAGCGATCGCGCTGCCAAACTGCGAAATCTGCGTACTGAATGGGAAGTTCAGGTAAGGGAGAAGGCTGATTTGTGGAGAACGCTGCATACAGCGTTGTTAACTCCCGCAAGAACACACCAATAGACCATCCATCTGTAATAATGTGGTGCATGGTCAAGAGGAAAACGTGTTCTTCTTCACCCAAGCGCAGTAAAGTCGCTCTGACTAGAGGTCCTTTCGCTAAATGGAAAGGTTGCTTTGCCTCTTGGGCTGCAAGTTGTTTAACCTCTGGTTCCCAATCTCTACCAGACAAATGATCGAGGTTGATAATAGGTAGATCCCAGGTTAATTGGGATACAATCTGCTGCACTGGCTCTCCATTTACAAGCACAAAAGCTGTGCGCCAAACTTCATGACGCTTCAGGATTTCATTGAGACTTTGCTGGAGTGCTCTCATATTGAGCGCTCCCTTTAAATGAAAGACACTAGGAATATTGTAAAAATAACTTCCGTGGTAAAGTTTGTCAATAAACCACAGCCTTTGTTGAGAGAAAGACAAGGGAATATTGTTATAAACTTGACGTTTGGTAATAGTCTCAACTTTAAATTTGCCTTCCTTCCATTTTTCCAAGAGGGCTTTTTTGGTAGGTGATAAATTAGAGTATTGTTTATCCATCACAGAAACTCTACGATTAGTAAGATTTTTTAAAAATTATTTTCGACAAATAAAGCAAGCCAAGCCGTGTTTCTCGTCACTTCCAAAATCTTTGAGATTGTAGTGAGTAATTTCTGTGAATCCTACATTTTCTAAAGACGACTTAACTTCTGCTAAAAAGTAATCTTTCCTCAGCCAAGTTGTGTCTGAACGCTTCCAGAGTCCCTCTATCAATTCAAACCCGGTAACTTTAATTTCCCATATTCTTTCTTCCGGTTTATAGTAGAATATTTCAAGCAAAGCACACTCGTCATTAACATTGACATGATTAAAAGTTTGCGGAGCCACCTCATGTAGCAAATCTGCCAACGGCATCGTGAATACGAAGAGACCATTTTCCTTTAATGCTACATATACGTTTTTGAAGACGAGTTTTAATTCTTCAAGGTTTATAATGAAGAGTAAAACTTCGGTTGAAAAAACTGCATCAAAGGTAGGTGGCAGATCAAATTTACGTATATCACCAAGAATAAATTCACTATCAGGTGAGTTTTTTCGGGCATAGTGCAACAGTTTTTCAGAAGCATCAAGCCCAGTCATTTGATATCCTTTTATTTGAAGCTGTTTTAATAACCTTGCTGAACCGCACCCAAGATCAAGAATTCGCGATCCCTTGGGGAGATGGCGTAACATTATTTGCTCTAAAACAGGTATGACATATTCTACTATATCTTTATCTGAATAACCCTTAAGTTCGTTCTGCATCCGGGCAAAGGTCTCGTAATTTGGAACAGGACTGGTAAAAGACATAAACTGTTTTTCCTTTTTTATAAGTAAAGGGTTCAAAACAAGCAAGTTTCACTGTTAACTGTCATTTATCTTTTGTTATTTGTCTAAATATCTACACAAATGACTAATGACAAAGGATGATTCAACAATCTGCATGATGAGTCAAAAGAACTTCTGCTTCCTCTTCAGATAATTCTTCAATTTTTTCTAACAGAAGTCGCTCAATCATTTCTGCCTGTTTGCTCGGTACCATTGCTTCTAGTAAAAGCTCGCGCAGTGGTAATTCTACCGGGTACTTTGTTTGCAAATGAGAAACTAGTCGAGTTGCAATGAGGGAGTCTCCTCCCAACTCATAGAAGTTGTCATAAATACCAACTTGTGCAATCCCAAGTACTTCTTGCCAGACTTCGGCGATTTGTTTTTCTAACTCGTTAGTTGGAGCAACATAACAATGACTAAGATGAGGTCTGGAATAGCGTGAAGATGGCTCTACTTGACTAGAGGATTTTGAATCTAGTAACGAGGCAAGTTTGAATGTGCGTTCGCTTCTTGCTTTGAGATCTACTGTGGAAACAATAACTTGATTTCCCTCTCCTAAAGAGAAGAGCCGTTTAAATACTTCTATGCTTTCTGTTTCGTTAATGGCTAATTCCACCCCAGATACCTGTTCAAGAGTTTTTTGTTCTTGGGTTTTATTTAGTTGCACTTTATCCCAATTTATGAGAGTCCACGGCAAAGACTTAGTTTGATTATGTCTCTGAGTAAAGGTATCTATTAACTGGTTAACTCCTGAGTATAAAGATAACCCAAATCCTCCTAAAATGGAAGATAAAGAAGAAAAAATGATACAAAAATCTAACTTTCGACTCTGTAATACTTGTTCTAATATAGCGATTTTCTTATTTTGAGAGTCTAGTAGTTTTTCTAACTCTGTATTCCCAATTTCTGGTATCGAGCAAAATATATGTTCGCGGGTTATTCCAGTTGAATAGATAACCCCATCAATTGAACCAATATTCTCAGGTGCAAGGCACTGGTACATTTGTTGATAGTTAGTTGCATCTGCACGCACCACCAAAATGTCTGCACCCAACTCAGCTAATGCGTGCAGTTTTTGGATTTTGCGACTCATATCCTCTTCTTGCGTGTGAGTTTCAAGCCATTGTGAATAATCATCTTTTTCTGGAAAAGCAAAATCCTCGATAAATATCAGTTTTGCTTGTAAAGTTTTTGCTAAGTATTCTGCAAGTACAACTCCAAGACTTTCTAATCCACCAGGAAACAGGTATACACCCTGTTTTCTCAATGGTGTTTTTTCTTCAACTACTGACTTTAAGTGAACTGGTTCAAACGTTTGTACCCAACGGTAGCGATCGCGATAAGCAACAACCAAGTCAGACGACAAAGTCGTAAACTCACTAATGATTTGGTCTACGATTTGACTCTCACAATCTCCCCTTCCTTCCTCCATGGTTCGTGCGCCTCTGCGGTTCGTTAAACCAAAATCAATACTCCGACAAGTAATATTCGGATACTCTTGAGGAATAACCTTACATAAACCTAACACCATTGCTTTTTCTAGGTCAAGAGTTTCATTGCCACTGACTTCTTGGATGTTGTTCGATACAACCCAGATTTGCAAGCGATTGCCAATTTTGAACTTACCAAGAGACTGCGTTAAAAACAGCAAACTGTTAAATTCTAGATACTTACCTAGTTGACGAGTCTCAACATTATTCAGACTCCATAAATGAGCAATATTTTGGGGAGTCTTACTTAATGCAATCAGTTCTTGGAACAATGCATCATAGTCATCACGATTTTGGGGATTAATAGCATAAATTCCCTCACTCAATTTAGTAAACTGCTCTCCCACCTTCACCAAAATCACATTTTTGCTATTCTGTTGGAGTTTATTAACTAACTGAGAACCTACCCCACACTCATCAACAAACAACAACCATTGTTCTTGTACAGATTCGTTTTTATAAGGGGAGAATGAATGAGGGAGCAAAGAACGTTTCCATGAAGGAATATAAAACCAGTCGGCAATGTCTTGTCTTTTGTTTAATGTAACTGACTTGCTACTTGAAGAAGATGAGGATTTAGCATCAATCCAGTATCTTTGTCGCTCAAAGGGGTAAGTGGGCAAAGGCAGACGACGGCGTTGCTCGTGGGTATAGAATCCCGACCAATTTATTTCTACACCAGATAACCACAGCCGACCTAATGTCTGTAACAACCAAGCAACATCCGATTGTTGTTCTTTGGCATGGCGTAAAGAAGTCAGCACAATTTGTTGTGCTTCTGGCTTTAAATGCTGTGTTGTTAATGTACTTAATGTTCGCCCCGGACCCAACTCCAGGAAAACACCTTCAAACTGTTGTAACAGTTGAGTTATCCCAGAGGAAAATTTCACTGTTTGCCGCAGATGTTGACTCCAGTAGTGAGGATTTGTGGCTTGTTCATCTGTAATCCAACTCCCAGTAACATTGGAAATGAAGCGAATCTGAGGCGGGTTGAGCTTCACTTTTTTCACAGCTTGCACAAATGGTTCTAAGATGGGTTCCATCATTACAGAATGAAACGCATGAGACGTGTGTAAAAGCCGACATTCAATTCCAAATGAGGATAATTGGTTTTGGAGTGTGGCGATCGCATCGGTTGAACCGGAAACTACGCATGAGAATGGACTGTTGATTGCTGCTATTTGTACAGACGTTCCAGGGTTTTGTAGAGACCTGTCATGCTTAGTCTCTACATCTAATAGGGATTGCACGTCTTTTTCTGGAAGTGGAACAGCAAGCATACTCCCTGTGGGCAACTGTTGCATCAGTTGTCCCCTTGTTGCCACAACCGCCAAGGCATCTTCTAGGGAGAACACGCCTGCAATTGTTGCCGCGACGTATTCCCCGATGCTGTGACCAATCATTGCCTCTGGACGCACTCCCCATTCCATCCATAATTGGGCCAGGGCGTACTCAATAATAAACAGTGCTGGTTGGGTAATTGCCGTCTGCTGTAGAGACGCGAGATCTCTCGTCTCTACATCGATGTGTTGTGCGTGTGGATAAAGTATATGACGGATATCGAGACCGAGGTGGGGTTGGAGAATTGCAGCACAGATATCCACATATTTGCGAAATGTGGGTTCGACCTCGTATAGTTCCCGCCCCATATTTACATATTGCGCCCCTTGTCCTGAAAACATGAAAATGACGGGCTGTTCTCTATGCTCTTGGTATGCAGTCAAAACCCGTTTGATCTCCTGCGTTTTTAGGGCGGTTACAGCATCTTTAATGTCCTGGCACACCAATATGCGGCGATGGTTAAAAGCTCTGCGACCTACTTGTAGGGTGTGAGCTACGTTTGCTAAGTTTATATCTGGATGCTGTTTTAAATACGCGACCAAATTTGCAGTTGCAGTTTCAAGTGCCGAACTAGTTTTGGCTGATAATAAAAGCAATTGCCAAGGGCGTGAATGACCAGACGCGCCATGGTTAGTCTTTACATCTGGGGCTTCTTCAAGAATGATATGGGCATTAGTGCCACCAAAGCCTAAGGAACTAACTCCAGCCCGACGGGGAATACCGTTAGCTTCCCACTCAGTAAGTTTAGTATTGACGTAGAAGGGGCTGTTAGGAAAATCTATCTGAGGATTGGGAATTTCAAAATTTAAGCTAGGGGGTATTTGCTTGTGTTTCAGTGCTAAGACAGCCTTGATCAGGCTTGCTACACCAGCTGCTGTATCTAAATGTCCGATATTTGGTTTTACTGAACCGATGGCGCAGAAGCCATTTCTTTGGGTAAAAGCACGAAAAGCCTTTGTTAGTGCAGCAACTTCGACTGGGTCACCAGTTGCTGTTCCAGTTCCATGAGTCTCTATATAAGAAATATCATCAGCATCTATTCCAGCATTTGCTAGAGCCTCTACGATCACCTCTGCCTGACCATCTACACTAGGTGCCGTATAACTAACTTTCAAGGAACCATCGTTGTTAATGGCTGAACCTTTGATAACTGCATGAATGTAGTCTCTATCTGCTATGGCATCTTTTAATCTTTTTAAGACGACAATTCCAAGCCCACTGCCGAAAATAGTACCTTGTGCTTTAGCATCAAAGGCACGACAGTGACCATCAGGAGACAAAATTCCACCTTCTTGATAGAAATAGCCTGACTTCTGTGGAACTTTAATTGCAACCCCCCCTGCTAAAGCAATATCGCACTCTTCATCTAGTAGACTTTTGCAAGCTAAGTGTACCGCAACTAATGAAGTAGAGCAGTAAGTCTGGATACCTACACTTGGTCCTTTCAGATTTAATTTGTATGAAATATTTGTAGTCAAAAAATCTTTATTAAGAGTATATTTATTTGAAAAATTTATCAAATTATAGTTTTGATAAACATTGTGCAAAAAGTAAGTGTTTGTGCTTGTACCAGCGTAAACCCCAATCAACCCTTCATAAGTTTCTGGATCGTATCCAGCGTTTTCAAGCGCTTCCCAGGCACACTCCATGAAGAGGCGGTTTTGGGGGTCCATCACTTCAGCTTCTCTGGGGCTAAAGCCAAAGAATCTAGCATCAAAACTCTCAATATCTTCTAGTACAGGTGCTGCTTTGACATAATTTGGGTCATTGAGAACACTCTCTTCAATATTTGAAACTACTAAATCTTGATTATCAAAAAATCCAATAGACTCAACTCCATTTTGGAGATTATCCCAAAATTCATCAATATTATTTGCACCAGGGAAACGACCAGATATTCCCACTAATGCTATGTCTAAATCTGCTGTTTCTTCAATTTTTGAATTGTCAGTTATCATGGTTTTACAAATTGCTATAAATTAACTATTTTTCTAGTCATAATTCTTTTGTATTTTTATCTGCCTTCTTCTTTTTCCTCGACTTAGTCTTTGTTCAAAACTCTTCTTCTCAGATTCTTCAGAAATTAACATTTTTGCCATAGATCCTACATTTGGGCATTCATAAAGTTTGGCTATAGACATATTTAAATCAAATGCCTTATTTAATTGAGAAATAACTTGAATGCCGATGAGTGAGTCACCACCAAGCTCAAAGAAGTTGTCATAGATTCCTATCCGTTCAATTCCAAGAATTTGTTGCCAAATTTCAACAAACTTTTGCTCAATTTCAGTCCTAGGTGCAACATAATCATTACTTAAGTCAGGTCGTGGATGTTTTAAGTTTAACTTATTGACCGTCTCTAAAAATTCTAGGACGCGGATTTCACTATAAGAATTATACTGCTCTAGTGAATTCAAAAAATCAGAGGGAGAAACCACAACTTGAGGTATTTTACTTCCTAAAGTTCGCAAAAAAGCATCTACACCCTCATTAGGTAATATTCCTTGTTTAAGATTCTCTGCACGCAATTCTTGGAGTTGTTGGGGCACTGCCGTGTCTACTGCCATCCCAACTTCTTGCCAAGCACTCCAGTTTATACTTGCGATCGAGTTACCATATTTTGAGATATTACAATGAGCAAAAGCGTCAAGAAAGGCATTGGCTCCGCAATAGTCTACCTGTCCAAATCCCCCTAGAATTGAAGTCGTTGATGATGTGAGAACCAAGAAATCTAACTGATTATTCTTAACAATAGCATCAAGAACTAGTGTCCCCTTCACTTTGGGAGCTAGAATACTGTCTGCTTCTTCCTTTGTTTTTCGCTGAATCACACCGCCTCCAGGAACTCCAGCAGTATGGATGACACCGTTTAGCTGACCAAACTGTGACTCTGCTTGCGCGATCGCATGTTGCATTTGTTCGCGGTTGGTCACATCAGCACTGACCACCAAAACTTCTGCACCCGACTGTTCGAGTTCTTGAACTTTAAGAATTTTGCAGCTAATGCTATCTGTCTCATCGTGAGTCATTAGCCATTTTTCCCACTCATCTCGGTTGGGCAAAGCTTTTCGTCCTATTAACAGTAGTTTTGCTTGTACAGTTCTCGCCAAGTATTCTGCCACAATCAGCCCGATACCTCCGAGTCCACCTGTAATGAGATAGACTCCCCCTTCTTTTAATCGCGATTTTCCAATTTTCGCTTCATCAAAGCGCACTGGCTCAAAAGTTTGCACCCAGCGATTGGTACCACGGTAGGCGATCGCGCATTCAGAAGTAGAAACTGACAGTTCTGTCAGCAATTGTTCTACGAGTTTTTCTTCTTGCCAAGTTCCTTTTGAGGGAAGAATAACATCAATACTACGACAACTGATATTTGAGTATTCTTGAGATATAACTTTAATCGGTCCGAGTAATGTTGCTTTCTCTGGAGAAATTACCTCAGTTCCTGTCACTGGCTGTAGGTTGTTAGAAATGACCGTGATTTGTACTTCATCAACAGTTTCTTGTCGTCCCAGCGCTTGAGCAAGAAATAGCAGACTGTAAAATCCCATTGCTTGGGTTTTCTCAACGTCTTCAAGTTCTAATTCTTTGTCAGTGACAGGTGTGACGCTCCACAAATGAACAATGGTTTTTGGCAACTTCTGTTGTGTTAACAGTTCCTTGATTAAGGTATCGTAATCACGATCGTGTTGAGGATTAAGGGTATATTGACACTCGTTTAGCTTAGTGAATTCTGCCCCAACTGTTACGGTAATGATATCTTGGTTTTGTTGTTGCAGTTGTTCTACTAGTTTGGTACCCAAGCCACATTCATCAGCAAACACCAAAGTACAAGATTTTTGCGCTGCTAATTCTTTGTGTTCGGGCTGTGCTGGAGGTAAAGATGGTTTCCAGAAAGGGATGTAAAACCAGTCAGCAATGTCGGGCTTTTTAGCCAGTAACACTGATGTAGCACGGTCGTCAATTCCTTGTTTTTTGGATTCAATCCAATAACACTGGCGCTCAAAGGGATAGGTGGGCAAAGGCAAACGATGGCGCTGCTCGTGAGTATAAAATCCCGACCAATCTATCTCTACTCCAAAAAGCCATAGCCGACCTAATGTCTGTAACAAAAAGCTAACATCCGACTGTTGTTCTTTGGCATGGCGTAAAGAAGTCAGCACCTGTTGTTTGGCATCAGGTTTGAGATGCTGTGTTGTTAATGTACTTAATGTTCGCCCCGGACCCAACTCCAGGAAAACACCTTCAAACTGTTGTAACAGTTGAGTTATCCCAGAGGAAAATTTCACTGTTTGCCGCAGATGTTGACTCCAGTAGTGAGGATTTGTGGCTTGTTCATCTGTAATCCAACTCCCAGTAACATTGGAAATGAAGCGAATCTGAGGCGGGTTGAGCTTCACTTTTTTCACAGCTTGCACAAATGGTTCTAAGATGGGTTGCATCATCACAGAATGAAACGCATGAGATGTATGCAACAGCCGACATTCAATGCCTTGGGAGGACAATTGGTTTTGAAGTGCGGCGATCGCATCGGTTGAACCGGAAACTACGCATGAGAATGGACTGTTGATTGCTGCTATTTGTACAGACGTTCCAGGGTTTTGTAGAGACCTGTCATGCTTAGTCTCTACATCTAATAGGGATTGCACGTCTTTTTCTGGAAGTGGAACAGCAAGCATACTCCCTGTGGGCAACTGTTGCATCAGTTGTCCCCTTGTTGCCACAACCGCCAAGGCATCTTCTAGGGAGAACACGCCTGCAATTGTTGCCGCGACGTATTCCCCGATGCTGTGACCAATCATTGCCTCTGGACGCACTCCCCATTCCATCCATAATTGGGCCAGGGCGTACTCAATAATAAACAGTGCTGGTTGGGTAATTGCCGTCTGCTGTAGAGACGCGAGATCTCTCGTCTCTACATCGATGTGTTGTGCGTGTGGATAAAGTATGTGACGGATATCGAGACCGAGGTGGGGTTGGAGAATTGCAGCACAGATATCCACATATTTGCGAAATGTGGGTTCGACCTCGTATAGTTCCCGCCCCATATTTACATATTGCGCCCCTTGTCCTGAAAACATGAAGATGACTGGACATTGACCGGGTTTACACTGGTAAGTCAAAACACGTCGAGGATCTTGGGAGGTCAACACTTTTACCGCATCGTCGGAGTCATGACAAACCACCATGCGGCGATGCTCAAAAGCTTGACGACCTACTTGTAAGGTGTAAGCCACATTGGGCAGGACGATATCACAGTGTTGTTGAAAATGAGCTGCTAAATTTCTTGTGGCAGTTTCTAGGGCTGTAGTGGTTTTGGCTGAGAGCACCAACAATTGCCAGGGGCGGGATCGTAGAGATGCTAGATCTCGCGTCTGGTCAGCTGGGGCTTCTTCCAAGATAACATGGGCATTAGTCCCTCCTATACCAAAAGAACTGATACCTGCTCTGCGAGGAGTTCCTTTAGCTTTCCACTCCGATAACTTAGTATTAACGTAAAAAGGGCTGTTAGCGAAGTCTATTTCAGGATTTGGTTGTTCAAAGTGTAAACTAGGCGGAATCATCTTGTGCTTGAGCGCCATGACCGTTTTGATTAACCCGGTGATACCAGCAGCTGTATTCAGATGTCCGACATTAGTCTTTACCGAGCCGATCGCACAAAAGCCCTTCTTTTTGGTGCGGGTTTCAAAGATTTTCTTGAGGGCACTAATTTCAATGGGATCTCCCAAGGCTGTGCCAGTTCCGTGGGTCTCTATGTAAGTAATTGTCTCTGGATGAAACCCAGCGATTGCTAAAGCTTCGGCGATCGCTGAAGCTTGACCCCCCACACTTGGAGCTGTGTAACCTACCTTAGCCGCACCATCGTTATTGATTGCTGAACCTTTGATAACTGCATTTATGCAGTCACCATCTGCTAAAGCATCCTCTAATCTCTTGAGAACAACAATACCCACTCCATCACCAAAAATAGTTCCTTGGGCGCTAGCATCGAAGGCTCGGCAATGACCATCAGGAGAAGTTATACCTCCTTCTTGATAGAAATAACCTTGCTTTTGCAGAGACTGTATTGAAATACCACCAGCCAAAGCCATATCGCACTCATAATTCAGCAACCCTTGGCACGCTGAATGAACAGCTACTAATGATGTAGAGCAAGCTGTGCTGATATTGATACTTGGTCCCTTTAAGTTCAGTTTATATGAAACTCGCGTGGCAGCATAATCCTGACTATTGCTTAATAGAGTTGAAAGACCCATGGATTTGATTAGATCGGGGTGAGAACTCAATTTGCTAAGAAAGTAGCTACTCAGGTTGGTTCCCACGTAAACACCAGTCAAGCCTTTGCCCGCTCCTGGGTCATAACCAGCATTCTCCAGCGCTTTCCAAGCACTTTCAAGGAGAATACGGTGTTGGGGGTCCATGATTTCGGCTTCTCTTGGCGAGAAATCGAAGAAAGGAGCGTCAAACATCTCAATGTCTGACAGTATGGCACCAGCTTTTACATACTGAGGATCGCGCAGCCATACCGGGTCTATGCCTGCAATTTCTAATTCTTCATCACTGAAGAAAGAAATCGACTCCTTCCCATCGCACAGATGCTGCCAAAATTCATCAACATCTTTGGCTCCAGGACAACGACCAACCATACCGATTATGGCTATGCCTTTGATGGAATCTTGGATTTGTTGGTTATGCATCTGCCATCCTCCGTTGTTTCATTAATTGTCTTTTTTCTTGCATAGCCGCTTCTTTTCTGCTAGCACGTTCATCAGCTAGCTGAAATGTTGGTTCTTTAACCTGTTTTCCACCAAGATATTCTGCCAAGGCACTTATGGTCGAATATTCAAATAGGTCAGCTATTGAGAGATTTTTATTTAATGTTTTTAGAAGTTTACTGCGAACCTGAATTATGAGTAGTGAATCTCCACCTAATTCAAAAAAATTATCATGGAGACCTATATTCTTTATCCCAAGAACCTCTTGCCAAATATTGCCAATCGTTTGTTCAATCTCATTTGTGAGAGGAACGTAGGGATTTTGTAAATCAGGTCTGGAATGGAGTAATAATGAATTTGCTTGTTGACCAGCTGCTTTCTGTTGAAAAGATTCAAGCTTAATCCATTGGTCAATCCTAGCTTGAAGTCCTCCTGTCGAGACAACTACATGATTGAATTCACTACAGTTCAAAATCCTTTGAAAAGCTTGTACCCCTTCTTCCGGCTTAATAGCCAATTCAGCCACACTTGCGCCCACAGATGTACTTTGTTTATTTTCTTTTTCCAGTTGCCAACCATCCCAGCTTACGCTTATCCATGAAACAGGATGGTTCTGATTGCGTTGGTGCACAAAAGTATCCATGAAGCTATTGGCTGCTGAGTAAGCAACAAATCCCAATCCGCCTAAAACAGATGATAAGGAAGACAACAACAAACAAAAATCAAGCTTTCTATCTTGCAAAACCTTGTCTAATACTATGAGTCCATGTACTTTTGATTGAAATTGCTGCTCGCAATCAGTTCTACTTATCTTTTCAATAGCTTCAGAAGGTTTACCTCCAATAATTCCAGCAGCGTGGATGACACCGTTTAGCTGACCAAACTGTGACTCTGCTTGCGCGATCGCATATTGCATTTGTTCTGTGTTGCTGACATCCGCGCTCACCACCAAAACTTCTGCACCCAACTGTTCGAGTGCTTGCAATTTCCGAATTTTGCTGCTGGTGCTATCTGTCTCATCGTGAGTCATTAGCCATTTTTCCCACTCGTCTCGGTTGGGGAAGGCTGAACGTCCTATCAACAGGAGTTTTGCTTGTACAGTTCGCGCTAAGTGTTCTGCCAAAACCAGTCCGATACCTCCGAGTCCACCTGTAATGAGATAGACTCCTCCTTCTTTTAATCGTGCTTTTCCAATTTTCGCTTCATCAAAGCGCACTGGTTCAAAATTTTGTACCCAACGATTCAGCCCTCGATAGGCGATCGCGCATTCAGAAGTAGAAACTGTCAGTTCCGTCAGTAATTGTTCTACGAGTTTTTCTTCTTGCCAAGTTCCTTTTGAGGGAAGAATAACATCAATACTACGGCAGTTGATATTTGAGTATTCTTGGGGTATGATTTTAATCGGTCCAAGTAATGTTGCTTTCTCTGGAAAAAGCACTTCCGTTCCTGTCACTGGCTGTAGGTTGTTAGAAATCACTGTGATGTTAAAATCCTCAGTCGTTTCTTGTCTTCCCAGCGTTTGAGCAAGAAATAGCAGACTGTAAAATCCCATTGCTTGGGTTTTCTCAACGTCTTCAAGTTCCAATTCTTTGTGAGTGACAGGTGTGACGCTCCACATATGAACAATGGTTTTTGGCAACCTCTGTTGTGTTAACAGTTCCTTGATTAAGGTATCGTAATCACGATCGTGTTGAGGATTAAGGGTATATTGACACTCGTTTAGCTTAGTGAATTCTGCCCCAACTGTTACGGTAATGATATCTTGGTTTTGTTGTTGCAGTTGTTCTACTAGTTTGGTACCCAAGCCGCACTCATCGAGAAACACTAAAGTACAAGATTTTTGCGCTGCTAATTCTTGCTGTTCGAGTCGTGCTGGGGGTAAAGATGGTTTCCAAAAAGGAATGTAAAACCAGTCAGCAATGTCGGGCTTTTTACCTAGTGATACAGATGTAGCACGGTCATCAATTCCTTGTTTTTTGGGTTCAATCCAATAACGTTGGCGCTCAAAGGGGTAGGTGGGCAAAGGGAGACGATGGCGCTGCTCGTGGGTATAAAATCCTGACCAGTCTATTTCTACACCAAAAAGCCACAGCCGACCTAATGTCTGTAACAAAAAGCTAACATCCGATTGTTGTTCTTTGGCATGGCGTAAAGAAGACAGCACAATTTGTTTTGCTTCTGACTTTAAATGCTGTGTTGTTAATGTGCTTAACGTCCGCCCTGGACCGATCTCTAGAAAAACACCTTCAAACTGTTGTAACAATTGAGATATACCATCTGAAAATTTCACAGTTTGCCGCAGATGCTGACTCCAGTAGCTGGGATTTGTGGCTTGGTCTTCTGTAATCCAACTTCCTGTGACATTGGAAATGAAGCGAATCTGAGGCGGGTTGAGCTTCAGTTGTTTCACAGCCTGCACAAATGGTTCCAAAATGGGTTCCATCATCCCAGAATGAAATGCATGAGATGTATGCAACAGCCGACATTCAATTCCTTTGGAGGATAATTGGTTTTGGAGTGCGGCGATCGCATCAGTTGAACCAGAAACTACGCACGAAGATGGACTGTTGATGGCTGCTATTTGTACAGACGTTTCATTAGTATGTAGAGACACGCCATGGCGTGTCTCTACATCTTGTATGAGGGATTGCACCTCTGTTTGTGGAAGTGGAATGGCAAGCATACTGCCTGCGGGCAACTGTTGCATCAGTTGTCCCCTTTTTGCTACAACAGCTAAGGCATCTTTTAGGGAGAATACACCTGCAATTGTTGCGGCGACATACTCCCCGATGCTGTGACCGATCGTTGCCTCTGGACGCACTCCCCATTCTATCCACAATTGGGCGAGGGCATACTCGATAATAAACAGTGCTGGTTGGGCGATCGCTGTTTGTTGCAGTTGCTGGGAAGCAACTTCAATTTGTTGTTCGCTAGGATAAAGTATATGACGGATATCAAGACCGAGGTGAGGCTGGAGAATCTCAGCACAGATATCTACTTGCTGGCGAAATGTGGGATCAAGATCGTACAGTTCTCGACCCATATTCACATATTGTGCCCCTTGTCCGGAAAACATGAAGATGACTGGACAGTGACTGGACTTATGGTGGTAAGTAAAAATACGTTGCGGGTCTTGGGAGGTTAAAACTTTCACCGCATCGTCTGTGTCATGGCATACCACGATACGGCGATGCTCAAAAGCCCGACGACCTACTTGTAAGGTGTAAGCCACATCAGGCAAGTTAATATCAGGCGTCGCGTGCAGGTGGTCTGCTAAATTTTCTGTGGTAGTTTCTAGGGCTGTACTGGTTTTGGCTGAGAGCAGCAACAATTGCCAAGGACGCGAATGACTAGATCTGTCGTGCTGGGTTTCTACGACTGGGGCTTCTTCCAAAATAACATGGGCATTAGTGCCTCCGATTCCGAAAGAACTGACACCTGCTCTACGAGGAGTTCCGTTAGTTTTCCACTCGGACAACTGAGTATTGACGTAGAAAGGACTATTGGCAAAATCTATTTGGGTATTAGGTTGCTTAAAGTGTAAGCTGGGGGGTATTTGTTTGTGTTTTAGTGCTTGTACAGTCTTAATTAGACCAGCTACACCTGCAGCTGTATTCAGATGTCCAACATTGGTCTTTACTGAAGCGATCGCACAAAAACCTTTTTCGTTTGTGCTAGCACGAAACGCTTGTGTAAGAGCCTTAATTTCAATGGGGTCTCCTAATTTAGTTCCGGTACCATGTGTTTCTATATACGCGATCGTCTCAGGTTCAACTCCAGCTAAGGCAAGCGCCTCTAAAATGACCTCTCTTTGACCGTCAACACTGGGAGCTGTGTAACCAACCTTTAAAGAACCATCGTTATTGATAGCCGAACCTTTGATGACTGCATGAATCAAGTCGCCATCGGCAATGGCATCTTCTAACCGCTTCAAAACCACAATGCCTATACCTTGACTAGGAACACAGCCTTGAGCATTAGCGTCAAAGGCTCGGCAATGTCCATCAGAAGAATGAATCCCTCCTTCTTGATACTGGTAACCAGCTTTTTGCGGTATAGAGAGTGAAACACCGCCTGCTAATGCGATATCACTTTCGCCATTTAGTAAACTTTGGCAGGCTAAATGGACAGCAACCAATGATGTGGAACAGGCAGTCTGAACATTGATGCTCGGTCCCCTCAAGTTTAACTTGTAAGAAACTTGCGTGGGCAGGAAATCCTTGTCGTTTCCAATTAAAGTTTGAAAGCTGTCTACGGATTCCATGAATTCCCGGTTGGGATATAAGTTTGAAAGCAGGTAAGAACTTGGAGCGACACCAGCGAAAAGACCAATTTGACCACTGTAAGTTTGGGAGTTGTAGCTAGCATTCTCTAGAGCTTCCCAAACACATTCTATAAAAATACGGTGTTGTGGATCCGTAATTTCGGCTTCTCTGGGAGAAAAGCCAAAAAATGAAGCGTCAAATAACTCTATATTTTCCAGGACGCCCCCTGCTCTTACGTAGCTAGCATCATTCAGCAATTCTGGATTTATCCCAGCAGACAATAGTTCCTTATCAGTGAAAAAAGAAATAGACTCTACACCATCTCGGATATTTTGCCAAAAACTGTCAACATTTTTAGCACCAGGAAAACGACCCGACATACCGATGATAGCTATTTCGTCTTTATCATTTAAGCTATTAAAGTAATTGTCTATAGTCATAATTAAAAACAATTGTTAACTTTATACTTTCAGTGATTGTATAGATGAATACTTGGCTCATTCATACTAGGACTTATGCGTTCTCATCTTTATGTTATCTCTTGTCTGTAATCCGTGATTAATTCAACAAGATTTATGACAGTTTTTGCATAAGCCCTACATCTGAAAAAGTAAGCTGTTGTGTTCGCGAAGACTAGACTGATTTCTCAATAGCTTCTAGAAAATTTGAAATTTCAAATTGAGAAGCAATTTGAATTTGGTCATTTAAAACTGCGTCAATATCTTCTTCGGTAGTTAGCGGGTTGGCAATCACTGCACGTAGGGCAATGATCGGTATTTCTTTACCAAAGCTAACGGTTGTTTTTGTCGTTCGCGAGATAAAAGTACGACCAATTTGGCGCTGAATTTTCTGCAAGCGTTCATTAAATTGATCGATGAGTTGATTGTCAATTTCGGTCAACTGCTTTTTGGCAACAAGCTCTCTCAACGGTTCCGGAATATAGCGATAGAGAAGCAGGTTAGTATCAGGTTCTGCTAACAACTGAAACTCAGGCATCATACAGATACGATCTGCCATATATTGAGTTTTCCGAATTCCTTCATCAATCAAAAATTCATATCCCTTAAGTCCAAGCAAATTTAGCCCAGCGTGTAAGAATAAAGCCATACCAGGTCGAGAACCTTCTAAAGCGCGTTTACCTAAATCGAATGACCCCTTACGCATGGTGTAGCTTGCTTGCTTTTCAATTGCTTCCGCCATGTGCGGATCGCGCATAAAGACCATACCGATGCCCATTGGCAGGTATAGTTGTTTATGTCCATCAATGGTTACTGAATCAGCCCGTTCGATACCAGCAAGCTTATGCCGATGTTGTTCGGAAAAAATGAGCGGTCCACCCCAAGCAGCATCTACGTGAAAATGAACATGAGCTTCCTGTGCAATGTCTGCAATCTCGGAGAGCGAATCCACACCACCTGAGTCTGTGGTGCCAGCAACGCCTACAATACCAATAATAAGCTGGTTTTGGGCACGACATTCTATAACAGCTTGGCGCAGTGCCTGTATGTCAACTCGATTGTTGCAGTCCGTAGGGACTCTGATCAAACCATGCGTACTGATACCCATTAAATCTGCGGCTTTATCAAAAGAGAAATGCATCAACTCAGAGCCAATAATTACTGCTCCTTTGTAGCCGTAGAAATCTAGGGCTGCGGCTAAGCCTTCTTTTTCTATGCCACCAAACCCATCTTTCGGTCCCAAAGCCGCATTTCGAGCACACCACAGAGCCGTGATATTTGCTACTGTCCCGCCAGAAACTAAGATTCCCAGCGTACTGGAGTTGTTTTGAATGTGCTGAACATAGAAATTATCAGAAAAGTTGTAAATCAGTCGATGCAACATCGCCAAAGATTCACGTTCACAAAAGCTTAGGGCTTTAGCAGTCTCTATTTTGACGGCGTTTTGGTTCATTGCCGTCATCAGTTTAGCTAAAGGACGTACAAAACAAGGAAGCGCCGAGGTCATGTGACCGATAAACTGTGGCGAAGATGTGTGTATTGAATGAGTAATAACATTTTTGCCTAGATCTTGGAGATAGCTTTCAAAATTAGCAGGTTCAAGAGGTATTTTACTCTCACAAAATTTTCCTAATAAGGAGTTTATATCAATGTCAGTGTTAGCATTAACTGTACTTAAAAATTCTTGAGATAGATCGTGAATAATATTATCTATTTTGTCTTCAATAGATGTCGTTTGACTAGATGAAGCAAACAATTGCATCACTTGTTCTTCAATCTCATAATGCAATGTTTGCTCAGTTTCACACAAGTAATTTTGGTTTGGCATTTCTTGTTTGCTTAATGTCATCTTGTCTCCTTGAAATAATTTTTTTCTAATAAATATTCCGCCTTCAGCAGTCAGAACTTAGTGTTTGAGGTGAATTTCGTCAATTTTTATGTGACTGATTACCTTGTCTCCCTTTATTGAGACGAAATACCTTTTTACTTTGTCGTTGCTCGATGTTCTTTCCTGGCTTGTTTTCGGCGCTGTACTGAAGCTGTCCTACTTTCAGGTCGATGAGAATGTTGTGTAAAAGATAGTTGTTCGCTTGACTCCTGACTGAGATATCTAGCTAAATGACTTACGCTTGGATATTGAAACATTTCAACTAAGGGAAAATTTCGCTGAAATATTTTTTGCAACTTGTTATGAACCTGAATTAAGAGTAATGAATGACCGCCGAGGTCAAAGAAATTATCATGGATTCCTACGTCCTTAACAAGAAGTACTTCTTGCCAAGTATTAGCAATAGTGTGTTCTACTTCAGTTTGGGGTGGTTGATAAACTACTTCCAATTCGGGACGTATTTGGTTAGGTACTGGCAATACCTTACGATTAACCTTGCCATTAGGTGTCAGGGGTAGTTTATCTAGCACCACAAAAGCTGTTGGTATCATATAATTTGGCAGCTTGGACTCCAAAAAGACTCGTAGTTCAGTAATCGTCAGTGTTTGCTCTGTATGCAAGACGGCATATGCTACTAAACGTTGAGAAGAAGCTGAATCTTCGCGAACGTCAACTACAGTTTCTCTGACTGCTGGATGTTGACTGATAAGTGCTTCAATCTCTCCAAGCTCGATGCGGAAGCCACGGACTTTGACCTGGTGGTCGATTCGTCCAATGTACTCTATCTCTCCATTGGGTAGATAGCGGGCTAAATCTCCTGTTTTGTACAGGCGGGAGGCTGATTTGTTATTAAAGGGGTTGGGGATAAATTTTTCTGCTGTCAGTTCGGGGCGGTTTAGGTAGCCACGTGCTAGTCCATCCCCACCTATGTGCAGTTCTCCAGGTACTCCAACAGGAACTAATTGAGCGTGTTGGTCTAGGATATAGAATTGTGTGTTAGCAATCGGGTGACTAATTGGCGCAACAGTGCTGTCAGTTTTTACCAAGCAGGCTGCTGACCAAATGGTGGTTTCCGTAGGACCATACATATTCCACACCGAGTCATGCCGATTGAGTAATTCATTGGCGAGGTGTTTTGGTAAAGCTTCGCCGCCACAGAGGATTTTCAATTGATGATTCCCAGCCCAGCCTGCGGCCAGAAGTAGCTGCCATGTAGCTGGTGTGGCTTGCATGACTGTAGCATTTGAGTGAGTCAATTTTGCTGACAACTGCGTTCCGTCCGAGGCAACTTCCCGGCTTGTGACTACTAGACAAGCACCGACTATGATAGGCAGGAAAAGTTCCAACGCGGCAATATCAAAGGAATAGGTGGTGACAGCTAACAAGGTATCAAGCTCGGTTAGCCCTGGCGTTTGCCGCATAGCGTGCAAGAAGTTGTTCAAAGCGCCGTGGGGAATTTGCACACCCTTGGGCTTGCCCGTAGAACCAGAGGTATAAATAACATAGGCCAGGTTGTTAGCAGTGACCTGAGTGACTGCGTTTTCCTTGCTGTGTTGGGCAATAGAGAGCCAATCGGTATCTATACAAACGACTTTGGCTTTGTGTTGGGGGATTGCCTCCATCAGTTGCGCTTGAGTCAGCAGCACTTGTACTTGGGCGTTTTCTAGTATAAAAGCTAATCGCTCTTGGGGATAAGTGGGGTCAAGGGGTACATAAGCGCCACCCGCTTTGAGAATGCCTAATAGCCCGATGACCATGTCGAGCGATCGCTCTACACAAATTCCCACCAATACCTCTGGTTCTACACCTAGCTTTCGCAAGTAGTGCGCCAGTTGATTGGCTCTTGCGTTTAATTCTCGGTAGGTTAGCTGCTCATCTTCAAAGACCACAGCAGTAGCATCAGGTGTGCATTCAACCTGAGCCTCAAATAACTGATGGATGCATTGTTGGGAATAGTTAATTTGAGTATTATTCCACTCCACTAGCAAAGTTTGCTGCTCGGGTTCTGTTAACAGTGGTAACTCCGAAAGCCGCTGCTCCGGATTGGCGATAATGCCCTCAAGCAAGGTCTGAAAATGCTTTACCATCCGATTTATGGTAGTGGCATCGAACAGATCGGTACTGTACTCTACCAGTCCTTTTATTCCTCGATTTGTTTCCTGTAGGTTGAAGCGTAACTCAAATTTTGCTGTCCCATTGTCCAACACTAAGGGAGTCACAGTTAGATCCAAAAGCTCCAATGGTTCCACTTGTGCCGATTGCAGATCGAATTTGACCTGAAATAGGGGTACCATTTGGCTCAGATTTCGCTCTGGATTCAATACATCTACTAGTTTATCAAACGAGAGGTCTTGATGGTCATAAGCTCCCAGAGTCACCTCACGTACCCGACTGAGTAAGGAGCGAAAAGTGGGATTTCCAGACAAGTTAGTACGCAATACCAAGGTGTTGATCAAAAAACCAATTAATCCCTCGGTCTCGACTCGATTGCGATTGGCAATATCTGTACCTACGACAATGTCATTCTGGTAAGTATATTTATATAGTAAGACATTAAATGCGGCTAATAATAATGTAAATAGTGTTACCCTTTCCTTCGCGCTCAAAGCTTTGAGTGCATCGGATAGACCTTTAGATAACTCAAAAGACTGTTTTGCTCCTTGATAAGTTGCAACAGCTGGTCGTGGTCTGTCGGTAGGCAGTTCTAAAACAGGAAGGTTAGCAAGTTGCTGCTTCCAGTAAGCCATCTGCGCTGACAAAACTGTTCCTTGCAAATATTCTTGCTGCCAAATTGCCCAGTCTGCATATTGGATCGGCAGTTCGGGTAGTGGAGAAGGTTGCTTGCGAGAAAAAGCTTCGTAAAGGGCTTTCATTTCCCGAACAAATACCCCCAAAGACCAGCGGTCAGATACGATGTGATGCATTGTTAACAGCAGCACATACTCTGTCTGTTCCAACTGTAAGAGAGTTATTCGCAGTAATGGTTTGGTGAGGTCAAAGGGTTGCTGAGCTTCCGTAATAGCAAGCCGTTGAACTTCTTGCTCTTTGTTAGGCGCTTCCTTGAGATCGACTATTGGTAATGTGATGGGCTGGGCTGAAGCAATTGCCTGAATTGGTTGTCCCTCTGAATTGGTAATAAAAGTTGTCCGTAAGCTTTCATGACGCCTGACAATTTCTGTAAATACTTTTGCTAGCAATGCTACATTAAGCTGACCCTCAAGACGTAAGGCGCTAAAAACATTGTAAGCACTGTTGTCAGGGTTTAATTGCTGGAAAAACCATAGCCGTTGTTGAGCAAAGGACAAAGGTAACTCATTTTGCTCTTTTCTTTTAGATATTTCTGAAGTTTTTAGAGGGGTTAAGCTCCTCTGCTTGAGCCGCTTCTCAAATAGCATCCGTTGCTCTGGAGAAAGAGCAGCAAGTTGTTGAGAAAAATCACTCATTGGTATGTTTCCACAATAATTAATACTTAAAAAAATTGGCTATCAAGAGCAGCTAACTTATAGGGAGTTGCTTTTAAACGTGGTATTTCAATACCAGCTATTCATTAATGCATATTCCGCGCACGCACTCCCGTTCAGCTTCAATCTCTGGTTTTATTAGCTAAGTGATACCATTTTTTGTTTCTCTAGGATACACATATCTTTCAACTCTTTGAGATAAGGTAAACTTGCCATCACAGCATCAAAGTTTGGGTTGAAGTCAATAAGACAAGCAACTTCATCAACACTAGCTTGCTTCAGACGCTCAATCATTTGCATACAAGTTGTTTTTGACCCAATTAGAGTTCTTCCTTTTAGCCAACCTTCATAGGCAAACCGTAAAAGACTATTGATATCTGCTTCTGTAAATTTTTCTAAATTTACCTTGATACCAGCATTCCTTGCCAGATTTTCAAGTAGATCAATATGTGTCTTCAAGTAATTGCAAAAAGGTTCCCTCGCTTGTTCTTTTACGGTGTTAAAGTCTTCTCCTACAAAGGTATGTATCATCATTGCTACCTTGGCTGCTTTAGGGTTATGACCGTGTTTTGCTAAAGATTCACGATACAGTGCTATCTGTGGCGCTACCTCTTCTAGAGTCCCTCCCAGTAGAGAGGTTAATATGTTAGCACCTATTTTGCCAGCTTCAATAAATGTTGCGTTTGATTGACAAACAATCCAAGTAGGGAGCTTACGCTGTATTGGTCGTGGAAACGTCTTTACATTGAAAGCTTTTCCAGTTACATCTTTGAGTTCAACTTGTTCACTTTCCCAAAGTTTCTGGACTGTTTGGATTCCACGCCACATGGTTTCTTTGCGGTTGGCATGACTTTCGCAAGAAAGTACAAAGTCATCTACTGTCCAACCTGAGGCAAAAGCAAGGGCAACTCTACCATTTGAAAGATTATCAACCATAGACCATTCTTCAGCCACACGTACTGGATTATGAAGTGGCATGACAACACTACCGGCACGTAATTGAATTCGCTCAGTTACCATCGCCAACGCTGCACTTGTTAAAGATGGGTTGGGATAAAGTCCTCCAAACGGGTGAAAGTGCCGTTCAGGAGTCCAAACTGCTGCAAACCCATTTCGATCTGCAAACTTAGCACTTTCTATTAATAGATTATACTTGTTTGCGTGAGTTGTAGATCCATCACCGGAAAAATAATATAAGCTAAATTCCATTTCTTAACTCCCTAAATTGTGCTAAGCAATTATCTTGCGTAAGTTGGCACGATTAAAGTTCAAGTCAATGTTAGTGGTTAGTGGTTAGTGGTTAGTTGTTCTACTAACCACTAACAAATGACGCTCGACTAAACTAAAAGTCTTTAACAAGCTCTTGTTGAATCTCTTCTGGTGAAAGGTTTCTTACCTCTTGTAATAAAGCCGCAATTTCTTGAAGTTCTTCTTGTTTGGGTTCATTTTCAGCGATGACAGCAGCAAGTCCAGCCACGGTGGGAGCATCAAAAAGAATGCTTTGTAGAGGCAATTCTACTTGAAAAATTTCTCGCAGGCGTGAAGTTACTTGAACAGCCAGTAAGGAGTGTCCTCCTAACTCAAAAAAGTTATCGTGAATGCCAATTTGTTCAACGCCAAGAAGTTCTTGCCAGATGTTTGCTATTGTTTTCTCAATTTCATTGCTAGGAGCTACATAAGTAGTTTGCAGTTTTGGTCTTGAGTGCTGTGAGAGAGAATCTCCTGTGTTTAAATCTTGAGAATTACCTGCGTTTTGTGGAGCTTCATGCTTTATCCACGTGTTGAGCCTAATTTGTAAATCTCCTGGCGAAACAATAAATTGACTTGCTGAACCTATTGATAAAATACGCTGAGAAACATTCCATGCTTCTTTGGGTGTCATTGCTAATTCAGCTAAAGTTGCTCCCAAGGCAGTATCTTTTTCTTGCTTCTCTTCGTATTTTACAGCATCCCAGTTCACACTGAACCAGGGAACGGAGCTTGTTTGATTGCGTTTGTTTACAAAGGCATCAATGAAGAGATTGGCTGCTGAATAAGCAACAAGTCCGAGTCCTCCTAGCATAGATGATAATGAAGATTGCAACAAATAAAAATCAAGCTCTTTACCTTGCAAAACTTTTTCTAGGACATAGAGTCCGTAAACTTTTGAGTTGAATTGCAATTCACTTTCAGTTCGACTAATCTCTTGAATAGAGAAAGCTGACTTTTCGTTACTCATTGGTGTTGCATAGAACACCCCATGAATCTGACCAAAGTACTCATATGCCCGAGCGATTGCTGCTTGCATTTGTTCAACATTTGCAACATCAGCTTCTATCATGAGCAACTCTACACCTAACTGTTCTAATTCAAGTATTTTTTTGATGTGGCGACTGATGGTGTCTTGCTCTTCATGAGTTGCAAGCCATTGAGACCATTCATTTCTCTGGGGAAGCCCTATATTCCCAATCAAGACCAGCTTAGCTTGCACTGTCTGAGCTAAATTCTCTGCGAACACTAAGCCAAGACTTCCCACAAGATCGCCTGCGATAAGGTAAACGCCTCCTTTCCTTAGTCTAGTTGTTGCTTCTTCAACTTCTTTCAATTGTGCAGATTCAAAAGTTTGTTCCCATCTGCGATCGCCACGGTAAGCAACAACCAAGTCCGATGGCTGTGCTGCTAGTTCTGCCACGAGTTGGTTTATAAGTTGTTTTTCTTGGAAAGTTATTAATTCAGGAGTAAAGATATCGATGTTACGACAGGTAATATTTGGGTACTCTTGTGGAATTACCTTACACGGTCCTAATACAGTCCCTTTTTCTGGAATCAACTCCTCTTGTCCGATCGCATCGTGAACGTTGTTAGTCACGACTATCAGTTGGAGAGGGTTTGTCACATTTTGTTTGCTAAGTGCTTGTGCTATAAAAAGTAAACTGTAAAAACCAAGAGTTTGATATTTTTCAAAGCTGGAAATTGCCGATCGTGTTTGTTCAAACAGTGTTTGATTTTGGGGTTGAGTGTTTGCTGTGACGCCCCAAAAATGAACAATAAATTGTGGAATTTTATCTATTGTACGCAGTGTTTGGAACAGGGCATCATAGTCATCCCGTTTTTGGGGATTAATTGCGTAGGCATGCTTACTCAATTGAGCAAATTCTTCTCCCACCGTTACAGTAATGACTTCTTGACCTTCTTGCTCCAGTCGTTGAGCAATTTGAGAACCCAATTGACATGAGTCAACAAAAATTAGCCAGCACTGCTTTTGCTTTAAAAACTTTGTCCCCTGAAAAGGTTCAAGTAACTTGGCTTGTTTCCAGGTAGGAAGGTAAAACCAGTCAGCAATATTTGGTTTTTTGCTAAGTTTGATGTGACGAGGACTGGTGTCTTCTGTTTTTTGTGCTTCAATCCAATAACGCTGGCGCTCAAAAGGATAAGTTGGCAATGGAAGACGATGACGGTGCTCTGCAGCATAAAAACCATACCAATTCACTGGCACTCCTGCTAGCCAAAGTCGTCCTAAGGTGTTGAGTAAAAATGCCACATCAGACTGTTGGTCTTTTGGATGGCGCATTGAACTAAACACCATCGATTCATTAGTCTGTTGTTTTGCAAAAGTACTTAACGTCCGCCCAGGACCAACTTCCAGCAATATGTGCTCTGATTCTTTTATTAACTCAGCAATGCCTGTAGCAAAGCGTACTGTTTGTCGTAGATGTCTTGCCCAGTAGCTTGGATTAGTTGCTTCGTTAGCCGTTATCCAGGTTCCTGTCAAGTTAGAGATAAAAGGAATTTGAGGAGGATTTAAATTAACTTTTTCAACTTGCTTAGTAAATGGTTCCAGGATGGAATCCATCATGTGGGAATGAAAGGCATGAGAAGTATGCAATCGACGGCATTCTACACCTTGTTGTGTTAAAAGAGTTTGCAAGTTGGCGATCGCTTCTTCAGAACCCGATACAACACATAAAGATGGTGCGTTAATTCCAGCCAGAGTGAGTTCCTGAGTCAGCCAAGGTTGTATTTCCTCCTCAGAAAGTGGAACGGAAAGCATAGCACCTAATGGAAGTTGTTGCATTAGTCTTCCACGAGCAGCTACCAGTTCTAAAGCGTCTTCTAAGGAGAATACACCCGCTAGGCAAGCTGCTACATACTCTCCTATGCTATGACCAATCATTGCTGCAGGAGATATGCCCCACGACACCCATAACTGAGCCAAGGCATACTCAATGACAAACAGCGCTGGCTGAGTTATATAAGTTTGTTGTAATTGCTGTGCTGCTGTTTCTGTTTGTCCTTTGCTAGGATACAGAATAGTACACAAATCAATGCCCAGAAGAGATTTGAGTAACTGACAACAGCGATCGACCTGTTCCTGGAAAATTGGTTCAGTTTCGTATAATTCTCGACCCATCTCTACATACTGGGCACCTTGACCGGGAAACATAAACACAACTTGTCGATTGCACGGTTCCTGAAAGTGAGTGAAAACTCGTTGTGAGTCTTTTGTCTCTAAGACTTTCACTGCATCGTCAAAGTTCTGGCATACTAGCATTCGGCGATGGTCAAATGCTCGACGCCCGACCTGAAGGGTATATGCTACATCAGCCAGGTTTAAGTCGGGATGCTGCTTGAGGTGGGTAATTAGATTTGTCGTTGCAGTTTCCAGTGCCGAGTCAGTTTTTGCAGAAAGCAGCAACAACTGCCAAGGGCGAGAAGGACTGGAGGTTTCAACATCTGGCGCTTCTTCGAGTATCACATGGGCATTTGTTCCACCAATGCCAAACGAACTAACTCCAGCACGGCGGGGAGTGCCGTTGGTTTTCCACTCTGAAAGTGCTGTATTTACGTAGAAGGGGCTGTTGTCGAAATCAATCTGAGGATTGGACTGCTCAAAGTGCAAGCTAGGCGGTATTTGCTTATGTTCGAGGGCTAAAACAGTCTTGATTAAGCTTGCAACGCCTGCTGTAGTATCTAGGTGTCCAATGTTCGTCTTGACTGAACCGATGGCACAAAAACTTTTCTTCTGGGTACTAGCATGAAATGCTTGTGTCAGTGCAGCGATTTCAATAGGATCTCCCAAGGATGTTCCAGTTCCATGTGCCTCAACATAAGTGATTGTCTCGGGGTCAACCTCAGCGATAACTTGAGCCGCTTTAATCACATGAGCTTGAGTATCTATACGGGGTGCCGTGTAGCTAACTTTGAGAGCGCCATCGTTATTGATAGCTGAACCTTTGATGACAGCATGAATACAGTCGCCATCGATAATTGCCTCTTCTAATCGCTTCAAAACCACAATGCCCACACCCTCACCGCTAACAGTTCCTTGTGCATTAGCATCAAAGGTACGGCAGTGTCCGTCAGGGGATAAAATTCCCCCTTCTCGATATAAGTATCCTGTTTTCCGTGACGAACTGATTGCAACGCCACCAGCCAAGGCAATATCACATTCACCACTTAGTAAACTTCGACAAGCTAAATGCACAGCAACTAATGAAGTTGAACAAGCCGTTTGAATGTCAATAGAAGGACCCTCAAGATTTAATTTGTAAGATACCCGTGTGGTTAGAAAATCTTTATCACTTGCAACGAAAAGTTGATAATTATCAATAGAGTTTTTAATATTTTGATTTGAATAAAGATTGAACACATAACTGTTCATACCTGCGCCAGCATAAACCCCAACCAAACCTTTGTATTGTTTAGAATCATAGCCAGCATTTTCCAGAGCTTGCCAAGCACACTCCAAGAAATGACGTTGTTGGGGATCGATGATTTCTGCTTCTCTGGGATTGAAGCCAAAGAATGAAGCATCGAATAATTCTACATCTTCTAATGGCGCTCCAGATCTTACATACTGAGGGTCATTCAGCATGTCAGGGTCTATTCCTGAAGATATTAGTTCTTCATCTGTGAAAGAAACTATTGACTCTACACCATCTCGTAAATTTTGCCAAAATTCCTCAATATTTTTGGCTCCTGGAAAACGACCTGCCATGCCAATAATAGCAACTTCTAAACCATTCCGACTAAATGCTACCGGAGTACTCATGTTTATTTAACTCTCTTACTGATTGTCAAAAATTGTTTTATACGAGCTTTACCATCTTTTAACTGTTCGGTTCTAACATCAGTTTGATGAAAAAATGGTGGTTCATTTTTGTTAGCTTGATTGAGAAACTCTGCTAAGGAGCTAATAGTCGGATATCTAAATAGTTCAAGCATTGAGAAATTGCCTGGGAATATTTGACAGAGTTGGTTATGAACCTGAACCATCAATAATGAATGACCACCAAGTTCAAAGAAGTTATCGTGAATACCAACTTTTTCTACCTTGAGTGTCTTCTGCCAAACATGAGCAATAGATTTTTCCAAATCAGTTTGTGGTTTGACGTAATTTGCTTCCAAGTCTGGGCGAAGACCATCTGGTACTGGCAATGCTTGGCGATCCACCTTGCCATTGGGTGTTAATGGTAGAGCCTTCATGGGTACAAAGGCAGCAGGCATCATATAATCGGGCAATTTCTCCTTTAAGAAACTCCGTAGCTGACTGAGTGTAGAAGTGAACTCCTGTTCAGACACCACATAAGCCACTAGCCGTTTGTCCCCAAGTACATCCTCTCTCACGACAACTACAGCCTCTCGAACAGTGGGATGTTGAGTGAGTCGTGCTTCAATCTCTCCAAGTTCGATGCGGAAACCACGGATTTTGACCTGGTGGTCAATACGACTAATGTACTCTATCTCTCCATTGGGCAGATAGCGAGCTAAATCCCCAGTTTTGTACAAGCGCGCTGCCGATTTGTTACTAAAGGGGTTGGGGATAAATTTTTCTGCTGTTAGTTCCGGGCGGTTTACGTAGCCACGAGCTAGTCCATCCCCACCTATGTGCAGTTCTCCAGGTACTCCAACAGGAACTATCTGACCGTGTCGATCCAGGATATAGAATTGTGTGTTAGCAATCGGGTGACTAATTGGCACAATGCTGCTGTCAGTTTCTACTATACCAGCTGCTGACCAAATGGTGGTTTCCGTAGGACCATACATATTCCACACCGAGTTACACCGATTGAGTAACTGATGGGCTAGCTGTTTTGGTAAGGCTTCTCCGCCACAAAGAATTTTCAATTGATGGTTCCCAGACCAGCCTGCTGCCAGAAGTAACTGCCAAGTAGCTGGTGTAGCTTGCATAACCGTAGCATTTGAGTGAGTCAATTTTGCTGACAACTGCGTTCCGTCCGAGGCAACTTCCCGACTCGTAACTACTAAACGGGCACCCACTATGATTGGCAAGAAAAGTTCCAACGCCGCAATATCAAAGGAATAAGTGGTGACAGCCAGCAAGGTATCACGCTCAGTTAACCCTGGTCTTTGCCGCATAGCGTGCAAGAAGTTGCTCAAAGCGTCGTGGGGAATTTGCACACCCTTGGGCTTACCCGTAGAACCAGAGGTGTAGATGATATAAGCCAGGTTGTGACTAGTTACCTCACTGACTGAATTTTCCTGACTTTGATGGGCAATAGAGAGCCAATCAGTATCTATACAAACGACTTTGGCTTTGTGTTGGGGCAATGCCTCCACAAGCTGTGCTTGAGTCAGCAACACTTGTACTTGGGCGTTTTCTAGTATAAAAGCTAATCGCTCTTGGGGATAAGTGGGGTCAAGGGGTACATAAGCGCCACCCGCTTTGAGAATGCCTAATAGCCCAACTACCATGTCGAGCGATCGCTCTGTGCAAATTCCCACCAGTACTTCTGGTCTTACTCCCAGCGCTTGTAGGTAGTGCGCCAGTTGATTTGCTCGTTGGTTGAGTTCTCGGTAGGTTAACTGCTGCAATTCAAACACCACTGCTACAGCATCAGGTGTCAGCTCTACCTGAGCCTCAAATAACTGATGAATGGATTGTTGTTGGGGATACTCAGTTTCAGTATCATTCCACTTCACTAGCAGTGCCTTCTCAGCATTGGTTAACAACGGTAACTCCGACAGACGCTGCTGTGAATTGGCAACGATTGCACAGAGCAAAGTTTGTAAATGCCCTGCCATCCGGCTAATAGTGCTTGACTCGAATAAATCGGTATTGTACTCTAGAGTGCCAACTAGTCCCTGTGCTGTTTCTGTCATGTCTAGGGTCAAATCAAACTTAGCAGTACGGCTCTCAGTTGCGATGGGACTCAACGTTAAACCAGGCAACTCTAACGCCGACATCGGTGCATTCTGGAGCACAAACATCACTTGAAATAGTGGGGCGTGGCTTAAAGAACGCTGTGGTTGCAATTCCTCTACCAACTGCTCAAAAGGCAAATCTTGGTGAGCGTAGGCTCCTAGCGCTACTTCCCGCACACGAGTAAGTAACTCCTTAAAGGTGGGATTACCTGCTAGATTAGTTCGCAGTACCAAGGTATTGGCAAAAAAACCAATTAACCCTTCTATCTCCGTGCGGTTGCGGTTAGCTATCGGCGATCCTACCACAATATCCTCGCTACCCGTATAGCGCCATAGCAGAGTTTGGAAAGCTGCTAGTAGCGTCATAAATAAAGTGCATCCGTTCTGCTGGCTGAGTTTATTCAGAGCTAGAGAGAGATCTTGAGATAGGTTAAATAAATAGCTGGCACCCTGAAAAGTCTGAACAGCAGGACGCGGGTAGTCAGTTGGTAACTCCAGTACTCTTGGTGCGCTCTCTAACTGCTTTCGCCAGTAAGATATCTGGGATTGTAATACGTCTGCTTGTAGCCATTTTCGCTGCCAAGCTGCAAAGTCTACATATTGGATTGGCAGTTCAGCTAATAGTGAGGGTTGCCGATCGCAGAAGGCTGGATAAAGTTTTGCCAACTCACGCACCAATATGCTTATCGACCAACCGTCAGAGACAATGTGGTGCATTGTCAGTAATATTATGTGTTCTTGATTACTTTGGCGTAAGAGTTTCACACGCAGCAGGGGGTCACTGTTGAGGTCAAAAGGATGTTGCGCTTCTGCTAATGCCTGTTTTCTAATTTCGACTTCTTGTTGATGGGAAGATAATTCACTGATATCAACTACGGGCAACATCAGCGGTGTAACTGATGAGATAACTGCCACGGGTTGCCCTTCTATTGTCTGGAAATTGCTTCGCAAAGCTTCATGACGGCGTACAATTTCGTTGAAACTTTTTTGTAATGCCCCTAGGTTTAATTGTCCCTGTAGACGGACAGCAGCAGGAATATTGTAGAAGGGACTATTTGGTTCTAAATGGGCAAGGAACCATAACCTATGTTGAGAAAAGGATAGAGGTAACTCTTGCTTTCGTGAAATCCGCTCAATAGTTACTGCTTCCAGTCCATTACTTGTCTTGGTGGCTTTTTCGATTTCTTTAGCTAGCCCAGCTATTGTTGGTTGTTCAAATAAGCGACGTAAAGGAAGCTCTTGCTGAAAGACTTTCCGCACTTGGGAAATCACGCGAGTCGCTAATAAGGAGTGCCCACCTAATTCAAAAAAGTTATTGTGAATGCCTATTTTTTCAATGCCAAGTACCTCTGCCCAGATTAAGGCTAACATCTGCTCAATTGGTGTGGAAGGAGCGACAAAATCTGATTCAGCTAATAGCTGTGTCGCCTCGGGTGCTCTTAGTGCTTTACGATCTATTTTACCATTAGGTGTAAGTGGTAGTGACTCTAGCATCACAAAAATTGCTGGCACCATGTAGTTTGGCAGCTTAGACTTCAAAAAACACCGCAGTTCAGGAATTGTCAGTGTTTGCTCTGAGTGCAGGACGATATAGGCTACTAAACTTTGAGAATGTGCTTCATCCTCTCTCACGATAACTACGGTTTCTCGGACTGCTGGATGCTGGTTGATGGCTGCTTCAATTTCTCCAAGTTCGATGCGGAAACCACGAATTTTCACCTGGTAGTCCATGCGACCAATGTACTCTATCTCTCCGTTGGGCAGATAGCGTGCTATATCTCCTGTTTTGTACAAACGCGCTGCTGAATTGTTACTAAAGGGGTTGGGAATAAACTTTTCTGCAGTCTGTTCAGGGCGGTTTAAATAACCACGTGCTAGTCCATCCCCACCGATGTACACTTCGCCCAGTACACCAATAGGAACAGGTTGTCTTTTTGCATCCACTATGTACATCTGAGTATTAGCTATCGGGCGACCAATTAAAACGCGCTCAGGCAAAGGTGCATGGGGATTGAGGCTATAACAAGTGACATCCGCAGATACTTCCGACGAACCGTAAAGGTTTAACAAGATGCTATGTGGCAAATTCTGTCTAAATTGGACAAGCAGATCAATTGAGAGTGCTTCGCCACTGCTAATCCACAACTTCAATTGGGGTAGCTGTAACTGTAGATCGTTATGTGTATTCAACAATGCACCCAGCAAAGAGGGAACAAGTACTAATCGTGTCACATTTTTGTGAGCAAGATTTGTCACGAACTGTTGTGGATCTTTTAGGATGTCATCCGGTACAATGACTGTGGGTATCCCTTGGAGTAAGGGTCCAAAAATTTCCCATACTGAATCCACAAAGTTTAAGGATGTTTTCTGGCAACAAATTTCTCCCTGCACAAAAGGATAATTCTGCCACATCCAGTGAAAGCGATTAACCGCACCCCTATGCAGACCAAAAACACCTTTGGGCTGACCCGTTGAGCCTGAGGTGTAGATGACGTAAGCTAGGTTATCAGCTTTTGAAATATTGACGGGATTATCTTGGCTTTGTTGAGCAATTATATTCCAGTCTGTGTCCCAGCAAACCACTTGTGCTTTGTGTTCAGGAAGTTGCTCCACCAACTGTTGCTGAGTCAGCAGTACTGGCACCTTAGTCTCTTCTAGTATAAAACTTAATCGCTCTTGGGGATAAGTGGGGTCAAGGGGTACATAAGCGCCACCCACTTTGAGAATGCCTAACAGCCCGATGACCATGTCGAGCGATCGCTCTGTGCAAATCCCCACCAGAACCTCTGGTCCTACTCCGATCGCTCGCAGGTAATGTGCCAGTTGATTTGCTCTTGCATTGAGTTCAGAGTAAGTTAGTTGTTCTTCCTCTAACACTACTGCTACTGAGTCAGACGTGCGTTCTACTTGAGCTTCAAACAGCTGGTGAATACACACATTTGCAGGATAATTAGCAGAAGTATCATTCCACTCCACTAGTTGCCGATGCAGCTCAGTTGCTGTCAACATCGGTAACTCTGACAGCCTCTGCTGTGGATCGGCAACAATGCCCTCAAGTAAAGTACGGAAATGCTCTACCATCCGAGTTATGGTTTCGGCAGCAAACAAATCAGTATTATATTCTAACAACCCCGTCAATTCTGGCTCTGCATCGACTAGGTAGAGGGTCAAATCAAACTTAGCAGTTTGAGTGTGCCTTGGGAGCCAACTTAGAGTTAAACCGGGCAGTGTTAAATCCTTCTGAGAGTTTTCCTGCAAGGCAAACATTACCTGGAACAAGGGCATATGGCTGAGATTTCTCTCCGGTTGAAGTTCTTCCACCAATTGCTCGAAAGGTATATCTGCATTTGCGTATGCACTCACGCACATTTCACGCACTCTACTTAGCAACTTTAAGAAACTTGGGTTACCAGAAAGGTCAGTACGCAGCACAAGGGTATTGACAAACAACCCAATCAGATCCTGAATCTCAACTTGGTTGCGGTTAGCAATTGGGGAGCCAACGCAGATGTCTTCTTGACCTGTATAGCGATACAGTAGGATTTGAAACGCTGCTAGTATCGTCATAAACAGGGTTACCCCCTCCCGACTACTTAGAGATCTAAGCATATCGGTAAGGCGCGGTGATAGTGTAAAAGAGGCAACTGCACCTCGGAAGCTTTGGACTGGGGGTCGTGGACGATCTGTGGGGAGCGCCAACGTTGAAGCGCCTGCCAATTGTTGCTTCCAATAAGAAAGCTGCGTCTTTTGTAGTTCCCCTTGCATCCACTGAAGCTGCCAGATAGCAAAGTCTGCGTAATGAATCGGGAGTTCAGGGAGTGGGGATGCCTTCTTCGTAGAAAAAGCTTCATAAAGTGCTGCTATCTCCCGGATCAGCACTCCTATCGACCAGCCA
Source organism: Scytonema hofmannii PCC 7110 (assembly GCF_000346485.2). Lineage (NCBI taxonomy): Bacteria > Bacillati > Cyanobacteriota > Cyanophyceae > Nostocales > Scytonemataceae > Scytonema > Scytonema hofmannii. Next base: position 10,339,701 of record NZ_KQ976354.1, read on the forward strand.
TCAACGGCAATATGGTGGATTGCAAAGAGCAGCAAGTGTTCATGCACACCTGTTTGTAGCAGCATAGCTCGCAGCAACGGACCAGATGTCAAGTCAAAGGGTTTTTGAGCTATCTCTGTTGTTAGCTGCTCGAGTTTAGCTTCTCGCAATGCTTCTGGCAACTCGCGTAGATTCACCACAGGTAGCACCATACTTACAGTAGGGTGAATGACCTGAGCGGGCTGTCCTTCCACTATCTCAAAGGTGGTGCGTAGAGCTTCATGGCGTCGCACAATTTCATTAAGACACTGCTCTAGAGCTACCACCTTTAGCTCACCTGTTAGCTGTACGCATGCTAGCTCATTATAATATGGACTACTGGAATCTAACTGATAGAGAAACCACAAGCGTTGTTGGGCAAAGGATAGGGGCGCAGGACTTGTTTGGGAACGTTTTGAAATAACCTCTAATTGAGAGCGAAAGCTAACTTCACCCCGCAGTCGCTTTTCCAGAATCGCCCGTTTATTGGCTGATAATTTCGAGCGTCGTTCCGAAATTTCATCTTTTTTTCTGTCCATAATCTCCCCTATCAAACTATGTGAACTAACAATGCTTCTTAATCGATAATTTTGACCTTCACATAATCAGGAAAAGGTTGAATTCGTGTTAGATTATTTTCTAAAAATAACAAATCTTCTATCTTCTCTGTTTCCTGAAACCCTGCAAACTTATAAGAGACATACATCATGCGATTGCGATTGTTTGAAACAAATTCAGCACGCAAACGAACGTTGTTGTTTTTCGCCAATGTCATAATATAGTTCAACAAAATTGTGCCGACACCTCTGGACATAACGCGGCAAGACATCAGCAAAAGTTTTACAGTCCACACCAACTCTTGGCATTCCACAAGAGCCAACCCAATTTTACCATAACTGCCATACTTATCGTCTAAACTTGCAATGAGTAGTTTATACTTATCGGATTGCCGAAAATAATTCAGCTCATCATAGGAGTATGTATAACCTGTTGTATTTAATTGATTTGTTCGTACTGTTAATTCTTCGGCTCGCTGTAAATCCTCCTCTTTGGCATAAGAGATAGTAAAAGACATATTGAGTGTCGCTAAAAATTCTTCTTGAGTTCCAACAAATTCTTTTTCTGATTGATTTCGCTCTATATCACTAAGATACATTAGTCTTCTTAATTTTGAATCCTCTGTAATAAAACGAGGATTCATTTCTGGCAGATCTAGCAGATGCGTCAGTTCAGTGGTATTAACACAGAGTACTTCAGGGAGTGAAAAATTAACTTCTTCTAGTTCAAATAACTGGTCATCTATAAAGGTAAAGGTGTCGATCCCAAGATTGAGGGACTTAGCAATTTCCTGAATAGAACTAGATTTCGAGTTCCAATTGATTTGGGGATAGAGAAAATATTCGTGCAAACCAAACTCTTGGAGTTGTGCGATCGCTCTAGCATAATCATTTTTACTAGCAATAGACTGCAAAATACCTCGACTGTCTAGGGTTTTGATAATATCAACTACCTGGTTTCGCAAATCAACACGATTGTCCTCTAATAATACACCATCCCAAAGAGTGTTATCCAAATCCCAAACTACACATTTGATAGCTTTTTTATCCGCTAGTTTATTATTTGATAGCTCAGCTTTTGTACTCATCATGTTTTCACGTCCTTACCAGTAAGTTTTGATAAATCACGGTGGAAGCGGATGGTGACATATACTCCTGATAACCGTAATCAGCAATGGTTATTTGTTGTATTTGCGTGCTTCCTTCAATGATTTCCATAATTTTGGCATCTCGCAAATACCTGGCAACAGAATATTCACTGGTGCAACCATTGGCACCGTGGATTTGTACAGTATCATTTGCAATTTTGGTTGCTGTTGTGGACGCAAAATATTTGGCAATTGAAGTCTCTACGATTGAGTTTGGATCGCCAATCTCTTTAAGATAACCAGCTTGATAGCACAGTAATCTTGCTGCTTTCACATTGGCTATCATCTCAGTTATAATTTGCCGAATCAATTGGTGTTCTTTGAGATAAACACCGAACTGCTTTCGTTCATTTGTGTAGTGAATACAGGCTTCTAAACAGGCTTGAGCGATACCTACAGAACCCCATGCTACACTGTATCTTCCATAATCAAGTGCAGAAGAAGCTACGTAGGAGAAACCAAAACCTAACTTACCTACCAGATTTTCCTGGGGAATTCGACAATCTTGAAATTGCAACTCAGCTAACATCGAAGCCCGAACACCCAACATACCAGAAATAGGTTGTATCGTCAGTCCTGGGCTGTTTTTTTCTACTAAAAAAGCAGAAGGTTTACCCGAACATTGAGCAAACACCAAAAAGATATCGGCTATTTGTCCGTAAGTAATCCATTTTTTGTGTCCATTTAAGATATAAGAGTCACCAGAAACTGTCGCCGTGGTTTCTATACTTTTGGCATCGCTACCTACGTTAGGTTCACTTAAGGCGAAAGCAGCTATTTTCTCACCAGACGCTAACTTTGGCAGCCAATACTCTTTCTGATACTTATTGCCCCATTTAGAAAGAGCATAAGTAACCATACAGTGAACTGTGAGCAAACTCCGTAGTGAAGAACATCCCCGTCCAATTTCTTCGTTAAGAATACCATAGGTAATCATGTCCATAGCTATGCCACCAAATTCTTTGGGTAATACAGCACCCAAATATCCGAGTTGAGCTAAATTTTCAATTAGCTTTGTCGGGGTACGCTCTTCTTGGTCATAGGAATTTGCGTAAGGTATAACCTCTTCGTCTACGAAAGCTCTAAATTCAGCTTGAGCATCTTTTTGTTGAGTTGTTAACTCTATTTTCATCTTACTACTTAAATGTTGAAATGGATTGAACTTTTTATCTGTTACTCATTTTTGTGCAACTAAAGCTGTCTTACGTTCAATCAAACGAGTCATAGCATTTATAGATCTGAAGTTATCAAATTCTAGGTCTTCATTATCAATAGTTAGTTGAAATTCTTGTTCGATAAACAAGACGAGTTGCATGGCGAACATAGAATTGACAAAACCAAGCGCAAAGATATCTTCATCTAGCTGCAAGTTATGATTGCGGAAAAACCGTGCAAGGAACTCCTTGATTGTTGGTTGTATTTCTTTCATCTTTTCAATTCACCTTCGCGTTAAGGATAACTGGAAAATTCTTGACTCCCGAACCGCTCTAAACTTACTTGTCTCTGATCCTTATCTCCTCTATGTTCTCAGTGGATTCTACAGTTAATTCATAGATATTTTTGGGTGGGAAAAGAGTAATCTCTTCAAATAGCTCTATTGTAGGTATAAAAACTTTGTCCATACAAGCGAGCTTTGTTTGTGTAGCCCTAGATTTCTAGCCTGTAGTGAAAAGAGAGCTGTCGAATAAATTGATGTCTATGGAACACTCCCAGTTCAGTAATCAGTTCCTAACAAAAATTGAGTCCATAGCACAAGTGATGTTTCCACCAAAAAAATCGGTATAGTACGTGTCAATTTTGTAGCAATCAGGATATTTCATCAAAAACCTCCCGATTGCGTCTTTTTGAAATAAACTCTCCTCAATTACTACGTAGTCACCTTGTTTAAAGTAGCGATGAAAATGACATAAAACTCCATGAACATTGACATGGGCATCTTCAATGAACAGCCACGGGTGAGGTGCGTTTCTCAAAAAATCCTCAGCGAATACTTCCTCTATTTGATTGCAATCTCCTTGTATAAAGCTGACGCCGTTATGCTGCAATTCTAGCTTCTTCAAATCAACGGAGAAAATGTGACCCTGGATCTCAAATATCTTCATAAGATCTGCTAGCCATATCGCGCTCGATCCTACTCCGGAACCAAGCTCAATGATGGTTCTTGGTTTGATGTCCCACAGCATCATAGTGTAGATGTTAAAATCAAACGCGGTCTTAAAAAGAGGCATACCTTTCCACTGCATACACTCTGCTACTCCTTGACTCATAGCAGGCTCGTAAAGACCTATATCGGTCATCATACCCAGTGCAATTTCCGGCGTGGTGAATCGCTCGTGGAAACTGACAAAACGCCCCTGACTTCGTCTGCTTAAAAAGAGCCGTAGCTGCTGAAGCCCTTGCCTCAGTCGTTCTCCCTCTGTACCGCTTAGGTGCTTACTACTCTCTTCCCAAGGTAGATCTTTGTCCAACTGGTGCAGTTGTTCTATTAAAATATCTAAATAATAATCAAAGGCCGTAGGTACTTCCTGTTGACGCTGTCTTATTTTTGCTTGGACTTCTTGTGCTAATCGATTTGTAGCTTCTTTAAGTTCATTTCCCTCTAGCAGTACTGGTAGGTTATCCGGGATGGCGGGTTGCTGTTCGAGAGTATAATCTTGGTATTCGGTATTCATACTAACCTTAGATATCGTCAAAACTCGTCATTTTAAGCATTGCAACTAAGAAGGTATTTAAAAAATAAATTTTAAGCAGTTGAGCAACGATGACTAGAGGCTAACCGACGTAACATTAGATGCTTTATAGCGGCATAGATCATGGTTTTACTCGTTTAAGGAAAATATTCGTAACCCTTACTTAGATGGCGATCGCGACCAAGCCATGCAAGTGTATGCTCAAAGACCCAACGCCCTTGGTAATACTTGAAAGCCATTCGCTAGATAATCTTTGGTGAGAAAAAGGGTAATCTCTGATTTCAAGTGGCTCCACTGTAAGTATAAAAACCTTGTCCATTTTTGCGACCATACAACCCTGCATCTACCATTTTTTTCAGCAACGGACAGGGTCTGTATTTGCTGTCATTGAAGCTTTCATATAAAACTTCGATGGAGAATAGAATAGTGTCTAAACCAATCAAGTCAGCAGTTTCGAGTGGTCCCATTTTGTGTCCAAAGCAGGATGTGAAAATTTTATCCACTTCTTCTACGGAAGCAACTCGATCTTGTAGCAAGAAAATGGCTTCATTAATCGTCAACATTAGCACGCGGTTAGAGACAAAACCGGGCGAGTCGTTAACAAGAATGCATTCTTTACCCATCTGCGCCAACAATTCTTTGGCTGTTGCGATCGCATCATCACTGGTGTGATACCCGCGAATCATTTCCACCATCGGCTTCATTGGTACTGGGTTCATAAAATGCATACCAATAACTTTGTCAGCACGCTTAGTAACTGAAGCAATGCGAGTAATAGAAATAGCAGAAGTATTGGCTGCAAATACAGTCTTCTCTGGACAAATCGCATCAAGCTGTGCGTATATCCCTTTTTTAATATCCCACTTTTCCGTGGCATTTTCAATCACAAATTCTGCAGATTCAAGAAATTTATAATTTGTCGAAAATTTAATTCGATGCAGAATATTGTCAGGGCTTTCTGCTTGCTGGTTTTTCTGAAAAAAACCTTGAAAACGGACATTATTTCTGATTTCCTTCTTAGCATTCTCCAAAATGTCTTCGGAAATATCTACTAAAATCACTTGATGACCAGTTTGGGAGAGGTTTTGGGCTACCCCAATTCCCATGACACCCGCTCCGACTACACCGACAACTTGAATTTTCATGATTTTTCTTCTCAAACGACAGACTTTTACGAAACAAGATCCCCGACTTCTCCTCTAATAAGTAGGGGATCTTGGTCTTCTAATTTTTCTATCTCTTCTATGAGAATTTCTTCAATAACCAAAGCTAACTCAGCTACAGTAGGTGCTTCAAAGAGAGAACGAACAGGTAGTTCTACCTGAAAATTTTTGCGAACAAGGGAAATAAGTACAGTTCCCGTTAGAGAGTCTCCACCTAATGCAAAGAAGCTGTCATGAATACCAATCGGCTCAATACCCAGTAACTCTTGAAAAATCTCAACCAGTTTGCGCTCTACATCATGACTAGGAGCAACATAAGCATTCTTTAAATTTGGTCTTGAGTGACGAGAAGATAAATTGACTTGTTGGGCAGCACTTTTTTCTTGTCTTGATTCTAGCTTAATCCATTGGTCAATTCTAGATTGTAAATTACCCGTCGAGACAACTATTTGATGATATTGACTCCACAAAAGAAGACGTTCAAGGGCATTGATACCTTCAGGCGGTTCGATAGCAAATTCCGCCAAACTTGTACCTGTAGGTATTTGTTGATTGTCTGCTCCAAATTGCCATGCATCCCAGTTGACGCTCATCCAAGAAACAGGATTCGTCTGATTGTGCTGGTAAGCAAAAGCGTCCGTCAAAAGACTGACTGCTGAGTAGCCAACAGAGCCTAATCCTCCTAAAACAGAGGTTAACGAAGACATCAGTAGACAAAAATCAAGCTTTTGGGACTGCAAAACCTCTTCCAAGACTAACAGTCCCTGCACTTTTGCTTGAAATTGCTGCTCGCACTCTGTATGGTCTATCTCTACAATAGGACTAAATAACTTCTCTACAGGTACTTTAGCTGTGTGGAACACTCCATTGAGTTCACCAAACTGCTCTTTTGCTCCCGCTTTCGCACTTTGCACCTGTTCTAAATTTACCACATCGGCGCTCAAGATTAAGACCAATGCCCCCAGCTTTTCCAGTTCCTGCACTTTGAGAATCTTGCGGCTGATGTTATCTTGCTCATCGTGAGTTGTCAGCCACTCTGACCACTCTTCTCGGTTGGGAAAATCTTCCCGCTCCAAAAGCAACAGTTTTGCTTGTACTGTTTTTGCCAGATGTTCGGCTACCACAAGTCCTATGTCTTCAAGTCCACCAGTTATCAGGTAAACTCCTTTTTCCCTTAACCTTGGTGTTTCAGCGACGCTTGCATCCAATTGCACAGGCTCAAAGGTTTGCACCCACCGTTCTAAACCACGGTAAGCGATCGCTGAGTCAGGGGAATTAGCTCTTAGCTCGTTCAGCAATTGCTCCACAAATTTCTCTTCTTGCCAACCCCCCGGTGAGGGAATCAGAACATCAATACTGCGACATCTAATATTTGAATATTCCTGTGGGATAACTTTAACAAGTCCAAGTACTGTTGCTTTTTCTGGACAAACATTTTCAACTCCGGTTACAGCTTGCACATTGTTGGAAATAACTGCAAGCTGTAACTCATCAGTAAAATTCTGTTTTCCAAGCGCCTGTGCCAAAAACAGCAAGCTGTAGAATCCTTGTTCTTGGGCTGTGTTAAAGTCTGTAGGTTCTGACTGTGTTACACTCCACAGATGAATAATTCTTTTTGGTGTTAAATCTTGAGCGCGAAGTTCTTTGAGTAAGGTATTGTAATCATCCCGTTGTTGAGGATTTATTGTATATGTACGCTTGCCAAACTGCTCCTCTGGTGATTTGCTTCTACTGCTAAATTCCTCCCCAACTTTGACGGTAAACACATCATGACCTTCAAGTTCGAGTTGCTTCACGATTTGAGCGCCCAACCCATACTCATCGACAAATACCAACCAGCATTCTGCTTGTTTGACCTGACTACTCAACTGCGGTGGTAGCGAACGTTTCCATGAAGGAATGTAGAACCAGTCAGCAATGTTGGGCTTTTTGCCTAATGAAACTTGTTGCGTCATGGAAGCATCTTGTTCATGAAGCAATGCTGTAAATGCTGCTGGTGCTTCGTGCGTTGCTGGGGCGCTAGCCTGAGCGACAATTATGTGGTCTGTAAAAGGTGCGAATTCTGAGAATGCTGTTACCTGCACAAAACCATGAGATTTGAGTTCTTCAAGCCACTGCTCCTTGGATAAAAAGGGATTGCACATATTGCGCTTGCTTTCTGGGTCTTCTATCGGATTCATGAGCAAAGCGTCAATAAACTCAAATTCTAATCTGGCTTGAGTTGTTTCCCAAAATAGAAGTAAACCTCCAGGAGCAAGTATTGAGCGAATGCGATCGAGAGTTTCTCCAATATTTCGAGCCACGTGCAGCACTTGGAAAGCTACAATCGCATCAAAGCTGTGGCTTAAGTATTCTTGTTCTTCAAGCGATCGCTCAATATCTAGCAATCGATATTCGATAAATGGATAATCGCTAAACTTCTTCTTGGCTGCGTTCAGGAAAAAAACACCCACGTCAGTAAAGGTGTAGCTGGTTTTTTCTGATGGCAACATAGGTAATAATTCTGCCGTGCCGGTACCAGTTCCAGCACCAATTTCTAATATTCTAAGATTGACGAATGGTGGTAATGATTTCACCACCTGTTCTAGGCATGCCCGCATAATTGAGTTGTAGTATTTATTTTCGGGCAATTGTTGAACTGAAAATTCTCCTTCCTTTAATAAGGTAGAAACATGGAACTCCAATGGTTCTTTTTCACCAGTCAGTATGGCTACCATATTTTCGCCATATAGTTGAAGTAAATCTATTTGTTGCGGTGTATCTGCCCATTTGGCTCTGACTTCTGTTAACAGATCGTTAACAGAGTCTAGTGAAAGTGGCAGCAGGTTAGTAAACAGCCCTTGTTCTTGATGTAACTGACCTTGCTCTACCAATATTTCCAGCCATCGACTCAACAATTCTCTATAATTAGGAATAATCTGACATTGCTCAAACAACTCCAGAAGAGAATACTTTTTACTGGGATTGCTAAAAGCTCCTAAATGTGTTAATGCAAGATTAATATAGGCAATGCATAAACGATCTAAGCACTCTCTTTTCTCTTGAGAAATTTGCTTGTCAAATTCCGAAGCTCCGACACGAGCTTGAAGTTGACCAGCTTCTACCAGAGATTGCCAAAGTTCTGACGCTGTTAACTTGGGTTGGAGATCTCTTTGTACAGGTGATAATTTTTGCGGTTCAATCCAGTATCGTTGTCGCTCAAAGGGATATGTTGGCAAGGGAAGGCGATGTCGGCGCTCATGGGCATAAAATCCTGACCAATCAATCTTAACGGACTCAAGCCATAGCTGTCCTAATGTATTCAAGATGAAAGCAACATCTGACTGTCGCTCATAAGCATAACGTAGCGAAGACAATACTATTTTGTCATCATCAGAAACATTCTCTAAACATTGCACTGCCAAGCTGCTTAATGCCTGTCCCGGACCTACTTCCAACAAAATTGGACTGTGTTGTGTCCACAACTGGTGTACTCCATCACCAAAGCGCACGGGTTGACACATATGTTGTGTCCAGTAGCTCGGATTTGTGGCTTGCTCTGCTGTTATCCAAGTTCCTGTAACGTTAGACACATATGGAATTTGCGGTAGCTTAAGATTGATATTTCGTACTACTTCAGTGAAAGAGTCAGCGATCGCGGACATCATGTAAGAATGAAAGGCATGAGAGGTTTGCAATTGGCGACAAGCTAACCCCTTAGCACTCAAAGAGCGTGCTAATTCCTCTACAGCCTCTGTGGTTCCCGCAAGCACGCACTGAGATAAGCCATTGACTGCTGATAATGAAAGATTTTTGCTCAAAAAAGGTTGTACTTCTGTCTCAGAAAGGGGAACCGCCAGCATTGCTCCCAAGGGTAACTCTTGAATCATTTGCGCTCTTTTGGCAACCAGAGTCATAGCGTCTTCTAGAGATAACACTCCTGCTAGAGTTGCTGCGACATATTCACCAATGCTGTAGCCAATCATTGCTACTGGACGAATCCCCCACGACATCCACAATTGAGCTAAAGCATACTCAATAGCAAATAGCGCTGGCTGAGTCAGATAGGTTTGATTCAGTTTTTGTGTAGCGGGATCTACTGGTTGGGGATCGCGACCAAGCATCTGGCGTAAATCGATCCCCGTTTTTTCTTTTGTTGCTTCTTGCTTTTCGGTTGTTGAATGGGAAGTCGGATAAATGACTTCTTTGAGGTCAACACCCAACAAAGGTTGTCCGAGGTAACAACAGCGATCGAGGTGTTCGCGAAAAGTTGGCTCGACTTGATAAAGTTCAAGAGCCATGTTAATATATTGAGTCCCTAAACCAGTAAACATGAAAGCTACAGGGCGCTCATTCGTCTCCTCAGTGGTAGTCAGAACTCGTTTGGGGTTCTGGAAAGCAATTATGGCATCTTGAATGTCTTGACAAATAACCGTGCGCCGATGGCTAAAAGGGTGACGACCAACTTGCAATGTATAAGCTACATCCGCAAGATTAAGTTCAGGGTGTTGCTGGAGCTGATTAACCAAATTTGCAGTTGCAGTTTCTAAGGCTGAATCAGTTTTGGCAGATAATATCAGCAACTGCCAAGGGCGAGATTGACCAGACGCAGTTGCGGTCTCTACAACTGGGGCTTCTTCTAAAACAACATGAGCATTAGTTCCCCCGATGCCAAAAGAACTAACCCCAGCACGGCGGGGAGTTCCATCTGTTTTCCATTCACGAAGCTGAGTATTTACGTAAAAGGGGCTGTTAGCAAAGTCAATCTCAGGATTGGGTTGTTCAAAGTGTAGGTTGGGCGGTATCATCTTGTGTTTGAGCGCCAAGACTGTCTTGATTAAGCCTGCTATACCAGCTGCTGCATTCAGATGACTGACATTGGTCTTTACCGAACCGATAGCACAGAAGCCCTTCTTATCAGTCCCGGCGCTAAATGCCTTTTTCAGTGCCCTAATTTCAATAGGATCGCCCAGTGCTGTGCCGGTTCCGTGGGTCTCGATGTAGGTGACTGTTTCTGGGTTAAATCCTGCGATCGCCTGAGCAGAGGCAATCACGTCTGCTTGACCTGCCACACTGGGTGCTGTGAAACTCACTTTCTCCGAACCGTCGTTATTGATGGCTGAACCTTTGATAACTGCATAAATGCAGTCCCCATCAGCCAAGGCATCCTCTAATCTCTTAAGTACAACAATACCTATCCCATTTCCGGAAGGACAACCCTGTGATTTAGCGTCAAAGGCACGACAGTGACCATCAGGAGAAGTAATCCCGCCTTCTTGATAAAAATAACCTTCCTTATGTGGAACTTCTATAGTAACTCCACCAGCCAGTGCTCTATCACACTGGTAACTTAGCAATCCTCGGCACGCTAAGTGAACTGCCACTAATGATGTAGAGCAGGCCGTGTTGACGCTAATACTTGGTCCCTTCAGATTCAACTTGTAGGACACCCGAGTGGATAAATAGTCTTTATCATTACTAATTGTAATTGGCAAAGAATTTGATTTGCTTAGGTTAGGATCTGAAACTAGGTTATTAATTAAGTAGCTACTCAAGCTGGCTCCGGCGTAAACACCAGTCAGTTCTTTGTCCGCTTCAGGATCGTAACCAGCATTTTCAAGCGCTTCCCAAGCACACTCTAAGAAAAGACGGTGTTGCGGGTCCATGAATGCAGCTTCTTTGGGTGTAAAGCCAAAGAACGAAGCATCAAGCATATCAATATCTTCCAGCACAGCCCTTGCTTTTACATAATTGGGATCGCGTAACAAAGCTGGATCTAAGCCTGAATTTACCAATTCATCATCGGTGAAGAATGAAATGGATTCCACACCGTCGCGCAGATTCTGCCAAAACCGCTCAACACTTTTGGCACCAGGAAAACGACTAGCCATCCCAATGACAGCTATGCCTTTCAATGCATTATGAGTATCTTGGTTATCCACGCGCCTTTCTCCTTTGTTTCATCATCTGCGCTTCTTCTTCAATAGCCTTTTCTTGCCTTTTCGCACGAGAATGAACTTGCCCAAAGGCAAATTGTTCAACCTGTTCTTGGCTTAGATATTCTGCTAGGGTACTTACTGTAGGATATTCAAATAAATCTGTTGTTAATAAATCTTGTTTGAATACTTTTTGCAGTTGACTTCGCACCTGAACTATTATAAGTGAATCTCCACCTAGTTCAAAAAAGTTATCGTAAATGCCTACTAGCTCGATCCCAAGTAGTTTTTGCCAAATGTCTGCAATTGTTTGCTCAGTCTCATTTCTAGGAGCAACACAAGCATTACTCAGTTCAGGTCGTGGGTGTGCCGGTTTTGAAAGGTTAGTCTTGCCTAAAGATTCCAGAAGAGCTTGTGCATTAAAATTACGATCCCGTTCTATCAGAGTTGTTAAATCTTGAGTCAATACTGCAATTCGAGGAACTGTACTGTTGAGAATACGCTGAAACACCTCTATCCCTTCTGAAGGTAATACCGCATCCATTAATAAGGATTTATTATCAGAAATATCCTGTTTTTCAACTAATCGCTTCACCGCCTCTACTGACATACCAACATCCTGCCAATCAGTCCAGTTAATAGAGACTGTAAATGTGCGCTCTTTATTTGTTTTGTGATAAGCAAAGGCGTCAAGAAACTCATTAGCAGCGCAATAGCCAACCTCACTAAATTTCTTTCTATAAATGATTGAGCTAAGAGATGAACAAAGAATTAAGAAATCCAGTTTAACATCTTTCAAAAGGCTATCCAGTACTAATGTACCCCTGACTTTAGGAGCCATAATACTTTCTGTCGTCTCTCGCGTTCTTCGAGAAATCACACCAGCATAATCAGCAACTCCTGCACTATGAATAACACCATTGATTTGACCAAACAATTCCTGGGCTTTCGCGATCGCGAATTGCATCTGTTCAAGGTTAGCTACATCAGCGCTGAATACCAAAACTTTTGCGCCCAGTTCTTCAAGTTCCTTTACTTTCTGAATTTTGCGACTGACACTGTCTTTCTCGTCATGAGTCGCTAACCATTGTTCCCACTCTTCAGGTGCAGGAAAAGCTGAACGCCCTATCAAAACTAGTTTTGCTTGTACCGCCTTCGCTAGGTGTGACGCCAGAGCAAGTCCAATGCCTCCGAGTCCACCTGTAATCAAATACACTCCCCCTTGCCTTAATCGCGATGCTCCTCCCTTTGCTTCCTCTAATTGCACTGGCTCAAAGGTTTGCACCCAACGATTAAAACCACGGTAGGCAATAACGATATCGGAGGATTGTGTTCCTAACTCGTTCAGCAACAGATCTACAAGTTTCTCCTCTTGCCAACTGACTTCCTTCGGAATTACAACATCAATGCTGCGACAGCTAATGTTTGAATATTCTTGCGGAATTACCTTAACAGCTGCCAATAAAGTTGCTTTTTCTGGACACAGTACTTCTTCTCCAATCACTGACTGCATATTGTTGGAAATGACCGCAATTTGAACCTCGTCTGTGATATGCTGTTTTCCAAGTGCTTGAGCCAAAAACAGCAGGCTATAAAAACCTTTTTCTTGGGCTTTATCAACTCCTTCGAGTCCTGATTGAGTGTGACCAACAGAAGTCACACTCCATAAATGAACAATCGTTTTTGGGGTCTTGTCTTGTGCTACTAGTTCATTCAGCAGGGCATCATAGTCATCACGTTGTCCAGCATTAAGGCTATATGCACACTCACTCAACTTAGTGAACTTCGATCCTTCCTTCACTGTAATTACATCCTGACCATCAAGCTGAAGTCGTTTTACCAACTCTTCACCCAAGCCGCACTCATCAATAAACACAAGAGTGCAAGACGAATGAGTCACCAGTTCCTTCTGCTTCAACAGTATAGGAGGTATAGATTGTTTCCACAAAGGCCAGTAAAACCAGTCAGCAATGTCTGGCTTTTTACCAAGTGACACAGATTTACCACTGTTATCCGGTCTCTGTTTATAGTCTTCAATCCAATAACGCTGTCGCTCAAAGGGATATGTTGGTAGTGGAAGGCGATGACGGTGCTCGTGAGCGTAAAATCCTGACCAATCCACCTGTACTCCATATAGCCAGAGTTTTCCCAGTGTGTTCAGTACAAACACCACATCTGACTGTTTTTCCTTAGGATGTCGTAATGAACAGAGTGCTGGGGAATCTGAATGCTTTTGAGCAAAAGTACACAAGGTGCGTCCCGGTCCTACTTCCAGTAAAATGCGATCTGGTTCTTGCAATAATGTAGAAATGCCAGTAGCAAACTGCACGGGTTGCCGTAAATGTCTCGCCCAGTAATTCGGATCTGTGGCTTGTTCTGCTGTTATCCAGGTTCCAGTGACGTTAGAGATAAAGGGAATTTGCGGAGGATTCAGTTGAACTTTTTTAACTTCTTTGATGAATGGCTCAATGATGGGTTCCATCATCACAGAATGAAAGGCGTGGGAGGTATGCAGACGGCGACACTCTACACCTGATGCTGCAAGTTGCTCATAAATCGTGTCTACAGCATTATGGGTTCCTGAAACTACGCACAAGGAAGGAGCATTGCTGGCGGCTAATGATAAATTTTCATTTAATAAAGTTTTAATCTCTGCTGCAGTTTGTGAAACTGAAAGCATTGCACCTACTGGCATTTGCTGCATCAGTCGCCCACGAATAGCAACTAGAGTCAAAGCATCTTCAAGTGACATAACACCAGCAAGGCAAGCTGCTACATATTCCCCAATGCTATGACCAATCATTGCGCCAGGGGAAATGCCCAATGACATCCACAACTTAGCGACAGCATATTCTATGATAAACAATGCGGGTTGAGTGACGTCAGTTTGTTGCAGTTTTTTTGCTGCGGCTTTTGACTCAGATTCCTTGGGATAAATGAGCGCTCGCAAATCTAACCCTAAATGAGGTTGAAGCAACTGACAGCACAAATCCACCTGTTCCCTAAATATTGGCTCACTCTGGTAAAGTTCTTTCCCCATATCCACATACTGAGCGCCCTGTCCGGGGAACATGAAGACGATGGGGCGATCGCTACCTTCAACTAAGCGAGTGAAAATTCTTTGAGGATCTCGTAACTGCAAGGCACTGGTTGCATCCTTAATATCTTGGCACACGAGCACGCGACGATGATCGAATTCAGCACGCCCTACTTGCAGCGTATAAGCCACATCTGCTAAGTTCACATCGGGATGTTGCTTGAGGTGTTGAACTAGGTTCTCTGTTGCAGTTTCCAGAGCTGAGTCAGTTTTAGCAGAAAGTACTAACAACTGAATCGGGCGAGAAGGGCTAGAAGGCGTCAGCGTTGGTGCTTCTTCTAGAATGACATGAGCATTAGTCCCACCTATACCCAAAGAACTGACACCAGCACGTCGAGGGGTACTTTCTGCTTTCCATTCTGCTAGCTGAGTATTAACGTAAAAGGGACTATTGGCGAAATCAATCTTGGGATTGGGTTGCTCAAAATTCAAACTAGGTGGGATTTGTTTGTGTTTCAGAGCTAAAACAGTTTTCACCAGTCCTGCAATACCAGCCGCTGCATCTAAATGACCGATATTTGTTTTAACTGAACCAATTGCACAAAAACCTTTTTTCTGGGTACTGCTACGAAAGACTTGAGAGAGTGCTGCAATTTCAATTGGATCGCCTAAGGCTGTACCAGTACCATGAGCTTCAATATAGCTTATCGTCTCTGGCTCAACTCCCGCAAGCATCATCGCTTCGGCAATGACTTCTGCTTGACCGTTCACGCTAGGTGCTGTATAGCCAACTTTACCAGAACCATCATTATTGATAGCTGAACCTTTAATGACAGCATAAATACAGTCACCATCTGCGATCGCATCTCCTAATCGCTTGAGGACAACAACTCCTACACCATTACCAATAGTTGTTCCCTGTGCTTTGGCATCAAAAGCACGACAACGACCATCAGGAGATAGCGTTCCTCCGTGTTCGTACAAATAACCTGTTTTTTGTGGTACGTGAATAGAAACTCCACCCGCCAAAGCCATATCACATTGATAATTCAACAAACTTTGGCAAGCAAGTGTTGTTGCAACTAATGACGTGGAACAAGCTGTTTGTACTGTAATACTTGGTCCAGTCAGATTTAATTTATAAGAAACACGAGTCGTGAGGAAATCTTTATCATTACCAATAACTGTTTGGTAGCATTGGGCTGAACCCATGCGATCGCGATTTAAATCTAATGAATAATAGTTATTGAAGCTAGCGCCAGCGTAAATTCCAATCCGACTTGTATACCTAGTAGAGTCGTAGCCAGCATTTTCTAATGCTTCCCAAGCACATTCTAAAAAAATCCGATGTTGCGGGTCAGTGATTTCTGCTTCTCTGGGGTTAAAGGAAAAAAACGCAGCATCAAAAAACTCAGTATCTTCTAAGACAGCACTGATTTTGACGTAATTTGGTTCATTTATCACCCCTAAATCTATTCCGGAAGTGATTAATTCTTCATCGCCAAAACAAGAAATTGCCTCCACTCCATCACGCAGGTTTTGCCAAAATTCTGAAAGAGTTTTGGCTTTTGGAAAACTTCCCGCTATGCCAATAATAGCTATTTCTTCCACAGAGTTGTTAACTTCTGCACTCCTCATTAGTTTATTGTCCTTACTTCATCAAAGATTGTTTTGAAAATGGCATATTGAAATCAAGATTTTAGATAACTTAGGTGAGTATAAATTTGACGTTGCTCATCTTGAAATGCTCTGCGACCGTGCAAAAACTTAGAATTATCAATCATGACGAGATCGCCCGTCTGCCATGAAATAAAGCCAGTTAATTTATCCATGACTCCCTTAATTTCATCAATAACTGCATGAGGTATCTGTAACCCATCTTCAAAAAAAACTCTTTCGCTATTTTCTGATATTTCGGGCTTTACTCCTTCCGAAACCTCTGGATCTTGAGACTCTAAGGGCTCTTGATAATATAAGATTATACTATTAGTAAATGCATCTTGATTGCCAAACTTTGTTTTTACCACAACTGAGCAAGTATATTCAAAATAGAGAGATTCATCTTCTTCAATCTGGTAATTGACATCTTCAATATTATTGAGTGTCTGCTTTACATCGTCAATGGTAGTTCCCGGTCCAAAAAAAAGCTTCCAGTGCTCGGCATCAAAATTATACTTAAACTTGACTCTTTTGGAAAGAAATAGTTGTTTGACTGATTCAGGCAACTGTTCCCAAACTCTTACACCATCCCAGAACAAGGTTTCACCATCCTGTGCAGCAGGTACACTACAGCAAAACCAAACTATATCAGGTCGAAAGGGACTAGCGGAGTTCTCACAATGAGGAAGAACTTCATCCATTCCGTTATCTACTAGTTGGACAAAATCGTCGAATAAACCAACTACTTGTCTGTATGGATCGCGAACAAATTTAGAACTAAATTTTTCAGAAAATTCTCTCATCTCCTCATAAGTTACTCCAAACCCTCGAAAAAGAAGTAAACCAAATGTCTTGAACATTTCTAAAACTTCATGGGTTGACAGACTAAGAATACTTTGGTTGTCTTTGCTATAAACTATTCTTGCTGTGCTAGTTCCGAGTGGTTCAATTTTGAGCATTATAAGTATCCTCTCAGATTAATAGCTTGATTTTCAACGGATAGTTTTTCTCGGGTGCTTGTGTAATAATTCTTTGCGTCGATTGCTTACCTCTATTTGCTTTTGCACGCGCTGACGTATCGAACCAAAAGTAGGCACATCCTCTGGATTTTGACTGAAATATTGTGCCAAAGATTTGATAGTTGGATTTTGAAATATTTCTACAATTGATAAATTCCGGTGCAAATTTTGCTGCAGTTTACTATGAACCTGAACTATCAATAATGAATGACCACCAAGGTCAAAGAAATTGTCATTTACACCTACTTTCTCTAAGTGCAGCACCTCTTGCCAAACACGAGCGATCGCTCGCTCCATCTCAGAACGAGGAGCTACGTAAACCTCTTCTAACTCTGGACGATCGCCATCTGGCACAGGCAATACCCGACGATCTATCTTGCCATTCGTCGTCAACGGCAGCGTCTTTAGCTGCACGAACACCGACGGCACCATATATTCTGGTAGCTGTTCTTTGAGAAAGTTCCGCAGGTCACTAGTGGTAAGCGCTGTCTCAGTGTTGGCAACAAAATAAGCCACCAAACGCTGATTTCCTGGTAAATCCTCCCGCATCAGCACCACTGCTTCTTGAACTTCTGGGTGTTGCCCTAATAGACCCTCAATCTCTCCGAGTTCAACGCGGTAGCCCCGCACTTTCACCTGATGGTCAATCCGCCCCAAAAACTCAAGATTTCCATCGGCTCGATAACGAGCTAAGTCCCCGGTCTTGTACAATCGCGCTCCCGGCTCGTTACTAAAGGGATTTGGAATGAATTTAAGAGCCGTAAGTTCTGGTCGATTCAAATAACCACGGGCTAAAGAGACACCGCCAATATGTAGTTCACCCGGAACTCCTATCGGCACAAGCTGATGATATTGGTCTAACACGTGTAGCTGAGTGTTAGCAATCGGCAGACCAATAGGAACTGAACTTGACTCAAGCTCAACCTGGGGCACTCGATAAATACAACAGCCTACTACAGTCTCCGTTGGACCATATTCATTTACTAGCATCGTGTCAGGTGCATACTCTTGCCAGAAAGTAGTGCTTTCCGTCAACAAATTTTCTCCCCCAACGATAAACGCTCTGGTTATACCTGCTACTTCGTTTGATGATAATTGCCCAGAGAGTAATAATAGTTCAGCTGGTGTGATTTTAACGAGACTCAAGTTTGACTCTTGACGGAGGGTATGACTCAACGACTCGATCCCTTGGTTTTCTGCAATGAGTTTCACCTGACGCCCAACCAGTAAGGGTGAAAACAAACCTGTTATAGTTAAGTCGAAAGCAAGGGAAGAGTGAACAGTAGTTCCTTTTCCAAGCTCAACTGTATAAGCTTGGGTACACCAAGTTAAGTAGTTAAGTAATCCTTTATGAGGAATTAATGTTCCTTTAGGCTTACCAGTGGAGCCAGAGGTGTAGATGACATAAGCTAGGTTAGCAGAATTTATCTCACAGACAGGGTTTTGGGAACACTCGCGAGCAATTTCTTCCCAGTCAGAGTCCAGACAAACTACCTTGGTGCTATCAGTCGGCAATTTCTCTATCAACCTCTGCTGAGTTAGCAGTACTGGACTCTGGGTGTCTTCTAAGATGAAAGCTAATCGCTCTTTGGGATGTGCGGGATCTAACGGTACGTATGCCCCGCCTGCTTTGAGGATACCCAAAAGTCCCACAACCATGGACAGCGATCGCTCCATGCAAATACCAACAAGCACCTCTGGTATAACACCCAACTTTTGCAAGTAGTGCGCGACTCTGTTCGCCTGGTTGTTTAACTCACGGTAAGTCAGTTGCTGGTTTTCAAAGACGACTGCGATCGCATTGGGTGTTCGTTCTACCTGCTGCTTAAACAAGTGATGAATGCACTGATTATACGGATAATCTGTCAAAGTATCATTCCAGTCAACTATGAGTTGATGTTTCTCAGATGCAGTCAGTAAGGGCAAATCGACAATTGCATTATCGGGATTCGCAATAATACCTTCAAGCATTGTCTGGAAATGCCCCAGCATTCGAGTTATAGTATCCGCATTAAACAGATCCGTGTTGTACTCAGCAGTCGCAACCAACCCCTGTTCAGAGTCTTCCATAAACAGAGTCAGGTCAAACTTTGCCGTACCGCTGTAGCTCTCTTGACCGATTATGGATATATTGGATAACTTAGGAGTTGGCAACGGCATATTCTGGAGAACAAACATTACCTGAAACAACGGGTTGTAACTGAGGTCGCGCTCCGGTTGTAATTCCTCCACTAATTTCTCAAAGGGCAGGTCTTGATGCACATAGGCTTCTAAGGCTGTTGATTTTACTTGGAAAAGTAAATCTCTAAAACTGAGTTTACCATCAAGTTTGGTACGCAAAACCAAAACATTGACAAAAAATCCTATTAACGACTCAATTTCTGCTCGGTTGCGGCTAGCAATTGGTGAACCTACCAAGAGATCTGTCTGTCCTGTATAGCGATAAAGCAAAGTTTTAAAAGCCGCTAGCAAGGTCATAAATAAGGTTACGCCTTCTTGATGGCTCAGTTTCTTCAGTGCTTTTGTCAAAGTTTGAGACAGAACTAGTTTAGCTTGAGCGCCATTGAAAGTTTGAACTGGAGAGCGCGGACTGTCAGTAGGCAAGTTTAATATAGGCAAATCGCCACCTAACTGCTGCTTCCAGTACTCTAACAAGGATTGTGAACGTTGTTTCTTCAACCACTGTTGCTGCCAATAGGCAAAATCTACATATTGAATGGGTAATTCAGGAAGTGGCGACGGTTTTCCTTTCAAGAATGCTTCATACAAAACTGCTAGTTCTTTAATCAGAACCCCCATCGACCATCCATCCGCAATAATATGATGCAGCGTCAGGAGTAGTCTGTACTCTTGTTCAGCTAAGCGTAGAAGTTTTGCACACCAAAGCGGTTCGCTTGACAAGTCGAAGGACTGTTGAGCTATGAGAGTGGACAGACGTTGTACTTCTTTTGTGCGCTCGCTTTCTGAGAATTCTCGCAAGTCCTTAATTGTCAAAGTTAGATCTGCCGCTGGTTGAATAACCTGAACGGGTTTACCTTCACTGACTACAAAGTTTGTCCGTAAGATATCGTGGCGTCTCACGATCTCGTTGAGACTTTGTTCCAACACGTCTACATTTATATGCCCTGTCAAGTTAATGAAGATAGGAATGTTATATACAGGAGTGTTAGAAGTTAGTTGATTGATAAACCACAGTCGCTGCTGTGCAAAAGAGAGAGGATGAACGGACGTGGTTTTCTGAACTGGAGTGAGGGACACTGATAATGTAGAAGCCCCTGATGTCAGTTCAGCAATTATTTTGGTCGCTAACGCTCGCAAACTCAAACCTTCAAAAAAATCAGCCACGGATACAGCCACTTTCAGGTCAACCTCAATTCGGTTTTTTAACTCAAAAACTTTTATAGAATCAAGTCCTAAAGAACTTAGTGGCTGTTGCGGCTTAATTTCCTGCGGTGGTATAGAAAGCACTTGTGCTAAGAGATTCTGTAAATAGGACTCTAAAAGCGGCTGACACTCGTGTGGAGTCAGTGCCAAGAGCATTTCGCGCTGTAATCGATTTTCAGTTATTTGAAAATTAGCACTCTTGTGGACGTTACTACTAACAATTTCTAACTTCCCAGCTAGAAAATCTGCTTTTGTGGCACGGCGTTGAATCTTACCACTGGAGGTTTTGGGAATAGTACCTGCTTTAATCAAGACTACTGTGTAAACTTGTACCTCATGCTCCTCGGTCACTGCTTGACGAATTGCTGCAATGACTTCCTCAAGATTCGGTTTGGCACGAAACTCCAACTCTTGCACGACTACCAGTTGTTCTTCATTCTCTACCTCAACTGAGAAAGCTGCACCACTACCCAAACGTAATGATACATGACTGCGTTCTACTGTTAACTCTATGTCTTGTGGGTAGAGATTGCGACCACGGAGAATGATTAAATCTTTGGCTCGACCTGTAATGAAGAGTTCTCCATTCTGCAAAAAGCCCAAGTCACCAGTGCGTAAAAATGGTCCAAAACCTGTGTCTTTGAGGTAAGCGTGGAATGTTTGCTCTGTCTCAAGAGGGCGATTCCAATAACCCTGACCAATGCTAGGTCCTGATACCCAGATTTCTCCAACTTCGTGACTGTGACAACTAGTGAGAGTCTCCGGGTGTGCGATCGCAAGAAGTTGTTGCGGTAAAGTTTGACCGCAGCTCACAAAGGTCTGGAGATCGTCACTATCAGCAGATGCTTCAACGACTAAGTTCTTCTCCAACGAAGATTTTGCAACAGTTTTGCAAGGAGGTAAAACTTTCTTGACCCCACCAGAAACTATCAGAGTTGCTTCCGCCATGCCGTAACAAGGGTAGAATGCTTGTGGACGAAATCCACAAGGAGCAAAGACGGCTGCAAATCGCTCTAGAGTCTCTTGTCTGATAGGCTCAGCACCGTTAAACGCAACACTCCAACTACTTAAATCGAGAGTTGACCTTTGCTCAGAAGTAATCTTGTGAATGCATAACTCATAAGCAAAGTTAGGACCCCCGCTAGTCGTACCTTTGTAGTGAGAAATTGCCCGTAACCATCGGTATGGACGTTGCAAAAAAGATGCTGGAGACATCAAGACGCAAGAAAAACCCCCATACAAAGGTTGTAATATTCCACCAATCAATCCCATATCATGGTAAACAGGAAGCCAAGAGATAAACTGACTCTCAGGCGAATGTTCCATAAATTGGTAAGTCACAGCAGCGTTGTGCAGCAAG
Source organism: Scytonema hofmannii PCC 7110 (assembly GCF_000346485.2). NCBI lineage: Bacteria > Bacillati > Cyanobacteriota > Cyanophyceae > Nostocales > Scytonemataceae > Scytonema > Scytonema hofmannii. The sequence continues at coordinate 10,361,651 of NZ_KQ976354.1, forward strand.
TTGCTGTGATTGAGCATGACACCTTTAGGTGTGCCTGTAGAACCTGAGGTATATTGCAGAAAAGCTAAGGCTTGTGCATCAATTGCAAATTCTTGCCAAGAATCTTCGATCCCTTCTACCAAGTTGTCAGTTGTCAGCCAACGTAGATTTTCTTGGTCTGTTTGTTTTGCAAGTAAAGACTGTACGGTAGGCAGAATCGTTGTTGTTGTCAGGATAATTGCTGCTTGTGCATCTTTTATAATTGCCTGAATCCTGGGCGTATTACGTTGATTGCGCGGTGGATAAGCCGGAACAGCCACCACTTGGGCGTAGAGACAGCCAAAAAATGCTGTTAGGTAATCTAGCCCTGGAGGATAGAGCAATATAGCACGTTCCCCACTTAAACCAAGAGCTTGGAGTTGGGCGGCGATCGCACGCGAGCGCCGATCTAACTCATGATAAGTCAGCGTTGATTCTATTGTCTCTCCGTCTTCAAGGAAGGTGAATGCTTGTTTAGACGGTGTTGTGGAACTGCGAGCGCACAGAATATCAACGATTGTCTTGTACTGATGGGGAACGTTTTGTAATTTATTGAGAATTTGAGTCATTTTCTGCCTCAGGCAATCAGATACACGCAAACAATGGTTAAGCGGGACTTGCTCAATGACAAATTTAACCCTCACAGAGAAGGGATACTGCCTTTAAGCCTTCATAATTTATTTAATTAGGGAAAATTTTCTCAGATAAACCTCAACTGTTATCTTACAGATATCTTACAGAATATGTAGCGCAACTACACAGTTAGTCACGCAGGTCTTACGTTTTAGCTTGTTGCTAGTTATTTTCAGTTAACTCTTTTTACTTTACAGGCAGTTTATTTCTTTTGCAACCCCTAGAGTTATAGACATAAGTTATCAATATTTTTTCCAAGTATTGGCTGCCAATACTTGGAAAAAACCATTACTTTTGGTAGATGCTAAAAACAAAGTTATCAAAATTTTGCCTGTATCGAGATCGTCTAAAGATTCTGTGTAGTCTTAGTGACTGAGATGGACTCACCAAGAAGATATGACGGCTAAATGCTTTCTCTGGTTATACGGTGAATTCTTTGGTGTAGAAATAAACAACAGGCTTCTAAGTTTTGGCTGAAGACCAGCTGAACATGAAGGTTAAATCTCATCAATTAGTGATAAAAAGTAGTCATAATTGGGTTAAATTTACTCAAATAATGTAAATTTTTATTTGTTGTAGTTTTATGGGGCTTGCTTTCTCAGTGCAAATAACTTTCAATAATCTCTATCCTGCTTGCATAACCAGCTGCAGATTCAGTGGCGTGATGGAGTTCAAAGAGAAATAATGAAATTAGGGCAACTTGTTCCCAATCTGTTGCTGTCAAGCGCGATTGTGGTATTGGTCACAGCTCCTGGGAAAAGTGAGGAAATATTATCAATTAAACTGAAAAAGACTACAGGAGCTATTGACAAGAGCGTGGGTTCTGCTCGACAAGCACCTCTAGTGACCAAAGCGCAGCCTGTTGAGGCGACTGGAAAGATTCGGCTTTTAAGTGAGATAGAGCACCCACTCAAGAGCGCCCAAATGTTACTCGTACAGTCACCAGTACCCCAAACATCTCCCACATCAGAAGTTGTGCAAGTGACAGGCGTGAAAGCCAATTCCACCAAGCAAGGTGTGGAGGTGATTTTACAAACCGCAAAAGCGCAACAGTTACAAATCATAAATCGCAGTGCTGGCAATAGCTTTATCGCCGACATTCCAAATGCTCAACTGCGTCTACCCAGTGGTGAGGCATTTACATTTCGCGCTGAAAAACCACTTGCTGGGATTACTCAGATAACGGTCACTAACTTTGATGCCAAGAGTATTCGGGTCTCAGTCATAGGTGAGACTGTTGTCCCAACTGTCGAGTTGTTTGATAGTTCGAACGAGGGTTTGATTTTGAGCATTGCGAATCCCCAACCTTCTATGCAGCAGGAGCAACAACCCCAAACACAAAAAGAGCCTGAATCAGTTGAGCCTAGCAGTGAAACAAAGCCAACCCAACCATCAACTCAGGGTGATGAGCCAATTGAATTGGTGGTCACAGGTGAGCAAGACGGATATACTGTACCTGATGCAACGACTGGAACAAGACTAGATGTTCCACTACTAGAGACGCCAGCCTCCATCGGTACGATTACCAGAGAATTGATTGAAGACAAAGCTGCTCGGCGAGCTGAAGATTTGATTCCTTACATTAGTGGTGTTAGCCGAGGCGCAGGAAGTAGCCCACAGGGAGGACTCCTATCTCAGTTTACAATTCGTGGATTTAGTGTAGAGTCACAAACTTATATCAATAGTTTGCGAGACAATACTCGATTCCAGGTTCGAGACTTGGCAAATATCGATCGGATTGAAATTCTCAAAGGATTCTCTTCTGTACTCTATGGCAACGGAGCGCCAGGAGGAGTTGTTAATTATATTACCAAAAAGCCGCAAGCTACGCCCAACTACACAACTTCCTTTGAAGCTGGGAGCTTCAATTTTTATCGAGGTGAAATTGACTTAACAGGTCCCCTGGATCGAAATAACAACTTGCTTTACCGATTGATCGTCGCTTTGCAGAGTGCAGACTCCTTCTATGACAACGTTGAAGATAATCGTATTTTCATTGCTCCATCACTTAGGTGGAATACTGGCGGAGGTGGTTCCTTAACTCTTGAAGCCGAGTATTTGCAACAAAGTAAAGACTTTAATGCTGGAATCAAGTTTTTTAACGATCGTTTTTTCTACGATCGCAGTTACACTGACCCTCGAAGCGATAGCCAGCGCGATAATTATCGAGTTAGTGCATACCTGGATCAACCTCTTGGTAAGAACTGGTCGCTGAATCTTGGTGGGAACTACTTACATACCAGTAGAGATGAAAACATATTTACTGCTTTTAGATTTAGTGGCAATACTCTTCAAAACCTTTACAGAGAGATTGACGACGATTATACCCAGTATAATCTACGTGGAGAAATACGAGGAAATTTCAACCTTGGATCATCTCAACACAAGCTTCTAGTAGGGATTGAGTACAACAAATTTAAGAGTGAGTTTATTGGAAATAACCGCTCTATTTTTGTTGGAAGAGTTAATGTCGCTAATCCAATTTTTGATACACCGACTCCTACTGATTTAGGACTTGCTTTTACCAGCTTCAGTAATGAAGATTACGGCGTTTACATTCAGGATTTCATAACTCTTGGGCGCTTCCGTTTCCTTGCGGGTCTTCGCTATGCCGAGTTTAGAAACGAAAATAATAATCAAACTAGCCAAGAAGGTGATTATATTGCTCCAAGTCTGGGACTAGTGTACAGCCTCACAGATTCACTCTCTCTTTATGGCAGCTACAGCAAATCAACGACACCAAATACTGGCAGAACCCCCGAAGGGTTTCTCGATCCTAAAACAGCAACGCAATACGAAATTGGTGCAAAAGCAAACTTCTTCAATGATCGACTGAGTATTACAGCTGCTTTGTTTAATTTAACCCAGACCAATATTGGTGAAACTGATCGAAATAATCCTGAGTTTAACGTCCTAGTGGGAGAAATTCGCAGTCGCGGCTTTGAATTTGATATGACAGGAAAAATCACTGATAACTTCAGTCTCATCGCCGCATATACGCTGCTTGATGCTGAAATCACTGAAAATCTCAATAACCCACAATTAGAGGGAAATCGCCCTGTCAATAGTCCAGTAAATAGTGCTGCACTTTGGGGTAAGTATGACTTTACAAAAGGTACCTTGCAAGGATTAAGCCTAGCAGCTGGTTTGATTTACGTAGGTGATAGGAAAGGAGATAATGCTAATAACTTCGATGTTCCCAGCTATGTGCGGGTGGATTTAGCAGCAGCTTACAGAATCGACAACCTCACTTTCAGGTTGGGTATCGAAAACTTGTTTGATAAAAGGTATATTGAATCCTCATCAGATGCTGCCCAAGTGTATCAGGGATCGCCATTTGCTGTCACTGGTTCAGTTTCTGTAAGATTTTAATCTCTCAACCAAAATTGCAGGGATCGCTGCTGCTGAATATTGTGGACATCTATCATGAAGCCATTCAAATTACGCTCCTTCGCTTTTCACCTTCACCGCTACATCGGGTTAGCCGTGGGACTGCTGTTAATCATCGTAGGCTTAACAGGTAGCCTGCTGGTATTTTCCGATGAAATCGACCATTTTCTGCTTCGTCGTCAAATTGGGCACATTCTCCCCTCTGGGCAAAGGATGTCCATTGAATCCGTGCTAGATAAGGTCAAAGCGGCTTACAGCGACCAGCCAGATATCAAAGCTACTTTTATCAGCACAATACCAGAACCGGATGCCCCTTACCAAATCTTCCTTAGCTCCCCTAAAGGCAATCGCACAGAAGTCAATGTCAATCCTTATACGGGTACAATCATGGGCAGTCGCAACAGCGATCGCACCTTCAGAACACTCGCAATCAAACTACACTACCAACTTCTGGCTGGCGAAACCGGAAGCCAAATTCTTGGGGTAGTCGCACTTTTACTATTCATCCTCAGTATTACAGGTATTATTCTCTGGCCTGGTTGGCGAAGGCTAATTTCTGGTTTCAAAATCAAGCTTGATGCACACCCCAAGCGAGGTAACTTTGACATCCATAAAGTCGTAGGAATTATTGCAGCTGTTTTCTTGGGATTGACGGGGTTCACTGGATTTTGTTGGAATTTCTATGATTTCGCCAAACCTGTCATCTTTGCTGTAACCTTCACTCCCAATCTACCCAACCCTGTTTCCATTCCCATTAAAGGCTCTTCTGGGCTAAAACTTACACAATTGCTGCAAAAATCAGATATGGCATTACCAGATGCAGTCACGACTTATATCGTCCTGCCAACAAAACCAGAAGATGCTCTTAGAGTGGGGAAAAAATTCCCCCAAGAAAGCTGGAAATACGGTTACAGCCAGGTTTATCTAGATCGGTACACGGGTGAAATAGTTCGGTTAAAGAACGCACTTAAACAATCTCTGGGCGACAAAATTTTGGACTTGTTTATACCATTGCACTTTGGTACTTTTGGCGGTTTACCAACTCGTATTCTTTACGTCTTTGTTGGTCTTGCACCACTGATTCTGTTCATCACTGGCTTTGTAATGTGGCGGTATCGTTACCTTGCAAAACCAAGTAGTCTTAATCCTGCGGTAGAACTATCAGAGCAAAGTCGAACTTAACTAACAACTGAATCTGCCCAAATCTATGTTTTTTCAGAATGAATTTGTCAAAAAAGTTATGTCTAATATGTCTAAAGAATGTTTGAGTTCGTTTACATTCTCCTAATAAATTCCAGAAACTAAAATATGGTTCATTTACACAAAGCTTTCCAAAAAAAATCATTCCGACTCTTATCATTTGTAATTGGTCTTGTCTTTGCTTTAGTTATGGGGTGCCAAACTTCCGCACAAGTAGCAACATCCACGGAAATACTCTGGGATACTTATGGCATACCCCACATATATGGTAAGGATGAAGCAAGTGCATTTCAAGCCTTCGGGTGGGCGCAAATGCAAAGCCACGGGAACTTGCTTTTGCGTCTATACGGTCAAGCACGGGGACGTGCTGCTGAGTACTGGGGAGAAAAATATTTAGACTCAGACCGTTGGGTACTCACTACAGGAGTGCCAGAACGCGCTCGTTCTTGGTATAAGGCACAAAGTCCGGCTTTTCGCAGCTATCTCGATGCCTTTGCTGCTGGAATTAATGCCTATGCACGGGAGCATGGTGAAAAACTTGACGATGAGGTAGAAGTTGTGCTACCAGTTAAAGCCGAAGATGTGATGGCTCACTTACACCGAGTCCTACATTTTACTTTTGTTGCTAACCCACAAGCGGTTGCAGGTATCTCCAAGGAAGAATCAAAAGCCGGGTCTAATGGTTGGGCGATCGCTCCCTCGCGTTCTGCAACTGGCAAGGCAATGCTACTTGCAAACCCCCACTTACCTTGGTCAGATTTATTCTTATGGTACGAAGCGCAAATGACTGCTCCGGGTCTTGATGCCTATGGAGCAACACTTGTTGGAATTCCCGTGTTAGCGATCGCATTCAACGATAATTTGGGCTGGACTCACACCGTCAATACTCACGATGGCTGGGATGCTTACGAACTCAAACTGGCTGACAATGGTTATAGTTTTGATGGCAAAATTCGTCCCTTTAAAACAACAACCCTTTCGGTAAAGGTAAAACAAAAAGACGGCACGTTGAGCGACCAACCCCTAGTCGTCAAACAGTCTATTCACGGACCCGTGGTGTCAGAGAAAGACGGCAAAGCTGTGGCGCTACGCGTTGTTGGTCTTGATCGACCTGGTGTGTTAGAGCAGTGGTGGGATATGGCACGTTCTCAGAACTTAAAACAATTTGAAACTGCACTCGGACGCCTGCAATTGCCAATGTTCACCGTCATGTACGCAGATAAAGACGGACATATCATGCACCTGTTTAACGGTCAAGTTCCAATTCGCCAAAAGGGCGATTTTGAATATTGGCAAGGAATTATTCCCGGTGACACTTCTAAAACGTTATGGACAAAAATTCATCCCTACAAAGATTTACCACGCATTGTTGACCCGCAAAGTGGCTGGTTACAAAACGCCAATGACCCACCATGGACAACAACATTTCCCACCGCTATTAAAGCAGATAATTACCCATCTTACATGGCACCTCGTTTCATGGACTTTCGATCGCAACGCTCAACCCGGATGCTCTTTGAGGATGACAAAATCACTTTCAATGAAATGGTGGAATACAAACATTCGACTCGCATGGAACTGGCAGATCGTATATTGGATGACCTAGTCCCTGCAGCCCAAAAACAAGGAAGTGAATTAGCACGACGAGCAGCTGATGTCCTAGACGCATGGGATCGACAAGCAGATGCAGATAGCAAAGGTGCAGTCCTTTTCGCGGCTTGGGCAGAACAAATAGACTGGGATAAAGCCTTTACCAAACCTTGGAATGAAAACTCTCCACTCACCACTCCAGACGGTTTAGCCGATCCCAAGAGTGCAATTGCAACACTAGAAGTTGTTGCTGCCAAAGTGGAAAAGACATACGGGGCGCTAGATGTAGCTTGGGGAGATGTTTTTCGGTTGCTAGTCAGTAACAAGAATTTGCCTGCTAATGGTGGTTCGGGAAGTCTTGGTATTTTCCGCGTTCTCAATTTTGCGCCTGCTTCACAAGATCGTTTCCAAGCAGTCGCAGGTGATTCCTTTGTCGCTGCCATTGAGTTTTCTCAACCAGTAAAAGCAATGGCACTCACTAGCTACGGCAATGCCACACAACCAGGTTCACCTCATGTTGGAGACCAATTGCCAATGTTTGTAAATAAACAATTGCGCCCAGTGTGGCGCGATCGTCAAGACATCCTTACCCATTTAGAAGAACGCAAGATGTTTTGAATAGGACATTGACTTTGGTCAATTTGGATAAGCGAAAATTAGAAACCGGGTAACTCCTGCGAAACCTGGTTTCTGGCAACTCATCCCTTGATACCTATAAAACTAAGCACTTTCTGCCAGAAGATTACTTATTAAAAAACCGCCAAGACGCCAAGGACGCCAAGAAAAAGAAAGGTGATTGGGAGGGATTTTACAAACTACGTTTGAGTTCTCCCTCGGTTGAAACACGAGGGATTCTAAATGGATGTTGCTACGTGGTCTAAAGACGCACTTCGCAACGAATTGCGAAATGAATTCTTTAGATCGCGGAACAAGTCATACCGATGTGGCAGACTCAAAACTGCCCTACCCACCTTAACTAAGACAAGTCCTAGCTGTGTGGCTACTTTACGCATGATGTTGGCTGCGCCGTTGCAGTCAGCATTGATTACAAAACCAAGAAAGGTTTTGTAAAGACCACGTTCAATTCTTTCACCTGATGGCTTCCATCCGTTGGGTTTCTCACCAAATGTAGGTAGCAAGTCATCATCAAGAAATGAACTCTTGGATGTGTAGCTCTCTTCGGTAATTGTTAAAACAATTCCGTACTCTGGACAAAGTTGTTTAAGACGTTCAATCAATCTACCCGTTGGAATGGGTACAAAATTTTGATTGCCACGCTTGCCCATATCAGAACCATTCTTCTGTCCCTCATTCCAACCAATAATAAGATTTCCCACACCATCAGCGAGGCATCGATTAATAATAAACCTAGCTGCTTTATTAATGGCATCTCTCATCTGGTTATTGCGTTTGCGTTGAATCCTATCAAGGTTAGAGTCCCAGTAAAAATCTGACTTCCCTTGCTTATATTTGGCAACAAGACGGCAGTAACCCTGATTCATTGAACGTAACTTTCTACCATCAATAATTAAGCTCTGCCCAAGTGTTGAAACACCTGTTAACCAATTATTTCCACCGTGGTCAAAACTCCAAGCTTGCGTGTAAACAAGATTGGGATTCATCTCCATTATTTGCTTGCCATCATCAATTACCCAATTAATCCAAAACTGACCGTAACAAGGACGAACTGTCACTTCCTTCACCCAATCTGAATCAATGAATTCTGGTAATGGTAAAGCAATTTCAGCTAACAAATGTGGTTTAGTTTCTCTACTAATCGAAGGATAAAAACAACCATTTTTGTAAGTAAGTGCTTGCCTTGGGAACGTAACTGCCGCCAGTCCACCGCTTTTTCTATATTGTGGTAACGATGGTTTATCAACCTCACCTCTGTAATAAGCATTAACAAGTCCGTTGTAAGAAGTAATTGACTCACCAATAGATTTCAATGTTTGCTGTGCAGCCTGTGCAGCCAAAGCCTTGTAATGTGGATTGTCTTTGAGAATTTTATCAAGTTCTGGATAAGTAGTATTGCATCTGTAGGTTTTCCATCCGTGGCGTAATTCATCACCTTTCCAGTAGGTCGTGAAAGCATTACCCGACTCTTCAAGTCTTGAATAATGAGTTTGACGAACATGATAAAGAGCGCAATTAATCAAACTGTTAGCGTGTTGGCACTGGTCTAGCCAAAACGCTTGTTCAATATCTGTAAACCTTGCTTTAACTGGTAAAGTTTTGTACACCTTGTCACGGGGGTCTTACACGTACAAAAATGGGGCAGCCTTAAAAACAAATTGTTCATCTGTATTAGGGATTGCAACCTCAGGAAGGCTGCCCCATTTTTGAGGGGACAATGCGTCGTCATCACCTCCTGTCGTTTATTATATTAGTTACTACATATAAAGTCAACAATACTCCGGAAAATGGCAAAGCTCTCAAAAGAAGACCATGACTACAGAAGAACGGAGAATTCCGTGTCCTCAATCAATTATCATTTTGTATTTGTACCAAAACGACGAAGACCCGTATTGGTCACCGATGTGGCAAGAAGACTGCAAGAAATTATTTTTGAACTAGTGCAAGAACACAACTGGAGACTCATTGCATTAGAAATTCAACCCGACCACGTGCATATGTTTATTAATGCACCTACAGATGAAGCGCCTTCACAGATTGCTAAATGGGTTAAAGGTAGAGCATCCCATCATCTAAGAAAAGAATTTCCAGAACTTTTAAAACTACCTGCTTTGTGGACTCCAACCTACTTTGTAGCGTCAACAGGTCAAGTTAGCACAGAGGTAGTTAAAAAGTACATTGAGAACCAGCGTGGGAAGTGAGACAACAGGTTAAAACCTGTTGAGTCGGGTTTCATCCCCTGGCTGAAGCGCAGGGGTTCTCACCCTCCCATGCTGTTTTGATAGGTAAAGAAGAAACTATTCCTATCCCCCGCATTGCCAACAAAGCAGTTCCAAAAGCTGCTTCCGCATTCACAGAACACTCAACAGGTACCTGTAAAAGACGCCCTCTAATAACCCGCCAAACAAGATTTCCCGCACCACCCCCAGCCGTATAAACATGAGTTAACTTATCAGCCCCCAAATCCTGCAATAACTCATATCCCCTTGCTTCTATCCGAGCAATGCTTTCTAACAAACCGTGTAAAAATTCCACCTGACTCTCCGGACGCGGTTCCAATCGCGCAGACAAATTTGGGTCATTAATCGGAAATCTCTCCCCTGGCTTTAATAACGGATAGTAATCCAACTGACTTGCTTTGAACCCATCAATCTCTTGACTGAGGCTTTCTAACTCTGCATTAGTAAAAAATTGCTTAAGGACTGCACCTCCCGTATTAGAAGCCCCTCCCGTCAGCCACAGATCTCCCAAGCGGTGGCTGTAAATTCCGTACCTTGGATCGTCTACACGAATTCGGCTTAACAGTTTCAGTACCAACGTCGATCCCAGAGAAGTCACTGCTTCACCTGGAAGTGTTGCACCACTGGCAAGAAAAGCTGCAATACTATCAGTTGTGCCAGCACAAACCAAACAATCGCGACGAAACCCCAACCCATCTGCAACTTCAGCACGTAATTCTGCAATGGGTGTACCTGGAGCGAGAACTTTTGGTAAATGAACTTTAATTTGTAACTGTTCCAGCCAATCCGGATATTCTAACTTTTCCACGTCATAACCCAACTTCAATGCATTGTGGTAATCGCTAACACCCAATTGCCCATGTAAAAGAAATGCCAGCCAGTCTGCTTGATGCAGGAAGTGTGTTGCTTCAGCAAAAGATGGCAATTGTGACATCCATAAAAGTTTGGCAAGGCTAGAAGTCGCACCTAAAACTGTATGATTGGGAGGGGCTACCGTTTTTAACTCTTCCATCACGATCGCTCCTCGTCCATCGTTGTACAACAGAGGTGTATCCACAGGTTGACCCGTGCTGTCGCATAACAAGACTGTAGAAGAAGTCCCATTGATAGCGATCGCTCTAACTTTTCGCCTTAATTCCTCTGCAATTTGCTCAAGCAGGTTAAATAAAGCATCTTTCCAGCAGTTTGTTAGGTCAAAGGCATTTAACATATCAAAAGGATAGCGCCCCTCAAACTGGATACAAGCGTCTTTGTCAATGACTGCAGCCCTTGCACCCGATGTACCAAAGTCTATACCCAAATACAAGCTCATAAGTTATTTTGGATTTTGGATTTTGGATTTTCGATTAACGAATTTTGGATTTTGGATTGAGAAAGCCTTACCCGGACTTATTCTTATCTAACTACCTGTTGTATTCCTTTTTTAATTTAATAAGTTTTATTAAATAAGCTTGACATCTTTTGAATTTTTCTAACTTTTGACTTTAGATTTTTGACTTTTGACTTGTTTATGTTGCATCTTGTAACAACCTATTCCCCAATCTTCGCAAAACAGTGAAAAGTAGTAAACGAACTGTTCAAAATCGTTGAGATTGTGAGGTTTAAACCATGTCGATCCCAAATCTTCTCTATCTCGCCCAAGTAACTAGTATCTCAGATACTCAAGTGTACATCGCACTTGTTGTCGCGCTTATCCCAGGCGTTCTGGCTTGGCGTTTAGCAGCATCACTTTACGATTCATAACCCTCTTGTAGAAGGTTATTAACCTGGCTTTACGAGTACGGTTTTTAGGCACTTGCGGCTTGGTGTCATCACAACTGAAAACTGTATCCGTAAAGCCAGGATTTTTTTACCAAAATCTCAGTGTACCAAGTTGAAAAAATGAAGTAATATGACAGCAAATAAAACTGCAATAAGTGCAGATGCGCTTTTTGTGGTGTAGAGTTACGATTATTTTTTTACTACCATGAATGCTTTTCAACCGTCTAGACCACCGCTGCAACCAATAGAAAAGCGTCGAGTCACTCCTCGCCCAAAGCGGCGTCTTCGTCAACGCTCTTACCAAGTGATGGCACTGGAAACCACAGCAAAGATTGGGGTTAATATTGTCATATCAGCAGCTGCTATTTCCGCCCTAATTCAGCTTTTGCCTTATCACTGGTCGCAGCAAGAAAAGCTAAGAGCTATCCGCGTTGATGTGCAGCAGGTGGAAGGACGGGTTTATGATTTGCAGGCTGAATTTAGTCGGAACTTTGACCCACGCCAAACTCAAAGAATTATGCAAGAAGAGGGCTACCGATTTGACCCTTCTCAGCGTCAGGTCGTGTTCCCCAAAAATAGGACAGAAGTGGAACAATCAGAATCAGATTAATTTCTGTCCGATTACGTATTACTCAACAACTTTATGGCAGACAACATACCTCAACCTGGAGAAAAAGCGCCTGATTTTTCCGCACCAGACCAAGATAGTCATCAAGTGAGTTTGGGTGATTTTTCCAATCAGTGGATTGTTCTTTACTTCTACCCAAAAGATGACACTCCTGGTTGTACGACAGAAGCTAAGGACTTCACTGAATTAAGTCAAGACTTTAGCAAATTGAATGCAAAAGTCTTAGGTGTCAGTGTAGACACAGAAAAAAATCATTGTAAATTTATCAACAAGCATAACTTATCAATTACATTATTAAGCGATCCAGAGCATCAAGTCGCTGACGCTTACGGTGCATGGCGATTGAAAAAATTTATGGGTAAAGAGTACATGGGTGTGGAACGTTCAACCTTTCTGATTGCGCCCGACCAAACCATAGCATATACCTGGGCAAAAGTCAAAGCCAAGGGTCATGCTGCGGCTGTACTCGCTCAATTACAAAAATTGATAGCCACGTGAAAATGAGCAAACCCGACGACAGACGCGCCGGGTTTGAAATTGATATGTAAAGAATGGATGAAGAAAAAGGATAAAGAATGATATTTTTTGATACTTTATCCTTTATAATTCATACTTTTTTGATGCTCTGTCATCTTGTTCATCCGTTTCCAAATGTGCTTGTGCTAAGAGCCTTTTGCCATGAATAACTGCCGCAATTGTTACAGTGTTACCTTGAATCTGATAAATAATTCGATAGGTGTAAGCAAACAGTTCCCTAATGCTACCATCATTAAATTCTGGCACCATTGGTCCAGAAATCGGGAGTTGGCTTAACTTACGAGAAGAATCAAGTATTCTCTGAACTACTGTGGCAGCGTAGGAAGCGGAGTCCCGAAATATGTATGCCGCGATCGCGTCTACATCTTCAAGCGCTTTGGGAGACCAAACTACTCGATAAGCCATTTACGTAAAAGCGCCTCGGCTTCCTCTTGAGAGATAGTGTCCTTACTGTCAGCTGCCAACAAACCCTGTCGCACTTTTTCAAGTACGTACAGGTGATACTGAACATCCTCAACAGAACAATCATCTGGTAGTTTGCTCAGCAGAGATTGGACTTTTTCCTTTGTAGTACTCATAGCATTTTTTTTAGTAAATTTATATGAATTATTTTTTAAGGGTAGGCAAAGAACCTACCCTTAATCTACATTCTGTTAAAAGTTTTCGTACTTCGCAATGGCATCCTTTATCTTCTCTAACACTTCAGAGACAAGCATACTACCTAATTCTCCAGAAGCCCTAGTACGGATACTGAGAGTATTACTTTCTACCTCTTTTGCTCCCACCACTGCCATGACGGGAATTTTTTCTTTCTCAGCATTGCGAATCAGTTTACCCAGGCGATCGCCAGTGGTATCTACTTCTGCACGAATACCCAACATTCTCATTTTTGCTGCCACATCCAAAGCATAATCCAGTTGTCCTTCGCCCACTGGCAGCAATCTGGCTTGTATTGGGGCTAACCACAAAGGAAAATCGCCTGCATACTCTTCAATCAAGATACCGATCAGCCGTTCTAGGGAACCGAAAGGCGCACGGTGAATCATAACTGGGCGTTTGCGGACCCCATCTTCAGCCACATATTCCAAATCAAACCTTTCTGGCAGATTATAATCTACCTGCACAGTTCCCAGTTGCCACTCTCGCTCTAAGGCATCACTAAAAATAAAGTCAAGCTTGGGACCGTAAAAGGCTGCTTCTCCAATTCCCAGGAAATGCTCCATTCCTAGCTGTTCGACAGCACGCTGAATAGCACCTTCTGCTTTTTCCCAAACATCATCCGAACCAATATACTTATCGCTAGCCGGATCGCGAAAACTCAGTCTAGCTTTAAACTTTTTCAGTTGCAGTTTGTTGAAGACCGACAAAATCAAGTCTACAACATTGAGGAACTCATTATCCAACTGTTCTGGCGTTACAAATAAGTGAGAATCATCAACAGTGAAACCCCTTACCCTTGTCAAACCACCCAATTCCCCAGATTGTTCGTAACGGTAAACAGTCCCAAACTCTGCCAACCGCATTGGGAGTTCTCTATAGGAACGCAAATCGCTTTTATAGATTTGGATGTGAAATGGGCAATTCATCGGCTTGAGGACGAAACCTTGCTCTTGTTTTTCGGCTTCTTCATCCTCCGCCATCAAAGGAAACATATCTTCTTTATATTTCTGCCAGTGTCCGGAGGTCTTAAATAAGTCAACTCTGGCAATGTGAGGAGTGACTACTGGTAAATATCCCCGTTTTAGCTGTTCCTGTTTGAGAAAGTCTTCTAAAAGACTCCTCAACAGTGTTCCCTTCGGTGTCCACAATGGTAACCCCGGTCCTACCAAGTCAGAAAAGATAAATAATCCCAGTTCTTTACCCAGTCTCCGGTGATCTCGTCGTAGTGCTTCTTCCTTGCGCCGTTTGTATTCGGCGAGTTGTTCTGGTGTTTCCCAAGCAGTTGCGTATATACGTTGTAACTGTGCTTTTGTTTCGTCTCCACGCCAATAAGCACCGGCAACGCTTTCCAATTCAATCGCTTTTGGGTTAAGCTCCTTTGTATTTTCCACATGAGGTCCGGCGCACAAATCCCACCATTCATTTCCTAAATGGTAAATTGTAATCGGTTCCTCTTTAATGTCCGCTAGAATTTCTAACTTATATGGTTCGTTAATTTCTTTAATCCGGCGTTCAGCTTCTTCGCGGTTCACTTCTTCTCGAATAACTGGTAGCTTTTTATTAATTAACTTTACCATTTCCTTGTAAATGGCTTTCAAATCCTGTTCTGAGAAGGGTTCAGGATTGTCAAAGTCATAGTAAAAGCCGTTCTCAATCCAAGGACCGATTGTAACTTGCGCCTTGGGAAACAGCTTTTGTACAGCCATCGCCATAACATGAGAGGCAGTGTGGCGAATTTTTTTTAGAGTCTCTGACTCGCTAGTACGCGGCAAATATACTATCTTTTCAGATTGTTCTAGTTGATTAGATGATTCTGGCGGCATCGGCTATAAAATAATTGGCGAAACGATTGAACTGTTAAGTTATGAGTTAAATTTATAACAAATATAATTAACTATAATACACTTTTATTTTCATCTTGTCAGCTTTTATTTGTTGTGGTTGTAAACCTTAGTATTTCAATATAACCATGTTTGAGTCTCTTCATTCATTGTTTAACAACTATTAAGTCATTCATAAAATCTAACCGTATATAGTTGCTTTTCGCTCATGACTCTGATACCAGGGAGTGGGGAGTAGGGAGTGGGGAGTAGGGGTAAGAAATTTTCATTCCCTCGTTGTGGACAATTGCCCATGGGTGTCTATCTTGATTTGTCAGATCTAATCTGAATATAACTAGTTGAATAGTTGTGGGTTTATTTTTACAAACCCACCGGCTCAATTTATTTCTAATCAAAGAATTGGCACTATATTTTAACTAATGGCTCTCACTAATTTGACATTTTTCTAAAATTTTACTATTAACAGGAGTTCAACACTAAACTATCCTCTCGGTTCTGGTGAGTTTTACTCGATTGTACATAAGTTTAACTTAACTTATTGTTAACTCATAATTATAAGATGATTTATCGCTATATTAGGGGGTTGGGGACTGGCGACTGGGGATAAATGGCTGCCAGAACTCCGACTTCTCCTGCGAAGTCGGAGTTCTGAGTGTTTTCTGAGAATTAGGAAAATATTTAAAAACTTTTAAAACTTTTAGAAGACAAATACTGTGCAGTAATTAATACAAGTGTTGTGATAATTATCAGCAATTTTGCTAGAGTATTTATGGTTTTTTTAAAAATCCCTCTGCGGAATCTGTACAATTGCCTTGAAGATTTTATATAATAAGTGAAATGTAGCTAATGTTACAAATGCTTAAAAATCTCTGACTTGTGAAAGAGATTGAAAAAATGTTAAGAATCGTAAATAGAGTTAATATTAGTATGAAAGTTAAGAATATGCTTTTCATTTATGCAAGACTCTAATTTATCTGAATCAGAGTTGCTCAAAACGGTTTTGCAACCACTATTAGAAGATTTTCAGTATTGGTTTGCGCGATCGCGTAACTTTTTGGAAACAGAGCAGCTTTCATTTATGAGTCCAAACGAACAATCAGACTTACTCATGAGAGTCAAGCAAGCACAAGCGGAAGTAAACACAGCTAAGATGCTATTTACAGCAACTGACAGCAAAGTAGGAATTGATATGGCAACGTTAGTACCTTGGCATCAATTGGTATCGCAATGCTGGAATGTAGCGATGCGCTTCCGTCAAATGCGAGATAATGAACAGCAGAGAGACAGCATATAAGTCAAGATTCATTAACATTTTTTCCAAAAACAATGTGTATATTATGCTACCTTTCCTTTTTCTGAGTTAAAATTTCTCATTTTTATGAATATAAGCGCACCTGGAGTGCGTTAAGCATTTGGCATCTTTGGGATTCACTGACTGCATTTAAAAACTCATCATTAGAATTTGCTACTTCTGGAGGAAAAACAATGTTACATCTACTTTACATTTTTGCTTTTACCCTACTAGCTTTCATAGCAGTTGCAAACTTAATTCGCAATTTGATTTTATTTAGTTTTGACAGAGAGCGAGTTTACCCGCCAAAATCCGTATCTTTAGGAGATCGGAGCACTCATAAATCATTTACACCACATCCAGAGCTACTTGATGCGTCCGGTAACTTAATCAGAGAACCATTGTTAGTCATGCGATCGATCAACGTTGAAGACGCCCGCCAAAAACTTGATGCACTTTACGAAGCTTCTCCAGGACAGAAAATCGAGAACCAAAAGGAAGAATAAATTTTAGATTTTGGATTAAATGAATTTTAGATTTTGGATTTTGGATTTTGGATTTGAAATTCTCAATCCAAAATCTAAAATCTAAAATCCAAAATTTTATCAGGCTTCAATCACAACTCGGAGGTTACCGCGTTTCTTGGCAACGCGACAAGCTGTTGTGCTTCCGGAACGCTCAAATTCTAAGTCTAGAATTGTACCACCAACGCGCAAATTGTGTAGGGACAGACGAGCGATCGACTCCGGTAAGGCGGGGTCGATAATTCGCAAGCAATTGTTGGGAGCATCCGGCACTAAGTTAACTATCATTTGCAGCAGTTGAAAAATGCTGCCAGTAGCCCAAGCCTGAGGCGTACAAGCAACAGGATACTGCACGGGGGCATTATCGACCTTGCGCTCGTAGCCGCAGAACAACTCTGGAGGACGACTGTAAGGCTGCTGGTTAGTCATGTCGAATAAACCCTCAAAAAGTTCCAAGGCTTGATCGATTAAACCGAGGGAACGCAAACCCATAGCAATGAGGGAGTTATCGTGAGGCCAAACAGAACCAATGTGATACCCCATTGGATTGTAAGCAGGTGATAAACTACTTAAGGTACGAATACCCCAACCATTAAACATATCCGGTCCGCGCAATCGTTCGGCAACACTGTAAGCTTTTTCTGGAGTAAATATTCCTAAATGCAAGCAGTGACCTGGATTCGAGGTAATACTGTCTACGTGCTTGCCATCGCCATCTAAAGCCAAGGCACAAAAATCTTGGTCTTCCATCCAAAAGTCTCTGTTGAAGCGAAGCTTAAGATTTCTGGCTTCTTCCGTCCATCGATCTGACAAATCAATGCGCTTCTTCATCCTAGCAATTTCTGCTAGGCGTAGTTTGGCAGCATAAACATAAGCTTGAACTTCACAGAGGGAAATCGGTCCGTTAGCTAACTCTCCCTTGCGGTTAACAATACAATCTCCAGAATCTTTCCACCCTTGGTTAGCAAGTCCCTTTTTAGATTTGCGATAGTAGCTGAGGTAACCCGTATTTTTCATACTGCGGTCAATCCATTCCATTGCAAAGAGTGCATGAGACCAAAGTTGCTCTAAAGTCTCTCCATCATGAGTCCATGCATAATATTCAGCATATAGCATCAGCCATAAGGGAGTGGCATCCACCGTACCGTAGTAAGGTGTGTGAGGAATTTCTTGGCAACGTGCCAATTCTCCAAACCGCAGCTCGTGTAACATCTTACCCGGTTCTTCGTCTCGGCGATCGTTTTCTACTTTTCCTTGGTAATTTGCCAGTATGTATAGAGTTTCCTTCGCAATCTGAGGATTCAACATTAAGGTTTGAGAAGCCGCAATGATGGAGTCTCTGCCAAACAGTGCGGAGAACCACGGGACACCTGCGGAAACAGTCTTGTATTTCCCAAAAGATTGGCGCAATAAATACATATCCTGTTCGGCACGCTCAATAATTTGATTAAAATAGCTTTTATCCGAACGAATTTGTGTAATTTGATGCACCCAGTTTTGCTCTTCCATCAACTCAGAAGCTTTTGCTTGTCCCAAGGTGATAGCAGCACTGACTGTAGAACTCGATTGGTTGTTGGTGAGTAAATTCACTCGATAGCCCAACTTTTGGGTTTCGTGGGAAGCCAATTCCAATCGCCAAATAGCAGTATATCCTTTGAAATAGTCTGGTTGCCGATACTGGAATTGAATGCGGGATTCCATCACCAAACCGTCAAGACCTTGATAGGCAAGTGAGAGTGATTGTTCCTTATGGGTGGGGTTTTGAGCTTGTGCAAGAATGCCTTCAAGAGAAGATGTTTCCTCGTGTGCTTCCTCTATATGCCGCAAAAGTTTACCCCGATTGTCTCGGCTATAGCCACGAACTTCAAATAAATCGGCAAAATCTGCTTCAAAGCTGATACTTAGTTCAAAAGAAATGGAAGTTGTGCTATAATTTGCTATCTCCAATTCTTCAAACAAAGCGCCATTCAGTACAAATTCCCGACGAATACCTAATGTATCTGGCCTCAGGCGTTCGTCTATTCTGGGATTAGTACATAATACTGACAGTGAAAATCCTTTGTCGGCTGTACTGCTGAGGAGTACGGGGGAATGCCCTTCAATTTGCAATTCCAAACGGCTGAGGAATCGGGTATCACTGCAGAACAGCCCCAAACTGGGACCGTCATTTAGCCCGCAGCCAGAGACATTTCCTAGAGTGTCTGTTATGAAAAATAAATCATCATCTTTAACCGTCAACGTTGGTTGCGGTTTTTCACTGATGACGCAGGGCCACTCTGAAATAGGTACTTGGTCAGCAGGAACAAAGGTTTTTCCGTCCAGAATAATTTTCTCCGGGGTCATGAGGGTATCCGGTGTCATCAGCAATATCCGTGTGTACAGGTCTACTTTTTTTTCGCGTTCGCTCTTAGCGCAAGCTGAAAGAGTGCTTATCGCTCTTAGCGCAAGCTGAAAGAGTGCTTATCGCCTTTGGCGCAAGCCGATCATAGTGCTTATCGCATCAGCGTCAACAGGAAAAAAGACGTCAATCCGAACTGATTTGAGCCACTGAGCAAAGATAATAATCGCATACACCCGGTTACAGGGTATGGATCTAACTCACAACATCAAATCTTTATAAATATTTATTTCTTACAAAACTAGGGAACAGGGGAGTCCCTGTTCTTTGTTCGCTTTTAAAAAAATGCGCGTTGTGGGAGTAGCGCCCACTTTAAAAAAAGATGTTTTTCTCTCAAGAGCGAATCCCTAAGAAAAATACCTTTTTTTAAACCAGCACTTTTAAGTGTTTATTTCCCTGTTCTCGTTTCTCTGTTCCCTGTTCCCTCTGAAAATGTGAATATACCTCAGAATAGACTCAAACATAACCTCAAACAATAAGATTTGAACTTTTCTCTAACTTATCTCTAACATATTAAGTAGATTTTTTTTAAATGTGCTAAAAAAGAATAAATATATTTTTTTTAGTAACAAAACTGCTAACTCAATTACATATTTTGACATTTGAAATACACGCAGGGTGAGCATTGTCCACCATAGCCGGAGGACACACCACCCTCGTTTAACCACTCACCACTACCTAAAGTAGAGCTTGGTGAACTATATTAGATTATGCAAGTCAGCTATTATTGAAACCTCCCAATATCAGCCGATGAATAACTACAACGTACAATGGTTGTGGCAAGCGTCTTCTCCATATCTTGAAGACCCATTCCCTATACCCCACAGCCCGCTCCTTATTTTTTAATTGAGAGGAGTTTCACAATTCTTTACATATTGCAACCATCTTATTAACTAAAGAGTCCGTTGTAATTTGTACAATCAGCTGTGACATGGATTTTATCTGAGATTGTGGCTACCAAAAGACATTGATGAGCATTTCGACTTCCATGCTGAGTGAATTGCTACAGGCTCTACCCTACCTGCGGCCCCAGATATATTTTAAAGCTTCCTTAACGGCGCTCTCCCATGCGATGGAAGATCAAATTTTGGCGGCGACTTTAGAGCAGCCTTTAGTGATCGCTAGCTTCCAGCGAGAGCGATTTTACCGCCAAGAAGCTCATCGGTATCAGAGGCTATCTCAGCGAAGCAATCAAATATACGTACTATCAGCACCAGAAACGGATTTCACCAATAGCTCGGAACATTATGAGAAAATTGCCTTTGAACCAGAAGATGCTTTGAGTCAAGAGTGGCATTTAGTGGTCATTGCTCAAAACTACGCGACTTGTCTGGTTTGTCGAGAAAGCGTTGGTTCCATAACTAAAAACAAAAAACTGCGAGAGAGCAGTCCTTCTTTGGACACGGATGCAGCGCGGAGGTTTGAAGGAATTTGGACAGCAGAACGAGGTGTGAGTCTCAAAGCAGCTGAGTTGTTACTAAACAGAATTTTGGAATACAGACCGGAACTATTTGACAAAGTTGAACAAGCACGTCAAAGATTTGGGTTGGGAGAGGACAAGAGCGAAGTCACCGCCGCGCAAAGTAGCGAATATGCTTGTAACATCGATACAGACCCCTTTGTTCAACGCTTGGTGACGTACTTACAAGCAAGTCAGTATAAATTACACAAAGCTTATCGTTCTATTTCAGCTCAAGCACGAAAAGAGCGATTGGTCAATTCTATTGGTACTGCTATTAGGCGATCGCTCAATCCTCAAGAAATTCTCAAAGTCGCTGCCGAAGAATTGGGACAAAATTTAGACGCTTGTCGTTGTTTAATTTACCGCGCTCAAGCAACAGATGTCCAAGCCAAAATAGAACATGAGTTTTTAAGTCCTGGAGCACCATCGCTTTTAGGAAAACCTTGGCCTTTGGAAAACAACCTCCTGTTCCGGGAAGTCGTACTGCAAAACGATGGTATTTTTGTTACAGATACTCGAACTGATTCTTATATTAGTAGTTCCAAAGCACTTTCAAAACTCGTTAAAAAACACGGAATTCTTTCTTGGCTGATGGAACCCGTGTTCTACCAGGGGCGGTTGTTAGGTATTGTTGAGCTACATTATTGTAAAGAAACTATACACGATTGGCAAACTGGAGATTTTGATTTGGTGGAAGCGATCGCAACACAAGTAGGAGTTGCTCTTATCCAAGCAGAAGCATACGCCAACTTAGAGGAACTGAACCAGCAGTTAGAAGCCCTCGATCGCACGCGCAGTAATTTGATTGCAATCACCGGTCACGAACTCCGGACTCCCTTATCCACAATACAGGTATGCTTGGAAAGCCTTGCCACCGAGCCAGATATGCCTTTAGAGTTGCGACAAGTAATGCTCAACACAGCGCTTTCTGACTCAGAAAGAATGCGAAAACTGATACAAGATTTCCTGACTCTTTCAAACTTAGAAAGCGGACGGGTAGAGTGGCATCCCGAATCACTCCCTTTACAGGAGTGCGTTGATTTAGCCTTAAGCCGCATCCGCAGTCGCTTCGACAATGAAAATACACCCACAATTAAAACTCAGATTGCACAAAGCCTACCCCTAGTTAAAGCTGATGGAGATTGGCTGGTGGAAGTATTAGCAAAACTGATAGATAATGCGTGTAAATTTACACCTGTGGATGGGAAAATCACGGTTAAGGCTGAGCGCAACAATCAAAAAATGGTTGAAGTTACAGTGGCTGATACCGGGCGAGGGATTGAACAGAATCGTTTAGAAATTGTATTTGACCGATTTTACCAAGAAGAAGGGGCATTGCGGCGTACTGCAGGAGGAACGGGTCTGGGCTTAGCAATTTGCCGTCAAATTGTCAATGGTTGGGGCGGAGAAATTTGGGCAGAATCCAGCGGCAAAAACAAAGGCAGTCAGTTTCACTTTACCATACCCATTATTGAGAACAGCCAAGAACAAAAACCGTCAAAAGTCAAGAGTAAATAAAAGGGGAATGGGGAGTGGTGAGTGGGGAGTAGGGTTGTTCGCTCTTCCCTACTCCCTATTCCCTACTCCCCACTCCCTTCTTACTAACAACTGTTACAGTCTATGACGTAATCGCAATATAAGGCTAGCTGCGGTGATAGTATGCCCTAAAAACGTTGAGAGAGAACTCTATGGCGGAAACACTTTCTGGACAAACTCCCGTTTTTGGTGGCTACACTGGCGGCTTGCTCAAAAAAGCAGACGTAGAAGAAAAGTACGCTATTACTTGGACTAGCCCCAAGGAACAGCCCTTTGAACTACCCACTGGTGGTACTGCTATCATGCGCCAAGGAGAGAACCTACTATATATAGCTCGCAAAGAGTATGGCATCTATCTGGGCGGTCAAGTACTCCGGAAGTTGAAAATCACAGACTACAAAGTCTATCGGATCTTCCCCAACGGAGAAATTCAGTATATTCACCCAGCCGATGGTGTCTTCCCAGAAAAAGTAAACCAAGGTCGTGAAAAAGTTCGTTATGTAGACCGTAGCATCGGCGAAAATCCCAGCCCCGCTCAAGTTAAATTTAGCGGTACAGCTACCTATGATGCTCCCAATTCATAGTTAATTGTTAGTGGTTAGTAGTTAGTAGTTAGTAGTTAGTAGTAGTAACAATCAACTATCAACCACTAACCATTAACCACTAACCACTAACTAATAACTGCTAATACCAATTTGAAAAAAAAATACGACAGATAGTTGGGTGAGATTAAGTCTAAGCAAGGCATTTTCAATCCAAAATCCAAAATCTAAAATCCAAAATGGTATATGATTTTCCCAGAATTCTCCGAGTTTTCTGAGTTAGCTAAAGAGGGCAATTTTGTTCCGGTTTACCAAGAATGGGTAGCAGACCTCGATACACCAGTGTCTGCTTGGTACAAAGTATGCGCGGGTCAACCTTATAGCTTTTTGCTGGAATCTGTTGAAGGTGGAGAAAAGCTCGGACGGTATAGCTTTGTGGGTTGCGATCCGTTGTGGGTTTTAGAAGCAAGAGGGGATTGCGTCACTCAAAAACACCGCAATGGTTCTCAGGAAGTTTATGAAGGTGACCCCTTTGCAGCTTTGCAAGCTTGCTTGGAACCTTATAAACCAGTGAAATTACCTCAATTACCTCCAGGGATTGGAGGTTTGTTTGGTTTTTGGGGCTATGAATTGATTCATTGGATAGAACCAAGAGTCCCAATTCATCCACAAGATGAAAGAAATATTCCAGATGGATTGTGGATGCAGGTGGACAGCCTGTTGATTTTTGACCAGGTGAAACGGAAAATTTGGGCGATCGCCTATGCTGACTTGCGTGATGTAGAAACCAAGAATGGAAATTCATTAGAACAGGTGTATCAAAAAGCGTGCGATCGCGTAACTGATATGGTTAGCAAGCTCTCTTTGCCCGTGTCGCCGCAGAAAACTATTCTAGAATGGACGCCACCAGAAACAAACAAATCGGGGAAAGGAACGGGAATAGAGGAGTATAAAAGTAACTTTACGCGATCGAGCTTTTGTGCCAATGTTGAAAAGGCAAAGGACTATATCAAAGCAGGAGATATTTTTCAAGTCGTTATTTCTCAAAGATTGACAACAGAATATACTGGCGACCCCTTTTCTCTTTATCGATCGCTTCGGCAAATCAATCCTTCGCCTTACATGACGTATTTTAACTTTCAGGATTGGCAAATCATCGGTTCTAGCCCGGAAGTAATGGTAAAAGCAGAACTGGATGCTGAAGGGAAGGAGATTGCGACTGTACGTCCTATTGCTGGAACGCGTCCGCGAGGTAAAACGCCCCAAGAAGATGCAGCAAATGCTCTTGACTTACTCCAAGACCCCAAGGAAATTGCCGAACACGTCATGCTTGTCGATTTGGGGCGGAATGATTTGGGGCGAGTTTGTCAAAGTGGAACTGTGAGAGTTGATGAACTGATGGTAGTTGAGCGTTACTCTCACGTGATGCATATTGTGAGTAATGTTGTGGGTAAACTTGCGCCAGGAAAAACTGCATGGGATTTACTGAAAGCTTGCTTTCCTGCAGGAACAGTCAGTGGCGCACCTAAAATTCGCGCAATGGAAATTATTTATGAGTTGGAACCCAGCCGTCGTGGTGTCTACTCTGGTGTTTACGGATATTATGATTTTGAGGGACAATTGAATAGTGCGATCGCAATTCGGACAATGGTGGTTCGGAATAATATGGTAAGCGTGCAAGCAGGTGCTGGTTTGGTTGCTGATTCCGATCCGGAAAAGGAATATGAGGAGACGTTGAATAAGTCGAGAGGTCTTTTAGAGGCTATTCGCTGTTTGAGGTAAACTTGAGAGTTTAGGAACCGCAGATGAACGCTGATAAACGCTGATGAGTTGTATCTCATACATCCAAGCGAATTGCACACAGAGTTTAATCGCGAATTTTGATGTTGTGACTGGCAAGATTGTTGAGCCAACATGTGGAGACTCCAGAACAGAAGTTGATTTTGTCCAAAATATTCGTCGCTTGATTGAAACCGATCCGAATGCGACAAAATGGCACTTAGTTATGGATTGTCTAAATACTCATCAGTCGGAATCCTTGGTTCGTTTTGTTGCAGAAAACGAAGGTTTGAATATTGACTTGGGTGTCAAAGGAAAAAGCGGGATACTCAAATCTATGAAATCCCGTGCTGCTTTTTTGAGCGAGCCAACACATCGAATTGTTTTTCATTACACTCCCAAACACTGCTCTTGGCTGAATCAAATTGAGATTTGGTGCGCGTATTATGGGAGCGCAAGTTACTCAGAAGAGCAAGTTTTGTCAGTCAGGATGATTTGAAAACTCGAATACTTAATTTTATTGACTATTTTAACCAAACAATGGCGAAACCTTTCAAGTGGACATACAAGGGTAAAGTACTGGCTATTTAATGGTCTAGTTATTTACGCCGTACTGTACTAGAGATAGCTGTTTTAAGTACTGGTTGATTTGCTCTTGAATTTCAATCGCTTGACTGCCACCCTCTTCATCATCAGTATTGCGATCGCTTTGAGGTAAAAATGTCAAAACTATATCTGGTGGAACTGTAATTAAATCATCAACAGCTTTATCGACTTCGGCTCTGGCATCAGTTCCACTCAAGTTGCTAACTGATAATGCTTTTATAGTAACAATATCACTGTTAAATCCATAGCTTTTCAGGCGTTGCTTTATGCTCTCTAAAAAAGAGTTAACGCTCAAATCGCAAATTTGTAAAGCCGCAATGCGAATTAATCTTGATCGATCGCGATAATCGTCATGACGTTTATAAACACCTCCACCATTATGCTCAGACAGTCCTGCAAGGAATTTATCTCTCTTACCTACAAAGCCGTTTCCAAAAAGTAGAGGAGTTTCCTGAAGCGGCTTCTTCGGCTGCCAGAATAAACTTGGATAGTCACGGCTATTAATACTTCGCTCTAGCTCAAATCCATAAGCCGCTAGTGCATCTTTCACTGTTTCTTTATAAGAAGCTAAGAAGAATGTTCGCTCTTTGTGAGAAATCTTAGTTGCCTTAAGCAACTTTCCCCATTCAACATCAAACTTGTCGGCAGTTTCAACTGTAACGCATGGACGTAGAAGCACCATAGGATAGTCACGTTGATCTCTATTCTTGAACTGTACAGTGACTATAGGTTGGTCATCTGGAGCATTTCGCAGTGATTGTTTACTGCTTTCACGGGTTGCCTTTTTTATTAATCTGTCTCTGTGTTGCCCAACTGTTCCTGGTAACTGAGTGATAGTACCGTAACTTCCTAATTCTCTATCTCGAACTTTCAAGCCAATCAAAAGATTTTCCGGAGTATCTCTATCCAGATAATTTAGATAGAATTGTTGTAAATCACCTTTGTAAAGGATACTGCTGTGAACCGTCAAAGTTACAGCAGGTTGTAACTCTCCCTGTAGTTCGATAGTTTCTGACCAAAAATCTAGTTCACGTTTGACTTCAACTTGATTTTCGGACACAATACCTGCTGATGATCGAGGAGCAATAGCGGCTAGGATTCTCCCACTACAACGTCTAATTGAAATTAATGAAGAGATTTTGAATCTACCTCAAGGATTTGAAGCTTCGACAATTGCTCATGAAATTGGACATTGGGTGCTCCACATCAATCCACATGAAGTAGAGAGATTTTTAAAACGTCAAGACCAAGGACTTGAGACCGTAGCACAGCCATTTTTATGCCGTAATGCTGGTAGCCAAAAGAAGGCTAAGTCAATTGAGTGGCAAGCCCAATATTTCGCCAGCTGTTTACTGATGCCTAGGTTTATATTGGAAGAAAAACGATTAGGACGTGATTTAACAAATTGGCATCACCTCTATAGAATGAAAGACGAGCTTGGCGTAACGATATCTAATCTGATACACCGCCTACAACAAGATCTTGGCTGGATTCACATTCTTCCTGGTTCTCGTCAGATTCTACTGGGTGATGCTGCACCTTGTAGGGAGAAACAACCAATCAGGTAGACGCGATCCCATCCTCTTGATAAGCACAAGCAACATCACTGCGAATGCGCCAGATATTTTTGGTCAGTTAATGATGTCAGTTTTTTATGATGGAACCGCTCCTCAGGTTTTTGTTTTACGTAGTACCACGCTTGATTACAACAGTTACCGGTTGCTCGATTAAGGTGGAGATGGTGCGATCGCTTAACTATCAACTACCATCGTTGTAGATAATGAAGATTCTTGTTCTGGTTCTAAGTAGTCATCCAGCATAACAAGGATGGATATTTGGATAGATAACCCAGCAGATGCAGTAGCCGCAACCAGTTCTGGGGGTAATGTTAACCCACCCTGGTCTTCTTCTCGAATAGTGCTAATGTACAAATCAGCGTTGCAGTTAGTGCGATCGAGTATTGCGAGATTTGATGATATTTTCTGTAGCGTAGTAGTAACTTGTAGCATTTGACTATCTCTCTCTTCCTCAGTGCTGTCAGTATCAAATTGGGCAAGTTCGAGTATCCACAGATCGACAGGTTGAACTCACTTTTTTGAAACACGCTCACCACGTCGCACAAATTTCGTCGGTTGAATTCCTAGAGCTTGTGTCAACTCCTCTGAAGAAGGGATCTCGCCTCCCAGTCGCAAAGATATTTGGGTTGTACTCACCTTATCCACCTCTATCACGCCTTGGAAAATCAAAATTATGCATTAAATATGTTATCTATTTATCTATCCAAAAATTCTTCTGCCAATTCAAGTAGTTCACTATACGTAAAAAGTATTATCTGAATAAAATATCTATTCATCTGCGTACATCCGCGTGCATCTGCGGTTCTTAATTTTTACTATACTACACCCAACCAAAACTCCAATATTTTTTGTCTTTCTCGTCGTTATAACCTCAAACAAATGTTATTTAAATTGTTTCTTTTGAAAAAATCAAATTGAGAACATTGAACTCATTAGAATTTAACAAATACTTATCTGTAAAATTTTATCTTTTTAGTTCGCATCAAAAAAACGCAACCCTTTTTTATTTGTCCAAAGTCCAAAAATACTCCTGTCTTTTCTTTTACATCATATCGAACCAATGATTCTCCTAGCACGTAGTCATGAATTTGACATTTAAATTTCCAGGTGCAAGATAAAATAAGGACAATTCACCCCTATATTATGCTCAAGTATGTTTAAGGGTTCAATTCCAGCCTTCTACTCACTCGCCCATTGACTCAAAGTCTATGACTGAAACTTCCCCTAAACCCGTTGCAACAACTGCCCCTTTGCCTGCAAATGAGGTAGAACGCTTAGAGGCTCTGCGGCGATACAACATTCTCGATACCCCACCGGAAGCTGCCTTCGATCGCATCACCTCCTTGGCAGCACGTTTATTTAATGTGCCGATCGCGCTGGTTTCCCTGGTTGATGCATCAAGAGGCTGGTTTAAATCGTCCTATGGCTTTGATGTGCGAGAGGTGCAGCGAGATACGACTATTTGCAGCTTTGCGCTGTTATCTAACGAGGTATTAGTCATCCCCGACACCAGACAAGACAATCGTCTCGTCTGTAATCCATTTGTACAAAATGAACCGGGGCTGCGGTTCTACGCCGGTGCGCCGTTGCTTACCCAAGATGGCTTCAATCTAGGCACTCTTTGTTTGTTAGATACAAAACCGCGTGATACCTTAACTAATGAGCAAACAGCCATCCTCGCGGATCTTGCCGCAATGGTGATGGATGAACTAGAGCTACGACTGGCAGCCCGTAAAATTGCTCAAATCGATGCAGCGTTGCTAGAAGTGACTCAGGGCGTTTCTGCTGTAACGGGTGAAGCATTTTTCTCTGCTTTAGTGCAACATTTGAGCAAAGTGCTGGGGGTTGATTACACCTACATTGGTCTGGTGGAGGGAGATAACCAGGAAGCAATCCGGACGCTCGCCGTCTACTCCAAGGGGCAGATCGTTGACAACTTTGCATATCTTTTGCATGAAACTCCCTGCAAGGAGGTGCTCCAGCAACGAAAATTGTGCTGCTATCCCAATCGAGTCCAAGCCTTGTTTCCTAACGCGCCTCTTTTAGAACCTCTAAACGTGGAAAGCTATGTAGCGATTCCGTTTTTTGACTTAATGGGCGTACCCCTCGGCTTACTAGGCGTGATGGATGGCAAACCTTTGACAAATGTTCAGCTTGCAGAATCCCTATTAACCATCTTTGCCCTACGGATCGCCACCGAACTGGAGCGACAGCAAACAGAAGCAGCACGGCAACAAGCCCAGTATGAGTTGGAGCGCTTAGTTGAACAACGAACGGCTGAATTATCTCAAGCAAACGAATTACTCCACTTGGAAATTGCAGAGCGGCAGCAAGCTGAAGCAGCCCTGCAAAAAGAACAGGAGTTACTCAGAGTGCTGCTTGATAATGTGCAGGCAGGAATCGTAGCGTGTAATGCCGAGGGGATTTTGACCCTATTTAATCGAGCAGCACGAGAATTTCATGGCTTGCCAGAGCAACCACTGCCGCCCGATCGATGGGCAGAGTACTATGACCTGTATTTACCCGATGGCAAAACGCAGATGTCCAAAAACGAGATTCCGCTATTTCGAGCGTTACAGGGACAGACAGTCGAGAATGTTGAAATGGCGATCGCACCCAAGCAGAGAACCACGAAGACGCTACTTGCCAGTGGACAGGCGATCGTTGATAGCCAGGGCAAAAAACAGGGGGCAGTCGTCGTGATGCATGACATCACCGAACGCAAACAAGCTGAAGCCGAATTACTGATTTCAGATGTTGCCTTGCAGCAAATGCCCGATGCCATTTTGTTGACCGATTTGGAGGGTAAGATTCAACGCTGGCTGGGCAATGCCGAGCAAATCTTTGGCTATACAGCCGCAGAGGCGATCGGCAAACCCGTTAATTTTCTCCATCGCTCAGACATTAAAGCTGCGATGACGGCTGAAATCATTCAGTCTATTCAGACAACAGGAGAGTTTTGTGGTGAAATTCCCTGTCTGCGAAAAGATGGATCGGCAGTGTCGATCGAGACAACAGCCAAAACCGTATACGACAAAGCTGGGAATCCCATCTTTTTCATTGGTATCAACAAAGACATTACCGAGCGCAAACAGGCAGAAGCGGAACGCGCCCAATTAATGCGGCAGCAAGTTCAAGAGCAAACAGCCCGCATCAAAGCAGAAGTTGACCAGCAGCGATCGGCATTTCTGGCAGCAGTCAGTACAGTACTAGCATCCTCATTGGATTACGAATGGACTCTGGCAAGTGTTGCGAATCTGGTAGTGCCGTTCTTTGCAGACTGGTGTGCGATCGACCTGCTGCAAAACAATCAATTGATTCATCGGGTTGCAGTGGCTCACCGCGATCCAACGAAAGTAGAATTTGTCGGGGAAATTCATCGGCAATATCCCAGACAAAGCGACGCGACGGAGGGAGTACCCAAGGTGCTGCAAACTGGGAAAACAGAAATGGTGACTGAAATTCCAGATGCTGCATTGCTGATGGTGGCTCAAAACGCTGAACATTTGCGAATATTGCACGAACTGGGCTTAAAGTCTAGCATTATCTCACCTTTGATTGCCCGTGGACAGATTTTAGGGGCAATTTCGTTTGTCACGGCTGAATCCGAGCGCCGTTATAGTGAGGCAGATCTGGCATTGGCAGAAGACATCGCCCATCGAACCGCGATCGCCATCGATAATGCCCGTCTCTACGAAGCAGAACGAACAGCAAGAAATGTAGCGGAATCTGCCAACCGCGTCAAAGATGAATTTCTCGCTGTTTTGTCCCATGAGTTGCGAACACCGCTCAATCCGATTTTGGGTTGGTCTAAATTGCTTCGCACTGGAAAATTAGATACCGCAAAAACAGATTATGCCTTAGAAACAATTGAGCGCAACGCTAAACTCCAAACCCAACTCATTGAGGATCTTTTAGATGTCTCGCGCATTTTGCAAGGTAAGCTCAGCCTCAATATGGTTCCCGTTAACCTGGCATCAACAATTCAATCGGCACTTGAAACCGTGCGGTTAGCAGCAGAAGCCAAATCAATCGATTTGCGATTTACGATTTTAAATTTGGAATTAAAAGAAACTGATTCGCTCTTAGAGTTACAAACTGGTGGACAACAGCCTGAAAATCTAAAATCCGAAATCCGTCTTGAAAAGTTTGCTACCGAGAGAAAGCCTCCTGACAACTTTTCGCAAAATCCAAAATTCCAAGTTTTAGGAGATTCAGCCCGCATCCAGCAAGTGGTTTGGAATTTGCTCTCCAATGCCGTCAAGTTTACGCCCCAAGGAGGACAGGTAGAGATTGGGTTATTGGTTACTGGTGATTCGTCATCTGTAGAAGATAAAGAGCAAAGGACAAATGACACTGGACAAATGACAAAGTATGCTCAAATTCAAGTCACAGACACGGGTAAGGGAATTTCTCCAGACTTTCTACCGTATGTGTTTGAGTATTTCCGTCAAGCAGATAGCACCACAACCAGAATATTTGGGGGATTAGGGTTAGGGCTGGCGATCGTGCGTCATCTTGTCGAGTTACATGGGGGAACCGTTGCAGTAGACAGTCCAGGAGAGGGACAGGGGGC
Organism: Scytonema hofmannii PCC 7110; assembly: GCF_000346485.2. NCBI lineage: Bacteria > Bacillati > Cyanobacteriota > Cyanophyceae > Nostocales > Scytonemataceae > Scytonema > Scytonema hofmannii. Next base: position 10,393,076 of record NZ_KQ976354.1, read on the forward strand.
AACTTTTACTGTCAGGTTGCCGATGAAATCCGAAAGTGTTACACCGAAGGATAGAACAGCGACGAATCACTCCCGCATGGCTGCTCCTGACACTTTATCGCTTACAAGTGTCCGGGTTTTGGTGGTTGATGATGAAGTAGACTCCCGTGATTTTCTCACTTTTGTCTTGGAACAAGCAGGTGCAGAAGTTACTGCAACAGCATCTGCTCGTGAAGCATTACAAGTACTGGCGCAATTCAAGCCAGACATTCTACTCTGCGATATTGGTATGCCAGAAACAGACGGCTATATGTTAATGCGTCAGATACGCGCATTGGAATCAGAACAAGAAAATAAGACTCCAGCGATCGCCCTAACTGCCTATGCGGGAGAGGTAAATCAGAAACAGGCACTGGCTGTGGGTTTTCAGGAGCACATCGCTAAACCTGTAACTCCAGAAATACTGGTTCAAGCGATCCGAAGGTTAGCTAGATTGAACAGAAATGTCCTTTAAATTTTTGCTACTTTATAAACTCAAATGTGTATCATGTGTTTTTAAGAATAGATGGGCAAACCTCATGCTCTGGGTCCCACCATAAAAGAGTCAACACACCTAGATCGAGGATTCCCCATACTCTTTCTTTTCCAGAAAGGCGGAGTGAAACAAGTTCATCTATATCATCTTGTCCAATTTCACTTAAACGAGCTTGAGCTATTGAACACAAGTCATTGACATCTACTGAATGGTTAAATTTTTTACTATTCACCAGAATTTCTGCCCAAGTCATAGTTTCAAAAGAAGCAAGTTTGTCCTTAACATAAAGAAGAGTCTCGGTGTCTAACTTGTGCCAACCATAGGGACCGAGCATTTCAAGCCTAGAAATACGCCAAGACGGATTCATATTATAATAGCTAGTCGGTGAGGAAGCTATTTTAGGTTGCTTAGTAGAAGAGGGATTTACTTTTATTTTCGGCTTTTTATTAAGACGAGTGCGTTAAATTACAGACTGCTGTAATATTCAGCCATTGCAGCATGGGTAATTTCTTTGTTCCCACGTTCTCCAAGCATCAATCCTTGACGAGCATCTATCCAAGGATCTTCTTTGTGAGTTAAATCACTTAACCACAGAGAAGAGCGATCGCCATAAAAGTTGATAACTTCATCAATAGTTTCGCGTTGAGTTGGTGTCAGGTTGCTAGAATTCCCTTCGGATAACTCTGAAACTTTAAATTGACCTCGATGACTATTGTATAAGGCAGGTACTACAGGACCATTCGCCCACGCTTCAATTTTTTCAGAAAAAAGAGGTTCCTCATCCCAGACAAGAGACCAAGCTTGGGAGTAGTAAACAAGTTTTTGAAGTTTCATGGCCATCAATGGTCCCATTTTCTCTAAAATGTAGACTGCCACATCATGGACGTTTACCATAATCCCCTCCTTGGTTTGGTCTTTCCGTTAAAATCGATCTTAACGACTTAAAACCAAACACTCAATATATTCTATATCAAAATTATAATACATATTTACTATTATAAACATACAGTATCAAATTGGGCAAGTTTGAGTATCCACAGATCGACAGGTTGAACTCGCTTTTTTGAAACACGCTCACCACGCCGCACAAATTTCGCCGATTTAATTCCTAGAGTTTGTGTCAACTCCTCTGAAGAAGGGAGATCGCCTCCCAGTCGCAAAGATATTTGGGTTGTACTCACCCGATCCACCTCTATCACGTCTTGGAAAATCAAAATTATGCATTAAACATATTCATCTGCGTACATCCGCGTGCATCTGCGGTTCTTAATTTCTTACTGTACTACACCCACAAAAACTCCAATATCTTTTATCTTTCTCGTTGTTACAACCTCAAACAAATGTTATTTAAATTGTTTCTTTTGAAAGAATCAAATTGAGAACATTTAACTCATTAGAACTTAACAAATATTTATCCGTAAAAATCTTTTGCCTCATTTCCTCCAAACTATAACTTCTAAATACAACAAAAGGAAAATCTTGATAATTATGACCGATAGGAAAAATATTCCCTACAGGATAGAGCGTCCGAATATAAGTAGCAAGAATATCGCGAAAAGACTCTTCTTTTGGTTCTTCTGGATTGCTAGAAAAATATTCACTCATAGCGTTACCGCTCATAAACGCAAATAAAGGAAAAGCATAATATCGATCTGAACACTTGCTACCCTGCTCGAACTTTTGTGTTGTATTTACACCATCTCTAAGTTTGTTCGCTAACTCAATCGCATCCTTAATTGCAGATTGTAAACTTTCAGGATAAGATTTACTGTGACTGATGTACTGCATCTTCCGCCACAAATCTTCATTTGCGTAGTTAGCAATGTCCAGCAGTGACATTTGGTAAGTTTCCTCTAAAGTATTTTCCGGAATAGGAACTACCAATAAACTTCCACTAATATAACCCAATTCAATTTTGCCAAAATCTAATAGCTTATCAAGGCTATTACAAATCTGAGGAAATTGCTTAGAAAATAAAAAATCCAAATAATTAGATTCAGTAGTATCTCTAACCACAAACTCCGCATGACTAAACAATTTTTGTAATTGCGTGTAAACGTTCTCTACTAAAACATCGCGCTGATTCTTCCTATGCACCTGCTTAAGCTCATTGATAAGATTTGCCATTTGCTCTGAAAAAGTTCCACCTACAGCAAATACAGATTTACCACCAATAGGAATAATCATGAAATGGTTTCTACCAATTTTACCAGAACCAAAAATCCTGGTCATTATCGAAGCTTTTAAAATTAACAATATATTTAAAAGATTGAGTACGCTTTCCTGTATAGATAACTGTTGATTTTGAAGATCGTCTTGATAATAAACCGAACGTTCTGCTAAGTAAAAAATGAGTTCCTTGTCTTGATTGTCTATTTCATCATCTCCACGCCCTCTATAAATAACCTGAATGACTTCCATAAGATTTTTCTCAATCTGAAAGCCAGGAATCTCTACAAGAATATGTTTTGCTTTGGGAAAAGATAGACCCCTACTTCCAGATGCTGTCATAAAAACAATTTTGACACGCTCTTTATATTTATTAATCTTTTCTTTCTCTTCTTCAGGGATATTAGCGTGTATTTCTAAGTAATCTCGAAATAGCTGAAAATCTTCCTGTTGTTTTTTAATTCCGTCAATTAATTGAGCTAATCTTTGCTTATCTTGAATATAAACGATCGCTTGCTCGACATCAGGACGACTCAACAGAAGTTTTATATCTTGAAAAATTTCTTGTTGCAAGCTTTTGACTAAATTATTTTTTTGTTTAAGACGACACTCCTGACTAAATTGGTAAGATTCTACGACTAATTTATAAGTAATAGATAAACTCCGAGCAGGATAGGAATTTGCATTAATAAGAGTTGCTGGTAAATTTTTAAATTTAAACTGTTTGAACATCAAAGCTTGAAACACATCTGAAGCTTTACGAAAATATATTTTATCTGGTTCAGGTGATTTATTAGCAAGATGTTGGTTGATAATATTTTCATCAACAATCGAAGCATCAGCTACAATGATTTTAGTATTAAATCCATGTTCGGGAAGCATTAACTTATACGTTTCCACAAGTTTACTAACCCCATCTAAAAACTCTACTCCACTTTCATCCCCGGTAATTTCATCTATCATAATAAACAAATGCTTAATTTTCCAAGAAATACTTTTCATCTTTTCTGGAATAACTTTATTGTCTTTTTTGTTATAAGCACTTCTAAAAATTTTCTCAAAATGTTTTAACGTGTCACCTGTAATTGTTTTCTTTAAAGACTGTATTGCAACTGTAGCTACAATATTATTGGAATATCCCAGTTCTACCATTGTAGATACTGCTTCGCAAATACTATTCAAAACACCCCTACCTTTGTGCTCCATATCTTGAAGCACATCCTCTGTTTGTCTCTTTATTTTGTTGGAACGTTGTCCGCGTAAAGTCGGATTTCTTCTATCGCGGAAGTTGACAGACTGTGCGGAAAAATCTCCCTGTTTGCGATTCCAAAGGTATTGAACAGTATATTCTCTGGAGTTATTTTCAAGGAGGGTATTATGTGTATTAAGAGCGAGTATTCTATCATCGCATAATTCCTGAGAGTCTTTGTCTTTAAATTTCTCGATAATATCTAAGTTAACTTGTGTTCTGGGGCTAACATAAAAGAAAAGAAACCCATTATCAATGCGCTTTTTAAGAAAATTTACAATTGCCGTGGTTTTACCAATACCGGGATTTCCTGTTAAAAATAAATAAGTAGCATCAGAGTCAAGTGCTTTTGTTATCAGTTCCGTATGAGCTTCTCTCAATTTCATACTTCCTGATAATTTCAGTTGATTTATCAGTTCATCGGGAACTTGACCGACTGAATTGATAAATCCATTGATTTGCTCTTGATGGGTAATAATATTTGTTTGATTGGGTTTAATTTCTAAAAGTCGCTCTATAAAGTTTTTCCCATTGGTAAAGCTTTGATAAGCACTCCGCTTAATCTGATTTAAAACTTGTAGGCGAGCCGTGCTAATTTCTTTCCCACTGACATCATTTTTATAAATTTCATAACAAGTTTTTAAAATAGCTAAATTATCTGGGCGGACAGACATAGTACTTAATCCGCGATCGCTATACCCTACAGCATGCAATACCACTGATGTTTCTTCTTGAAGAATGTGGCTTTCTTTGAGAAAGTCATAAAAACTATGAAGATAACCTGCTGCTTGAATGAGCTTAGAACTCTCTTTATCTTTATATTTAAAAGCTGTAAAGTAGCTCTTTAAATCTTCCGAAAAATCCAATTCTAAAGATTCTGTATCTATACTGAGTTGAGAAAAAACACTTTTTGACCGTAAGTAATTGACGTCTCTAATTAATAAACGTCGGATAATTTCTATATAATCTAAATTTTTGATTTCTTCCTCTGTCTTGATAGAAAAAACAGATAAATCGACACACACAATTTTTAGCTGCTTCCGGTTACGTAGCAAAATGAGAGTATCTGCATTGACAAACTCCCCTTTTTTGCCCATATCTAGTTCCTTCCAGACATATTGTTCAACACAGCGATCGATATCTTCTTCTGTCAATGTGTCAAACTGGCGCAAGACTTCTTTAAACCACTGTTCTGTATTTTTATTTTCGTAAGTTCCTATACTGTTATCACCACTAAACTTGCATTGATGATACAAAATTTCTATATTTTTTAATTTATCTGGCTTACTCCAGCCTATAGCTCTAATATATTCGCCCAAAAAGTTTAATCCGCAGAAAAATCCTTTTTGCAGAAAAAATACACTCCACTTTTGGACTATCTCTCTTTCTAGAGAACCAATCGTTTTACTAACAATTTGTTTCAACATTTTGGGAAACTTGAGTTGCTGGAGTTCCTGAAGATACAAGTTTCCAAAACGGTGTTTAATTTGCTTCTCTTTTATATAGGCAAGAATTCCAATATTAAATCCGACTTCAAATAAACGCCCTAATTCTTCAGCTATGTTAAATGTCATATAATAATTCGATTAGATTTTACAATATACGCTCATATCCCCGACTTCTCAAAGAAGTCGGGGATCTTGCAGTTATGTGCTTTAACAAACAAGCTTATCAAATTAAAACTGCTTTCGTTTCCGTAATAATTCCCCAATTGTCAGGTCGAACTGTGACTTTCCTTCAAACACTGTTCCTACCTTCCCTTTGTGGAAGTGAACATAATCGATACGGTAAGCTTCTTCTGGTAAAGGTACGTAGCCTACAGAAGCTGATACTACAGGCGCTTTTTTCAGATAGAAATCGACAAACTGGTAAACCGCTTGTTTGTTTTCAGCCGCCCAAGGATTGACATAAATAAACAAAGGTCTTGATAGCGGTTGATACTTAGCTTTTTCCACGGTTTCACGTGATGGTAGCACGGCTCCAGATCCACTATTAACAGCTAGCGCTTTTAACTTACTCTTATGTTTTTCAAGATAAGCATAGCCAAAGTAGCCCAAAGCATCTTGGTCTTTGCTGATTCCCTCTGCTAAAACTTCATCGTCTTCGCTAGGTGTGTAGTCAGTACGACTTGCTCTAGCTTTGCCAACAACTGCTTCAGTAAAGTAATCAAAAGTGCCAGACTTGCTACCTGCACCATACAATTTTAAAGGCCGGTTGGGCCAAGATGCACGTACCTGATTCCAACGGGTGATTTTTCCTTGAGCCGCAGGTTCCCAAATTTTTTTAAGCTCTGCTACAGTAATGTCTTTTGCCCAATTATTTTTCGGATTGACAACTACGCTAAGAGCATCAAAAGCAATAGGGAGTTCTATATACCTCACACTATTTTTCCTACACGCTTCCATCTCCTCCTTGGCAATAGGTCTCGAAGCATTACTAATATCTGTTTTTCCAGTACAGAATTTTTCAAAACCACCGCTCGTACCAGAAACATTAACTATCACTTGTGTTTTATTGTTTTGGGATGACTGATATTCTTTTGCGATCGCTTGTGTTATTGGATAAACTGTACTAGAACCATCAGTTCTGATTGTTTGTGTCGTGGTTTGTGAATAACTAACTGGTATGGAGTAATGAGTTGTTATTACCAAAGCCCCCAATGCAAAACCCAGATTGACTAATTTTTTCATTGATTTTTTCTCACAATATTCAAAAGTCTATCTTCGTTTTTCTAGTTTTTATTACCAAACAGTTTTTCCAAGCCAAAAATACTTTTAGGCTTGTTACCTGCTTAACAGGTTTGCCTTTGTTACATTGTTTTATTCAAGAACATTTATATAACATAATGGAAAGCAAAAATATAAGATTAAGGCACAATTTGACCTAAGTTAACAATTTTGCCACCAAACCTACTATTCCCCCTGCAAGAACTAACCAAGCGGAGTTTACCTTAAAACGGAACACCACGATTGCACTCAAAACCGCCAATACAATTGTTAACAGATCTACCAGTGCAGCACGTCCAAGAGTATAAGTGACTACTGCCATTAACCCCAAAGAAGCTGCATTGACTCCATCTAAGAAACGACTGACCCAAGGCGATTGACGCAACTTTGGAACCCAAGGGTTAATTATCCATACCAAAACAAAGGCGGGAAGAAAAATGCCAATTGTTCCTGCGATCGCTCCTGCATGACCACCCAACAGATAGCCAATAAAGGTTGCTGTCGTGAATACGGGACCTGGTGTAAACTGACCAATAGCAACTGCATCTAGAAGTTGTTGGGAGGTCAGCCATTGATTTCGTTCTACTAGTTCTCGTTGCAAGAAGGCTAATAGCACGTAGCCGCTACCATAAAGTACTGAGCCAATTTTCAGAAAGAAAAGAAATACGTTGAGCCAGCTAACAGATGATGCAGCCACAGGAGTTGAAGCACCTGTTTGTGCTAGGAAAAAAGAAGCAGGTAACAGCCAAGCCCCTGTTGTTCTACCCTTATTGCGCCACAAATTTTTCACCAGCATGACTCCTAAACCAGCTAGTAGCAGCAACAGGAGTTCATCTACTCCCAAGAAAAAAGCAATGATCGTTGCTCCTGCGGTGATGGCGGTAGGAATATTCTTAATAGCTTTTTTGCCTAACTGCCACAATGCTTGTGCCACAATGGCAATGATGACGGGTTTAATGCCATAGAGCAACCATTCAACTTGCGGAACCTTTTGGTAGCGATCGTAAATGGCAGCCAGTGTCCAAACAATAAGCATGGCAGGTAGGATGAAACATGAACCTGCAACGAGCAGTCCGCGCCATCCCGCTCTCTCATAACCAATATGAATAGCAAGCTCGGTAGAATTGGGACCGGGTATCAGGTTGGTGACACCTAACAAATCTAATAGTTTCTCGCGGCTCAACCATTGGCGACGAGTAACCACTTCATCATCCATCATGGCGATGTGCGCCGCAGGACCCCCAAAAGCAATTGCACCCAATTTCAAAAAGACGAGAGCTAATTCTTTGAGTCGTTGTTTTTGTTGTTGCGGGGCTAATTCAGCATATGGGATCTGTTGTTCTGGCGACTGAGTTCCTTCAGTATTTTGAGACATTGTTGCAAACCTTAGCTTTCTATTTGTAACCGTAGTATTGCGTAATTAATGTTTGATTTAACACATATACTCTTTCTTCAAAGAGATTGCACAAGGATAGTATCGTAAATCGATATCGAAATTCTATATTCCCAATGACGGAAATGTTGTGTGGTTTTGACAAACCTTATAAATACATTATTTCTAGCAAATTACCGGGGTATGTATGGATAACGTCAAAAAGGTGAGCGAATCTATAGCAGTCCTATTTTATGGATAAATTTATTAACCGCAAAGACGCAAAGAGCGCAAAGAAAAGAGTGAAGAGATAATTTTAAAAATGATTTAGGATTGGTATAGGAATCCTAAATCATTTATGAAAAACTTTAAGTACCGTAGGTAGGGCTATGCCCACCAACTAAAGCTTGCGTGCGGCATAGCCCTACCTACGTGTAGTTCAAAAATCAAATAGGATTGCTATATATATCAGCTATTATCTAGCTGAAGATTGTGGGAATTTTTGAGAAAAAATATATCGTTGGTGCGCTAGGATTGTCAATGTTGGTCATCGAAGCTCAATTTTGCGTGTAATGAAATTAGACCGTATCACCAGCAATCCCAATCGGATGAATGGACAGCCCTGCATTCGTAATCTTCGTCTCACAGTTCGTCGGGTTATTGAGTTACTGGCTACTTATCCAGAGCGAGAAGAACTGAGTCAAGAGTTCCCGGAACTGGAAGAAGAAGACATTCGGCAAGCTTTAATTTTTGCCTCTTCCTACTTGGACGATCGCATTATTGAGCTATCTCAAAGCTGTCACTGACCCCCGAATTCTATTCGGTGGATTGCTATATATCAGCTATTATCTATCTGAAGATTGTGGGAATTAATGAGAATAAATATCTCATTTTCTTTAATTAAATCTCCCGTACAAAGGACTGGCAGCCGCTCTTGATATGCCTTAATAGCTAATATATAATCACGGTCAGCTAATTCTGTTTTGATTGGACGCAGTCTATCGACAACTACGCCAAATAATGTAATCTCGCCACTCATTGTGTCAGCCAATGGTGTTTCAATGTGTGTAACTAACCCTTGAATGGTGATGTTGGGTGCATTGGTAATGAGTGAGCTATAAACCTCAATTTGAGAGCGATTTTCTGCTAATGCTAGGGTTTCTAATACTTCTGCCATCCGCCCCTTAAAGTCAACAATTTCTGGTTTAAGGGGGAGTAGAATTTCAAAATCGTCTAGAGTCCAAAGGTTGGCTTTGTCACCTTTAATTTTCTGTTGATGCCAACCATGCGATCGAAGATAACTTGCCACTTGTTGGGGGTCGATATATTGAAATTTTTCTACATCCAAGATAATAGCTGTCATAGTGGCTCTCCATCAGCAATGCGTTCCATTATCATACGAAGTGTATTGGAGCTAAATATATTTTGACGCTTATGATAAAATTAGAGTAAAACGCATACATAACCATGAATGTACAACTTGTCAACTCCCTCGTAGAAGTGGTACTAAACCTCTCTCTCGAAGAGCAACAACTCTTTCAAGAAAAGCTTAGTAATAAACATTTAATTTTGCGAACTAGTAAGTTTCTAACATTAGAAGAGAGATTGTTACTTTGGCAAGAGTGGATAGATACAGCACCAAAAAGCTATGCCAATCTTTCTGATGAAGCTCTGCGTCGAGAAAATATCTATGATGATGAAGTATGACTCATTATCTATTAAATACTAATATCCTTTTACGTTCAAGAGATATAGCTTCACCCGATTACAATCTTGTCCTTAGAACAATAAAGCATCTAATATCTAATTATCACCGATGTTTTATTACATCTCAAGTTTTAATTGAATTTTGGGTTGTAGCCACTCGTCCTGTTGCTGTAAATGGATTGGGGTGGACACCAGAAGAAGCCGAACGAGCAGTGCAAATGCTAATAAATCAGTTTGAGTGGCTAGAAGAAACACCAGATATATTTCGCCTTTGGTTTAGCCTTGCTACAACTTACAAGATTTCAGGCAAACGCACCCACGATTTACGTATACAAGCAGTGATGCTTGCTCATAACATCAGCCATCTTCTTACTTTAAACCCAAAAGACTTTGTAGCAGTTGAAGGAATTACTATTATTCACCCCAATAGCATAAACAGCTAGAGGCTAGGCAAATCTACAAGCAACGAATGGAGCAATAAAAGTCGGGGGTTTTCTCTGACTGTCTGAAACCACCCCTAACCCCTATCTTCAAATAATTCTCCGAACAGTTCTTTAACTTTTTGTTTGGCATCTTCTAAAACTTGTTTACCCAATGGGGTCGCGCAATAAACTCGGCGCGAATGTCTTCCCGAACGTTCAACGGTTGAGTGAAGATAGCCCTTGCGTTCCATGTCATGAAGCATTGGATAAAGGGTTCCTGCACTCAGCTTGTAGCCGTGTCGCGCTAATTCTTCAATTATACCCAAACCAAAAATTGTCTCATGAACTGCATGATGAAGAATGTGAAGTCGAATTAGACCGGAGTAAAAATCTTTGTCATCCATCTTGTTCTCTAGACTTGTGCTTGAAGGAGTGACACTCGCTCACCTTCTCTTGACTGGTCACTGGTTACTGGTCACTGCTCACGTTAATTGTAGAACCCAACGACGAAAAAGTTTCACAGTAATTCGATAGCGTTCCCTCAACTTCTTCAATATATTACGATCGCTGACCCTGACGGTATCTGGCTGTTTTATTCTCATGGTCAAGTAAAGTTCGTTTATCGTTTATCATAGATATCTGGGCAAGTAAGAGAACCCCACAGAATAATTGATCCAATGTTGTCATGCTCAGTGTAGCGTAAGCATAACGAAGCATCTCAAAGCTTAACGCGAGCATTTCAATGAGATTCTTCACTTTACGCGAGTTGCGTTCAGATGCCATTGGGCATTTTTTTTCGTGGAGTTCTCTAAAGGAAGGTGCTTATGGCGATTCCCTCTGAGCTACAAAATCTGATTCAAGAGGCTTTAGAATCAGTGTATCGTCATCCCCAGCATGACTTAAATCTAGGTGATCGTCATGCTATTTGGGCGGCATTTGGTGATAATGGTCATCTAAGACGTACAGCACTAGCAATCTCTACAGTCCGTCATGTACTCCCGATTTGGAATCGAAGATTCAAGAATGATGATAGACCGCAACAAATTCTTACCCTAGCGGAAAAAGTTATTTCTGGAGATGTTAGTAAAGCTTTCGCAGAAAAAGAGAGCCAACATTTATGGCGACAAATGCAACAATTAGGTTATGACGATTCGGGTATGGCTTTTACTGTTGGATGTGCAGCAGTTGCATCGCTTGATACTGCAATTTTTGATGAAAATTTTGACCCGGATGAGATTGATTTTAATCTGACAGATAATCGAGATACAGAAGCGAATGATGCTGCTTTCTTTGCTGCTTGTGCTTATGCAAATGGTGCAGTGTGGGAGACTATTTCTGGAAAATCAGATTCTGCGAAGCGTTTGGAATTTTGGTCGTGGTGGTTAAATGTTGATGTTCCCTATGCGTGGGAGGTTATAAAAGATGAGAAGATAGATATTCCTTTGCCTGAAGCTTCTTAATTACAAAGATGGTGCGATTGCTATAATCCATAGTTTGTCGGTAGCGTACTACAAAACCCAGGGGATTGGTCACTGGTCACTGAATTGTACAACCCAACGGCGGAAGAGTTCTACGGTAATTCGATAGCGCCCTTCAATTTCTTCAATGACATCATGACGCTTCAAAGTTTGAAGTGCTGGCTGTAAACTAGCTCCATCAATACCTGTAGCATGAGACAAAATATCTAAACTTAGCCCTTCTTCATGAGGTGCGATAAGCCGGGTACGGCTTGCGCCAAGGGCGATCGCTCTAATTATCGCCTGTTGATGAGCTGCACCTCGCGCCGCTTGACCCCAAACCCCATCAAAATAATAGCGTCCTCGCTTGAAGAAGTCTTCATTGATAACTGCTTCCACATCTGTCAATCCAAAAACAGGATCGCGGGGGCGTTGTTGCTCAAAAACTTGGTCGTTATAGCGGCGAACTAGCTGAAAACCCACGAGTTGAACTAAAAAAGGTTGTCCGTTGGTAAGGTCATAAATTTTATCTAGAGCTTCTAAGGTGTAGTCAAGAGAAAAATCTTCATCTGGGTTTGCTAAAATTTGGCGGGTAGCAGCACGTTTTTGGAAGTTAACGTGGATGGGAATGACGCTAGCAAAGAAAGGTTGGAAGTAATCTGCTGTCATTTCTTCTAAGGTATGCAAACCTGCAAACGCAAAAGCAACTTTAGAACTCATTTGTACGAGTCCCCGCAAAAATCCCATAAAATCTACAGGGATTTTTCCCGCCGCAATTAAATCTTCAATTTTCTCAAATTCGTCTAGAGCAATAATTAAAGATGTATCATCTAAAGTTTCTATAACCTTTTGCAAATAACGTCTAAATGTAGGGAGGGGAAGATTCAAAAGTTCTTCATCAGGAGGCGGTTGCAAGTTCATGACTTGAGAAACAGCATCACTCATAGCGATTAATACCTCTCCAACTCCTGAAGGTGCATCTCCCACTTCCAGTAAATTCACGTAAGCCACCTTTACCCCAGATCCAACCAAGTTAGCAGCGTTTTTCAGAATAGAGGTTTTGCCCATCCGCCTGTGACCGTAGATAACCACAGACTGGAGTTGTTGACCCATCAACCAAAGTTCCTCCAACTGTCTCATCACATCTTCCCGTCCAACAAAGCGTTCCCCCACAACGGGGTCGCCAATAATGTAGGGATTGCGGATAGGCTTAGTAATAGAAATTTCTCCTACTTCACCAACGACTGATAGTAACGCTTCTTTCCAAGTGTCTGCGATATCTACTATTAGTCCCTGTTCTGCTTGCGGTAGGGTGTTGGCATCGTCCAGTACCTTTTTGAGTTCTCCTTGTGCGCGGTTGAGAGCAAAGGAACGAGCAGTACGAGACGCGCTACGTAGAACAACTTGGGTATCTTCAATTACGCGATGGAGAGTCGTCAGTGCTTGCCAAGTCGTTGGACGCAGTAGAGGTTCTTGTGGAAAAGTCGGTAGTTGTAAAGCAGCAATAGTAGCTGGTTCCCTTGCTTGATAAAGAGCAACTAGAGTTTGGGCAAGGATAAACATTTCCTCTCCGTAGAGAAGAGAACGCACTACTTCAAAAGCTGCGATCGCTTTCACGGGTTCTTTTTCATGGAGATGCCAAAAACCAGCTGCAACAGCACGAGCAGGAGTGTCTAGTCGCGTATTTGTAACAAAACGGCTTTGCAACCTTCGTCGCCAGTTACCAGGTAAGAACCAGATACCTCTAATAGTCTCCGCCTTAAGCATCGCACCCAAAGAAGCTGAGGCAAAACGTATAACTTGCCAATCATAAGGAGTGTCAGCGAGCCGAGAAACACGCCAAATTATTTGCTCTGATGGAGTCTTAGCAAGTTCCCGATTAATGGCTTCCACAACAGGAATGAATTGCAACGTATAAGCCAGCAGCTGATTAACATTATGCACGCCTATTTCCCAATCCTGTTGAAGCCAATTCTGCAAGCGGACAGAAAGATAAGGTAAAGGAAGCGAAGTTATGCGGGGGAGTAACCAACTATTCTTTTGAAGATGTCGCAGATTAAAAGATGAGCCAATAAGCCAATTATCTGGACGGAGTATTGCCACGCCACTTACTACACCAAACGCCACACCAAACGCCACGCCAAACGCCACGCCAAACCCCACCACGCCAAACGCCACGCCAAACGCCACGCCAAACGCCACGCCACGCGCCACGCCAAACGCTACACCAAACCCCACGCCACTCGCTACACCAAACCCCACGCCTAACGGCACGCCAAACCCCACACTAAATCCCACGCCAAACCCCACGCCACTCGCCACCACGTCACTCGCCATACCTAACGCCACGCCACCTATCACGCCAAACCCCACGCCTAACGGCACGCCTAACGCCACGCCAAACCCCACGCCAGACCCCATGCCTAACGACACTCCACTTATCACGCCAAACGTCACGAAAAACAATTCAATCGGAAAGCCTAGGTTTTGGAAAATCAAACCTAAAACTGGAGGTGTAACAACTGTTAACAATAACTCTTGTAAAAGCAATTGACGTTGGATGGGATTTTGTTGCCGTAACTTCCGTCCCCTTGACCAATTCATTTCTCCTTCAAGATTGTATCCACCGTATCCACCACCAAACGTGTCTACATACCATCGCAATGCTTGGGGAAAGAAAAACACCCAGTACAACAAGCGTAGGTAATCCAGTGGGTTCCATAGGGCGAGGGGGCGCTTGAGTTTGGGGGCTAAGTCTAGAAGGGGAACAGAGCATTGTTGGTTCATAACATACCCCCCACATACTGAGCAAAAGCTCGGTAGCATATTTGCACAAGTCGTCGAGGGTGTCCGTCACTTTGCTGTACGAGTTGAGTTATTGTCTCCTCTGAAAAACTTACACCAGTTCCAGCCAACCGATTGGCAATAAAATCACGCATAGTCGTTTCATCCCAACGCTTGATTTGTTCCTCTTGACAAATACCTGCTAGCGGTGATGTTTTACCTTTATCGTGACTGTCATTAAATAAGTTATCTAGTGGTTCACTCGCAGCAAGAATCAATCGTATAGGAGCATCATTTCCTTCTGCCAAAGCACGCAACTGATCTCTGACTTGGCGAGTAAATCCCTTCCAAGTAAATTTCGCCACATTATCTATAGCCAGCAGTACTTTTTTTGGATGCTGTCGTAAACTACGAGTTAGTTTGTAGCCTTTGCATTCAGGGATATCCAGTTTGTCGCATAAAGCAATGTAAAAGTCACTTTCATTACCAATTTCATTCAAATCAAGGAAAATTGGCAGACGTGGTGATTCAAGCCGAGTTTCAGCTTGTTGGCAAATTGCCCATAGCAAAGACGATTTGCCAATCCCCTCCTCTCCTATCAAAGCAACACTACTACCACTTTCTAGCACCTCAAACACCCGTTGAATGTCTCGTTCCCGTCCAAAAAACTGTCTTGGATCTTCAACTCTACCTACTTGGGGAATAAAAGGATTTGCAATTGTTTTTTTAGGTTCTGATGTTGGAAAGGAAATCAGAGGTTGTTTCTGATAAATGACTGGTTTGAGGTGCTCTGGAAAACCTTGAAGTTGAATCCGTACACAACCAAAATCATACGCTTCTTCAATGGAACGATTTGCTGCTAATGCTTCGTAAAAACCCACAGCAAATGCGATCGCTGCTCGATCGCCGATCGCATCATTCATCCCTATCACAAACGGGATGTGTTCGGCAATTGCTTTTGCTTGAATTTCAGAATGACAAGCGTTCAATACTATACAGTAGACTTGCGATGCGAACAATTTAAACAATGCAGCCAAAGCATCCGGCTTGACTAGCTGAATATTACCACTTTCGTTCTCAAAGCAAAGTTCGCCTGTATGAATACCATGCCCGGAGAAATGTATAATATGCGGGTTAACATCAAATATTGCCCGTGTAATATCATCGACGCGAACAGATCCATGATTCTCTAGCTTGTATTTTCCTAGTTCTTTGGCTATTCGCAACCTGTCTTCAATATCCCGCAACTCTTGCTGCGATCGCAAACGAGAAGCGTCGCTCGGATCTGCTGCTAAAAACAGGATTCTTACAGGAATTTCACAGAGCATCCAGGAAATTACAACATTTGAGTTGATAATCAGTGTATCACTAAATTCCTAAAAAGTTGTCTTACTCCTGTCTCGTCCAAAGATTACTTATTTAAATGAACCGCAAAGACGCAAAGGACACGTTCGCGAAGCGTCTCGAAGAGAAGAAAGAGGAAAAGCAAGTCTATAAGGCATAATTGCTTTTAAGGTTTAGCCACTGGGTATAATATAAATAATCGTAAAAATTAAATTTATGACACTTTTACAAGCTAAAAACCTAACTATAGGAGACGTTCATCGATTCTTTGGTTTTCAAAGGCAGTATAATAACTCGTTTACTTCATTATTATCTTTAAAACCTTTAACGGAATTTGAACAGCAAGAACTTTTGCAAATCCAAACAGACTTTGACAACTATTTAATAGAAAGCAAAGTTTTGGAAGGGCTGGTTAAAGCTTTAACAATCTTTCCCTTAATGCGACTGGCTGGATTTTATCGCTCTCCTGTAAAAATTGGATTGGAAGAGAATATTGCCGATTTGGTTATTGAAGACGAGGATACCATAATTACTGGAAGAATAGATATTTTAGCTATCAACAAGATTAAATTAGCCAAGAACAAACCATATTTTTGGGTATTAGCGATCGAAGCTAAAAACACTGATATTGATGCGTTAGCTGGTTTACCTCAATTGCTCACTTATGTTTATGAAAAGTTAGAAGAGCAAACACCTGTTTGGGGATTGACGACAAATGGAAGGATTTATCAATTTATTTATATTCAACAGGTAAATCCGCCCGTATATCAGTTAATGCCAATACTTAATTTAATGGAATCTGAGGATGCAATCCAGTTACTACAAGTTTTCAAAGCAATTTGTCAGCTATAAAAATCCTAAATCATTAAACCTTTTGTATAAGTAAATTACATCAGCGTGTATCTGCGTTCATCTGCGGTTAATTATTCATTTTTTTGAATTTTTGCAAGAAGTTTACCTACCTACTTTAAAATATTGGAGGCAGAGCCTTGTAACGAGAATAATAATATATAATTCATATCATCTAGTCCGCGCAGGCGGACTTTGTTTGTATAGCCCCAGAATTCTATTCTGAGGGGTTGATATGAAATGTGAAATTCACCGAAAGTATTTGTTGGGTTTCGTTCCTCAACCCAACCTACCTTCTTCATACAAATTGTACATTTAAGATTTTCTTAACCTCTGTCAAAAATGCGAGAGAATTAAAATCTACCTTACCTCTCATATGGCTAAACAATGACAATGAACCTACTGAATTCTCCCCAATCAAATTTTCGTAAGGATCTAGTTTAAGATTGATATCTTTTGCTTTTTCATAACGAGAGAAGTGAAACAAGGTTAAATACTGCAAAATTTCATTTTTCAGTTCCCCTTTAAAAATGAGACCCTTATAAATATCTTCCTCATCAAGTATACCTTCATAAATATTTAAAAAAGTAGAGTAGGAAATCACCCCATTGTAGTAGCGATCGCTGCGGGTTCCAACAATAACTCCATTAAATAAGTTAAAGAAAACAACAGATTTTTTACTGGGGTCGTCTACCAGATTAGTCAGTTCTGCTGTATCTTGAATATATAAAGACGCACTGACATCAATTTTTTGTGACCTAACAGCATAGTATTTATCAAAAAACATGGGGTAAATTTTGATATCTTGATGCTGTGCTTTCAAGGCTCCAATAACTTCTTGCGATAGGAAAAAGAGCCTATCGTCTTCAGTTTTTGTCATATTTAACGTACTGGTATAAGGAGCTTTCGCAATGTAGAGAAAATGCCTGCAACCTTTTCCGTATAGTTTCGCAACCTCATCAATAATAACAGTTGGATTCCTGAACATTTGTTGATGTTCGTAATTTTCGGAAAAAGTTTTTAGCAATTGAACTCTGACGGTACTCTCTTGACAGCTTAACAACAAGATTTCTCCCATCAAATTCGATATTTTTTGAGAACCATTCCACCTTCTGTCACTTTCTCGGCTGGAAACTATCACAATTGCTAACTTGTTAATATTTCTGGGAAAGTCTGAAGAATTAGAGAAGGTAAATGATTTCGGTAATACCGAATATAAGGAACTCAGAACGTTAGGTACTTTGAACTTTCCTTTACTCTGTAAATCTCTAATGTCAACTCCCTGTGTGTTAGAGCGATGTCTTTCATTTAACAAATGAGATAAAACGTGAGCAAAAGACGCAATAAATTTTTCTATCGGTGCATCATCTTCTTTAGTATGCTGGTGCAACCGTAAAATCGGTATAAATAATTTATTTTGTTTGTGTAACAACACTCTAAGACATATGTATGTTAACAAACCAAAGGTAAATCTGTAAAGAAATAGTTCTTGAGATTCCAGTTTACTATTTTCTAACTTATAAGGAAATAATAATAATTTTCTGTTGATAAAATGACTTTTGTAAATATCCTGACATTTTTTATCTGACCAAGGCAAAAATAATAAGGGTAATGCACCTATATTTGTTTGCTCGTAATCCATTTTAAAGGTTTGCTTGTCTTCAGTCGCCACATAGTGAATATCGGTAATCGTAATTTTAGCTGGAAGACTGCAAAGCGCATCTTCTTTAACATTTGCGTCACCAACAGAGATGTATTTAATAACTTCTTTTGGATTTCCTTTTAAAATTGGTTTAAAAAATGTACTTTGGTGAAGAATTGTGTGAATATCTTGTTCAAGAATACCTTGACTGATAGAAAGATGCTGGGGATATTCTCTGATGGAAAAAGTTCGTCCAGAGTTAATCAGTTGAACAAGTAACTTTTTCAGCTTACTGATTTTTTCTTGAATGTTATATTCTTTAAAATATTTAACAATATTGCTTAAAAGTTGCTGTTTGGTATTTTCGTCATCCTTTTTAAAGATTTGTACTACTTTTTGCTCAAAGTTAGAAATTGGATTGTACTCTAATTGTGATAATTTAGGGTTAATTGCAAACAGACAATAGTACAGAAAGAGAATCTTTAAAACCTTTCTAGCAAATATTTCCTTTCTTAAAGGATTTGCTAGTTCTTCTTTATGTTGTTGACTTTCAGGATCGAGCAAATTCAAATAGTATTCAAATACCTTTTTACCACCATATGCCTGTACTTTGCCGTCAAATTTGAGCTTAACACCTAAGATAAATTGGACTTCTCCCCGTTCATCATCTGTTGTTTCTCCCAAATACCCTTCTATTTTGGGAATAATCGGTAGCATTTCATATGCTTCTGCACGTGAAAAAATATCTTTGTAGTTCAATGAAACACCAGCATAGGTGACTAGGTAATCTCCATCTGCTTTATTAGCCTCATTGATATATTCTTCAATTAGCCTTAATCTTCTAATTGTATCTTGGAGATAAATAACTGCTTCGGTATTGCTAGATCTAGTATCGGTGTTAACGTTCTCGTAGAGATACTCTAGATAGTTTATTTGTGCTTTTTTCTTCAGTTTCCCTAGTGTTTCTGTATCTATAATTCGCTGAAGTCGATAAAAATCTAATTGCGGGTTGTCCTTATCTTTGTATAAATCGTCAAGAAGATAACCTAGCTCTTCTCGTTCTTCTTCATTTGCAGACGCACACTGAACTTTTATGTACTGCTCTAAACCTTTTTTTAAGTGCTCGTTAAACTCACGTGTTTTTTGTACGGCAATTGTTAGCTTGTGAAATCTTAAGACGGCTTTTTCTTTATGATTTCTGTCTGGAACGGTTAATCTTTGCTTCTGTAAACCTTCATAGGAGCTAAACGGATAGGTGAAGTTTAAGCTAGCTGTATCACCTTTAAAGGTTTGCAAATCTGTCACTAAACTTTCTACAAACTCTTTTACGTTAGCAGAAGGACGCTGCTGCGCGATCGCATCTCCTAATATCTGTCTGACACAATCTGCGATCGCCTGAATTTTATCAGGAAATAATTCTTTACAACCCGGACTAAAATTGACAGTAGCAGATTTTGCATTATTAGCAGCAGCACCTAAAGGATTACTCATCTGCAACTGAGCAACTTGACTAGCGACAGCATCAACATCAATACGCAGTCGCATACCATCGGTTGATACCCCAAACAGGTTTTTAGGCTGCTGATTTCGTAGAACTTGTAAAATTTTGTCCAGTATATCGCTGTAGTCCACAAAAACCAGCTCGTTGTTACCTGTTCGTATAGTACTCACTCTACTAGCTCCTAGCCTTATCTATGGCTTGTTCGGTGAATACTTAGTATAATTCCTGGTTCAGGTACTGACATCAGAGATTTCCACGAAATATCGTTGGGGGCTTTTAAATCAAAAATCTACATTCTTGTGGGATGGGCTTCTAGCCCGTCCATTTGATAAAACGGGCAGGATGCCCGTTCCACAAGAGAGATGCCCGTTTCACCAGAGATGAGGCTATACCAGTGCGGTAACTTTCTCCAACAGCCCTTGGAATAACTTCAGCCCATCGCTATTGCCTAACATGGAGTCAGATGCTCTCTCAGGATGAGGCATCATCCCCAACACGTTACCTTTAGAATTGCAAATCCCAGCAATGTTGTTTAGCGAACCATTGGGATTATCCCCCTCATAGCGAAACAGCACTTGACCGTTATCTTCTATCTCTGATAGCGTCTTCTCATCTGCATAAAATCGCCCTTCTCCGTGAGCGATAGGCAATGTAATGATTTCGCCTGTTTGATAATTTTGTGTCCAGGAAAGATCTGTACGCTCAACTTTGACAGGAACGCGATCGCAAATAAAATGTAAGTCTTGATTTCGCGCCAATGCTCCAGGTAGCAGCCCCGCCTCAGTCAGCACTTGAAACCCGTTGCATATACCAAGAACTGGTTTACCCTTTTGAGCGTGTTCTATAACTTGTTGCATCACGGGAGAAAACTGCGCTATGGCACCACAGCGGAGGTAATCTCCGTAACTAAAACCGCCAGGTATAATAACAACATCAAGATCGGAAAGCTCGGTGTCTTGATGCCAAACCATGCGAGTTGGTTGCCCCATCAAGTTTTTTGTGACATAGGCAACATCGCGATCGCAGTTAGAACCGGGAAAAACAACAACACCAAATTTCATAATTAGTTAGTGGTTAGTGGTTAGTGGTTAGTGGTTAGTAGCTTCAAACAACTAACTACTAACAACTAACTACTAACCTTAGTAGTTTCTGATTCGACTTCACTCAAATCAAAGCGGTAGTTTTCAATCACGGGGTTTGCGAGCATTTGGTCACACATCCGATCCATCTCCTGACGGGCTGTACTTTCATCAGGTGAGGTGAGAGTGATTTCAATGTATTTACCGATCCGCACTTGCTCCACATTGTGATATCCTAACTGTCTTAGTCCCGATTGCACTGCTACACCAGCAGGGTCTAGGACTGAAGGACGGAGTGTCACATAAATTTTAGCTTGATACTTCCTTTGCACTGGCTTTAGCTAAAGACTGCGATCGTTATACTACATCCTTTTGCTGCAATTGGAAGATATAAGATTTCACTTATTAAAAGTTAAGCTAAAACTTAGCCAAGGTAACAATTTAAAAAATCTTGTTGCTAAGAGACTATAAGATTCCCATTATTAGGAGTTAAGCTAGAAAATAGTCATGGTGACAGTATAAAAAATACTGGATAAATACTAGAGATCTCAATGGTATGTTGTTGTCTATGAGAGCCATTCGCACACGAAGTCAAGATCGCATTCTAAATCTGCTGAAAACCGTTAAGCAGGGTATATCCGCTCAGGATATTTATGTGGAGTTACGCAACCGCAACCAAAGCATGGGCTTGGCAACCGTTTATCGTTCTTTGGAAGCCTTAAAACTTGAAGGCATGGTACAAGTGAGGACATTGGGTAACGGAGAAGCCCTTTACAGCTTAGCGCAGCAAGACAAGCATCACCTAACCTGCCTCCAGTGTGGTGCATCCATTCCAATTAATCAATGTCCAGTCCACGATTTAGAAAGTCAGTTACAAGATACACACAGGTTCAAAATTTTCTATCACACCTTAGAATTTTTCGGCTTGTGCAACCAATGTCAGGTGGCACAAGCGTCTGGGGAGTGAGGGAGTAGGGAGTAGAATTAATTCCCGGCGTTGCATATTTGCGGGATGATTTTATTTTCTCTGTAAGTTGAAAAACTTAATTCTTGGCGCTCTTGGCGTCTTGGCGGTTCATTTTTCATCCCTATTTTATGCAACGCCTAATTCCCTAACCCCTAATCCCTAACCCTTATTCCTTGGAGGCATTTCCATTCCCAACAAGGGGTTTGAATCAGTGTGACCATCTGCAACAATTGAGCGGATACCTTCTAAGGTTGCAGGGATAGTGCGTGGGTCTATAAACATAACCTTACTGCTATCACTCCTGCCAATTGTTGCACCCATATCTAAGTAGCCTAAGGCAAACAGAACTTCCAAAGCTTGATGAACGGTGGGATCTGTTTTAATTTTTTGGGCAATAATTTCAGCAGATTCAGCAATAGCTTGAGCCTTGAGAACTTGCTGTTGTCGTTCTGCTTGCGCCCTAAGAACGATCGCCTTTTGTTCGGCTTCAGCTTGCAAAATCACCGATTTTTGACGGGCTTCTGCATCCAACACTTGGGCATCAGCTTTACCTCTAGCAGAGTTTACGGCTGACTCTCGGTCTCCCTCAGAAGTTAAAATTGCCGCCCGTTTGCGGCGTTCTGCCGACATTTGCAGTTCCATCGATTCCCGGACTGCTTGAGAAGGAATCAGGTCCCGCAGTTCCACCCGCGTGACTTTTACACCCCAAGGATCGGTTGCAACATCCAAATCGTGTAATAAAAGTTCATTAATTTGAGCGCGGGCGGTAAAAGTTTGATCTAGCTCCAATTGACCCATCTCCGCACGAATTTGAGTGAGTACCAAATTCTCCATTGCCATGCGGAGATTTTCTACTTTGTAGTAAGCTTTCTCCATATCGATAATGCGCCAGTAAACCACCGCATCAACGGTTATTGACACGTTGTCCCGAGTAATGCACTGTTGTGGGGGAATGTCTATAACTTTTTCCCGGATAGTTTCGCGATAAACAAGTCGGTCTGCAACGGGAATGATAAAGTTAAGCCCTGGTTCTAGCTTTTTGTTATAACTACCCAAACGTTCCACTAAGGCTTCATTACCCTGATTAATGATTTTTACAGAACCTGCTAAGGCAGAACCGCCTAAAGCTAAAAATACAAGTAAAAAAAACTGTTCCATTGTTAAGTTTCCTATTTATTCAGCGCCTTACGAGTGCAATAAATTCTCTGGCATCACGTATAGAGTGGTGCCTTCGCGCCTTGTGACATAAACTCTTTGATTAGCGGCTATGCTAAGTTTTTCATCGTCACACCGCGCCCGCCAAGAATTACCCTCGTACAGGACTCGTCCAGCTTTCCCCACTGGAATCTCAGTTAAAGTTTCAGCTATAATTGCCTGCTGAATTTTTGACTTGCGCCGTGGCGGTGTTACAAATCGACGACTGAGTAAGACTAAAGAAGTGGAAAGCAACAGCCAAACCACTGCTTGCAGCCATAACTTATCTAAGACCACTTGAGACAACAGCGCCACCACAAAAGCGCTTATGCCCATTAAAAAGGCAACAAAAGCTGTTGGCACAAACAGTTCAGTTAAACACAGACCTGCACCTGCTAACAGCCAAATTACGGTAGTATTTGTCATTTGTCATTGGTCATTTGTCATTGGTAAGGGGGTTTTTAAAAAAAATTTACATATTGTAATATGTTTTTGTTTATTTCTACCTACCTACTGAAGTATAAGTATACAATTCCACTTTATTCTAACGTTTTAAATTAGGACATATTGAAAAATCGTCAGTAGTTACTACCAACCATGTACGGGCGCAAGGCCGCCGCGCCCCTACTAACAACTAACAACTAACAACTAACAATTAACCATTTGCATGCTTTCTACTCAACGAATAATTTATTGCACAAATCCAGACTGTAGCAACCCTATTAATTCTGTGGGAGATAGTATTTGTACGAGTTGTCAAACTCCCATAGCTCATCGCTATCTTTGGGCAACTGGTTTATCAGCAACCGAATTTAAAATAGGAGAAAAGGTAGCAGATAGATATGAGGTTATTACACCTCAAATCTGGTTAGATACTTTACCGGGACGATCGCCAGACATACCAGAAGATGTACCAGAAGAAATTATTCCTTACCTACGCTTATATCATCACCGATTGCATTTACCTCAAGTTTATGGATTAGTTTATTTACCTATAGGACATGGGAATCCTATTTTCTTATTAGAAAATGCCCCCATAGATGAAACTGGAAATCTTTACCCAACAATAGAAGATGCTTGGGAACAGGCAAAAGGTGTGAGACAAGTTTATTGGTTGTGGCAAATTCTTCAATTATGGACACCTCTATCAGAACTGAGAGTTGCTGGAAGTGTTCTGGTTCCGTATAACTTGCGAGTACAAGGTTGGTGCGTGCGATTGGTACAACTTGTAGAAACGAGAGGTAATGCGCCCCTACACAGTACATCTTTACAACAATTGGGAGAGTGTTGGCAACCTTGGGTAGCTACTGCAAAAACTCAAGTCGCAAAAGAACTAGAAAAGATAGTGCAGCAGATGCGTAGTGGGGAAGCAAATTTAGAAACTGTAAATTCTCAACTCAATGCCTTACTACTTTCTTCAGCAGCAGAATTGCCTTTAATGGTACGCGTATCAGGAGCTACAAATATTGGTTCAGTAGTTTTGCCTCAGAATGAAGATGCTTGCTACCCCACTGATTCTGTGGATCCAGATGACCCCCTATTGCCTCACGTGTCAATTGTTTGTGATGGTATTGGGGGACACGAAGGTGGCGAAGTGGCTAGCCAATTAGCAGTGCAATCCTTAAAGCTACAAATTCGCGCCTTGCTGGCTGAGGTTACGGAACAAACAGAACTCGCTGCACCAGATTTATTGCAAAAACAACTCGAAGCCATTTTACGAGTTGTCAATAACGTGATATGCAATTGCAATAACGAACAAAACCGCGAAGGAACCCAACGTATGGGTACTACTGTTGTCATGGCAGTACAACCACCGCAGGTAGTCCAAACTCCCTCTGGATGGCAATCCCAAAATGCTCATGAACTTTACTTGGCTAGTGTGGGTGATAGCCGTGCTTATTGGATGACCCATCACTACTGTCAATTGCTGACGGTAGATGATGATGTTGCAGGGCGGGAAGTCCGCTATGGGCGCAGTTTTTATCGGAAAGCCCTAGAACGCCCAGACGCTACAGCCCTTACCCAAGCTTTGGGAACGAAAGATGGTGAGTTTTTGCGTCCCTCAATTCAGCGATTTATTTTGGAAGAAGACGGTATACTTTTGTTGTGTTCTGATGGCTTGAGTGACAATGACTGGGTGGAACACTCCTGGCAAGAATTTGCTTTACCAGTGTTAAGAGGTGAACTTTCCCCAGAGGATGCTGTCGCAGCGTGGATTGATTTGGCAAATCAAAAAAATGCCCATGACAATGTGTCTGTTGTTCTGACACTTTGCCGTGTTTCCCCAGATTATTTAGTACCCATGACGCGATCGCTACTACCTGTAGAAATAGAACAAGAAGAAGAGCAGGAGTTGACAGCCAGTGCTCAAGCGCTTCTGGATTTAGATACAACAGAAGCCTCACCAGCGCCAGGGAAGAAAGTCCAAGCCCCTGTCAAAGCTCAGCGCCGCCGTTTTCGTTGGTTATGGATTTTGGGATTATTGACCGTGCTTGTAGGCGGTACAGGTGGCGGATTGTTTGCTTGGTGGAAATTGAGTCCTCAAACATTCCAGCAAGCTTGTCAGAAACTTCCCCTAAAGGTGCGGGGTTTGTGTGAGAGGGAGTAGGGGATTTTGGATTTTGGATTTTGGATTTTGGATTTTGGATTTTGGATTTTGGGGACAAGGGGGACGAGGGGAGGTTGACCGATGGAACACAGTGGAGTGAAGATAAGAAGGATTAGACCTCTTGCTAAGAGGAGTACGTGAACTGGAGTAGTCCAGAGTAAAACGGAGTCATTCGTCTTACTGACTCCGCCATGACTCAACTTTGAATCAGTTTCAAAGTTACCCGTCAGGGTTTCAGTCCGCTTAGGAGTGATGACTTAATGAGATTAGCCAGTCTCAAGCGTCGGAGAAGGAACATGGCTACGTCACGATAGCGCAACACCGTAATCCACTAACAAGCTCTTAAGCCGTGTCGAGGCAAACAATACCCCGCAAGGGAGCGCTCAAATCGAGCAAATGTGTAGTTTGGGGTGGCGGTTAAGTCCGATTAACCCCAAATTACTACAAATAATTCTGAAATAATGAAAGTTGGTAGCATGACACCCAGGGATTACAATATTTCCTAAAGCTCTTCTCCTTCAACTCTCCTTGGGAGAAAAAAGGTGATGTTGCGGGATAATCTATAACATTAAAGCCTGCACGGGCAGGCTTTGTTTGTCTGGTAACGATACAAGCGCCGAACAGCCTGTCCGTGCAGACTAAGTCCGAAGGTCAGATTTTGCAAGCAGTCTATTTTTCAAAAAAAGTAATTTTCCGTGAGGAATAGCTGTGGAGATAGTGGTGGAAATACAGAAGCAAGGTGTAAAAGAAGGTATGAAAATTGGCGATCGCGTCCGTGTTAAAGAATCTGTTATCGTTTACCACAATCCCGAACATCGCGGTAAAGCTTTTGACATCAAAGGCTCAGAAGGCGAAGTTGTGGGTATTGTCAACCAATGGCAAGGCAGACCTGTCAGTGCTAACTTGCCAATCTACGTTCAGTTTAGTAAAAAATTTAAAGCCCACTTACGAGAAAATGAAATAGAGCTATTATAACCAAGTTTACTTGCGGCGACAAAACCATTGCATTATATTTAGTTCGCCGCGCATTCTTTCTAATTCTTGGCGGTTTTGTTCTGCTGTCATATGATACCATTCGCAGTGGCGTTTAAACTCAGAACGAGTTTGAACTTCCTGATAGAACTGGTAAGTTGTTTGGTATGAGGCAAAGGTTTCCTCAACTTCAGGTTGAGGAGCAGGAATAATATGTGATAAGTGTTGAGACATTAATCCAAAATCCAAAATCTAAAATCCAAAATCCTCAGAGCCATCCACGCAAGCCGTAAGCAATAATCCCAACATACTCTTTTATCGCCGCCGTTAACATCTCTAAGTTATCCACACTAGGTAGCAAATTTAAAATTGCTGATTTGGGACTGCTAGAAAGTTCTTGTAATTCGCCTTCACTGACGAGAAAGTCGGTTGGTGCGGGAATCGCATCAATACCTTGACGCTTAAAAATTAACAGCGATCGCGGCATATGCATTGCCGAAGTTACCAATAATACACGACGAATCCCACGAGACTCCAGAACTTTTTTGACATTAACTGCATTTTGATAGGTATTTAGGGACTCAGGTTCTTGCACCAGAGCTTCTGCTGGTATACCAATGGAAGACAGTACTTTCGCCATATCCCCCGACTCAGATGAACCACTACCCCGCCAATCAATGCGACCTCCACTGAGCACAATCACAGGTGCTTTTTTTTGCAAGTAGAGTTGAGCCGCGTAAATAACGCGATCGCCTGCTTCATTTAAATCTACAGTTGGTCGGGGAAAAAAAGCTGATTTTGTTGCGCCACCCAAAACCACGATGGCTTCTGCATTTGGAATTCCACCCGGAACGTTTTGCCATTCCAGAGAACGCACAAGAGTTCGAGCCACCCAGCTATTACTACTGACTAACAACACCACTAGCGACAGCACAATAAACAAAGCTGCTATGCGGGGTCGCTTCCACAACATAACCAACGCCACCAGCATACATATGCAGGCTAGTCCTAGTGGGTAGAAAAATAACGGTAGTAATTTGGAGAGATATAGGAACATAAGAGTTAGTGGTTAGTGGTTAGTGGTTAGTGGTTATTAGCTACTAACAACTAACCACTAACCACTAACCATTCATTACCTTTCCCAAAATCGTAAATTAATACCTCCACTAGTACGACGGCGGAACTTGCGGCTGATTTTTCTCACTCGCCGTCTATCTGGTTTGTCATCGGGAAGAGCGGATTCTGCGTCTTCCGTATCATCAGTCGGTAGCTGAGTTCTGGAATCTTCTTTGGTTTCCCACCAAGCAATAATCCAACCGCCACCTATACCAGCAATTGCACCTAGCAAGATACCCATAGGAGGATTATAACCTGCAAAGACAAAGCCAAGTAGGAAAAATAACCAGTATTTTAGACCGACATCAATACCTTCAGAAACACCTATGTCAGGTTGCTTGGGACCAGTTTTCTGTGCTGATGTCAACCATCCTATGGCAATACCACCAAGTACGCCTAAGAAAATACTTAAGGATGATGGATACCCTGTCATCAAAAACACTAGTGTCAAAAATAACCCAAATAGAGTCTGAGTAATAAAGTTTCCAGAGAAGCTTAACTTTGGTGGTGCCATAAGGGGAAGCTATTGGCGAATGACTTCTTTTAATTGTGCCTCTAGTGGTTGAACTGTGTCCAAAATCTTTACAAGAGGTTTCTCTTTTTCAGTAAAAGGCTCAGCTTGCTGAAGTTGTGATTCTAACAGATCGACGGTCGCATCGGTAATATCACCTGTACGTTCTCTTAGCCGCTTTTGTAGTACTTCTCGTGGTGCAGTACATTGGATAATCTGTATCGGGATTTGATGCATTTGGGCTTGTGCGATAGCATCCTCTCGAAGTTGCTGTCTGTCGTACTTAGCGTCTAAAATCACCGTATAACCTTGTTTTGCCAGCAAGACTCCCAATTCTAACACCCGTGCATAAGTTTTCTGAGTCATTTCGGCTGTATAAATCTCGTCTCCACCACGTTCAAATAATGGAATTCCAGCTAAATGCTTCCGTACCGCGTCCGAACGAAGGTGAATTGCACCCAGGTGACGAGCTAAATACCTTGCCGTAGTAGATTTACCAGAACCCGACACACCAGACATCAGTATCAGTTGTCCTTGACGGGGTTTCGTATATTCCCAAGCGAGTTTGTAGTAAGTCGCTGCTGTTTTTGTCACCTCCTCCTTAACTGATGAAGGGACACTGGGATCGTCCAACAAAAACGAAGTCACCTTGGCGCGGACATAAGATTGGCGGCTTAAATATATAGGCAAAACTTGCAAGCCCTCCCAATCTCCAGTCACCTCAAGGTAAGTATTGAGGTACGTATTACTCAAATCCAAACGCTGCTGAGCTTCCAAATCCATCACAGCATAAGCAATGTCGTACATCACATCGACAAAGCGAAACGGTTCATTAAACTCAATGCAGTCAAACAACCACAATTTGTTTTGCCACAAACAAATGTTACCCAAGTGTAAGTCACCATGACATTCGCGAATGCGATCGCTTTTAATTCTGTCCTTAAAAAGTTCGTCACACTCCGAAAAAAAACTATCCGTATACCGCTTTGTTTCCTCAAACTGTTCCCGTGTTTGGGGACCACCGATATACTTCTCACTTTGCTCGTAATTCTCATCAAATGCTGCACGAACTTGCGCGACTTCACCAAAAGAGCGAATATAATCATTAGTCACGGTCTTACTAGCATGATACTCCGCCACAACCCGTCCCAACTCTTCCACAAGTTCCTCATTTAACTGACCCTGTTTAAACAGCTGACTCAGCAAAACATCATCAGGAAACTGGAGCATCTTCAGAACATACTCAACAGGTTCTCCCGTTTCACCCAAACGGTATTGCCCATCTACCAAAGCAATTGGTAACACCTCCAAATATAGTTCCGCAGCCCCTCTCTGATTCAGACGCAACTCTTCATAAGAAAAATGTCGCCGCTTCTCCAGCGTTGAATAATCCAAAAAACCAAAATTGACTGGTTTCTTCACCTTATAAGCATATTTACCAGTTAACAATACATAAGAAATATGGGTTTGAATCAATTGAATAGGTTCACTCACTTCATGAGGATAAAACCCACGCTCTAACATCTGCTGAATTAAAGGGGGAATAGAAACCTCTGTCATTTTTTCTTGGCGCTCTTGGCGTCTTGGCGGTTTACATAACAAAAAACCAGAGGTTATACCCCTGGTTTCCACGGATAGTTTAGCAAACTTTAACTCATCAAGTCTCGGTTTAGCCCTCAGATTCTGTTCCCGAATCAGAACCTCTCTGTGGAGGCAAAATTGTTAGAACAGATTGACCAGGTTCACCCATATACTTCGCACCTGCGGGCAAAGGAATTTGATCTACCTGCAAACTATCACCAACTTCCATGTTAGAGATATCAATATCAATTGCTGCAGGAATACTTTCTGGAGGGCAACGCAGCGCCAAATTTGTGATATGTACGTCTAATACGCCACCGTCTCTCTTCACCCCAATTGATTCTCCCACAAGATGCAGGCGGACTTCTATATCAGTATCGCCATGACCTGCAACAGCAAAAAAGCTGAGATGATAAAGCGTACCCTTCGCTGGATGAGATTGAACTTCCCGCAACAGAGTTTTTCCACGCCAAGGAATATCGGTCACGCTAAGGTCAACTATGGAGTTATTAATAGAAGCCTTGTTGAGAAGGCGTTCAGCAACTTTGGCATCTAGGATAATTGCTACTGATTCAGTACCTTGATGACCGTACAAGTTTGCTGGTATTTTACCAGAACGGCGCAAAGCATTGGGTTTGCTTCCATCTGGTCGTGTTTGACATTCGATTGTAAGTTCCATGTTAATTGTTAGGGGGTAGGGGGTAGAGGGTAGGGGGTAGAGGGTAGGGGGTAGAGGGTAGGGTTAGAAGTAGATAGTACTCAAATACTATTTATTTTTACTCCCTATTCCCCACTCCCCACTCCCTACTCCCTAACCAACAGTTTGCAACAAAGCACGTTTTGGTCCGTGGATGGGGTCTTCCACAATAATAGTTTGGTCTCGGCTGGCTCCTAAGGAGACAATCGCGATGGGAACTTCCATCAACTCTGCCAAAAACTTCAAATAATTTAGTGCTTCTCTTGGCAAGTCTTCTAAAGAACGACAGTGAGTTGTTGGGGTACGCCATCCCGGCATAGTTTTGTAAATAGGACAACACCTGGCAAATTTCCGGGAGCTAGTGGGGAAGTGTTCGCAGCGTTCTCCATCTACCTCGTAAGCAACACAAACTTTGATTTCCTCTATTTCATCAAGAACATCTAGTTTGGTGATTGCCAAACAGTCCATACCATTTATCCGCACTGCGTAGCGACCAATTACAGCATCAAACCAACCACAGCGTCTCTTGCGACCGGTTGTTGTACCAAATTCAGCGCCGCGATCGCATAACACTTCTCCCATTTCCCCATGTATTTCTGTGGGGAAAGGTCCTTCTCCTACTCGCGTGGTGTACGCTTTAGCCACTCCAATCACTCGGTCTATCATTGTTGGTCCCAGCCCTGTCCCAACACAAGCTCCGCCTGCGACTGGATTGGAGGAAGTGACATAAGGATAAGTTCCGTGATCCAAGTCAAGAAGTGTACCTTGTGCTCCTTCAAACAAAATATTGCGTCGCCGTTGAATTGCGTCGTATATTTTTAAGGAAGTATCAACAACGTGGGGACGCAAACGATCTGCATACCCCAGATACTCGTCAATGACTTGTTTGGGGTCTAAGGGCGGGAGGTTGTAAAGTTTTTCCAGAATGACGTTTTTGTAATTAATCGTCCATTCTATCTGCTCGCGCAACCCTAATGGGTCCATTAAATCTAGAACCCTAATTCCTGTCCGTTCGGATTTATCGGCATAAGTCGGACCGATCCCCCGACCAGTTGTGCCAATTTTGTGGCTTCCCCTCCGTTCTTCCGAAGCCTTATCAATCATACGATGGTAAGGCATTGTAACATGGGCTGTCTCAGAAATTAGCAGATTTTGTGTAGAAACACCTACTTCTGTAAGTTGGTCAAGTTCTGCTATCAAAACCTGTGGATCTATGACTGTTCCACAGCCGATCATGCACTCGGTATCTGGATACAAAATACCAGAGGGAATCAAGTGCAGTTTGAAGGTTTGATCCTTAACTACAATCGTGTGTCCAGCATTGACACCCCCTTGGTAACGTATAACAACATCTGCGGAGCGGCTGAGTAAGTCGGTTATTTTTCCTTTTCCTTCATCGCCCCACTGGGCACCTATAACAATGACGTTAGCCAAGTGATTATTTTAAAGAGCTAAAGTTTCCACAAATAACTATTATTACCAGATTTAGTTTATTATGTCAACTAAATTAACAGTGACCAGTGACCAGTGACCAGTGACCAGAAAGTAGGGCTGGCTACAAATAATTAGAAACCCGGTTTCTTTAAGAAACCGGGTTTCTAGTATTGCTAAATAACTATTAAGTATAATAAGTTACATTTTAACCTTGACATTTCATACTTCATCCTTGAGTTTATTTGTTACTGTTAATAATAATTAAAATTTTTAGGGAAAAGGCTACCATGGCTCTCTACGCTGAGTTACATAGACATTTGGGCGGTTCGGTTGTACCGCGTGTTTTGTGGCGCTACTTCGAGCGTCACTCATCAGAGTTAATTTCTCGCTTTTCTCATTACTCTGAGTTTGAAGAATTTTACACGCGCCCTCGCAATACTCTGGATGAATATCTGGAGTTGCACACTCTGGTGGAAAGCGTACAAACAGTAGAAACTTTACCTTACTTTATTTATCGTCTGCTTCGAGGCGCTTATATATTTGAAAATCTTGCTTATTTAGAACTGCGTTACACGCCTTATTTGAGAACGCCAGAGCATCTGAGTCAAGCTGAAAGAATTGACAAGATGGCAGAAATCGTTGATGTTGTGGGCAAAGCCAGCCAACTTTCAGAATATCCCATTGTCAACAGCCAAATTCTTTGTATGCACACTCGCTTGCCTTTTGAAGTTAACAAGGCAATTGTCGATCTAGCAGTACAAAATCAACAATACGTCTGTGGTATAGATGTCGCAGGGGGAGATAGTCATTATGCCGAGCGTTTGGACGAATGGATTAGGCTTTATGAGTATGCGCGATCGCTAAATCTCAATACAACAGGTCACCTTTACGAAACCACCGTCGGTTGTTATCCTCAACTCTTGCCTTATTTAATGCGGATTGGTCATGGAATCCAAATTCCTTTGCTGTATCCAGAGTTACTTCAAGATTTGGCAAGGCGAGGTCAGTGTTTGGAAGTTTGTCCCACAACTTACATAAAAACTGGGACTTTGCAAGATATCCGTCAACTCAAGCTTGTCTTTGACCGTTGTTTTGATGCGGGGGTAGATATTGCCATTTGTACGGACAATGCTGGATTGCACAACGTGCGGCTACCCTTTGAGTATGAAAATTTGTTAACTTACGACATCATCAATTTTAAACAGCTACAAGCTTGTCAGGATGCTGCTTTCCGCCATGCTTTTGCTTGGCCTTACAGACAGCGTCCAGCTTCTCTGTTAAATGGGTTGCTGAATCATGAAGAAGAGTTAGTTGTTAGTTGTTAGTTGTTGGTTGTTAGTAGAAAACCACTGTAACGGGCGCGGCGGTCTTGCGCCCCTACCAACCACTAACCACTAACTAAGATTAAACTCCTTCTACAGCACCGCCTGCAGCCGTCCAAGCTGCAAGCCCGCCTGTGATTGTAGCGACATGAGCAAACCCTGCTTCTCGTAGCGTTTGTGCTGCATGGGCAGATTGCTCATCACTTTCCCCATAAATATAGATGTCCCGCTTCTTGACTAGGGAAGAAGCTCTTTTTGTCAGGTCACTTAAAGGAATCGGGATCGCGCCAGTTATGTGACCGTGATTGTAGGTTGGGCGATCGCGCACATCAATAATAGTACAACCAGGTTGACCCCATTCAAGACGAGATTTGAGGTCATGAGCATCCGATTGGGATGCAAAAGCACTTAACAGAGTGTTTTCCATAAGCATTTCTCTGGTATTGCATCGCAGTGGCTACTTCGGTCTTTTGAGCAAGCCACTGCCTTATCAATATTGAAATCTATCAAAAATCTGATTTTTATCGACTTTTTTTTACAATTTATACATATTTATTTTTAAGTTTAAATAAAAAAATTAAAATATATTAAATATATTTAATATATTTTAATAATTAACTCAGTAATGATCTGAACTGCATACACCCAAGTGATTGCAATACTGTTCGGTTAAGGATTTCCAAATTAAAAAATATCCAACTTTTTCTTGTGGTACGGGCGTCCCCGCCCGTCCTGTATTAGTGGCGGGTTGTGAGCACCGCACCACAAGATGGATAATTTATTTCGTGGAAATCCCTTAAGCGAAAATGAGAAACCCGGTTTCTTGAACAATACCTTCGCCAAAATTAAAGATGTGAGCTTATATTTTATACTGATAGATCATGGTATGTATAATTCAAGCGTTACCAACAGAAGTTGTGCATCTAATTACAGCGGGGGAAGTTATAGACTCCTTAGCTTCTGTCGTGCGGGAATTAGTAGAAAATTCCTTAGATGCAGGTGCAACGAGAATTGTAGTTTCTCTATGGCCTCAACAATGGCGTATCCGCGTTGCAGATAATGGATGTGGAATGCCTTTAGATGACTTACAACGTGCAGCAACAGCCCACAGTACCAGTAAAATTCGGCAATGTGCTGACTTGTGGAAAATTACGAGCTTGGGTTTTCGTGGAGAAGCACTCCACAGTTTGACGACGTTGGCAGATTTAGAAATATTGAGCCGTCCTCATTGTGGAGATGGGGGTTGGCGAATTGTTTATGGCTACGGAGGAGAAGCACGACATATAGAAGCAGCAGCGATCGCGAACGGTACTGTCGTCACAGTTTCCAACCTTTTTGAAAATTGGTCATCTCGTCGTGAGGGATTGCCATCACTAGCACTGCAAATGAAAGCAGTGCAAGCAACGATTCAACAAATCGCCCTGTGTCATCCCCATGTGACTTGGCAGGTTTGTCAAAATGACCGGGAATGGTTTTCCATTTGTCCCTCATCAGCAGTTGCTCAACTATTGCCCCAAATTGTACATCAAATCAAAGAGTCCGATCTCCATGAATTAAAACTAGAAATTCCCACTCCCAACTCCCAACTCCCCATTACCCCTTATCCCCAGAGGGGGCCCCACCTTCCCCACTCCCAACTCTCACTAACGATAGGATTACCAGACAGGTGTCACCGTCGCCGTCCAGATTGGGTGAAAGTGGCAATTAACAAACGGATGGTAAAATCACCGGAGTTAGAACAAACTATTCTGACAGGATTTCACAGAACATTGCCACGCGATCGCTATCCTGTTTGTTTTTTACACTTACTTATTCCCCCCGAACAAGTCAACTGGAACCGTAACCCAGCAAAATCAGAAATTTACCTCAACCACCTCAATCATTGGCAAGAGCAAATTTCCCAAACCATTGAGAAAGCACTCCGCCTTAACTCGACATCTGTCAGAGAATCCGCCCATACAACTCGCGTCAGTCAATTACTTAAAGCTGCAGAAGAAAAAGCCCCTTATAACTTCAATCCATCAAACCCAGCAGACAAACCCCCTACTCCCCACTCCCTACTCCCCACTCCCCATAACATAAAAGCCGTTGCTCAAGTTAATAACACCTATATCGTGGCAGAACATCCAGGTGGAGTGTGGTTGGTGGAACAGCACATTGCTCACGAGCGCATTTTATACGAGCAACTTTGCGATAACTGGCAGATTGTTCCCCTTGAACCACCAGTTATCCTCTATCAACTGTCTCCAGCCCAGGTAGCGCAACTAGAACATATTGGTTTGGACATAGAAACTTTTGGCGAACAACTTTGGGCAATTCGCAGCGTCCCCGCACTCTTACAGCAGCGAGATGATTGTGGAGAAGCGATTTTAGAACTCAGTTTAGGCGGTGATTTACAGACAGCGCAAGTCGCTGTTGCTTGTCGCAGCGCTATTCGTAACGGTAAATCCCTGACTCAGCCGGAAATGCAAGCAATACTAGAGCAATGGCAACGCACGCGCAATCCCCGCACTTGTCCTCACGGACGCCCAATTTGCCTATCCTTAGAAGAGCCAGCTTTAGCTCGTTTCTTCCGCCGTAATTGGGTGATTGGGAAAAGTCACGGAATTTGAAAAGTTTCGTGTAAAAGTGTTAAAATATGAAGCTATATTACCAATTTTCAAGAATTAAATAAACTTAGATCTCAATCCTAATGGTTATAGTTATTTTCGCCGTAATGTACTACTAACCCATTTATTCAGAGTCTAAATTATCTATTAACTCTTCTAAAGCTAAATTTTTGGCATACTGTGGTCAATCATCAAAAATTTTCTTTAAAAGCTCTGGGGATGCATTTCTTGCAAACCAGTCTTCGCTGGGATTGTTGTGGAGATTCAAAAAATACTTTAAACGTTCTTCTATAGCTTCTCTATCAGCTTGCTCCAGTTGTCCAATTCGATTTAACCAATTTCCCATGGAATCTTTAAAGCAATTAGCCTCAACAGAACATATCTGATGAACCAGGGCAAATGATTTTTTATCCAGATTATTTCTACTTGTAGGGTTAATAGGATATGCTGTTGGTAAACCTTTATCTTTTCCTTTTGAACTTGAAGTTAATGGAATAACCGTAAAAGTTTCTATATAGCTACAGTCATCCTGGAATTGGTCATTTGTCCAAATAATATAGGGATGTTCGCCTCTAAACACCTTACTAGAATTAATTTTTAGCGTGCAGGAAATAGTTTGACATTCAATCTCACCTGGTTCATTCAAGTCATAAAGATGAATATGACCAAGTTTACAACGAAGAGAAACTCTGTAGGGATTGATAAAATAGATCCAACCTTGACGAGGTTTTTTTCCAGCCACTCTATAATCCTAATTCATTGATTAATTTTTCTCGTTCAGAATGTAAGTTAAGTTGAACTTTGTCTTCTGGTTTATGGGTATCTTTAACTTCAATCATGGGAGATGTGTTATACACATACTCTAGCAATTGATTCAGTTTATCTTGCCCTAGACCAGCCCATTCTCTCCTAATATTATCAAGCATCAGCTTGAGACCTTGTGACAGGTTTAAATTCTCTATATTACCTGCTTTAGGTCCAAGTTTGAGAAGTGTTGTATTTCCCAGAGATTCTTGAATAATCTCTTTTCCGTTCATTTGATTTAAGGCAACCTCTATGTCCTCATGCCAAGATCCATAGTAATAATAATACCAATTGAGTTCAGTCAGTTGCTTTCCTGTCCATTTGACAGAGTAAAGATCGGCTAAATACAAAAACTTAATAATTTGTGTTTTTGTAATGTATCCTTTTGTTTCATAGACAAAATATTTTATGAGCGTTTCTAACATAGCTCTTTTTGTTTCTAATTGTTAAGAAATTCTTGGTCAACCATCATTAAAATGCTGAGGCACGAAGCCCCGTCACGAAGCGTGCGGGGTGCTGACGATATCTGATAGACGCCTCTGGCAAAGCACTATCATTAGGTTAAATTGATGACTGAACACTGTCAGCTATCAAATAGAGTACACGAGTACTATATTAGTACATGGTCAAAATGATAGTCAATACTTCTGATTGATTTTAGTAGAATTTGAAAGGAGAGAGCGATCGCATCTTTTAGATACAGGTGAATCTATACATACCCGTTTGGTTGGAGAAAATTTACTCCATGAAAGTTTAGAAGATTAACTAATTGAAATTTACCTATGCTAACCAATATTAAAATAAAGAATTTTCGAGCATTTCGAGAACATATAGATGTTCGTTTCAGACCGATTACAATTGGCTCTTCCGTACTAAGTGGGCTAAACTTTTGATAAATAGATTAAAACCCTTGCTGGGCAAACATAAAAGCCCTTCTTCACTGTATTTTATGTAAGATTACTTAAATTTCGACTACAACCACCTGTAAGCATTGGTTTTAAAGCAAACTTATCAAAATTAATTAATGATTTAGCCCACTAAGTACGGAAGAACCGTAATTCCAAGGTTGAGGCTTGGGTTAAGAATGACCATATGGGTTCGCAGATAACGTGAAATTTGGACAACGAAGTTATAGGGATTCTAGGCTACGCAATTCGCACATAAAGTGAAATTGACCATGGGGTAAGGGTTTTAGCCTTCCAGTCAATTCGCACATAAGTTGAAATTTTGCATCTAATCACAGAAATTCACGGGATTTTGTCAAATACTGATTATAATTTATACCAAAAAACATGAATGTCCCGTAGTCAAGCTGGTTGACTATCGTATGAAGTAAGCGATCGCTCTATTAGCAGAGTATAAGCTCATTACACTTCAAAAGTGCGCTTTAAAAAGCATTCGGGCTGTCGATAAATCAAAGTCGGAAAATTTCATATAGTGTGTGAATTGACGCTTGAGGCTAAGACCGTTGTGCTACAATAGATTTCACTTTATGCGCGAATTGTGTCGTCTGAAACCCGCTTCACTCCGTTGTTAAAATTTCATCTTATCTGCGAACCCACAACCACCTTGGATTTGAAATTCTCTACATATTTGAAGGTATTGTTCGCAAATATAGACCTGACTTTATTATTCGCCTAAAAACTGGAAGTTTCTTGATTTTAGAAACTAAAGGTCATTACACTCAAAAAGACGTAGCTAAAAGTGTATTTTTAGAACAGTGGATTCAAGCAGTTAATCAGCATGGTGGCTTTGGTTTTTGGCAACGAGATATATCAAGAAATCCATCTGACGTTAAGATGATTTTAGATAGGGCGGTTTTTCTATCAAAATAAGAATCAACCTTTAGCGTAAATATTATATTATTTCCTCGCCCGCCCTTTTCTTGCGGCGTCATCAGTAAAAATTTTATACTTTATACTTTACACTTTTGACTTCAAAAAGAGACTTTTAATATAGATAAATCATCATCAAACTTGGTTCTAGCACTGATGGAGTTAATTTCTGCCATCACCTGCTTGAGATGGCAGGTATTTGTCTTTGTATAACTAACTAATACATCTATAAAAGCATTAAGTCCCCAAATCTTTTGACTTGGTGTAACAATTTCGTACACCCCATCGCTAAATATATATAAAGTACTGTTTTCTTCAATTTCAACAGTGCTATCTTCATAGTCATCATCAGGCAAAAATCCTATTGGACAACTCAGAGAGTCGAGTTTTTGCACTGCAATGTTTTGTTCAGATGCACGAGATAACAGCACGGCTGGTGGATGTCCCGCATTAGCGTAAACAAGTCGGCGTTGTGTACGGTTGTACACTCCGTACCAAATTGTAAAGTACTTATCATTGTGGTTATCCATTTGGAAGGATTGATTGAGTGTACTTAGAACTTGGCTGGGTTGACAAAAATTAGTTTTGGGTAGGGATTGCGATCGCAAAACGTTGAGTACAGATACAGACAGCAAGGCTGAACCTACTCCATGTCCCGATACATCTAGGAGATAAATCGCTAGATGTTCATCATCTATCCAATAATAGTCAAAGCAATCACCGCCAAGCTGTACTGAGGGAAGAAACAGCGCTTCTGTTGAGATAGTCCCTGAGAGTGGTGGGGGTAGAAGCGATCGCACATAATCTGCAGCCTCAGATAATTCTGCTTCCAAGATTTGTTTTTGAGTTTGCAAATCTTGATTGAGAACTTGTAAAGCTTGTTTCTGGTTCTGCAAATCTTGATGAAGTTGATGCAATCTTAGCCCTGCTCTTACCCGTGCTTTGATTTCATTAACTTCAATAGGTTTAGAAACAAATTCATCTGCTCCAGCATCAAGCCCCTCTACTCTGTCTCCTGCTTCACCCGGAGCAGCACCCCTAGCCGTCAGTAAAATAAAAAAAGTTGTTGCTAAGTCTGGATTTGCCTTAATTTGACGGCAAACTTCCAGCCCATCCAAACCAGACATCATCCAATCACAAATCATCAAAGCAGGATGTAGCTGTTTTGCCAAG
Organism: Scytonema hofmannii PCC 7110; assembly: GCF_000346485.2. Classification (NCBI taxonomy): domain Bacteria; kingdom Bacillati; phylum Cyanobacteriota; class Cyanophyceae; order Nostocales; family Scytonemataceae; genus Scytonema; species Scytonema hofmannii. The sequence continues at coordinate 10,432,714 of NZ_KQ976354.1, forward strand.
TCAATTCCTTCTACACCGTCACTGGCTACAGAAACATCATACCCTTGCTTTTGAAGTGTGTTCTTCAGTGCCATCCGCACAATGGGATCGTCATCAATAATAAGAATTTTAAACATCAACCATTAATTTATAACTAAAATAATTATAGGTTTTATCAAATATTAAATTAGCATTGATAATTTTTATTTAAAAAATAAGTTATATCTCTAAAGACGGCAAATGAATTCCAACCTATTATTGGATTAGGAGTTTTTTGATGAAAAAAGTGAATTATAAAATTTTTCTAAAAGTTCATACAAATCTAACTGTCTCCTCTGCTATTTTGTCATGGTTTGAGCAAATTAACCAACCTCCGCTCCTGGATAAAAAAATTCTGTGGCAATGCCAAACATTGCTTATAGAAGGCTTTTCTAATATAGTGGAGCACGCTCATAAGAATCTACCAATGGAAACTCCCATTGAGATAGAAGCTGTGCGTTCGGAAGAATGTATAGAAATCCGTATTTGGTCTTATGGAGAAGCTTTTGACCTCAAGCAAAAGCTACAAGAGATAGGTAGCTTGGAGGAAAACGAAGAAGAACGCGGACGCGGCTTGAAAATTATGGCTGTTCTTGCAGACGAGTTAAAATATGAGCCGACGGTGGATAATCGTTACTGCTTATTTATACGTAAATACTACTAAGCTTTAAGCATGGCAAATTACTTATTTTCCCTTATTTCCTGATCGTTATTTTACAGACTGTAAATTCACGGTAGTGAAATAAATTTTTTTTGCTTATGATTGCAGTCTCAGTCTATTAAAAATATAACGGAATTAGTAGTTAAAACATTATCCATTATCAAACCTATGATCCCTACTGTTAATGTACTTTCCCTTTCTGGTGTTATAGACGGTGCTAGAGGTGATGAACTGCGTCGTGAAGTTAAAGATATCATGACTCATGGATCTGATATCGTGCTAATCGATCTTCACGAGGTAAAGTTTATCGATAGTTCTGGCTTAGGTGCTTTAGTATCGGCAATGAAGGTTGTACGAAACTCAGGTGGTAAGCTTTATGTGTGCTCAATGAATGACCAAGTCAAAATGTTATTTGAACTGACTAAGATGGATCGGATTTTTCAACAATTTGTCGATCGCGAAGAATTCAATCGCCATATATTGACCAGCAATCAGTGACTGGTCACTGGTCACTGGTCACTGGTCACTGGTCACTGATTAGTCTGAAATAACTGCAAGCTTTCTTGGCGGCTTCTGCATCTTCAAGTTAAGGCTAGGCCTTTTCAAAGTCATTCTAGGTTTGCTCTTGTTCAAAATAACTGCCTCATAAGGTACAACTCCAGCTAATTCACTATCAATACAGCGAGCTGCTACCCTGGATAAATCCAAACTTCTTGGGGGAATATATGGACCTCGGTCGTTAACCCTCACAATGACTGTCTTGCCATTTTTCAAATTAGTTACCTGCAAGTATGTGTTAAATGGCAATGACTTGTGAGCAACTGTTAATTCGTTCTGATTAAATGTCTCACCATTTGCTGTTATGCGACCGTGAAAGTACGGACCGTACCAAGAAGCTAAGCCCGCCATTCTTTTCTTAGAAGAAGTCAAGCCATACATTTCCTTCTGTCCTTCAACAAGTGATAGCTTAGGTACTTGCAATGCTTGACGCAAATTATTTACCCATTCGATCGCTAATAAATCGCCACTACGGTGAGTTTTTCGAGTGACTTCTTTCCCAATTCCAAACAAAAAGCGATTACCCGACATTAATGCTGGTATCCCATCAACAAGAGCAGGATGCAATCGAGAAGCATCAAAATTAGATGATTTCACAAGTCTTGTCAAGCGTTGTTGCATCAAACTTGCTTGTTGTCGATCTGGTAAATTCGCTACCACACGGTTATTTAGCCACACTTCGTAATTGCTTGTACCTCGATTAACAACTACAACAGGCGAAGAAGTAGAATCAAAACCTGGTTCGATGGGATTGGGAAAGCGAAAGAAATTTTGGAGCGATCGCAGTATTTGATTTGGGAGAAAATCTCGATCATCAGACCCTGTCTTTATCAAACTTGGAACGGGTAGAAGACTTGCATCTTTAACAGTAGGTTGCTTGGCTAGATTATCTTGTTGAAGACCGCAAAACTGATTTTTGCTATTTTTATCTCTCTTTATGAGCGGAGCGGGTGGTTTAGTAAGATTTGGTTTTGATTCCTTATCACCCCAATCCATTTTTAGAAACCTCAGTGACAGTATTGTTGTAGTACCTACAACATTCATTTGATGTCGAACGGGCGTTAAAAATGGATGAGGGTTACTAACCAGCTTCCCTAAGTTGGATGACACTTTTGCCGGAACAATATTTGAAGTAAAACTTGATGGCAAGTTTTGGTTCAACGACAAAAACGAACCAATCCAGGATGTAACCCAAAGTAGTCCAAAAAATATCATGGTTCAGTCAGTTTTCAGGTATGTACACCTTTTGATGGTGCTAACCTTGTTCTTTGATAATGACAATTTCTCAATCACAAAACCAGCGCGGTCTACTCTTCCAAAAAGTCAGAATAACAGCGCAGTTGTGATTAAGATACTGAGCGATCCCAGCAGGTAACATATTATCCTGTTGTCGCTCAACAAGCAAATAAAAGTTTTCGATATTTTTTTTGATTATTACTCTATTTTCAATTTATTTTTTTTATAACTGATTGGTACTCAAGTACAGCGAAGTGTTCATAAATCGCCTGTTTGACACCATTTCCTGGAATAGTGAATTTTTTAAAAAGCATCAACTACGATAGATTTACGCTTGCTAAGGCATTCTTAAATCATTCGTAAGTAGAGAGAAACCCGGTATCTCCCAGATACCGGGTTTTTAAGGCTTACTGATTGTCTCTCAACTCAAATTGGGATAGGACACATGCCCTACTCCCCACTCCCCACCCCTACTCCCCACTCCCTACTCCCCACTCCCTACTCTCCAAGTAGAGGGATCAAGGAAAATTAACAATTTCCCAGAGATTGAAAAAAAACACTGCCAAATGTAACGGATTGCAAAGTATAATAAAAACGATAAAACGATTAAGAATTATTCAATATCACAAAGGTTAAATGCGAGTAGCGATCGCCGGAGCGGGTTTAGCAGGGTTATCCTGTGCCAAATATCTCACGGATGCAGGTTACACTCCAATCGTCTTAGAAAGCCGAGACGTATTGGGGGGACTGGTAGCCGCTTGGAAAGACAAAGACGGCGACTGGTATGAAACCGGGCTGCACATCTTCTTTGGAGCATATCCAAATATGCTGCAGTTGCTGAAAGAGTTGGGCATTGACGATCGGCTGCAGTGGAAAGAACACGCGCTGATATTCAATCAGCCCGACAATCCAGGCACTTACAGTCGCTTTGATTTTCCTGATATACCAGCGCCTTGGAACGGCATAGTCGCTATTCTACGGAATAACGATATGCTCACCTGGCCAGAAAAAATTCGCTTTGGCATCGGGTTGATACCGGCGATGATTCAGGGGCAAAAGTACGTAGAGGCTATGGATAAATACTCTTGGAGAGAGTGGATGAAAAAGCAAAATATTCCTCCAAGGGTAGAAAAAGAAGTTTTTATCGCCATGTCTAAGGCGTTAAATTTTATCAATCCAGAAGAAATTTCAGCAACAATTCTTTTGACGGCTCTCAATCGATTTCTTCAAGAAAAGAATGGTTCGAAAATGGCTTTTCTGGATGGTTCGCCAACAGAACGGATGTGCGAGCCGATGGTGGATTACATCACCTCACGAGGTGGAGAAGTTCGATTGAATGCGCCATTAAAAGAAATTTTGCTGAACGAAGATGGCACTGTCAAAGGATACGTCATACGCGGGCTGAATGGGGCAAGCGATGAAGTTGTGACAGCCGATATGTACGTCTCGGCAATGTCAGTGGACGTCATGAAGGTGATGATGCCGGAACCTTGGAAGCAAGTAGAATTTTTCCAAAAGCTAGAAGGTTTGGAAGGCGTACCGGTGATAAACTTACAGCTATGGTTTGACCGTAAACTAACAGATATCGACCAGCTGCTGTTTTCGCGATCGCCCTTGCTTAGCGTTTATGCTGACATGAGCAACACTTGTCGCGGGTACGAAAACCCCGATAAATCGATGCTGGAGTTAGTTTTAGCACCAGCCGTCGATTGGATTGCTAAATCTGATGAAGAAATATTACAGGCAACCCTTGCCGAATTAGAAAAGCTCTTTCCCGACCACTTCATCGGAGACAATCCGACAAAGTTGCTAAAATACCATGTCGTAAAAACGCCGCGATCGGTTTACAAAGCAACGCCCGGTCGTCAGCAGCACCGTCCAGAACAAGTGACTCCAGTTTCCAACTTCTATCTAGCAGGTAGTTACACGATGCAACGTTACTTGGGGAGTATGGAAGGTGCCGTACTTTCTGGTAAGCTGACAGCGCAGGCGATAGCTGAAGCACATCCAGTGGCAAAATCGTCAAGCCTGCAAATGCAAACCCTTCAGCCTGCAACGAATGCTGCAACTGCCTGATTCTCCCCCACGCATGAAAACGTTGGTCTCGGTAGACGAGTCCTACGAACTTTGTCGCCAACTCACAGAAAAACATGCCAAAACTTTTTACCTGGCTACTTTGCTGATGAGTAAGGTAAAGCGCAAGCATATTTGGGCAATCTATGCTTGGTGTCGTCGTACAGATGAACTAGTGGACGGTCCCGTTGCTTCTATCACCACACCGGAAACCTTGGATCGGTGGGAGCAGCAACTGAAATCCATTTTCGCAGGACAGCCAACGGACAATTTCGATGTAGCTCTCGTGGATACCCTCCACTCTTGCCCGACGGACATCCAACCCTATCGGGACATGATTGAGGGTCAGCGTATGGATCTATACCGAAGCCGCTACCAAACTTTTGAGGAGTTATACCTCTACTGTTATCGCGTCGCCGGCACTGTAGGCTTGATGTCAACAGCAGTTATGGGCGTAGATACATCCAATCAAACAGCCCCTTGGCACAAGAGCGAGTCGCCCTATATTCCTACGGAAGAAGCAATTTCCTTAGGAATTGCCAGCCAGATGACCAATATCCTGCGCGATGTAGGAGAAGACGCAAGTCGGGGGAGAATTTACATTCCCTTAGAAGACTTAGCGAAGTTCAATTACACCGAGCAAGACTTGATCCAAGGTGTAATTGATGAGCGATGGCGATCGTTGATGCGCTTCCAAATTAGCAGGACGCGCCAATTTTATACAAAAGCAGAAAGAGGAATCAGCTATCTCTCTGCTGATGCTCGGTTACCCGTATGGGCTGCTCTAATCCATTACAGTAGGATTCTCAAGGTTATTGAACGCAGCGATTATGACGTGTTCAATCAGCGTGCTTACGTGCCGAAATTACAAAAGTTACTTACATTACCAGTGGCATGGTTGCGAGCACAAGTGTTGTAAGGTTTGTCATTGGTCATTTGTCCTTTGTTCACACGAATGACAAATGACAAATGACAAATGGCAAATAACTATTGACATTTCAATTTTTGCTCTGGTAACATTAGTATTCGTGACCCTGGAGAGGTGGCTGAGTGGTCGAAAGCGGCAGATTGCTAATCTGTTGGAGCGTTTTGGCGTTCCCGAGGGTTCGAATCCCTCCCTCTCCGTTGTTTTAGCAATTGATGAAGACTGATGGAAAGTTATTTTCACCAATTTTTTCATCAATGTTATTATTTATCTTCTGGAGCCAATATAAAAACTGAACCCACTTAATCTGGTGGTTGACCATACGGATTTTGATGATCTGCTAGATCCCCGACTTCTTAAAGAAGTCGGGGATCTGAGCAAACTTATCCATCAAAACTTATGCGACAGAACACTAGTCAAATTTTAATCTTATATTTAGGCTCCTATAAAGAAGAGGAGTGAAATTTATTGTATGCAAAGAACAAGCACAGCCTTAGCCCTGGCTTTAGTGACTGTAGGAATTGGTTTTCTGACCGCGGCTTGTGATACCCAAGCCCCCAATACGTCAACAACTAACAGTGGTAACACAACCCCAGAAAGCTCAAATACAACTGCTAGTGGTAGCGGTCTGAAAATAGGTTCTTTATTGCCCGCCACTGGAGATCTAGCCTCCATCGGGCAGCAAATGATCCCATCCGTTCCCTTTCTTGTTGAGACTGTTAATGCTTGTGGGGGGGTTAATGGTCAACCCGTGACACTCATTCAGGTAGATGACCAAACCGATCCTAAAGCGGGTGCAGCTGGTATGACAAAACTAGCGACTGTAGACAAGGTAGCAGGTGTGGTAGGCTCTTTTGCCAGCAGTGTTTCTACTGCTGCTGTCTCAATTGCCGTCCAGAACAAAGTCATGCTAATTTCCCCTGGTAGCACAAGCCCCGTCTTTACCGAACAAGCAAAAAAAGGTGAATTTAAAGGTTTTTGGGCGCGTACTGTTCCACCTGATAGCTATCAAGGACCAGCCCTAGCTACATTGGCACAAAAAAGAGGTTACAAGCGAGTTTCTACCCTTGTAATTAATAACGATTACGGCGTTGGTTTTGAACAAGCATTTGTACGAGCTTTTGAAAAATCGGGGGGAACTGTTGTTAATAAAAACAAACCGGTTCGCTACGACCCCAAATCAACCACTTTTGAAAGTGAAGCCTCAGCAGCTTTTGGAGGTAAACCAGATGCTGTTCTGGGAGTTTTTTACGTAGAAACAGGTAGCTTGCTTTTAAAATCAGCATACCAACAAGGTTTGCTACAGGGGGTACAGGTAATGCTGACTGACGGTATGAAGTCAGATGAGTTTCCCCAACAAGTTGGCAAAACAAATGATGGAAAATATATTGTGACGGGTGTTATTGGTACGGTACCGGGTTCTGATGGAAAAGCATTAGAAGCTCTTACCAAACTTTGGCAATCAAAAAAAGGTAGTTCACCAGGAGAATTTGCTCCTCAATCATGGGATGCCACTGCTTTACTAGTACTAGCGGCACAAGCTGCCAAGGAGAACACTGGTACGGGTATAGCAAATAAAATCAGTGAAGTATCAAATGCTCCTGGTGTAGAAGTCACAGACGTTTGTGAGGGATTGAAGTTACTTAAAGAAGGGAAAGATATTAATTACCAAGGCGCGAGTGGCAACGTAGATGTTGACAAAAACGGTGATGTCATTGGTATCTACAATGTCTGGACTGTTGAACCTGACGGTAAACTCAAAACAATTGACAAAGTGAGTCCAAAGTAATGCGATTTTGGATTTTAGATTTTAGATTTTGGATTAGGAGATGGTGGATTTTGGATTAGGGGATGGTGGATTTGAGATTTGGGATTTTGAAAATTTTCCTACCCTACTCCCTACTCCCCACTCCCTACTCCCTTTTTCAAGACAGGGTGGACATTGCCCTACCTACTGAATCGTTATTTATCGACCAAAGAGACTACCGAAATTGTAACCAATTCCGATCGCCAAACCGACATCTATATCATCAAAAAATGCTGCATTTATAGCAGCTGTTGCTGTAAACTGAGACGATATTGGTACGTCAATACCACCAGTAAGCAAGAAAGCTACATCAGCATCATCGCTAGTTTCAATAGCAACACCAGCACCAAGATAAGGCGCAATAGGCAATGGTTCGGAGAAAGGATCTACCGATCTAAATGACAAGTCATAAGTTACGGGAATGAGAATGGCTGTATCGTCTCCAATCACAGCCGATGGACGTGCAGATAAAACACGTGTCAGCCCGATTTTACTAAGAACCATGAAGTTACCATCGCTCAAAGCAGAGTCGCCACCCAACCCGATGTTTCCTCCTATTCCGATGTAACTCGATCCACCACGAGTTCTTCGCCCTGGATCGACAGTAGTAATATCGGATTGTGCCACTTTAGAAGTAGATGGCTTAACCTGGGTTTCAGTTTCTTGGGGAGTTACAAGCGCTGCAGATGACGTAGTTGTCGTTCCTGGAACAGGTGTAACAACGTTGTTAGAAGTTTCCTGTTGTGTATTATTTTGTACTTGCTGCACCTGATTTAGATCGGCAGCAGATGCTACGGTATGATCGGGAACGGAAGATTTCTCCACATATGAAGTAAAGACATTTGGGTAGAAGTGTTCTACTTTAATACTTGTTGTTCGGGCAGACGCTTCAGTTCCAGAAGATGCTCTCAACTGTTCACCGTTTGTAGTATCTACTACTTGAGCAACAGCAGGCACGCTGAAACTTGTAGCTACTATAGCTGATATGCTCAGCACGCAAAAAGAATTTTTACGGAAAAAAATAGTGTTCACAATCACTCCTCAAAAAATATTGCCTGAAAAATAATTAAGTTGTTAGATTTTTAGTCAACTTTTGGCAATATCCACCATTTAACACTAAAAAAATGATTCCATCATCCTCTATTGGACATGACTGTGCAGAAATTTTAAGCCCCATTCCGCACCCCAACTGTCACACGAAGAAGAACGTGAGATGAATGCTGGGACAAAAACTCCGACACCCCCAACCTATTTTTACCGTGTTTCAAAGCAGGAAAGGCTACTGAGGCAATGCTTGATGATATTCATTCTTGCACGAGCGTGATGAGGGAAAATTTTATTCCCAATTTTCAAGACTTATTTGGAAAATATCGATTTCAAATGGTAGCAATTTATTATATATAAATTGAGACTATGTTCTTATGTCGCGTCAAAATAAAAAGCCAAGTGGATGCGGATGCTCAAATATTCCGATTTCCATAATCATAGCTATCTTAGGAGGTGGTTATTGGTGGTTCATCCAGCCAGGAAATCTAGACATCAGCCGCCTTTTACCTAAGAATATACCAATAACTAATTCTTCAGTTAGTTTTGATATCTGTCATCATAATCCTTATTGGGCTAAACGATATTTCGCCGCTGATTGGCAACAATGGAATGTCGATCAGGTATTTATTCAAGCTTATAATGAGGCGAATTTCAAAGAAGAATTAAATTATGCCAAAAATTATGCGGGAATTGCTATTAGCGAGCGACAATTCCATCGCTTAAAAGAATTAATAGATAACCCCGCAATCAAAAGTATTTTAGTTTTCCCCCTTGCTGGAAAACCAGAAGAAACAGCTTCTAGCTTAAAAAGCTTAACGCAAAACAACGGCTACTCCCCTCCCGCCCGAAGATTACCTATTTGAATGAACCGCAAAGACATAAAGGACATGAAAAAAGAGGAAAAAAAGATAATTTTACTTTAAACGCGATCGCTTTTATCAATCGGTGATTTGCCTTCTCATAGACTTAATTTCTCCGCGCTTGCTTTTGCTATCAAGACGCTTTTTTTGAGAGTTGCGAGTTGGCTTGGTAGGTTTACGGTTTATTTTCAGTATGACTACGCTTTTGATGAGTTCTTGCAGTCGTCTCAACGCTTCTTCCCGGTTCTTCTCTTGGCTTCTGTATTCTTGAGACTTAATAACAACAACTCCCTCTTGGGTGATACGTCGATCTTTGAGCTTTAAAAGTTGTTCTTTGTAAAAATCGGGTAATGATGAAGCCTTTATATCAAAACGCAAGTGGATGGCAGTGGAAACCTTGTTTACGTTTTGACCTCCTGCTCCTTGTGAGCGAATTGCATTAATTTCGATCTCGCTGTCGGGGATGATAGTTTTGGTAGAAATTTGCAGCATTACTTATATATAGCTTATTTTGGACATCACATACAAGGACAGAAGCAACAATATTCAGAGGTGATAACCGAACTATCACTCCTAATACCATTTCACTTTAATCGTGATACATTTAAATTCTGTAAAGACGCGCCATGGCGCGTCTCTACGTTTTAGATTTGTATCATCCTTTTCGTAAAATGGTATAAGGATTTATTTGAGCACATTTTTGATAATAATAACTATTTTATAACATCAGTCTCCAGTGAAACAAACAGAACTTTAATGAACGATCGCGTTGATATCCGTAATAACTCTGTAGCAATTAATATCATAAATAGGAGAAGATATTATTTACAAGTAAGATAAATAGTATGTCTGCTTCTAATCCAGAAAGTATAAAATTTGCGTCAAAAGTTGTAAGTAGCGTTTCTAGTCACTTAAAGTAACTACTGTACCAATGCTATAGTGACCAATGACCAGTTAATTAAGAATCAATTTTCTTTTTGATTCCATAAATAAATTTATTAATTAGGGACACAATATAATTGTGTCCCTGCTTTTTAAATGGATATTAAAAAATCTGAATGATCTAAACTATTTATAATAGGAAACAGCTAATTGTTTTCGAGCGAATTGAGTAGACCTAGCCATAGAGAGTGAATCCAGACTTCTTTGACTAAGTTCAGGCATCTCTTGCCAGCAGCTGCGGCAAAACCAAGAAATTTGATTTTTACGGATATGGCGTAGCAGTTGGTTAGAGCAACAGGGACAAGTAGTCATAATTTTTTTAAAACCCCATTATGATAAACGTACTGAATTTAGGCTTCGGTCTACGTTTTTGAACTGAATTTCGTCTGTGTTAAATGTAGTTAGAATATTTGAGGAATTTTTGAAGATCCCGTTTTTGTTACAAAAATGTAATATAAGGTAATGTTTGTACAAAAAAACAAGCGTTACTCAGATCCCCAGCTTCTCTAAGAAGTCGGGGATCTGAGTAACGCCAGTAAGGGTTAGCGGACATCTAGCTAATTTTTCGTTCTCACTTAATATTTTGAAATATGATTTTTAGTAAATCTACTTGCGAAAAAGGCTTTGTCAGATATCCGGTTGACTTAACCATTTTTGCCTTCGCTTTATCGATAAATCCCGTTCGTCCCGTAACCATAATTACAGGTGTATTTTGAAAATATGAATGTTTTCTTAACAAAGAACAGATTTCATACCCATCTAAGTTGGGCATTTCAATATCAAGTAAAATTATATCCGGTTTAATACGGATAATCTGCATTAAAGCTTTCAGAGGATCGCTAATTCCTGTGACAGTGAATATTTGTTGATCTAAAAAGTTTTTAACAGCATTGACAACAACGGGACTATCATCAATACAAACCACTTTATAAAGTCTTTGCTCGGTGGAAGTTTGAAAAGTTTCTTGTCTGGTATTATTAGTTTCTATCTCAGGATCGCTAATGCTAGGAATCAAAAACTGACTTGAGTCGTTGATAACTTCATGTCTCTCCTGTCTGATAAACTTTTGTTCAATCTTGGCTTGATATTTTCGTGCTTTTGCCTTGATAAATTGTATGCACTGCTGTTGAGCACTTGCAGGTTTAGCATTTCTCTGTTGTTGTCTATCTTGACATTCTTCAAAAAGCACGCGTAAATCTAAATGACAGAATCTTGGTAAATCGTCCAAGCAAACTTCTGGTACGAATTCGTAGCTTCCATCTTCAATTTTGAGTAATGGCTCTAATACGTCTAGCGCCAATTGCTCTATCAACATTCCTGCTTCCGCAGAAGTTATGTGATTTTGATTAACCAACCAGCAAATAAGCCTATACTCTGGACTTTCTATTGATTCATCATTATTGTGGGTTTCTAATAATGATTGGAAGTGTTTATCAATCGCATTACGAAGATTGGGAACTTGTTCGCTTAGCCGTTGCAAATTTCTATGAAGAATATCAAACATTTGCTCGCTATAGGAGATATAAACGAGTTCGCCTTTCTCCATATAAATTAGCCAGGAAGCCGATGGACTATAAACTTGCCAACAACCAGTATTGTGGTTACTAGCCATTTTACTTAGTAGAAATAGCGGCTGTATTTTCTGGAAAAACCTGTATCTACCAATGGGAAGTGTAGTCATATTCATGGCTCTGAGTTCACATCAAGATTTGCAACCAAAGTTGGGTTGTGAACAAATTTATGAATGACAATATTTTGTCAGGATAATTGCAACATATAGATAGCAAATTGTCCTATCTTGACATAAACCTGTTCTTTGCTCTCCTAACCACGCTTGTTCTTGTAAAGCCCAAGTTGTAGAAATTAGAAGTTTGAAGTTACAGCCAGTTCACTAAACTGGCGGTACTCCTTGTTAGGGAGTCTTGTTTGGAGATGCCTGATTCCTATTAATATTAATTTGGTAACCCTGTAAATTTCTAGTTTTTTCGGCTACATTACCCTTTAAGAGGGCAAGGATGGAATCACCGACAGATTGTATGGAGAATTCCAGCATCTCCTTGAGGTAGATTTAGGCGATACGGCTAAAGCACTTAGCTTTGCTATCGCACCAAGCTTCAAAGTTTGGCTTACTGCAAAGTGTTGATATGGTAGACAGCTTTTCTTCAAAAAAGGTTCTTATTTGACATGAGCACATACCAAGACTTTCTTGTCTTTTCATATGCCTTGAGCAGATAGGTATATTTTGAGACCGCCGACTATGACCCTGTAACAGTTGTCCGCTCAATACCCCTGTCTCTAGCCAACTTAAAATACTGCTTTGACTATAATTCACGGCAACCTTCCTCCAACGGTGACTGGGATGTCAACTCACACAACAACACTACGCGGTAGAACGCTCTGAAGGTTAGTGAAGAAGAAAGTAAATTCTTCACGCGCATTTGGGAACACACTCTGACGTTGTTTGATGATGGGCAGTCACCCTGGGGCATATGATGCAAATTCTAGAACTTTTCCACAGAATTCAAGCAGTGTAGTGCATACCTGAAATATAAAAATTTTTAGTTACCTGGTAGATGATAAATACCTTACTCTCTAACACTAGGGTAGATGGTAAGTAACTTGCTCTCTACAATTAGGTTACTATAGTTTTCAAAAAAAAGTTAAAGGATGTGTAAAGAGTAATATAAGTAAATAAAGAAACCATAAAAGGTCATTGCTCTTTTAACATAAATGTCTTGTAAGGATGTATACTGTTACGTCTTTTTTTAAGTGTATACACTGAATTATTTATCAGTAGAGAAATTATTATAACTTTATACTCCACGTATCGGAAAATCAAAACTTATTTTTTTAGAGTAAAAATACTGATAAGTAATATTTTTATATCACTAAGTATAAGTCTGGAACTCCTATTGTCTAGAGTTCAAATTTACAAAAATGTATCTTTTATAACATCAGAACATAGGTGCGATCGCAAGTATTGCGGTAAAGGGAAAAATTTGGTTTGGCAATTTATAGACACAGTCTTTTAAAAATTTTGTCATCCTCCTAAAGATGTAAATTTTTATTTAAGTCCTTTATATCTAATTGATAAATGAGACAGAATTTATACATGATTTTTAGGCATGATTTTAATTACTTAGTATTTTTTATACATATTTAAATAAATGTTTGCTTGAAAAATTGAATGAAGATTTCAACGAGACGAGTCGTGAGAACTTATGCATAAATAAGTATATGTTTTTACTTAGTATAAAAAATAACTCAATAAAGACCACCCTATTTTATACAATTCAAGAAAACTTTTTAAATAAGAATGATTGCATCAAAGCTTCACAGAATCTTTACAAAACGATTATAAAAATTCTATTTGATTTTTAAAACATACGTAGAGTGGGCAATGCTGACTGTATCAAGATTGTAGTGGGCGGTCAGGACTATGCCATATCTCTTCCGATGTGAATTTCTCAGACTTTCAGGAGAATTAAGAGCTAATTTACCCCAAATCAATCGAGTGTGGGTGATAGCTATTATTTCTGACAAAAGTTAATCATTACTTAAGAATCGTGGACATAACGACAGGCTTTTTTTCCATTATAAATTGATGAAAGCCTTGGAACTAAAAAGTCAGTAATAGATTATAGGAATGGGACAAGAAGAGACATTCATCAAAGCCCAAAGACAAGTAATCAAAACTAGGAGTACATCACCATGGCTAAGATTACAATTTCCCAACTGCATAACGTTGATGCTGACTCTATCCAAGAGTTAACAGATGCTGAGATTGATGCAACAAAAGGTGGACTGACATTAGTAGCAGCTCCTCTCATTAATCTGAAAAACACTGCTATCCTTGGTCAAGCTGACACCTATAAATCTTCCAATACTGTGGGTAAAAATATCCTACAAAGCTTATTGGGCGTGGTTTTATTATAAATGTCTTGAACTCAAGCACAGATCTGAAGCTGAAACCCATGAAAACTGGTTAAAATCTTTGTCTACTAAGCTTTAGCAAACTCTAGATTTCAGCCCGGAAATATATTTCCGGGCTGAATCTTATCATAGGGGTAGTGTGTAAACCGCCCACGGCTTCAAAACAAGGGTTAGTGAAGACGAACATGAGTGCGACGACAGCGCACGCACTCCCCTTGACCTTTTGAACTGTCGGATGAAAATCTTTTTGAGACATAAGTGTTCTCATTCTCTACCTAAACAATAGGTTTTTTCAAGTTAATCAGAATTTTGGCTAAACTTTTAAGATGGTTCGCAATTAAATAAAGTGACAGAAATCAATTTACAAGTTTCAGAAGAAAGCATTCGACCTATTTCTTCCAAGGATGTTCGTCTAGATCGTTACCTTTCGCAAGAATTACCAAATCTATCTCGTTCCAGGATTCAACAGTTAATTGAGCAAGGTAACGTTCATCTGAATGGCAAACTCTGTATATCTAAGAAGATCTCTGTAAAAGCAGGGGATAATATCACCCTGAAAATACCAGAAGCAGAACCACTGGAACTTAAACCAGAAGAGATACCTTTAGATATTCTTTACGAGGATAGCTCTTTACTGATTATTAATAAACCAGCAGGTTTAGTTGTTCATCCCGCACCTGGTCATCAAGATGGTACTCTTGTAAACGCTATCTTAGCCCACTGTCCCAACTTACCAGGAATTGGGGGAGTTCAAAGACCGGGAATTGTTCATCGATTGGATAAGGATACGACTGGGGCTATTGTTATTGCCAAAACAGAACAAGCTCATCAAGCATTACAGGCTCAACTGAAAGCAAAAACTGCAGGGCGAGAATACTTGGGGATCGTCTACGGTGCGCCCAAGAAGGAAAGCGGTACTATCAATCTACCCATTGGTCGCCACCCAGTGGATCGCAAAAAAATGGCAGTTGTTCCTGTAGAAAAAGGCGGAAGACTGGCGGTGACTCACTGGAAACTGAGAGAACGTTTGGGAAACTACACATTAATGCATTTTCAGTTAGAAACTGGACGCACCCATCAAATTCGGGTTCACAGCGCTCAAATAGGTCATCCCATTGTTGGTGACCCCATATATAGTTCTGGTCATTCTGTGGGAGTTAACTTACCCGGTCAAGCACTTCATGCTTGGAAACTGAAGTTGCAACATCCGGTATCTGGGGAATCGATAGAAGTTACTGCACCTCTTCCTCAGATATTTACGACTTTACTAGAAGTTCTACGACGAAGAATAGGGAGTAGGGAGTAGGGAGTAGGGAGTAGGGATAAGAAATTTTCCTAACCTCGTTGTGGGCGATCGCTCATAAATGGCTATCTTGTCAATGCATAAGCTGTAAAAATTTATATTGGGTTTGCCATCCTCATCAGCAGATACAAAAATGAGAAATCTTACAAAATCTTCTTAACTCAACTTAACATACCTTTACAAAAAACTCTGGCATTAACTTTGCTATCATTCTCACTCAAATCCCGTGTAGTATTACTTTTGATAGATTATGAGATGACAGTCTAATTAGATGAAGATAGACAAAGGAATGTTTCATATTGTAAAATTGCAGTTATACCGATCGCACTAAAAGCTTGATTGGTAAAGGGATTTCGCAAAATGCTGTAAGGTTTTACACAAACTTACAATTCTTAACAATAAATTCACTCAAGCACTATATAAAATCTAAAGAGCAATTAAGAAATCGATGCAAAAAACAAAGACTTTAACAAAACAAATTGATTGCATAATGCCATCTATATTTTTGGTAAGTGTGCGTGTAATTTGTGTTGTAATTGGTATGTTCTTATGTTTCGATTCAAGAATTGCTTTTAACCTTTAGCGAGCTGATTTCAGAGATTGGATAAGCTGCAATAAAATTGAGGAGAAAAGAACAATGCTAGATGCTTTTTCTAAAGTCGTTGAACAAGCTGATAAAAAAGGTTCTTACCTAAGCGATAACGAAATTAATGGATTATCAGCATTAGTTAGTGATAGCAATAAGCGTTTAGATGTGGTTAATCGCCTCACTAGTAACGCTTCCTCCATTGTGGCAAACGCATATCGCGCTTTAGTAGCTGAACGTGCTGAAATTTTCAATGCAGGCGGTGCTTGCTTCCACAACCGCAATCAAGCTGCTTGTATCCGCGATTTAGGATTTGTTTTGCGTTATGTCACTTACTCTGTATTAGCAGGTGATGCTAGCGTTATGGACGATCGCTGCTTAAATGGTTTGCGTGAAACCTACCAAGCATTGGGTACTCCTGGTGATGCTGTAGCTTCTGGAATTAAAAAAATGAAAGATGCTGCGATCGCAATTGCTAACGATTCCAATGGCATTACCCGAGGTGATTGCAGCCAACTTATGTCTGAAGTTGCTAGCTATTTCGATCGGGCTGCTGCTGCTGTTGTTTAATGCAATTTTTTCCAACTAGGTTCTTGAGAAGAACGTAGAAATCAGAAATATCCTCTAGGAAAAATTTCTGAGTTCTGAGCCATTACAGCTATTAACATTTGGAGATTAAGAAGATCATGAAAACCCCACTGACTGAAGCGATCGCAACTGCTGATGTTCGCGGTACTTATCTCAGCAATACCGAAATGCAAGCTGTTTTTGGTCGTTTCAACCGTGCTCGTGCAGGTTTGGAAGCAGCCAAAGCATTTTCTCAAAATGGCAAGAAATGGGCAGAAGCTGCAGCTAATCACGTGTATCAAAAGTTTCCTTACACCACCCAAATGCAAGGACCTCAGTACGCTTCTACCCAAGAAGGCAAAAACAAGTGTGTACGGGATATCGATCACTACCTCCGCACCATTAGCTACTGCTGCGTAGTAGGCGGTACTGGTCCTTTGGATGAATACGTTGTTGCAGGATTGAACGAACTCAATAGCGCTCTCGGTCTTTCCCCCAGCTGGTATGTAGCAGCACTGGAATTTGTCCGCAGCAATCATGGTCTAAGTGGTGACGTTGCTGGTGAAGCTAACACCTACATCAACTATGCGATTAACGCATTGAGTTAATAGCTAATAGCTAATAGCTAATGGCTAATAGTTAATGATTAATGGCTAATGGCTAATGGTTAATAACATTGATAGCAATTAGCGATAGGCAATTAGCTATTAGCCATTAGCCATTAGCCATGAATTTTAAGCAATCAGCAATTAGCAAAATTGGAGTTTTAGAAAGATGACTAGTTCAGTTGTAGAACGGCTAGGAGTTAACGATTGGGTAGGCAAAAAAGTTGAACTACGCCAGAATTGGAACGAAGATGATTTGCAACTGGTGTTTAGGGCTGCTTACGAGCAAATCTTTGGACGCCAAGGAATATACGCTAGTCAAAAATTCACCAGCCCCGAATCTTTGTTGCGGAACGGTAAAATCAACGTTCAACAATTTGTTGAGATTTTAGCTAAATCCGACTTTTACAAAGAATGCTTTTTTTACCAGAACTCTCAAGGGCGTTTCATTGAATTAAACTACAAACATTTGCTCGGACGCGCTCCTTACGACCAGTCAGAAATTGCTTATCATGTAGACCTCTACGCTTCTCGTGGCTACGATGCTGACATAGAGTCTTACATTTATAGCCCAGAATATGAAAATGCTTTTGGTAGTTATGTCGTTCCCTATTATCGCGGATTCAAATCAATTCCGGGAATGAAGACAGTTGGATATAACCGCATATTCGCACTTTATCGTGGCAGTGCTAACAGTGATAACGCGCAATATGGTGGGAAAAATTCCCGTTTGAGATCGAAAATCTCGATGAACATGGCAAACATGATTATGCCATCAACATCCGCAGCAGGTGGTGGTGGCACTACAAGCGCGCCATCCCTCTTCAGTTCTCCTGTAAGAGGCGATAATCGCTTGTTTGTTATTGAAGCAATTCTGGGTGTACAGAACACTGGTGTAGCAGTACGCCGTAGCAGACAGGTTTACACTGTACCCTATGAAAGACTGTCAGCTACCTATCAAGAAATTCACAAGCGTGGCGGTAAGATAGTCAGCATTACACAACCCTAAAAGGGATGGGGAGAGGGGGAGAGAGTCACTCCCTCACTCCCTCACTCCCCCTCTCCTTCACTCCTCACTATGACTACTACTCATCAAGCCGAACCAATTATTTCAGAAGAAACTGCGATCGCCGCACTAAAAAGTGAAGATAACCAAATTCGCTATTATGCGGCTTGGTGGCTGGGAAAACACCAAGCACAAGCCGGTTGTGCAGCACTATGTGAAGCTCTATTTGATGAAAGTTATCGAGTCCCTCATGGTGGTTATCCTCTACGCCGTCAAGCAGCAAGGGCGCTAGGTCAACTCAAAAATCCACAAGCTGTCACTGCGTTAATAGCAGCACTGGAGTGTGAGGAGGATCTGCGCCTGCGGGAAGCAGTAATCCAAACCCTGGGAGTTATTGGAGATAAGAGGGCTGTTCAGCCTTTAGTGAATCTTCTGCAATCCAATAAAGAGGAACCATATGAAGCTCTTATTGAAGCGTTAGCTGCTTTAGAAGTATGGTCAGTTCGTCCCCACATAGAGTCTTTTTTCAATCATCCTTCTGAACGAGTGCAGTGTGCAGCAGCTCGCTACCTATATCTTTTAACTCAGCAACCGCAGTACATTGAACGTATTCTGAAAAATCTCAACCACGAGAATATGTATTTGCGTTGGGCTGCTGTATTTGACTTAGGGGCGATTGGTCATCGACAAGCTATCGAAGCTATTTTGGCAGCTCGAATTCCAAACAGTCTCAAGCTGCTGAATTTGAAACGAATTTTAGAATCGGTTTTAGATAGTAGTGAAATTTGCGATCGCGAAACATCCAACTTACTGTTTAAAGCAATTGATGATTTATTAATTCAGCTTTAAACTTTTCAAGCAAGTAGAAAATGGCATTGGCGATTCGGGATTAACTGGTCACTGGTCACTGGTCACTGGTCACTGTTAAAATGACAAACATCTCTGCATTAATCCAAGCCTTAAACCACAACCAACCCGCTCAATGCGTAACGGTTGTTGATTCTTTAGTCAAGCTTGCACCTGCAACCGTAGAACCACTGATTTCTGCTTATCGTAGTTCTACCGATCAAGGTTTACAAGCGTACATCATTCAAGCTTTGGCTCAAATTGGCGATCCCAGAGCCACAGAGTTGCTAGGGGAAGTTGTCGGTACAGCAGTTGCTAACCATTGCCAAGGCAATGTCCGTCGTATTGCAGCACGAGGGTTGGGACAGATATGTTCTACCACTGACAACCCTGCTGTGACTCAGTATGCTATGGAAAAATTGACTTGGGCTTTGCTCGCTCCCGAAGATTGGGGATTGCGTTATGCAGCAGCTGTCTCTTTACAAGAAATTGCCACGCCAGACGCATACAATGCCTTACGAATGGCTCTCAATCAAGAGACCGATAAAGTTGTGCGATCGCGAGTCGATAGAGCTTTAGAGGGGAGTGGGGAGTAGGGGAGGAAGATTTCCATGCTTAGCGGTGAAATTTTTTCATCGCCAATCATGAAAATCCCTCTTCTCTACTCCCCACTCCCTATTCCCTACTCCCCTCCAAATGGTTTTGGAGGTTGTCAGGACTTACGCATTGACAGAAAATTGACTATGTGCATTCAAGCCTACCTGTTGTTTAAGGTGTTCTAGAATGAAGTCACGAGCTACGTGAAGAGACAAATTTCTCTGGACTTCGTACCAGTTTTCAATTAACTCTTCTATTCTCATTAATTCTAATTGGGTAAAGGCGCGGATAGCACTAAAAAAGTGAGTTCTAATTGCCGCAGATGTCCTCACCATAAATCGCTCAATTCCACACACTTGTTTAATAGCTCGATGGTAGCATTCAATTCCCCAATGAATTGAATGTAATTCTTTAAACTCTGCCATAGATATTGAAAAAAGTGCATCGAGGTCAGGTACATACATGATGTAATATCTGTGAGCTTCGTTTTTGAAATCTCTCCGAAATACTTTCACTTGCCCAAACTTTTTCAGATACACTATTAAACCAGTTTCGGGAATTTCTAGATTTTGGACTTGGATAAAATTTTTACCATCGACTGAACAGGAACGATTTTTAGCTATCCCAGTTAAAAACCCTAATTCCTGGTTTTTTAGGAACTTCAAGTTTTTCTGACTGGAATACCAAGCATCAGTAGTCACTATCTTTGGCTCCAATCCCCACTCCAAAACCTCAGTAATCATTTCTCGTAAGTAGTCATTTTTTGTTTTACCATCTTGTTTGTTATAAATGCGATAATTTACTGGTACAGACTTACCCGACACATCGGTGTAATACAAGGTAATTAGCTGAATTCCTTTGACTGTACGATGATGCCGTCCCGAATAAAAATAACCAATTAACTCTGTTAATTTTTCACTATGAGCCTTGTCAATTACCGTATCGTCTCCACTTAATGTGCCACCTACCAAATTGATATGCGGCTTAACTTCATTAAACAAATCTAATGGTTCATACTGCTCACGTAACAAAAATCTGTTGACACTATCATGAGACAAATCTTCCATGATTTCTGCTAAACGTGTGCAGCCTGGATATTTCGATTCCGCCAGTAAAAACAGAGTGTAAGTGTTTAAATCGCATTTGGCCGTGGATGGCTTGGTAGTTACTCTAATTGCCCATACCCTCAATCGAGACAAGATAAATTATCCATCTTTCCAGTCTCCTACGGACTAGCGTAGGCGTAGCTCGCCGTAGGCATCGCCGATGTTTTTCGGTTTTTTATTACTGCATTTATTGTCTCATTTGTCAATGCGTAAGTCCTGGTTGTTTTGCTATTTGTAAAATTACATACCAAAAAATAATACAAAAATCAACCCCCTCAAGTGATAAATTTTGAATTTGTTTTTTTCGATGCTTTTTGCCCTCACCACCCTCTTCAGGAGAAAATTTTCTCAAGGGACAGAAATATTTAGACATACTTCGTTAAGAAATATTTACATTATTATTGGGTGATCGGACACGGTAAGAAACTGTTATATGTTGTTTTAGCTAGGTTACATCAATAATTAAAAAAATATTAATAACTGGAAATCATGGTTTGGTAAAAATAAATATGAATGTTTGTAACAAAAAAATCTTCTTTTCTCAGGCTGAGCCTCTTATATGTAAAGGATTTGAGGCTTTTCTTATTGGTCTATCTCATTTATTCATAATTTGTAACAGAATAATGTCCCAATAGCATTGTATAAACATAATCTGGAGGGGTTAAAGAACAGACGAAAGTTAAATGAGGCAATCAGTTCACAAGGTTTGCCAAGTTTCTCATAAAATCACCCCAGGTTCTCATAATCTCTCGTTCATGCTTCGGCAGGCTAGAAGTGAGAGCCGTACAAGTGAGAGACAGTTTAGTTCGGTATCTGTTGTTTACCAATCCAAAATTCATAAAACAATTTCAGTTTTAATCAAGACAGCACTCAACTAAGCGATTAGGAGAAAAAAGTCCATGTTAGACGCATTTGCTAAGGTGGTTTCTCAAGCCGATTCCAGAGGTGAATTTTTGAGCACCGAGCAACTAGATGCTCTGAACAACCTGGTTAAAGATGGCAGCAAGCGATTGGATGTTGTAAACCGCATCACCAGCAATGCTTCCACCATTGTTACCAACGCTGCTCGTGCCTTGTTTGAAGAACAGCCCCAGTTGATTGCTCCTGGTGGTAACGCTTACACCAACCGTCGTATGGCTGCTTGTTTGCGCGACATGGAAATCATCTTGCGCTATGTTACCTACGCAATTTTAGCCGGTGACGCTAGCGTATTAGATGACCGCTGCTTGAACGGCTTGCGCGAAACCTACCAAGCTTTGGGTACCCCTGGTTCTTCCGTTGCAGCTGGCGTTCAAAAAATGAAAGACGCTGCAACCAAAATTGCTAACGACCCCGCAGGTATCACCCCTGGTGATTGCAGTGCATTGATCTCTGAAGTAGCTAGCTACTTCGATCGCGCTGCTGCTGCCGTTGCCTAATAGCACAAGAAAAGCCCAGAACCTAACAACAGGTATCTCGGCATAAAGAAATGTAACACCAAGGAGATTGTACACCATGAAAACCCCAATTACCGAAGCAATTGCAGCTGCTGATACCCAAGGACGTTTTTTAGGCAATACAGAACTACAAGCTGTTAACGGTCGTTTCGAGCGTGCAGCAGCAAGCTTGGAAGCGGCTCGTGGTTTGACATCCAACGCTCAGCGTCTGATTGACGGTGCAACTCAAGCAGTTTATCAGAAGTTCCCTTACACAACCCAATATCAGGGACCTCAGTACGCTGCTGATTCTCGTGGTAAGTCCAAGTGTGCTCGTGACGTTGGCCACTACCTGCGGATTGTTACCTACTCCTTGGTTGCTGGTGGTACCGGTCCATTGGATGAGTACTTGATTGCTGGTTTAGATGAAATCAACCGCTCCTTTGAATTATCTGGTAGCTGGTACGTAGAAGCTCTGAAGTACATCAAATCCAACCACGGTCTCTCCGGTCAAGCTGCTAACGAAGCTAACACCTACATTGATTACGCCATCAACGCTCTAAGCTAGATCGCGTATTGCCCGGAGAGGGATGCAAGTGCTGGATGAGTTCACCTAGCAGTTGAATCACGCTCCGGGCATTGTTTTACCTAGGGAAAGATAAAAAATACTTATCAAAGCACTCTGTAGTTAGTTGAAGTGCTAAAGAAATTAGGGGGAAAGAAAAATGGCGATTACAGCAGCAGCATCCAGGCTGGGGACTGAAGCTTTTAACGATTCACCTCGAATTGAACTCCGCCCCAACGCCAGCAAAGACAATGTCGAAGCGGTGATTCGTGCCGTGTATCGGCAGGTTTTGGGTAATGATTATTTGATGGCATCAGAACGTCTCAAGAGCGCCGAATCACTCCTGCGAGATGGGAATCTAACAGTCCGGGAGTTTGTGCGTAGCGTTGCCAAGTCAGAACTTTACAAGAAGAAATTTTTCTACAACAGTTTCCAAACTCGATTAATCGAACTCAACTACAAACATCTGTTGGGTCGTGCTCCCTACGATGAGTCGGAAGTGGTTTACCACTTAGACTTGTATCAAAACCAAGGGTATGATGCCGAAATAGATTCCTATATTGATTCTGTAGAGTATCAAACTAACTTCGGCGACAATATAGTACCATACTATCGCGGTTTTGCAACTCAACCAGGACAAAAAACAGTCGGATTTAACCGGATGTTCCGGTTATATCGTGGTTATGCCAATAGCGATCGCGCTCAAGTAGAAGGAACAACCTCTCGTCTGGCTCGCGACTTGGCAACAAACAGTGCATCCTCCATCGTGGGTCCTTCTGGTAGCAACGAAAACTGGAACTACCGTGCATCCAGTGATGTCGCGCCCCGGAAAAATTTGGGGAACGCTGTAGGTCAAGGCGATCGCGTATACCGAATTGAAGTAGCAGGACTGTTGAGTCCTGGCTACCCTAAGGTACGCCGCAGCAGCACCGCCATATTTGTGCCATACGAAAGACTTTCTGAGAAGTTACAACAACTTCAGCGCCAAGGCGGCAAAATCGTTAGCATCAACCCAGCGTAAGGGGGGAATGGGGAATGGGGAATGGGGAATGGGGAATATCTTTACCACCCCCTACCCTCTACTTCCTACTCCCCACCCCTGACTAGTTAACAAGTAACACTAGAGGAGAAATAAGGATGTTTGGACAAACCACAGTTGGAGCCGGTGGTATTTCTAGTGCAGGTAGCCGGATTTTCCGTTACGAAGTCGTAGGTTTGCGTCAAAACTCAGAGAACGACAAGAACAATTACGACATCCGCAACAGTGCTAGCGTATATGTCACAGTCCCCTACAGCCGTATGAACGAAGAAATGCAGCGCATTACCCGCATGGGTGGTAGGATTGTAAAAATTGAGCCTTTAACTGCCGCAGAAGCCAACTAAAGTCTATCAATGATAGAACCCAGTGCAGAAGAGTATTTAGTAGAAAGCACGCAGCCGCTAACACCAGAGCAAGCAACTGCAAACCTGCGCTCGTCAGATTTAAGTCTCCGCTACTACGCAGCTTGGTGGCTGGGTAGATTTCGAGTTAGGTCAACAGAAGCTGTAGATGCTCTGATTGCAGCGTTAGAGGATGAAGCTGATAGAACAGAACTTGGAGGCTACCCTCTGCGACGCAATGCAGCAAGAGCACTGGGGAAAATAGGCAACATGAGAGCAGTACCAGCACTCATCAAGTGTTTGGAATGCACCGATTTTTACGTAAGGGAAGCAGCAGCCCAGTCTCTGGAAATGCTACGCGACCCAAGCGCCGCCACTCCACTTATGCAATTGTTAGCAGGGGGTGTTGCAGCTGCCATCCAGGTACCGGGACGCCCTCACCTAACCCAGCCATATGAAGCGGTGCTTGAAGCCTTAGGAGCAATTGGTGCTACTGAGGCTCTGCCCTTAATTCAACCCTTTATTGAGCATCCCGTCCCAAGAGTGCAATGTGCTGCAAACAGGGCAATGTACCAGCTCGCACAAGATCCTCAATATGGGGAACGTTTGGTGAAAGTGCTGGACAACAGTAACCTACAATTGCGCCGTGTAGCCCTAGGAGATTTAGGAGCAATAGGGTATGTGGCAGCCGCAGATGCAATTGCCAATGCCACAGTAGAGAATAGCTTCAAACTAATTGCCCTCAAAGGCTTATTGGAAAGTCAACTCAATGAGGAGTCAGAAGCATTGTCTCTAACTGATGATGCTATTCGAATCCTAAACTTGATGGATTCATTGTTGTAGTGACCAATGACTGACACCCAACAATTAATTCGCGCCGTTGCCGAAGCAGACTCCCCTGCGCGAATGGTGACGGCAGTGCAAAAATTGGCAGCAGCAAAAGATACGGCAGCAATTCCTACCCTAATTGCCTCCTTTGGATACAACAACCCAGGAGCAGCAGTAGCGGCAGTTGCCGGACTGACAGAATTAGGAGAGGTTGCAGTGCCACAGTTGCTGGAAAACATAGATGATTATAACTATGGCGCACGGGCCTACTCAATTCGCACTTTAGCTGCGATAGGAGACCCCCGCGCCTTAGAAGTGTTATTAACAGCATCTGCTACGGACTTTGCACCCACTGTTCGCCGTGCAGCCGCTAAGGGCTTGGGCTTCTTGCAATGGCACAAGTTGCCTGCAACACTTCGCGTAACTGCACAAATCAAAGCCATGGATGCCCTGCTTGCCCTAACGCAAGACTCGGACTGGTCAATTCGCTATGCCGCAATTGTTGGCTTGCAATCACTAGCAAAAATACCCAATCTCCAAAGTTCTATCAAGACCAGATTCAAGGAAATGCTAGCCAGCGATGCCGAAAAAGCAATCCGTGCTCGCGTGCTCTTAGCACAGTCAGTGACCAGTGACCAGTGACCAGTGACCAATCTCGTTTACCACAAAACAAGGTAAAAGTCAAGATGTCAATACCATTACTTGAATCCACACCAATCACGCAAAACCAGCGCGTTGATGGCTATGAAGTACCTAACGAAGACACTCCACAAATTTACCGATCGACAGACGCTATCTCAAACACTGATATTGATGCCATCATCTGGGCAGGATACCGACAAATTTTCAGCGAACACCTCATTTTAGACAGCTACCGCCTGCCCTTCTTAGAATCGCAATTGCGAAATGGGGCAATTACTGTCCGAGATTTTATCCGGGGATTGGGTAAGTCTGAAGTTTATCGGTCACTTGTAGGAGACACCAACTCCAACTACCGCCTAGTTGACATCAGTTTCAAGCGCTTTTTAGGACGCGCCACCTATGGCAAAGACGAGCAAATTGCGTGGTCTATTGTCATTGCTACAAAAGGTTTAAATGGCTTTATTGATGCCCTAGTAGACGGTGACGAATACCGCCAAAACTTCGACAATGATATAGTTCCTTACCAACGCCGTCGCTTTAAAGACAGACCCTTCAACTTAGTGAATCCTCGCTACGCCGACTACTGGCGCAACCGGGAGTTGTCAATATCCTTAGGGGCTACGGTTTACTACCAAGCAGCTGTTACAGGACAATCAGTACAAAGAGGCGTTCGTGGAGCTATTCCTTCTAACTTCTTAACAATGGCTGCAAGTATTGCACCTGGTGGTTTAAACTACCAGCGATCGCAAGACAGAGCCAGAAACTACATCTCCAACGTAGATCTGCCTGAAGCATATAGCCAAACAGCAGCCCAACCAACTGTAAAACCCACGAAAGTGAACCTACCCTACAGTTACATTCCTGGAAATCAAACAGTCTAGGGAATAGGGAATGGGGAATAGGGAATAGGGAAAAACTATCCCCAATGCCCAATACCCAATGTCCAATGCTCAATTCACCAATTAACGTTATGACAATCCCTTTACTGCAATATAAACCCAGTTCGCAAAACCAGCGAGTCGCTGGTTATGAAGTGCCCAACGAAGATACTCCCAGAATTTACCGATTGGAAGATGCTCCTTCAGATGGTGAAATTCAAGAACTGATTTGGGCTGCTTATCGACAAATTGTCAGCGAACACGAAATTTTGAATTTCTACCGCCAGGGCAATTTAGAATCTCAACTGAAGAACCGCTCCATCAGTGTACGGGACTTTATTCGAGGTTTAGCGAAGTCAGAAGCTTACCGCCGTCTAGTGGTTGAGACAAATTCTAATTACCGTGTTGTAGAAGTGACTTTGAAACGGCTGTTAGGACGTTCGCCCTACAACAAAGACGAAGAAATTGCTTGGTCAATTAAAATTGCTACTTTCGGCTTTGATGGCTTTGTTGATGCTTTGTTAGACAGCGAAGAGTATACAACCAACTTTGGTGAAAATACTGTTCCCTACCAACGCCGTCGCTTTAAAGACAGACCCTTTAATTTAGTCACACCTCGCTACGGTAATTACTGGCGAGACAAGCAGGAAGATGAACGCTACAAGTGGGGAGATATCAAGAACTTCCTAGAAATGGCAAGTTCCATCAAAGTCACTCAAGTTAAACCCACACCAGTGAACACAGCAAACATCAAAATTCCCGATACCACCAGGCAAACAAAACCAGAGGGAATTCCTGTTTCCATTAGCTCCACTGCAAGTTTCCCAATTCGGTAAATGAGTTAGTGGTTACTGGTTACTGGTCACTGGTCACTGTTTACTGGTTACTGGTTACTGGTCACTAGTCACTGAATACGGGACAATAAAGAATGAGGATATTCAGCCTCTTCTATAAGCCAGTTCTTTTTTTAGCATAGTTAGTTTAAGAGGAAAAACAGAGCATGGCATTGCCATTACTTCAATACAAACCAAGCAGCCAAAATCAACGCGTTAAGAGCTTTGGTAAAGCCGATCAAAACGAAGATACACCATATATCTATCGTTTAGAAGATGTTAGCAGTTACACTGACATTCAAAGCATCATTTGGGCAGGATATCACCAAGTTTTTAGCGAGCATGAGATTCTTAGCTTTAATCGCCAAAAAAATATAGAATCCCAACTGAAAAACGGCTCAATTACTGTACGTGACTTCATTCGCGGTTTAGCTCAATCTGAAGCTTTTTACCGTTTGGTAGTCTCTGTCAATAATAATTACCGTTTGGTAGAAATTTGCCTCAAGCGCTTGTTAGGTCGTGAGCCTTACAATAAAGATGAGGAAATTGCTTGGTCAATTAAAATTGCTACCTTGGGCTTTAAAGGTTTTGTTGATGCTCTTGTAGATAGTCAAGAGTACACCGACAACTTTGGTGACAATACCGTTCCTTACCAGCGCAAGCGCATGGAAGGACGCCCCTTCAACTTGGTAACTCCTCGCTACGGTGAAGACTTCCAAGAAGTCGCTGGTACCGTGACCACCGATTGGCGCTTTACTCTGGACAAATTCTACAGCCGCAAGTCCCAAGAACGGCGACTCCCAGAAGGCGATCCACGCAAGTACCGCGATTTGGCAGAGTCTATCAGTGCCAAAGGTAACTACGCTCAACGTATTTCTGCTTTTGACCTTGATTATCTCAGCCTAGTGCCTAACCGTGGCAGACGCTAAGATTTTTCTCTGAATAACTTAAATTTGATACTGGGTCTGGTAGCTGCGTTTATGTATCAGCTGGTTAACCTCCGCATGTTAACTGGGTGTCGCATAAAGCGGAAACTAGACCCAGTGATTTTTTATCAGTCTTTTTGACAAGATAGAGCCAAAAATGGCTGAACAATAGAATTAATAAGGTTTTCAGATTGTCATGCACGATTTTACAAGAATTTCAGATCAATGCCTACTAGAGCGCCGGTCCAGTAGAAGTGCTTGACGTAAAACGCAAAATATGAAGGTTATTAAAATCGGCGATTTTGGCGTTATGTTTTAATGCGATCGCTAAAACCGAACGCAAATATTTAGTTTAAAATAAGCATTTTTATGTTATACACATAATTTCGTTTTTGTCAACATATATTAGTGAACCGGCGCTCTAGTTGTCCTAGATAATGGTCGAGAATTTTTTGAAACAATCATATATTATATGAGGGCTTGACATTCATGTTCTACCACACACAATAAGTATGTCAAATAACTCACCTAAAGATGTAGAGTTAGATCTTCGTCAATTCTTGTCACAGCTTTCTCAACAACTACAGGGTATCTGTGATAAGTTAGAGCCACATATAAAAACTAATCAAGATCTAAAAACTATCAAAGATAACGTTGACAAACTCAAACACGATGTAGATAATAAAATACAAAAATTCAATCCTAAAGGGAAAAGAAGCGGAAGAGATAAGAACTGGTGGAACTCGATAATAAACCGTTGATAACACTAGCAAACTGAATTGGGTTATGGCTATGATTTAAAAATTACATGAGTACAATAGTAGAGATATAAGCTTACTAAGCATCATCATACTAGAAATCATAATAAAAAACAAAATGCTTATTATAAATAATATAGGAAACATACTCGATTCTTGCTCTGTACACTGAAAACTGATCCTTTACAGGGTAGGCTCTCTGTTCATTTGTTTTTTCAAAAAAACATATTATCCGTTATTGAATTAAAGCAAAATTATTGACCTCTTAAGTTCGCATACCACTCTTCATATTTTTTACTTAATTCGTTAAGATAATATTCTAAAATTTGACTTTGTTTTTCAGTGATAAACTCATCTGCTAATCTTGAGTTAATTAAGTTTATTACTTCTTTATATGGTTGAATATCAGACATACCTGCTGTGATTGCCGAAGTTAATCTTCTCTGGTATTCATCATGCCAATTAATAGGTGTCGCATTTTCTAAACTATCACATAGCCAATTTAAACACTCCAGTATATTTTCACGAAAATTATTATAGTACTTCTTATCAATTGAAATACTTCTCTGTTTGATAAGTTGATTAAAAACATGATTCCTTACTGTAATTCGATTCTTTTTGTCATCTAGCCATTCCTTTATCTGTTGAGCTAGATTATAATTACTAATCAACTCCTCTGGACTCGGTACTTGTTGAAG
The DNA here is from genome assembly GCF_000346485.2 of Scytonema hofmannii PCC 7110. NCBI lineage: Bacteria > Bacillati > Cyanobacteriota > Cyanophyceae > Nostocales > Scytonemataceae > Scytonema > Scytonema hofmannii. The sequence goes on from NZ_KQ976354.1 coordinate 10,462,313, forward strand.
AACTTCTAAGCATTCTTTAGATATATCACTTGGGATAGTTGCGTTTTTTAATTGTTCTTCTACTTTTATTAAAGCAGTTTTGTATTTTTTTAATTCGTTCAGTAGATGCTCATTTTGAAAATTTTTTCTGTTTTCTGCAACTTGTTTTTTTACTTCTTCTTCTATATCTAGTTTTAGCCAATTCTCAAGAATTGAAGTACCAGCTATTCCTATCAAACTTAGTAAAATAGCAGTTACTACAGGTGGTATTTGTACTTGTTTAGATGTATTTGATGATTGGTTAGACAGGACATTTGGTGTCAAGAAATTAACTATATCGTTAAAGTTCAAACCAAGTAAAAAAACGAAGCTACTATAAATACCTACAATCCATGCCACAATTTTTGGTCGAGACATTTATCCACCTCTTGAAAAGATTATAGATCAGTAAAATTTACAAACACATTGTGTCAATAAAGGTTTTAAAAAGCCTGTCTAATTGAAAATTTACTTGCAATAGTGAAACCAAAAGTTTATTTACAATAAATAACAAAGTGAAGTGTGTATTAAAAACTGATATATAACTGCACTAAGAGTAAGATAATTTTTAACAAAAAACTTCACTTTGCAAGAATAATCTTATTTGTGAAGAAAACTCAGCAAAAGTTTAAGGCTTAGTAACCTCTAAAAGATTGCGTAAGAGTTCCTCTTCTTCCCTCATAGCTTTCCTAACCCGCTCCATCATGTAACAAGCGGTATTCTTATTAACTCCTATTTCCTTAGCAAGCTGACGCACACTGATACCCCCTGGAGAATTCAGCATTAAACGAATTGCAACAAACCACTTATGTAAGTCTACACGAGTTTGGTGCAAAAATGTACCTACAGTGACACTATAGGATGTAAAACATTCGTTACATTGATACCTGTGTTCATTCTTTAATTTACGAAAACTCATGGAATCACAATAAGGACATTTAGGCTTTCCATTCCAACGAATTTGCTCAAGTAGGGAAATATATTCTTCAGGAGTATATGTCATAGCTAAGCTCAAAGTTCTGAGCTTAACTGTGTCATAAATCACTCAGTGTATAAAGACAAATAAAGAGGGCGAACCCTTAGCGGGACTTAAACAAAAAAGAAAACAGAAATAGGGTATAATGCTTTACTAGCATAGCTTTCACATCAAAGTAACATCCTATAAAAGAGACAACCCCTAAAGCTAGTTCAGGCTACATTTGGGCTTAATTTTTGTTTAAGTCCCATTAGAAGAGTATTCCTTTCAGCGTTCAGGTGTGTGTTGCGGAATTGATTGTGTTATCCCCATTGTTGCTCCTACAGAGGGAGGGGTGATAGTTCGAGACCTGTAAACGGATTTGTTGGGTTGAATGAAGTGAAACCCAACCTACCCAATTTGATGTCACATACTTCTAACTTTTTCAATGGGATGATGTCAAATCCAAAAGATTGACGATCGCTTGAACTAACCGCTCCGGATCTACTGGCTTAGCAATATGGTCTTGAAACCCTACAGCAAGTGCTTGTTGCTGATTTATTTCCCCAGCATAAGCAGTAAGAGCGATCGCTGTTATCTGGCTGTTTTGCTCCCTTTGCATTGCTCGGATTTGTCCCATTAGCATATAGCCGTCCATATCAGGCATCCCAATATCACTGACTAACACATCGGGTTGAGTCTTTGCTATGACTTGGAGTGCTTCAAGTGCAGAAGCAACTTCTGTAACGATCGCACCACGTTGTTCTAAGATAAAAGCAATTAATTCTCTTGAGTCGGCTTCATCATCAACCACAAGCATCTGTATGCCACTTAGGGGTAATGCATCATTTATGGGGAAAGAGGAATTATCTTCATCTTTTAGGCTTTTGTCTTCATTTAAAAGCGGTAAAGAAACAGTAAAAGTAGCGCCAAGTTCTTCCCCAGGACTTTCGGCTCGAACAGTACCACCATGCAGTTCCACCAAGTGACGGACAATCGCCAACCCTAACCCCAATCCGCCAAATTTCCTAGTTGTCGCCGCATCTGCCTGACGGAAGTAATCGAACACATACGGCAAAAAGTCAGGGTGGATGCCTTTGCCCGTGTCGCTGACTGTAATTTGAGCTTGCCAGTTAATGAACTCTAACCGAATTTCTACCCGTCCGCCCGGTGAAGTGAACTTAACGGCGTTGGTCAGCAAATTCCAAATTACTTGCTGTAATCGACCTGAATCTCCCAAAACCCGCCCGATATTTGAGTCAAACACTGTATCAATGTGAATTGACTTGGCTTGAGCCGCCAACCTTACTGTTTCAATAGCTGCTTCAATCGTCATTGCCAAATTCACAGGAGCCATTGCAAGGCTAAGTTTGCCACGTAGAATGCGAGAGACATCTAACAAATCTTCAATCAGTTGTGCTTGGAGTTTGGCGTTGCGCTCAATTGTTTGTAAAGCCTGAGTTGTTTTTGTTGCATCTAACTTACTCCTAAGCAGTAACTGAGACCAACCTAAGATAGGATTGAGTGGCGATCGCAACTCGTGAGACAACACCGCTAAAAACTCATCTTTGATCCGGTTAGCAGTTTCAGCTTCCGCACGGGCGGCTTGCTCTTGCTCGAGCAGCCACTGGCGCTGTTTATCGAGTTGTTTTTGATTTTCAATATCTGTTGCCGTGCCAAACCATTTAATAACCTGCCCTTGTTCATTTTTTAGTGGTACAGCTTGATGCAAATACCAGCGATAAGCTCCATCTGCTCGTCGCATCCGACCTTCAGCACGATAGTTTGCACCAGCGTGTTGCGCTGCGGCCCAATGTTGGCTGAGAGTTGGGACATCATCAGGATGTACGATTGCTTGCCAGCCAAAGGTTTGAGCTTGGGCTAGGGTTAAACCAGTGAAATCTGACCATCGTTGATTGACATCAATGAGTATTCCATCGGTGTTGGCAGTCCATACCAGTTGCGGAATCGATTCTGCTAAATACCGATAGCGTTCTTCACTTTGCCGTAACCCTTCTTCTGCTTGTTTGCGACGAGTGATATCCCGGAAGAAAATGTCAAGACCATCTTCATGAGGATAGGCGTCAATCTCAAGCCACATATTATATGTGTCTGGTTGGTAGAAGTGATGCTCAAAGTGGACGGGTATCTGTTCTGCCATTGCCCACCGATACTGGTGTTCTACATTCGTCCCTACTGATGCAAGCCACTCCTCCCAGTGATTCTTACCAATAACTTCTGTGCGAGGTTTGCCGCTAATTCGCTCGGCTTCCGCATTTTGGTAAACGATCCGCCAGTCCCGGTCAAGTGCTAAAAAGGCATCACGCGTACTTTCCAAAGTACGTGTAATCCGCAAATTGGCTTCCCGCAGCGCCCGCAAGTTTGCCTTGGTTTTTTGGTTAGCAATCCGCAATTGCGTGCAGAGTAAGGCGATAAAAAATGACACCAATGAGAATGCGAACAATTGCACCAAGCGATTGACACCAGTGATAGCAAATGAGTGGATCGGCTCAATGAAGAAGTAAAGACTATAACCAACAGACAGCGCGATCGCGAGCAATCCCGGTTTCATACCCCCATACCAGGCACTAGCTGCAACAGCCGCAAAAAATAGCGGAAATATTAGTGGATTTAGGAGCGGCAGAAGCAGTTGTGTTAACAGAAGGGCGACTGTCGCTGCCAGAATCGCAACTCCATATGGTAGCAACCGAGAGGGCATATAGATTTCCTTACTTAACAGTCCCCGTCATCTCACAAATCTACCCCTATTCTACCTACAGGAAATACTGCCTTCGCAGGTTCTTGCCAACACATCATTAGATATAGCAATTCTAAATGATTTATGAAAAAATCTCATTTTAAGATTGGAGGCTGTTTCTGGTACTTTAAACGATTTCACTCCAGAGCAAATTGCAATTTTTGATGCAGCCGTGGAAGAAAGATAAAAAGGTGTCTTATCTCCTGGATACAAATATTATTTTTTACATCCTTAAGATAAAAAATAGAAATTAATAAAAAGTTAGAGGATGTGCGCCGTTTAGGACAAGACGTTTTTATAAGTTGCATAACCCCTATATTATATAAGGAGAGTCAATAGCCTCTTCTCGCTCGGCATCCACTAAAGCTTGATAAACCATGACTGCAACTTCTGCACGGGTAGCATCTCGTTCGGGATTGAGATGTTTTGGATTGGGAAAATTAACAACCATCCTCTTTTGTGTAGCAATAACTATCTCTCGCTTTTTCGACTCTGGTACTTTTTCCCAGTCAGTATAAACATTGTTAGCAGTAAAATTATCAGTTCTTAATTCTAATCCATTTACGAGAGAGACAATAATTTGCAATCGTTTCATATTTAGATTGGGACGGAAAGCATTGTCGGGAAAAGCTGAGAGAAACTGCCCTTCATATGCCTGCTGTATTGCCCTATAAGCCCAAAAACTCCCCGGTACATCTTTAAAGTCCATCGCCTGTCGTTTGCCCTGTGGATTAAATGCTTTGACAACTATTGCTGCATACTGCGATCGCGTAATTGTCGCATCTGGTTTGAAAGTGCGATCGCGAAAACCAGCGACTATTTCCAACTTGAATAATTTCTGAATAAACTCCTCTGCCCAATGATTCTTAATATCAATTAATCCTTGAGGGGTAAGTGTAAAAAATGTCAAATTACTTACAGATGTGGGAACAGGTGTAGAAATAAGCGTAGGTATTGAAGTTTGTGGCAACGCAGGTAAGAGTAGAGGTGCTTGAGTAGGTGCAGGTGTAAGTTTTGGTATCTGAGTAAAAACGGGTATCGGTTTAGAAGTCAGTGCAGGAGCTTGATTGTATACTAATTCTACGTATCCCTTGATCTTACCAGGGTCTACTTGATTGCCGACAGCTAATTGTCTGTGAGAACTGGAATTTTGCAAATCGAACTTACCATTGAGGCGCAAGATGTTACCTCCATAATCATTGGTATTGCCTAAATCTGGTAAGGCGTTAGAAGTTAGGGTCAGACCATCTTCAGTATTTCTTTCACTGATATTATTTCGCAACACTGGACGAGCATCACCAGAGACCACAATTCCAGAGCGATTTTCGTAAATATTATTCTCCGTAAGAATGGGAGAAGCGCGATCGCTAATCACCATACCAAAACCAGATCTGTAGCAGAGATTACCCCGGATTTCTCCTTGAGTGTCGCGAACAATGGAAATGCAATTGGTAGCATTCTCTGCAAATAAACTATCAGTAATGGTGACATGAGCATTGCCAGAGGCAAAAACACCGTCACGGTTACAATTGATGAAAGTACAATTAGAAATGGTAGAAGCAATTGATTCAATCCAAACAGCAACTCCACGGTTAGCCTGATTTGTTACGGTTATTCCTCTAAGTTCTGCACCATTGGAGGACAAGATAAAGGTGACATTTTGTTTTGCTAAGGTAGGGCTGCGATATTCACCACTCCCTTCAATCAGCACATTGCTGCCTTTATTACTTTCATTTCCTACGATTGTGACAGCAATGGAAACATTGATAGGAAAGATTTCACCGCTAGCAGCATTGTAATAACCTTCTGCCAATTGAATCTGACTACCCGATGAAACTCGCTTGAGAGCTTGGGTAATTGTTTTTAACGGTGCTTGTTGGCTACCAGCCGCACTGTCACTGCCTGCTGTTGGATTCACGTACAGAGTCTCAGCCATGTTTACACACTCTAGGAAGCACTGCGGCAATACTACCGCAAAGACGTGCTCTGAAGAAACATGGGGAGTAGGGAGTGGGGAGTGGGGAGTAGGGAATATTCCTTAACCTACTAACTACTAACCACTAACAACTAACCTTTAACGCAACTTAGTTCCACAACTCTTACAAAATTTAGCATCTACATCGTGAAAAAGAAGACCACAACCAGAACAAGTTGTTTCTACTTGATTGGCTGTTTTGAACAATCGCTTAATTAGATCGCCCACTTGCCAAGGAATGAGTGCAACACCAGTCAAAATCATCAATACAGTCAGCAGACGCCCTAATTCAGAAACAGGAGTCACATCACCAAAACCAACAGTTGTCATTGTGACAACAGAGAAATAAAAAGCATCCAAAAAAGTCACAAAAACTTTTGAATTTACAGGATGTTCTACTTGATAAATTAAACCAGAATATACAAAGATAATGGCAAATAAAGTAAATAATATACGTGTAAAAATAACACCATCTTCAGTATCAATACTAAATAAAAACTTATTATCTATAAACCTAATTAATCTTAAAATCCGAAACCACCTTAGAAGCCTGATAAAGCTAATATCCACCGTTCCTATAAGAAAAGGCAAGATTGCCATTAAGTCAATAACTGCGTATGGACTAAAAATATACTGAACCTTATTTTCTGCACTCCAAAGACGGAGTACATATTCTATTGCAAAAACTAACAATATTACAGTATCTATTGCATCTAGGTTTAATCGAATAACCTCAGGAATATTATATGTTTCCGCTACAAAAATTCCGGACGACAGTAAAACTAATCCAGCAATAGAAAGATTAATAGCTTTGCCTACTGGCGTTTCCAAATCTTTCAAGTAAAATGCTGTTTTTTCTCTACTCAATAACATAATTGACACTAGTTACGCTTAAGAAATAATTCGATATAGTAATCTAGTTTGATTTTTGAAATCCTCTTTTTCTACCCTCAGTGCTCTCAGAGTCGGTATAGAAATCATAAAAACTCGGTAACTTCATCGTTGAGCATACGAGATATCAAGCTTGACCACAGAGAGAAATCGGTTTTTTTGCCTCCTTTTTGAATACTGTACCGACGATCGACTAAAATTCATTAAAATTTTCATAATTCAAATAAAACCGCTATATATTATACATTTTTAAAGTTTATGGCTTTCTACTTTATAGTCTAAACCAAAATTTTTAGATCGAATGTACTAAAATAAACTAAAAGCCTTATTCAGCAGTAAACACAGGTTTTATTATAGCCATCTTATTTGATTTGTAAAAATTGCGATATCTCAGAAACCCGGTATCTTTAAGATACCGGGTTGCTCGCCTTTTACAAATGATTTAGGATTGTTATATGAAAAAATCAAGACTAAGCATGGCTAATCTCTACAAAATCTATTGATCGCATTCTTTTTTCAAAATAGTGTAAATATTAAATTCCTTGATTTGGAGCTTGTCTATCTAATAACTCGTTGCAGAAACGAATGAATAAACTTAGGTTGGGGAACAACCCAATTGTGTAAAAAAATCTTAGGCGATGTTCGTAATCGCAGCTATACAAACAAAGCCAGACGAGCGCAGGGTTTTACACATTTGGGATGCGCCCCTTAGGTTATACCTATGTAGCTATCTATGTGTCACATTCTTTTTTAAAAATGGTATAGTTAAAGAACAACCTTTTTGCTAAAAAGTGGAGTTTATATTTAATTATTATGTAGGTTTCAATCCTGTCTTTGCTAGGACTGAAACTCGTTATGCGTGAAGGATTGTACGCTTTAATCTTTAGAAGGCTTACGTAGTATAGGTTTCGAGCTTTGGATCGTCGTTTCCCAGGCTGAGGTTCTTTCTTGTGCAAGCCTTTCCCTTTCTTCTTGTTTGGCCTTTTCCTTGATTTTTAAGTATTCCTTTATATGGTTTGGGAGTTTTTGGTCGAAACCGAAGTAATCTGCATAGGCGATTAAATCGGCATCCGATAGTTCTTCGTAGAATGCCCGCATTTTGCTTTGAAATTTTGGGTCGAGCGCGATCAGCTGACGACGAAAACTTAGATAACCTTGCCAGTCTCTAGCAATAATCGTGAGTTTCATGGCTTCCAACAATTCTTGTTCAGTCATATGACACGTTTAAGGAATTTGGGGGAATTAGGACAGTATAAAGCTCTCTCGGGACAAAGTTAAGACAATGGGACATTAACAAAATGCTCGCAAATCTTGCTAGGTAAGTCATTTGTCCTTAATCATTGGTTATTTGTAGGACTTACGCATTGACAGAAATCGTCAGATATGAGTCAAGCACTTTTAGCACCTCAGCGTTTGATTTTTTTACGAATTAGAACCAACATCATATACCGTAGGGGCGCAAGGCCTTGCGCCCCTACAGCCTGAAACGACCATTATTCGTTGATTCATATGATGGCCAATTTGTACAGTGAGTAAGTCCTAATTTGTTAAGAGTCTTCTACTTCATTTTTTCTACATCCTCCTGCCCTGGGCGCTTCGTTTTGACTCTTTTTATTAAGTTATGTGACGAAAAGTTATTAAATACAAAAAATTTGATTTTTAGATATTTTTGTTAACGTTCCGTGACAAAAAATAGTTGGTTAATCGGTATGCTCGATCTAAATTACTCTGTAAATCAACATACAAAAACCTAAGAAATAGAAATATGCTTTCTTCCAGGAACCGCAATTACTAGCAGACAATTTAAGTGCTAATTTGTAGATATTTCCGGAAATAGCTTAAAACGTATGGTATTATGAAATAACAATTAATTACACGTTTCATGACCAGATATGTCACACCGCGAGAAGCGATGCAGATCCTCCAAGTCTCAGAAAAAACGCTTAGAGACTGGGACAAAGCCGGAAGAATTACCACTATTAGAACTCCTGCGGGACATAGAAGATACGACATTGACTCTATCCTCTCTCCTCAATCAACCAAACAACGAAAGACAGTTCTTTATTGCAGAGTCAGTTCTCATAAGCAACGAGATGACCTCAAAAGACTTGCAGATTATCTCCAATCCCTCTTCCCAAAAGGCGAGGTCATCAAAGAAATCGGGTCAGGACTCAACTACACTCGAATTGGTTTACAAGCCCTTTTGGGACAGATTTTGTCTGGAGATGTCGAACAAGTTGTATGCAGCTATAAAGACAGATTGGCAAGATTCGGAATTGAGGTCATTGACTACATCTGCACCTACAACAATACAAAACTCGTGGTTCTCAACCGCATTGATTTGTCTCCTGAACGAGAGTTCGTTGAGGACATCTTGGCAATTATCCACGTCTTCAGTTCCAAACTTTACGGACTCAGAAAGTACAAGCAAAAAATCAAAGAAGATCCGGATTTACCCGGAAGCTAACCTGAGAAGTGTTTACAGGAAATGGCTTTCGGCTTGTCGATGGTGTTACAATGCAGCAATTGCTTACCAAAGAGATTGTTTTGTAAAAGGAGAAAAACAACCTAGTAAATTTCACCTACGAGAAATCATTTTAAAATCTTGCCCTGATTGGGTGTCAGAATGCCCATATTCTCCAAGAGAAGAATCGGTTTTTGATGCTAAAATAGCTTTCTCTAAAACTAAGGACAAAACGAATCCTAGATTTAGATCGTGTAGAGAGCCTGTAAAAAGTTTACGAATCAGTGCTAAATATTGGGGTGCATTTTATTCTGGCAAAGGCAAAGATAAGCAAATTGCAGGGTTTACTCATTATGCAAGTAGCAAAGCGGTTGTAAATGGTGAAAGCATTGCTATTAAAAGCTTGCAGATAAATCCATCAGAGCCTTTATGTGAGGAAATGCCCTCGGAATTTACTATCTTGCTTGATAAAGGTAAGTGGTTTATCTGTTTTGCAATCCCACTAGAAATTCAACCCAATAGCTTAAGTAACTGCATTAGTTTAGATCCAGGGGTCAGGACTTTTTTGACAGGGTTTGACGGGGATCATTTATTAGAGATAGGTAATGGTTCTATTTCTAGAATAGCCGTGCTGTGTCAAAGATTAGACAGACTACAATCTCAAATCGCAAAAGCCAAAGGTAGGGCTAACAAAAGGTTGAGGTGGAAACTAAGAAGACAGTCAGAGGTGTTAAGAACTAGGATTAGAAACCTTACTAACGAGATTCATAACAAAGCTTCAGTCTTCTTAACCAAAAACTACAAACACATTTTCTTGCCAACCTTTGAAACATCTCAAATGGTTGTTAAAAAGAAACGTAAGCTAACCTCTAAAACAGCTAGAAATATGCTGACGTGGTCGCACTATAGGTTTAAGCAGACTCTCAAGTTTCATGCCTTAAAAAGGAATTGCGTTGTGCATGATGTTACAGAAGAATACACAAGCAAGACTTGTTCAAAGTGCGGACACGTTCATGAAAAATTAGGCGGAAACAAAAAATTCAAGTGTCCTAATTGTAATCATGAAATTTCAAGAGACTGGAACGGTGCAATTAATATTTTTATCAAGTCTATTAATGATTTGGTAAATGCTTCAGCTACGGTTGAAGCTGGGGAGGATATACCCCAATACGCAGTAGAATTTAGTACTAGTTACTAGATTCTACCGGGTTAAATGATATCCGTGTTTCTGATGACAAGTATCTGACATTTAATTGAGTTGCTCTATTGATTTCATTATTTCTCAAAAATTGGTAAAGTAACATACAATTTAAAAATACGCTTTACTGTAGATGTGAGAGGAAAATTATGAGCCGTCCTATAATACTTGGTATTGTTGGCGACAGTGCCGCTGGTAAGACAACATTGACTAAGGGGATTGCTCAAGTTCTTGGCCCAGAGAATGTCACGGTTATCTGTACGGATGATTATCATAAATACGATCGCAAACAGCGTGCTGAAATTGGTATTACTGCAATACATCGTGACTGCAATTATCTGGATATTATGCAGCAGCACTTGTCACAACTACGGATTGGGCTGCCAATTCTCAAGCCTGTTTACAGTCACACAACGGGAACTTTTGAACCCCCTGTATATATTAAGCCAAACAAGTTTGTCATCATTGAAGGATTGTTAGGTTATTCCACTCGTATTGCTCGTGAAAGTTATGATGTAAAAGTTTACCTTGCACCTCCCGAATCTCTGCGTGCTACATGGAAAGTGAAGCGAGATACTCAGAAGCGAGGTTATACGGAAGAACAAGTTCTGGAAGAACTCAAAAAACGCGAACCAGATTCAGAAGAGTTTATTCGTCCGCAGCGGCAATGGTCTGATATCGTAGTGAGTTTCTATCCACCGAATGATGATTTGGAGCAAGCTAATGGGCATTTAAATGTTCGTCTGGTACTCCGTCCTACCATTCCACACCCGGATTTTACCCAAATTATCAATTACGGTAATGGCATGGAATCTGCAATCCGCTTGGGATTGGATAGGGATATGGGCAAACCTGTGGATGTTTTGGAAGTTGATGGTCATGCCACTCTAGAGCAGGTGAATAAGCTCGAACAGATTCTTTGTTCTGATATGCCGCACCTAAAGAACATATGCGATCGCGAAGGTAACCCGGAATTGGGCAAAGTCGCAAGTACGACAGGAGAAACCATTCAAAGTTACCCGCTCGCTATCACGCAATTATTGATTACCTATCATATGCTGAAAGCTACGCAAATTTACTCATAACAGTGACCAGTGACCGGTGACCAGTGACCAGTAATATCGAGGCACAGGCAAATATTAAATAATTTGTCAAAAAAGAATTAGTTTCAAAGTTGACAGGGGATTTCCAGGAATAAGTTAATGTATCATTCTTATCTCCCATCCTCTTGTATGACTTATAGCCTTAGAATTGCTGATATGCCCATGACCGAACGTCCGCGCGAGCGATTGTTGACATACGGTCCCAAAGTTTTGGCTACAGCCGAGTTGATAGCAATTCTGCTAGGAACCGGTCAAGGAGCCGGAAAACTTTCTGCTGTGGGTTTAGGACAGTACATTTTGAACGAACTGGGAAAACACCAGCGAGAGGATGAACCTTTAACTGTTTTGCGAGATGTCAGCGCCGCAGAGTTAATGCAAATCCATGGGATAAAAGCTGCGAAAGCTGCAACCATTGTAGCAGCAATTGAATTGGGTAAACGAGCATTCCTATCTCGTCCTGGAGAAAAGACCATCATCGATAGCCCAGCAGTTGCGGCTGCAGCCCTCAGTCAAGACTTAATGTGGCAAAATCAGGAGAGGTTTGCTGTTGTTCTGTTGGATGTGAAAAACCGCTTGCTAGGAACGCAAGTGATTACAATTGGCACCGCAACCGAAACCCTAGCACCGCCTAGGGAAATTTTTCGGGAAACGATTAGGCAAGGCGCAACCCGGCTGATCGTAGCCCACAATCACCCATCTGGAAATCTTGAACCCAGTCAGGCGGATATTGAGTTAACCCGTCAGTTACTAGTTGGGGCAAACTTATTGGGCGTTCCTTTACTCGACCATTTGATTTTGGGTGATGGGACTCACCAAAGTTTACGGGAGATCACAACTTTGTGGGAGGAGTGTCCGCAGGGAGATTAAACAATAAATGATGATGGACAATGCGAGCGCGAAAACTCAATAAAAATGCTAATATTTTAGCAGATAAGAGATGAACTAGTTACAAGAAAGATTTTGGCAAAAAACAACATTCCGAACGTTTGCGCGTGCCGTTTTTGCTAAAGGTCTAATCTTTAGATGGGCATAAGACTATGGTGCGATTAAAGTTATGGCAGTGGGTTGTCTTGGCAACACCGATCGCAGCGATCGTTGGTTTCTTACTGGTAGCAGCAGGGTTGCAAATTCATCAGTGGAGCATTAACTGGATCTGGGCTGTATTTATCCTTGTATTTGTTGCTTGGCGTTGGTTGTTGGTGAAATGGACTCAACCATTGGTTAGTCAAGTAGAAGCTGTAGTGGCGGAGGTTAGCAAAGAACTGGAATCTACTACAGGCGATACATCAGGGCGAACAGTGGGAACTGATGCTGCAAATCTTGCAGAAGTCGCCTTACAGGAGATATTGAAAGCTTCACAAAACGATCGCCCAATCTGGGAAGACTGGTCAACTTTTTGGCACCGCTGTCAGGAGCTTGTTGTGGCGATCGCTCAGATCTACAACCCAGAAGAAAAGTATCCCTTGTTGAACATTTACGTTCCCCAAGCTTATGGTCTCATTCGGGGAACAGTAGATGACTTGGATCGGTGGATGCAGAATTTATCCCCTGTTCTCAATCAAGTCACGGTTGGGCAAGCATACCAAGCATACGAGATGTACCGCAAGTTAGAGCCTTCTGCTCGTAAACTTTTGCGAGCGTGGAATTGGGCGCAGTGGCTGTTAAATCCAGCAGCAGCAGTGGCTAAAGTTGTGAGTCAGCGTTCCGGTAGCCAAGCGACTCAGCAACTGTTGGTGAATTTGAGCCAGCTTTTGAGAGAAGCTGCTTTGAGAAACTTGTGTCAGCAAGCGATGGCTCTCTACAGTAGCACGACATTACCCGTCTCAGCACCTTCTGTTTCCACACCCAGTTTACCCAAGGTCAACACTCAAACTCTGCGAGATATCCTAGCTCAAGCAGAACCGACAGAAGCAGTGGAGCAAAAACCCGTTAACATTCTACTGGTAGGGCGAACGGGTTCTGGCAAAAGCAGCCTGATTAACACCCTCTTTCAAACAGATTTAGCCGCAGTAGATGTTTTGCCCAGTACAGATCGGATTCAAAATTACCACTGGCAAAGCCAGACAGGAGAAACACTCACACTTTGGGATACCCCTGGTTACGAGCAAGTCAACCGTAAAGATTTACGAGAAATTGTACTAGATTATACTAACAACGTTGATTTGCTACTATTAGCCACTCCTGCTCTCGATCCCGCGTTACAAATGGATGTGGATTTTCTGAGAGACTTAAAGGCAGACATGGCAAATTTACCTGCGATCGCAGTTGTGACTCAAGTAGATCGTCTGCGTCCCATTCGAGAGTGGGAACCTCCTTATGATTGGGAATGGGGGAATCGCCCAAAGGAGATAGCGATTCGGGAAGCAACAGAGTATCGCACTCAACTTTTGGGAGACTTCTGCAATCTAGTTTTGCCCGTCGTAACTGGTGACAGCAAAACATCTCGCATTCCATGGGGAATAGACGTATTATCCTTAGGGTTAATAAATGCGATCGCACCAGCCAAGCAACTCCGTCTGGCTCGCTTTTTACGCGATCGAGAAGCCCGCACCACGGCGGCTGCCAAAATCATCGATCGCTACACTTTTCAAATGGCAACAACTCAGGGACTTGCAGCATTTTTGAAAAGCCCAGTTTTGCAATTCATTTCTACAATATCAACAGGCTCACCAGCTCTCGCAAATTTACTAGCAGCACAAATTCCAGTGGAACAGTTGCCAATTGTGATTGGCAAACTTCAGATGGCTTATGAGCTTTTCTCACTCTTAGGTACGGGCAATTCCAACAAATTTGACCTTTTATCACTTTGGTCATTGCTGCTAGAAAATACTGCCTCTCCCGATCGCAATGCTTGGGCATTTGGTCACGCTTTAGTAGAGTATTGGACACAAAATTTGTCAATTGAACAGTTGCGAGAGCGGTTTGAGTCCTATTTGTCACAGTGACAAAGACTAGATTTTCAGACTTTTCTAAAATGATGTTAATCCACGCCACATACTACAAGTTGGGAAACCCGCCCAACGCAGTGGTCCCCTTTGAAAAGGAGGGTGGGGCGAGCCAGTTAAATGTAGTACTAATGGCTTCTTTCTAATACATTTCGTAAGTATTATTATTGATCCTGACGTGACCGGGGTCAATGACCCTTTTACGTGGGGACCGCAGAACGGAAACTGCTGGGAGAATTTAATCTCTACTCGAAAGACATAGCTTAGCTACATCGCGCTATCAGGGTACGTGGATTCGAGAAAAACCGGAAAATGTAATTGCTATTGGGGAGAGATAGTTGTTATAGTACGGCATAAGTGATTTTCATTTGCACCTATTGACTAACATATTCATTTATTGTTTTTATATGGGAGCAAAGCTCTGGAAAAAAATGTTCATATTACTCTGGTAGAGTCTTCTAATATCACAAAGATTGGAGTTGGCGAAGCGACTTTCAGTAGCATCAAGTCATTCTTCAATTTTCTTGACTTGCAAGAGCGTGAATGGATGTCAAAGTGCAATGCCACTTATAAGATGGCGATTAAGTTTGTTAATTGGAATGCACAGACAAGACACTTCTACCATCCTTTTGAAAGATATGACGCTGTAGATGGGTTCATCCTTGGGGAGATATAGGGGCAACTATTGCCAGTGGTTCCTTCCGTACCTCAGGTATGCTAGTGATTCCTTGCAGTATGAGTACTGTGGCAAAGATTGCAGGGGGTCTCAGTTCAGACCTGCTTGAACGCGCAGCAGATGTGCAGCTTAAGGAGGGGCGTAAGCTAGTAGTAGTACCACGCGAAACGCCCTTAAGTCTGATTCACCTACGCAATTTGATAGCTTTAGCAGAGGCTGGTGCTCATATTGTCCCAGCAATTCCCGCTTGGTATCATCAGCCGCAGACTATTGAAGACCTGGTGGACTTTGTCGTGGCACGTGCCATAGACCAGTTTGAAATTGATAACTCCTTAATTCAGCGCTGGCGGGAACGCTCTGAAAGTTGAGTTTAAGGTAAGGATTTTGCTTTATGTTCTCCTGACTTAAGGTTTCAAAGTTTATGTGAGAAATTCCAGCCTGTTGTAGCATCTGTTTCATTTCTGAACTACCAGCTTCTGACTGACAAACAAGCAGCATCAAAGCGTGACGAGGTAAAGATGAAATCTGTGTCAAGAGTTGCAGCGAGGGCTTAATATCAACGCCAATCACTTCCTGTTCGGGAGTAGCTATTTTAGTAACTTCCCATAAATGTCGCGCCGTTGTGATGACAAGGTTAGCAGCCAACAGCTCTTTCAAGGCTTTTGGCTGACTAGTCTTTAAGTCTTCCAAATGGAGTTTCGATAAAGAAAGTTTTATTTCTGATTGAATGGCTTCATACACATCTGCACTATGTTGCAAGCATTCTACAAAAACTAACTTTAAAGGTGGTACTTGATGCCGATTCAATCTTACGGCTTGTGCGTAGGCAGCTGCACCAAATTCAGATGGAGATAATTCAATTATTGTCGCAGCACTAAAGGCTTCACCTAGCAGATTGTAAAATGGCTTATAAGTAATAATGTTCTGTACAGCTTGGGTGTGAGCGACAAAAGTTCCTTTACCTCTAGAGGCTACCAAATAACCAGATTCAATCAGATAATTATAGACTGTAGCAATGGTGTTGTGGTTTACTCCTAAATGTTTGGCTAATTGAGTAACAGTTGGCAAAGCATCACCCGGTTGCAGTTCTCCTATAGAGATTAGTAATTTAATCTGTTCAGCAATTTGAGCATTAATCGTTATCGGTGCTTGAGTATCAACAGTAATTGGCAACGAAATCGGATGAGGCATTACCATATGAATATGTAGAATTTAGTCATAATATCCTCTTATAAAAGAGTTGCTTATTCTTCCTTCATTAGGTGAATTACCAAATACAATTAGGTAGACACTAAGGGAAAGAAAAATGAAACAACTAAGATGCTATCAACACCTGAAAAAATTATCTAACTTGATAATAAGCGGGAAAGAGTAAGATTTGATTTTCAATGGCAGTCGGATTTACCGACCTGTTACACTCTATATTATCTCACGAAATTTCCAAATTCTTCCTACACATTTCTCTTCTAAGTATTGAGGCAGTGAATGTCGCTCAAACATTCGACCATCCCTTAATTTAATAGTGTCATAAATCTCTAATACCGTAGGTTGTGTGTAAATTTCTTCAACGTTGTTAAGAAAGCTTTTAGTGTCTTCAACCAGTAAAGATGCCAATTCTAATGCCTGCTCCTCATCTTGTGAAACTATAATGTGTTGAGGAAGACACCACATCTCTATAAACTTTCGATTCAGGCTCACCATCCTTCTGTTACTATCGACTACAAGAATGCCAGCAGGAGTCGGAATTTTACCTTGACTCAAGAGGCTTATTTTACCTTGATAGGACTTACGCGTTGACAGAAATTTTATTGTGTGCATATAGCCTTACTTGATTTGCCCAACAGAAGCTAAGCATGAATGAGCTAACCTTGCTGTATTCTTAATAGGTGTAAGGAAAATCAACTTATCGAGACTTTACAACAGCAGATCAACGAGGCACAAGCCACTTACAAGCAGATGCGTGAAATCCGCCCGACAGATTTGCAAGCAGCTCAAGCTGAGGTCGATAGTGCGATCGCTGCTCTAAAAAAAGCGAAGGCAGATCTTGCTTTAGCCTATGTACGCTCGCCCATCGCAGGTCAGATTTTAAAAATTTATGCTCAACCTGGAGAAATTGTTGGAGAGAAGGGAATCGCCGCTATTGGTCAAACAAATCAGATGTTTGTAGCCGCAGAGGTCTATGAAACTGACATTAACAGAGTACGGAGCGGACAACGAGCTACTGTTACCAGTTCTGCTTTTGCCGACGAATTAAAGGGAACCGTAACTAAGATGGTTCTTGCGTAATTAGCGTGCTAAATTATTTGAAAAATCAGCTTGAAATCTTTACGGGGCTTTTATTACAGCCATTATTGACTGCAATCAACGTATTCGGGTTGAAATGCGCGACTATAAGTGCTTGTAAGCCTTGATTTTAAAGGAAAGTTATCGACTATAATTATAAATTAGCACGCGCTTTGTACGAAAGAACCCATTTTTCTCTGTATAGATCGGCAGCCTGAAGGTATTTAGGGCAGTTGAAAACGGAATCTTAAAAAGAAGGCGTTGCAATTAGCGGGGCGTGAGCCAAATAACAGGGGTGGTGCGAGGGTAACTGCTCCTTAACTGCTCCTATTTCTCCACAGGCTGCTAAGGAGTCATTTATTTTCTGACGACTTACTTAGTGTACCTGTACTGTGCAGTACTTGCTTAACCAGATATAAACTTATGTAAAGTATCTACTCATATTTAGTTGATTTACGGAAAGAATATATCAAAATGATTAAGTTTTCTCATAATTACGGTGTGGGGAGAAGTGGTACTTAGCGTTCCAAAGACCCTCAATAACTGCTTTGACAGGAAAAATGAGAATGTTTTACAAAACTTCTTAATATCAAGAAAGAATGACAAACAGAGTATTAAGAAGTTGGCAGCTTTAACGAAATAAAGTCAACAATAACTTTAATTGAAGCTAGAGACTTGCTGACCTATGCAGCCAATTCGTACTTTTAACGTATCTCCATCACTACCGCAGCGACTTGAGCCGCTACGGAAGTTAGCGTATAACCTCCATTGGGATTGGAACGTTGAGACCAAAGACTTATTTCGTCGCTTAGATCCCGATTTATGGGAATCTAGCCGTCACAATCCTGTTTTGATGCTCGGTACAATCAGCCAAGCGAGATTGATGGAAGTTGTGGAAGATGAAGGCTTCCTAGCGCAAATGGATCGAGCTGCGCGTCAGTTGGAAGATTATTTTCACGAACGCACTTGGTATCACAAGAATAGGGATAAGGGACTGGGAACTGGGGACAAGGAACAGAGCCATCCTCCCAATCCCCAACCCAAAGAATGCTACGCCTATTTTTCTGCTGAATTCGGACTGGTGGATTGTTTGCCCATCTACTCTGGAGGTTTGGGAGTTCTAGCCGGGGATCACCTCAAATCAGCCAGCGATTTGGGTTTACCTTTGGTTGGTGTAGGTTTGCTTTACCAGCAAGGCTATTTTGCTCAATATCTCAATGCTGATGGTTGGCAGCAGGAACGCTACCCCATCAACGACTTCTACAATATGCCTTTGCAACTGGAACGCAATCCTGATGGTTCTGAACTGCGAATTGGGGTAGACTATCCAGGGCGAAAGGTATATGCCCGTGTTTGGCGCGTACAAGTAGGAACAGTGCCTTTGTATATGCTAGACACTAACATTGAGCCAAATAACCCTTACGATCATGACATCACAGACCAACTCTACGGTGGCGATATTGATATGCGTATCCACCAAGAGATGATTTTGGGGATCGGTGGTGTCCAAATGCTGAAAGCGCTTGGATATGATGTTACCGCTTACCATATGAATGAAGGTCATGCGGCTTTCTCAGCATTAGAGCGTATCCGCATCCTCATTCAAGAACAAGGGCTGAATTATGTTGAAGCCAAACAAGTAGTGGCTTCTAGTAACATTTTTACCACTCACACACCAGTACCTGCAGGAATTGACCTGTTTCCCCCAGATAAAGTTTTGCATTACCTGGGATACTACGCAGATATTTTTGGTTTGAATAAAGACCAATTTTTAGCGTTAGGACGGGAAAACACGGGTGATTTGTCTGCGCCGTTTAGTATGGCGGTGCTGGCTCTGAAAATGGCAACATTTTCTAACGGTGTCGCACAATTACACGGGGTTGTGTCGCGACAAATGTTCAAAGGTTTGTGGCAGAACGTACCAGCTGAGGAAGTCCCCATCGCAGCAATCACAAACGGCGTGCATGCCCGAAGCTGTGTTGCTAAATCTACTCAAGAGTTATACGATCGCTACTTAGGACCGAGCTGGTCATCAGCACCAACCGATCACCCTTTGTGGGAACGCATGGACTCGATCCCCGATGAGGAGTTGTGGCGCAATCACGAACGCTGTCGCCTGGACATGATTATGTACGTGCGGGAACGTTTGGTGAAACATTTACAAGATCGTGGGGCTTCTCCTCTAGAAATTGCCCAAGCACAAGAAGTTCTTGACCCGAAAGTTCTCACTATTGGTTTTGCCCGCCGCTTTGCCACCTACAAACGTGCTACCCTGTGGATGCGTGATATTGACCGGATTAAGAGAATTTTATTGGGCAATAAAGACCGCAAAGTGCAGTTTGTCTTTGCTGGTAAGGCACACCCCAAAGATATTCCTGGTAAAGAACTTATCCGCGAAATCAATCGCTTTATTCACGAACAAAATTTGGAAAAGCAAGTTGTGTTTGTTCCCAACTACGACATTCACATAGCCAGATTGATGGTGGCTGGTTGTGATGTGTGGTTAAATAATCCACGCCGCCCACGGGAAGCTTCTGGTACAAGCGGTATGAAGGCATCAATGAATGGGTTACCGAATTTAAGCGTGCTGGATGGTTGGTGGGATGAAGCTGACTACGTCCGCACTGGTTGGGCAATTGGACATGGGGAACTGTATGACGATCCCAATTACCAGGATCAAATTGAGGCAAACGCTTTTTATGATATTTTGGAAAAGGAAGTCGTGCCTTTGTTCTATGACCGGGATGTGGATGGCTTACCCCGTCGCTGGGTTGATAAAATGAAGGATGCCATTCGATTGAACTGCCCATTCTTCAACACGGCGCGGATGGTGGGAGAGTATGCTTTGCGGGCTTATTTCCCGGCGAGCGATCGCAGCCACACTTTGACCACTGATAACTATGCCCCAGCTAAGGAATTAGCTGCTTGGAAAGAAAATTTAACTGCACACTGGTACAGTATAAAAATCAAGGATATCAACATATCTTCTGGTGCTGAGATTGAGGTTAACCAGACTGTTAGCGTTAAAGCTAGAGTTGATTTGGCAACTTTAACAGAAAAAGATGTGCAATTGGAACTTTACCAAGGTGCGATAGATGCTAATGGCGAGATTGTCAACGGTATACCTGTGGTGATGGATTACCAAGGGGAAGATAAGGATGGATTAAGTATTTACACGGCTGATGTTGTGTACGTAACATCTGGTTTGCAGGGCTTGTCTTTGCGCGTGTTACCTAAGCACAAATATTTATCTAGTCCTTATGAACCACGGTTGATTGTTTGGGCGCAGTAGGAGAATTTTGGATTTTAGATTTTGGATTTTAAATTGCTAATCCAAAATCTAAAATCTAAAATCTAAAATTCTATTGGGGATGACAATGTAACCAGTGGTGCGATCGCCCAGTACTTGGTTGCGTTGTTCTCCCCAATACCACCAGTAAGCTGCGACGTAAGCACAGATGAGGCTATCGAGTTTGTCTTCTGTTTCTTTGAGGGCTGCGCCTAGCGTGGGAATTTTTGGCATGAATGAACCGCAGAGTCGCAGAGGACACAGAGGCGGATGGAGGGATATTAACTAGTTGATGCTTTGCTAATATTTACTCACTTTCCTTAAGGTCTGCTAACATGAGTGGTATGGCATACATACCACTCAGACTCATGGGTCGAATTTTTGGGATTGCACCCAAATACTTTAAGGAAGTACGCGGATGAAGGCAAAATCAAAAGCATCAAAAACTCAGCAGGGCAAAGACTTTACGACGTTGAATCCTACACCCGTGGCGATACAACTAGAACTACCATTGTTTGCTACTGTCGAGTCTGTTCCTCAAAGCAGCGCGACGACCTTGATAGACAAGTCGTGTATATGCAATCCCTCTACCCAACAGCAGAAATTATCAGAGACATTGGGTCAGGTATCAACTTTAAGCGCAAAGGTTTGCAATCCTTATTGGAACGCCTTATGCGTGGAGATAAGCTCACACTTGTCGTTGCCTGTCGTGACCGACTCGCGAGGTTTGGATTCGAGCTTTTTCAATTCATGGTCGAGCAAAACGGTGGACAAATCGTGGTTCTCGACAAAACTGTACACTGTCCTAGAATGTCCCCAGAAAAAGGGGGAACCTTCAAGCCCCTTGTTTAAACGAGGGGTAGTGCAGGATATCAGTAATCAGGTTCCCCCTTTTTCTACGTGTAAGACTCCTGACCCGAATCAGAACTTACACAGGATTTACTCTCAATCCTTCACGTCTTCAGTTGCCGAATGCATGGACTTAGAAAATACTCCAAAAAAATCAAGGAAGATTTATCTAAAGCTAACACCGGAACAGAAGATACTGATTAGACAATGGTTTGGTGTTAGCCGTTTCGTTTTCAATCAAACTCTTGAATTGTTAAGGGATGGAGTTATTAAAGCCAATTGGAAAGCGATTAAGGGAAGTATTCTTAACAGCTTGCCCGATTGGTGTAAAGATACTCCCTACCAAATCAAATCAATAGCTATCAAAGATGCTTGTAAAGCGGTTAGCAACGCTAAACTTAAGTACAAACAATCTGGGGTCTTTTATAATTTCAAATTTAAATCTAGAAAAGACCCAAAACAATCGTGTTATATTCCCAAATCAGCTGTATCAGAAAAAGGGATTTACCACACAATATTAGGTGAAGTTAAGTTTACCGAAACTTTGCCTAAAAATTTTGGTGATTGTCGTTTAGTATGCGTTTATAGCGATTACTACCTGACAATTCCAACAAATAGTCTACAACTAGAAACCGAGAACCAAGGACGTGTTGTAGCTTTAGATCCAGGCATTAGAAAATTTTTCACTTTTTTCTCCGAATCGTCATTTGGCTGGTTAGGCAAGAATGCTAACATGAAAATTCAAAAACTTTGCTTTAAGTTAGATGAATTATGTAGCGCTATTTCTAAGTCAACTGGACAATTAAAAAGAAGATTGAAGAAAGCCGCTAACAGGATAAGAGCCAAGATTAAAAACTTAGTTGATGAACTTCACAAAAAGACGGCTAAGTTCTTGGTTGATAATTTTGATGTCATTCTACTTCCAACTTTTGAAACATCACAGATGTCAAAAAAAGGAAAGCGTAGAATCAGGTCAAAGTCTGTACGTCAGATGTTAACACTTTCTCACTATCAGTTTAAGCAATTCATCAAGCATAAAGCTTTTGAACATAACAAAGTAGTGTTAGATGTGAATGAAGCGTACACATCAAAAACAGTTAGCTGGACTGGTGAAATAGTAAAAATTGGCGGATCTAAAATCATTAAATCCCCATCCACGGGTAAAACTATGGATAGAGATTTAAATGGTGCGCGAGGGATTTTCCTTCGTGCATTGGTTGATACGCCCTGGCTAAGAGAGAATCTTAGCTTGAGTATTTGTTAACGTGTGTTGGGAATCGTTAGCGAAAATGTATCGGAAGGTAGGATGTTTGTAAAAGCAAAGGCAATCCCCACATGGTCTGGATCGTAGCGTTTTATTTTTAGTCCTGACTATGCTTTATGGGGTTAAAGAATCACAATATGCGCGACTAAATATTAACTAATATTAACTAACGCGGTATAATGTCATCAAGTTTAAGCTGTATATTTGGAAAAAGGAAAGAATTTATATTTTCGCCTAAACGATATTGTTGTTGCTGATATGTATCGCCAATTAACTGACAAACCGTAAAAGTGGGTTGTTTTGGTTTACCAATAAATTGCAAACCTCCTAAACCTAAAAAGTCTACAATCCAGTATTCTTGAATATTTAGAAATGCATATTCTTCTACTTTTCGAGCATAATCGTCTTGCCAATTAGTGCTTACTACTTCGACAACATGTTTGATGGTGCTACCATTGCAAATAATCGGCTCTTTTTGCCATAAAGGTTCAAACCTGAGTTGTTCGTTATCCAAAACTATTATGTCTGGACGCAGTGCTGTTGCTTGGGCCGCAGGTGGCTTGATTAAGCAACTTTTTGGTACTATCCAATCTAATGAGGCTTTTAGGATTTCAACAAAAACTCGACCTGCAATATTACCCGAAACAGTTTCGTGCGGGCCTGTTGGTTCCATGTCGCGCAATTCTCCATCAATAAGTTCGTAGCGGGGATTATCGCCGTATTCAGCGACAAATTCCTCGAAAGTAAGCAGTTTTGGTGGGGTATAAGTCATAATATTATCTAATCATCAAAGTCAAAACTATGGGGTAATTCATGCAGTTTGTTCAGCAGTTTGCGTTTTCACAATAAGGCGTTGCTTAACTGCTCGATCAAGTTGATGTAATTCTTCTGCTTCAAGCTCTTGAAGTTGGCTGATAATTTTCTGAAGGATTGCTTGAGTCATAAACTTTTCTTTTTACAATTGTGAATTTTTTAATTCTAATCATTTTAATATAGCATTCCGCTCCAGAGCAATGGTATTCTCTTTGGTAAGAAGGCAAGTTGTCAACATCAGAAATCTGCCATCAACCTTGCCTTGCGGAGAAAGAATTGCAGCACAGTTTCTTCGCGTCAGCGAAAAAAGGATTTGACGGCTGATAACTATGCCTTAGCGAAGGAACTAGCTGCTTGGAAAGAAATTCTCTTGGGGATGACAATGTAACCAGTGGTGCGATCGCCTAGTACTTGGTTGCGTTGTTCTCCCCAATACCACCAGTAAGCTGCGACGTAGGCACATATAAGGCTATCTAGTTTGTCTTCTGCTTCTTTGAGGGCTGCGCCTGTTGTGGGAATTTCTGAAAGAAATGAACCGCAGAGTCGCAGAGGACACAGAGGAGGATAGAGAGAGGGTAAAATTTCTATGATGTAATTATAGAGTTTGGTAAGTTCTGCGCGGCGCTCGTTGAGGCGTCCTTTTTTGTATTTGAGGATGCGTTCTAAGCTGAAGAGATGCACGATGGCTGGATGGGGGAATACTTCGATTTGGTATTTGCCTGGTTTTTGTGGTTCAATGGTTGGGGCATGGGCAAAACCACGAGCTTCTAGTTCTAGTCCAAAGTTTACTGTTCGCTCTGCAAAGGGTAAGTTAAGATTAGCTGGGTAGCATCCTGCATGATATTTGCCAAAGTATTTGTGGGTGAGTTTATCGGGTAAACGGCTTCCGGTAATGTTGGGGATCAAGGTTGGTGCGTCTACGGCAATGATGGTGGGTTCTTCTGGTTTGAGGCAAGTGTCAATCCAAGTGAGAATGTCTGTAATGAGTTCTTTTCGATCTAAGTCTATTATTTTTAGTTTTTCGTCTGTCAGTTCTAGATAGCATAACCCACTTGGTTGAGATTTCCAGCCTAAGTCGATTCCGAGAAATTTCATTTTTGTCAATCCGAAGATCCCCTTATTGTCGCATTTTTAGCCAGTTCCTGACAGAAAATTTGGCCAGACGAATTGAAAATTGATTTCCTTGAAGCCTTGGCTGAACTTGAAGATAATGAGTGTCACAGAACTAGGAATGTTCCTAAAATAAGACTTCATAAAATAAAAGGTATTAAACAAGCAATCTATCGTGCTGACATAGATAAAATATAAAGCTTTAAATACGGTAGATGAAGATGGAACTAAGATGTTAGGCTATAGGAGAGCCATGTATGTTCTGAAAGCCAAAACGTAAGATGTGGTTCTGTGTCAGATGAGGCAAAAAATCGAAATCACTGTACGCAGGCTGCGTTCTTATTGTTGAGAAAGAGCCATCGCTTTTTATCGTCAACTCTACACTCACAAAGTAGCAACTACCCTGGTGTAAAGTACACTTGTCAAAACCGTTTCAGCACGACTTGAGTTGTGTTGAGACTGATATCAATATGCGTGTAGAACTGATTTTAGCGCTTCTTCATTACAGTTCTTTACAAAATTTCACGAATGTTTTATGCAGCCATTAACACGTCAAACAAAGGTTGTCGCCACCGTCAGTCTTGCTAGTTCGCTCCAGACAATTGCGGGTATGATAAAAGCTGGGATGAACGTAGCTTGTCTCAATTTATCTCATGGAAGTTATGACGATCTTGCTCAAACAATTGCTCAGATTCGCTCGATAGCAGAGGAACTGGACACTCCCATAACTTTATTGCAAGAACTGCAAAAACCGCAGTTATCTTCTCTAACCGACAAAGATACTCAAGATTTAGAATTTGGTTTATCTCAGGAAGTTGATTATATTGCTCTAAGTTTTGTAAGTAGTGCTGAGGATGTTCGGGTTTTAAAGAACTTACTACAGCAAAAAGGTGCAGCTGATACACCTGTCGTTGCTAAAATTGAAAAACATGATGCGATCGCCAACCTAGAAGAGATACTGGATGAATGCGATGCAGTGATGATAGCACCGAGTGATTTGGGTGTAGGGATGAGTCAAGAGAAACTTCTTCTGCTACAAAAACGCATTATCGGACTGTGTAACCATAAAGGAATTCCTGTCATTAGCGCAATACAGATGCCAGAAAGCACGATCCATAATGCCCATTCGATTCGTGCAGAAACTAGTGACATTGCCAACGCCATTATAGATGGTACTGATGCAATACTGCTCTCAAGTGAATCAGAGGTAGGAGAGGTTTCTGTCGAAAGCGTACAAAGATTAGTGAAAATTGCAACAGAAACAGAAGCAGAGATAGAATTTCTGAACAATCCGCCTGCAAAAACGGATGTCACTCATGCGCTAAGTATGGGACTCAATGCGATTTGCAAAGTGCTACCCCCGCGCTACATTGCCACGTTTACAAGTAGCGGTTACACAGCCCGGTTAGCAGCTGGAGAACGTCCTAAAGTACCCATTCTTGCGCTTACACCTAACCCCAAAGTTTACCGCAGTTTAAACCTCATTTGGGGCGTGCAACCAGTTTTGCTAAACCGCGAAGTTGAGACTTTTGAAGAATTGACAGCACAAGTTGAGGAAATTTTGCGCGATCGCAGTTGGGTTGAACCAGGCGACAAAGTTCTCATTATGGCTGGTATTCCTACCAAGCGTTCACAAGGAACAAATTTTCTCAAAATTCATACAATTGCAGTGAGCACCTGACCAGTGACCAGCGATCCCTATTATGATTCACTATAATTGACCAGCTTTCAGTTCTTCGAGTTCATCAGGATGAATAGCCAAATAATTAGCGATCCAATTACAACCGCTCTTCCATAAACTCTCGAAATCAAATTCCAGTTTTGTCCTAACTAGGAGAAGTAAGCATCTTACCTTCAGTGCTGAGAACTACGCTAGTGACTCCACTACTAGACCGAGTAAAAATTTTGATAACGGTTTAATTAATAGTATATTAAAATACAGTGTTTACCAAATAAGACTGACAATGACGGATAAAAATCCACCAACTGCATATGATTCTCCTTGGAAAGATATCCTACAAATATACTTTGAAGAATTTATTTTATTTTTCTTGCCCAATGAGTATATACATATTGATTGGACAAAACCAATTGAATTCTTAGACAAAGAATTAGAGGAAGTTGTTAAAGACGCTGAGATTGGACGCCGTTTTGCTGATAAATTGGTAAAAATATATTTGACTAACGGCTCAGAAGAATGGGTACTTATTCATATTGAGGTACAGGCTCAAGAAGATTCAGATTTTGCAGAAAGAATGTATGTTTATAGCTCTCGTATTTATAGTAAATATAAAAAGAAAGTAGTTTCAATCGCCGTTTTGGGTGATGATAATCCTAATTGGAAACCATCACAATTCGGTTATAGTTTATTTGGGTATAGATTAAATGTAGAATATCCTGTTATCAAATTATTAGATGATCAACAACAGCAATCCCAATTATCGGCAAGTAATAATCCATTTGCTATGGTAGTCTTGGCACACTTAGCTGCACTTAATACCCGTAGTGATAGAACATTACGCAAACAAGAAAAGCTAGCTTTAGTACAGCGATTGTACTCCATGGAGTTTGAGGAACAAGATATTCTCAATTTGTTTGCTTTCTTAGATTGGATGTTGACGCTACCATTAGATTTAGAAGCAGAGTTTAGACAAGAAGTTAAACAACTGGAGGTAAGACAGGCAATGAAGTACGTTACTTCTGTTGAACGCAGCGGTATTGAAACAGGTAAAAAAGAACACGCCTTATCGTTAATAGTACGGCTACTCAATCGCCGTGTAGGTAATGTTGATGACACAATAGTTAACCGTCTACGTGGGTTATCAGTTGAAGAGTTGGATACATTAGGTGAGGCATTACTAGATTTTACTTCGATGGCTGATTTAACTAATTGGTTGGAGCAACAGTAGTTTCATAGTAGTAAATTTGCGTGGCATAAATCTTTTTTTGTAATTATAGAACGTTTGGTACAGTTTTTTGAGAATGTTGCTAAGCTTTTCCCCTCTCCCTTTGGGAGAGGGAAATAAATGGGACAGAGAAATATATGAGAGCGGGTAGAGGGTAGGTAACTGTCACTTAATTACTACCCACATTTACTCAATGCTAGCCTTTTTGAAGAGGTTCGTTTACCTCGTTAACATGAGGGTCAAACTAGATTCTGAACAAACCTTAATATTTCTTAACGGATGTCACGTTGACTTTCAGAGGGCGATTGATTTATAGTTACCTCTTAACTAAGACTAGCGAGAAACGCTTTGCAGATTTTGGGTCAAACCAAGTACTCGCAAACACGTCTTTGCATACAAGTCAAGGTTTTATAGCAATACGAATGTAAGCATTGGTATTGTAGACATTTACCCAATCTAACAGGTTCTACTGGCGACAGCTTGGTGAACACCGGGAATCAAGAGATTCTCAAAGCTTCAGCACAGGCACGGGAGTATAACCCCTGTCAGTTTGTGAAGGTGTGAATCCTTCAGGGGAGGAGGAGTTGACCGCTATTCCTCCGGTTTGACCAGATTTATCCACTTGTGGGTAAGTTTGGGTAGACATTTGCGAGCGGTATTGAATTTTGACTCCCTTCTCCCTAAGGGAGAAGGGTTGGGGATGAGGGTAATTCATTGATTGAGGATTCTCCTACAGTCCTACCATAGGAATGTAACCTGGTAGCTGCTTGACTCGTTCTATCCAACTCAGAACGTGTTGATAAGGTTCAAGTGAAATTTTGCCATCAGGTGCTAGAGCAACATAGGGGAAAACTGCTATATCTGCAATCGTCGGGCGATCGCATTCCAACCATTGGCGTTCTGCGCTCCGCTCAGTAGCGAAGCGATCGCTCAAATGTTGATTCAGCTGTGTGAGAATAAATTCTGCTTTTTGGTTTGCCCAGTCAATATTGACATAAGTAGCATTGAACAGGTAGTACCGACGAGCGAATTCCGGTCCCTGACGGATTTCACCTGCGGCTGTTGACAGCCAACGCACAACTCGACTAAGTGCTACAGCATCAAGTGGTAACCATTGTTCGCCACCATACTGGCGAGCTAAGTACACCAGTATTGCTTGAGCATCTGCAAGCGTAGTATCTCCATCTACAAGAACGGGAACTTGACCAAAGGGATTGATGGCAAGAAATTCAGAAGACTTGTGTTCTCCCTTCATCAAATCAACTTTAATCCATTCATACTCAATGTTTAAAAGCGATAGCAAAAGCCTTGGTTTGTAGCTGTTACCAGATAATTCGTGACCGTAAAGCTTAATCATGAGTTGATCCTTTTTTGTACCAATCGTTCGGTCTATGATTAATGTACCAATCGTTCGGTATAATGTCAAGAGGTCAATTTTTTATTCCCACATAAATGGCAAAAGACACTTACATTCCCTGTTTGCTGCAATTATTTCGACAATATGGCTACGATGGCGCAACCCTGTCCAAAATTTCTCAAGCAACAGGGCTGGGGAAAGCCAGCCTTTACCATCACTTCCCTGGGGGTAAAGATGAAATGATGACGGCTGTGTTAGATTTTCTCAATAGCTGGTTTGAGCAACACATCTTAAAGGCACTTCATTCAGAAGGAGATGCACTGACTCGATTGTGTAGGATGTGCGATCGCGTCCTGGAGCTATATGAAGGTGGGAAACAACCCTGCTTGACAGCCATAATATTGATGGGGTCATCACGAGATGTGTTTCATGTCAAGGTGCAAACAGTCTTGCGTGCGTGGATTGATGCGATCGCAAATGTTTTGATAGAAGCAGGATTAAAAGAATCTCTGGCAAAAGAACGAGCGGAAAATGCCCTCATAGCGATTCAAGGAGCTTTAATTGTGGCTCATGGGTTAGACGATCTAACTCCCTTTGAGCGTGTTGTAAAACAATTACCGCAGGAACTTTGCTCTTAAGTTGTGGTACGTTCGCCCTATTTCTTTCCTCTTAGGGCATTGATTCCTCTTCGACGCTAAAAATCAGCGAACGTACAGTTTTTACTATTTTTTCAACTTATTTTAAGCTTTGGAGTGATTTTGCATAGACATCAGTAATAGGAACAGCGTGTTAACGGCTCCAATTCCTCCAGAATGTCAATAAACCATCGCTAGTCGGCGGCGGTGCTCATTGATTATAGCGAGATCGCTTATTTTACTAAGTATAGTGTTGTTGCAAGAGCGATTGCAGCTTACTCCAATCGTTCCAATAGTCTAAAATTCTTTGCTTTGATGCTCAGTTTGTAGAAGTTAACCTTCATGACTGTTTAAATTATTGGGTAGTTCACATTGCCAATCCAAAATCTAAAATCTAAAATCTAAAATTCTATTGGGGATGATAATGTAACCTGTAGTGCGATCGCCTAGTGCTAGGTTGCGTTGTTCTCCCCAATACCACCAGTAAGCTGCGACGTAGGCACATATAAGGCTATCTAGTTTGTCTTCTGCTTCTTTGAGGGCTGCGCCTGTTGTGGGAATTTCTGAAAGAAATGAACCGCAGAGTCGCAGAGGACACAGAGGAGGATGGAGAGAGGGGAAAATTTTGGTGATGTAATTATGGAGTTTGGTGAGTTCTGCGCGGCGCTCGTTGAGGCGTCCTTTTTTGTATTTGAGGATGCGTTCTAAGCCGAAGAGATGGACGATTGCTGGATGGGGAAATACTTCGATTTGATATCTTCCTGGTTTTTGTGGTTCTATAGTTGGAGCGTGGTTAAAACCACAGGCTTCTAGTTCTAGTCCAAAGTTTACTGTTCGCTCTGCAAAGGGTAGGCTAAGATTTGCTGGGTAGCATCCTGTAATCATCTAAAATACTCCAAAAGCTTGTTTTGTTGGTACTTTTTAACCCTTTTTCAACTGCTTTAGCGCAGTATTTACAAGCTACGGAAGATTCTAGAACATTAATTGTGCTGACTTACTTAGCTATATTTGTGTAGTTGATTTCTTTGTATTGTGTGTTATGGGAATGTGACGAAAAATCAATACATTCCCAAATTCATCAAAAAAGAACAAGAATTAACAAGCTTTAACCTGTTCTGAAATGACTAACTCCGGTTGAGTCACTAATACAGGACGACGGAAGATAGCAACAATCGCCTGTAAAGTGAAAACAACCATTGCCAACGCTCCCAAGCTAAAAATAATATCGCCAGGTATCCGTAGCCACACCGTCCATTGCATCCAGGGACTACCAATTATCTCCGCACTCCGAGCATACCAAGTGCCACGCTCTACAGATGCCATCAATTGATAAAACCCGTTGGGAATCATACCAAAGACGAGCATGATGACTAAACCGCTATTAATTGTCCAAAAGGCAAAGTTTAGTAATTTTTCATTCCAATCGCGTTCGGGTACGAGTTCGCGCAGGGCAAACAACATTAATGCTAATGCTAGAGAACCGTAAACGCCAAATAGTGCAGAGTGAGCGTGAATTGGTGTTGTATTCAAACCTTGAGAGTAATAGAGAAAGATTGGTGGGTTAATCAAAAATCCAAAAACTCCAGCCCCAACTAGATTCCAAAAACAGGTAGCAATAAAAAAGCGCAACGGCAAGCGATAAAATCCTTCTGCTGCTTGAGACATTTTTAGAGTTTTGACAACTTCAAACCCAATTAGAGTTAGAGGGACTACTTCTAAAGCTGATGCAACCGATCCCATTGCGGTGATGAAGACAGGAGTACCCGCAAAATAAAGATGGTGAAGCGTACCGATAACACCACTACCTAGATATAAAATTGTGGTCAGGTAAGTAGCGCGAAGTGCTGAGGATTTCTTCAGAAAGCCTAACTCACTGCATAAGTAAGCGATCGCAACTGTGGCAAATACTTCAAAGAAGCCTTCCACCCACAAGTGTACCACCCACCAACGCCAATACTCGGCTACGCTCAAAGGCGTGCGATTGGTGTACATTAATCCTGCTGCATAAAACAAAGGAATGGTGATGGCACTGTAAAGGAAGAAATGGTTCAAACCTGTATAACTACCTTCCTCGTGCAAAGCAGGCTTGAGGGCGCGATACATCAACCACAGCCAGAAGACCATGCCACCAATCAGTAGCAACTGCCAAACTCTACCTAATTCAACATATTCATAGCCCTGGTGTCCCCATAAGAAACTGTGCTTGCCTAAAAGTCCTTGTACTCCAGCCCAAGAACCGACTAGAGAACCAACTACAACCACAGTTAAAGCAACCAGTAACCCAGCATTACCAAGGGCTTGACGCTTGGGTTCGTGCTTGCCAAACCGAGGGGCAAAGTAAAGCCCAGCCGCTAGCCAACAAGTAGCAATCCAAAATACTGCTAATTGCAAGTGCCAGGTACGAGAAGCAGCATAAGGTAAAAACTTCTGGAGAGGAATGCCGTAAAATCCATCTCCTTCTACAGCATAGTGAGCAGTCACCATACCCATACCAATTTGCACTAAAAATAGTGCCATTGCCACGCCAAAAAATAGTGAAGTGATTTTCTGGCTGAGAGTTGGTATGGGAATTGCAGGGCGAGTCTTTATTTCTGAAATAACCTCATCATCTGCTTGCGTTAGATAGACTAATAGGAATAGAGCGATCGCACCAATCAAAACTACAACCGATACAATCGACCACACTACAAATTGCCCTGGTGCAGTATTGCCAATTAAGTCATCATGAGGCCAATTTGCTGTATAGGAAAATGGTGCATTCGGACGATTTGCTGCTGCTGCCCAAGCTGTCCAGGCAAAAAAGGCTGTGACGTTACGAATTTGGGTATTATCTTTAAACCAACCATCAGGGATAGAGTGAATTCGAGAGCCATGAGCGAGTAATTTCTGGTAGTCCTGAAACACTTGCTGCAATCCTCTAGTTTGGGCATCAGTTAACAGAAGCTCGTGAGTTTGAGGATCGTAGCGATTCGTTTTGAACTGCTCGCTTACTTTTGCTTGTAGGCTCGCCCGTTCTGGCAGAGGCAGCGCTGCTAAATCTGCTTGAGAAAATTCTGGATTGCTATTTTCTACTACTCCAGCAGTTGCTAATCCCCAACGATGCAAAAAATCAGCCGTCCAATCGGGTGCTAGATAGCTACCATGACCCCAGATACTACCAATATGCTGACCGCCGCGAGCTAGATAAGTTTCTTGCCCAGCTTGGATTTGGGCTGCACTGATGATGGTTTCTTGTTGGGGCGATCGCCATACGGCGGGTACGGGCGGTGCATTTTTCCAAATTGCTGCCCCAGCACTTAATAATACAGTAAAAGTAATAACGCAAATTAGCACCAGCCACGCAGGTAAATTCATCATGCGTGTTTTTGCTGCGTTAGCGTAGCTTGACGAAGTTTTCGCAATACTCACAGTTGGATTAGCCATAACCGGAATTGTCCCTTTCAATCGAAAGCTGTGTATTACAGCCGCAAAGCTTCATTAGCTAGCCAAATCTCGCTAGCTATGACTTGAAGTTAGGAGAAGAATTTGAGGAACTTGTGAGTTAAGTGCAAAAAATCACACCAACTTGCACGAAACTTCGATTAGGTATAGACTGATAACCGCTAAATCATGACATATAGCTTATTTATTTCTAATCGATTTTTACTCATTAATTTTGGTTCTTCAGTACTTGTTATGCTAAACTAACAAGTACTGAAGAGCCGTATATTTTATCAATATATCTAAATATAGAAATAGATAGATAAAGGAATGATAATCATAAAAAGGGATGAAACTTAAAGGATAAAGTGGCTCTACCTCTACTAAAATTGGTATCAATACTAGGCGATCGATAACACATCAGTTATTTGATCGGCGAACGCTAGCTCCTGATGCCATAAAAAACTTTTCAAAAGCGGTGGATGGCTTGACACAAGGAGCAGATGCAGAGCAGCCATTACTGTTGTTAGTTGACTGCGATCGCTCAAATCGTCGTTAGCCTTTTGTAAAGCTGACTCTGCTTTTTGGCGTTGTGCAATTTGATTTCGTAGTTCAATGTTTACTGCTTCAAGTTGTGCCGGACTAGGTAAAGCAAGTGCTTTAGGCATTAACAGCACCATTTCAGATGCTGTATAAAGTGATACTATAGCAGTGAAAGCTTTTATAGACCCTGACAGCCAATAGGTTGGATGCCAAAGCGTCCAAATCTCCATTAGATGAGAAGTTCATCTTCGTCTACGATCGCCTGAGTGATTCTCCCTGAATCTACATCAGTTCATCTTTGTCTACGATCGCCTGGGTGATTCTCCCTGAATCTACATCGGTTCATCTTTGTCTACGATCGCCTGAGTGATTCTCCCTGAATCTACATCGGTTCATCTTCGTCTAATTATCTCTGCCCACAGCGATTAATTAGGCAATGGATCTGTTTCAGGGCACTCCCCCCCTGAACGGTTACCAAATTGCTCTAGACAACTTCACTTTTAAGACAACAAAGTCTGTACCTGAACCTATCTCTGTTTTAGGTTTGTTAATCTTTGGTGCAGCTGGTGCTACTTGTGTACAGTCACAACAAAAGAGAAGAAAGCCATCGCTCTCTCCTCCTTTGCAATAAAAAACTTGTTCGCGAAATCAGTTAAGCTTTCTCGATTCCAGGACGCCCATTTTGAACCACAAATGAAGCACGATCGCTAATCGTACCAAATGGGGTTAGTACTTCTGACACAACTTTATAGTCTGTTGTCCAACTATGAGGAGTTAGCACACAACGTACATATCCCCGTTGACCGTTGTAAAACTTAATGTGGGGATTGTCTGGCAGATAAGCTTCAACTGTGGGGCTGGAGTCTGCACCGTCTCCACCGGAACTAATTGAGGTACACACAAACTCACTTCCAACAGTGGCAGAATTTGGGTTATCAAAGTCAGCTTTTAACTCCATTGCCCAGTTAGAGTGTACGTCACCCGTTAATACAACTGGATTGGACGGTTTGCGCTGTTCTAGGAAATTCAGCAGTCGCTTTCGAGCAACAACGTAAGCATCCCACTTATCCATGCTGAAAGTTTGACCTTCTCCTGGTGTAAAGTCTCTCTGAGCAACCGGAACTTGTTGAGCTAGTACGTTCCAAGTAGCCTGAGAGCGATCTAGACCATTGAATAACCATTTTTCTTGGCGATCGCCTAGGAGGGTTGCTTCTGGGTCAAAAGCTTCTGCACACCGTTGTGTAGTAATGTCTCCACAAGGTTGGTCTGTACGATACTGACGGGTATCCAACACGTGGAAGGTTGCTAATTTTCCGAAGGAAAGACGGCGGAAAAGTTGCAGATCTGGTCCCTCCGGTTTTGAGAAGGGTCGTAGAGGCATATGCTCGTAATAAACTTGATATGCGATCGCCCGCCTTAATAAAAACTCAGCCGGATCTTGGTCATCATCATCGATTTGGGAAGTGGCGTTAGCATAGTTGTTTTCAACCTCATGGTCATCCCAAGTCACAATCCAAGGGAATGCAGCGTGTGCTGCTTGCAGGTTTTTATCCCCTTTATAAAGAGCATAACGATTGCGATAATCTTCTACAGTTTTGATCTCAGGACCGTTATGCTGTCTGGGACGATCTGGTGTGATTCCCCCTTCATAGATGTAATCACCAGTATGCACGACTAAGTGAAGGTCTTCCTCCGCCAAATATTTATATGCTGTGTAGTACCCTTGCTCGTAGTGTTGGCAAGAGACAAAAGCAAAGGGGAGTTTGCTAACGTCACTCTCAGGTTTGGGTGCTGTACGAGTTCGACCAATTGGACTTTCTTCTGTACCTGAGGTAAATCTGTACCAGTACCAAGTGTTAGGTTTCAACCCATTAACAACAACGCGAACTGAGTGTCCCAGTTCTGGAATTGCAATTTCGGTGCCTTTTGCCACTATGCGTGTCATGTTGGGATCGGTTGCCACTTGCCAACGAATTGGCACGTTGACGTGTGGCATTCCACCTCCATTTAAGGGATCTGGAGCTAAACGAGTCCAGAGAACTACACTATCTGCATATGGTTCTCCAGAAGCTATACCGAGTGTAAAAGGATAACTAGAGAATGAAACTTGGGCGAGCACTCGTTGATGGGAAAATTGGTTGGCGATCGCCAAACCTGTCAATGCTCCTGCCCCAATGATTAAATTGCGTCGCTTAATTCGACTGTACAGAAACTGCTCAAAAGCCCTGTAATCTATCATACTTTTGCCCTTGTCTAAAAGGTAAACGCAAGCAAAAAAACAACTGACTTAAGGAAGTATAAACTATACCTTATGGTAGTTTTTACTTTTTGCCCTTTACCCTTGCATAAGTCAATTGTTACTTTGCCGAGTTCAACCTATCACTCGGACATTAATTTCCCACAAAGGGAAAGTTAATACTATTTTAATTTGATCTTTTTCTTCTAAAAAATTTGGAGTTGTTACTTTGTCAGGGCTGTATTAATTCGATCGTGGTAACATTTTTGATTAAAGCAAGCGAAAAATGAATGGATAACGATAGGGTATATCCGGATTATCGAGGACTCTAAGAATAGCAATAACTGGCATAATAATGCTAACGATACCTAATATCACTAGTAATGGAATGCCAATTATCAGAAGAGTTAATAATGCAAAGACAAATGCATAAATATAGAGATTTATGTGAAAATTAAGTGATTCTTTAGCATTGTCTTTAACAACAGGGTCTTCAGTCGTCAAAAAAATTCCTATAGGAATACCCACAGAGATAATAGTTGAGCTAAAGAATATAGCTCCGTGACAAAGGGCTGAAAAAAGTTTGCGCTGAGTGAGTCGATCCATACCATACCTCTACTATACAGAGAGAAAGTATTAATCGTAGCTAATAGCAACGACTCTTCAATCCTAGCGCTTGCATGGGTTAATGTTGGATATTAGACCGCCGAGTTAATAGGACGGGCTAGAAGCCCATCCCACGCTCCCGGATAATTTATCTCCTGAAAGTGGCTAACAGGCAGCGCACCACCCGCAATGAATGGAAGAAATATTCTTTCCCCCATTCCCCACTCCCTACTCCCCACTCCCCTTATTTCTTAAGAGTCCTTAAATCAAGGAGAATTTAGAAAAATTTGCGTTTAGAATTCTTACGGCGAATACCTATGACAGACGGACGGGGTACACCTGTAGCCTTACCTTCACCACCATATTCGGTAGGAATGTTGCTTGGCCAACTACTACCACGAGGTAATGTACGTGTTTGGTTGAATGTAGTCCCGTTCAAATCCAGCAATTCGATAGTACGGCTAAGTTCAGTACCATCGTTAATCGGAACATTTTCACCAGGATGCTGTACGGCAAGAACTAGTGTATCGCCTACAAGAGTCGGTCCTGTCATTTCACAACGAACTGGACCGTAAGCAAAGGGGATAACTGTTCCCGCGTCGAGTCCTTTGGTAGGAATGACAAACAACCAGTTATTACCGAATACACCAGTAAAGGTAGAAACGTTACCAGTTAATGTATGGTCGATTCTATTTTGAGTTGGATTAGCACCAAGACTAAAACCGTTGTGGGTGTCAGTTGACATATCTGTTACACCCCAAATATTTCCTTTGGGATCGATGAGTAAGTTATCGACGTTGGCAAAACCAGCGCCTAATTCAGAACCATCTTCTCCACCTTGTTTAAATCTCTCCCAACGGAAGGTTGTACCTGTACCGTCTTGACTATCTTCGATAATCTTGTAAAGTCCACCAGATTGCTGGGTGCCATTGGTTGCTGGACTTAGCTTAGCAACTTGGAAAATCCGCGAATCTGGGTATCCGTCGCTTCCTGGCGCACCATCTGTGTAAGCAACAAACACTTCTTTAGTATATGGATGCACTTCTAAATCTTCGGGGCGGGCGGTGGGGGTTCCTCCCGCTAGGTTAGCAGCTAAGAATGCGTCGCTAAGAATTGCACCTTGACTTGTGTAGAAGTCAGAAAGCTTTTTCTTTTGATAATCAGGTAAAGCAGTTGCTTCATTTTTGCGATCGCAGTTAAAAGCACCACCATCTTCTGTTTGTGCAGCAATACCTTTGCGTCTGGGTAATTTTAACAGACCATCTCTTTGAGCTGCTCCCAAAGCGTCAAATTCTACAGAAGAAATAACTGATGGTGGAATAGGATTGGTTGGCGTGTTTAAGTTCAAAGCAATCCACTCACCAGTCCCATCTGGGTTGAAGCTCGCTACATAGAGAGTTCCTTCTTCCCACAATTGGCTGTTGCTCTTATCAGTGACTGAACCAATAGTCCTCTCACTCACAAACTTCCAAGTGTGTCCGCCGCGTCTGTCATCCCCTAAATATGCCACTAACTTGTTACCAGCTTCAGCACGGTAACCAACGTTTTCATGGCGGAAACGACCTAACCAAGTATGTTTGCGCGGGCGGAAATGGGGATCTGCGGGATCGACCTCTACAATCCAACCGTATTTTTCTCCAACTAGACCAAAAGTCTCACCAACAGTTCCTTTGGTGTAACCTGTTTGAGTACCGTCTGGTTTGACTGATTCTGTCACACCAACAAAAAACTCTGCACTTCCTTGGAAGTTTTCTTCGCCAGAGAGGATTGTACCCCAAGGAGTTGTACCACCAGAACAGTTATATCCCGTGCCAATAATTCTGTTACCTAGCCCGTCCGAACTAAGAGCAAAAACGTCGTGTACTGCAGGTCCGGTACCGATAAGATAATTCTCATCACCTTGTTGGTAGCTCAAGCGGCCCCAAGAAGTTACTTTTTCATATCCATCGCGACGTTCGTTGTTAATCCTCAATCCAGAAAGACCGTGAAGGCGGCGGTTTTTGGAGTCTCCTTTGACAACTACAAAACGACCATTGGAATCGTTACGGCGAAGACGAACAATAGAACCACCTATGTTGTATAAAAACTCTCCTTCTAGAGCAATACTTTTTTCAGAAGGAAGCGCAAACCCAATGACATTTGCAAACGCTGTGGGGTAGCTTGCCAAATCTGCTGGTGTCTCTGGTGCTAAAAAGGAAATGGGATAACTCACGTACTCATGATTTACCCATAAATAGCCTTCATCATCGCTTGTGTCGATAGGAACAAAGCCAGTGTAGTCGCAGTTATAGCCAAAGTATTCTTCAGTGTTGGGGAAAACGCGATCGCCCCAACCTACAATCACGTAACGCTCATACTCTGGAGGTACAACGACATCATCAATGACTTTGTAATTAGTTAGGTTGAGATGAGAAGCATCAAGAACTTTTCCTTGACCGATAGACTCTGGCAAGAAACTGTTTTTGTCCTTGTAAATTTCGAGAGGATGTGGTAGGCGTACAGGTGTAAAACTCAGGGGATGCGGACGCTTTGCTTGTGCAATATCAGCACCACCTAAAACTCGATCCACCACTACAGCACCCGCAGTGCCTGCAAAGAATAGGAGTATTTGTCTCCGACCCAACATGGACATGATAGAAGTTTCCTCTTGAGCTACGTCTTCACCCTTATAAAATCTGTACTTATAAGGCAAACAACCAAAAATAAACCGAAATTTGCCAAACCAACAGTCTAGGTAACTCAGATTTTTTCCAGCAAATTAAAAGCTAGTTGCTGTCATGCAGGATTAAGTTCTTAAGAGACCTTAAAACTGAACCTGTGTAATATATACCCACAAATGAATGTATGCTTTTTAGGTTAAGAAGAGGTAATATTAGAATTAATTCAATATTTTTTTAGATATTTTTCTTGAAAAAGAATAATTTGTGATAAGATTTAGGACTGAATTTATACTTTGTCACTTGATTTGAGAATACTTAATATCTTGCATCATTCTCAACAAGACAAAAAAAAACAGGTTTCTGAACGATAAATCAACGCTTTCATATTACATGATTTGCAAGAAACCCTATTTTTGATGCTGGTGCAAGATGTCAGGATAAACAGTATTATCTTTGATTTTTGTTATTGCTTGATAGTTGATATCTATCAAACCTCAAGACTTTTATTTATTAACTGGTTACTGGTCACTGGTCAGCGATCGCTGTTAAAACCGCAGAAAACACGAAGAAAAATAGCTTGACAATTTGCTACTTCAATGATATCAAATTTTGATCTTAAAAAAGAAAGAACAGGAGACTCAATACCCAATGACCATTTAATAAATATTTTCATTGTTAGATTGCTTTTCACGCTTATTTTTGCGAAATTATAATTCATCTTTAAAATACGGTAAATACATCCACCATTTTGATGTTGGTGGGCATTGCTACAAGTATCGGTAATTTTAGAGCGGAAAGGGATTAAGAAGGCACCAAGTAGAAGGCAGAGGTCAGCTATGTATCCCTACGCATAAATGCGAGGAATTTGATAAAGTTCGCACCAAGATTGTTTTCCGAGCTACTTAAAAGCAGGGGCTGTCTTACCGTATGAGCAGATGGCACAGAGAACTTAGTAATGTATTAAAATTTACAATATGAATCTTCTGCCCTCTGCAACCGAGCCTCTGCCTTTCTTCGGTAAATTTGCTTTAAAATCAAGGCTTACAGGCGCTTAGAGTCTAAATTTCAGCAATCTGACCGTTATGCAGTCAATAATGACTGCGGTGTGGCAACTTATGGATGACTAGAGTGAATGTGAAAAACCCCCTCCATGTAACGGTCAGCAGCGGCGGCGGCCTCTTCTGGACTGCGGCCATTCTGACGCGCACTTAGATAAGGCGCGTACCAGTCCCACCAGTGATGCTCAGCGTGAGTCTTCTCGTAGTGGTCGTGGTGCTCTGCCGTCTCGCGGAGAAGGTTTGCAAGGGTTGCAACGTCTATGTCTCGTGCTTGCGTCGAGTTCCAAACGCGACCAGGAAGCCGCGTCTGGATTTCCTGAAGCAGCCAGACGTTCCCGTCCAAATCCTCAAACGAGGCAAATGAGAAGTAAGAACGACCTTGCGGGTCGCGCCCGCCGACGTGCGGGTTCTCCACAGCATTGTTAAAGGGGCCGCCGACGTAGTGGAAGATCTCGCTCACGTCTACACCGCGAGCGATCAAGTCTTCGCGGGCGGCATCGAGGTCGTCCACAGCGAGGACCAAGTTGTACACCGGGCCAGGATTTTCCGGAGTGACTCCCTTGCCGAAGATGATCGAGGCTTCCGAGTTGTGCGGCGTCATCTGCACGCCCCGGAAGTCGCCCTCCGCCACGTCGATGTCGAGCCGCCAGCCGAGATTCTCGTAGAATGCCTTCGCGCGATCGACGTCGGAAACGTTAAACACCACGACTTCGAGCTTCATGTTTGGACTGTTTACGCGATTGCTACTCATCTTGTTCTCCTTTTGGTTGGTAAGTTTGATGTTCAGATTGATTACTTTTTATTCTTCGACGATCGCCCAATCCACACCACTCAAGTTCTTTGAGTTAAACTGCCAGTTAAACTTGCTCAATTCCAAACTGACAGGTTCATTACTTTCGAGGGTTAGAGTTAGGGTCAGGCTATGGTCGAAGCCGTGATGCGGTGGTCATGGTCGGTGCTGGTAGCGACTGGTAGCCATGCTTCGATTTCCGCTGCCACTTTCGCGGTATTGTTCCGATACATCGCGATCGTGTCCTTGCCGACGGGCAAATGCAGCGGCGGATGTTCCGCATTGGCGAGTTGAATAATCACAGCCGCAAACTTTTTCGGATCGCCGGGTTGGTGCCCGTGTAGCGTATCGGCTCCGCTCCGCATCGGTCCTACCGTTTCCTGGTAATCGTCGATAATGGTTTTAGCGGCAACATAGGATTCAGTGCTCAGGAAGTCAGTACTAAAAAGACCGGGAGCCACTACCGTGACGCGGATGCCGAGCGGTGCCAGTTCGACCGCTAGCCCTTTCGAGAGACCTTCGACCGCAAATTTAGTAGACCCGTACAATCCCCAGCCCGGAATTGCATCGTAGCCAAACAAAGACGAGATATTGATGATGTGCCCAGACTTTTGCTGGCGCAGGTACGGCAACACGGCACGAGTCACGTTCAGTAAACCAAACACGTTGGTATCATACTGTTTGCGAACTTCGGCATCCGTGGCTTCTTCGATCGCAGTCACCATGCCAAACCCGGCATTATTGATTAAGACATCGAGCCGACCGAAACGGGCAATGCCTTGCTTAACAGCCGCTTGTACCTGTTCTTCCTGGGTGACATCCATCTGCACAACGTACAGATCTGGGTGGTTGTGCAGGGTAGTGGCGAGTTGTGCGGGCTGAGAGCGAACCGTTGCCACTACTCGATCGCCCACTGCCAGGGCTGCAGAGGCAATTTCTAACCCAAAGCCTCTGGAAGCTCCGGTAATGAACCATACTTTCTGCGTTTTCATCGTATGTCCTCGTTTTAGTTGTTGTCTAGTTTGTTGGCTTGGTAGTGTCGCAAAAATGGTAGGGTGAGAAGGTTAATTTTCCTCTGCCTCAACCTAAATCCTTGTGTGCAATTTTGCGTCTCACCTGTCGGTGGTAGTCAGGTTCTCTTCATTGGTATCGACGACAAAGACGGCTAGCATACGCATGGGTTGAGTATCACTGGCATTTGCGCTGACACGATGACGATCGCCAGGTACTTCAAAAAAGTTCTCACCAGCGTGATACACCTGCTCCGGATTATCATTGATTTTGCTACGAATCGCACCTTCCAGCACTGTTGCATAGACAAAAGCCGAGGCTGGATGGGTGTGTGCGGGTGTTGAGCCACCTGGCCCATATTCGACCAGCAAGCCTTTCACACTCTTTCCTGGCACATTGGGAAGGGCGCGATCAAAGACCAGCGTTACTTTAGACATATCATTAGACGTATCAGCAGATAAATCATTGGCTGAAGCTGCAAATACGGGGAGAGTTGCGAATATGGAGATCGCTATGAATATGGAGAGAGTCATGAATGCAACTCGCGAGAAAAATCTAGTAAACACTTCCGTTCTCCTTGCGTGAATACAAACTGGTGGATATAAATCCGTCTGATGTGCCCTCATGCTGAATCAAGCAGATCGCGGATTAGACATGTGTAGGTTGAGTTGAGCTTTGCAAAACTTAGTAGTTGCGCTTTGGTTGGGCTTTGTGTCTTCAACTCAACTTATGTTAGCATTGAATTCTCATTACTGAGCTTTAAGCGATAGAGCGGTTGAGCCAGTCCTCGAAACGGGTCGAACCGATGCGCGAGTTGCCCGAAGGAACGAGAGATCGATCGTTTAACGCTGCACCAAAGTAACGGGCGTGACTATCTACAACCACCTGACGTGAGTCGTGAGTTGCGCTCAGGAATTGGCGGATGATTTCCTCAAAACGGAATCGATCTGGACCAGCTAAATCGATAATGCCGTTTACTGGCGCTCCCAGTGTGATATCGACCAGCGCGTCAGCAACGTCCTCCGACAGGATGGGCTGGATAAAGGCAGAGGGCAAGCGAACCGTTTGCCCATCGGTGGGGAATTGAGCGACGATCGTCTCGATGAACTCAAAGAACTGCGTAGCGCGGAGGATTGTATAGGGTATTCCTGCGGACTGGATCAACTTCTCCTGAGCGACTTTCGCACGCATATAGCCGCTATCAGGGATGCGATCGGCACCGACAATTGATACTACAATGTGATGAGCCACACCCACGTCTGCCTCTGCTGCAAGCAGGTTCCGGGATGACTGAAGGAAAAACTCCAACACCGCCGCATCTTCAAAGGAGGGTGAGTTCGTCACATCGACAACAACTTGAGCACCCACTAACACCTCAGCCAGTCCCTCACCTGTAACAGCGTTGACACCTGAAGAAGGGGACGCGGCCACCGCCTCATGTCCGAAATCCTGTAGCTTGCTCACAAGCTTCTTACCAATCAGCCCACTGCCACCAATGACAACAATTTTCATGACAACACCTCTGATAATTTAAAGAACAGGGTTGTTGAGCTTTGAGCCTCTCAATTTAAATGGCTGTTTCCACCCTCTTCAAGTGGCGGCACTTTCTGCCTGAAATCATCGTGCTCAACCATTCTTGCGACAGAACCCAAAATTTTGCATCCGGTCAGCCCAGTCGCTTATTTGATCTCAGCTGGGTCAAACTCGGTAACTCGTCCCGAACGGGCAGCCAGAAATACATCGTAGGAAACACAATAGGCAATCGTGACATCATTGGCTTTGTTGTAAAGATGAACTACCGTGCCCGCTCCTCCCGGTTGAAGGGCGATAGGTTCCAAGTCGCCAAAAAAGAGACGACGAATGGTATCACCGCTGCCCAATTCATCCCTTAATTTCCGTAACAGAGCCAGTTTTCCTTCCAGGGTTGGAGGGGTTGGATCGGCAGGATGCTTTGCTTGAGTCATATATTGTTGTTCTCCAATGTTTTTGAAATTTACTGGTCAAACTTTTTCAGATCCAGACGCAGTCAATTTGCAATGAAAGCATACTGCTCAGGCAAGTGGCAGGTTTCTTTTTAACCAAGAGCCACGGTGGTGTCAACCACCCATTCTAACGGTCGAGGCTGAAAATTCAGTTCGCGTTTTGCTTTGGCATTCGATGCGCCTCGCATCTGAGTTCCGTAGTAAACAATATCTGCACCACCCTCCCTTTTCAGAGCATCTTCAACGGATATCTGTGGCGGGGGTGGAGCATTCAGCCATCGAGCAAACGCTCTGAGCCATTCGCGCACCGCTAAAGGGCGATCGTTCGCAATCAGATAAACACCAGGATTGCCCTGCTCTGCTGCTGCAACTGTGGCGATCGCTGCATCCTCAATGTGTAACCACGACCATACGCCCTCCCCATTTCCAACAATTGGAAACTGTTGCTGCCGCACCTGTTGCGCTACATCACCATCAGGATTGAACCAGGTGCCGGGTCCGTAGAAGAAACCATAGCGTAAGGCAATTCCTTCGAGATTGGATGTTTCCAATAAACGGTGTTCAATCTCAGTTACGAGGCGAGCATCTGCGGCAACGGCGGGGGAGGCATCAAACGCTAGAGGCGTTTCTTCATC
Source organism: Scytonema hofmannii PCC 7110 (assembly GCF_000346485.2). Classification (NCBI taxonomy): domain Bacteria; kingdom Bacillati; phylum Cyanobacteriota; class Cyanophyceae; order Nostocales; family Scytonemataceae; genus Scytonema; species Scytonema hofmannii. Next base: position 10,506,743 of record NZ_KQ976354.1, read on the forward strand.
TGCCAATCCAGCACCGGGAATTCCCCAGAATGCGATTGACTGTCTCAGGTAACGGCGCACCCCCTGGGCCTGTGCTGCCGCCAGCACATTTGCTCCCCCTTCTAACCGAATTCGCGTATTCAGAGTCGCTGCCGCACTCATTGATTCGCGAGTGTAAGTCCTGGGTAGGGCGGTGAGTTGTTCAATCACCACCTCCGGTTGAGCGTGGGCGATAGCTACTTTAACTGAATCTGCGTTGAATACATCCGCGATCGCAGGTTCTATTCCCTGTGCCGCTAATGACTGTGCTCTTTCTGGAGAACGGGTCATAGCTACAACGTTGTGTCCTCTAGCAAGTAATTGGTCGAGTAGCGGGCGACCGATCGCTCCTGTTGCCCCGGCAACAAAAATCCTCATTTGTGACTCCTCTAAAACTTCTTAGCTAGTAAGTTAATGAGATTTGAGCGAAATAAGCAAATATTTTTGAATTAATTGCTCGTCGTGAACTTCGCTTCTGTCCTTAAGCAATTGATGTCCCGTCACCGTCCGGGAGCGCGTGTCTTCACCTCCTGGAGCACCCAACCGTTGCCGTCTGGATCGCTAAACGAGGCATAGGAGGCATAGTCGCGACGTTTCGGGTCGGCACCAGGTACCCGTCCCTCGGTTCCGGCGTGGGGGAAGATCCCTCCGATGTCGTGGAACACCTCACTCACCTCGACACCCCGCTCGACGAGTTCGGCGCGGGCTGCCAAGATGTCGTAAACGATGAGGTACAGACCTTGAACTGATCCGGGCGCGGTTGATATAATTCCTTTACCAAAGATGATTGAAGCTTCTGAGCCAGTAGGTGTCAACTGCACCACCCGGAAGTCTTCACCGATGACGAAGTCGGCATCCAACCGCCATCCCAACGCCTCATAGAAGTGCTTGGAGCGATCGACATCGGAGACGGGCAATACCACAACTTCGAGTTTCATGTTTTGACTGTTTACGCGATCGCCCTTGGCGCAAGCTGTACCCAGCTTATCGCTATTCATATTGTTCTCCTTTAGGTTAGTGAAGCTCAATGCCCACCTCGGTTAATTTCATTCTTCTACGATCGCCCAATACAAACCACTCAAGTTATTTGAGTTAAAACGCGATTTAATTCTTCTGTGCTTGAGGAACGCCACCCTAAGTGAGCCACAAGCAATAAAACCTGGTACACTTTAACCAAGATGGAATCATTATTGAAGAAAAGATTCGCAAGTTCCTTTGTACCATCGGCTGCTCTATGGATTCCAACCCATCAAAATCTAAACGAGGTCGCTCCCTAACGGGGCGAGTGCGCGGAGTCATCCTATCGCCTCAAGGGTGGCAAAAGTTTCAGACGGCAAAACAGCAGGCGGAATCCGACGAAACCTGGGGTAAGCGGTTCACCCAGGAAGATTTGAGCGATCGCACCGGACTCTCCCTAAATACCCTCGCTCGCATTTTCAAGCGCGACCTGGGGGTCGATCGTCAGTCATTGGAGTACCTCTTCCGGGCGTTTGGGCTGGAATTGACAAAAACAGACCTGACATCCCCAGCCGTATCTGAAGAGACTCTGAGCCGATGGACAAATCCCCAACAGGACTGGGACACGGCGGTCGATGCCTCAGTGTTTTATGGGCGTGAGGCAGAACTGACGCAACTGTGGCAGTGGGCTGTGTCCGAGCGCTGTCGTCTGGTTGGAGTATTGGGCATTGGGGGCATTGGCAAAAGTACGATCGCGGTCAAGGCGGCGCTTCAAATGCAGATGGACTTTGAGATTGTCGTGTGGCGCTCCCTGGCTAATGCACCACCACTGGATGAACTCCTGTCGAGCCTGCTGAAGTTTCTCATGCCGCTTTATGGGGAAGATCCTATCATTCCCACCACGCTCGATCAACAAATTTCCAAAACCATCCAATATCTGCGGTCGCGTCGGTGTCTATTAATTCTGGATAATGCTGAAACCATTTTGCAGCGCGAGCCAGTGGGACAATGGATCTCGGGTTACGAAGGTTACGGACAGTTGCTCAGAGCCATTGGTGAAACGTCTCACCAAAGTTGTTTGTTGGTCACTAGTCGAGAAAAGCCACGCGAAATAGCACTGATGGAAGGCGCACAAACACTGGTGCGATCGCTGACATTGAGTGGGCTAACACCTGCTGATGGACGCGCTATCTTTCGGCAAAAAGGAGCGTTTACAGGTTCAGAAGCCGAATGGCAAACTTTGATCCATCACTACGGCGGCAATCCGCTGGCGTTGAAACTGGTGGCAGCCGCAATTCAAGATTTGTTTAACGGCAGCATTACCGAGGTGTTGCCCTATCTCAGTCAGGGATTGGCTGTTTTTGAAGACATTCGCGATTTGCTGGCTCGTCAGTTCGATCGCCTCTGTGAAGCTGAACAGAAGACACTATCCTGGTTTGCAATTCATCGGGAGCCAGTCTCGATAGCAGATATTCGAGAGAACGTGGTCGATCCTGCTGCTCAACAAAGTGTACCTAACTCGATCAACTCACTACTGAGGCGATCGCTAATTGAAAAGACCGATGGGTTATTCTTCTTGCAACCTGTGGTGATGCAATATGTCACAGAGCGATTCGTGCAGCTTCTTTGCATTGAATTTGAGACGCTGCAGCTTAACGTTTGGCAAACGCATCCCTTACTGCGAGTACAAGCAAAAGATTACATTCGAGAGATTCAGACGCGCCTAATTATGCAACCTGTGATGGAGCGGCTTCTGTCTCGCTTTGGCAGTGTGGCAGCGATTGAGGCGCAAGCAAGGCACCTATTAACGCAACAGGGGAAGAAACCAGGATACACCGCAGGCAATTTGATTAACCTGCTGGTGCAGTTTCAAGTGGATTTGCGTGGATCTGACTTTTCCGATCTCGTAGTGCAGCAAGCCGACCTGCGACAGGTCGATTTAGCAGGAGTCAACTTTCAGAATGCCACGTTCGCCAAATCTATCTTTTCCGAAACCCTCGGTCTTGCCATGTCAATCGATTTTAGTCCAGACGGCCAGACGATCGCGGTGGGCGATTCGAGCGGCAGCATCTATCTCTGGAATGTCACCACAGCCCAACTCTTAGCCACCTTTGAAGATCACATTGGTTGGGTTTGGTCGGTTGCCTTTAGCCCGGATGGCAGAACGTTAGCCACCGGCAGTAGTGATAGTTCGATCCGGTTGTGGGATGTCGAAAGTGGGCGATGCTTACAGGTGCTTACAGAGCATACAGGTTGTGTTTGGACAGTGAGTTTTAGTCCTGACGGTCAGCAATTAGCGAGCGGCTGTGAAGACAAAACGGTGCGTTTGTGGAATTTGCAAGGGCAGTGTCTCCGTGTCTTAAAGGGACACACCCAGAGTGTTTACGCCGTCCACTTTGCTCCTGACCAGCAAACCTTAACCAGTAGCAGTAATGACACAACCATTCGGATCTGGGATGTGAGCAATGGGAACTGCTTGAGTGTCTTACAGGGGCATACCAGCGGGGTTCGTTGTGTGCGATACAGCCCAGACGGTCAACAGCTAGCCACTGGCTGTCGCGATGGGTCGATTCGACTGTGGAGCGGTTATCTCTCCAATAATCAACAGTCAAAGCCCAGTTTTAAGGTGCTACAGGGACATACCAATTGGGTTTGGGACATTGCTTTTAGCCCCGATGGTCGTTTGTTAGCTAGTGCCAGTCGCGATGGCACTCTGCGCGTGTGGAGTGTTCAAGACGGGCAATCTATCCATGTGCTCGACGATCACACGCACGATGTTTTCGCGCTTGCTATTAATGCCGACAGTCAACTGTTGGTGAGTGCCGGTCAAGATAATACGGTTCGATTGTGGCATTTGCAGAGTGGACAAAGCCTCAAAACATTGCGCGGACATACCAGTGGCATTCACTCCTTGAGTCTCAGTCCAGATGGTCAAATGCTTGCTAGTAGTGGTCGGAATGGAACGATCCAGGTGTGGCATTTACAGTTAGATGGCAATCTGTCATCGCTTCACCCCTACCAAACCTTGCCTAGCCAGATCCGTTGGACTTCATCATTAAGTCATGTCAGCTTTAGCCCTGTTAGCGCTAGCTTGCCGTCAGGCGTTGGTGAAACGCTGGCAGTCAATCGCCCTGATGGGTCGATTGCCCTGTGGAATATACAAACTGGGCATCTCGACCAGTGGTCAGCGCATAGCGCGTCCATCTCGACAGTTTTGTTTAGTCCAAATGGACAAACTTTGGCAACCAGTAATTCTGATCGCACTGTGCGGCTGTGGGATGTGCGGACTCATAACTGTTTGCAGGTGTTACAAGGTCATGAGAACAGCGTCCGAGCGATCGCCTTTGATAAGAGCGGTCAATGGTTGGCGAGTGGCAGTTTTGATAGCACCATTCGGTTTTGGGAGGTGCAAACTGGAGAATGTTTTCGGGTATTGCGGGGGCACGCGGGAGCCGTTTTCACAGTGACATTCGATCCCAGTGGTCAACGACTGGTAAGCGGCGGTATTGACCAAACCATTCGTTTGTGGGATGTGCAAACTGGCACGTATCTGAGAACATTGTCGGGGCATACGGGAGCCGTGTGGACGCTTGCCATCAGTCCAGATGGTCGAATCTTAGCAAGTGGCGGTGATGACCAAACCATTCGTTTGTGGGATCTGCAAACGGGGCATTGCCTCCACATATTGGGTGAACACACTAGTTGGGTCAGATCGGTTATCTTTAGCTTCAATGGTCAAATCTTATTCAGTGGCAGTGACGATCGCGCGATAAAACTATGGGATGTAAAGACAGGACGTTGTATCAGCACGCTAACGATCAATCGCCTGTATGAAGGCATGAAGATTCAAGGCGCAACCGGGTTGACAGTAGCTCAAAGAACTACCCTGAAAGCATTAGGGGCAATTGACCATTGAAGCGATACAAATCCAGATTCAGCGCCTTCTCTTCTGCTCGATCGTGTCTAGCAACTGTTGAAAGGCGTTGAGCGATCGCGCCATTTCCTCGTTCACGAGTTGGTCAACTCGTTCATCCAAAGAAATCTCTGACAATCCGCTTGTCACAAGTTGTTCAACTTGTTCATCATCTGTTAATAAAGCAGGCAGCAAAGAGATCTCACGATACCTTAAGAGCGTTAAGGTATCCAGCATCATCACGGTTTCAGGAGCCACTAGAGTTTGAATATAGCGCCACGCGGATTCAGGCGGAATATCTGTGCAATCCCATACCAGACGCAGTGGTTTTACCCCTTCTGAGAGCGATTGCCAGCGTATTTCCAGGGGAAAGGCTTCGCCAACACGTTGACAGAGATTTCGATAATGCTGGTACAGAAGTTTGGCTTGCATCACACTGAAAGATGTTTCTGTATCGGTAATAAGTGGATTGATCGCTCTATCCAAACGACCAATGGGAACAGTTGTAAAACAAACAACGTCACTCACCAGCTTTCCTTGCTGAATCAGGCTCTCCAGCCCTCTAAGATAACTATCGAATACTTGCTCATATATGCTTGGAGAAAACACTAACGTTGCATTTACATTGATACGATTGCCAATTAGATGTTCAATCACTGGTAGCAGCAATTGAGTCGCTGGGATTCTCAACAACAAATTACTCCATCCAACTGACTGCCAGATGTCTTGCGCTGCTGCGATCGCTGTTTCCGGTTGAAGCAGTGCATCAGGCGGAAGATCAATTTGAACATAGCCATTGCATCCCTGAGTTTGAGAATGGACTTGTTTGAAGAAATCAGCCGCCAATTGTAGATCTCGCACAATCAAATAGTTATAGTCCGAGCGAGCATTCCGACTCATCCCTTGCTGCGCCAGTATAGTGAAGTCGCGATTATACTCGTGTCCCTCAATTGCCACTTGCAAGCTTTGAAAGTTTGAGCGAACGCCCCTTAAACCGTCTGACTCAATGTACTGCTGCAACTCACCACGGCTAATCCAGCCTCGCTCAAACCCAGTGAGCCAAACCGACTGTCCATATCGACGGAGTGATGGCAACAGATTCATCACTGATGACCTCCCGATCAAAGGTTAAACATCTAATGAACCAGTCTATGAAACTTCTTCAAATTTCACCACTCAAGATCCGCCAGTTAAGTGCCAAGTTCCATGGTTTACTTCTTAAGGTGCGGAGACAACAGAAATGGCATCCGAGCATTTGGATTGCTATAAATGAACTACACTTGCTCTTGTGGTACGGGCGTCCCCGCCCGAACATCATAGAGGGCGGGCGAGGACACCCACCTCACTCCATATGGTCTAATAAGAGTGAAAATTGCTATAAAAAATGAAAGATAATTTTTTTCATTTTTTATGATTCATCCTTAGTTTGGTCATATTTCTCAGGTTAAGAGAAGGTAATATAGTTATTAATAACTACGTCTTCTTCTTTTAAACTAACTAAAGAATAATATTTGATAGAATCTGAAATTAGTCTATAACGATTTTTTTTTGATTCTATGTCGTGCTACTAGGTTTCATTATTTCGGAATTATTTGGAGTAATTTGGGGTTAATTGGACTTAACCACCCCCCAAACTACACCATTTGCTCGATTTGAGCGCTCCCAAAAGGGGTATTGTTTGCCTCGACACGGCTTAAGAGCTTGTTAATGAATTACGGTGTTGCACTATCGTGACGTAGCCATGTTCCTTCTCCGACGCTTGAGGCACAGCTTTCCTCATTAAGTCTTGGCTCTTAAGCGGACTGAAACCCTTGCGGGTAACACAGAATCCGTATTCTGTGCTGAGTCATGGTGGAGTCAGTAAGTCGAATTGCTCCGATTTACTCTGGATTACTCCAGTTCACGTACTCCTCCACATAGTTCTATCCTCCATCTTAATTATCGGATAGTTGCTTTAGAATAGACAAGGCTATCCATTCAGAAAAAAATTCTTCCTTGGTATGTTATGTTGTTTACCAGTTTTCTTGTCTTATCGTTAAGATGTATAATAGCATACAAGCAAAAAGGCCATGCTAGTTGGCAGGATGAGAGGTCTGCCTTGACTTGAAGGCTAGACTACCAAAAAGGCGAGGCAGCGTATAAGTCGTTATTAATAGAAAGGTTGGGAAAATTCGTCCATGTCTGTAAAAAATTTTCAAAAAGAATCATTGTATCGGGTGAAACGTTGGTGCTCTCACTTTTTTGCGTCTGTGCCATTTTTGCTTGCCTGTGCTGTTTTCTTGACGGTTATTGGTTGCAAAAGCCCTGTTTTACTGCTTTGCTTGCTTTTAATTGGTTTAGCAACAGCAGTCATTCAACAGATAGGGCAGCAGACACATATACCTAAACATTGGCTTATTCTTTTACAAACTCTGGCAGTCGCTGCAATTCTTAGCTTCTTTTGGATAGACTACTTCAGCGTTCCAGCCGTCGCTCAATTTTTCGGCAAAGCGGAAAACTTTTTCAAAAATAATTTAACTCAAGGTTCTCCACAAGGAAGCGGCACCACAAATGCCGTTAGTTTGGTGTTTAATGTTATACGAGCGCTTTACCTACTTTACATTGCTATTGCCCTGATTGGCGTTGTTAACGCCGTTCGTAAAGATGAAGATTGGCAAGTTGTAGCCAGAACACCCCTATTGGTAGTTATTGCTGTTACCGTTGCGGATGTGTTGACATCCTTTATCATTGGGTGAGCGTGGGAATGTGCTATGGCTGATGACCGAGACAAAGAATTTCGACCTGTCAACCAAATCCTGGGAAGCCAGCCTTCCTTGGGACCAATTCCTGCCGATCAAATCTTTCCTTGGACGATAATTGCCCTTCTCTCCTACATGATTGTGAATGGATTTTTTGGAGGTGCATTCCGAGATGAATGGCAAAAATGGTTGTGGACAATCTTAATTGCTGGGTGGGGTATGGCAACTTGGTGGATCTTAACAGGGGGTAGAAGTTGGCGATTTTTGAGCAAGTTTATAGGTGTTCCGACCTGGACTAGAGGCACTGCTCGTTATAAAAGTTTTCTAGAATCTCATTATGAAAGAAAAAATAGGAAAACAAAGCGTAGGCATCGCGGGTCGAGAAAGTAGACTCACACCTTTTGAAGATGCCCTCCATTTAGCCACAATGCTGCGTGTTGCGCTGGATGGTAGAGATATTGGTGCTTATATTTTGACAAAAGGTACTCAAAAAGATAGATTTTGCTTTGTTTTTGGCTTTGAATGCCAAGGTATCCATACTACCCTAACAACCGATCAAATCGAGACAATTTGCAATAATATTGAGGTCGGGTTAAAAGATATCCCTGGGGAAGAAAGAATTACCATTCACATGGGGTCTTTTAGTTCCGATAAACAGCGACAACAAGAACTGACAGCCCTCATAAAACGCACCCCATCACCAGATATAAAATATTTGCTGATGGCGGAACGAGCTCGTATTAAAGAACTGGCTCGTGCTGGTATTCGCAAACCAAAGTTTCTCCGGTTGTATGTGACGTATACTATTGAACCAAGCGCTACAGCAACGAATGATTGGATAGAGAAACTTTTGGCAAGAGGCGAACAGTGGTGGTTAAAATTCAAAGGTGATTTCGTAGATGTCAGAAACGAGCAGACTGAAGCCACGATCGCGAATGCTTACAAAGAAGGGTTTCGTCGTTGGGAACAGCTTCTCTCTAACCAAATGGGATTGAGTGTTAAGCCTTTGTCTGCTGTTGAACTTTGGCAGGAAATCTGGAAGCGATTTAATGACACTCCGCCAGTAGATATCCCTCAATTGCTAATTTTAGATGAACAGGGACTACACGAACAAGTTTATTCGGACTTAACGAGTACCAAATTGCTCATAGAGAATCTCCACAGTACAACATTGCTGATGGAGTCTAGTGTACCATGTGCCGATCGCCGTTGGGTTCATGTTAACAATAACTACGTCGGCGTGATGTCATTTCTGGAAAAACCCGGTGGTTGGCAGAACAAATCTGCTCAACTGCGCTATTTGTGGGAACTGCTAGCAAGAGAAACAATTGTTGATACAGAGATTTTTTGTCAGTTGAGTGCAGCTAACCCCGCTTTTGTAAAAACGACTTTACAAAGGGTTCTGAAGCAGTCGAATATAACGGCATTGACGGCGCAAGAGAAAAGCAAAACTATCGATGTCAATGCTCAATTAAAGCTGAGGAAATCGGTAGCAGCCCAAGAGGAATTGTATGAAGGGGCTGTGCCAATTTATACATCTGTTGCCTTTCTGGTGCATCGCCCAACTCTTGAGAAGTTAGATGAGGCGACAAAGTATATAGAAAGCTGTTTTCAACGTCCGGCGCAGGTTGTTAGAGAAACAGAGTACGCTTGGAAAATTTGGCTGCAAACACTACCGATAGTTTGGGAGGGGTTGCTAGCAAAACCTTTCAACCGTCGCCAGCTTTATTTAACGAGTGAAGTGCAAGGGTTAATGCCTTTAACTCTAACCAAAGTAGGCGACAAACGAGGCTTTGAGTTGATAGCAGAAGAAGGAGGAACACCCGTTCATTTAGATTTGTTTAACCAGCATAAAAATTTAGCGCTGTTTGCGACAACTCGTGCTGGTAAATCGGTGTTGGTATCAGGTATTTTAACTCAAGCTTTGGCACATAACATTCCCGTAGTAGCGTTGGATTACCCCAAACCCGATGGGACTTCTACCTTCACCGATTACACGGAATTTATGGGGAAGAACGGGGCGTATTTTGATATTTCCAAACAATCAAATAACTTGTTTGAACAGCCAGATTTGCGATCGCTCTCACGAGATGAACAGCGCGATCGTATGCTTGATTATGTGGGATTCCTAGAATCAGCGCTCATGACAATGATTTTAGGGTCATCATCTGAAAATCAACTCCTGACACAAACAGTCAGATCCATTCTCAACTTGGCTTTAGGAGCTTTCTTTGCTGATGAAGGTATCAAACAGCGCTATCGAGAGGCGATAGAAGAGGGATTTGGCACTCAAGCTTGGCAAAAAACCCCCACCCTACAAGATTTTCTCATATTTTGCTCTCCAGAACACCTGCAACTAGAGTCCATAGGAGGTAGAGTTGAGGATGCGCTCAATCAAATTCATTTGCGCTTGCGGTTTTGGCTTTCAAGCCGAGTAGGACAAGCTATTTCCGCACCCTCTAGCTTCCCCACCGATGCGCCCCTTTTGGTTTTTGCTCTGAGAAACCTCTCCGATAATGAAGATGCAGCAATACTTTCCTTAAGTGCATATTCAGCAGCATTGCGACGCGCCTTAAGCAGCCCATCTTCAATATTCTTTATCGACGAAGCTCCAATTCTCTTTGAGTTCGAGCAAATTGCTAGCTTAGTGGGAAGAATCTGTGCCAACGGTGCTAAAGCTGGTATTAGGGTTATATTATCAGCACAAGACCCAGATACCATTGCCAAATCCAAAGCCGCATCTAAAATTTTGCAAAACCTGTCAACGCGATTAATTGGTCGCATCCAACCAGTAGCAGTCGATAGTTTCACGAATATTTTAAAATATCCACGAGAAATTATTGTTCGCAATGCCTCAGAAAGCTTTTTCCCCCGCAAAGAAGGCGTTTACAGCCAATGGTTGTTGGATGACAACGGGATTTATACTTTCTGTCGTTATTATCCTGGATTTGAACAATTAGCAGTTGTTGCTAACAACCCTAACGAACAATCTGCACGGACAGAAACTATGCAGCGCTACAGTGATAAGTATGAAGCAATTTCTGTTTTTGCACGTCAGTTAGTAGCTTCACTGCGGGGATCGTAAGGGGATGTCTGAGAAATCTTATTTTTTACCAACCGGGCGAATAGAATTCGCGGCTATACAGGCAAAACCCACCTGCGTGGGTTTGAAACTCTTTATTTTTCATGAGTCCGCGCAGGCGGACTTCGTTTGTGTAGTAGCTCATTCTATGAGGCCAAAACTTTTCAGATTAAATTTCTTTTTCTAGGTACAAATTTATGAAAAAAACTATCCTTTTGGCTTCTTCTTTGGCATTACTAGGAATGTTACCAGCCATGGCACAATTTACTAAACCCTCATTAGGGAAGGTTTGGGTGGATTTTCAAGAGTACGCGAGAGATTTACAATCTTACCTGGGAAATGAAACTTATCCCGGCAATAACTATGATAATCTTCCCAGCCCCTCAAGAGTTGTAGAATCCGAAATTAAAGATGCGATCGATTATTCCGCATCCTATTATATACAGGAAGGCAAGATCCCCAACCCGATTGCAGCAGGAAACCGCTTTCGCGAGCGAGTGTTTGACAATTCCTCAGGTACTTTTGAAAACAATCCAGAGGTACAAGTCACAATAGCCGCCAATGAAATCACCCGCCAAATGACTCGCGGTGTAGTGGAAAGTGTTTTAGGTGAACGCGGACAAGAACGATCAAAAGCGAAGTTAGAAAATGTAGAGAACTCTGTTGAAAGCATTGAAAAAGCTGTAGAAAGTGCTGAGGAAAGCAAAAGCATACTGGATCAAATTGTCTCCTCTGCTTGTCAAGCTGTAACTGGTGGTACTGGTACTGGTACTGGTTCTAATCTTCCTACCAATCAGGCTTGTGCAAATGTAACTCAAGCAAATATGCAGTTACAAAACCTCATAATTCAGCGCGAGCAATCTAAAATACTAGGGGAAACGCTTGGGCTGACAATACAAGGAAACCAGTTTCAACAATACTCAAACTTGAATCTAGCAAATATTTCCCAGCAGATGGAAGAGGCAAATCGTGCTAGAAGAGTCGATGCATCTGCAGAGGCGGCGCAACTTTTGAAAGCAACTTCTCAAGCAGATTTGCTAGGAGTTAGAATTAACAGTGACCAGCGACCAGTTAACAGTGACCAGTGACCAGTGACCAGTGACCAGTGACCAGTGACCAAAAATGGGGATCGATAGCTTGAACTTTTTCGCACAAATTATTGTTAATGATATCCTCAACGGAGGCGCAACAACTACACAAAGTCTTGCTGAGAGTTGGAACAATCAATGGGTGGATTTATTACAAAATAATACCAATAATAATTTGTATGGTTCGCTAACAAATTTAGGTATTTTTTTTGCAGTAGGAACTTTGCTATTTTTCATGATGCAATGGCTGAGAGATGTCTTAGATAACGAATATTCTCGTCCCCTCTCAGGGTTGATTTGGCCATTTATTGTAGTCATACTGTTAGCTAATCCTGGAAATGGAACCATACTGTCGAATCTGACATTAGGGTTGCGGAATTTTATCAATAATGTGAATCAGCAAGTCGTGCAAGCAGGTGACAGCAATCAAACTTACCAGCAAGCACTAAATTTGAGTATTGCTGAAGAAATTGCTGGCTCTTACTTGCGTCCTTGTCAGACACTGAATGGTGTACAGCAAACTCAATGCTTTACAGAAGCTAGGAAAAAAATTGATTACCTCTGGGTAGAGTATAGGAATTTATATGGTGATAAAACTTGGATCAATAGACTAGAAACCAAGGTGAATTTAGTTCTAGATAATCCAGGGAATGAATCGGAACTTGTATTGAACTCTTTCGTGGGTTCGACAGTACAAACGAGTATCAAAAGTTTTTTAATTTCCTTACAATTTGCTTTCCAGAATCTGATAGAGTCTACGATGCTTCTGTTAGCAGTATTGGGACCACTAGCGGTAGGTGGGTCATTGCTACCTATATCTGGCAAACCAATTTTTGCTTGGCTTACAGGATTTTTATCTGCCGGAATTGCTAAAATTTCATTCAGTATTATTGCTGTGATAACGGCTGCGGTGATTATTAACGGACCCGCAGAAGATGCGAGTGCAGACCCGGACTTAATGTGGTTTATCATTTTTTTGGGAATTTTAGCACCAATTTTATCTTTAGTTTTGGCTGGTCTTGGGGGATTGACAGTATTCAACGCGATCGGCAATACAGCTTCGCTAGTGAGAGATAGGCTTTAGGTGAGGGGATAGCGATAAGCACTATGATCGGCTTGCGCCAAGGGCGATAAGCGCTCTTTCAGCTTGCGCTTCGCGATAAGCCGGGTACGGCGGCGCTGCCATGCGATCGCACAACTGACATCACTTCCCACAATCTTGTATCAAGTCGGTATGGCGCTATGTTGGATTGTATACCTATAATAAAGACTAACTCCGAGTAGTATGGATTGCAGGCGAGCAGACAAAGTTAACAGAAGAAGCTACCAAAAAAGGGCTTGATAAGGAGGTTGGCAAAGGGGATGAATCAATGGTAAGTTTACTGGAAAAAAGACAAAAACGAACTGGGAGCGTTTTGGCAGCCTTTGCCTTCCTCACCTTCGGTTTGCATCTAGTTGTTGTATTTCTACTTGTCGTTCAAGGATTGACTATTCGCAAACTCAGTTTGGAAAAATCGCCTACCTTTGTACAACTCATTGATGGTAAACCAGTTGCTATTACTGAAGCTGAAGATTTAGAACGAGAACCACAAGCAATTCGCCAATTCGTCAGTAATACAATGGCATCAATGTTTAACTGGTCTGGATCGCTACCAGTACAAACCGTAGAACAAGCGACAAAACCCATACCAGATGCAGGAATATCTATTAAAGCGCCACAAGGTTACAACAAAAAAATTACCACAAGCAGTTGGATTGGCAGTTTTGCCTTATCAGAAGATTTACGGCAAGATTTTTTAAGACAAATTGCAGACCTAACCCCACTAGAAGTCTTCTCTAACAACCCCAGCCAAGCCATGTCAGGGCAGTTAATTATCAAACAGGTTTCCCGTCCTGAAAAAATAGAGCCTGGGTTGTGGCGAGTTGGGATAGTTGCGGATCTTGTCCAAAAAAAGCGGTTTCAAGAAGATAAAAAAGTCATAGTTCCTTTTAATAAAGATGTGATTGTGAGAGCAGTTAATACTTTTGCACATCCCCAAGCCGATCTGATGACAGACTTGCAAAAAGCAGTTTACGCAATCCGTGCTGAAAAGATGGAGATATCCGAAATACGTAATTTGTGTTTGCTTGATGGATATGGAGGTTCGACAGGAAATAATTCTTGCCAAGAAAATATAGGAAAGCCCGAAAGTTTTATTAGATAAAAGCAAAGTTTTTATTTTTAGAAAAAATCGAATCTATAAACTTTAATAAAATGCAATTACTTAAACAAGAAAACAAAAAAACCAATATACTACCACTGTTAGCAGTAGCAACATTCGGTCTAAATTTGTTAGCTTTGTTGGTACTCATGTTTCATGGTTCGATGTTGCAGCAGTTAAATCGTAGAAATACAACTCAAAGTTTGGTGCAACTTGCTGATGGTAGTGCCATAACAGCAGACCCCAAACAGAATTTAGAGCGGAACCCAGAGACCATTCGTCGCTTTGTGGGTGAAACCATGACCTTAATGTTGACCTGGTCGCAAAAACAGCCACCAAGAACAGTCTGGCAATTGAGTTCTCAATTGCTAGCAGGCAATGCGCGGCAAAGATTCGAGCTAGAAGTTGATAAATTAATTCCAGAAAATCAAGCGGGAAATATCAATAAAGGAACTGAATCTGTGTTAGTGGTACAAAGAATCTCTGAACCAACAAAGATTGAGAGTGAGAATGGCAAGTGGAAAGTAGAGATAATTGGCAATCACATAGTTTTTACAAGTTCCGATCCCTTAGGAGAGACTACTCCTTTTCGGAAACAAATTTTAGTCCAGGCAATAGACGAACAGGCAACATCACTACCCAAAGTCCCACTTCCGCTAGATTTAGCAGTGCATCGCCTCGGCGAAGCAAAGCTAGAAATATACAATATATGTGAGATAACAGATAATAAGTGTTCCTAAAGTAAAGCTTATCTACTAAATAATACAATGACTAGATACCAAACGCCCTCTCAATCTTTCAGTAGTTCAGATACCCCTTTGAATTCGGGGGATTTCCAACCCGAAGACTCTTCGGATTTGGAATCACGGATGGCAAGATTAGTTGGCTTGGAAGAAGAATCTCCTTCTTCTGAAGAGGGTTCAGTTTCCATAAAACAACCATCAGTTCCTGAACCACAAGAACCACAAGAACTTCAAACGAAGCAACCCCTATCCTCCAATCCCTTTGCCAAACTAGGCGTAGTGGGGGCTGCAACTTTGGCTATGGTTGTAGTTGCTGGCACGTTTTTGACACAGTTAATGAGCGGTACCAACAATAAGCCCAGCAGTCAAAATCGCAGTTTGGTAACGCAAGCGCCACCACAGCCCAAACCAGAATCACGCATAGAGCAGCTAGAAAGAGAAAATGAAGCACTAAAATCGAAACTTGCTCTCACTGAACAAGCAGCAGCAGTCAAAGCAGCACAACAACAACTCAGAAACTTAAAACCAGAAACATCTCGAATTGCGCTCAGACCAAATCCACAGTTGGAATCGAGAGATTCTTCCAGAGACAAACCAAGGGTGATAGTACAAAGAATACCAGCACCCCCCGTCGTGCGAACTATTTACCGAGATAGAATTGTAACAGTCGATCGCCCCGTTCGAGCGCCTCAAGCTATAGCAAGAACACCTAACCCTCTACCCATCGAACTACCACCAGTTCCGCCCCCACTTGGGTCATCTGTAGAATTTACTCCACCACCAGATCCCCTTCAGGAGTGGGCAAGATTAGCAAAACTGGGTAGCTACGGTCAAGTCTCTACCCCTGATAATCAAAATACTAGTAATGCAACAATCGCTAGCAGACCTAATGAAATAGAAGCACCGCAACCTCTAGTCACTCCCAGACCGCCTGTGAGAATAACGCCTCCAGAAAATTCTACAGATAGCCTAGTAGCACAGAGGAGAACTAAAGCAACCAAATCAACAGTGGTCGGAACTAGCGCCAAGGCTACTTTGGTAAAGGGTCTATATGGAACAGTCAGTAGAGGTCGTGAGAGCAATAATAATAATAATAATCAAATATTTGTGGTGCGGTTAAGGGAAGCATTAAAAGCTGAAGATGGTTCTGTTGTCATACCAGCAAACGCAGAACTACATACTAAAGTTCGTTCTATTTCTGAAGGAGGTTTGCTGGATATTGATGTAGATAAAGTTATTTGGGAAGAAAAAAATGGCGATCGCATAGAAAAGACCGTACCGCAAGATGCATTGACAATTAGTGGTGCAGGTGGTAAGCCCCCAGTTGCAACCCAGTATACCGGTGGAGGGCCATCCATCGGACGTGATGTCATGTTATTCGCCTTGGGGGGTGCTCAAAAAGCAGCAGAGTTACCCAACCGTCCTCGGCAAAAATTGGTTCCTGTCCCAATTGTAGGAGTCAACGGGGAGAATAATGGTTCTACTTTGGTTTCCCAAACCGACTATAACGAAAACATTGCAGCCGGAATTTTAGAAGGCGGTACAAGATCTCTCATTCCCGAATTAACCCGACGCACTCAACAAGCACAATCCCAAAAAGCGCAGAGAAATAATATTTGGTGGATACCAGCAGGAACAAAAGTGGAAGTTAGAGTTGATCGAGCAACGCAATTTTAAAGACTACCAAGTTTGCTCAGATCCCCGACTTCTTAAAGAAGTCGGAGATCTTGCCGCTCCGACAAAAAACTATCAGCGTCCATCAGCGTTCATCTGCGGTTCAAAACCCAAAAACTTAGTCATGAACGACATTCCAAAAAACACCCCGCACAATCCTTATTACCTCCCTCTAGTTTCCTTCTTTTTCTCAGCTGCAACGTTATTGCTAGCAAGTAGCGCCTTAGCTAATAACGCCGTTTTGCGTTCCATATTTTCTTGCCAAGCCCAAGGTTTAGGAGGAGCAATACCCAATATCACAGTTTGGTTTCAGCAAGGGACAAACTTAAGCTTTATTCAAGCTGGAGAAACAATTAAAAAAGTTTGGTTAGATGACCCGTCGAAAGTCACATTAGATTTTGATGGTCCCATGTGCTTGCAGTCTGGTCAACAAGGCTCAGAAACAGGAGATTGTGAAAACTCAGCAGCAAGCGTCATTCACCTCAGACGAATTCAAAAACTTAACATTCCTGGGCTTCCCAACACGAACTCCTCACTTCTCACTGTGGTAACTGAAAAGCAAGGACAAAAAAAGTTGTACACCTTCCGAGTGAACTACGGAGAAGGTGCGCCCGAATATAACACCTTAGCTGTTTTTGCCGATCCCTCTTATGCTGGTGCAGGGTCTTGCGCCACAAGAAACAACAGACAAGATTATGGGAATACAAACCTCGAAAGGAGAGACAACTAATAGTTATAAAGGGATAGGATTATCAAAAATCATTGTTGCCATTAGTACTTAGCAAAATTAAATTCTAAGTAGAAATAGCAAGATTCAGCAAAAGTTTTTTAAGATTTCATAAAAAATTCATATATTTCATCAGTACTTTAAATTTAGTTTAAAAACTGTTTGCTATCTTAAGTAATTAGTTATGTACTTATTTTCTATCCGTTAACTTAAAAAATGATTATCGCACATCATGATTACAGATCGAGACTCTAGAAACTGGCAACAAGAAAGCCGTTATAGTAGTCGGGGAAGTACTTATTTGTACGCACCGATGTCGAACTTCAATGAAATGGCTGAAGTTGGTGAAACTCCCCCTTGATGTGCTGTTTTTGTATGTAAATACAATACAATAATAATTTCAACACTCACATCGTTAAATATAGAATTTTTCATATATTCAATAGATGCGATCGCGTTGAAAGAGTAATTTTTGTAACTAAATAGTTAAAGACTAGCCTGTGATATTGAACAGGTCAATACTTGCTGTCGCCTTGTAGTGATATTTTGTTGTTGATTAATTACAACAAAAGTTTGGAATAGAGGCGCATCAAGCAATTGAACTATAATCATAAAAATCCGGTTTCTTGAAATTGAGCCAACAAGACATCAAGCTTTGCAACGAAGAGAAACTGGGTTTGTTGCCCCCATTTTCACTACTGGATCGACGCTCTAGCTCTCTCAAGAGTTATTTTTTGAATTTCTCAAACGTTCTCTCAGGAATTAGACTTTATCTATTTGAAGTTTTTACATAGTTTTGTAATTTCAAAATCAGACCAAGACAGATGAGTATAAAGCTCAGTAGCTAGAATTAATTTATACAAGAATTTATAGCTGCTCATAAGTACTAAAAACAACTTTACCAAGAGTTATCTAACCATGAAAAATGAGCAAATTTTTTCAAAATCTAAGCGTTTACAAGAGCTTTTCTTAACAACTTTGTTAGGTCAGATTCCTACAATTTTCTTAGGAAAAAGGTTACGAAACATACTGTACAAGAGTATTTTTGGCAAACTAGGTAACTCTGTTTATATCCAAAACGGTGTTGAATTTATCAGCACTAGATATATCGAAATTTCGCTTACGTAAGATTTGGCAGGAGATTTATCAAGTGCAAATATTCAAATCTAATAACTTTACTGAACAAAGGCTGCGTCTTCAATACTTGGATGGCTTACGCGGACTCGCATCTCTATATGTAGTACTAGTCCACATTGACCCATTTACAGGAGAGCAATTGCCGGAATGGTTATCACTTTTTACTAAACTGTTGAGATATGGTGCATTTAGTGTAGTGGTTTTTATTGTGCTTTCTGGCTATGTTTTGATGTTGCCAGTTGTCCGTTCGCAAACCGGATTTGTTTCAGGTGGTTTGTTAAATTATATTCAACGGCGATCGCGTCGAATCTTACCTCCTTACTATACTGCCCTTGTATTGAGTTTGTTACTAGCAGTTGCTGTAGTTGCTATAGAAAAATTTACTAATTTCCGCTGGACAGAAATACCAGAAGCACCCTTTTCTCCCTACTTTGCCTGGGTTGATGTTGTTACTCACCTACTATTAATTCACAACTTTAGCTCCGATACGTACCACTCTATTAATTCTCCTATGTGGAGTGTGGCAACAGAATGGCAACTATACTTTTTGTTTCCACTTTTGTTGCTACCCATATGGAGACGTTTTGGCATAACAGTAGTAGTCATTGCAGCTTTTTTAATCGGTTTAGCACCTCTATATCTCTTTAATAGATTTATAGAAACAGCCTGTCCTTGGTTTCTTGGCATATTTGCTTTAGGGATGCTAGCAGCAGATGTTGGATTTTCTCAAAATCCAAAGTTAATCAACCTCAAAAAATCCATACCTTGGGGTATGCTGGCAGTTATTCTCACTCTGATTGCTTTTGTTACCGAATGGAGACGCTTGGGATTGGAATTCTGGGTTGGGCAAAGTTTTCTGGGTGCTGCCTCTGCCTGTCTATTTATTTGTTTTACACAACTGGTGGTAGAAGAGAAAAAGTCACCTCTTTTGTTAAGGCTATTTGAACATCCTTGGGCAATTGCACTTGGAGCTTTTTCATACAGTCTATACCTTACCCACGGTCCGGTGTTAATGCTAGTACGTCAAGTGCTTTTGAGTTGGCAAATGTCCCCGACAATGTTTGGTGTAACGTACTACATATTAAGTACAGTCATGTCGCTCTTGTTTGCCTATTTGTTTTACTTATTTGTTGAGCGACCTTTCATGTCCCATTTTTTGAAAAAGCGCAAGGTAAAAGATGCTGTGAGTAGTTGACAGAGTGAACAATGACAGTCAGGCAAATAAACTCATTGATTTAAGAATTTATTCAACTCTTCCACAGAGGAATCTATAAATTTAGGTGTAAGCGCTCTTAATTTTGGATTGTCTTGACGTTGAAGGAGGTGACGCAATAAATGTAAGCGTCGTGCAGCAATCAATGCATCTAAGCAAGATTCATTTTGCTTGGGAAGCGAGCAGATTTCTTGATAACTTTCAAGTAAAACTGTTCGCCAAACTGGGTACTCAGATCGGTTACGGAAGTAATAAAGTGTCACAGCCAAATCATAGAGATAATAACTCCAACCACAATCATCAAAATCAAATACCTGTATCTTGCCTTTATAAAACTTACAGTTTCCGTAATGTAAGTCACCATGTATAAGACCAAAGAACTCTCTGTGCTGTCTGAGATATTGCATGGAAGAGCGAATTTTTTTAGCAGATGCTTCCAGCACAGCTTGATTGCTCTGTGATACTAGCAATGTGCTTTCAATTGGCAAACTTGTAGGAAATGTTCCGAACAATCTTTCCTCATCTATTTGGGGTCGCACAAAGCCTTTTGGAACAATAAACTGCTGGCTATATTGATGCAACTGTGCCAAAAATATGCCCATCAGCATAATTGCTTTTGGACTCAGTCCAGCATCTAAAAATCGACCGGGAAGCCAACGAAAAAGAGTGCAATATCGTGCTTCTGGAACTCCCACCGCTTCTGCCATCACAAAAAGCGAACCATCACTCGCCGATACAGGTTGTGCAACTGCTAAATCAGTTTTATTTTGTAGCGACAATAACCAGAGTAATTCCGAATGAATTGAAGCAAAATCGTGTTTACCTGGTCGATAAATCCGAAGCACATACCAAAAGTCTGTTTTTTCCAATGTTTCACTTAATTTATCAGACCCTAACTCAACTTTAAATGTAGTGTTCTCGCCATGTGCCAGACATACTAAGCGGCTTTTATCTATGTTGTAGTTGAGCAAAGCAGACTGTGCTAACCGCAAGAGCCGCTTCACTTGACCACTATAGCTAAGTTCAGCAAAAGGCTTCATTTGATTTTTACGGGCAAATACCTATAGTTTAGTAAATTTTTATGAAAAACGCTGTAAGACTCGATTCCCAAAACCCCCCTTTTTCAGCTATGCAAAGGGGGATCTTTGAGAAATGAACATCACTAACTTTCTCAGCTTGTTAAATTAACTTTTGCACCTTGTCTTGAGCCATTACTTAATTCTTAGATTTTATTTTGAATCTGCAATTTCCACAGAAACCGCGTCTAACTCTGCTTCTAATTGCTCTTTCTACTCCAACCATTTTCTATTGTTTTTTGTACATACCATAGTCTTGCTTTTGGGTCTTTGACAGCATCCAGAATGCGATCGCATCCGTAATTGTAAACGTTATATTTTACTCATCCACGTCCTGGCTTACAAGGTCACTTAACGTATTCAGGCGAACAGGTGGCTTATTCGGAAGCTCAACCACAATAGTTAAATTACCGCCTATAGCATCAATGTAGTTCCTCAAAGTAGACAGCAACATATCAGACTCTCTTTCCAGGCGTGACACGTTAGATTGCGGCATTCGCAAGCTTCGTGAAATTTCCGCCTGCGTTAGCCCTGCGGCTTTTCGCAGTTCCTGCAAAGTGAGATATTCAGTTTCTAATTCTTCAGCCCGATCCTGTATCCGTTGCTTGCGCTCGTCTGGCAAATTATCCCATATACTTTGCAAAATTTTCCCTTTGGTCATTGGTTGTCCTCCTTTAACTGGGTCAAATGATTGTCGAAGCGTTCATCGGCCTTTTTGATAAGCTGCTTGTAAAACCGTTTCTCACTCACCCCAGATTTTTCGCCTGCGACAAGTAGAATTGCTTGTCGTTTCGGATCGAAGGCAAACGCAGTTCGCCACACACCGTTGTCCGCTTTAAACCTTAGCTCTTTCATGTTTGTATGCTTAGAACCATTGAGTGTGTCCACATGAGGTCTGTTTAGCTGCGGGCCGTACTTTTCCAGCATCACCACTTCTGCTAATAAAGCATCCTGCACCGCCTCGGAAAATTCCAAGAACTCTTGTGCAAATAGAGGATAAAATTCAACGTTCCAACACATACCAATACATTATCATTTATGATATATATCGTCAATGATATTATTTTGGTGTTTTTTTGTATGGCGATAGCTTTGTAAACGACATAACTTGATAGCTGGAGAGTGTCAAAAGGAAGCCATGTCAAAAAATCACTACAAGCGATTTTCCACAAACCATCCTAAACCGCCCACTCCTAACAATAACAGCGTTAACCAATCACCCCAAAACCCCCTTTTCAGCTTATGCATAGAGGGGGGATCTTTGAGGAATCAACATCACTAACTGAACCGCATTCGTGACAGGTTAAAACAATTGTAATTTTGTCAATTCATCTAAAGGAAGATATAACCGTTTTTTAGAATGATAATATTGTAAAAAGGAGGAGGGAGTTGCAAGCTAAGCTTGCAACTCCCTCCTCCTAATCTATTATCATTATTAAAGCCGGAGGCAACTTTTCAGAGGTATTCCCGTTAACAACCAGAAGTAGAACGATTTTTCAGGGTTACTTATTATTTTTTTGGTTACAGAAAAATGCCAAACTAAATAATGAAAAGTTTGTCTAAAGAGATGACTTATCGCGGTTTATACCATTTTAGTGTTGCTTATGATAAAGGTCAGGCAGATGACCCAGTTAAGTACTTTACTGCTCAAGAAAACCAGGACTTAGGTGTGGTTAAAAGTGTCCGAAAGCCAGTCTCTCAACTGGATTTGTCTCCTTTTCCCGCACCCTCTTGACAGATGTGCCATTTTCTTAACCTGTCACGAATGGGGGAAACCTAACAAATATCTGTAAATGTTGGGTTTCGTTCCTCAACCCAACCTACCCGTCTTTCGATTTGAATACCTTCCTTCATCCAACTTGCCACAATTTCCATACATCCCTCTTCATCTGCGTTCGTCTGCGTTCATCTGCGGTTCCTAAACTCTTATAAAATTACCAAAACCGATACCCTACAAACCATCCCAAACCACTCACTCCTAACAATAACGGCGTCAACCAATCACCCCAAAGCACGTATAAAGTCTTACTTTGAAGACGATATATTGTTTCTGCACGAACTTCGTAAGTATTGTGTCCCGATATCCACAATGTTCTACCGTGAGGATCGACAAAAGCAGAATATCCCGTATTTGTTGCCCGCACTGCCCATCTATCAGTTTCAATTGCCCGCATAATATCCTGTGCGTGATGCTGCGCTGGCATAGCCGCACTGTAGTGAGCATCATTAGAAGGTCCCAGTATAAACTCTCCCCCCGCCACAGCTTGACGGCGAAAATGTTCTGAAAAAGCCGATTCATAACAAATCCCAACAATAGCACGACCAAAAGGCGTGTCAAATATTTGATTTTGCTTCCCCGCCACCTGGTGTTCCTTCAAAGGTGACAAACGATCAATAATACCACCCAAAATTTCCTCAAACGGAACATATTCCCCAATCGGCACCATCTTAACTTTGCCGTAGCGACTAAAAATCACACCACTGTCCGTAACTGTAAATAAACTATTTGTATAACTACGTCCATCTCTATAAAAACCCCCAATCCAAGCAACTTTCTTTTTTTCCCGCACCGCAGCTACTAAAGAACTCGACATAATATCGTTCTGGAAAAAAGGCAAAGCCCCCTCTGGAGTCAGCACTGCATCAACACCTCGATCTACGAGGGTGATATAACCCTTGGTGTAACCTTCAATAGCACGGCGAAAACCTTCTCGAAACAGTTTAATTTCATTGGGAACATTTCCCTGAACAATCCCCACTTTTAACGCGGCTTCTGGTTTTTGAACTAAAGGACGGCTATATAAACCCAAACCAATGAGATGGAGAGAAATAAATAGTGCAGCTGCAGAAACTAAATAATTGAACCTTCTAGGCGCAGAGGTCGCAGAGAGAAGAAATTTCATTCTTTCCTCTGTATTCTCTGCGCTTCTGCGGTTTATCCATGCTTCTGCAAGCAAACCGTTTACTGCTACAATAGCCGCCGTCACTGCATTAGGTCCAGATAGTTGACCTAAATGTAAAATGACGAGATTTTGCGGACTTTGCGTGTAAGAAAGAGAACTCCACCACAACGGGCCAGCACTCCAAAGTGCTTCTAATCCACACCAGATAGCTGTGCCAATAAGAACGCGAACAAATCCATTTTGGATTTTAGATTTTGGATTTTGGATTTTGGATCGATCTATGGGGGCTTTATTTTCTCGTTTGAAGGTAACTTTAAACCAATCTAAAATCGGCAATCTAAAATCTAAAATTAAAGAAAAACAAGTTGCCCAAGTAGCAACTAATGCTGCTCCCCACAAAGTAATGAACGTCCAGCAAAATAATGCGATCGCTAAACTTGCCAACCAAGGAACCCCCATCCAAGTCATGGGATGAATTCCAGTAATCCAAGACAACGCGATTCCGTGATAACCAATACCCCAGGCTAGAGGGAGGGAGAGAGGGAGAGAGGAAGAGAGGGAGGAAGGGGGGGATGGGTTGTTTCGTTGTGCAGAATTAACAACGAGTACCCATAGGGGGGCTAGGGCAACCCATGCCAAGAACCAAGCACCAAAAGGCGCAACAGTCAACCCCATCAAAATTCCACTGAGGAGAGCAATAATGGTTTTGGATTTTGGATTTTGGATTTTGGATTTTAAATTTAATCTAAAATCTAAAATCCACAATCCAAAATTCTTACTCTGCTTCGGTTGCATCAACAGTATCGGGGGGAACTATTGCCACTCCCGTGATAACGTCATCTTCGTCAAGGCGCTGCACTCGTACCCCAGTTGCCGATCGCGATTGAATTGAAATCGCATTCACCGCCTGACGAATGATGATACCGCGACTGGTGACCATCATAATCTCCGCATCATCATTGTTAACGATATGTAAGGTTGCCAGTTGGTCTTTGATTTTGCGGTTTTTGAATTTAGTCGCCATAAGACCCTGACCGGCACGCTTTTGCAGGCGGAACTGGGAAACCGGTACGCGCTTGCCGTACCCTCCCATTGTAATCACCAACACCCACGGCTCGGTACTGCCGTTACCAGCAACTTCTACAGATTCTTCATTCACATCAACCTCAAGGAGTTCTTCCGTTTCGACATCCTCAATTTCAGCTTCTGAATCTGTGTCTGTATTTAAAGTGGCCAGAATTTCAGCTTCTGTATCTGTATCTGTGTCTGTAGTTGTAGTTAAAGTGGCTAGAATAGCTGCTGGAAGAATATCCATCCCTACCAGTTCATCTTTATCGCGCAGTTTCATGGCTTTTACCCCACGAGTCGCCCGTCCCAAAGGACGCAGTTGTGCGTGATTGCATCTAAAGTGAATTGCCATACCCCGACGCGAACCAATGATAACGCTGTCTTCCACTTTTGCCCTTCTCACCCAACGGAGTTGATCCCCTTCTTCTAAAGAGATCGCAATCAAGCCATTGGCACGAATATTACTAAAAGCTGCCAATTCAGTTTTCTTGATATAGCCGCCGTTGGTGAGCATGACCAAATATTCGTCGCGGCTAAACTCCGTAACCGGAACTATTGAGGTAATTTTTTCCTCTTTAGGAACGGGTAGCAATTGGACAATTGGTGTACCCCTGCTAGTACGAGAACTCACGGGTATTTGATAAGTTTTGAGGCAATAAACAACACCTCGCTGGCTGAAGAATAAAACACTGTCATGGTCGCAGCAAGTGAGGAAATGCTCAACACCATCATCTTCTTTCATCTTTGCTGCGGCTTTGCCTCTAGTCGCACGGCTTTGCGCTTCAAAGGTGTTGACTGGCATCCGTTTGATGTAGCCTTGTTCGGTCACTAAAATGACAACCTTTTCATTGGCAATCAAGTCCCGGTCATCTATTTCCCCTTCCAAAGGCGAAATCACTGTACGGCGGGGCGTTGTGTATTTCGCTTTGAGCAGCTTAATCTCGTTCTCAATAATTTCCAGAATTCGCTCTCGACGTGCGAGAATATCGCGCAAATCAGTAATGAGGGCTTGTAATTCTTCGTGTTCCAAGCGAATTTTATCTGCTTCTAAGGCTGTCAAACGCCGCAGTTGCATCTGCAAAATCGCATCTGCTTGAGCTTCAGAGAGTCCGTAGGTTGTGATTAACTCTCCTTTTGCTGTAGGCGCATCAGGTGCATGGCGAATTAAGTTAATAATTTGATCTAAGTGAGATAGGGCAATCAATAACCCTTGCAAAATATGGTCGCGTTCCTCAGCTTTCCGCAGTTCATATTGCGTGCGTCTGATAATGGATTCTATGCGGAAATCTAGGAAGACTTGCAAAAATTGCTTAAGGGTGATAACCTGAGGTTCGCCATTGACAATCGCCAACATATTCGCCCCAAAGTTGGCTTGTATTGGCGTTTGTTTGTAGAGATTGTTCAGGACAACCCTGGGATAAGCATCGCGCTTGAGTTCAATCACGATTCGCATTCCATCGCGATCGCTTTCATCTCGAATATCTGCAATTCCCTCTATTTTCTTGTCATTCACCAACTCAGCTATTTTTTCAATCAGTGCTGCTTTGTTGGTTTGGTATGGCAATTCGGTGACAATAATTGCTTCTCTATCCGGGCGTCCCCTCTGTTCTACGGTTTCTATTTGAGCTACACCGCGCATGGTGATGGAACCACGCCCCATAGTATAAGCCTCTTTAATTGGTCCTGTACCCAAAATCTGACCACCTGTGGGAAAATCAGGACCGGGAATATACTGCATCAATTGAATATCACTAATTTCTGGATTGTGAATCAGTGCTACCAATCCATCAATCAACTCACCCAAGTTATGAGGGGGAATGTTGGTTGCCATACCCACGGCAATACCAGAAGAACCATTGAGCAGCAACTGTGGAACACGTGCAGGCATGACAGTTGGTTCTTGCTGGGAACCGTCGAAGTTATTCACAAAATCGACGGTTTCTGACTCAATATCTTGTAGTAAAGCATCACTCGTTAAAGCTTGCAAGCGACATTCGGTGTATCGCATTGCCGCAGGTGGGTCATTATCTATAGAGCCGAAGTTTCCATGCCCTGCAATTAAGGGCGATCTCATGGAAAAATCCTGCGCCATCCGCACTAGAGCGTCATAGACTGCTGTGTCGCCGTGAGGGTGATATTTACCCAATACTTCCCCTACTACACGAGCGCATTTACGAAAAGGGCGATCTGCGGTCAATCCCAATTCATGCATAGCATAGAGGATACGACGATGCACAGGTTTCAGACCATCCCTGGCATCTGGCAGTGCCCGACCTACAATCACGCTCATGGCGTACTCTAAATAAGACCGGGACATTTCGTTCCCCAGATCGGTCGGGATAATCCTCTCCTGAGAGGTTGTCATAACCTAAAAAACTCCAAAAATCGCAGATTTTAGCCTTGATAGTGAAAAAAAAGCAAAATTATTCCGAATTAACGCTGAATAACTGCCATAATTTGATACAATTCTAACATATTTTGCTGTTTGCTGGCAGGAACAGTGACCAGTGACCAGTGACCAGTGACCAGTGACCAGGTCAAGCGTCATTAAATCCAAAATCCAAAATCCAAAATCCAAAATCCAAAATCCCAATTACTGGTAGCTGACCTCTGAAGATTGATTTTTGAGTTGAGATTCAATCAAGGGGACTTTAGGAGCGAGAAAAAATCCAATCAAACTGGCAAACAAAATTGGCGTGAAGGGGCTAGAATTGGTTAATTTTGACAGTAGTAAGGTTGTACTGATAGGTGTTCGCGTCACTGCTGCATTGATAGCCGCCATTGTACAAATCATGGCAAGTGTGGAATTCAATCCCGGAATTAAGCTAGCCACAGCTTTACCCAAACAAGCTCCTGTAAAAAATAGGGGGATGATAAATCCTCCGCGCCACCCGCCAGTGACAGTCACGCTAATAGATGCCATTTTTGCAAAAGCAAGCAAAAACAAGAAAACAGCCGGAAAGCTTTGATTTAGAACAACTTCTAACTCATGATGTCCAAAATAACGGGTAAGTGGTAAGACAGCCGCTAAAATACCAAGTCCCAAGCCAGCTAGTGTTGTGCGAAAATAAATGGGTCCTGGGATTTGGGCAAAAATGCGATCGCAGGCTCGAAAAATCCCCATAAAAATCCACCCAGCAATAACTCCCACAATTCCAAAGACAATAGCTATAGCAAAATCGTCAATACTGTCTACGTGATATTGCGGAAAGTGCCAGGTTGGCGCAACTCCCAAATGTGTAATTGCAGCGAAAACCAGATAACTCGCACAACTAGAAACAATAGCAGGCATTAAAGCTTCGTAATACTCAACAATGTGCTGGTGATGCAAAATTTCCAAAGCAAATATAGCACCACCAAGAGGAGCGCCAAACAAAGCAGTAAAGCCAGCAGCCATTGCAGCTAAACTCATCGACCTCACGTCTTCACCTTCGAGTCGTAAACGGTCAGCAACCCAAGTCCCAAAAGAACCTGTCACCTGTACCAGTGGCGCTTCCGGTCCAGCACTACCACCTGCTGAGATGCTGAGCAAAGAAGCCAGAATCATAGAAGGATTTTTGCGAGCATCCAAGCGTCCATTCTGAAGATGGATGTTATCAACGATCGCAGCAATTTCACCGGGATTGCCAAGAAAGTGAATGACTAAACCAATCGCTAAACCAGCGACTGGCATAATGATTAACAGACTCCAACCTTGAAATTTTTCCAGCCCGTGAATCATCAGTTCCAGTACACTCCAATACAACCCCGCAAATAAACCGCAAACAGTCCCCACAACCGCCCAGCGTAAAACCCAACGAGAAATTGTGAAGGGATTGCGTTTTATCAGTCCAAAAAGTTGACGAAAAGTCCGGCGTTGAGTTTGTCCGTGAGGAGGGCGATTGTCTGGTAGCACAAGTGATATTCCTTTCTCAACAAAACAAATGTTATGAAATCTTTATATTTACTATGCTAACGCGTGTGGCGGATAAACGAGCATTTGAATTTAAGCCCCAAGGTAGTGTGTAGCTCTTAAGGTGAAAGTCTAGGCTCAAGGTATATCAAGGTTGGAGTAAGTATCCATGTACAGCGACGAAACAACTCCCAATCAAGCTGAAAAAACAAATCCACAAACTGATGAGTCACAATTAAGCCCCGAATTGCGCGATCGCATTAAGCATCCTCCAAAAATGGACGACGTGTTGCTTTCTTTATCACCTGATGAACTCAGAGGTAACCCAGCCGTCGTACCGGAAATGATTGATGAACCAACCGACGAAACGATTGGCTTTACCAAAGAATAGTTACTACACTAATGGCTAATAGCTATTAGCCATTAGCCATTAACCATTAGCTCTATGTTGCCAGTTATTTACTCCGACGAGTTTCTAGATCATGAAACGGGGTCTTTTCATCCAGAAAAACCAGAACGTTTAACAGCAATTACGACTGCCCTCAAACAAGCTGCTTTTGCAGAACAAATTGAATGGCGATCGCCATCCTCACCAGAAACTCGACCCCTCATGTCTTTTTTGCAACAAGCGCATACTCAACGCCATATCAACAAAATTCGAGAAATTGCTCTTGCTGGTGGCGGTTATTTGGATGGAGATACCCCTGTTTCCCCCCGCAGTTACGATGTTGCTTTACTGGCAGTTAGCGCCTGGTTGGATGGAGTAGATATTGTGCTAGAAACTGGCAAACCAGCTTTTGTCCTGGCACGTCCACCAGGGCATCATGCTGTCAGTGATGAGGGGATGGGATTCTGTTTATTTTCCAATGCTGCTGTTGCTGCATTTTATGCCTTGCAAAAACCAGGAATCAATCGTGTAGCCATTCTGGACTGGGATGTCCATCATGGCAATGGCACACAAGCAATTGTCGAAGAACACCCGCAAGTTGCTTACTGTTCCTTGCATCAGTATCCCTGCTACCCAGGGACTGGAAGAGGAATAGAAAAAGGCTTTCATGATAATGTACTCAATTTACCTATGCCTCCTGGTAGTAATATGCAGGTATACCAGCCCGTATTTGAAAAAAAGGTCATACCTTTTTTGTCACAGTTTCAACCAGATTTGTTAATTGTTAGTGCTGGTTACGATGCCAATGCTGACGATCCTTTAGCAAGCATAGATTTACAGCCAAAAGATTATGGCATATTCACTGATTATTGCTTGGGAATAACTCGTAAAATTTTGTTCGGATTGGAAGGTGGTTACGATTTTGAATCCCTTTCTAAATCAGTTGTCGAAACAATTGAACACTGTTTGGTTTGAAGTGCCTCATCAAGTAATGATTTCACACCCTCATATAGAATTGGTATAAGATCTATTAGTACAAGTTCAATCAGTAATTATTACTACCAACTTGGCAAGCCACCATGAGCGAATCAGAGAAATATAAGCCTCACTCTGCGGATTACTTTAATGAAGAAAGAAACTTCTGGTGGAATCAGGATTTTCTAGAACTGATGGGAAAGCGGTGGGGATTGGAAAAAGTCAGCACCGTGCTAGATGTTGGTTGCGGAATTGGTCATTGGGGACAGATACTTGCTGATATTCTCCCCCTAAATGCCAAGGTAACAGGAATCGATAAGGAAGCGCAATGGGTAGAACAAGCTAGTGAAAGGGCGAAAGCGTTGATGGATGCTTGTATCAGGTAAATAAGCATAAAGACTCATTAAGTCCGCCTTTTTTCTTTCTTGTGGTATCGTTGTAATTATGAGAGATACAAAAATTACGTTTTGGTTATCTGAACCGCACTGCTCACAGCTTGAGAGGATGTTTTAAAAGTCCGAGAAAGTATAATTTTGTCATTCTGTTAGCGCAGCGTGTCCAGAGGGCAGTGGAGCGACGAAACGGAACGCTGTGTTCAACATGACATAGAACAACCCTTTTAAAACATCCTCTGATATATTTATGACCGAGATTTCTATCCATCACTTATTTAATCATCCAGATTGTATTCAGCAGGTTGCAACCTGGATTTACACAGAGTTTTGGGCAGATAAAACTGGATACACCGTAGAAACCTTCGAGCGACTTTTACGCCAAGCAAGCGATGCAGCCCAGATTCCTCTCTCTCTACTGGCTTTAGTAGAAGGACAGCCTGCTGGAACCATAAACCTGATCGCAAACGATGATGAACATCGTCCTCACCTATACCCCTGGCTGGCAGCACTGTTTGTCTTACCTCAGTACCGAGGGTGTGGAGTTGGAACCAGTCTCGTTCGAGCACTTTTGTATGAAGCAAAACAACTAGGCTTCTCAGAAATGTTTCTTGGCACAGATCAACCGGGCTTCTACTGCCAATTCGGAGCAGAATTCTACGAGCAAGCAAATGAAACGCTCTGTATCATGCGGCTTCCCGTTCCTGGGTAGGTTTGGAATCCTTGTGAGGTGGACAAAGAAGTGGACAAAGAAATAGAATTGGACGTGATGCATAGGTGCTGGAAACCCCAATTCACTCGCGTCTCAAGGCATTCTTGGAAGCACCTATTTCGATCTTCTGGTGCTGGTCAGAGGCTACAAGACGCTACGCACTTCAGTTAGGGCTTGTGGAGAATCACAGGGAAGAAGGACTCAAGGATTACATAGTTGAGGATCGGCTCAAGCGACAAAAAGAAATTGTTAGAGATTGCCTTTGGCGTGCCATGCTCGCGATCGCTAGCTATCCTTCAGAGCGTACCAAGTCGTGTAAGACCAAAAAAAATCGTCTAGATCGCCTAGTTCGTACAGATGTAAAAATGGCGATTGGCGAAGAAATGCCTCTATTTCATACTTTGTATGAAGGCAAATTGGTCTAATGGATGGCATATTTTTGTCTTGAACTCTACATATTTTTTAACAAAACCTTTGTTGACTCTGCATATATTTCTTTACAGATATCTAGAAGAGAAAAACTTTACGAATTACTGATAGTGAGTTATACAAGAATGAAAAATAGTACATCAGTAACAATGTTTACACAAACTAGAAAATATCGCATTGGTGGTTATCGTCCTGGCAAGAAATCAGAAGACGCTAAAATTCACCACACAGATCGTTTTGATAGCGATCGCTTACCGCCGAAAGTTGACCTGCGTAAATACATGACCGAAGTGGAAGAGCAGGTTGGTAATAGCTGTGTTGCAAATGCATTTGTAGGTGCTTATGAATACCTTGCTCAACGAGATTTAGGCGAATCTGGTGATGTGAGCCGTTTATTTGTTTACTATAACGCCCGCTCTCTTAATGGCAACGAACAAGAAGATCGCGGGACACAAATGGAACTTGCCATCAAAGCTCTAACCGACTATGGAGCGTGCTGTGAGGACATTTGGCCCAATGATGAGGAGCTGATTTTCCAAGAACCAGACAGTTCTGCTTACGAACATGCGGCAAATTTCAAAATAGAAGAAGCTGAGTTTATTGAAACTGACCTTGACTTGTGGAAACATACCTTAGCAGAAGGTTATCCCATTGCTTTTGCCCTGAACACGTTTGAGTCTTTTGATGATGCCACACGCAATCGGGGACGCGTACCTTTGCCCAAGAAATCAGATAATGTACGCTCCACCCACGGATGGCATGCAATGCTCTGTGTTGGCTACTCTGACAAAGACCGCGTGTTTATCGTGCGTAATTCTTGGGGTTCGGAATGGGGCGATAAGCCGGGTACGGCTTGCGCTTCGCGATCGCGGATATTGTTACATCCCTTACAATTATGTCATCCATCAGGAGTATAATGGTCACGACTCATGGATCATTAAATCTGTCAGCGACCTTGACTTTAGTGCTGGGGTTTGGGAAGAAGACGAATCGTTCTTTGCTGACGAAAATTCCCTGTTGCTTTTCGACTTCTACGTTACCACTGAAGACCCAGAGGGTTTTATTGAGGTTTTAGACGAACTCTGTATGAGCTACGTCGAAAGCGAGGAAGATTATTATTTTGACTACGAATATGAAGAACAGGAAGATGAAGAAAGCTATATTGTTAATATTCTTAACTTTGACTTGACAATAGAGGATAGCAGCGAATTTCTTGAGGAGCTAGATGCACTCTGCGAAAACTATGCGATCGACGGCGATTATGATTACAGTCTAGATGGTGACTACCATTAGAAGGTATTGAGCCATGAGAATTCCACAAAAACGACCACCTACACATCCGGGCGAAATATTACTTAAGGATTTCCTAGAACCAACGGAAGTATCACAACGCGAACTGGCAGATGCACTTCATGTTCCTTATCAAAGGATTAACGAGCTAGTAAACGAAAAGCGCGGTATCACGCCAAGTACAGCACTCCGACTATCAAGGTTTTTTGGAAACAGCCCAGACTTTTGGTTGAACTTGCAACAGAATTGGGAACTGTATCATGCACTCAAGGAAGAAGAAGAAGACCTCCAAACTATTGCACGCTTCAACAGAAAGGACGAAGAGATAAGAATTTGAATTGGTTAGTAGTTAGTAGTTAGTAGTTAATTCTTGTACCACTAACAACTAACAACTAACAAGTATCTATTTAAGCTTCCTCAATCTCTAGTCGAGCTGCTGTCACTGCATCGAAAGCAAAAGCCAAAACAAGAGGCATTGGACATTTCAACACATAGGTAGAAATAACTGCTGCGATCGTACCTACTACTGCTGATACAGACCAAAACTTCTCGTCCAAAGTCATTCCCTTTTGACTTTTAATCAATCTTAATACTTTAGTTGGAATGGGTTCGGGCATGACTGCACCGGGTGGAAAAGCCCAGTAGTTATTACGCCGCTCCTCAAATAAATCTGTCCAGCCGTTGTCCTGGCACCATTCCGCGATCCATTCCAGATGATAATGTTTCATACTCGGTCTAGGGAATTGAATTAGCATAATTGATGAATCGTTAGTCTTGAAATAGTCCTAACAAATAACCTGTTTAGTCCATAACCTAAGGATTATTTGGTTGTTGTTAAGCTTGGTTAAGAAATTAAAACATCTGTTGGAGCTTTTCTATAAAACTCACATATTCACAGACTAACAGCCGCTTGCCGATTCTTGTACGAAAAGAAAATAAACTTTACTTGAAACTTGGTAGCTCAATAATTCTTAATATTGGAGCGAGCAGTAACTTCAAAGTATCTGAAAAAAATGTGTAACGAAACCACCAGAAGGCAGAAAATGATAAAAAACTTAAAATATGATTTCCACAGTTATAGAATCATGCAAAAAGTATTAAGAACTTTCATACGAGCGCAAAGGCGCAAAGAACGCCTTAGTGACAAGTGCGACGAGGGCGCGAGCATTTATATTTAAAGATAGGCAACGCCGTACTTTTACGCTGGTCACGAAATAAAAAAAAGAGTATCAACGGGTAGAACTTCTTTGCTATTAGTGAGAGCATCCAAGGAGTCAGGATGATAAATTCCGTCTTTGACAGTAATCCACCTGTGATTCTTGTTGTTGATGATGAAAAGCCAATGCGGTTTGTGCTGCGTCAGGCTATTGAAAAAGAAGGATATTCTGTTGCTGAGGCTAGCAACGGACAACAATGTTTGGATATCTGTCAGGCACAACCGCCAGATATGGTGTTATTAGATGCTATGATGCCAGAGATGGATGGGTTTACTTGTTGCTCTCAACTGCAAATCCTTTTGGGCGATCGCTGTCCGCCAATTTTAATGATTACTGCTCTTGAAGACAAAAAGTTTGTCGCTCGCGCAATTGATGCAGGGGTAACAGGCTATCTCACAAAACCATTTGATTGGGACGTGCTGCGTCAGCGAGTCCATCGCTTGCTAGCCCACAAGTGGGTAGAAATGGAACTACAGATCGGAAAACAATAGCTACTTTGAGGGAGTAGGGAGTAGGGAGTAGGGAGTAGGGAGTAGGGAGTAGAAATGAAACTCCTGGTCACTGGTCACTGATTACTGGTCACTGGTCACTGATTACTGGTCACTGACATATCGCGGATACGCCACCCATCGTCCACACGAATCAAATCATACCTGACTCGTAATTTTTCTTTATCTGACCTTTTCATTTGACCGTTTTCATAAAATTCTGTGGCTTCAGTGACCGCTGCTTCTACTGCAGCTTGGTTTTGGGAAGTTCGATTGGTCTCCAAGGATTCTACTTTTACATCATGTTCGTATTTTCGATACCGATTCTTATCTTTTTCTCGTTGCCCCCACTGCCGCCATTTTGTTAAGGTTGGACTGACTAAAATATGCTCCAAACGGGAGAGATCGTGTTCCGAGCCAAAAGCTGTGGCTTTGATATCCAGCCAAGTCTGAACAATTTCTCTAGCTTTTTCTTCTGTCAAAGACCCGGCGGGTAGTTGTGGTTTGCTGGTGGGGTCGGGAATGGGTATTGGCGGCTGGTTGAGTTCTACTGAGACTTGCTCGCCTTTTAAGGATGCTCCGGGGGACAAAAGATTTTTGAAAAATCCAATCGTTGTTGAAATGACAAACCACAATACGACTACACTTGCTGCAGAGGCGAATATTATCCACAATAAGCGCAGTTGCGATCGCCGATTGCGTGTCCGTCTGCGGCGCGATGGAACGGGATTGTTTTCTGAAACGTACCCTAAATGAGTGGGCTGTCGTATTTGTCTCCTTGATTGGGGAGGAGCGGTGTTGACTGTACCATTTAAATTGTGATA
This sequence comes from Scytonema hofmannii PCC 7110, assembly GCF_000346485.2. Lineage (NCBI taxonomy): Bacteria > Bacillati > Cyanobacteriota > Cyanophyceae > Nostocales > Scytonemataceae > Scytonema > Scytonema hofmannii. The sequence goes on from NZ_KQ976354.1 coordinate 10,541,888, forward strand.
TGTCTCTCCAGGATAGTATTCGGTATTGGGCAGTGAGTTTACAGAAACTTCTGCTTGTCTGCTGACATTGCCATAAGGGCTGGGGGACGCATAACCACCGGATTGAGACAAGCGTAAATTGTCTTGCCTTTGCTCTGGTCTGATTTCTGGTTGTTCTACTAATGGTGTTCTTGTTGCTGGGAATTGCCTTGGGGTTGTTGTAGAACTGTTCTGGTGGCGACGATTTGTTTGTGCTTGAGCGGATGGCTGGGAGTAAGTACCTGCCGATTCATAAGTTGTTTCTTCTTCTGTTGGCAAGTTTTCTAAATAAGCTTGTACACCGGCATCTGAAAAATAATCTTTTAAGGAAGCTGGTTGGTCTACCAAATCTCGAAAGTGAGGGAATACGTCGTTTTGCAACCAGCGTTCTCCATACAAACACAATCCCGGTAACAAGTCTGGAGAATCATGAGAATATTCCCGAATAAAAGCTAGGGCTTCGTACTCTTGAGAGAGTTCTAAGACACGAGTGGCTTCCTCTGTTTGCCCTAAAAGCATGGCACAGAGCGACTGTTCTAAATGAACATCTTGACGCCGACTCAAGCGTATCAGTAAATGCTTTGCTTGACGAATCAATGCGGGTTGACGTTGGGCAAATCCTCTCGCCAGCGAGGCGTAAACTGCTAGATACGTTGCAACTGCTGAGGGACGCTTGCTTTCCGCTTCAAATAATTGGTGCTGTTCTGTAACTGTCAGGTAATTACGCAGTTGCTGAATAAATCGGAGAAAGTCATCAATATTTAGACCTGATTGGTCATTTCCTGAGCCATCAATGCCACCTCGCTCATCAAGAACTTTCTGTAATAATTGCAATCCTTGGGATCTTTCGATTGTATTTTCTTCAGGCAGTGCTAGCAGCTCTAAAATGCGATAAGGTCTCAATCTGTTGAGGTCAGACTGAATTTCAGATCTACCACTGGGAAACAACCCTTCCCGCGCTAGTAGTTCTTCTCCGGTTTCTAAGGAAATTGCCGCATTTTCATAGTGACCTTGCTGCCATTGCTCGCGACCTAGTTCCAAACAAGCAAGGGCAACAGTGAGAACTACATCTGGTAGTTCAACAGTGTAGTTTTCTTCGCTGTCTTCTCTATTGACGTATCGTTTGCCCGTAACATTTCTATTGATGAGGTAGGGGCGACCAAGTTTAAGGACGAGTTCGTACTCTCCCAATTCTTGCAAAATTAGGAGTGCTCCCACTAATTCGTCTTGTGCAATTTCAATGCTCAGATTGAGTGAGTCAAAATCTCTATTGCCTCGATTGGCAGTTTCAACAGCCACTGTCCTATCTTGATGGTTGTCAGAACCATAGGCTTCAGCTAAGTAGACTTTATCGTATGTTTTACGTTCTCTAGGATCTGATAAGACAACGTAAGCTTTCTCAATGAGTTTTTTTCTCGATGCGATCGCTGCAGGGGAATACTCGCGTCTTGGCAGCTGCATAATGCGATCGCCATATGCTTGCCGCAACTGTTCCTCACTTGCCGCCATCGGTATGCCTAAAATTCGGTAGTAATCTAGCGGAATTCGCACAGCCTACTTCCCCTGCAGCACGATAAACATAATTTTCCTACAGCATGACTGAGTTGTAAAAATTTATCATTATCCCAATTGAGTAACATAGCACTATAAATGTGCTCTACAGAACTTTTGCCCACGCTTCAATGATAATATTTTGCTGTTTCCGAGACAGAGTTTCTCTGTTTAAGATTATTTTTACTATTTTTCTGTAAATGTACTTGCCACCTGGTAACAAACAATAGATAATGAGTCTCGCTTTTTCTGACAGCGCTTATAGTAGTGCTGTTTTGGCAGGAATATATAGAAGTATATATTTATTCTCTTTTCCGAGTTTATAACTAAATCATTCCTGCCGTTGATTCAGATAGATTTTCTCCGACTATATGGTGAAAGAACCCCCTTTTTTATACTTTCTCCATTAGAGAGAACCGAAGTATATCACAGTTATTCTTCCATAGCAATTATCTCAAGAAAGATAACACTTTTGCTATCATTTTGTGAAATTGTTAATAAATAGGCAGAAAACTGACTATCGAGACAGCTAATTTATAGCCAACAGCTATAACAGCAGTTGCTAGTTACCAGTCATCAAATTATGTCTTCGATCGCTGTTTCGCTAGCCACTGGTTGAAATGCTATCTTGTTTAAAAGCTTACGCTGCATTTTGGCAAATTTGCTCACATAGTAACTTTAAGATTTACGACAGGAATACCAAGAAATAATGAGCCAAGAACGCACATTACCTAAATTTGATACAACAACCGTACAAATAACTAGAGACGAAGGGTTAGTATTGTACGAGGACATGATGTTGGGACGCTTGTTTGAGGACAAGTGTGCCGAAATGTACTACAGGGGCAAAATGTTTGGTTTTGTACACCTGTATAACGGTCAAGAAGCGATTTCTACTGGCGTGATCAAATCGATGCGACCAGGAGAAGATTTTGTTTGTAGTACCTACCGAGACCACGTTCATGCTTTGAGTGCGGGAGTCCCAGCAAAGGAGGTATTGGCGGAGTTATTTGGCAAAGCAACAGGATGCAGCAAAGGACGTGGTGGTTCCATGCATATGTTTTCCGCCGAACACCGTCTTTTGGGTGGGTACGCTTTTGTAGCAGAAGGGATTCCCGTAGCAGCAGGAGCAGCTTTTCAGAGCAAATACCGTCGCGAGGTCTTGGGGGATAAAAACGCCGATCAAGTGACGGCTTGCTTTTTTGGGGATGGCGCTGCCAATAACGGTCAGTTTTTTGAGACCTTAAATATGGCGGCTCTGTGGAATCTACCAATTATTTTTGTAGTAGAAAATAACAAGTGGGCGATCGGTATGGCTCACGAACGGGCGACTTCCCAACCAGAAATTTACAAGAAAGCCAGTGTGTTTAATATGGTGGGTGTGGAAGTAGACGGGATGGATATCTTAGCTGTGCGAGCAGTAGCCACCGAAGCAGTAGCCCGTGCGCGTGCGGGAGAAGGTCCCACCCTCATTGAAGCACTGACCTACCGTTTCCGGGGTCATTCCCTCGCTGACCCAGATGAAATGCGAAGCAAACAAGAAAAGGAATTTTGGTTCTCCCGAGACCCCATCAAAAAGTTTGCTGCTTATCTAGTTGAGCAAAACTTAGCTTCTAGCGAAGAACTCAAAGACATTGACCATCAGGTGCAGCAAGTCATCGACGAAGCCGTCAAATTTGCTGAAAGCAGCCCCGAACCAAGCCCAAGCGAGTTACATCGCTTTGTATTTGCAGAAGATGAATAATTGTTGGTTAGTTGTTAGTTGTTACAAAACTACTCAGGGATTAGCTAAATGGAAAGAGTGTTAATATAAGGGCGGGCGAGGACGCCTACCCCACAAGAGGAGATAATTTATTTTTTGGAAATTACCAACTAGTGATCGGTGACCAGTGACCAGTGACCAGTGACCAGTGACCACCAACCACTAACCACTAACAACTAACCACTAACAACTAACCACAAAATAAATTTTTTCTAACCCCTTTACAAAACTTCCGATTGTGCTATGATGGCATAGTCGAGAAGCGAAAGGGTCGCTAACTCAACGGTAGAGTACTCGGCTTTTAACCGATTAGTTCCGGGTTCGAATCCCGGGCGACCCATAAAAATGTAGAGACGCGCCATGGCGCGTCTTTGTGTAGGTACCAACCCTGGATGACCTTAACGATTCTTCACAGAAAGAAACGAAAAAGTTTACGATTAACGAAATATCTTAAAGTTTTTCAACATAAAGCTACAACACTAGTTATAATTTCCTATAAGCTTAAAATAATATTAAAAATAGCGTAATAATTTACGCTTGTCTTACCCATTAGCTGAACATCACATTTAGGAGGACTATCTATGGCGCTCGTACCCCTGCGACTGCTCTTAGACCACGCAGCAGAAAACGGTTACGGCATACCTGCTTACAACGTGAACAACATGGAGCAGATTCAAGCGATTATGCAAGCTGCTCAAGAGACAGATAGCCCTGTGATTTTGCAAGCCTCTAGAGGCGCTCGTAAGTATGCTGGTGAAAACTTCCTGCGTCACCTCATTTTGGCAGCAATAGAAACCTATCCTCACATTCCCATTACCATGCACCAGGATCACGGTAATGAACCTGCTACTTGCTACTCAGCTATTAAGAACGGCTTTACCAGCGTCATGATGGACGGTTCGCTGGAAGCCGATGCTAAGACCCCCGCTAGCTACGAGTACAACGTCAGCATTACCAGTGAAGTGGTCAAGGTAGCTCACTCGCTAGGTGTCAGCGTTGAAGGTGAACTTGGTTGCTTGGGTTCATTGGAAACTGGTATGGGTGAACAAGAAGATGGTCACGGTGCTGAGGGTAAGCTTTCCCACGACCAACTGCTGACTGACCCAGATCAAGCTGTTGACTTTGTGGAACAAACTCAAGTCGATGCTTTGGCGGTAGCTATTGGTACCAGCCACGGTGCTTATAAGTTCACCCGCAAGCCGACCGGGGAAATTCTAGCCATCAGCCGCATTGAAGAAATTCACCGCCGTTTGCCTAACACTCACTTGGTAATGCATGGTTCTTCCTCAGTACCTGAAGATTTGCTGGCTCTGATTAACCAGTATGGCGGTGCAATTCCTGAAACCTATGGTGTACCTGTGGAAGAAATCCAAAAAGGTATTAAGAGTGGTGTACGTAAGGTAAATATTGACACCGACAACCGTTTGGCTATCACTGCAGCAGTCCGTGAAGCTTTGGCAAAAGATCCCAAGGAATTTGACCCCCGTCACTTCCTGAAGCCCTCTATCAAATATATGCAGAAGGTTTGTGGCGATCGCTATCAGCAATTTGGTACTGCTGGTAACGCTAGCAAGATCAAGCAAATCTCCCTTGAGGAATTTGCTGCTAAATACGCTAAGGGTGAACTCAGCGCCATTACAAAAAAAGCTGCCGTTGTCTAATGCAAGACAGATAGGGAAATAGGGACACAGACTTTGCTTGTGTCCCCACATCACTGAGGATTCTAGTATTAATAAGACTCAACCGGGTGGTGCTTAAGTTCCCCGGTTTTTTGTTTTATTTTGTACGAGAACACAAGGTTTATGAGTTGCTGATGCGGGTGGTAAGAGTGCAACTGCATGAGGTACGGGGCGCGGTTCGTAACGCACTAAAGACTCCCCTTGGTAAACCAAAGCAGCACTTTGACCGGAATCTACCATGACAACATCTTGCAACCCTGCTTTAACAAGTGCAACTCCCAAAGATACAGAGTCCACAGACTCTAGAGAAACACCGATAGTGGGTTGTTTGTTTTGATTAATACCCCAAAAAGCCCGATGACGAGGTATATCAAAACCATACAGACCATTAAAAGTACTCGCTTCTTGAGGTTGACCGTCTCTAACCAACCATGCTGCTGCTACAAAAGCATCAGTCACATCTGGCATTTCAGCCTTTATCCCCTCTAAAGTATTGTGCTTTGTTGAATCAAAAGGAATATAACGTACTGAGTGAGGATTAATCAAGACTAAAGGGCGTCCGCCTATTTTTTGAATGTCCCACGCACTGCCAGGAACAAATTGTCTTGTACTCTGGCTGTAGACTGGTCCAATCATGACATTGGAGTTTAAGAATTTTAAAGAAAAGAAACCCCCATCTATAGCAGCAACAGCATTGGTTCCACTCTTATTTAAAATTTCTGCAACTTGATAGCGGCTATCCGCGTGAATGGTGATTGGTTTCCCACCAGAAACCAAGACTAAGGGAATTTTGTCAATATTTACGTCATTTTTTTGTATGGGGCTGGTAAAGTCAAAGCCGATTTTCCAGCTTGGTAATTTCGGACCACCCCATGCTTCAGTTATCACTTCTCTGATTCTAGATTGGCCAAAGCGGGAAACTGCTAGCAAACTTTCTGATGCACCGGCATATTTCTCGTCCGTATCACTCATTGTCAATGCTAGCTGATATCCTGCTTCATGCACGGCATTTGCAACTTGGGCATCATATTTTCCCACAGGATAAGTAAAGTAACGAATGGGGATACCTAAATTAGACTCAAGAATAGCTTTGGATTCTACGACTTCTTTTTTAATTTCTTCTGATGGTAGAACTGTTAAATCCGGCGGGTGGCTGACGCTATGGGAGGCAATTGTCACTAAAGGATCGGTTACCATCTCCTTAAGTTGTTCCCAACTTACGTGAGTTCGACCTACATTGTTGCCCACTCCTTTGGTGTAAATCGAAAAGACAGCTGGATAGCCATACTTTTTGAGTAAAGGATAAACGTATTCGTAATGTCCCCCGTAACCATCATCAAATGTTAAGAGAACAGGTTTTTCCGGGAGAGGCACTCCTGTTTGCAGGTGAGTTGTTAACTGGTCTAGAGTAATGGGAGTCATACCATTCTCTTTTAATAACTGGAAATGCGCTTCTAATTCTTCAGGCGTGACATCAAAAAAGACTTCTTTTTTTGGGAGTATATCGTGATACATTAGAATTGGGACTTTTGCTAGTTTTGCCCGCTCGTGAAGGTTAATGCCATTGCTGCGATTTAGGAAGGCAAAGACGTATGGACCCAAAGACTCAATGAGGGATGTCAGCCCTATTTTTGGTTGGCTGACTACAGTGGACATAAGAGCAAAATTACTAGCGACAAGGGAAAATTGATTGTTAATTCCCATATCAGTGTTACTGCAGCTTTCACTGACCTCAGTAGTATTTTGAGGTTCGATGACTCTTCTAACACGGCGGGCAACTGCTGGTTCTGGAAGAAAAGCGGAAACCGCAAACAGTCCACAGATCAAGGTATAAAATAAGCTCTGCGGGCGAAGATTAAGAAATAAGTGCTTCAAGATATAAGTATTTGTCTTTAGTTTCATAATTTTAACGAAAACAATTCTGCCTCCTAAGCGTAGTTTGACTGCGATCGCAGCAACGCCTACACATTATGGCTTTTTTTTCTCAAAATACAATGTAAAATCTTTAAAAAAGATTAAGTATAAAATAAGGCTTGCTTAAGTGTTACAAAAAAGGATGAAGTAGGTCGGATTATAGGGGTTTTTAAATTAAGGAACCGCAGCCTGTAGCAGACGCACGCGGATAAATATGTACTTCATTTGGATGAGAACAACGATGGTAGCTTAGGGACTTCCAATAAAAAACTGTCCCAAAATTTCTTGTGGTGCGGGCGTCCCCGCCCGCCACTCATGCAGGACGGAGACGCCCGCCACTCATGCAGGACGGAGACGACCGCCACTCATGCAGGACGGAGACGCCCGCCACTCATGCAGAACGGACCCCCCCGCCACTCCTGCAGGACAGGCGGGGACGCCCGTCCCACATTCCTGGGATAATTTATTTCTTGGATATCTCTTATCCTGAGATGACTGGATGGGATAGGAAAAATGTTCCTTTCGTTTTCGTTTTGTGTTCGTTAGAGAAATTGGAGCAACAGAATATGGTACATTTCGCAGAAATAATCGAGCCGCAAAATGTTAAGGAATTATACAATAAATTTGGGTTTAACGAAGATGGTGCAGATAGTGATATCGCTGCAGCTAGTTAGTGCCAATATCTAGTACAAAAATGCTTCTTTACATAAAAACAAGTCGAGGTAAGAGCGGATGACGACAACCACAACAACCGAAAAAATTTGGTGGACAACTGCCGATCTAGAGCTATTTCCAGATGACGGAAAACATTATGAAATCATTGACGGAGAATTATTTGTGACTAAAGCACCTCACTGGAAACATCAAGAAGTTTGTGTAAAAATAGGTACACAATTAGAAATCTGGTCAATTCAGACTGGATTGGGAAGAGTGGCCTTTGCACCAGGTATCATTTTTACTGATGCTGACAACGTAATTCCTGATGTGGTTTGGGCAAGTCATCAACGATTAACAGAATTATTGGATGAAGCAGGACATTTGACAGGTGCGCCAGAATTGGTAATAGAGGTATTGTCTCCTGGAGAAAAGCAGGAAAAGCGAGACCGTGAGTTAAAATTAAAACTTTATTCAATTCAAGGAGTAAATGAATATTGGATTTTTGACCGCGAAAGGCAAAAGGTGGAAATTTACCGTAGAGAAAATGCTATTTTGAAACTAGCTGCAACTTTGTATAAAGATGATAATTTAACCAGTCCTCTTTTGCCAGAATTTAGTTGTTCTGTTGAACGTTTGTTTGGATGATAAGTACAAACACTGGATAAATTGGGGATTTTTGCTAACATCAACTCGTAGGATAATTCAGATACCTAGTCTGTGCATTTAAGCTACTATGAACACACAACTGGTAGACTCTTTAGCGTAAATTATTCAGTTCCCAATTCTCAAAAGTAGGGGCGCGGCGACCTTGCACCCCTACAGATGGTGTGGTTCATTTATAGAAAAATTGTTGTGAAACTATCCTGAAAAAGAACAGTTTCCAGCCCTCAAAATCAAAGAAAGGTTAAACAAAAATGCGGTGTTGTAAGCTGGGCATTTGACGGCGCACTTGTTCAATTCGCGAAGGGTTAATTTCTGCGATCGCCACTCCTGGTTTTTCCCCGGCATCAGCTAAAATGACTCCCCAAGGATCGATAATCATAGCGTGTCCGTGGGTTTGACGGCGAGCATAGTTAAGTCCTGTTTGGGCTGGAGCAATGACATAGCAGGTGTTTTCGATAGCACGGGCTTGTAAAAGAACTTGCCAATGATCTTTGCCAGTAAAAGCTGTAAAGGCAGCAGGAACAAATAAAACATCCCCATTTTTATGGGCTATGTGTCGGTAAAGTTCGGGAAAGCGGACATCATAGCAGACGGAAAGCCCTATATTACCCAATTCTTCTGAAAAGTGGACGGGAGGAAGTTGTTCGCCTGCCATCACTGTACTGGATTCTCGATAGGTATTGCCGTCAGGAACGTTAACATCAAATAAATGGACTTTGTGGTAGCGGGCAAGTTCTTGACCGCTAGGATCGATGAGTAGGGCAGTATTGTAAACTTTCTTGCCATCATCTACTGGAACTGGAAAGCCGCCACCTAAGATAGTCACTTGATAGCGTTGCGCCATCGTTTTGAGAAATTTTTCCGAGTCGCGGGCGATCGCCAGAGCTTGAGCCATTTTTTCACTTTCCTCTCCCATAAAAGGAAAATTTTCTGGCAATCCAATTAATTCAGCACCCTGGCGCACGGCTAAATCGATGAATTCCTCAGCTTGTGCCAAGTTTTTTTCTAAATTAGGCACACTGGTCATTTGAATAGCGGCGGCTAAATAAGATTTCATAGATTTAAAACGAAATAGTAGATGTTTGTGAGAAGAGAAGGGAGTGAGAGAACAAATGATACTCAATGCCCCATGCTCACCTAAGGTTTACTACTGGGAGTTGGAGTTGGATTCATAAGTTGACTTGGTACAAGTTTACTTGGTGGAAGTTGTTCTGTGGTAATCAGGGCTTCCATCACTGTCTTCACAACTGGTGCAGCAACGGTACTACCAAAAGCGTACTGTCCTTTTGGCTCATCTACCAACGCCAACACTACATAACGGGGAGCTTCTACTGGCATAATACCCACAAAGCTAGTGATTTTAGCCCCAATGAGATATCCGCCTGAGGCACTGGCTTTTTGAGATGTACCTGTTTTACCAGCAATTCGGTATCCAGGAATTTGAGATGCTTTTCCTGTTCCATCATCAACTACAGTTTCCATCATTTCTATAACTTTGCGGGTGGTTGCATAGGAGAAGATTTGGCGAGGGGCTGGTCGTATGGGCGAATAGTGGACTTGTCCTTTACTATCGACAAGAGCTTTAACTACATGAGGCGAGACTAATTTACCACCATTGGCTAAAGCGCCATGCATTTGTACTAGCTGCAATGCTGTTAAAGAAAAGCCCTGACCAAAGGAAGTTGTTGCGGGTTCAACTGGCGTGGCAAGAAATTGTTCTTGACTTTTTAGCTGACTGTTTACCGCAAAAGGCAAATCTGTATCAACATTTTGCCCCAAGCCCAAACGTTCCAGCCAACCATAATAAACGGATGGTCGCAATTTTTGAATAATTTGCACCATGGCAATATTGCTAGAATTTTGCAAGACTTGAGCTATGTTCATCCGTCCAAAACGTTTGTTTTCGGCATTTCTAATTGTGCGATCGGTAACTTGAATTGACCCAGTATCGTTGAATGTGTCTTCAGGTTTGATAATTCCTTCTTCTAAGGCAATAGCTATATTTAACGGTTTAAAGGTTGAACCAGGTTCGTAAAGATCTGCTACCGTCCAGTTTTTAAACAGTGAAATATCTGCTTTGGAATACTCATTTGCATCATAAGTGGGTTGGCTCACTAGAGCAAGTATGGAACCATCCCAAGCATCCATAACAATAACTGCTCCCCGTTTTGCCTTATATTTTTTCATCTGCTCTTTCAGTGCAAAACGGGCAACTCTTTGCAAGCGGTTATCAAGAGTTAATTGCAATCGCAGGTCATCAAAATTGAGAAAGCCTTCTGGGGCATAATCTGGCATGATTGCTCCGTTCCCCGCTCTACTAAGGCGCATGGTTTGAACGGAACGCTCTAGTAATTTTTCTTGACTGTATTCCACACCTGCTTGACCCCGACGGTCAACATTGACATATCCTACCACTTCTGAAACTAAATCTTGCTGTGGGTAAAATCGAGAATATTTCTGAATTAACTCCAGCCCATTTAGGTGAAGTGCACTCAGGCGATCGGCAACTTCTTCTGGTAAAGCTAGGGCTAATGTAATGCCAGTTTTTTTGTTCTCAAATTTTTTTTCTAAGTCAGTTGCATCTCGATCCAATACAGCCGCAAGCTGTACAGCCATATCTTTGTTAGATTTTGAAAACAGCTTGGGATGGGCGTATAAAGTGTAAACAGGACGGTCAATTGCTAGCAAATCTCTGTTCCGCTCCACAACAGGACGACGAGGCATAAAAGGTCGTAAATTAACCATCTGTTGATTTCGTGCTCTTTCTGTTAGCTTTGACCCGCGCACGATTTGTAATTGATATAAATTAAAACCCAGCCCAAGCCCAGCAGTAAAAAGTAGCCCCCAAACTATCAACAATCGGGTTTTAGTTTTACTAACTCCATCGCGTAAGCGAGCTTCCAAACGTTCTGTTGGGGGGACTAACGGAACTTGTTCGTAGGTTTGTTCAATAAGTTTGTTGTGTGCAACTTGTTTTGAACCTCTTTGTCGTCGTTTGATAAACTCAGGTTTGGGAAAAGTTCCAAATCTTGTTCTGCTTGGTGGTGATTTTTGCATAAAATTTGTTAGTTGTTAGTTGTTAGTTGTTAGTTGTTAGTTGTTAGTGAGCAAATCACAAATAACAAATAACCACTAACCAATAATTAATATCCCGTTGGATTTAAAGTTTCCTGTTGGATTTCAGAAATTGGTGTTTTGGAATCTGTAGATGGGGGGGTTGAAGTCACAGGGGCAGGATTTACAAAAATCATGCGTTCGGGAGTGGGTGATAGTAGTTTTTCTGGTTGTTTCTGTGCTTGTTTTGCCATGTTGCTTTTTAGCACCCCGTTAGTTGTCATCAATTGTCGTTCTTGGCGGTTTAGGTTTTGCAGTTTGCGGTATGATTGGCTCCAAAGTTCCTGCGAATAAACAGTTAATCCATAAACTACAAGCGTTACAATGACTAACAAGAATGCTGCTATAGATGAATAACGATGTATCGCGTACAGGCGGAACAACCACAAAGGGAAAGCCTGAGCGGAAGGCATAACAGGAATATTTCTTACTTTTGGTTTGTTTACCTCTGTCCTAGGAAAGGAAGTTTTTTGGGGACTGAACGGGTTAATTGCAGCGCGCTGTAGTGGAGGCAGAGGATTTTGTGATGAGTGTCTTCGTTGTTTGGAAGACTCTGGAGTTGGGTTCGCTCTGAACTGCTTTGCGCGAAGGGCAACTTCTTGATGTGTGGAAAGTTTTTTTTGGTTGCCATTCGGGCGTTTTTTGGCACTTTTAACTGCTGATTGAGACAAGCTGCCCGTTGCAGAAACACCTGATTTGCGAGCAATAGACATAATTTGTTTGGATAAAAAATACTGTAATGCTATGTGGTTGACTGCTGACTATTAACTGTTAACCGTCAATTAATCAAATAACACCCTACACTGAATCAACGTATTCGGATAGGTAGCTGCACTAATCTTTGCATTCTCCCTGAAAACCAAGTCTCTCAAGGAAACGAGGTTTTTTGGCAATTTTTACTAAAAATTTGATACCCTAATCATTGAGGCATCGCATTGCCTTAGTATGACAACCCCTAGCCTCTACAGGCAAGAGTGTGCAAGAAATATATTTTTTGGTATCATTACTCGATTGGGAAGTTCATCCACCATGTTTTCTTGCCTTCTGCCTATATCCATAGGAAGAATCGAAACCTTTTCTTGCAATGTGTATTCCAAAGTCACTTAAAAAAAAGCAACAAATAGGGTATCGTATTCAACAGGCTAAATTCGTTCTTGCCGCAATTGGTGAAAGAGGAGTTATGAAAGTAAAAATCCTTGGCATTACCTTGATGTTAAGTCTCGCAGCAGCTCTTGGTGCATGCGAGAGCAGCACTACACCCACTGGTGGTGACACATCATCACCTGCTAGTACTTCTGCACCGGCTACTGAACCCACTGACACTGGCGCAGCGTCTCCTGCACCAACTGCTACGGGTAGCCCAACTGCAAGCCCCAGCCCCTAAGTTCTTATTTCAAAACAGCCTATCGATCAATTGACATTGTTGCAGAGCTTCTCACGAAAATTAAGTAAGTCAACATTTTCAAATACAAACTTAGGTGGATGGCTGTGTTTTGAGCAGGCATGAGACATTCGCTCTTGCTGTTGGCTAAATTTTCACAATCCCGTGTGGTGCTTGCCTTACCAGAGTAATCGATCTGGTAGTATTCTTTAACCTTACCAGGTTTATGAAGAAACCCGGTTTCTAAGTGAAGCCGGGTTTCTTAGTAGCATCCCACGGAGAAGTTCTCCCCACTCCCAACTCCCCACTCCCCACTCCCTCTTGTTCTTGATTGTGAAGCGAATTACACTTATCGTTTTAAGCGTTAGCACTACCATTATGGTAGGGTTAAATAACCGCTTGGCGTTGGTTATGGCATTACCACCATTACAAGACATACCGGAAGAAATTTTGCGGATGGAAATTGTTACGGCTGCGCGATCGCCTATTGATGGTAGTCTTGTTAGTGCTTCTGAGTATTCAAAGTTACAATTACAACTTTCAGTAAGTCCTCCTCCGAAACTCGATCCCAAGATAAGAGACCAAGTTTTTCTATTACGGATACGTAAACTTTTACTTCAGATTTTTCCTTTTTTAGACATATAGTGGATGGGCATTGGATTTTGGATTTTGGATTTTGGATTTTGGATTTTGGATTTTGGATTTTGGATTTTGGATTTTGGATTTTGGATTTTGGATTGGTGATTTAGGTATTGAGTATGAGTTATCACCTCTGCTCCCTGCTCCCTGCTCCCTGCTCCCTGCTCCCTGCTCCCTGCTCCCTGCTCCCTCACTTTCTTACCTAGGTACGATGATTACAATGACAAAATTTGCAAATAAATGTAAAGAATAGTAATAGAAGTTTTAAAAAGTCAGTTTACTTAGCCAATTTACTAAACCTAGCGTAGGTAGCTTCATGTCTATGACCACTATAGCCCCAGAACAAGTTAACCGTATAGTTTGGAATCAGCATCACGACCCCTTTGAAGTCTTAGGTGCTCATCTTGTTGAAGAGAATGGCAAAAGCAATCTTTGGGCTGTGCGAGCTTACCTACCAAATGCCAGTGCAGTGACAGTCATCCTTCCAGAAGAACGGAAGGAGTACCCGATGGAAACCGTTCACGATCCCCACTTTTTTGAATGCACCATAGAAACACAAGAGCTGATTAACTACCAGTTTCGCGTTAAAGAAGGAGAACACGAGCGAGTCATTTATGACCCTTACGCCTTCTATTCTCCAAAGTTAACAGAGTTTGATTTACACCTATTTGGGGAAGGTAACCATCACCGAATTTACGAAAAACTGGGAGCACACCTGACTGACGTCAACGGGATCGCAGGTGTTTACTTTGCTGTTTGGGCACCTAACGCCCGAAACGTCTCCATTATAGGAGATTTTAACAGTTGGGATGGGCGCAAACACCAAATGCGTAAAGGGCAAACCGGTATTTGGGAACTATTTGTTCCTGGATTAGGGGTAGGCGAACATTACAAATATGAAATTAAAAACATAGAAGGTCACATTTACGAAAAATCCGATCCCTATGGTTTTCAACAAGAACCACGACCCAAAACCGCGTCCATTGTCTCAGATTTAAAGTCCTACGCTTGGGGCGATGAAGACTGGCTGGAAAGCCGCCGTCATACCGATCCCCTGACCCAACCGATTTCTGTCTACGAAATGCATTTAGGGTCTTGGTTACACGCTTCTAGTGGAGAACCAGCCAAACTACCAAACGGCGAAACCGAACCCGTTGTTACTGTATCAGAACTCAATCCGGGCGCACGCTTTTTAACATACCGAGAACTAGCAGATCGGCTTATTCCCTATGTGAAAGACTTAGGATACACCCACATTGAAATACTACCCGTCGCCGAACACCCCTTTGATGGTTCTTGGGGCTATCAAGTCACCGGATACTACGCTCCCACCTCTCGTTACGGTAAACCAGAAGATTTTATGTATTTTGTTGACCAATGCCACAAAAATGGTATTGGGGTCATTGTCGATTGGGTTCCCGGTCATTTCCCTAAAGATGGTCATGGTTTGGCATTTTTTGATGGCACTCACCTTTACGAACACGCCGATCCCCGTAAAGGCGAACACAAAGAGTGGGGTACTTTGGTGTTCAACTACTCGCGCAACGAAGTCCGAAATTTCCTAGTAGCAAATGCCTTGTTTTGGTTTGATAAATACCACATTGATGGTATTCGCGTTGATGCTGTTGCTTCCATGCTTTACCTCGATTACTGCCGTAACGATGGAGAATGGGTTACCAACCAATATGGTGGTAGAGAAAATCTAGAAGCAGCCGACTTCTTGCGTCAAGTTAATCACATTATCTTTAGCTATTTTCCAGGCGTTGTCTCAATTGCTGAAGAATCTACCGCATGGCCTATGGTGTCTTGGCCAACATACACGGGAGGGTTGGGCTTTAACTTAAAGTGGAACATGGGTTGGATGCACGATATGCTGGACTACTTCAGCATGGACCCTTGGTTCCGCCAATTCCATCAAAACAATATCACCTTTAGTATGTGGTATCACCACAGTGAGAACTATATGCTGGCACTGTCTCACGATGAGGTGGTACATGGTAAGAGCAATATCATTGGTAAAGTGCCTGGGGATAGATGGCAAAAGTTTGCTAACGTGCGTTGTTTGTTTGCGTATATGTTTACTCACCCCGGTAAGAAAACCATGTTTATGAGCATGGAGTTTGGACAGTGGAGTGAGTGGAATGTTTGGAGTGACTTGGAATGGCAATTATTCCAACATGAGCCGCACCAACAGCTTAAAGAGTTTTTTAAAGGACTCAACCATCTCTACCGTTCTGAACCAGCTTTGTACACCCAAGATTTTGCAAGAGAAGGGTTTGAATGGATTGACTGTAGCGACAACCGCCACAGTGTAGTTTCCTTTATCCGTAGAGACAAAGACTCTGATAATTTCGTTGTCACAGTTTGTAACTTTACACCCCAACCCCACTCCCATTACCGTATTGGTGTTCCAGAGCCAGGGTTCTACACGGAGTTGTTCAATAGCGATGCCCGTCAGTACGGTGGTAGCAATATGGGTAATCTAGGTGGTAAGTGGACGGATAATTGGTCATTTCACAGCCGCCCGTATTCCTTAGATTTGTGTTTGCCACCTCTGGGAGTATTGGTTCTGAAGTTGGATAAGGAGAAGACAGCAGAAGCGTTGGCTAATTCGTAAAATTTCTTGTGGTGCGGGCCGAAAAGCCCGCTATTAAGGGACTTCCAAATACAAAAATGTCCCAAAATTTCATCTTGTGGTGCGGGCCGAAAAGCCTGCTCTTAGTAAGGGACGGGCGAGGACGCCCATCCCACAACATGAATGATTTATTTCTTGGAAACAAACTCACAACAAAAATGCTGGACGCAAAAAAATTTGGTTTTCTTGCATCCAGCATTCCTTTATCAGGAAATGCTTGTTTCTCCCAAACCTATAGCTATAGATAAATTCAGTTGCTATTGAAAGAGCAGATAACAAATCCTTTTTTTGTTATGTACTCTTTAAATAGGAGCAGATAGATGTCAGGTAGGAAAGTAACAAGTGCATTCCCTAATAGCAGTGAAAGTGTTTAACTTTTCATTATTGAGTTTGACAGACCTCAAAACTTCTTCACTTCTTTCTTTAGATAGATAAGCAAATATACTTAATTTTATCTTTATATTCAATCGTATTGTAGGGATGCAATGCCTTGCGCCCCTACTTGCTGTACTGGATTTGCAGTTTTTCAAGGACTTGTTGAGCGACTTGGGCGAGTTCAGGGTAAAGGAAGGACACGAAATCAAGAGGACAGAGGAACGTATCGTTACTGATAAAATCAGAACCTTCTTCAGCAAGAGACTTTGTTTGGATGATTGCTTCAAGAAAGATTGCCTCTCGGTCAAGGGTTGGAGTCATTTCAATCACACGGGTAGGAGTCATGTCTTCAAACTAATAGATGTATTTCTGGTAGCTAGACCCTGTGTTTACTCACTTTCCCCTCTTTCAGCGAGAAATAGTAAATTGAAAAAAAATAATTTGTTGTATTAATTATTACAAAAACCGCAACTCTTACCTTCTTTCTAGTGATAGATAAATGCATTTGTCTTCATGAATAATCTCTAGTACTTTGGCAAGAGGAAGTAAAAATCTACTGGCTGTAATGAATACAGCAGATCTCATGACCAATTGCTTGCTGCCTTTGGAGAATTAGCGATCGCTTCGGGGCTTTAGCCCTACCTACTGTGTCAAATTTTTGACTCTTAAAATTTTTTATTCATAAACATCTGTTTATCGATAAAACTACTGTATTTTTTAGTTCCGCTTACTACGCTTGTTCCGAATTCGCTTTCCCAAATTGCGATCGCAAAACCTGCTAAAGAATTTGGGATAAAAACTTGCGAGTGCGATCGTGCTTGGGGTTTTTAAAGAATGCATCCGGAGTTGCTTCCTCAACAACTAAACCACCATCCATTAAAACGACTCGGTCAGCAACTTCACGAGCAAAACCCACCTCATGAGTAACAACAACCATAGTCATACCATCAGCAGCAAGAGTTTTGATCGCATCCAAAACTTCGCGCACCATCTCTGGATCTAAAGCTGAAGTCGGTTCATCAAAAAGCATAATCTTGGGTTGCATAGCCAGAGATCTGGCAATTGCAACCCTTTGTTGCTGTCCTCCAGATAATTGTCCTGGATACTTTTGTGCTTGTTCCAAAATCCCCACTCTTTCCAGTAACTGCATAGCCACTTCTTCTGCTTTAATCTTTGACCATTTCCGCACCCAAATTGGTGCCAAAGTAATATTTTGCAATACTGTTAGGTGAGGAAACAAATTGAATTGTTGAAACACCATTCCTACTTCTTGACGAATTTTCTCAATGTTTCGCAAGTCATTTGTGAGAGCAATACCATCAATTTCAATTCGTCCCTGTTGGTATTCTTCTAAAGCATTAAAGGTACGAATAAAAGTTGACTTACCCGACCCTGAAGGTCCCATAAGTACGACAACTTCTCCTCGATTTACTGTTAGGCTTACACCCCGTAAAACGTGGAATTTTCCATACCACTTTTGAACATCTTCGGCAAGAATAATTTGTTGGTTTGTCATTGGTCACTGGTCACTGGTCACTGGTCACTGGTCACTGGTCACTGGTCACTGATTACTGATTTTCCAAGCGTCGAGAAGCTAGGGACATGGAGTAACAAAAAATCCAGTAGATGAACCCAATAAATAAATAGACTTCTGCATAGCGGTCGAGGAACTGGGGTTGAGCAAGAATAGAACGGGCAATTCCTGTTAATTCTAATAATCCAACAATTGCTAACAGGGAAGTATCTTTGAATAACCCAATGAATTGCCCAACAAGGGCTGGAATAACAGCACGCAGTGCTTGAGGGAGAACTATAAGTAGCATAGTTAAGGGGGTGTTAAACCCTAACGATCTGGCTGCTTCAAATTGTCCGCGTGGAATTGATTGAAGCCCACCACGCACATTTTCTGCTAGATAAGCAGCACTAAACAAGGTTAAGCCAGCCATTCCTCGCAGTACTCTATCTAAGCGAATTTCTGGAGGTAGAAATAAGGGTATCATCACTTGGGCTAAGAATAAAATTCCAATCAGTGGCAGTCCTCTAATAAGTTCAATGTATAAAATACTAAACCAACGCACGAAAAATAGCTGACTTTGACGCCCTAACGCTAATAATATCCCTAGGGGAAAAGATATAAATATGCTGACTGCTGCTGTAAGTATAGTCAGCAGCAAACCATTCCACAAACCGCTTTCTACAGGTTGCAGTCCCAAACCTCCCCCAATTAACCACAGAATAATTGGGAAAGATAGCGCCCACCCAAGGGGTAACCAAGTGTTGAACCTGCTAGGAAACCGTTTTGCGATCGCTCCCCATGATAAACCGGTTAGACCAAGAATAATGACCAATGCTAGCCAAAGTCGCCAATAGAGTTCTTGAGGAAAACGACCAACAAAAAATAAGGAGAAATTAGCTTGTATAACTGCCCATTTTGCTTGAGTCAATACCCACGTTAAGATGCTTTTGATTGCCCAGACAAGCACCCACAGGCAAACAACAGTGAGGATACTGTTGTACCAGTTGTTAAACAAATTCTTTCGCAGCCATTGCCAGATTGTTGGACTTTTGTTTTTTAAAAGGCTCATCGCTCCTTCAATTGCACCTTAAGGTTAAAGAAATTCATTGTCAGAGAAATAATGAGGCTCATTGTGAGATAAGTCATCATGATTAAAAGCATAACTTCTACCGCTCTACCTGTTTGGTTAAAAGTTGTAGATGCAACAAAGTAAATATCAGCGTAGCCAATTGCGATCGCTAAACTGGAGTTTTTGGCTATATTTAAGTACTGGCTCGTAAGTGGTGGTATAATTAACCGCAAAGCTTGAGGAAAAATCACCAGTCGCATAACTAGGTTGGGTTTTAAACCCAATGCTCTTGCTGCTTCCCATTGTCCCTTTGATACTGAGAGAATCCCGGCTCTCACAATTTCTGCTATGAAAGCAGCAGAGTAAAGAGTTAATCCCAAAATCAATGCGGATAATTCTGGGGAAAAGTGTATTCCAAAAGGCAGTGTAAGTCCCTGGTTGCTAATATCGATCGAACCAAAAAGGGAAATTTGAGTTTCAGTTTTTGGCAAACTGAGAAAAACAGCAAAGTACCAGAAGAACAATTGTAGAAGTAGGGGAGTGTTGCGTAAAATTTCTACGTAAACTAGAGCCAGCTTTCGTACCAACCAATTATCTGATAGCTGTGCTACCCCTACAGTTATACCTATAATTGTTGCTGCAATGATACAAATAATCACAACTCTTAAAGAATTCAGCAGTCCAACCAGTAAAGCCCGACTGTAGGAGTCAGACGGCTGGAAAGAAATCGGGGTTTCGCCAATATCAAAGGATGCTTGGGACTGTAAAAAATCAAACCCTAGTTGGATACCCAGTCGTTGTAAATTGTATGTTACATTGTGCCAAAGTATCGCAACTACAATGACCACTGCAAGCACAACTATTAGCTGACTGATAACAGGCCAAAATCGTTTATCGCGCCAAAAAGGAGTCATAAGAATTTTGGATTTTGGATTTTGGATTTTGGATTTTTAAGGATTGTGGATTTTGGATTGTGGATTTTGGATTGTGGATTTTGGATTGTGGATTTTGGATTGTGGACTTGGGATTTTGGACTTGGGATTTTGGATTTTGGATTTTGGATTTTGGATTTTGGACTTGGGATTTTGGACTTGGGATTTTGGATTAACTCATGTATAAATTGACGATATAAATCTTTATCGTTGGCAAACATTCCTTAATCTAAAATCTAAAATCTAAAATCCAAAATTCTCACCGAAATGGAGGTGCATAGAGAATACCGCCTTGGTTCCAAAGTTTGTTTGGACCTCTATCTAATTTCAATTCAGAGTTCTTGCCTAAATTACGCTCGTAAACTTCTCCATAGTTGCCTACATGCTTAATAATACGTATAACAAAATCATTTGTTAAACCAGTGCCTTTACCAAGATCGCCTTCTGCACCTAGCAAGCGCTTCACTTCTGGATTGGGGCTGTTGGCTAGTTGACTGAAATTTTGGGAATTGACTCCTAACTCCTCAGCATTAATTAAAGCAAATACAGTCCATTTCACAACATCAAACCATTTAGAATCTCCATTAACAACAGCTGGTGCTAAGGGTTCTTTAGACAAAACGGCATCTAAAACAATATGGTCATTTGGGTTCTTCATAATAGCTCGGCGAGAAACCAACTGAGAACGATCTGAGGTTACAGCTTCGCAACGACCTTGTTCGTAAGTAGCAAAAGCTGTGTTAACATCTTCAAAAACCAGAGGCTTGTAATTAACGTCTATTTGACGCATTCGATCGGATAAGTTCTGTTCGTTGGTAGTTCCTGTTTGAGTACAGATAGATTTCCCTTTGAGTTCTTCTAGCTTTTTAATGTTGCTACTTTTTTTCACCATTATTCCTTGACCGTCGTAAAATACAACAGGAGCAAATTCCAACCCAACAGAAGTATCTCGGCTAATTGTCCATGTTGTATTGCGGCTGAGGATGTCTACTTCACCTGTTTGTAAAGCCGTAAAGCGTTCTTTGGAGTTTAAGTTGCGGAACTCTACTTTTTTGGGATCGTCAAAAAGTGCGGATGCGATCGCACGGCAAACATCTACATCGATTCCAGCATATTCGCCATCACGTTTGACATAACTAAAACCCGGTAACCCTCCACTGACACCACATATCAGCTTTCCACGATTTTTAATCGTATCCAACCGACTTACACTATTTCCTCCTGATGCTCCAGCACAGGCATTAAGTGATAGAACTAGTGGTAAGGTAGCTAATAGTAATAACCGCCATTTACGCATTATCATTTTCCTCTTCTTTACAAATGCAGTACTCTAAAATCTATGTTTTTTAATCGTTCAACTGCTACCTGATTTAGTATTAAAAGACTGATTAGTTGGACGAGCAATTTCGTATAAATCGCGAGTGCGAGTATACCAGTTTCCTGACAAACGTCCAATTGCGTGTAGTTTAGACACGTCTATTGTGTTTTGCGGAGTGAGCAGATCGTCACGTATGTGCCACAGGAGTGCTTCAGCAATAATTAACCCAGATTGACTGCCTTCGTTTCCTACGTATACCACTTGCTTAACCTGACACTCTATATTAATTGGTGACTCAGCGACTCGCGGCGCACGTACCTTAACTGAGGGAATCGGTGTTAGTCCCGCCTCTTTGAACTCGTCCACTTCGGGTGGAAATTCGGCGCTGGAAATGTTCATTTGTTGCTCTATTTCTTCAACAACTACATTAACCACCAATTCTCCGGATGATTCTGCATTTACCAAGGTATCCTTTTTACCAGCACCGCGTCGCAGCCCGGAGGAAATAGCCAGAGTTGGTGGATTGGCTGTCACGCCCATGAAGAAACTGAAAGGCGCAAGATTGTGTGTCCCATCTGTCGCAATAGTAGAAACCCATGCGATCGGTCGGGGAACAATTGAGCCAATCAGTAATTGATAACCTGTTCTTGGGTCGATTTGATTGGGGTCGATAATCATTTACGTTTTCCTTTAAAAAGCTATAAATTCAGAAGAGATAAGGCATTGGCCAAAAAAATTATCAGCTTTTCCACTCAAAATAAGGAAGAAGAAAGAAACAATAATATTAAGTTAATATATAGCGATTTTTAACTAAGTGCAGTATATTTACGAGCTATCTGTGTCAACTTAAGCAAAAGTCATGTCTTGCCAAGCGTGAAAACGCCCTCACCCCCAACCCCCTCTCCCAATGGGAGAGGTGGCTTTTTAAGCCCATAATCGCTTGTACTTAACAACGGGGTGGAGTTCTTTTTCAAGCTAGAGCCTCGAAATACGGTTAAGGTTAAATCGCTGTAAGTCCCCCACTCAAAGAGTACTCAAACCGCATAACATAAAACAGTCCTACTTGCTTCGTGCTGTGTTTTTGAAAACCAAAGTTTTCATAAATAGTGCAGAGTTGTGGGCGAGAAGCATCACAATCCAACCTAAGATATTTCAATCCTTGAGATTTTGACTTTTCAACTGCCCATTCCAAAAGGCGATAGGAAACAACACCACCAGAATAGCCACGTCTAACAGCAAGTTTGTGAATAAAAGCTGACTCGCCTCTCGGCACATCAGACCAAAACAATTCATCTTCAAGTTGGTATTTGAGAGTTCCAACAGCCTGACTTGCATCCCAAGCAAGATAAAAAAGCCCTGCATCTACATCTGACTGAATTGTGTCTGGCATAACTTCATCATGACGCCAAAGACTCATACCTTGTGCATCAAGCCAAGATATTGCCTCTAAAAGGATCTCAGAAACAAGATAAGTTTCTTCCGACCGAGCTTGCGTTACGAAGAAATTCATTTTGCATTAAAGACTAACATAACTATTTGTTTACCATATTTCTACTGACTGCTGTAGGTAGGGCTAAAGCCCACCATTCTAAGCTTTTGTACGGCAGAACTACTACCTACGTAGATTTTAAGAATTCAATAAAATTCTATATAAGTTTAGCATATTCCAACTAATTAGATTAAATCCTATTTTTCGATAGATATACAGGAGTTAACATAAATAACCATTTATGAGACAATTCATAATAAGTAGGTAAACGGAAATAAACAAAACTATGTTACAAAATGTAAAGAACTCTAAAACCTTTACCAATGACAAATGATAAATGACAGTTTTTAGTACCCTCAACCCACAACAAAGTAACAACCTTTTATTACTCTTTATGTGTTCTTCCATCGGCTCGCGATATTAAAATATCTTTAGATGTAGTACATATTTTCTATTTGCTGTCTAGTTGCTTGTCGATCGCAAAGTTCTTGCAGAGTGTACTTTTGCAAGACTTGGTGTGCTGCTTGATTTGCTTCGAGCCAAACTTCTTGAATGGTTTCTGCTTCTACTGTGTCGCAAGCAGAATCGACTGTAGGCAAAGCAGCATCTACCCCTTCAATGCACTTCAAAATATCTAAAACTGTAATTTTTTTTGGATCTCGTGCCAAAATATAACCACCTTTCGACCCTCGTATGCTTTTAATCAAACCTCCAGATCTCAAGGTTGCTAGCAGTTGTTCTAAATAACGATTTGGTATCTTTTGTAACGCTGCTATTTCTCGAATATGTAACGATTCGTTATTGTGGTATTTCTTAGCCAATGCTACCATAGCTAGAATTGCGTATTCAGATTTGTTGGAGAGTTTCATTGTAAATAGCCTAAGACTGGCTGGTCAATTTTACTTTAATCAACTCTATTGATAAGAGCAAATATTTATTTCTATTAATTTTATAAACAGAATTTATTGAATTTTTTCAGCCCCATTAAAAAGTGATTTTTTGAACCGCAGAGGACGCAGAGGACGCAGAGGAAAGAGAGAACAGAGATTTTTACCGAAGGGTAGAACCTGGGAATGAGATTGTTGAACTTGTGCCTTTTATCGGAAATGGGAGATCTGAAAGAATTGAGAGTTTAAGAACTCTTTGGTTGACTAAATCTTGTATGTGATTAGCTACTTCTGTGACTTCTTGTTTAAGTTGTGAAGCAATGTCCCAAATTGTATTTTCACCATTGACGTATTGGATGATTTTTACACAATCTTTGGACAATCTAAAGTTTTCTAAATGGAGATGGTTCACCACTGGTGCAACATCAGGGTGCAAATGCCCTAAACTCATATTTCGCCACTTTTTTCTTAGTTCAACGGCTGTATTTAAATAGGGTATTAAATCTAATAAAGCAATTGGATGTAGTTTTTTGGGCAACCAACAACTATTTAATTTAGAATAACCTATAATATCGAACAAAACTTCATCAGTACTCTTGCTAAGAATGCTTTTTGCTTGAGTTAAAGTCAACTGTTTTTTTTCGATCCCCAACTTAAGCAAGCGATATTCCCAAAGTTCATCCTTTTTCAAATTTAGGTTATGTTCCTCAAAATTCCATTTAGGACAGATTTGTGTAACTGTTCTATACCAACGCCGAACGCGATGATTTCCCCCTGTAACATATAGTAAACGTCCCCAAAAAAAATATAAATACCAGTGTTTATTGACTGACGATAGAAATAGTTCTCCTGTTGCTCGTTGTTTACACAATACGGTTAAGCTCTTATTGACATTAACAAAGTCTGGGTATTCTAGTTCCATCACGGTTATTTCCTTAAAATACCGATCTCTCAAGTCGGTTAGATACCCGACTTCTTAGAGAAGTCGGGTATCTTGTAACACCCTTTTCAATACCATAGTAGATTATGGGTGGAATATTGTGTGATCGCTGCCCCAATTCCTACCTTTTCTATCAGGTTTTATAGGTACTAAACTAACATTATTGATTCTAAAATTCCTGAGAGGAATCCTCTTCCATTTTTGACATATACGTAGGTAGGGCTATGCTGCACAAAAGCCTGATTTAGTGAGATTTAGCTCTACCTAATAATATATTTACAATCAAATGACTTATTAATAGATGCTTGATAAGCTTGCTCATCATGAATATATAATTACTATTTAAGCTTTTATTTATTCGATGTTACGCAGTGAAGTTAGTTAACATAATAGAAATATACTTTATATTTCTATAAAGAAAAATAAAGAAAAAGTGAAATATTACCTATTGAGAATTTGGAGAGACTTGAAATTTCGCATCTCTAGATCGCCGATCCAGTAATACTAAAAACCCGGTTTCTTTATCGTTGATCCTACGAGATATCAAGCTTTCCAGGAGAGAGCAACCGGGTTTTTTGCCCCCTTTTTGACTACTGTATCGGATAAAGAAACTCGGTATCTGGGAGATACCGAGTTTCTAAGGTTCAGTTTTTAAGTATATAATTTTACCGGTACGAGAATACGTATGTAATCATGTAACTTAAATAAAACTTATATGTAAGTGATTACTTCAATTAATTTTACTTTAGGTTAAGTATTTTAACTTTCAATTGCGTAATGAATACATACTGAGGTATTTGACAGAAATTAATTGAATAGCAAGCGTCTGCAATTGCTATAAATCGCATAGCAGTTGTCTCAACAGGGGTATCTATAATTTTTGCGCCTGCTATCAATGCTTCACATATAGAATGATTATCGCTAAAAAATCAATTAACAATTTTTTTAATAGATTTTCCGAGGATTCAATGAATTTTAGTAATCCAGAAAAAAACACCATTCTGATCGTTGATGACAATCCTATCAACCTACAGATATTACTTGCTTTACTAGCAAATGCTAATTTTCAAGTTTTAGTGGCTGATGACGGGGAAGGTGCAATACAAATAGCAGAAATTTCTTGCCCAGATCTGATATTGTTAGATGTTTTAATGCCAAATATGGATGGCTTTGAAACTTGTCGTCGGTTGAAAAACAATGTAGCGACTCAGGATATCCCTATCATTTTTCTGACAGCCCTAGCACAAAAAGCAGACAAGGTCAAAGGTTTAAATCTTGGGGCTGTCGATTACATTACCAAGCCACTAGAAAATGAAGAAGTTTTAGCAAGAGTGAAAATTCATCTCAGCTTAAGAAATTTAACTAAAAGACTTAAAGAACAAAATACGCGTCTGGAAACAGAGATTTACGAGCGCCAGCAAGCAGAAAAGAAAATTCAAGAACAAGCAGCACTACTTGATATTACCACAGATGCAATTTTTGTTCGAGATGCAAACAACCTCATCCGTTATTGGAATAAAGGGGCTGAACATCTTTATGGATGGACAGCCGAAGAAGCTATTGGCAAAAATACTCGCGAAATTTTGTATAAATCGGAAACTTTTTCCCAACTTGATGAGATCCAACAAACATTGGCTGATGTTGGCTCTTGGGAGGGTGAGTTACATCAAGTTACAAAAGGGGATAACTCAATTATTGTTGCTAGCCGATGGACATTGATAAATAATGTGGAAGGGCAACCGAATTCTATCCTGACCGTCAACACAAACATAACGGAGAAGAAACAACTAGAAGCACAATTTCTGCAAGCGCAACGCATGGAAAGTTTGGGGACTCTAGCAAGTGGTATCGCTCACGATCTCAACAATACCCTAACCCCAATGATGATGATAATTCAACTGCTAGAAACCAAATTGGTGGGTGGGCAAAGTCGCGAATGGATTTCTTTATTAGAAAACAATGTGAGACGTGCAGCCGACTTAGTCAAACAGGTATTGTACTTCTCACAAGGTAGTGAAGTTCAATTTGCTACTTTACAAGTCAGGCATTTAATTTTGGAAGTTGAGCAGATTCTCAAACAATCATTTCCCAAATCCATCAATATCGTTTTAGATATTCCCAAACCAAACCTCTGGAGTATCTATGGTGATGCTACCCAACTTCACCAAGTTCTTATGAATCTCTGTATCAATGCTCGCGATGCAATGCCAGTAGGCGGCTCTTTACGAATTTCTGCAAAAAACGTTTGGGTAGATGCTCAATATACGCGCAAAAATATTGATGCTAAAGTGGGACCTTATGTTGCGATCGCAATATCTGATACAGGAATAGGCATTCCTCAAGAAATCATAGACAGAATTTTTGAACCATTTTTCACAACAAAAGATGTGGGTCAAGGTACGGGACTTGGATTGTCCACAGTTATGGGTCTTGTTAAAAGCCACGGTGGATTTGTGAGCGTGAAAAGTGAGGCAAGGAAGGGAGCAGAATTTCAGATCTATTTACCAGTCAAGCAAACGATAGAAACAGACAGTATATTAACAATAGATAACGATGATTTATCGCTAGGACATGGAGAATTGGTTCTTGTCGTTGATGATGACGATTCAATTCGTGAAATGACTAAAACTTTGTTAGAAAGAAATGCTTATAAAGTTTTAGTTGCTCGTGATGGAATGGAGGCAATCGCCCTATACACGCAGCATATCCGCGAAATCAACGTTGTCTTGATTGACATGATGATGCCTTCTATGGATGGTCCAACAACGATCCGCATTTTAAGAAAGATAAATCCAAACATTAAGATAGTTGGTTTTAGCGGACTTGGGTCAAACCATGAGATGTTAAAATTTTTGAAAGATCATGTCACAACTGTTTTACCAAAGCCTTTCTCTTTAGACGAGTTGTTAAGTAATTTACAGCTTGTTTTGAATGCTACTTAGAAATGTTAGTGGTTAGTAGATAGTAGATAGTGGTTAGTGGTTAGTGGTTAGTGGTTAGTGGTTAGTAGTATCAACAACTAACCACTAACAACTAACAACCAACAACTAACTACTTAATATTAATATTTATCGTAATTGCCGTACCTTGAAATTTTCCACTGGTTAGGGAATGGTAAGACACAAATCCACGATGTGGTTGGTCAAAAAGATAACCACGAGATAAAGGTGGAACCTTACCTTGTTTAACTAAAGAAATAAAAGTTCCTAGATAGTTGCGTATACTTTTGCGATTTCCCTCAGTTGTACTTATATGTTTCTCAATTAACATCATAAATAAGTCCAAGCTTCGGTTTTCTTGACCGTCTGCCCAATTGCCATTCTCTAAAAAAGAAGCTGCTATGAGTTTTTCACCTGTTTGTTGTACTTTAAACAGGGTATAGTAACGCCATTCTTTTTTTGAATCGCTAATATAACAAACCCAAGAACCCTCCGAGTCTTGTACAAAACCTTGTTGTGCAAGATACGCAAATGGCGAACTACTTTGCTGACTTGCTATGGGGGGTAATAAATTTTCTACCGTATTAAAAGAACAAAGTTTTTGTGTTATTTTTTGTTGCAGAGGAATTGGAATTTCTTGCGCTATAGCCACAAAAGATAGAAATGCAAACGCCTGAATAGCGGATGCACTAAACAAATGAATAATGGTATGCATATTTTTTTTACTTATTAAGTTAAAAATGAGACCCTTTTTTTCATGTAAAGTAAAAAGTGTCTCTCTTCCATTTTTTTATTCGATAAGTTCTTTAGCACTCCGGAGGATATTTCTTTTTTTCTCTCTCTAAAAGCTATTTGTTTAAAACAGTATAAATTGACATGATTTGAATTTAATTTTCTTGTTTAAAAATTTTTAAGATTTTATGAAGAGTATTTCTAGCTACTATTTTTGAGGATTTTTTTCATATAGGGTTGGCAATGCTCTAGATCCCCGACTTCTCAAAGAAGTCGGGGATCTAACTTGCTATATTAGTGTATTGAGTGGTGTGTCAGGCATTTCCCGTAAAGGATAAAGCTGTTGGCGTAACGGAGAATCTTCTGTCAGTGGTACTGAAATGACTTCAGACTCCTTCCCTAAAAGAACACTTTAGGCGCAGTATATATCTATACTGCTATTGGCAACAACACGCTTGGCAATTCTTTTAAATGAGAGCAGCGCTTCAACAGGAGAAACAATTGTAAAGAAATATGAATAATGCCTTCTGCCTTCTGCCCTATGCCCTGGGCGCTTCAACATAGCTGCCTCCTGTCTTCTACCTCCTTCGTTACATTCACCTAACTTATATAAATTCTTTGTTAAATTCATTTACAGACATAGCTCTCGGTGTGTCACACTTACAAACTAGAACTGGTTAAAGATTTGGAGTAAAAAGTCCGCAACTCCTGACTTTTGCTTTTAAGTTACCCTGTAGGGGTGTAACGAATGATATGATGTGACGTTAGTATCAATCAAATCCATCACTACTAACTGCACTACATTCTGGCTCGTCTGACTTGTTTGTCATTACGAAATCTGGTATCCTCTCGAAGGGAATTAAGCAGATCCGTCAAATCTTCTGGTGTGGCAAATCTTACCGCAACAGAAATCTTAATTTAACCAGGGAAAGTAGTGATTGGTTTGATGGATGTAACGGATAAGTCCGTCCTCTACAGATACAAATAGATTATGGAGGTATCTGTACGGATCGATCGTGTTCTACCAGTCAGGGATTTACTCGTTAGGCTGCAAACCTCCTTGCAACTTATCATATTGGCTGTTCTGGGTTAACAAAACCTAACCAGTCTCAGTATTGCTTTGACTATGTTTGAGAAAATGTTTATGTTCCTACCTTTAGGGTGCTCGCCAGCCCCAGAGTTACCGAAACTAGGTAGGTTGAGCATAAGTAGAGGCGCAAATTATTGCGTCTGTTTAAGCGTGCATCTCGAAACAGTAATTGACCCAGACATTAATGAAACTCTTATGACTGGGTTGATTGGAAGAGGCTTCACACCGCGCACCGAAGAGAACACCGGACGCGCAACGAGTTTGCCTCTTCCTTGAAAGTTCTGCAAGAGCGTGTCTCTTCAGAGCAAAGATTTGCGGTGAAATGACAACCAAAATTTTTTTGGCAATATTTTTTGTGTTGCCTTGATATTTTGCACAACCATAACTTACGTGACCTCAAAAATAAAGTCTGAAGTATGAAGTATGAAGTCAACCCTATGAATGAATTCGGGAGGAGGCGCTTTGCACGGAGAAGTTGGCTGAAAGGTTTTCCTCGCTCCCAACTTCGCCCCATGTCCTTTGGATATCCTACGCGCTTAGCTCCTTTGCAGGAGATAATAAAAGTTTCCACGGTAGTGCGTTGCTGTCGTCGAGAATGTTGTCGCAACTGCCTCCCTATTGCAACGACTGCCATGGGTTTAAAACTTAGATTGTATATTCTGCGTGCTACCAGAATAAGTTCGGGTACTTGTGCTGGCTTTAGCACTTTTTTATGCTCAATCCTTCATTTTTTAGACTTTATTTTTTATATCGGGAAAGCACTACATCATAAAGTAACTTGTCACTCTACCAAGTGGTTTGTCACTGTACACCTGTGAATTGTCCATAAACCCGTATTTGGATGGCAAAGGAAACGGTGAAAAAGATTCTAGTGATTGAAAATAAAGCAGAAACCCGAAAACTTTTTCTTTCATGCCTAAAAGCTGAAGGTTTCCATGCGATCAGTGCTGAAAACGGTGCGATCGCAGTTCAACGAGCACAACAAGAGTTACCCGATCTAATCATCAGCGAAGTTTTGTTGCCAAAACTCGATGGTTTTAAAGTTCTAACAGCATTGCGCCAAAATCCAGCCACAGCAATTATTCCTTTTATTTTTGTTACAGCTAAAGTCAGTCGCACTGATATTCGCAAAGGCATGGAATTGGGAGCAGATGATTACATCACAAAACCTTGTACATTAGATGAATTACTCAAAGCGATCGCAGCTCGCTTGCAGAGACAAGCCATTCTTCAAACGTTGTATGGAGCAGCACCCACATCAGTAACAGAAAATCCTTCCGGAGATAGTTGCGGCGCGTCTAGGACGAACGCAGGGACTCCAAGGGGCAAAACCTCTACTGACACTTTTCTATACTCTGGTTCTAAGAACCTGGAAGTAGCTTCTGCAAAGCGAAGCTTTTCACCCAATAGCATCATGAAATCGGACGAGCCTCAGTCAATTCTGCCCAACGATCCGGAATTGAGAGAGGTCTTCCGCTTTATTGAAGCAAACTACAATCAACAGATAACTTTAAGTAACGTAGCTGAAGCTGTGGGTTATTCTCCAGCTTATCTCACTAATCTTGTGAGACGGCAAACAGGACAAACTGTACAAGGTTGGATTATCGAGCGTCGAATGGCAGCTGCACGTTCCTTACTGTTAGAAACTAATCACAGAGTAGAAGAAATCGCTGCCCAAGTTGGGTATTTTCACACAGTTCATTTCTTTCGCCAGTTTCGCCAGTATCATGGAACAACTCCCCAAGCCTGGAGAAGAACACAGCTTGCTCAGTACAAAGCCCAATACAAGCAAGAGCAACAAAATGGTTAGCTCTTCCATGAAATACACTTACGGGACTTACGCAAACTCAATCTATTTTCCGGAATTCTAGACATTGGAGATCCCCCAACCCCCCTTAAAAAGGGGGGCTATGCGTCAGTCCTAACTTAATTGTAGGGACGCGGTGGTATTGCACCGCTACTGAAAGATTTACATAGAAATAAACTTAAACCTGAAGCTAAAAATTACAATATTATTCTAATCTTTAAATAATTTTTTATAAAAATATTTTATGATCCATATTTTTTTCCAGATGTTGCCAATTTTAAGCACTTTAATTACATATAAGAATCTCTGGAATTTTTGATATATATATGATCGTCTTTAGCTCTACCTAAAATTTTTTTCCTTCGGCATCTGCCTTGTTTCTTGAGAGCGTCCGACAGGCGGAGCACCACCCGCAATGAATGAAAGAAACTTTCTTTCCCCTACTCCCCACTCCCTACTCCCCACTCCCCCAAAAGTGTTTCTTGAGAGACATTAATGAACAATACTAAACATATATATGCTTTCCGGAACAATCGCACTTTTGATTTATTATGTTTTAAATTAAACATTAGCGAAAGAATTGTTACTTTTCAAAAGATAGACTGTTGGCAAGCGCTTTTGAACTACAGTAAGCTTTAAGAGACAAAGAAAAAGGGTGAAGATACAAAGACAACTGGTAACAACTGAATCACCGAACACCATAAACTGCTGTTATTTTAGGAGGATTCTCATATATGATTGTCGTCATGAAATCTGGTAGCCCATCAGAAGAAATTGAACGAATCATTCAAGAAATCCGCAATTGGAATATCACTCCAGAAAAATCAATAGGTCAGCACAAAGTGGTGATTGGTTTAATAGGTGAAACAGCGGAGATTGACCCGAGACAAATTCAAAATTTGAGCCACTGCATTGAGCAGGTTGTCCGGGTGAAAAAGCCTTTCAAACGAGCTTCTCTAGAATTTCACTCTCACCAACCAACAGATGTGGTTGTACCCACCCCAAATGGATCTGTAACTTTTGGGAAAAACCATCCTTTGGTGGTTGTAGCTGGACCCTGTTCTGTAGAAAATGAGGAGATGATTGTAGAAACAGCTCGGAGAGTGAAAGCTGCTGGAGCCAAATTTCTTCGAGGAGGAGCATACAAACCCCGTACATCCCCTTATGCGTTCCAAGGTCATGGAGAGAGTGCTTTATCACTCCTCGATAAAGCAAGAGAAGTCACTGGGTTGGGAATTATCACAGAAGTGATGGATACAACTGATATAGAGAAAGTTGCATTTGTCGCAGATGTGTTGCAGGTTGGTGCTCGCAATATGCAAAATTTCTCACTTCTTAAGAAGGTAGGTGCAACTGGAAAGCCGATTCTCTTAAAGCGCGGATTGTCAGCCACGATTGAAGAATGGTTGATGTCAGCCGAGTACATTTTGGCTGCTGGTAATCCCAATGTCATTCTGTGCGAACGCGGCATCCGCAGTTTCGATCGCCAATACACTCGCAATATTTTTGATATATCTGCAATTCCCGTTTTGCGATCGCTCACTCACCTACCCATTATGGTCGATCCCAGCCATGCCACTGGTAAATCAGAGTTGGTGCCAACAATGGCAAAAGCATCTGTAGCAGCTGGTGTTGATTCCTTAATGATTGAAGTTCATCCTAACCCAAGCAAAGCCCTTTCTGATGGTCCTCAATCTCTCACATGGGAAGGATTTGAGGAATTAATGCGGGATTTGCCTAATATGGCTAATGCTTTTGAAAGTATGAAGGCTAAAGGATAAAGGATCGTTAATTCTTTCATCCGACCTACGGAACACTTCATCCTTAAAATAAAACTTCTCCATTCAGGAAGGTCTTAGCAGCCTTGGAGAAAAGCAAGTTAAGCCTTACTTAACGGAGAAGTTAACTGAATTCGTTGTTCTCAGAACTCTACAACCAAAAAGGAAAAGAATCCTGTTATGTCCAATATACCAAATTCCACTCAAATTTTAGTCATCGGTGGCGGGCCAGCTGGATCTACTGCTGCGACTTTGTTAGCGCGTGAAGGTTTTGACGTGACTTTGTTGGAACGAGATATTTTTCCGCGATATCACATTGGTGAGTCACTTTTGCCATCAGCTTTAGAAATATTTGACTTGCTTGGCGTGCGGGAAAAAGTTGAAGCACAAGGATTTCAACGCAAGCCCGGAGCTTATTTGGAGTGGGGCAAAGAAAAGTGGAGCCTCAATTTTGGGGAACTTAGCGGCGACCACACTTACAGCTTTCAAGTTCGTCGTGCTGAGTTTGACCACTTGCTTTTAGAACATTCCAAAAGCCAAGGTGTGAAGGTTTTTGAAGGAACTGAAATCCGTCAAGTGTCTTTTGATGGAAATCGCCCAAAAAGCGCCACTTGGTCTCAATCCAATGGTGCGACTGGAGACATATCTTTTGATTTTGTCATTGATGCTTCAGGTCGTGCTGGTGTTTTGTCAACACGCTATCTGAAAAATCGCCGGAACCACAATGTATTCCAAAATATAGCCATCTGGGGCTATTGGAAGAATGTTAAAAGATTACCTCAAGGTCAAGAAGGCGCGATCGCAGTCGGTTCTATCCCAGAAGGTTGGCTGTGGGGAATTCCATTGGATGAAGAGATTATGAGTGTCGGCGTGGTTATGCACAAAGACCTTTACAAAGAAAGACGCAATAAGAAGTTGGAGGATATTTATTCAGAAGCCATTCAAGAATGCTCTCTAATCTCTGATATGATTGCGCCAGGTGAGTTAGTTTCAGAAGTCAAAGTCGAGCAAGACTATTCTTACACCTCTGACTACTTCTCTGGTCCAGGCTACTTTGTGTCAGGAGATGCTGCTTGCTTCCTAGATCCGCTCTTATCAAGTGGAGTTCATCTTGCCACTTACAGCGCACTATTAGCAGCCGCAAGTATCGCAAGCATTAAGCGCGGCGAGATTGACGAAGAACAAGCCGCCACCTTCTACGACAAGAGCTATCGACAAGCATATTTGCGTTTTCTCGTGTTTGTCTCAGCTTTCTACGACCAGAACCGTGGTAAAGATTCTTATTTCTGGGAAGCACAAAAATTAAGCCGCCACGACTTCAGTGGTGCTGATTTGAATCTTGCTTTCTTGAACCTAGTTTCTGGAGTTGAAGACTTAGTAGATGCACAAGAAGGTGCTACTGAGTTTGCTGTCAGCGAGATGTCAAAGCGGATCAAAGAAAACCATGACCTTCGCCAAGACAAAGAAACCTTGGCATCAAAGGACAAGTCTACTGATTCTGCAATCCAATCCACAAACAATTTCTTCAATGCAGTAGAAGGGTTCTTCTCCCTCTCCGCTGCAGGGGCTATTGACGGTGTATATGTCGTCACTAAGCCAAATCTAGGCTTAGCACAAGTCACCCCAACACGCGAACTTCAAACAGGGGTTAGGGGTTAGGGGGAGTGAGTGAGGGAGTGAGAGAGTGAGGGAGTGAGGGAGTGAGGGAGTGAGAGAGTGAGGGAAAGAATAATTTCTCTTGCTCCATCCCTAATACTCAATGCCCCCTCTCCCATCCCCAATCCAAAATCCAAAATCCAAAATCCAAAATCCAAAATCCAAAATCCAAAATCCAAAATCCAAAATCCAAAATCCAAAATCTAAGGAGCCTTCTCATGTCGGTTTTTGTATCTGAAAACCCCCAAAATGATGTAAAATCTGAGGAAATCGATGTTGCCGCGCAGATGCGTAAAGGGCATCCCCAAATTCCTGAAGGTGACGCTTACATCATTAGGCTGATCAAACAACATTCCCAAAGATTGGAACGACCAATTCGCGTATTTGACGTTGGTTGTGGAACTGGATATTTTGCTTCAAAGTTAGCAAAACGATTACCTGAAATAGAACTCATTGCAAATGAGGATGAACCAGAAATTGTCGCTAAATTAGAACGTCGTTTAGCAACGGATGCTAATGCTAAAGTGTTCTCTGGTTCATTTGAGGAGTGGAATGAAACTGTAGATATAGTTCTCTCCTGGGGAGCACATCACCATCTACCGAAAAACTACTTGACTCATGCCAAGCACATATTACATCAAGATGGTGTTATCATTGTAGGTGATGAGTTTTGCCCCGAATATTGCGAAAATCATCATGCAAAACGCATAGCTAACGCTGAATTGATCTACATTGCTAACGGGTATATCTTAACCACTGCAGAAGAAGTAGAGAATTATCAGCAAACGGGTCACATTCCAGAAGCTGCGTTAGATCTTGAACGTCTTCGGCAGCACGCACTTTGGACATGGTACAGGTATGTTGTGGACTTCGCTATGGATCGCAACTGTGTTGGCGTTGCGATCGAAGAACTGCGAGCAACTCACGACGACCTAATTACAGGGTTAGGTATCGAACATAAAATGTCTCCACTGATTGTGGAGCAAGAGTTTAGACTCAGTAACTTCCGACAAATCTCCAAGAAAGTTTTTGGTCCTTCCTATGCACCGGAATACCAAAGCTTCGTTATTTACGAATTGGGAATTTAAATCAAATGGTTAGTTGTTAGTTGTTAGTTGTTCGTAGGGGCGCAAGGCTTTGCATCCGTACAGAATTAGTAAAAAATGCAACTAATTACTAACTACGAATTACCAACATCCAACCCCCAACCTCCATCTCCCAACCACTAACCACTAACCACTAACCACTAACCCTTTCCAAATTATGATTGACCTCCGCAGTGATACAGTAACGCAGCCAACACCTGCCATGCGTCAGGTTATGGCTTCTGCTAAAGTTGGTGATGATGTGTATGGTGAAGATCCCTCTGTCCGTCATCTAGAGGAGTATGCAGCCCATCTCACGGGTAAAGAAACTGCATTGTTTGTTCCTACAGGCACAATGGCAAACCAAATCGCACTAGGTGCGCTCACCAAACCGGGTGATGAAGTGATTATCGGTACAGGTAGCCATTGTTACCTTTATGAAGGAGGTGCAGGTGCTGCTCTCAATGGTTTGCAATTTCAAACGGTTGGCAACAATGGTCGATTTACCGCTCATGATGTGAGTGCTGCTTACAAACCAGACAACCATCACCAAAGCCCAACAACTGTTGTTGCTTTTGAAAATACGCACAACCGTGGTGGTGGTTGGGTTTGGGATATTGATGAGTTGCGATCGCCTGCATCTGTTGCTCGCGAATATGGGATGTCACTGCACTTAGACGGTGCTCGTATTTTTAACGCTGAGGTTGCTAGTGGCGTGACTGTAAAAACTTGGTCAGAGCCATTTGATACCGTCACTTTTTGCTTGTCTAAAGGCTTGGGAGCACCTGCAGGAAGTGTTGTTTGCGGTTCAAAAGCTCACATTCATCGCGCCCATCGCCTGCGGAAAATGTTTGGCGGTGCGATGAGGCAGGTAGGAATTCTGGCGGCGGCTGGTATGTATGCGCTACAGCATCATGTAGAACGATTGGCAGATGACCACGCCAACGCTCAGTTATTGGCTCAGATGTTAGCAAAGACGCCAGGTATTGTTCTCGATCCTGCAACAGTTGAAACAAACATCATTTGGTTTCAATTAGCACCCAATGTTCCTGATGCTCCAACTTTGGTTGCTGCTGCACGCGATCGCGGCGTGTTTCTAAGTTCTTCGGGGAAACGAGCCGTCAGAGCCGTAACCCATTTTGATATTACCCGAGATGACTGCGTAATAGCAGCTGGAATAGTGGGTGAAATTCTTGCACAGTAAACGTTAGTGGTTAGTTGTTATTAGTTAGTTGTTAGTCGTTAGTAAATTTTTTACTAATCATGTACGGGCGCAAGGCATTGCGCCCCTACTAACCATTAACCACTCACCACTAACAATTTCCTAAATTCTATGTCTATGACATCAACTCCGAAATCCTCTTCATTAGATATACCAATGAGCGAACGTATTATTGTTGACATACAGCAAACGAGTTGTTGTATTGTTGGTGGCGGCCCTACAGGCGCTGTACTCGCACTTGCATTGGCGCGTCAAGGTGTTGCTGTAACATTGCTAGAGGCACATAAAACTTTTGACCGGGACTTCCGAGGCGACATTATGCATGCGGGAGCGATGGAAATCATGGATGAACTTGGTGTTGCTGAACGTTTGCTCCGGGAAATTCCTCACACAAAGACGGACAAAATAGAATTCATGACACCCGAACAAAGTGTCACATTTGCAGACTTCAGCCGGTTGAAATCTCGACACCCTTATGCTACTATTATTCCTCAAGCAAAGTTTATCGAATTCCTCACTACCGAAGCAAAACGCTACCCAAATTTTCAAATAATAATGGGTGCAAACGTACAGCAACTGATTGAGGAAGATGGAATTATCAGTGGTGTTCGATACCGAGGTAACGGTGGCTGGCATGAGGTGAGAGCCAAGCTGGTCGTTGGCGCAGATGGTCGCTTTTCTCGCATCCGTCAATTGGCAGGTATGCAACAGGATAAGACAACTGCTCCGATGGATTTGCTATGGTTGCGTCTTCCGCGACACTCTCACGAGCCACAAGGTCTGATTGCACGCTTTGGAGCCAAGCGCGTCATAGTTATGTACAATACCCATGACGATAATTGGCAATTTGCTTACCTCATTCGCAAAGGTTATTACAATCAACTCGTTGCGGCGGGTATAGAAGCATTGCAAGAGTCCATCGTTGAAATCGTGCCAGAATTTAGCGATCGCGTGCATCATCTCAAAGATTGGAAGCAAGCGTCACTTCTCTCTGTTGACGTTGGTTGTCTCAAGCAGTGGTTCCGTCCTGGACTTCTTTTTATTGGTGATTCAGCCCATGTCATCTCACCTATCGGTGGAGTTGGCATCAACTATGCAATCCAGGATGCAGCAACAGCAGCCAACATCCTTGGCGAACCACTCAGAAAAGGCGAGTTAAGACTGAGCCACCTCGCGCAAGTACAGCGCCGTCGCGAGTTGTCAGTGCGAACCCTCCAAGCTTTTCAGTCCTTTATTCAGACAAATATCACGGCCAAAGCCCTTCAATCAGACAATACATTAAAACTACCGTATTACCTGCATTTGCCAATTTTGCGCGATATCCCGGCTCAATTACTAGCTTTTGGTCTTTTTCCATCTCATTTAAAGATCAAATCCAGCTTGCAGGCAATGGTTGGAAATACGGCGAGTGGTTACTCTACCTTGCCAAATTAATAGCTTATATACCATTTTGGATTTTAGATTTTGGATTTTGGATTGAGGAAGCCTTACCTAGACTTAACTCTCGCCAAACTATCTGTCGCATTCTTTTTTCAAATTGGTATAGTTCAACTTTGTGACTTTTTTAAGGAGAATTATCATGGCACACGATGGAACAACAACACTTCCAACTCAGTACAACACAAGCGCAGAAAATCTTACAGAAGAAGACACATTGGTAGCCAATTCTGAGATGCCAATGCAGTACAACACGAGCGCAGAAAATCTCACAGTAGAAGACACATTGGTAGCTAATTCTGAGATGCCAATGCAGTACAACACGAGCGCAGAAAATCTCACAGCAGAAGACACATTGGTAGGAAATCCTGAAGAGCCAGTCGTACTACCCGATATAAATCGACCGGGTTACTGGTTAGTTGGCGATCACGCTACTTTTGTTGCAGATGGCGAAGATACCAACGGGCAATACTCTCTGTTTGACTTCTACACTCTTCCCCAGGGCGGTCCTTTTCCCCACATCCACCGTACAGAAAATGAGTTTGCCTATATCCTAGATGGAGAAATTTCTTACCAACTGAATGACGAAGTTATCACTGCAACTCCTGGAACATTTGTCTACAAACACCAAGATGATATTCATGGATTTGTCAACTTAGGTGACACACCATCACGGCATTTAGAGTTTACTTTACCACCAGGTTTGGAGAACGCATTTGCAACAGTTGGTGTACCCGGCTCAATTTTAGAACCACCTCCCAACGAAATTCCCCCTAGCGAAATCTTAGATAACTACACAGAGGTTTTAGCTGAATATGGAGTAGAGGCTCAAAATTCAATCATCTTCCCTTCAGCCGGACTCAATGAGACACTAACTGGTGTTCCTGAAGTGACATTACTTCGTCCCGGTCAAGCAGATACAGCAGTGAGTGCAACACTTGCTCTGAGTAACGGTACTGCAATTCCAGTTGATTTTGCCGCAGGGGAAAGAACAAAAACCGTAGAGATTCCCGTTGACGGTTCTGAAGTACCTGGACAAACTCTTGAATTAGCTATCACCAATCCCACAGACGGTGCTATTGTTGGGCTATTACAAGACGAACTTGTTCTCACTTTTGGAGAAGACAATACCTACACTTTAGAAAACGGGGATAAACCCGACAGTTTTCCAACAATACTGCCAAACGACGAAGAACGTCTGAAAGTGTCCTTAGGTAACGACGAGTATACCTTTGTCGCAACTGCAGCAGATACAGATGGAAAAATTTCCCTGCTTGATGTTTCCGTTCGACCGGGAACTCAAAACGAATCCCTGCTTTCTGCACCTACAGATTTAGGATTTTATGTCGTAGATGGGAATGTGACATTTGAGCTTGGAGATGAATCATTTACAGCTGCTCAAGACACTTTTGTCTTTCTACCTGAAGGTAACTCCTTTGCATTAACAAATCAAGGAACGCTACCTGCAAGAACACTTGCATTCTCTACATCTCCAGAAATTGAGGAATATATTGCAAGCATGGGTATAGGTGATACCCAATCTAATTCTCCTCTCTCAATCATGGAACCCCCGTTGACATCCGACCTCAGTACAATGATTTCAACAGAGTCCTTGGTTTAAGTTCGCGATAATTCCGGGACGATGCTTACCGGATACAAATTAGCTTTCAGACCACAAGGTAGTTTTTCCAAATCGATTGTACGGAAAATGCTCAAGTATATTCCACTCATTGCACGCTCTTCACTATCCTCCGTTTTTCTTGAATCTGGCGTCAACAAGATTTTGCATCCCGTTGCAACACAACAATTTATGGCTGCTCATGGGATGCCTTTCACAGGTCTATTTTTAGTCAGTGCTATTGTCCTTGAACTAGTTGCTGGGCTAGCAGTATTACTGGGTTACAAAGCTCGTTGGGCTGCGATCGCACTCATCAAGTTTTTGATTACTGTCACATTTATTTTCCACACAAATTTTTCCGATCCTATGCAGATAGGTCAGTTCATGAAGAATTTGGCTATTTTAGGTGGATTGATGATGGTAGTTCAATATGGACCGGGAGCAGTGAGTTTTGACCACCGAACCACTATAGTGAATTTGAAGAAGGGAGTAGGGAGTAGGGAATAGGGAGTAGGGAGTAGGGAGTGGGGAGTGGGGAGTGGGGAGTGGGGAGTGGGGAGTAAGAAGTAATAGATAGTTGGTTGAAATTAAGTCCCAGTCAGGCTTTTTCAATCCAAAATCTAAAATCTAAAATCCAAAATGGTATTAGATTGAAGGAACGCAATTATGGGTTTAATGAAAGCAGTTCAGGTCAGCAG
Organism: Scytonema hofmannii PCC 7110; assembly: GCF_000346485.2. Lineage (NCBI taxonomy): Bacteria > Bacillati > Cyanobacteriota > Cyanophyceae > Nostocales > Scytonemataceae > Scytonema > Scytonema hofmannii. The sequence goes on from NZ_KQ976354.1 coordinate 10,582,489, forward strand.
ACCTGGTGGAGATTTTGAAGTTGTCGAACGGGAAATTCCCGAACCCCAACACAATCAAGTCCGCGTCAAAATAGAAGCCTGTGGTATCTGCCATGGTGATGTGTTTGTCAAAGAAGGTTTTTGGCACGGGCTAAAATATCCCCGCATACCAGGTCATGAGATTGTTGGGTCTATTGATAAAGTCGGAGAAGGCGTCACCACTTGGCAGCAAGGGCAACGTGTAGGTGTTGGCTGGCATGGTGGGCATTGTTTCCAGTGTGAACCTTGTCTTCAAGGCGACTTTAGCAATTGCCAAAATTCTGCAATCACAGGAATAGATTTTGATGGCGGTTATGCAGAATATACAGTTGTACCAAGCTCAGCACTCGCTAGCATTCCAGAAGACTTTAGTTCCATTGAAGCAGCACCTTTATTATGTGCTGGAATTACAACCTTTAATGCCTTACGCAATTCTGGAGCAAGAGTAGGTGATATTGTTGCCGTACAAGGAGTCGGCGGATTGGGACATTTAGCCATTCAGTTTGCCCGTAAAATGGGTTTTAAAACGGTGGCAGTATCACGCGGACAAGATAAGAAAAAACTTGCCCTCGAAATGGGTGCTTCTGAATATGTTGACACTGAATTAGTTGATGCTGCACAAGCACTCATTGATATGGGGGGAGCAAAGGTTATCCTAGCCACAGCACCAAATAGCAAAGCAATGTCTTCTTTAGTTAATGGGTTAGCTGTTAATGGCAAGTTGTTAATTGTAGGGGCATCAGGAGAACCATTAGAAATATCTCCAATACAGTTAATTAAAGGCAGAAAATCCGTTCAAGGATGGCATAGCGGACACGCTAAAGATTCAGAAGAAACCTTAAGCTTTTGCATGATAAGTGAAATCCGTCCCTTAATTGAAGTATTTTCATTAGAAAATGTGGCAGAAGCTTACAAACGAATGCTCTACAACAAAGCTCGTTTTCGAGTAGTTTTGCAAATTTCCCCATAGAAAGTATGAAGGATAAAGGATGAAAAATGAGATTCTACCCTTCATACTTTATCCTTCATACTTCGTAATTCATAATTTATACTTCATACTTCACACTTCAATTGGTAAGAACTATGAACGCAATTGATACCGATTTTCTCAGCCAATTTAACGATCTGCCTTTCTTCTCGATACCACAAACTCAGCGACAAAAATTGTTCTCTCATGGTAAATTACGCAAAGTTCAATCTGGTGAAAGATTGATTGAAGAAGGCACCACAGAACCAATTCTTCTCATCCTTTTTGAAGGAGTCTGCCAGGTTCGCAAACTTGCACCAGAACATGAATTGAGCCAATTTCGAGAAGTCACTTTACGGCGTACACTTGCGCCTGCGATTTTTGGTGAAATGTCTTTTATTGAGAGTAGACCTCATTCATCTTCTGTAGTAGCTACAACATCTTGTTTGGTCTGGGAATTGACTTCTGAAGCTTTCCACCGATTTATGGACGGCAATATCAATCTTGGCATAGCGATCAAGCGCAGTTTTACTTATTTGATTGCACAGCGTTTACGCGAGACCGAGACAGCATTAGCCGCTATGCTTACCTATCAAGACGCAGTTTCCTTGAAATACAACGACATCAGTTTTGACGATTGTTCTCACTCCTAACAAGACATGACTATGGCATTCCAATTAACAATTCCAAAAATGGCTTGTTCTGCCTGTGCAAACAAGATTATCAAAGCAATTCAATCCATCGATCCGAACGCTACAGTGCAAACAGAACCAAAACTAAAGCTTGTGAGTGTCGCTACAAAAGTATCAGAAGTCACAATCAGACAAGCACTAGTCACAATTGGTTATCCTGCCATTTAAAAAGTATGAAGATCAAAGATAAAAGAATACAAAGTTTATCTTTTACACTTCACACTTCACACTTCACACTTCACACTTCAAGGAACAAAATAACTTATGGCAACCGTTTCATCTTTATTTCGCAAATACCATCGACAACTATCAATTATGGTATCCTTACCTCTAATGTTGATGGCTTTAACAGGAACTGTTTCACCTATCTTGGAAGAGATGCATTTTGACGCTGCAGTTAAAGTCATCCGTAAAATCCATAGTGGCAAGATTTTTTTTGGTTCTGGTTACGTAGTTTATTCAGCTCTAAGCGGTTTGGCATTGTTAGGGTTACTAGTAACTGGGTTTAGTATGCTACGGATATTTAACGGGCGTAAACATATCAAAAGACAGTGACCAGTGACCAGTGACCAGTGACCGATTAATCTCCATACTCAAAAGTAGGGGATTTAAAGAATGAATCTATTTCTTTTTTTTACCTAAATCAATTTAGTGGCTTTTAAAGTATACGTAATTGGTCATTTGTCACTAGTTACTGCTCACTGGTCACTGCTCACTGCTCACTGCTCACTGGTCACTGCTCACTGCTCACTGGTCACTGGTCACTGCTCACTGATTAATGAGGTTAATCTTACATGGAAACTCTCACCTTAAAATTAAGTGGTATGAGTTGTGCAGCTTGCGCCCACAGTGTTGAAGCAGCAATTAGTTCTGTACCTGGGGTATTGCAGTGCAATGTTAACTTTGGTGCAGAAATTGCTACTGTTCGGTATGAAAAGTGGCGAACTAATTTAGAAAAAATTCAAGCTGCTATCAATGATGCTGGATACTCTTCTTACTCTGGCTCGGATGAGGTCATAAATACTGTTGAAGAGGATGCAAAAAGTGCAGCCTATCTGGCAAAGTCACGCAACCTTACACGCAAATTGATATTTGCCAGTATTCACAGCATCCAAATTCTTTTGGGATCGCTACCACATATGATAGGAATGCACTTATCCTTTGTTCCGTCAGTTTTGAGTAATCATTGGGTACAATTACTATTAGCAACTCCCGTACAATTCTGGTGTGGTGCTTTCTTTTATCGTAATGCCTGGAAAGCTTTTAAACATCGGACAGCAACAATGGATACATTAGTTGTTTTAGGGACGAGCGCAGCTTATTTTTATTCACTATTTGTCACTGTTTTTCCTGAATTGTTTACATCTCACGGTTTAATGGCTGATGTGTATTATGAAGCCGCAACAGTTGTTATTACCTTAATTTTATTAGGTCGGCTGTTGGAACATCATGCTAAAAGTCAAACCTACGAATCTATACGTAAATTGATGGGATTGCAACCAAAAACCGCTTGTATTATCCGCGATAGTGTAGAAATTCATATTCCAATTCAAGAAGTGACTGTTGGTGATGTTATCTTAGTACGTCCAGGAGAAAAAATTCCGGTAGATGGAGAAGTGATTGATGGACTTTCTTCTGTGGATGAAGCCATGATTACAGGTGAAAGTATGCCTGTCAAAAAACAACCACCCGATGAAGTTATTGGTGCTACGATTAATAAAACAGGTTTTTTGATGTTCCGAGCAACACGAGTGGGACGCGATACAGTACTGTCCCAAATCGTTAAGCTAGTGCAAGAAGCCCAAGGTTCAAAAGCACCAATTCAGCGCTTGGCAGATCGAGTGACAGGATGGTTTGTACCAGCAGTTATCGCGATCGCGATCGTCACTTTTCTCATCTGGTTTAGTATTGTAGGTAACCTCACCCTTGCCTTGATAACAGCAATCGGGGTACTGATTATAGCTTGTCCCTGCGCTTTAGGTTTAGCAACTCCCACATCAGTTATGGTAGGAACGGGTATAGGTGCAGAACATGGCATTTTAATCAAAGGGGCTGAAAGCTTAGAACTAGCGCACAAAATAGAAACTATTGTGCTAGATAAAACTGGAACTCTCACAGAGGGAAAGCCAACTGTAACCGACTTTTTCACTACTAAAGGTACGCAAGATAACAACGAACTTAAACTCCTGCAAATGGTTGCGGCGGTAGAACAAGATTCGGAACATCCCTTAGCTGAAGCAATAATTAAGTACGCTAAATCTCAAGGTATTGACACGCGAAAGCTCCAGTCTCTACGAGCCAGGAATTTCCAAGCATTTCCAGGGATGGGTATTCAAGGTGGAGTTTCAGGTTGTTTGCTTCAAATAGGAACACAACGTTGGCTAGAAGAACAAGGTATTAATACATACAGATTCCACAAACAAAAAACAATTTTAGAAGCAACAGGTAAAACCTTAGTGTGGATTGCAGTAGATGGATCGATTCAAGGCTTAGTCGGAATCTCAGATGCTTTAAAACCTTCATCAAAAGAAGTTGTCAGAACGCTCCAAAAAATGGGTTTAGAAGTTATCATGCTGACTGGTGACAATCGTGCATCTGCGATCGCAATGGCTCTACAACTAGGTATCAAGCGAGTGTTTGCAGAAGTTCGACCCAATCAAAAAGCTCAAGTCATTCAGTCTTTGCAGAGTGAGGGATTGGTAAATAAAGACAGGGGATTGGGAAAACCATCGCTCATGGCTAATCGCCCATCACTTGTCGCTATGGTAGGCGATGGTATTAATGATGCACCCGCCCTTGCACAAGCCGATGTTGGGATTGCCATAGGAACCGGGACAGATGTTGCGATCGCCGCTAGCGATATCACCCTCATATCTGGCGACTTAGAAGGAATCATTACAGCGATTCAGTTAAGCCGTGCGACTATTCGCAACATTCGCCAAAATTTGCTTTTTGCCTTCATTTACAACCTTGCTGGAATTCCCATTGCTGCTGGAATTCTCTTTCCTTTCTTTGGATGGTTACTAAATCCAGTTATTGCAGGAGCCGCAATGGCTTTTAGCTCATTTTCTGTCATTACTAATGCCTTACGCCTGCGTTCATTTCAACCCAAAATTTATTTTTAGGTTAGTGGTTATTTGTCATTTAACCACTAACAACTTGACAGGCGAGACGCCTGTCCTACACCACTAATAACTTGACAGGCGAGACGCCTGTCCTACACCACCAACCATTAAAAAAATGAATTTACGACACCGATTTCCCAATTTATCTGTGATTGGTAGCTTGAGTCTTCTTGGCATAGTTACCCAACAACATCCAACTCGCGCTGAAACAGAAATACCTGAAAATATTCCTTTTGAGAAAATTTTCGCTGTGGAAACGAATTTACCTTCTAAGGTATTACCTCCCCCTAGAGCAGTTATATATTCTCGTGAGCAAGCTCAAAAAAATAAGCTCTTTACAGCAGAAGCCGTCATACCTTGCGATTTTTCAAACACCAACTTATTGCAATACTGCTCGGATAAACCGGGTTTCTCACAGCACGAACAACTCTATCCCTTGCCGGATTGCAACTTATTGTGCTTTAATAAAGACTCTGAAAAACGTTCTTCTACTGATTTAGAGTTTTTAAAAGGCCAGGAAAAAATTCCCCAAGAACCCAAATCTAAAAGTCTGGCACAATTAATGATTGAAAAATCAAAGGTTTTGGGAAGGAAAACCACGCAAAAGACTCAAAAGCCAGCAAATTCTTCATCTCCATATTCTTTACGTCCATATAAAAGCAAGAACTCAAAACGAAAATTTTCACGTTCGGACAATCTTACTAATTCTTTAGAATTATTCTCAGAAACTGCTGCGACTCCCCAGTCTTTACAATCATCATCCGAAATGGCTGATTCTACACAAAACTCTTCATCTCAATCTTCTCCTCCTTACTCTTTAGCTGCATACGATCTTGTTGATTCTGTAAAATTCTTCTCTACAGCTTCTCCAACTACCAACTCGTCACAACCCCAAGAAATTGCTGATTCTACAGAAGTACCTACACAGATATCTTCAAAAAAAACTTTCCGTGCGCCTTATTCTTTACGTCCATACAGCTCTAGTTTTACAGAAGAAGAACTTTCTGAAAAAACACCTGCTGTCTTAGAATTAGTTGAACTTTGGGAACCAGAAGATAATATAACTTTCCCTGCTTATCCTACTACCACAGCCCAAATAGAAAGACATAACACCATCTTAGAGCCAAAAAAAAACTCAAAAGAACAAGCCGTTTCAAGCTCAGCTAAAGATTTATCATTAGAACTGACAATAGAAGAAGCCCCCGATACTAGCGTTCCTCCCATTGAACAAACTGTCCGCAGACAAATAGATGCAGTCAAGCGTAAAGATTTGGATAATCGGCAAATTGCAGAAGTTAAGATAACTCCTGTGAGTCAACTAGAGAATCGGCAAAGATCGGAAGTTGATATCACCCCCGTCAGTCAACTGGACGATCTCCAACCATCTGACTGGGCTTTTCAAGCACTTCATTCTTTAAACGATCGCTATGGGATTAATAAAGCCAATCCAAAGGGTGGATTTCGGGGTAACCGAGCATTGACTCGTTATGAATTTGCTAGCGCACTCCAAACAACAATTGAGCAAATCAACGAGCTCGTAGCACAAGGGAGCACCCCAGTTATTTCCCGTGATGATATAGCTCTCTTAGAACGGCTTCAAGAAGAGTTTGCTGCTGAGTTAACTAGGTTGCAGGGACGTGTAGACGCATTAGAGGTTCGTACTTCTGAACTGCAAGCAAACCAGTTTTCGACAACAACCCAGTTAACAGGTCAAGTCATCTTTGGTGTAACGGGAGGTAGTTTTAGTGGCGATCGCATCGTTGACGTGACCGGTAGAGAGATTACGACAAAACAACCTAATACGACCTTTGTTTATCGAGCCGCCTTAGATTTTAACACGAGTTTTAGTGGTTCCGATTTGTTGAAAATTCGATTGGATGCAGGAAGCGATGGTGCAGATGATAACGCTGCAGGATTTCTTGAACCCAGTCTTGGTAGCGTCTTAGATTTTGCCGCAAAACCTCCAGTAGAACAATTTGGTATTTCCCGCCTCTTTTATACCTTCTCTCCCCTCAAAAACGTAACTCTTTCCCTCGGTCCAAAGATAGTTCTTAGCGACTACATAGACACAAATCGCTACGCCAACCTTAGCTTTTTAGATTTTTCCACTCAAGCATTTGTTAACAACTATCTTCTGTTTCCAGTTCAGGGCTTGGGTGCAGGTGCTGTCATTAGTTGGAACCCAGGCGATGGTCCATTTACAGCACGAGCAGGTTATATAGCGGCTGCTGCTAATGAACCCACTTCAAGAGATTCGACCTCCTTTGTTCCTGGTCTTTTTCCAATAGGGTACACTCTTTACCCTAATGGAGGTAGTACTGGGGGATTGTTTGGCGACCCTTACCAAGGGATAGCTGAAGTAGAATATGCACCTGCTAAAAACTTCGCAGTTCGTCTCCAGTATGCCTTTGGTAATATTTTAGGTGGACAATTTAATGTCTTTGGAGCCAACTTTGAATTCGCTTTTTCAGATCGAGTTGCTGTCTTTGGGCGCTATGGTCACGCTAGTTATAAAGACACAACCTTTGGCGACATCAACCCCAGTTATTGGATGCTGGGTCTAGCTTTTCCTGACCTATTTGTACGTGGGGCTAAAGCAGGGATTGCTGTTGGTCAGCCTTTCATTTCTCGTGATGTTGGCAATGCCACTCAAACTAATTTTGAAGCTTTTTACAACTATCCTATCAGCAACAATATTCAAATTACCCCAGTCGTACAGGTCATTACAAACCCAGGCAATCAGGAAAGCAATGGTACCGTTTTTACAGGTACACTCCGCACAGTGTTTTCTTTCTAAGGTTAGTTGTTAGTGGTTAGTTGTTAGTGGTTAGTTGTTAGTGGTTAGTTGTTAGTGGTTAGTTGTTAGTGGTTAGTTGTTAGTGGTTAGTTCTCTAGCATTTTACCATTATTTTACCGGAAAGTTGACAGGAGTTTAGAAGAAAGTCATCATGCGCTCAAAGCACTCAGTGTAGTAGTAGCTGCTAAGGAAGTTGATCGCAAACAAAGCAGGCATACAAATTAAAAAAGTATTTACCAGTCAATCCGCTTTCTAAAAAGTCTGTATTATATGAAACACAATTCACTGAAAATTCCTCTAACTGTTGCGATCGGTAGTATGGCTCTAGTAACAACTCCGGTGTATGCTGCCAATCCCGCACATATAGAGCAACTGCTGACAACAAAAAAGTGTATTAAATGCGATTTATCACAAGCTAAGCTGCGAGGAGCCGATCTAGATTATGCCAATCTTCAGGACACTAACTTATCAGGAGCTATTCTATCAGGAGCTAACCTTCAGTATGCCAACTTTCAAAACGCTAACTTGTCAGGCTCTGACCTGACACAAGCTAACTTGTCGCAAGCCAATTTGTCATCTGCAAATCTTCAGAAAGCTAACCTTTCCCAAGTGAACTTGTCATCAGCAAGTCTTCAACAAACAAATCTATCGCAAGCCAATCTTTTGCAAGCTAATTTATCGCGAGCTATCTTTTGGCAAGCAAACCTACGAAAAGCTAACTTATCCAAAGCAAACTTGTGGCAAGCAAACCTGTCAGTTGTAGGTAGCCTTCAACAAGCTAATTTCACAGGAGCTAAGCTATGGCAAGCCAATCTACGACAAGCAAATCTACGGGAAGCGAACTTTACACAAGCCGATCTCTCACAAGCAGATCTAACATCAGCAAGTATTCAGAAAACCAAGCTGTGGTATGCTAACTTGTCGCAATCCGTTCTTGAGGGAGTTAACCTTCAAGACGCAGACCTTGAGGAAACTAACCTTCAGGGAGCAAAAATGCCCAATGGTGAAATTTATTCTTCTTCACCTGCTCCCAGTATACCTATTCTTCATCTTCTTCTCAGCACTTTTAGCATTTTTGGGGCGGCGATCGCATTTTGGCGGTTGGCAAAAAGTTAATAAAAGGTTAGTTGTGTAGGACAGGCGTCTCGCCTGTCATGGTTAATGGTTAGTTGTGTAGGACAGGCGTCTCGCCTGTCATAGTTAGTGGTTAGTTGTGTAGGACAGGCGTCTCGCCTGTCATGGTTAATGGTTAGTTGTGTAGGACAGGCGTCTCGCCTGTCATAGTTAGTGGTTATACCAAAGCGAACTGCATAAGTTCAGGTGGCTTACACCTATAAGCAGTTGTTCCGCTTTGTGTTTACATTTTGAAATAATATGGAAAGTAATCTTTTAGATTCGCAGATCAAAGACTTCCTTTTTGGTAAATGGCGATTTGAAACAAGTCGAGGAGGTTTTATGCTGATCTTAAAAGATGATTATACTTATGAACAAACTTGGAATCAAAAAACATCGGTTATCAATGAACTGATGCAATTACCTTTCGGTAATAAAACGATTGGTGAATGGTATGTAGAAAACGCTACCTTATTTTTGAAGTATAAAAACACACCCCATTCTGTTTTGAATATTGATTTTTTTCCAATGTCTATTACAACTGTTCTAAACAGCACTCTTAGTTTCTTTATTCCTGATACATATAGAATACTGACGATTATCGATCAAAGACGTATTTATATGCAGTGTGAGGAAACTGATGATTCGTTTATTGCTATCAGGGATTGAATGTAATACGTAAATTGCTTACGTTATCAAAAATTTTTTTATCCGTCATGAGAAAAATTTCATGATTTTTTCATCATTGTTTCATGTAATAGCGAAATTATTATTAGTATGCAAACGCAAACAGACTGAACTACTATCTCCCATATGCCGTAATGCAGTTATCAGGTATGGGTTTTTTCTGTTGCTAGCAATAAAGTGAACAACCAGCCTTAGAGCCTGTGCCAGGAACTCTTTTTTGGACGTGACGGGGATTGAAATACATCAAACCCCTGTTCAACCCTAGCGCGGGCTTTTTTGTGCTGGGCGATCGCCAATCCTAAGTAGAGTTAGCCCGCAGTCACTACAAAATCCTACAAATTGCACTGAGAGTCAAACGGTTGTCACGCCTATGTGTAGTACGTTTGTAGTACAAGGGAGGGGTTGACTACCAAAATCCACTCTGTTGCGGCTATGTTTGTAATCCGCTATGGCGACCCCACAGAAAAAACATCCTTTGACATAGACTATAATGGTTGGCTAAAGCAAAATGGGTACAAGCAATTACCCGTTTTCACTCACAGCACTACCGACGATGAATTTTTGCTATTTGAAGGAAAGAGCGAAAAATTAGCTGTATATACGCACTCGCAATCTGGCGACTTCTTGTATTACGATATTCCTTCTTGGGACGATGCTTTAAACTTATTCAAGAAGTTCGCTCAACAAACAAGTATTGAGAAATAGAGCGGTAGATCCCGCCCAAAAAATTTTACCGTAATGAACCCAAATTTTTGTGCGTATGCTGGAAACGTTATGATTATTGAGAACTAGAGCATCGGTACAGAAATCACACTCAACCCGGTTTTTCCGAGTTGAGCCTACGACATATCAAGCTTGACCACAGAGAGAAACCGGGTTTTTTGCCTCCTTTTGGAATACTGTACTGGCGCTCTAGAGCCTGTGATTAACCTCACAAAAGCTTATTTTCGTATTAAATCCCAAACATTACGCTTAACTAAGCAGCGAGGGGTGGTTGGGAGGGTTTCAAATTTTTATTCCTAAGCTACTTATCAAACATTTGCTGTTGCATCCTGAAAGCGATTGGATGTTAACGTTGATGATTGAACTCCAGTTAAAATGGCAAGAATTTTCTGAGTGCTACTTTCAAAAATAAACGTGTTGTCAAGGATTTGAGTTATGGATAACTGAGCGTAAGTTAAACCGCCTACCAACCCAATGATGTCATACTCTTGGAAGTCGTTAATGGTATCAGTACCCTCATTTGAAGACACAACAAAAACATCATTGCCTTGTCCTCCTGTAAGGTAATCATTACCTTCTCCTCCCCAAATCAGGTCAAACCCATCGTTACCCCATATCTTATCGTTGCCAGCATCACCGTATAGCTTGTCGTCTCCGTCGCCGCCAAAGATGAGATCGCTACCATTAGCACCTTTTACCGTATCGTTGTTCTCAGAGGTAACATCGGCTACAGATATGATTTCGTCACCGAATACAGTATCTTCGCCCTCGCCAGCATTTATCGTGTCAGAACCCAGTTTGCCGATAATAGTTTCATTCCCTGCTAACCCAGAGATTTCATCGCTTCCATCAGTTCCTACTAAGGTATTTGGACTAGCATCATTAGCCGCAATAGTGAGAGTCGTTGTGTTGATTGTGCCAACAACCGCACCTTGAATAGTGCCAAAGTTAAACACTATTGTTTCGTCGTTCTCTGGTAAGTTATCGGCTTTGATCGTGATATTAAGTTGTTGTGTTAATGCTGTACCTGTGACTCCGGGATTAAAACTGAGAGTTGTCGGAGCAAAGGAATAGTCATTGTCTGATGTGGCGGTGCTACTTGAACTGATAGCTATAGGAACAGTCACAGTAGTGGATGGAATGCTATCTAGGGTAACGGGAATAGTCACTGTCGTATCGCTATTACCTTCTGTCTTGTGATAGCTAGCCGCACCAAAACTAACTTTGGAAGGATAGGGATTAACTTCAAATGCACCAATGTCAACTGTACCGTCAACAATTCGCGGATTGCCTCGTTGATCCGTCGTCAGTACACCCGTATTATCACCTGCATTAATAGCTGGACTACCTTGAAGTAGGGCATGAGTTAGGGTAGAACCACCGTTATCAGCTAGAGGTGCAAGCAGAGGGTTCGTATTTTGTAAATCACCTGTTGATGTAAAACCAGCGTCTGTACCGCTTTCTATGTTATGCCCAAAGGATACGATTTTACCATTACCTGGAGCGGCAAAATTTTGTTCGCCATCATCATTTTTATTTCCTGCTAAGATAGAATTTTTGATATTTACGGTCAACGTGATGAGATCGATACCACCTCCACCAGCACTTGAAAAGTTATTGTAAATAGTGGTGTTGGAAATGTTGACAGTACCAGTAGCTATTACATCCGCGATAGCACCTCCACCAAACTTAGCTGTATTACCACTGATAGTACTGTTGGCAATACTGAAGCCCGTTGCAGCACCAATACCTCCACCTACAACTTGAGCAGTATTCCCACTAATGGTGCTGTTGGAGATCGTTAATGTGCCTTCGTTATAGATACCACCCCCCGTCTGAGTCACCTGATTGTCACTAATGATGCTATCTGCGATCGCTAATGTGCCTTCGTTATAGATACCCCCACCAAATTCGCTATTTCCATTGGTGAGAGTCAACCCTTCAATATTGACTGTCTGACCGTTATTAATGGTTAAGATACTGTAATCTCCCCCTGAGTTTCGGCGAATTGTTAAATTTTTCGCCCCTGTGGAGTTAATAATATTGACGCTATCAGTAAGGTTGGGGAGTGCTGAAGCTAAGTTAACGATCGCACTTGTAGGTAAACTAAAGACAATATCCTGAGTTCCAGAAGTGCTGTTGGAATTAAGAATTGCTTGTCGTAAAGAACCAACACCACTGTCGTTGGTGTTAGTGACAATAAACTGACTGAGGACTTCACCATAGGCTTCCATTACCTCAGATTGAAACGCTAGAGATGCTTCAATCGACCCAGTAACAACTTCTAAATTCCAATCCCCGCCCAAAGCAGCATTTCCCGTTAAATCATCTGATGCAATAATATCGGCACCTGTTAACTGGCTGAGTTGCAGTATAAAAGTTTTTCCCTCCTCCCCAAATGCCACATCGCAACCATAAAGCAAAATATCAGCATCATCACTTAAAGCCTTTGCCCAATGCTGCAAATCCTTGTCATGGGATTTCAGAGTATCGCTGTTCAGTTGCGTTGAACCCAGTTGCAAACCAGCTTTTATACCGTGGGAAGTCAAATGAATTGATTTGACGACTCCACCTTCTTTAAGAAAGGGATTGGTTTGTAGGAACTCACTGATTTGTGCAACCCCGTCTTTTGTTGAATCTAGGATAACGACTTGATGGTCTGACTTAACGCTAGCTATCAAGTTTTGGTAATTGAGAACGGTCGGATCTATAAAAACAAGATTTAATTCTTGAATATGATTATTTTGTTGTGTCATGATTACTTTTTCTTAATAAAATAATGCAATACTTATTTTTTTCACTCCACATATCACAATTTATGCTGTGTGCCAGTTAATAACTAGCGTATCGGTACGGAAAAAAGCATCAAGATTCAATTAAGAGATAGATATTGGTTGAAATGAAGTCCCGGCAAGGTTGTCTTCATCCAAAATCCAAAATTATGACTTGTTGGAAGGCGCTAAAGAGGAATTGGGGACTTCCAAGAAATAATTCTCCATCTTGTGGGGCGGGCGTCCTCGCCTGCTTTCCAAGTGCTGAGGCTTGCCTGCTTTCCAAGTGCTGAGGCTTGCCTGCTTTCCAAGTGCTGAGGCTTGCCTGCTTTCCAAGTGCTGACGGGCGAGACGCCCGTACCACAAGAGATATTTGAAGACTTTTTTATTTGGAAGTCCCTTGGGAACAAGACGATAGGCGGTGAGTGCGATTAATTTTTGTATCAATAATGCCCAAAATCCTGAATTCCTCACAACTTCCTCACAACGATCTCCTAAATTTTGAATGAGAGCGGAAAATTGTTGCAATTTATACGGCTTATCAACTGTGAATAAAAAGGTTGGTAATGAGGATGATGCAAGCTAGAAAGCCTAATTGGCTCTTAATTACAAAGAATATTTATTCTGAGGATAGGGGTTCTGGTAGGAAATCCATATTTAGTATAAAAAAAGAGTAGTGTTCCGCTTGCCATTTACGAAAATCTAAGGTATTTGCAAGGCGCAAAGTCCGAAAGAAAAGCTTTGCGACGAGTCCGCCTTGGTATGAAACTTTTTCAAGAATTCCTCAGCTGGTCACTTACCTTAAATGTCCGAACGGTGGCTTGCAATTGCTGGGAAATATCGACTGTCTTTTGTAAAGATGAAGAAACTTGACGTGAAGAATTGCTAGTCATTTCTGAGACTTTGGCAATTTCTTGGATCAAATTCGAGACTTCTTTGGAGGTTTGTACCTGAGAGACTGTCGCCGTAGAAATGGAATGTACCAATAGATCGATTTGGCGACACACATCTAAAATATGATTCAAACTTTGTTTGGTATTTTGAACGAGACGAGTTCCTTCAACGACCTGTGTTGTCCCCAACTCCATGGCTTTGACAACTTGGCTGGTTTCACGTTGGATATTAGCCACAATTTCTTCGATTTCGGAAGTCGCCGCAGTACTTTGCGCTGCCAGTACAGTGATTTCTTCAGCAATGACGGCAAAACCTTGAGCATCTTCACCTGCACGATTCGCTTCAATACCAGTGTTAATAGCGAGCAAGTTGGTTTGCATCGCTATTTGGTTGATTAATCCTACGACGCGAGAGATTTGTTGTGAAGATTCACCAAGTCTTTTGACTTTTTTGGCAGTTTCTCCTACGGTTTCTCGCAAGGACAGAATATTTTCTACTGTCAAATCCATTGCTATACCACCAGTTTCAGCTGCATGATAGGCAGTCCGAGCAACTTCTGCGGCTTGTTTAGCACTTTTTGATACGGCTGTAATGGAGAGCTTCATTTGGTCAATAGTATCTAGGGTATGACCGATTTCTTTGGTTTGTTTGAGCGATTGCGTTGCTAATTGACTCATGGCTCCAGAATTCTCTGCGATCGCCGCATTCACTTCAGTCGCAGCCACTTTCACTTGAATCACAATTTCTCGCAAATTCTCCAGTATAGAGTTAAAAAAGTCAGCTACAGTGCCAATTTCTCCGGAGGTAACATCAGCGCGTACAGTCAAATCGCCTCTAGATGCAGCTTCTACATCATCAATAAGTTTTAGCAATTGTAGTTGCAGCCTTTCTTTTTGTTGACGTTGTTCTCTAGAGACTTGTTCTGCTGTCAAACGTCCTTTTTCTGCTTGAGCTAAAAGATTGGTTCTCTCCAAAGCTAAGCCCACAATTCTGACAAATTGCTCAAACAAATCTACTTCGGATTGCTGCCACAGACGCGGTTGCGAACATTGATGGGCAATTAATAAACCAAACAATTTGTCACCCAGTAGAATGGGGGCTACTAAATTGGCTTTCACCTCAAAGGTTTCTAGTTGTTGAATGTAACATTCAGATAAATTTGCTTGATAAATATTGCTAATTGCTACAACACGACCTTGTTGATACTTTTCGGCATAATCTTTTAAACAAGGATCTGAAATCTCTGCCCCAAGAAAACAAGACCAACCATCTGCAACTGATTCTGCAATAACGCTTCCTTGAAAATTTTCATCTATCTTGTAAATGACAGTTCGATCTGCCTTCAAAGCTTTTCGGATAGTTTGAACTGCAAAATTGTAAATTTCTTGTGAGTTGTGAGTGTTAGACAAGTGAATAGCAAGGTCTTTCAATGTTTGTGTCACTTCCAACAAACTCACTCGTTCTAAAGTCAATCCTACTTGAATTGCCAACTGCCTTAAAAAATTAATTTCGTAGGGTTGCCACAAATGAGGTTCTTGGCAGTGATGGGCAATTAAAAATCCAAAGATGTAATTGTCTTTGATAATTGGGGTGACTAAATTTGCTTTGATTTGCAATCGTTTTAACAACTTGAGGTGGTCGAAGGAAAAGCCTGCTTCCAAAACATTATTAGTAGCCAATACGCGACCTTTGCTATAAGCTTCTATGATTTCTCGGTCAATACAACTATCTTCAATTGTCTTTTGTAAAGCAACAGGGAAGCCTAAATCTACTGACTCAGCTATAACTTTTCCACCTCCTTCGGTGTAAAATTGATAAATAACAACTCGGTCGGCTTTGAGAGCAATTCTTGCTTCTTTAACTGTTGTGTTAAACAATTCTGCTGAATCTAATGACTGACGAATTGAAAGCAAGACATTTGTAAAAACTTTTAAGCGTTCGGCTTCCTCAGTTTGTTCTTGTAACAGAAGTTGCAGTTGATCTGCCATTAGATTAATGTTAGAACCCAAGATGGCAAGTTCATCTTTGCCTTCAATAGCAATTCGGGTATCAAGATTCCCCTGTCCTAATTTCTTGACAGCTGTACTAGCAGTTACAATTGGATACACGAGCCGGTTAGCAAAAATGGCTGAAATTCCCCCAACAATCAATGCTGTTACTAATGTTCCAATCTGGAAGACTAGCAATAAATCTCTTTGTGCGGCTAGGGCTGTTGCTGGATTTGTACTTAAAACAAGTTTCCATTTCAAATCTGGCAACTTTTCTAGTTTTTGCCAAGGGACATAAGTTATAAGTTCCTCGACATTTTCTTGTTTGTTAAAAAGAATTGCTGTTGTCACTTTTTCGCTGTCAGACATCTGCTTCCAGTTAGGAATTTTATCTCGTGCATATTTACCGACAGAGGCTCCATCTCTACACAAGAAAATTCTCCCATAAGTATCTACTAAATGGTAATTATCCTGACTTGTTTGTGTGGTGAAAACAACAGATTCTAAATATTTTAAAGGGATAATCGCTCGGATAATATGAAGAATTTCTCCTGTATTGTTTTTGATAGGCAATGCTAAATATATTTTGCCCAATTCTGGATCTTTTGTTTCTATAGGCTGACTAATGTAAGGCGATCGCGTTTTGAGGACTGCTTGAAAATAGTTCTCATTTTTTTGATTGGAAATTAACTGCCCTTTTGATGCTGCGATCGCATTCCCATTAATATCCAGTATGGCAATACTCTCATAGCTTTTTTCACTGTCTAGATAATCATTTAGTTTTGTTTCTATCTGCGTGCGGTTTATCCCTTCATTGAATTTCCCATTTGACAGAGATATTAGCTGAGCGATGATTTGAAGATTGTCATAACTTCTCAGCATAAATCTGTTGGCGCTGTCTGCTAGCAACCTAGCTTTATCTTGCTTGTTATTGGATATCTCTCTTGTTGTTGATTGGTTGACCATTTGGTAGGTTAGCATTCCAATAACGAACACTGGCAAAGTACCGATAGCAAAAGCAAAAGCGATCGCTTTTGTCCGTAAACTTGCACGTTGGAACCAAGAAGTCAAACGACGGGCGTAAAAATCTGGCCTGTTGGTCTGCATATCATTGTTTTCCTTTAATCTGCCAACTTCTCTGCCATAAGGAGGATGTTTTTTAAAGTCGCGATCGCGATACTAGATGCTATAAGGGAAATAGTGAGTACTTGTTTCAGCAATAGTTCTTCAAGCCAATACTGTCTGAGTTGTGAACTTTTCAGGACAAAAATTGCAATCTATACACAGGCGTTGCTTGTTAACAATTATTCTCATAATCAGTTTAAAAAAGTAGCTTACTCAAGAAAGGGCAAAATGCGGGTCGTACATAATTTAAAAATATACAAAGAAAATGAGGAAATTCTGAGGACTACGCTTTATTAGCTACTCCACTTAAGTATGTTAGCGATCTGATGTGAAAGCTTTAAAGGGTCGAATGGTTTAGTTATAACCCCCGCAACCCCTAACTTGGTAAATCGCTCTAAGTCAAGCTTCTGGGCTTTAGCAGTGAGTAAGATAACTGGAATTTTTTGGGTCACCGGATGACTTTGCAATGTATCAAAGAGTGCTAAACCATTTATATCTGGCATCATGACATCAAGTAAAATAGCATCAGGTTGCTCAGTTTCCGCTTTTCTCAATCCCTCAATACCAGATAAAGATGTTAGCACTTGCCAACGTCCTATTTTTTCTAAGCTAGCCCTAATCACAGTACACAAATTTTTTTCGTCATCAATAATCAAAATGCGCTTCGCTGACATAAATTTAACCTTCGTGCGGGGATAATTTAGGAATTGTGAAGTAAAAAACGCTACCTTTTCCTAAAACACTTTCCGCCCAGATTTTACCACCATGTTGCTGTACAATGAAGCGACAGATAGCTAAGCCCAAACCGATTCCTCCGTTTTGGCGCGAGTCGCTAGCATCAACTTGTTGAAACCTTTCAAAAATAGCCTCTAGCTTATCTTGAGGAATACCCCGTCCCCAATCTTGAACTTTAAATAAAACGCAATCTGGTAAATCTTTAGCACTCAAGATAACCTGACTGTTTGGGGGTGAAAATTTAATTGCGTTACTCACTAAATTGATGAGAGTTTGAAGAATTTGGTCTGGATCTGCCCATATCTGTACAGAAACAGGCAAGATAGAGAGGGTGATGTTGCTTTCTACTGCGAGAGATTGTAAGGTTTCTACGGACTGTCGCATGAGTGCGCTAGCGTCACACTGCTGTTTGACTAAAATGGCTTTGTTGGATTCCAGGCGTTCTAAATCTAGAATGTTATCAACCAATCTAACTAAACGTTCTGTATCGCTAGTGGCGATGGTTAGCATTTGTTGGACAACTTCCGGTTGATCGTTGAAGACTCCAGCAGCAAGAAGCCCCAAAGAACCGCGAATTGATGCAAGAGGCGTGCGAAGTTCGTGGCTGACAATTGAGATAAATTCATTTTTCATTTTCTCAATTGCTCGATCTTCCGTAATATCTTCTATTGTGCCAACATGACCTATCAGTTCGCCTAACTCGGAAATTATTGGAACTGAGTTCATGTGGCAAAATCGTATCGTTCCATCCCGATGAAGAGATCGAAACTCGCAAGAAAATTCCTGGGGCGCTGCTACTGTTGCATTCCACTGAGGCATGATGATATCTAAGTCTTCAGGATGAATAAACTGCATCCAGCCATTCCCCAAACCATCTTCTAAAGTAAAGCCGCCAATGGTCTGACAGCAGGGATTTGAGTAAATATTTTTTCCTTGTGGATCGGCTTTAAAAATACCTACAGGTGCAAACTCGCAGAGAGAACGAAACAAAGTTTCACTACGCCGTAAGGCAAGTTCTACGCGTTGACGTTCGTAGAGTTCTGCTTGCAGTTGTTGATAGAGTTGTTGTAAGGTTGATTGAGAAGTGTCTAGCTCGTAAGTTCGTTGTTGAACTCGCATTTCTAGTTTTTCATTAAGTTGCTGAAGGCTGGCTTCTGCTTGTTTGAGATCGCTAATGTCCTGTGCAATCCCCACTAAGCATTTAACTTGCTCGAGCTCATCCCTAATTGTATACCCCCGGTCTCGAATCCACCTCACCGTTCCATCAGGAAGGATGATACGATACTCCTTATCAAAATCTCCTTCAACAATTCTGTCATAAAAAACCGTTTTCACATACTCTCGCTCTTCGGGATGAATGCTATCTATCCATTCTTGACTATTGGCGTACAAGCTTTCCCTCTTGCGTCCCCAGATTTTTTTGTATGCGGGACTAATATATAAGACTTGGGAATTTGTTGCATTTGAAATCCAAAAAACATCCTGGATAGTTTCCGCTAGCAGTCGAAATCTCTCCTCACTTTCTTTCAGTGCAACTTCTGCTTGCTTTCTCTCAGTAATCTCCATAACAGTTCCCAGCATTCGTACTGCTTGAGCTTCATCGTTATAGACACATTTTCCTTTCGATTCTATCCAATGGATGCTACGATCCGGCCAAATAACGCGGAATTCTTGATGAAAATCATACCCCGGAGTACAAGCTTGATACGAAGCTGAAATCACTTTTTCTCTGTCATCTGGATGAATACAATCAAGAACAGCGTTGTAAGTTCCTAGAAAAGTTCCCGGTGGTAACCCAAACAATCGTTCGTGACCGATTGACCAAATAACATGGTTAGTCAGCAAATCCCAGTCCCAAATGCCCATATTAGCTGCTTCTAGAGCTAGGGTAAGTTGTTCATTAATCTTCGCTAATTCTGTACAATTACACATAAGTTTGTCACTGGTCACTGGTCACTGGTCACTGGTCACTGGTCACTGGTCACTGGTCATGTGTTTCGTTCCAAACGATTAAAAATATGAGTAATTAATTCATGTTCTACAATTGGTTTCTTTACATAAGAGTCTGCTCCTACTGCATAAACTTGATGCAAAATTTTTTCATCGGAATGCACGGAAAGAAATAAGATGGGCAACCAACTCCAACGGCTGTCGTTACGTACTGCCTGACATAGTTCAATACCGTTAAAGTACGGCATTTCAATATCTAAAATCAGCAGATCGGGAGTTGTCGCTTCTAATATTTGCCAAAATTGTTGAGGGCATTGCAGGGTAGTGACTTGAAGTTCCCAAGGTAGTAGCAATGTTTTGATACGATGGAGTATTAGGGGATCATCATCTACAATCATGACTTTTGCTTTGTTCACAGAAGATTGATTAACAACTTCTGTGATTTTGGAAAGCACTTCATCGACAGGTGTATTTTTTTGTAAAAAAGTATATGCTCCCAATCGTGCAACTTCTACTCGATAGTGCAGTTGATTAGATGTGGTAAAAACTATAACGGGAAGTTCAGGTTTTGCTTCCGTAAGTTGAGCTAAAAAGTTTAAGCCATTTTCATAACTATTACCGAGATTAATATCTAGCAGAACAACATTAGGAGGGCGTGAAGCAACTATACTTTTTGCCAAGGTGAGATTTGCTGCCACCTCCACCTGCAAACCATTAGTAACTGCCTCTTGTTTAATGCGTTCGGTGAGCACGGTATCATAGTCAACAATGAGTAATCTTGTTGATGGTAATTGACGAATAACAGGACTTACAGGTATATATGGCTGCTGCTGTAAGGTCTCTTTTAGCCATATTGTTAATTTTTCAAATCTATTTAGTAATAAAGCTGTATGTTGTCTCCAATTTGTCAAAGTTTGTAATAAAAATTCAGCTTCTCGAGCAACTTTGGAACCTGTTGGCAAACCATAGTTGCCAAAAGAGCTTGCGAGATGATGAGCTTCTGCTTGTGCTTGTTGAAGTAATTGACTATCTAGTACTCCAATAGATAAATGACTGAGGACTTTCTCAAACAATTCCAATCGTTCTGCCAAATTGACTTGTAACTCTTTTTGTTTCTCCAATCCGCTAGCTAAGGCTTCTATTCTAACTTCTTGACTTTTTTTTGAGGATAAATGGTTTGATATTATTGGAGTCTTGAGTTGACTTTTTTGTTGTTTGGCGATCGCAGATTTTTTCTGAGTCGCAAAAACTTTTTTTGCGAGATAACTATTCTTATCTTCTTCATCACACGGTTGCTCTTGTAATGTTTTTTTTAAGTCCGTTGTTAATTTTTCCAATCTATTCAATAGTAAGGCTGCATTTTCCTTCCAAGTTATTAAGGTTTGCAACAGAAATTCGATTTCTCCAGCCACTTTTGAACCCAATGGCAAACCGTAACTTCCCAAGGAGCCAGCCAAACGATGAGCTTCTGCTTGTGCTTGTTTAAGCAAGTGAATGTCTGGAGTTTCAGTTGATAAATTGTTTAATGCCAATTCAAATAACCCAAACCGTTCTCTGAGAAAACTTTCTCTAAAATCTTCCCAAGCCTTTGCTACTACAGCCAAGACTTCTACTTCAACGGTAGAGGAAGATGAGGGAGATATAGGCGACAAGGTAGAAGAATTTTCTTCCTTGCTCCCCTGCTCCTCTACCCCCCCATTTTTTTCCCTTAACCGATACCCTAATCCATAAACTGTTTCAATCAAATCTGCAGTCATTCCTGCTGCTTTTAGTTTTTGTCGCAAACCCTTAATTTGAGTTGTGACAGCCTCCTCTCCAGGAGACTCTGAGGATGACCAAAGACGATTGAGTAATTCATTTCGACTGAAGATTTTGCCCGGATTGCGTAAAAAAAGCTCTAATAAACCGTATTCTTTAGGTGTGAGGTGCAAGCGCTTTTTTTCATAAGACACTTCTTTAGTATTCACATCTAACTGTAAATTTTCCCAAGCGAACACTATCGGTAAGATTTCTCTTCCCCGCCGCAGTAACGCTCGGACTCGGGCAATTAATTCTGATAATTCGCAGGGTTTGACAACATATTCATCTGCGCCTGCTTCTAATCCTCTGACGCGATCGCTTGTGCTGTCTTTGGCGGTTATCATCATAATAGGCAGTTGAAAGCCTTCTTGGCGAAGTTGGCTGCAAAGGCTGATTCCGTCTAACCCAGGAAGCATCACATCCAGTAAAATTAGGTCGTAGTTAAACGCTCTTATCAACTCCAGCGCTGTTTGACCGTCTTTTACTGTCTCGGTTTGGTAGTGATAGCTTAAGAGTGCTTTTGATAAGAATAAAGCACTGTGTTCATTATCTTCTACCAAGAGAATCTTCATGACTACCTCACGCAAGTGGAAAAACTATTTAGCTAAAAGAGGAAACATTTCTAGCGAGAGACTTCAGTTGCCGTCAAGATACTCTCGGCAACACGTATAAATTTTCTCAAAAAAAATGAGGTTCGTTTTGTTGCTACTTGTGAAACTTAACACCCATTTGAATAAGGCAGATAAAAATTTCTTTTTATTATAAGAAAATGTATACTTAGATTCAGGGTTAACTGTTTTGAAAAAGCCACTTTATCCATATTTTAGACTAAGTTCAATTGTATTATTTTGTATAATCACCCTGAATAACTAAAGATAGCAAACTTTTGCTCTAATAACAAACTTGTTAAAATTCGAGTGTTAGCTTGTGACTAGACACTATCATCTAGGATACTATAAATTTTCAGATTATTTCTACAGAATTATTCTGAAATTTTGTATGACTACTCATAATACAATATAAAAAATCTTGCCAGAGGATGAAGATCGGGTTAAAAATAACGTTGTCAACTAGATCGAAATTTTATGTTTTCCCCTAATATATCTCAAGATCGACAAACTGCTATTCGAGGTATCTACGAGGTCTGTATTGGAATTCAAGAACCAATTTCTGCCATCCAGTATTGGGAACAATTTGGCTACCGTATTGGTCAGATAGGGGAATTACCTGCGGATAGAGCCTACCAACTTTACGGGGTCAATTCATCTTTACGCTCAATTCGCCTTTATCACCAAAATGCAGATCATGGGTTGATTCGTCTGATGATTTGGCAAAACCCCACAAATGAAGGATTGAAGATGGGGTCAATGAAAGTGAAGGGAAATCGTTGGGCTACGACCCTCACTGCTGATGTACTAAATATTTTAAACCATATAGAGGATGCAAAAGCAGCAGGTTGGGCTATCTGGTACACTTACCCTCGTTGGGAAGTTATTTACAACAAAGAGAGAAAAAGCCGTCCTTTTATTGAACCTGCTGTCGGGGTACGAGAAATGCTTCTGTTGCAACCCCTGACGCGACAGGTTTTATTTGAGAGGTTTGGTTACACCGTACCAAACTATGGAGTCATTAACGAAAGTTCTGCTTTGAAAACCAGCCAATTTACTCATATGGGTATGGTGATTCAGGACGACTCTAAAGAAACTTTAAAATTTTATGACGAGGTTTTGGGTCTGCTGCGAGTACGGGATGATGTGGAGACTAGTTATGAATCTTCCTTAGCAGGGCGGGAGATTTTTAACCTCCAACCAAAGGAAAAGTTTTATGTAACAGCTTTTGACGATCCCCGTTCTTCAAAAACAGACTTGTCTGCAGCTCGTTCTGGTAGACTTTACATCATTCGCTTTCCCGATTCTGTCAAATTAGATTCCCGCTTTGAATTCGCACAACCAGGGTGTTTGGGAACGTGTTTGTACACTTACCAAGTCAAAGGACTGAATGTGTACTGCGATCGCATCAAAGCCAGTCCAGTACAAAAATATACAACGGTAGTGACCAATGAGTTTGGGGAAATGAGTTTTTCCTTCGTTTCGCCAGATGGTTACTTTTGGACGTTGTTAGAATCCTAAAAGAATTGTTACAAAGGTTAAACAAGTTTATTAATTTGAAATCGGGGAATTTTCACAATGCCCAGTTATCAGACGAGAAAATACTGGTTAGCCTTGGTGTTGCTTGGCATTGCATCTGCAACTTTACTTGTGTTTGTAACAACAGCATTTAGTATTTACTTTTACGGCAATCCCAACAATGTTGTCAAGGCTGATGCAGCGATAGTCCTGGGAGCAGCCGTTTGGGGAGAACAACCATCTCCAGTGTTTCGCGAAAGAATCAGTCATGCCATCAATCTTTATAAAAGAGGAACAGTTCGTACCATAATTTTTACTGGCGGTGTTGGTGCGGAAAAAGCAGTAGCCGAAGCGATCGTTGGCAAACGCTATGCTATGGAAAGGGGAGTTAAAGAAGCCGACATTCTGATTGAGACTGAATCTCACACAACTCACCAAAACTTAAAAAATGCCCAAGAAGTCGCTGCTAAGAAGAAATTGAGAAAATTTCTGATTGTCAGTGACCCCTTGCATCTCAAACGAGCAGTGTTAATGGCGCAAGACATGGGAATAGACGCGTATCCATCCCCCACACCCACTACCCGCTATCGCAGTTTCAAAAGCCAATTTGAGTTTTTGATGAGAGAAACTTACTTTTACTTTGTGTACCTTGTGTTAAAATTTTGACCACTCACTGGTTACTGATAAAAACGAAATGTTGGGTTTCGTTCCTCAACCCAACCTACTGGTCACTGGCAACGGAAACCTTTCTCCAGCCAGGTAAGCATCAAAGTGCTTTTGAAAGTAAAGCCAGGAAGTCATATCGTCCCCCTCCATAAAAGCTTTGGGCGCATCCCTATACAAAGGAAGGCGTTCATCAATCTCATTTTGAAGCAATTGTGGCAATCCTCTAAAGCCATCAACTTTGCTGCCATAAGCACTATAAATAAGATGACCGGGGCTAGCACCCATTTTCATCCAAGGAAGCCACTGGCCGATCCTATCCCAACTCAGCCTCAGTTCAGTGACAGAGACAACTTCGGGGTTTAATAGATCTGCAGTTGGCACTGTTAATTTAAACAACTCTGCAGCTTGATAAGTCGTATAGGGGCTATAGGCTGCAAACTTAGGATCTCCTCCGAGTGGATTGGGGTAGACAGGAAAGATATCAAACACAAAAGTTGTACTATCTCCCTCTACGGGTGCGGAAAACTTTCCTTTGAAATGACCTTGTACTGGATTATTTGCAACGTGCATTACCGAAACAGTTTCGTTCGTCCAAGGATTATCCCATTTGTGCAAAATTTCATCTGTTTCGGGGTTAAGGTAATAAGTCAATTCGCGAGAGGTAAAATCCCAGATACCTTCTTCTGTGGGTATACACCTACTGACACTCATGCCCATTATTTTAAATAAAAGTTTTTTCTTCTCTCCTGGGATAAAAGCGTAAATGTTCCCCTTCCAAGCAAGAAAGGTAGATTCGCTGGGATTCAGAGAGGAACGAGTTTTTACCCAGTGCTGGGCATCAAATTCTTTGATTTCAGCAACCATTGATTAACCTTTATTTTTGTAATAATTATATCTGCTCAGATCCCCGACTTCGCATGAGTTGTCGGGGACCTAAACCGCTAGCTTTATAATTCTAAACCTTAACAAACCAGCGTTGTCGATACATTCCGTAAGCAACTGCCAACCATAGCAGAACAGTGACAATGGCGAACAATAAAGAACCGTTGACTGTACCTGTCCAGGAGGCAAAAAGATTTTGATAAATCCACTCGTAAGTGCTTAGCGCCTTCTCTCCAGAACCAATTTTGGTTCTTACTAAGATTTTAATTAACAATATTGAAGCCACAAAGATTGCTATGGCATTTAATCCCATCACTTCAAAAGGTTTACTCCAACGCCGTATCCGTCGCACTTCAATCAATTCGTAACAAGCTGCAAGTAATAATAATGCCCAACCACTTGTAAAAATTACATAGGAACTAGTCCACAGCTTTTTATTCATAGGAAATGCTAAATCCCAGATTCCACCTATAACTAGGCAACTTAGTCCAAACAAAACTAAATCCATACTGGTTTCAGAATGAGTGTATTTTTTATTCCGTATCCACTGTCCGGTAAAGTAACCGATAAGAACACTCACAACGGCGGGTATCGTGCTGAAAAGCCCTTCTGGATCTCCCAAGTTATTAAACCCATCTCCCTTATATAAATGTGCTGCGGGAATAATCAAACGATCTACGTAAGCACCGAAATTCCCGAATCGTGTCAGCACTCCAGCACCATAACCGGGAACTGGTACGTACATCATTGTTAACCAGTAGCCAAGGAGTAAAACTCCTGCTAGTATCCACTGTCCCTTACGAGGTAAATTGAGAACTGCAAGCGAAGCAAGTAGGTACGACAAACTGATACGTTGCAGCACTCCCATGATACGGATGGTACTTAAATCAAATGTCCAAAGCCCTTTATTCCAAAAGCCGTTAAGTAGCAATCCCAAAGCAAATAGAATAGCAGTACGACGTAGAATACGCCAGTAAACAGATGCATCTGGTTTATTTTTCTCGGTGTATTTTGACAATGAAAAAGCCATTGCCACACCGACAATAAACAAAAAGAAAGGAAAAACCAAATCAGTTGGAGTACAACCATGCCATGGTGCATGGAGTAATGGTGCGTAAACATTAGGTTCGGCAAGACTCGCCATGTTGACAAGAATCATACCAGCGATAGTGATGCCCCGAAAAACATCAAGAGAAGTCAGACGCATAAGACAGAATATTGCAAAAGATATTCTAAAGTACTCCGCCTGATACTACCGATCGAGACTAAGCAAACCAATAACCAAGTAAAATTTTGTTAAGTCAATACCATCGAACGAATTCCACCTTTAAATCTAAACTACCTATGTCAATTAAAGTAGGCGACACTGCCCCCGACTTTACGTTACCTTCTCAAAATGGTACGCCCATCAGCCTTAAAGATTTTCGTGGCAAAAGATTTGTCATCTTGTATTTTTATCCTAAAGATGACACACCAGGATGTACAGCCGAATCCTGTGCTTTCCGCGACCAGTATGAAGTTTTTCAAAATGCTGGTGCAGAGGTTATTGGGGTGAGTGGTGACTCACCCGAATCGCATCAAAAATTTGCCACAAAATATCAGCTACCCTTTACCCTCTTAAGCGATAAAGGAGACCAAATCCGTAAGTCTTACGGTGCAACCGCAGCTTTTGGTTTGTTTCCAGGTCGCGTGACTTATGTCATTGACAAAGAAGGGATAGTACAATATGTTTTCGACTCCATGTTTAATTTCAAAGGACATGTCGAAGAAGCACTAAAAATACTGCAAAAGATTGGGGTTTAGTTAGTGGTTAGTGGAAACAACTAACTACTGTAGGGGCGCAATGCCTTGCGCCCCTACTTACTATTTCTGATAATATTTCTCAGGAACGGCAACGTGGGCTGTTTTGCCGTTCTTGCCGTTTGTGTGACCGTTATGAGTGTGACCGTTATTATTGCGTGGTTGGATCACACCGTATCCACCATGATTGCGTTCGTAAACAACGTTTATTTCTCCAGTGTCTGCATTACGGAACATATAAAAATCGTGACCGACTGATTGCAGTTGATCTAAAGCTTCTGCAACAGTCATTGGGGGCATAGAAAAATATTTGCATCGCACTACTTCTTCTGGTAGTTCGGGAGTGCGATCGCCTATTAAATCTTTTACAACAGTTTCTTGAACAACTCCATCAATAGTCGTTTGAGCATGAGTTTTCTGTTCGTGACGCCGTTCTTTATATTTACGCAGTTGACGAGCTATTTTATCAGCTACTAAATCTATGCTAGCGTATAAGTTCTCGCTGTTTTCCTCTGCACGGATGACATTGCCATTTGCGTAAATGGTAACTTCAGCCGACTGCTTTGGACTAATTCTGGGGTTGCGAGCCACGCTTAAATGCACATCCACTTCGTTTGTGATGTTTTGAAAATGATTTACCGCCTTTTCAATTTTTTGATGCACGTAATCCCTAATCGCTTCGGTAATTTCAATATTTTTGCCGTGGATGACAAGCTTCATGTAAACTCTCCCGCTCAATGCTGTATATAAATATTGGCTTGGATGAAAAGGAATTGCGGTAAGGTCTAACAACTGCCGCCAGAACAATATAGTACTGGGATGACACCTACCCCGATGCCAACTGAAGCTGAAATTTCAGAAATTCCTTAGCTCAAAGTTACCTACAAAACTTGCCAATATTTCCAACTGTATTGAAAGGCAATTGGAATTGGTGCAGACATCGTAGATTGAGCTTCTTCAGTGGCTTGTTGCCTTTTAAGAAAAAAACGAGTTTTTACAGATTTTTTCTATTGTATGCTGTCCATCGCTTAGGCGTCATCATCGGTGTTCATTCTTAACTATATGTTTTGGCGTGACGGTTATTGCAGAGAATTCCTCCCAACACCATTGAGGTTAATATATCAAAACTAGCATCTTGTATTCTGGAAAACCACTTCCCGTGACTTTCCTTTAAAATCCTTTGCATAGCTTGACAATTTTTGTTACTTAGTTGGTAACATGAAATACATTTTATTCTCACACTACTTGATTTTTTAGGTTATCTGTAGTATGTTTCTGCGCCAACGTCGATGTTTGTTATATAACCAAGAAGTAATGTGTTACGTAGAAACACTGAGATTGCAGCGTCAACTTCAAATGGAACGCATTAACGACGTTCGTCTAGATGACGTGCTGATATTGCTAGAACACCCACCAGTCTATACTTTAGGACAAGGAGCGAACCCAGAATTTCTCAAGTTTGACCCAAGCAAAAGCCAGTATGAAATCCATCGGGTTGAAAGAGGTGGTGAAGTGACTTATCACTGTCCCGGACAACTGGTTGGGTATCCAATTTTAAATTTGCATTATTATTGTAAAGACCTCCACTGGTACCTGCGGCAACTAGAAGAAGTGCTAATACTCACATTAAAATCCTACGGGTTAGCAGGGGAACGCAATCCTGGATTCACAGGAGTGTGGCTCGAAGGACGTAAAGTCGCAGCGATTGGCATTAAAGTCAGCCGTTGGATTACTATGCACGGTTTCTCATTAAATGTTTGTCCCGATTTAAGAGGATTTCAACATATTGTCCCCTGTGGCATTGTTGATAAACCTGTGGGTAGTTTAGCCCAATGGCTTCCCAGTATAACTTGTTCTGAGGTACGCTCTCAAGTGGCAAAGAATTTCGCAGATGTCTTTAATGTTGATATGATAAATGTGGAATCGCTATGAAAGCGATAAATCTGTCGCGCCCGCCAGAGACGAACTCAGCTAACATTCTGAAAGAAATTGGGCGTTGCTGAATCAAGGTATGAATCCTAGTTAAACCCTTAAGATTTGCCCTCACCCTAGCCCTCTCCCAAAGGGAGAGGGGACAAGAATTCTAGCTCCCAAATCCCTTTGGGAGAAGGGTTGGGGATGAGGGTAATTCATACTGTTATTCAGCAACGCCAGAAATTCAATGAGGGAAACTCATCCATTAATGTAGTATTAAGCTACAATGTAACTCTGCCTTTCTAAATCATAATGAATATGATTTCTGAGGACTAATTATCGGGGTAATTTCCGTAGTTCCTATGAGTTACATAATATTAAAATCCAGGGTCATCGCTGAAATTAAAGAGTGTCTAATTCTAGCAGTTCCTTTAGCTGGAGCACAGCTATCTCAAGGAGCGACAACGTTTGTCGATACAGTCATGATGGGCATTTTGGGAAGCCAAATCATTGCAGCCGGAGCATTAGGAGCGTCTATATTTCACATACTTATGTATATGGGTTCTGGAATCGTTTCCTCCGTGAGTCCGCTAGCTGCTGAAGCCTATGGAGCCGGACGAGTCGAGCAAGTGAGTCGGGTGGTACGACAAGGTTTGTTGTTATCACTCATCTTGGCAGTTCCGACAACATTAATTATATGGCATGGTGGAACACTACTGCGCTTGTTCGGGCAAGAACCGAAAACTGTGGCATTAGCAGAAGAGTATTTGAGGGCGATCGCATGGGGCTATCTACCAGGGTTGGGGTTTGCCGTTCTGAAAAGTTTTGTCTCAGCCTTATCAAAACCCCGTCCCGTGATTGCGATCGTCATAGGTGGTACGTTGCTCAACATTGTAGGTAACTATATTTTAATGTTCGGTAAATATGGCTTTCCTGCATTAGGTTTAGCGGGAATTGGTTATGCAAGCGCTTTCTCCTTTTGGGCAATGTTTGCTGCTTTGGCAATTTACATCCTCAACCACCCTCAACTGCGAATCTACGTTGCATTTTCTGCATTGCATCAATTTGAACGTAAAGTCTTTTGGGAATTGATGCAAGTTGGTGTACCCATTGGCGTACTAGCAGGAGTCGAAGGTGGGTTTTTCACCTGCGTCACTTTTTTAATGGGACAATTGGGAACAGTGACATTAGCAGCCCATCAAATTGCTTTTCAGACAGCAATTCTTACCTTTATGATTCCAGTTGGACTTTCAATAGCAACAACTGTGAGAGTTGGGCAACTCGTGGGGCAAGAAAACCCCAAAGGGGCGCGACTGGCAGGATTTGTCGGTATTGGCATGGCTGCAGTGTTCATGGCAGCAATGGGCATTTTGTTCTGGGCATTTCCAGAGAGGATCGTGTCACTTTATATTGATACTACCGATCCTAAGAATGTAGCTGTCGTCAGTTTGGCAAAGCAACTTCTGGGAGTAGCAGCAATGTTCCAAATTGCAGATGGCATTCAAGTGGCTGCGGCTGGTGCGTTGCGAGGATTAAAGGATACTCGAATTCCCCTTTTGATAGGTGCTTTAGCATATTGGGGCATTGGCTTAACCTGTGGTTACACACTTGGTTTGTTGTTGGGATTGGGTGGCGTTGGCTTATGGTGGGGCTTTGTCATGGGTGATCCTGAGAGATGGAAGTTATCGGAATTTTTAGTACTTCTCTCTCCTTTTCTCGCTCCCGATGGGTATGCCTCGTCAATAGCTTTGCAGGCTTGCTGCTACTATATATGCACGGGTAATCCAAACACGTCGAGAACGCATGGGTAGAACCACTAACCCTTACACAGCTACCATGCCAAATGCCTTTCTGGCTGCTTGGGTAGCAAGTAAACCCTGTTTTTCAACTTTCAACCTGGGCTTTTGGTAATATCTCGCAAAAAAACGTAGACCTATATTTCGGGCGGCGTTCAGATCGGCATTGCCTCTATGTTCAACGGTGTCGGAACAAATATAATTTGGCGCTCCCGTACTGTAATCAACTTTCTCCAATGATTTATTCATGATTATTTGAAAAAGTCTGGCGACATCAGTACTAAATTGAGCTTCTATTCTGGAAACTAACGAATCTTCTTCTTCGTTGCCATTACATAATGCACAATGCCTGCTTGTATCTTTTGGTGAGACTTGAGCCGTGATAATTCCATAAGACTGAAAAGCTTTGTATTTGGTTCGTTTCCGAATTTTCGACGAGAGCCAATAAGCTCTTTTTTGATTAGAACGACGGCTAAATTTCGCTCTATCGGGTCGAAGATTAGTTAAACACTCAAATACAATTACTGTCGCTCCATACTGATGAGCAAAGTCAGCTATACGTTTAGAGATTCGATGAGATTCGTAATTATCTCTATTCTTAATTTTCTCAAAGCGTTGAGAATTATCACCAATCTTTTTAACTCCAAAACCTTTATTTGTCTTGGAACTAGCTACTGCAATTAAACCTAACTCACGCTTCCTACGATGTTGGATAGTATCATTACCCTTAACAAAGAGAGTGGCAATCTCGGTAACGCTACCCGTAACGTCGGAGTGTAGAATTGTTGCTACAGCTATATCACCATCAAGATTTAGATCTACGTTGCAAGTTGTTAATCCATCAGGGTTCAATGCTTGTTGAGCCAGTTTCCCGTTGGATTTGACTTGTTTAATCACAGGAACATGAAGATGTAACCTATCTTTTAAAACCAGCGTGGGACTTCCCCATTCATAACCATAAGGAAGTTCTCTACCTTCTAGGTTGATAGGCTGCTTCATAAAAACCCATCTGTTGCCTGTCCACAGTTTTAATATGATTGATGAACCGTCAAACTCCTTGTACATCCCACGATAGAAAGTAGGATGAATGTTTGTATAATTACGAGGTGGTAGCGGTGGTTTATCTGTGAACTTTTTCGGAGTGTATTTCTGGCCCTTAGCTTCAGAAATGGCTAATTTCTTGGCTTGTTTTTCTTCATGCTTATCTCTACGTAACTCCCATTTTTTATAGTTCGAGTCCCAAGACTTTGCTATACCAAAAGCGGTTTTAATGCAAGAACGACGCATGTCTTGAACTGTGTTGATCTGCAAGGGAATTTCCGGGGAGGGTCTTTGTTTGGTAATTAATGTTAATTTCTCTACAACGCTATACAAGTCATCAGATTTTAAATTGAGTAGCTCTAAATTCTCCAGAAATACCAAAACATAAAACTCAGTTGTATCTGCGTACAATTGTTTGGTAGTAATAATATGTTTAACTATTTCTTCCCTGTAAGCAGTTTCACTTTTAGCTCTTAATATCACTGTCTTTTGAACTTCAATATGTCCTTTGACTCGCCCCACGTTGTATCACCTCCTTCGCTTGACTGTTTTAGTATACAAAAATGTCCCCGACATTTCCGATTTAGACATCATTCTTCATGGAATCTTCATCTAATTTTTCTACTTCTAAAGTTTTTCTGATCGGTTTTTCATACTTTCGCAAGCCGTAAAGCCTTGCAGAAAAACAATGCATGATTGCTAGCAGATCTTGCACTAACTCTTGTTGAGGAGAAAGCACGACTTGATTCAACACAATAACTTTACAATCAAATTGAGCACAAAGCCAAACTACAAGGTCAAAACCGAACCTGACCAACCGATCTGAATAAGCTACTACTATTTCTTTTACTTCGCGATTAATCACTCTTTCTAATATCGATAAAAGCTTTTTCCGCTTAAAGTTCAACCCCGAACCTACTTCGTAAATCATCTCTCCTTTAGGGTAGCGCGAGCGTAAAAAATCTAACTGCCGTTGCAAATCATCCTTTTGAGAATGCGTTGAGACTCGTCCATATATGATGACTGCTCGGTCGTCCTCCCCAATCATCTTTCTGAGGGAGGTCACATCGTATCGGCGATAACCACTCTCAGCTTTGATAAAGTCAATTTTCCCGGCGTCTGCCCACTTAGCTAGAGTTTTTGGATGAAAGCCTGTTAGTTCTGCGGCGTCTTTAGGACTGATATAAGGCATAAACTCAGAAATAGTATTAGATATCTTAAAATTAACACTAATTCCGACTTGTTCCATGAAACCGTTACTAGCTACGTCTCTTGCTTTAGCAGCCGCCATTTTAACATGGCGGTTTAGCACGATTGAGATACAGCAGCAATTTACAGCAGTTTTCAAGGTCTAAAACCACACCGCTGTGGCGTTTGATTCGTTGGGCGCTGTTCATACAAAGTTAGAAGCACGGGAGTTTTGCACTTCTCGTCTTACTGTTAAACAGCATTTATCCAAAAATCAGCTGTGACGATTTTACCATTGCGATTGAACTGACCCCAGAGCTTATACTTTCCTGCTTGAGGAAAGCTAGTTATAAAATGAACCTGTCCTGCGGGGGTATCTTTCAGCGCGTGAGCATGAATGTAATTTTCTGCTTTCAATGGATTTGACTGCCGTAAGATGACTAAATGTCCTCTTTCTCCCAAGTAAGGCTGCAAGTCTGTAAGCGGTTGATTATTAGAAGCATCTAGTAATTTAAACATCAAAGTAACTTCTTTACCTGCTTTCACAGTTGGTTTAGAAAGAGCGAGATTGATTTTAGTATCATTGAAAGTTTTACTGTGATTTAGGTCAATTTCTGGAGCAGCAATACTGTTTCCAGTAACTTGTGTTTTTAATACTGAGACTTGTTCTATTTGACCAGCAGGTTTGTAGTCACTAAAAAATGTGTAACCACCTGCTTGCGGAAAATGGGCTTCAACTTCAAACTGCCCATTTTCTTTATATGTGGGATGAAGATGACTAAAAAACTGAAGATCATCACTGACAAGAATGAGGTGCATTAACTTTTCTTGGAAAGTGTCAAAGTTTGCAATTGCTTTCCCATCAGAATCTTGAACGCCAATCACTATCGGAATATTTTTATTATGGGTAATGATGCTTGGAACTTTGAGTTTTGCCTGAGTAAATGCTTTCTTCCTATTACCCGCGCCACTTGTTGAATGTTCTCTGCGATCGCTCTCATCCATCGAATGCTCCTCATGCTGATGTGTGGCAGCAGATATTGGTTTCCCTTCTTCTCTAAGTAATAAGGAGCAACTTTGAGCTAGTATCAAAGTAGTTGTTATAGTAATTGCATTCAGAAATCGATTCATTGATTTTGCTCCATTTTTTAAACAGATAACTAACTCCTAGACAAATCGTCAGTGGGATCGGAAAAAGCTAGCCCATACGATTCACATCTCTTGCTAAAAGCAGAAGAACTTTTTTGAAATAAATATTTGACTATCAGCAATTAGTTAAATGCTAATTACTGATAGTAGAAAAGCTCAAATTCCTAAACAGATGGATAGCCGATAGCAGCTATTATTTCTTTAATTTTTGTCTCAGATACTTGAGTTTTTATACTGACAAGTTTTGTTTTTGGATCGGCTTGCACTGTGGCTGTAGAATCAATTGATTGAATTGCTTTGGTAATAGTCTTCGCGCAAGCAAAACAAGCCAGTTTGGGAACCGTTAGTTGCAGAGTCATAGTATTGAATTCCTTATTGAGGATGGCTAAGTCAAAGTCCGGTATTAGCAATTTATCAAAGCACTTGCTCAGATTATGACGTTGGAAGTTCTGGTGTTTTCACTGCTTTTGATGCTGACTCTGTAGGCAAAGAAAGCTCTGGTTGGATCTGGTGAGTAGATTGAGAAGTCGTTACTGGAGTTGCTTTTGCAGTGGAGTCAGTAGGTTGAACTTCTATAACTCCTCGGAACATATTCATCCCGCAGTTGAAGGTATAAGTACCTGCTTTGTCGGGTCTGAACTCAATGGATGTGACCTCCATCTACAGTAATGCTAACTTCTTGAATACCATCATGGGCTTCGGCTTTTTGGGACTTAGGTTTACTCAAGAGAAACCACCAGATTTCTAGTCCGATTAACCCCAAGCCGCCTGTTGTCACTGCACCTTTTACCCAGAATGGTTGCTCAATAGGGCGGAACTGAGTTGTCTGCGATCGCTCAGTCGTTGGCATTTCATGATTCATCTGTGTAACTGCTTTACCTGAGGCAACACTAAATACCAATCCTAAGCTTGCTATACTGCCAAGAATTACTTTACTCAACATTTGCTACCTCCTTATGCTACTGCTTTAGCTTGAAATTTACGCAAACGTAGCGCATTTGTCACAACTGAAACCGAGCTAAATGCCATTGCTGCACCCGCAATGATGGGGTTAAGCAACCAACCGAAGATGGGGAAGAGAATTCCAGCTGCAATTGGAATTCCAGCAACATTGTAGATGAAGGCGAAGAATAAGTTTTGTCGAATATTGCGAATTGTAGCGCGGCTTAATTGAATGGCAGTGACTATGCTTCGTAAATCACCGGAGATGAGCGTGATGTCACTGGCGGCGATCGCGACATCTGTACCAGTGCCAATTGCCATTCCCACATCGGCTTGGGCTAACGCTGGTGCATCATTGATACCATCTCCAACCATGGCCACAATCTTTCCTTCTGATTGCAGTTTCTGCACTGTAGCGGCTTTTTGCTCCGGGCGGACTTCTGCCAAAACGCGCTTGATACCAACTTCACGAGCAATGGTTTCTGCGGTGCGGCGATTATCACCCGTAAGCATCACCACTTCTAAACCTAGTTTTTGCAAAGCGCGAATTGCTTGTATGGAGGTGGGTTTGATAGCATCAGAAATACCCATCAATCCCTGAATTTGTCCGTCAACCGCAATCCAAATCGCAGTTTTACCTAAATACTCCAAACGCTCTTTATCTTGTTGCAAGGCTTGAGTGTTAATACCCAATTCTTCCATCCAGCGTTGCGTACCAATTTGCACAAGATGACCAGAAACTATACCCCGTACACCACTGCCTGTAATTGCTTCAAACTCCTTGACATCTACTAACTTCACTTCTTGAGATTGGGCGTATCTCACAACCGCTTCCGCCAGTGGATGTTCAGAATTGCGTTCCACAGATGCCGTAAGTTGCACCAACCTCATTTCGTTACCATTAGCAGTACCGTTAACGGTGACAAAATCGGTGACTGTTGGTTTACCCTGAGTAATGGTTCCAGTTTTGTCCAGCACGATTGTTTGGATTTTATGCGCTAGTTCCAAGCTTTCGGCACCTTTAATCAAAATGCCATTTTCTGCACCAATACCCGTTCCTACCATGACAGAAGTTGGTGTGGCTAAACCCAGCGCACAAGGACAGGCGATAATGAGTACTCCAACTGTGGTGATGAGTGCCAAAGTAACGTTGCCCGTGAAATTAAACCAAATGATGAAAGTCAGCAGTGCGATCGCAATCACCGCAGGTACAAACCATCCAGTTACTTGGTCTGCTAATCTCTGAATTGGGGCTTTGGAACCCTGTGCTTGCTGTACTAGCTGGACAATCTGCGCCAGCACAGTATCGCTTCCGACTCGTGTCGCCCGAAACTTGAAACTCCCAGTTTTGTTAATGGTAGCTCCAATCACTTCATCGCCTGGTTGCTTTTTCACGGGCAAACTTTCCCCTGTCACCATCGCTTCATCAATTGTGGATGCTCCCTCAATGACTTCCCCGTCAACAGGAATTTTCTCGCCCGGACGAACCAGTATCACATTTCCTATCTGTACTTCTTCAATTGGGACATCTACTTCTTGTCCATTGCGAATCAAACGCGCCGTTTTAGCTTGTAACCCAATTAGCTTGCGGATAGCTTCTGAGGTTTGTCCTTTAGCGCGATTTTCAAATAGTCTTCCTAGCAAAATCAGGGTCATGACGACAGCAGCAGTTTCATAATATACATCTTGCGTTAATCCCTGATTGATGAAAAAGCTGGGAAATAAGGTGGGAAACAGCGAATAAAAATACGCTGCACTTGTACCCAAAGCAATTAGGGTATCCATTGTGGCAGCATGACGTTTTAAAGCTTTCCAAGCATTGATGTAGAAGGAGTAACCACACCAGAACTGTACTGGGGTAGTGAGTATCAACTGCACCCAAGGATTATGCAACCACATGGGGATAAAGGGTAAGTGCAACCCTGTCATCATTGGCAGTGACCCAATGAGCAATACAATGCTAATGATGCCCCCCACCGTCACTTTTCGCATTAAATCGCGGGATTCTCTTAAGCGATGTCTTTTCTCAGCATCATCTTCTCCCGCCATCAGGTTTTGTTCTAGGAGTGGGTAGGCAGAGTAACCTGCTGCATCTACCGCCTCTTGAATGGCTTCTAAATCAGTTCTTCTAGGGTCATATTCAACTGTTGCCTGTTCTGCTCCAAAATTCACGATACATTCATTGACACCGGGGACAGAATTAATCGCGTCTTCAATGCTGCTGGCACAAGAGGCACAACTCATGCCGCGCAGTTTGAGTGTGGTATTCTCCATCTGACTGCTCCAATGACTAAATGGCGCTAACGCTCTTTCATCTTGAATGCTCCAGTACACTGGAGAGTCAAGGGTCGGGCTGAAAATTTTTTCAAGCGCATATTAGATGCGGCGCTATGAGTGCTTACACTTAGAGATGTAGATAATGAAAGCATCATGCGGAGACAGAGAAGAAACTTTAGAGTACCCACCGCTCCTATCTCCCATATTCTCCCCACCTCATACTCACTACCGATGACAAAAATCGCTAAAGATTGATGTAATAAAAATGCTGTGAATCGTACTGGAGCAATGACAAATCGGGTTTTGATTCTTGGAGGACGCGGACGGATTGGCAGTAGCGTTGCCCAGGATATTCTCACTCATACACAAGCAGAAGTTACTATTACTGGACGTACCCCAGATAACGGAAGCCCCAATCCGCGACTCCATTATCTGGTTTTAGATTTGGCAGATGTGGAGAAACTTAGAAAAGCGATCGCATCTTCTAACATAGTTATCCATTGTGCAGGTCCGTTTCATTATAGAGACGCTAACGTTCTTAAAATCTGTATTGAACAAGGCGTTCACTATGCTGATGTCAGCGATCACCGTTCTTTCACCAGAAAAGCCTTAGAGTATCATGATGCTGCTGTCAACGCTGGAGTGACTGCAATAATTAATACAGGAATATTCCCAGGTATTTCTAACAGCATGGTACGTCAGGGCGTAGAACAATTGGATGAACCAGAAAAAATTCATTTAAGTTATTTAGTCTCTGGTTCCGGCGGTGCTGGTATCACCGTCATGCGAACAACTTTTTTAGGCTTGCAACAACCTTTTGAAGCTTGGATAGATGGTAATTGGCAGATAGTAAAACCTTACAGCCAGCGCGAAAACATTGATTTTCCCAACCCATACGGTCGCAGTGGAGTTTATTGGTTTGATATGCCAGAAACCTATACACTGCCTCATGCTTATCCATCTGTCAAAACTGTTATCACTAAATTTGGCTCAGTTCCTGATTTTTACAATCACATGACATGGATAGCTGCTCATATTTTTCCCAAATGGGTCATGCAGCAGCGAAGTGCAATTGAATTTTTAGCTCATGTCAGTCACTTCATGACTGATGTAACCAATCGCTTTAGCGGTATTGGTGTAGTAGTGCGCTCGGAAATTACTGGTCAAAAAGATGGAAAAGAAGCTGTTTTTTGCTCGACTTTAGTGCATAGAAACACAGCAGTTGCTTCTGGTTGCGGTACGGGTAGTATTGCCCAAATGTTACTTGATGGAAAGCTGAAAAAACCTGGTGTGACACCAGTGGAAGAAGCATTGCCAACAAACTTATTTGAACAAGCCATGCAAAGCCGAGGCATCAAAATTAATCATGAATGGTTTTGATGCAAAATTGGGTTTGAATTTGAAACACTTCAAATCCAAAATCTAAAATCCAAAATCCAAAATCTAAAATCCAAAATCCAAAATAGCATAACCTTTCTTTTGGCAGAAGTCAAAGTTGCATCCAGACGCGTAATATTCCTGTGAGGCTAAGAGTGTGTATCAGTATTTATCCCTACACTCAGCAAATCCAACCGCACAATGTATAATCAGGAGGGTAGTCGTATGCAAACGTTTTTAGCCATTGTTAATAAAGCATTACGTCAAAGCGTTGTTGTTTTAGGGTTGATGCTTTTCATCAGCCTATCGGGTTTATTTTTTTTTACTCAGCAGCCTAGCTATGCCGTAACATCTCGTGCCAATCAACTAACACCAGAAGAAAAGATTGACCGCGCTTACGAATACAACGAAGCTGCTGGGCTGCGAGAAGAAGATAGACAAAAAGCTTACGAACAAGCCATCGAAGACTCTAACAGCCCTAAAACCATAGAGAAAACTTACGAAAGAAATATAAAAGCTGAAGAACAAGAAAATCAGAGTCCCAACATCCTTGAACAAACTAAAGAATTAGTCGATCAAGTCACAACAAAATAAGCATCGGATGGGCATGGGGCATGGGGCATTTGTAATTGATGATTCTCCCTTGTCCCTTTCCCTAAACCCAAAAAACCCTTACCCCCATGAGATTTTTAGCCTATAAATAGTTCAAAAAGTAGTACAGATTAACAGCCGTAGTGAATAAACGCTCAAGAGAAGTACACAAAACGGAGCAATTCGTAATAAATCGGAGTCATTCGATTTATTGACTTCACCATGACTCAGCGTAGAACTGTTTATTCTGCGTTACCTGCAAAGGTTTAAGTCCGCTTTTAAATCATGACTTAATGGGATTTGCCAGTCCCAAGCGTCGAGGGAGGAACATGGCTGCTTTGTGCCAGTGCAACACCGAACCTTTTCGAGAAGTTTAAAAGCAGTGTCGAGGCATACCATACCCCGTAAGGGAGCTAATCAAATGATTACTAATTCCGTATTCGTCGAGAGTAAAAATGGCAAAATACTAAAGCCAACAACACCTGCAAGAGCGAGAATTCTACAATCTGTTGGCAAAGCTAAAAAGCTGAAATTATTTCCATTTACTTTAATTTTAGAGAAGGAGGTAGATGAAGATGTAGAACCGTATTTAGAACTGAGGATCGATCCAGGCTCAAAATTTACAGGCATTTCTCTAGTGGATTTAAATAAGAATGAAGTCATCTGGGCGATGGAATTAGAACATCGGGGTCTAGCCATAAAAATGGAGATGATTAAAAGAGCAGGTGTTCGACGTTCTAGAAGGTCAAGAAGACTTCGCTATCGCCAAAAGAGATTTGACCGGAAAAGACCAGATGGCTGGCTAGCACCGTCTTTAAGACACAGATTGTTAACCACTGAAACTTGGATAAAAAGGTTACTGAAATTAGCACCAATTAAATCCATTGCAATTGAATCGGTTAAATTCGACTTGCAAAAAATGGAGACACCAGACATAGAAGGCATTGAATACCAGCAGGGGACACTATGGGGTTACACCTTACGCGAAGCACTTCTAGAACACTGGGGTAGAAAGTGTGTTTATTGCGGTAAGACAGACGTTCCCTTACAGATAGAACATATTAATGCACGAAGTAAAGGTGGTAGTGACCGATTTTCAAATCTCACATTATCTTGCGAGAAATGTAACCAAAAAAAAGGAAATAAATCAGTAGAACAATTTCTTAAAGCTCAACCGGAAATCCTCAAAAAAATTAAATCGCATCAGAAAAAGTCATTAAGTGATGCTGCTGCTGTTAACTCTACCCGTAAAGCCATATTTGAAATGGCGCATCAATTCGGATTACCAGTTATCAGTGGGAATGGTGCATCTACAAAGATGATTCGGATTAAAAGTGGATTGCCAAAAGCTCACTGGATTGATAGTGCTTGTGTAGGAACATCAGAAATAGTTAAATTGTGTATCTATCAACCATTGCGCGTTACTTGCAAAGGACACGGTACAAGACAAGTACAAAGAATGAATGCTAAAGGCTTTCCCGCCATAGCCAGCATTAAAAAGAATCCCATTACTGGTAAAAAAGAAGTTAAGCTAGTAGCCAAAAATCAGAAATATACTCATGCGACAGCTGGTGACTATGTGATTTGCAATTTGCTGAAAGATCGGAAACACATTAAAGCGGGAATTTATCGAGCTAGAATTAAAACTCCAACTCAAAAAGGGGTAGAAGTGCTAATTAGCGATCATCGGATTGCTGTAGATCGACACTACATTAAACTAATTCACCGCTCTGACGGTTATGAATACAGTTTTACTACGATTGACCAAGATTTACTACGTTTTAGCGCTATTTGATAACATGACAAGTGAAGCTTCGTTGTAATGTATGTGGTGCAATAATTTACTTTCCCAGTTGAGACTCTTTATTTTTGTTATGGCTTAAGCCGAATGCTGTTTCTAAAGAAATATAAAGACAGCAAACTCAGGCGATCGCTTCAAATGAAGATTGATTTTGAAGCAATATAGTAGTCATCTCAAAAATGAAAACCGATATCTTTAAGTGGGTTGTCATCTGTGCTTTGTGTGCTTTCCTAACAACTTCGCTCCCCGCCTTTGGTCAGGTTAAGAGCACACAGAATTCCTTTACAAACGAAGCTCTCAAAATCCCAACCGCAAAGGCGTTTCCCAATTTTCCCTTGGTATACTTTGGATCGGGAAGGTTTAAGGAGGTCGGCAATCCCCAAAATCAATTGGTGTCTACGTATGAGTTTGATATAAAGCAGGGCGTCAACCGCGAACTCGCCTACTATATTGACAAGGAGATTCTGATCTACAACGTATATGACCTCGACCCATCTGATGGTAAAGACCCAGATAAAGAGTACTTCATCCAAAAAGATCCGAACACCGGGGTGACTACCTGTACTCTCAACCCCTTACCA
The DNA here is from genome assembly GCF_000346485.2 of Scytonema hofmannii PCC 7110. Taxonomy (NCBI): domain Bacteria; kingdom Bacillati; phylum Cyanobacteriota; class Cyanophyceae; order Nostocales; family Scytonemataceae; genus Scytonema; species Scytonema hofmannii. The sequence goes on from NZ_KQ976354.1 coordinate 10,624,005, forward strand.
CTGCCTAATGTCTTTAGTCGCGACTGGTGGTTAGCCAACAACATGGTTTACAAGGGCACAACTACCATCAACGGGTTCGCTGTTGATTGCTGGACGGGCGTTATTCCCGGAACGGAAATACCCAGTCGGTTCTGCAATCGCGCCGACAAATACCCCGAGTTTGCTCCTATTCTCAAGAAAATCGGAACCTTCGAGTTCTACGATCACTATGGCGAGTCTAGGGAGGACTTCCGCTACCCCACAGACTTTTTCAAGGTGCCGGAACTTTGCGATGCCAACAGCCAACAACATTCTTGATTTTCTAAGCAACCAAGCGCGAGCGATCGCCTTAAAGCAAAAACAGCACGAATAATGCCTATAGCAGTGACGACTCCACATTCATGCTTGGTTTACCCATGACAACTATATTCTTATGAAGAACAATATCTCGCGTCGCAATACTTTGCAAGGTTTGATTGCTAGTGCTGTTATCGTTAAATTTGATACAGTTAATCGTTCCTGGGCAACATCTGCTAACGCTATAGACTCGTTTGTCAACCTACCGCCTTTAGATGGAGTACTTTACACTGATGATGCCACACGCGCAAATGCGAGTGATGATTTTGGTCACCTAGTGCATCGTCACCCAAAAGCCGTACTTCAACCAGGTTCGATTGATGATATCGTCAACATTATCAGATTTGCTCGTACTCACAGCCTTAAGATTGCCGCACGCGGTCAGGGTCACTCCTGCTACGGTCAGGCACAAGTAGAAGAGGGTGTAATCATTGATATGAGTACACTAAACACAATCCATTCTATTAGTGCAAAACAAGCTGTTGTTGATGCTGGGATAGTATGGAGTCAGCTATTGCAAGCAACGCTACAGCAACAATTGACACCACCAGTCCTCACTGATTACACCGAACTGTCGATTGGAGGAACCTTGTCAGTAGGCGGCATTGGCGGCGCGAGCCATCGCTATGGCGTACAGGTTGATAATGTGCTATCTCTTCAGGTTGTGACAGGTGAGGGTAAGCTAGAAACTTGTTCTCCCGATCAAAACCGCGATTTATTTGAAGCAGTACTAGCCGGTTTGGGTCAGTGTGGAATTATAGTACGGGCGACAATTCGGCTAATCGAAGCCTTCACCCATGCCCGTGTGTTTCTTTTGTATTACGATGATTTGACTACATTGATTCATGACCAACGCTTACTAATTACTGAAGAACGGTTTAACTATGTAGAAGGTCAGGTAGTATCTGATCCTAATGGAGGATGGCGTTATATGTTAGAAGCGGCTAGCTTTTACACCCCACCTAATGAGCCAGACAACACCAGTTTACTGGCTTCTTTGAGCTATACTCCGGGTACAGAACAAATAGAAGACAAATCTTACTTCGACTTTCTTAACCGTTTGGCAGAAACTGTTGCTTACCTCAAATCCATCAACATTTGGTCTAACCCTCATCCTTGGATTAATCTCTTCGTACCGAGCACAGCCGTTGAGCAATATGTTGGCGAGATTGTTTCTACTTTGACACTGGTTGATACAGGAAATGGTCCAGTTCTGCTGTACCCTGTCAAAACTGATCGTTTCAAGCTGCCTTTATTTCGGACACCTAACGAGCAGGTTGTGTTTCTCTTTGCTATTCTAAGGACTGCACCGCTTGATGATGCTACAGTTCGCAAAATGCTTGATGACAATCGAAGATTTTTTGAGAAAAACCGCGATATTGGCGGTACTCGCTATCCCGTAGACGCTATTAAATTTTCTGACTCGGATTGGCAACAGCATTTTGGTTCAGCCTGGAGCAGATTGATAAATGCCAAGCGACGTTACGATCCTGACAATTTGCTGACTCCCGGTCAGGGTATTTTTTAAAACTTTGTTCTAAGTGCTTGCCTGGATGCTATTCGTTCTAAACCTTTTCTATCCAAGATTTTTAGCCTAGAATTAGTTAAAAAAATAGTACGGCAGATCTAACTCCTTATTCAAATTCCTTCACTGTAGCTGGGGGTGAGGCATTGCGATTTTCAGGAGAAAGATTTCGCTCATACCAACTCATAAGTGGAGTGGCGCTGATGCCATGCACAATGACAGAAACTACTATCGTAGTGTAGGTAATCCAACCGATTTGCTCGCCAAGACTGTTTTTCAAACCGTTACCATATGCGTAGGCAAGATAGTATAAAGAGCCTACACCCCGAATACCAAACCAGCCAAATAACCAACGGGTTCCTGGATGCATTTTTCTATGGTGCCGATGTCCAGAAGGTTTACCAATTGTACTTATCCAAGCACCCACTGGTCGAATGACAAAGAACAGTAAAGCTATTACTAATAATGATTGGGTAGCATAATTCAGCATTGGTTTAAATAACAAAATTGAACCTAAAACTAAAATTGTGCCAATCTCTAAAAGCTTTTCAACTCGCTCTATAAATTCCAATTTGGCCAGAGATTTTTCTGAATTTCTATAACTTCTTTGAAAAATTAACCCGGCAACAAACACTGCAAGAAATCCATAACCATTGACAAATTCTGTTAGTGAATACGTGACAAAAATTGTCCCAAAAGCAATAAAATCTTCCATTAATGCATCAGCAGGTCGTTGTCTTTGAATTTTTTTATCAATCCAAACGATCGCTTTAGCGACAAGAATACCCATAGCTATGGCAGCAGCGATCGCCCAAATTAAATCAACAGCAACCCATTGTTTAAACCAGTTTTCCCAGTTCTTATCTTTTAAAGCATAAAGACCAAAATAAACAAAAGGAAAGGCTAAGGCATCATTTAACCCGCCCTCTGATGTTAAACCAAAACGTAACTCATCTTGGTCATTAACATCAGTCAATTGCACTTCTGAAGCCAATACAGGGTCAGTGGGGGCAAGAATTGCTCCTAGTAAAATTGCCCCTCCCCAATCCATACCTAAAAAAACTTTCCCGACAATAGCAAGCCCAAAAATTGAAATTGGCATTAAAAATCCAATGAGTCGTGCTGTAATATCCCAAGCCCCTATTTTGAGGGGACGCACAATTTTTAAACCGCAACTAAATACAGAGATAATCACTACAAACTCTGTTAGCCGTTCCAACAATTCGGCGTTGAAAACTCCTTCACGGCGCAATTGAATGAGCTTAAAGCCGTAAGGACCAAGAAGAATACCAACTAAGAGATAGATCAGAGCAAAAGAAAGCGGTAAGCGTGAAATCCAGCCAGACAGTAAGGTAACTACTAGTAACAGTAGACCTATAATAAATAGATCAATAATATAAATATCTACCATAGAAATTTATATAAAAAATAGGGAGTTGCTATGAAAGTCTAGGGCGATAGCTTTTATTTCAACATAACCTTGCGATAGATTTGTCAAAAATACTTTATACAGCGATCGCGGTTATTGTCTAAGCCATGACTGAAAATTAGCTGTATCTCTTGTTGAGTAAGAACTTTGGCTCGACCGTGCCGATTGATTTTCATTGTCCCAACTGTAGACCCTGTATCACAGCCTACACCCGATCTAAGACCCAGCGATCCCCGTTTCTACGTCTAAGGATATAAGTTTGTTGTGTTGAATTTTGAGATATTAATGAGATATTAAATTGAAAAATTAATTCAGATAGAAACTTATGGCAACCGAGCAAGAGCTTCAATCTCTTTTTAATACCTTAGATCGCGATCTAGACGGCAAAGTCTCCATTAATGAGCTTTTTTTAAGTCCTGGCTTAAGTGCAATCATCTCATCAGAAACAAATACCAGTAGCCCCCAGGAGTTACTAGTAAGGTATGATTCAGACGAAGACGGTAGTATTACCTTTGAAGAGTTAAAGGAAGCAGTTGAGAAAGCAAATAATTTAACCTAGCAGTCAAAAAACCCAATACCCAAAATCCCTCTCTAGCCCACGCTTTGAGGGATTTGCAATTTCTAGGTCATTGGCGACTCGCTAGCCCTTCAGGATGACCTTGGAGGTGAAAGGCTGGCTGTAGGCGATTGTGGGGGAGAGGAGCGATAAGCACTCTTTCGCGTCATTTCGATTGCCCTTCGCGGTATCATCTCCGGTATAGATGGCGCGGGAATCCCGGTACTATCTACCAGAATTACACTTCTGACTTTTTCACCGAACAAATGTAGATAAAGTAATGGCAATACCGCCACCAAATGAGTGTCCTACTACATGAAATTGTTGTAAATCCAAAACTTCCAGAAATGAAAGGAGAAATTTGCTATAGCTAACGTAATCGGGAATTAGCTCAGAGTAAGTCGATCTCCCAAAACTGGGCAAGTCAGGAGCAATTATGGTATGATAAAGTGCTAGTAGTTTCAGTACTTCAGTATAAGGCTCAGTCGAAATTCCCCATCCGTGTAGAAATAGGATGGGGATTGAACTCGACTCCAACCTACTTTGCTGATAAAAAATAGTGCAATCTTGTAAATCAACCCGATGATTAGTTAATTGGGATTTCAAAACCACAACCTCATTCACACTTGACTCGATAAATCACTTAAGCGTGTTATATAACAGTAGCAAGCCTACAGGGTTGACGAACCTTTCTCAAGGATTATATAAGTCCTGTTAGGGAAGATATCGGTTTTTTTGACTAAAAAGAGGCGTCCACGCGTACAAAGTTATTTAGTGCGATCGGCTGGGTACAGCTTGCGCCGAGTTGTTAATCTTTACTGTGTGCCTGTTTTTTCCCGATGTCTCCCCCTATTAAATCAGTGTGGGAGAGAATGTATTAATAATTACATAAAAGCTTAATAATATATATGCCTAATGGTCGTATAACATCTACTGTCACTAAGTAAAACTAGGATTAAGTTCGTAATCTAAATTCAATTCCAGCCCTGCACCTGCACCTGCACCTACTTTTGAACGCGTACCTCTTGTTGTAGGGCTTTTCTTTATTTAATGTTATCTAACTTAAAGATTAATCCATTCGGACGAGGTAGTTTTTTACAGAATTAGTAATGAGTATACCGTGGTATGTGGCAGTACATTCCCACCCTTTAGCTAAAGGGAATTATTCTTACGCGATTGCTATCCATAACATATTAGAGCGCAACCCATTCCCCATTGCCGACTTTGACTCATGCCTGTTCGGCTATTACTCTACATCACTCCAAGCACTGAATGCCGCAGTTGAGGAAGCAAAGAAGAGAGCATCTGACTTTAGCAAAAACATCAAATAATTAGAAAGCCAATTACTCCTTTTCCGCCCGAAAACTACCTATTTAAATGAACCGCACAAGGGCGCAAAGAGCAAGGGAGAAAGAGGAAAAGAAATCGGTAATCTTATAGCGGTTCGAGAGTAACATCTTCCTCGCAATTTGTGTTTAAATTGAGTATTTCGTGATGTATTGCCAAATTGTCAAACGGGAGATTAATGAACAGTGGTGGCAAGAGTAAGGATGGTTCTTGCGTACTTAGCTTGACTCAAAAATATTAATTTGTGAGCCTTTTATATCCTTCTATATTTTTATTTTTAAGCTAAGAGATGCTATTTGATAAACCATCTTCCAAAAGTTGTATATGACCAACCAACTGACCCTTGACATTTGTGACCTGTTTCTAGCATTAAACTAGAGTATCCAAAGAGCCATTTTGTGTCATATTAGCTACGTAAGTGTTTAAAAATCTAGTGCTCACCATGCAATTCAATAAATTAAGTACTCTTTTTTCGATCTCTATCTTAAGGTTAGTAAAAGAGAGAAACAAAGTAGGATAATGTTAAATACCAGTCTAGCTATTAATTTGTTTATCATTAGTAAAAAAATGCCATGTTTCTTCAAAACAAACAGACTGGTACCTTAGTAGAAATACGTGACTTAGAAGCACTGACCGCTCTTCTAAAAACGACTGTAGTTGCTCAAGGTCAGGCAGGGCAAGAGAAACAAGATCCAGAAGAATTTGAGCAACAGAATTTAGTTTTCCCTTCTGGTGAAAGTCTTCCATGCTGTTGGGTAGATGAAAACTATGAAACACTTGAAGGTTTAGATAACTAGAATAACCTCAGTACAAACATTGTATTTATATAATTGGCTGAGGTTAGACATAGGAAATTAAACTTCTATGGACGTGTTTACTTCCGTGATGCTCAAGGTCGTGCTAACTGGGTAACGCCGCTATCATAAGGCATTCGTGTTCCTGAATCAGAAGTGCAACAATACCGTGATTTCCAAGGGTATAATAACAGTCCAACAGGGCGAGACTTGAGAGGTTTAGGTCAAGCTCCAGCACCAACATTTTAAATGGTGAGAATCCGTAAAAATGTGTAGCTACCACATTAGTCTAAAAATTTAGTGGCATTAAGCCTTAGGAGAAACAAATGAATTTATTGGAAAGTATTTTCGGTGGTAATCGAGAAGCAGAAAATGACTACCGCAATTTTATTAATCGCTATGAGCAAGGTTCACCCTCTGAGGGATACACGGATGAGGAAGTCTTAGGTCGTTATCAGCAAGTATCCAGACAATTACCTCCAGACCTTTATCAAGAATCTGCACAAGAAGCTTTTAGCCGGATGTCACCACAAGAGCGAATGCAGTTTGGACAGTATTTTCAACAACAATCACGCTCTTCAAACTTGAATTTCCCCGATCTCAACCAAGATGGTATAGACGATCGTCTTCAAGACCCAAATTATCTTGCTCGAGCAACAGGTAGAATTCATCAACAACAACCAGATCTGCTCGGTCAAATCTTTGGAGGTGCGACAGGTGGTTTGATGGGTGGTCGAGGTAGTAACATTTTTGGCAATCCATTAGCGAAAGGCGCGATGGCTGGTATAGCTGCTCTTGCCATGAAAAAGCTGTTTGAAAGAGGGGGACAGGCAAATTATGGACAGTACGGTGATATCCGCCCAGCTAGCGAAGATCCCTATGGTGACCCGGCTGATTACGGACAATACGGTAACATCCGTCCAGCAAGTGAAGACCCCTATGGCGATCCTGCGGATCAACAGTACCGCTAGTAACGTCAACTAAGCAGAGGAAATATCTGATGTGATTCGCCAAGCACGAGTAGATGAGAACGGAAATCGAATTTGGTGGTAAGAGATGGTAAGCAACCCACTGTTAACAATTAAAGATTACGGTCAGAGTATCTGGATGGATAATCTGACCCGTGACTTGATTAAATCTGGTGAACTTGAACGCATGGTTTTGAGTCGGGGTATTTGTGGGATCACTTCTAACCCGGCAATTTTTGAAAAAGCGATCGCAGGTAACGCGCTATATGATACTGGTATCGAAGCAGGAATTCGTGCAGGTTTACCTGTCTACAAAATTTACGAATCCCTCATCTTTGATGATATCCGCAATGCCTGCGATATTTTCCGACCTATTTATAAAGAGTCAGGTGGTTTGGACGGCTATGTGAGCATCGAAGTCCCCCCGACGATTGCTCACAACACAGAAGCCACGATTGAAGAAGCGCAACGCTATTATTATGAGATTGGGCAGGAAAATGTGATGATTAAAATTCCCGGTACTCTCAGTGGCGCACCCGCAATAGAACAGGTTATAGGATTGGTGAAAGAAAAAAAAGGTTAGGCTATTGTTATAACCAGTTTGGCTGAGCAAGTTCGTTCAACATTCATTAAAACAAAACAACTTCACCATGTTCTTACAAAATAAGCAGACCGATAGTCTAGTAGAGATCCGTGACCTAGAGGCATTAATTAGTGCTACAAAAAATACTGTCCTTGGTCAATCTCAGCAAGGAGAAGAGGAACAAGATCCTGAACAATTTAAGAAAGAAAATTTAGTATTCCCTTCTGGTGAGAACCTACCACGTTGTTGGATAGATGAAAATTATAGAAAATAAAGGCTTAGAGTAAGAGTGATAATCTCAATGCAAATATCTATACTTATATAGTTGACTGAGGTTAAATAAAGGAAATTCAAGTTGAATCTAAATAAACCTTAGCAAAAGTAGAAGCGTCTATGACATACGTAAATCGAAATGTGGATAATATCGTTACTGAGCCTGCTATTGTTAATCAATCGAGCGATTACCACGACCGTGTTCGTTGGGGTTCAATTATTTCTGGTTTGTTAGTTGCCATAGCGACTCAGTTGATTTTGAGCGCTTTATTTGGTGCAATTGGTGCAGGCACTGTTGAAGGTTCTGGTAGACCTAGAACAATTGCAGATAATGTTGCTGGTAATGTAGGAATTTGGTCAACTATTGGTTTGTTGATTTCTCTATTTACTGGTGGTTGGGTAACAGCTCGTGCTTGTGGTCCAATGAATCGCAATACTGCTCTTCTCAACGGTGCGATTCTTTGGGCAACAACCTTAGTATTAAGCTCTTGGTTACTAGCAAATGGTGTCTCAGGTGCTTTTGGTGTTGCGGCTTCCAATGCTGGAGAAGTTGTTAACCAAGTACAACAGCAGGGTGGTGTGAACTTACCGCAGAATGCACCTAACATATCTGCTCAACAAGCGCGTGATGTTGCTGCAAATGTACGTCAAGGATTGTGGTGGTTTGTCTTCGGTTCCTTGTTAGGTTTACTTGCCTCAATGATTGGCGCTGTTGCTGGCGCTCGCAGCCCTCGCGTACATAGGAGCGAAGTATACACTAATACGTAATTTGAGGCGATCTCTCCTAGGGCTAGACATCCGCCTTCATCCCAATGTGGCTTCTTCGGGAGTGCGTTGGTGGGAAATTGATGTGACTTGGTGGACGATTCAAGCTTTGAATATTTTGGTTTTAGCTAAAAAAATTGTGTCTTGACGCACGTTCGCGGCATTGACTTACCCGATAGTACTGGTATTAAATTTGGCAATTCAGGTGCGAAGCAATAAAACAAGATGAAAAGCTGAGACCATGTAGGGGCGCAAGGCATTGCGCCCTACTAACCCTAACCACTAGCTACTAACGAACTTGCTTCCTAGAGGCACCAGAACTTAAAAACAGTACAATCAACAGCAACACAAAAGGCGCGATCGCTGATGGCTCTGGGACTCTTTCTACCTTCCCTGGTGGATAAATAACACTTGGAGTACAAGGAATCTCAGTCACTTGGCTGGAGTTGCCAGGTAAACCACATCCACTAGGGGTGGTTGGAGGAATAATATCGGGAGGTGTTGTTCCGACAGTTAAAGGTGGTTGACCGGAAGCGCGATCGTTATTATCTCCACCACCTAAAGATAAAAGAAGAAGTAATAAAACAAGCCCGCCACCTCCAATAAACCAACCTGTCAATGAATTTCCAGAACCTTGTTGGACAAGAGCACTTTCTGGAACTATATTTTCTGGGATTGTACGTTCTGGAATTGTAGAAGGAACGTCAAGAGCGATCGCATCCGGGGCTAAGAAGACTGGATTCATTCCTACAAACACATCTGGTGAGAGACCCTCGCCAGTTAGTTGGTCGAATTCTGGAGGAATCCCAATATTTGGGCGTCCAAATGGCGTATTTTCTGTATGGAATGGTACGGAGAGCACATCGAGAATGCTATCTTCAAGTAGCTTCTGATTGCCAGTGCTTAATGCCTGTTTTGCTATGGAAATTTTCTCCAAATAAAATTTCGTCATCTCTTGCGGTAAATTCAGAGCTTGAACCTGCATCTCGATATTGGGAATTTTTGCCATTTCCTCGTACAGCAAACGTCCAAAAGAATACTTCAAGTTCAACAACCCACTGCGAAGGTCAAGGGAATTACCAACTCCCTGCAATGGTGTCCAATAAAAATTTTTAGTGACAAGCCCCAAACCTGATACAGGAGACTGTTTCACTGTCCCGCCAAGAAGATATCGATATCCATCCACAACTTTGGGGGTGTCATCTTGCCAAAATGAAGCATATGGCGTTTGAGCAAGATTGCGATCGTTATTGTAAAAAGCAGCAAATTTGCGGAGGTTTTCTTCTCCTCCAGCTGCTCTTATCAATAGGTCTTGATAGCTGGGTCTACTTCTAGCTGCTAATAATTCCTCAAGAACTGCTGCAGTTTTGTTACAGTTGAGACCGTATCCGATCGCGCATGCGGGAATACCTCGCATTTGGCTCAATTTTTGCCCTGATATCTGGTATTGGAGATAATTAGTTTCCAGTCCCCGTTGGACTCCATAGCGCCCAAGGTTTAGCTGGGCAAATACTTCCTTATAAGGGATGAGTACTGATGCAAAACAATAAAATGCAATTGTGATTTTCTTCGTCAATGGCTTCAACAAGATCCACCTCCATTAACTAGGGTTTCTTCAAATCCTTAAGCTCTAAAAAGACTGGAGAAGAACTTAATTTCTGAGGTAAGTCAAGGTTAATCGTAATTGCCGTCCCCTTAATTTGTCCCTGGCTAATACGGTTGTAAAAAACGAACGCTGGATTGGGCTGATTAAAGAGATAGCCCTGTTCTGAAGGTTGTACCTTCCCTTGCTTGATGAGTGTAATAAAGGTTTCTATGTATTGCCGTATGTTAGGCAAGTTCTTCGGATTTGTGCTTGTGTGATTTTGAATCAGCATGAGAAACAAGTCTAAACTGCGGCTGTCTTGTTCCTCAATCATGCGATCGTTCTCTAAAAAAGAACTTGCTACAAGCTTTTTATCGATCTGCTGAACCTTGAAGAGAGTGTAATAGCGTCCTGATTTTCGAGGATCGTTAACGTAACAGACCCAAGAACCATCGTGAGTCTGTGTAAAACCTTGTTGTGCGAGGTAGGAAAGTAAAGAGTTGCTTTTCTCGCTTGTGGAAGGTAGTAAATTATTTACAACATCGAAAGAACAAATCTTCTGTGGTGTTGTCTGTGTTGTTTTTTGGGGATTCATTGGAGCCTGTTGTGCTGTTGCAAAGTTAGACGCACTAACAGATGCAGACACAGACAGAACAAGTGTGCTAATCCAAGAAAGACTAACATTCATAATCTTTGGTGTGTGAGTTGCAATAGAGAGTGGTGGCGAAGTCTTTCTCGAAGATCGCCTAATTAACGTGAATTCGACAGACCTCACCCTCCCAACCTCCCTCTCCTTTTAGAAGAGGGAGGAGCAATCTAATAATCGGGGTTTGAAGCCCCTCTCCTTGAAGGAGAGGGGTTTGGGGTGAGGTCTGATTTGGCTTCGTCGAACTCACGTCCAATTAAGTACAACCAGAAACAGAATGTGCAATCTTAACTATAGAAACGGGAAAGGATAGTCCGTTTGCTCGGAGACTGGTAAATGGAAGCTAAGGATTTCTAGGACATTAACTATCCCATCCTGTGGGACGGGCGTCCCCACCCGTCCTTTATTTGTGGCGGGCGGGGACGCCCGCACCACAATAAATTTGGGATATTTGTTTATTTGGAAGTCCCCTACAATACTCAATCATCAGATCCAACAGCTGAGTTTTGCTGTGTGCAAGTTACAATCGTCAAAACTTATCAAATAAACGGCTTATTATTCTACCATTAACGAATTTTTTGGCAAACAAAACTGTAGATCTCAATGAAGCCATAGAGATACTTTCCTCTCTCTTTATTAAAGATTTAAAAAGATGCTTTTTTTGGACAATGTAACCTCTCCAACCTAGGGCGATCGCACCAGTTGTTGATAATGTTGAACAGATTACTTGATCCTTAACTCCCTGATGATACCCAAATAGTTTTTACTAGTTTTCAAGACTTCTAAAATGCTGACTTGATTCTAGCACTTTAGAGACGAACAAAATAAAACAATATAGTAGTTTGTTGAATATTGCAAGTAGGTTTGCCGATTTTTAATTATTAAATTAAGTAATCTTTTGGCGGTTCGGGAGTAAGATTGAGACAATGGGAGTGCAGTCATAGCCACAAGTTATATCAGTCGTGAACTCTCAAACAAGCACTCCCGCAGCAACGCAGTCCCGCAAAGCAGATCACATCCGTATTTGCCTGGAAGAAGATGTTCAATTTCATCAAACGACTAATGGATTGGAACACTACCGCTTCACTCATTGTTGCCTACCGGAAATAAATATTGACGAAATTGACATCAGGACTCAGTTTTTAGGCAAACAACTTGGTGCGCCCCTGCTGATTTCTTCCATGACTGGAGGAACTGAACAGGCGGGAGTCATAAACTGTCGCCTTGCGGAAGTTGCTCAGCACTACAAATTGGCGATGGGCGTAGGTTCCCAACGGGTAGCAGTAGAAAAACCTCAAGTTGCTGAGAGTTTTGCAGTTCGGAAGTATGCTCCTGATATTCTTCTGTTCGCTAATTTGGGCGCAGTCCAACTGAACTACAATTACGGTTTGGATGAATGTTTAAAGATAATTGATATTTTGTCAGCCGATGCTTTGATTTTGCACATCAACCCCTTACAGGAGTGCATTCAACCTAGAGGTGATAAAAATTTCAAAGAATTAATTGACAAAATAAATAAATTATGCATTAAATTACCTGTGCCAGTGATTGCGAAGGAAGTTGGTAACGGCATCTCAGATAGAATGGCCCAAAAGCTCATTGCGGCTGGGGTCAAAGCAATTGACGTAGCTGGTGCGGGAGGGACTTCTTGGGCAAAAGTGGAAAGCGAACGGGCAGAAAATGCTTTACAGCGCCGTTTGGGAAGTACATTTGCCGACTGGGGTTTGCCTACTGCAGAGTGTATTACCAGTATTCGTGCGATCGCACCTCATGTTCCTTTAATTGCTTCAGGAGGATTGCGTCATGGATTGGATGTAGCAAAAGCACTAGCGTTAGGGGCAGATATTGCAGGATTGGCTATGCCTTTTTTACAAGCGGCGGCGGCTTCTGATGTAGCTGTGCGGGAATTAGCAGAGGTATTAATTGCTGAAATGACTACCGTGCTATTTTGTACTGGCAACGCTACACTAGATGAACTAAGGTGTTCCGAAAGTTTACAACGCATAAAATAAGTATTGACCAATGACCAATGACCAACGACTAATGACCAATGACCATTAACTAAAATGCGTAATTTTCTCAAACAAACTTTTGCCAGTTTAGTTGGCAGCCTCTTGGGGTTATTCATCTTTTGCGGTTTGGGTACTACTGGGCTACTCTTGCTGCTCTTTGCTGCTGCTTCTTCTAAAGATGTTGGTCCTCTAGTGAAAGATAAGTCAATGCTGGTGTTTGACTTGTCGATGAACATTACTGATGGCGAACCCAGCACGGGCGAATTGCTGGAAAAAGCATTATCAGGTGAGGAAGTCAACAGGATGTCTCTCCGCAGCATTCTGAATGCTTTGGAAAAAGCACGTCTAGACAAGCGAATTATTGGCATATATTTGGATGCTAGCCGCACATCACAAGGAAGTGTTGCAGGTTTTGCCACTCTTAAAGAAATCCGCCAAGAACTGGAGAAATTTCGCGCCGCAGGTAAAAAGATTGTCGCCTATGGCTCGGATTGGGGGGAAAGGGAATATTACCTGAGTTCGGTGGCAGATAATATCGTGGTTAACCCCTTGGGAGCGATGGAAGTTAATGGTTTGAGTACACAGCCCATGTTTTTTGCAGGAGCATTGCAAAAGTATGGGGTTGGCGTTCAAGTCGTGCGAGTTGGTAAGTTCAAGGGAGCCGTTGAACCGTTTGTCCTCACAAAGCTAAGTACAGAAAACCGCCAGCAAATTCAAACTTTATTAAATGATGTTTGGACAGAGTGGCGAACAGTTGTAGGGTCGAGTCGCAAAATAGCCCCTACCCAATTACAAAATATTGTCGATAATCAAGCGTTGTTGCTGGCTGAGCAAGCCAAAGCCAATCGGTTGGTAGATAAGGTGGCTTATTTTGATGAAGTGGTTTCAGACCTGAAAAAGTTAACTGAGAGCGATAAAGATGAGAGAACGTTCCGCCAAATTAACATCAATGAGTATGCAGCAGTTCCCGGCAAATCCTTGGGTATAGAACGTGAATCGAAAAACAAAATCGCCGTTGTTTATGCTGAAGGTGAAATAGTCGAAGGTCAAGGTGAGAATGGAGAAATAGGAGGCGATCGCTTTGCCAAAATCTTCCGTCAGTTGCGCCAAGATAAAAACGTTAAGGCTGTTGTGCTGCGAATTAACAGCCCCGGTGGAAGCGCTACTGCATCTGAGGTCATGCAAAGAGAAGTGCGATTGACTCATCAAGAAAAACCTGTTGTAGTGTCGATGGGTGACATTGCTGCTTCTGGTGGCTATTGGATTGCCACTGACTCCAAACGGATTTTTGCTGAACCCAACACCATCACAGGTTCTATTGGTGTATTTGGAGTGCTTATCAATGCTCAAAAATTGGCAAATGATAACGGAATCACCTGGGATTCAGTCAAAACAGGGAAATATGCTGATGTTCAAACAGTCGCTCGTCCCAAATCTCCCGAAGAACTGGCACTATACCAGCGTAATGTTAACCGCGTTTACAGTGTATTTATAAATAAAGTCGCACAAGGTCGGAAACTGTCAGAACAAAAGGTGGTTGAGATTGCTCAAGGACGGGTTTGGTCGGGTGTTGCAGCGAAGAAAATAGGTTTGGTGGATGAAATTGGGGGTTTGGATTCTGCCATGAAACACGCCGCTTCCGCCGCAAATCTGGGAGATAATTGGGAGGTGCAGGAATATCCTCGATTGGGAACTCTTGAGGAGCGTTTATTTGGGCGAGCAGCGCAGGAGACACAGGCTATCCTGGGGATAGATAAACTTAAGCTAAGAGCTCCAGACCCTTTGATGGCTGAATTTGAAAAACTTCAAAAAGAACTGGCGATCGTACAAAAAATGAACGATTCCCTGGGCATTTATGCTCGCCTACCCATCAACCTCCGAATTGAGTAAGCAACCGACTCTTGTGGGGTGGGCGTCCCCGCCCGCCCGTTCTCTGGGACGGGCTTTCCGGCCCATCCCACAAGAAATTCCCAGAGAAAAATCAATTTTTGCGGCGTGGCAAGTCAAGATTAATTGTAATTGCCGTACCCTTCAGTTTTCCCTCTAAAAGAGGGTGGTATAAGATGAACCCATGATTTGGGTGGTCGAAAAGATATCCACGATGTGAAGGTAGTATTTTCCTGGAGCGGACTTGGGTAATGAAGCTTTCCAGGGAAGAGCGTATAACTTGTCGGTTTACCGGACTTGTGTTGGTGTGATTCTCGATCAGCATCATAAACAAGTCTAAGCTGCGGTTGTCTTGACCTGCAATCAAATGACCACTGTCTAAGAAAGTGCTTGCTACAAGCTTTTGATCGATTTCTTGGATCTTGAAGAGGGTATAGTACCGCCCGATTTTCTGCGAATCATTCACATAACAGACCCAAGAACCATCTGGGTTTTGAATAAATCCTTGCTTTGCTAAGTAAGAAAAGTGTAAATGACTTTGCTCGCCTAATGGCGGAGGGAGCAAATCTTCTATGGAATCGAAAGAGCAAATCTTTTGCTTTGTTATCTCTGGGTGAGCAACGCTCGTCACCTGTGCGATGGCAACACTAGAAATCGCAGCAAGCGCAGACATCTGGAGAGCCAATGTGCTAAACAAACGCCAAACTAAATTCATGTTTTTCCTTCTACTTTTGTTAAAAAGAATGTCCGAGCGCAGTTTGCAATAGTTGCACGTGCGCTCTTCAGTTAAGGGTCTTCCAAATAAAAAAATTTCCCAAAGTTTCTTGTGGTGCAGGCGTCTTGCCTGCCATCAATGTCAGTTGTGTGTGGAGATATTCACCCTGAACATCTTTTATGTTGAAGTATAAATATGAGTATCTTGTGAGGATTTCTACTGAATTCAAGTCCCTTAACAGAAAAATTCCAGCAGACCGCCAAGCATTGACGACAGTGAGGCGATCGGGATATCGTCTGCCTTGGTGTATAGCTGGATATTATGGGGTCAAAACTACTGACAAAAAGGATAATGATGTGTAAAGTAGTTTTAAGCCAATAACAATTTACCAAATTCTATGCAACCGCCTAAAGACATAAAAACCAAACGCCTCCTCCTTCTTGTTGTTTCTTGTAGTATAGCTGGTGTCATTGTAGGTGGCACTTCAGCTTGGGCGGAAACCAATATGTGCTTGCAAGCCAATACAGTCACCAGTGAATGCATAACTCAAGACCCAAGAGTTAAAACTATAGAGGGAATGGCAACTGGGTTAATAGCTGGGGCAAGTGCCGCTGTTGGTGTAGCATGGCAACATTGGCAGGAAAAGTGAGGACTACACACACCCCTAATTCGATAGCAAAATCCGCGTCACTTTAGTGCGCGGAGTGGCTCAACTCCGCTATGCCTGAGGGCACGCTTTCGCGAACGCGGTAGGTGTGCGCGTCTTAAGAAATTAAGCGGCTCGTCCGACGCCTCAGTGACTCTAAAAGTCCAAGGGGAACTCCGCAATACACGGTATGTTGGAAAATTTTCATGGACAAACCTTCTAATTTATTAGTTAAACTGTCGCGACGTTTATTTACCAACTTAGACGAACAAGAAAAATTTATTGGGGCTTTAACTCATCCACAGCGTTTTAACCCTTGTATTCTTTGGTGTAAGGAAAAGCCAGAAGTTTCTCCTTTTTATATTGAAATAGCAACACCTTGGCAACCACAATTTATAGACCGTTTGTCTTTAGGAGAAAAACCTGGACAGCATCCCCTACACGAACAGGGATCTTTTTATTGTTTGGACTTTTCTTCTGTCTTTGCGGCTTCTATATTGTTGACAATTCCTCAACCTATCAACCAAATTTTTGATATGTGTGCTGCACCAGGAGGAAAAAGTGTTTTTGCTTGGAAAAGTTTGCAACCAGATTTACTGATTAGTAATGAAGTGATTGGCAAACGGTTGGGAATGCTGATTTCTAATCTGAAACGCTGTCAGGTTGAGCCTTCTCTTGTTGCAAGCAAAGATTCAAGTTTTTTTGCTGACACGATACCTTTATCGAGTCGTTTAGTTATAGTAGATGCTCCTTGTACTGGGCAGTCTTTACTTGCTAAAGGAGAAAAAGCACCGGGTTGTTTTCATCCAACTGCTATTAATAAAAGTGCTAACAGACAAAAAAGAATCATAGCTAATTCTGCTCGGCTTGTTGCTCCTCAAGGATATCTTGCTTATATGACTTGTACTTACTCTCCTGAAGAAAATGAGGAGGTTTGTGAGTGGTTTTTGCAAAGATTTCCCCAGTTTAAGGCTGTGGAAGTGAGGCATTTAGAGGGCTATCAGTCACATTTAACGTCTCTGCCTTGTTACCGGATGTTTCCTCAATATGGGTTGGGTGCTGGTGCGTTTACAGTGTTGTTTCAGAATACTGAGGAAGGCGAGGGAAAGGTTTTGGATGTGGAGGTTTTGCCTGTGATATGGAGGAACTAACGCAATACTACTCTCCTACGCGGAAACTAGAACCCCGGTTTCTTTAAGAAACCGGGGTTCTGACACCTCAATTATCGTTAATCGAGCAGTATTGTCATCCGATCGCTCAAGGGTTTTCAGATGTTTGTCTGATAATTTCTAATTCGTGGTATCCTGTTTGCTCGTCTGCTGTTCTCAGAAAAGTATATTCTTCACTGATACCAATAACTATCTCGGCGGTTGTGTAGATAATGCATCCACAGTCAAGATGTCCGCCAATGGTTTTTCCTTGTTGGTTGGATATGGCAACGTGGAGATGCATTCCAGTGGTTGCTATTGTTCCATTGAGGGAAAGAATTTCAAATTTGTCAGTTAAGACTGTACTATTGTCTTGGTTGGCAAAGCGAATTTTTGCTTGTTTCAGACTACCAATAGCAGTTACGATAAACCCTGCTTTAATGTTTTCTTGACTAGCAAAGTTCTTTAAACTTTGTTTTAAATCTTCATCAGGTTTCAGTCGAAGAGGAAATATTTTCATGGGTTTCATCAATCATAAACAACTTTGTTAAATGAATCTTAGAGGTTTAGTAACAGACAAAAAAGCTTTTATGATAAGCTTTTGCGCCTTCTGCCAAAAAGGAATGCCAGAACGATCGCCAAAATTGCGGGAGAAGTCAAAATTTTTCGCTCTCATTTGTTAGACAAGATGATGTGCTGGGAATTCTAAGTTTAGTACTTTTCGTAAAAAGTTATGAGCGCAAAAATTGATGGAACTGTAAGGCTTGCTGGCTACCAAATCATAGAGCAATTATATTCAGGTTCGCGTACTCAAGTGTATCGGGCAGTACGAGAATGCAATCGCCTACCAGTTGTCATCAAGCTCTTAAAACGAGAATACCCTACCTTCAGCGAACTATTACAATTTCGCAATCAATATGCGATCGCCAAAAACCTAGATATTCCTGGCATTATCAAACCCTACAGCCTGGAAATTTATCACAATGGCTATGCCCTGGTAATGGAGGACTTTGGTGGCATTTCCTTGTGGCAATTTACTCAAGGAAAAATACTGACATTACAGGAATTCCTACCTGTTGCTCTGCAACTGCTAGACACCTTACACCAGTTACATCAACAGCGCGTCATTCACAAAGACATTAAATCAGCCAACATCCTGATTCACCCTGACACGAGACAAATTAAGCTGATTGACTTCAGTATTGCTTCGCTCCTACCACGAGAAACCCAGGAGATCCAAAGTCCCAACGGACTGGAAGGAACGTTAGCGTATTTGTCGCCAGAGCAAACCGGACGGATGAACAGATGCATAGACTACCGCAGCGACTTCTATTCATTGGGTGTGACTTTCTTTGAACTACTGAGCGGACAACTGCCCTTTGAGTCCCACGATCCGATGGAGTTGGTGCATTGTCACATTGCCAAGCAACCACCCCTCGTCTGCAATTTCAACCCCGATTTGCCTTTGATACTGGGCGAGATTGTCCGCAAACTGATGGCGAAGAACGCCGAAGACCGCTATCAGAGTGCGTTGGGACTTAAACATGACCTAGTGACCTGTTTAGAACAGTGGCGAGAAACAGGCAAACACACCTGGTTTGAGTTGGGACAGCGAGATATGAGCGATCGCTTTATTATCCCTGAAAAGCTTTATGGACGAGAGCAGGAAGTACAAACGTTGCTGGAAGCCTTTGGACGAGTTGCCAACGGTGCTTGTGAGCTAATGCTGGTGGCAGGTTTTTCGGGCATTGGCAAAACATCTGTCGTGAACGAAGTGCATAAGCCGATTGCGCGGTGGAACGGCTACTTCATCAAGGGCAAGTTTGACCAGTACAACCGCAATATTCCCTTAAATGCCTTTGTGCAAGCCTTCCGCGACTTGATGGGGCAACTGCTGAGTGAAAGTGATACTCAACTCAAGCATTGGAAAACCAGAATTTTGGACACCTTGGGCGAGAATGCTCGGGTTATCATTGATGTGATTCCCGAGATGGAAAAGATTGTGGGCGAACAGCCTGCGGTGCCAGAACTGTCTGGAAACGCGGCGCAAAATCGCTTCAACCTGTTGTTTGAGAAGTTCATTCAGGTGTTTACCACCCAAGCTCATCCCTTGGTGGTTTTCATTGATGATTTGCAGTGGGCTGATTCCGCCTCGCTGAAACTGCTGCAACTTTTGATGAATGATACAGAGTATTTGCTGATCTTAGGAGCTTATCGTGATAACGAAGTCTCGCCAGCCCATTCATTGATGCAGACTCTAGACGACATTGAGAAAGTGCATGCGATGGTCAACACCATTACGCTGGCTCCGTTAGACCAGTCGTCGGTCAATCAATTGATAACCGATACATTGAGTTGTGATGTGAAATTGGCATTGCCATTAACAGAGTTGGTGATGACCAAAACGAAGGGCAATCCATTTTTCACAACGCAGTTTCTCAGGGCACTGCATGAAAATGGACTCATTACCTTCAATGGCAGTGGTAACTATTGGGAATGTAACATTGCTCAGGTGCGACAACTCGCACTCAGCGATGATGTGGTTGAATTCATGGCGCTGCAACTCCAGAAACTGCCTGTTGCAACCCAGACTGTCTTGAAGTTAGCGGCGTGCATTAGCAACCAGTTTGATTTGACGACGCTAGCGATCGCCTCTGAGCAATCCGAAATAGAGACTGCAACCAATCTTTGGAAGGCATTACAAGAAGGATTGATTCTACCAACAAGTGAAGTTTATAAGTTTTACCAGGATTCGTCATTCGTCATTCGTCATTCCTCAACAGTTAACAATCAAGCACAAACACAAATGACCAATGACCAAAGACAAATAACCGTCTTTTACAAATTTCTCCACGATCGCGTCCAGCAGGCAGCTTACTCTCTCATCGCTGAGGAGCAGAGACCATCGATCCATCTGAACATGGGTCAATTGCTGCTCAATAACACGTCTGATATAGAACAGGACAACAAACTATTTGATATAATCAATCACCTGAACAGGGGATCGAGATTAGTCGTTCAGCCAACAGAGCGAGAGCAAATCGCCCAGTTAAATGGGCTTGCCGCCAAAAAAGCAAGGTCTGCAACCGCCTATGAGTCTGCTATGAACTACGCAACCACGGGAATAACACTGTTAACACCCGATTGCTGGCAGAGTCAGTACGAATTGGCTCTAATGCTGCACGAATTAGCTGCTGAAAACGCCTTTCTTGCCAGAGATTTTGAGCAAATGGAACATTGGGCCCAGACGGTCTTGCAGCAAGCAAAAACACCACTCGACCAAGTGAAAATCTACGAAATCAAGATTCAAACTTACGTATCGCAGCATCAACCATTGAATGCGATCGCCCTGGGGAAAAAAGTACTGAGCCAATTTGGGATTCAATTGCCCGATCGACCCACCCAGGAACATATTCAGCAGGAATTTCAGCATACGGCGGATCGGTTCGCTGGTAGATCGATAGAAGAGCTATTAAACCTGCCCTCCATGACGGCATCTGAACCTCTAGCAGCGATGAAAATTGCCGCCTGCACTGCACCAGCCATTTACTTCGCGGCCCCCTCCCTGTATCCATTAGTGATTCTGTCGCAGGTGAATGCCTCTATTCAACACGGCAATGCACCATTATCTACCTTCTTTTATGCCAGCTATGGTCTGCTCTTGAATGGCATTTTAGAAGACATGGAAGCAGCCGATCGCGCTGGCAAACTCGCGTTAGAAGTCATGGAAAAACTCAATGCCAAGGAGGTTGAATCTAAAACCCGGTTTCTTTTGGGGGGATACGTTCTGCATGGAACCAATCACCTGCGAAAGTCACTGCAATTTTTACGCCAGAGCTATCAATTAGGACTAGAAACTGGAGACATCAAGTTTGCGGGTCACGCCGCATTTCATATCTGCCAATATTCCTACTTCAGCAGTCAAGAACTCTTAACGCTGGAGCAAGACATCCAAGCCTACAGCCAGATGCTAAAAAACCTCAAACAAATCATGGCGTTTAACTACTGTCAACTATTCAGGCAAGTGGCTTTAAACCTGTTGGGCAACGCTAAGAATCCTCGGCTTTTGGTGGGTGATGTCTACGATGAGGCACAAGCTTTACCCCAGTTATTGGCAGCAAATGACATGATGGCGCTGCATTTCTTCTATCTGCATAAACTGATTCTTGGCTACCTGTTTGGCGATACGGCACAATCTCTATCAGACATTGCGACTCGGAGCAGACAGTATTTAGCAGCCGGTGCAGGTTATATCACAGTGCCAATCTTTTACTTTTATGATTCTCTTGCTACTTTAACTGGGGATTTTAGTGAGGATTCTGAATTGGGCGATCCCCTGCAACGGGTAGCAGAGAATCAGGCAAAGTTGCAGAAGTGGGCACACCATGCACCGATGAACCACTTGCACAAGTGGCATTTGGTGGAGGCAGAAAAGCATCGAGTGTTGGGGAATAAGGTGGAGGCTAGCGATCAGTACGATCGCGCTATCTCCCTTGCCAAAGAACACGGCTATCTCAATGAAGACGCTTTAGCCAAGGAACTCGCCGCCAGATTTTATTTGGAATGGGGCAAAGAGCGCATTGCTCAGGACTATATGATTGAAGCATACTACGGCTATATCTGCTGGGGTGCCAAAGCCAAAGTCACCGATCTGGAAACTCGCTACCCTCAACTGCTTGCCCCCATTCTTGGGCAAACTCGCTCTATCCTCTCAATCAATGAAACTGTTTTCCCCTTGGGAACTGTTACCTCTACTAGTTCTTCGGCCACCATCTCCGATTCCTTGGATTTAGCTACTATTCTCAAAGCTTCCCAAACCCTTTCTAGCGAAATCGAAGTTAAAAAACTACTTTCATCCTGGCTTTCTATCGTTATCGAAAATGCGGGGGCTGAGAAATGCGTGTTAATGCTCTTTCGAGATGATTCGCTACGGGAAACCAAAGACGAGCAACTGCTGATCAAAGGGTTAATGACTGTGGGATCGGAGCCAGTTGTGTTGCAGCGCCTTCCCATTGAGGAGAGCCAGGACATTCCCCTGAGATTGATTTACAAAGTGAAGCACGAAAGGCAGACGGCTGTGCTGATTGATGCGACAACCGATCTGACTTTAGCCAATGATCCATATATCATGCGTCAGCAGCCCAAGAGTATCTTGTGCAGTCCGATTTTACATCAAGGGAAGTTGTTGGGGGTGTTGTACCTAGAAAACAATATAGTAAGGGGGGCGTTCACAAGCGATCGCGTCAAACTACTGAATCTATTCTGTACTCAAGCCGCCATTTCTCTAGAGAATGCTCGACTCTATGAGCGATCGCAGAACTATGCTCAAAAACTAGAGCAGTCATTGAATGAGTTGAGCGCTAGTAACTCTCGCTTCCATCACCTGGTAGACAATGTGCCTGGGGTAGTTTATCAATTCCGCATGAGTGACGATGGGATCTTATCTGTGAGCTATATCAGTGCTGATTGTTATAAACTGCTCGAAATTACCCCGGAACAAGCCATATCCAATGCGGAGTTTCTTAAAGATATGGTGCATCCAGATGACATAGGAAGTTATCACCAGTCCGCCACTGATGCTATTCAAACCCAATCTCCTTGGTGCTGGACAGGGCGCATTGTGACTCCATCAGGAATCCTTAAGTGGATTCACGGAGAATCACGCATTGAACAGTTGGGTGATGGTTCAGTCGTTTGGGATGGATTGTTGTTGGATATTAGCGCTCCTAAAAAAGCTGAACTTGCCTTGCAGCAAAAATCGCAAGATTTACAACAAGCATTCCTTGACTTACAACAAGCGCAATTACAAATCATCCAAAGCGAAAAAATGTCTGCTTTGGGTAACTTAGTTGCTGGTGTAGCTCACGAAATGAATAATCCTTTGGGTTTTATTGCGGCCAGTCTCCTACAAGCTAAACCTACTTTCGCCGATGTTGTTGAACATCTGAAATTATATCAAGAAACTTTCCAAAACAAGAGTGATGAAATTATCAAGCATGCTCAAGAAATTGACTTGGAATATAGCTTAGAAGACTTACCAAAAATGCTTGAATCCATGACAATGGCGTGCGACCGCCTCAAAAATATCAGCACTAGTCTCCGCACTTTCTCTCGCGCCGATCGAGATTACAAAGTGCCGTTTAATATTCATCAAGGCATTGATAGCACAATTTTAATTTTGAAACATCGTCTCAAAGCTAACGAACAACGTCCAGCAATTGAAGTGACAACTGAGTATGACAATCTCCCTCAAGTTGAGTGTTTCCCAGGACAATTGAATCAGGTATTTATGAATATTCTGGCAAATGCTATTGATGCTTTAGAAGAATCAAACAATGGATGCTGTTTTGATAAGATTAAAGCTAATACTAACCGAATTAAAATTACTACCTCAGTGAAAGATAACCAAGTAAAAATATCAATTACTGATAACGGGATTGGCATGAGTGAATCAGTTAAACAAAAAATCTTTGACCATTTATTTACTACCAAAGCAGTTGGTAAAGGGACAGGTTTAGGACTTGCGATCGCTCGTCAAATAGTTGAAGAAACCCACGGCGGTTCGCTCCAATGCTACTCCTCTCCCGGTCAAGGTACAGAATTTGCGATCTTAATTCCAGTTCGGTAGTTAAGGGGGAAATTTATATTCACGAAGGAAGAGGGAAGACGGAAGAAGGAAGTGGGAGCATCCCAATTTGGAAAAAACACGCAAGAGAATTGAAATCGCGGCTATACAAACAAAGCCTGCGAAGGCTGGCTTTGATGCATCAGTCCACGCATGTGGACTTTGTTTGTATAGCCCCAGAATTCTATTCTGAGGGGCTTTAAACCCACAACTAAATTTCTTAATTATAATACTTCTTCCTTCTTCCTTCTTCTTTGTGACTGTTTAGAAAAATAACTTAGTATATTTCCTGATGCTATTACGCACTTTATCTCTGTAAAATATACTGAATAGAATATTTTTATACTTTTAGGATGCTGATTATGCAAGGGTTACCGCTCCAGTGCAAAAATTTGCAGGAGCAAGTTAAGTCTATATTACAACTTATACAACAAGAGCCATTTTTCCGTTCTGATAATGTAACATCGATACAAAGCTATGGTCATGTCACTATCGACACTCCAGGCATTGCTAACCCAGTTGAGAAAGATTCACATTTCGCGTATGCTAGAATTGGATGCTCTGATACTTCATCGGTGATTTGTGTGTTAAAATCTGCGTCGGTTGGTGATATGACCAAGGAAGAAACAGAACTGTTGGAAAAAATAGGGGAAAATTCTGGAATTCGCGATCGCGTGTTCTACCTGTTTAACCGTATTGGTCAGCACCCCGCACGCTTAGTGACGGGGCGTCTCCCAAGGGGAGACGCCAAGGGCGAACGTGCCTGGTGCATTTTAATAAAATTTTACAACAGTATCCCAAGGCGCGTACTTATTGAGAGCCATCTCTAGAAAGAGAAGCTGAAGAAAAAATTCTCTCAAATCGACATTTATTAAATGTTGTTGGGCAAAAGATAGCAACTTATAATTCAACCGTTACGGCTATTAATGAATGCATACAGGCGGTGCAATTGTATGATTGTCTGCTACCTACTATTGAACAACTACAATCACAAAAATTTGATATGAATTTTTCTAAAAATGGTTTGTTGGGACTAAATGGTGCAGTTAAATCTGTAAAATTGTAGGCTTCAATACACCTAATACGCAGGTACATAATGTAAATTATACTATCTGTGTCTTTTCACTCATTCCCTCTCTTTGGCTTGAAAATAGAGTTCAGGGTCTAAGGAAATGTCTAATATAAAAGAAAACATAAAGCTACTTAAATGGAATGATAATAATGTTTTATTGTCTCTACTCTGGGTTGTTCAAATGCTGTAATGTAATTGATGATTAATTATCATCCTTACATTTCAAAGATTTCAGAATTCTCGAGATTTTCAAGGCGATCGAGAATATTACAAGTAAAAAATAGGAGGGTCATCTCAATATGCTAAACAACAAACTTAAACGATTGGAAGGAACAGAAGATATTATTCTTCTAGAAAATAAAATATTTAATCCCGTTCAAATTATTAATCACATAATTGAACATTTTGAACCAAAGGGTAATGACCTAAATTTGTCTCGCAAGAATTCGTTCATAAAAAAATACTTTAAGCAGAAAAATATGCAGGGCATATTTAATCGCTTAGAGTGGAAGTTTGCACTCAGGCAAGGAATCAAATGTGAACTTTTGATTCCAAATCATAATCGCAAGCAGAAAGGCAAGCTAGAAATCAAAGTCATTATAGACTTTTCTCCAATGAAAAAACAGGAGTCTTCTATGCTTGACGATGACGATGCATATAATATGCTATCTCTTGAAGACAAGAAAAGCTCAGAAAACTTAGAAATAAAAGTTTCGTTAGATTTTTGCCCAGATGAATCTGAAGTTGAAGAAACTTTTACGAACAATCAACCCAATTCGTTAATTAATAACGTTTATTGGATGGCGAATGATTATAAGTAGCCAGGAAGAGCAGGGGGAGTGAGAGAGTGAGGGAGTGAGGGATCAGAAGTGATAACTAATACTCAATGACCAATGACCAATCCTGGTCACTGGTCACTGGTCACTGGTCACTGGTCACTGGTCACTGGTCACTGGTTAACATCAACTGCCAACTTTTGGCCCAATTTCAACAACTGACTGCTATAAGCTGCATTTTCTTGATTTGCCGTTTTGGTGACTATCTGCGGCACAATTTGATTGTGCAAACGGCTGAAGTATAGTTCCTGGGATCGGTTAAGGCAAATACCAAGGTTAAGCTGATATCCCGCATCTATCAATCGTTCCAAGCGTTGAATATCTGCATCAGAGGTTCCCGTGGGATCGTACAGTACCTGCCAGAGAGAATGGAGTACTATTTGCTCTAACATCTGTTTGCCTTCAGGAATATTTAACTGACAATGCAGGTGTTTGGCTTCTGTGGCAATTGCTTCTAGCTCTAAAATATGGTTCCAAGTGGATGTCGGTTCGGATATATCTTGCTCTAATGCACGCAATGTCATCATACACCGATACCCTAACGATATCTCTGCTGCTACCTGCAACTCCTGCGGTGCGGGAACTCCATCGCGATGGAATGCCATTAAGATACCGTAATTATCTCTGTATGTTTGTGTGTAGAGTTGATCCAAACGTGTCAAGGTTTCCTGACTTAATATGTGCATGAGGCGGTGGCGTTCTTCGGCGAATAGATTCTGTAAGTTGAATGCTTCTTCACCAAACAATTGCACCATCGCCAAAATTGTGTGTGCTGCACTTGCTTGTTCGAGTGCGCCAAACAGTTTGTCCTTTAACTGGGTGTAAACACGGCGTCCTTGGAAAGGTTGAATACAACAATGGAAATCCCAACCCCCAAGGTGAAGAACCGCAAACACCAGATGTTCGCTTTCCCAGGTAATTTCTGAAACTAGGTTCAAATTCCCCACTGCCAAAGTGAGCGATCCCATCCTTTGGAGTTGATAATCTAGTTCGTTGATTGTGTAGCAATAAGCTCTCTTTTGGAAAGCGCTGGATGCTAAAGTTTGATTGTTGTTTGAAGGCAGGCGATCGCTTAAGCTCGATCGCTGACCGTTAAACAATGAAGTAATGGCATATTGGGCTGCAACTTGTCTAAAGCGAATTTGGGCTGTCAGCACAAGTTGGCGGTAAATTTCCGCACCATGTTTGAAGAATTCAACATTACTGGTTGCAGCAGCAAGGCGTTTGATGAAACCTTTTTCTAATTGTACGCCTGCTACATCTCCTGCCAGTTCTAGAGCACGGGCAGCGTAACGAAGAATCTGCGTTCCTTCTGGGCGCGAGATTTCTTCAAAGAACCATCCACAACTGGTGAACATGAGCAAAGCATGACGCTGCATTTCTAACAGGCGCAAGGCGTCTACTTGTTCGGCTGCTGTCAGTTTGTGGTTTTGGTGGCGCTCTAGAAAACGAGCGACATTTTCGGGAGTGCGATCGCGAATAACGTCTATGTATTCGTCTCGTGCATACCAGGGATCGCGGAACAATAGCTTGCCATGTTCTTCATACACCTGGATGAGGCGATCGCGCAACCAATCTAAAGCATCTCTTAAAGGACGACGCCATTTTTGGTGCCACGTTCCACCACCACCGCAACCGCAGTCATCTTGCCATCTATCCACACCGTGAGCACAACTCCATGCCGTGATCGGCTTGAGTTCTACTTCCCAAGTGGGAGAACTCAGGCTGAGGTAGTGGGCAAAGTTTGTGACAGTCCAACCCCACTGGGTAAATTCTTGTGTAAATGCGTAGGCTAGTGTTTTTTCCGTCCCGCCTTTGTGGTGTCCAAAGGTTTCCCCATCTGTGGCCACAGAAATTAATTGTGCTGGACGGTGATCCCCGCGTACTGCCGAACCAATTCGCCCTGCCAAGTGGCTTGAATTATATAGGACATCACTAAATCCCATATCTCGCGAGATCGGGCCGTCATAAAAGAAGATATCTATGTAGGGGAGGGATTGGGAATTGGGGATCGGGGAGTGGTCTTTTTCCCCATTCCCTACTCCCAATTCCCTACTCCCCTTCAAAAAACACCGATATGGACGTGTGGGATCGATTTGACTTCCGCCTACTTCATGCCATTCTGGGTTGGGATTGTCTTTTGTTGGCATGAGACGACAGCGCTGTGCTTGCGATGGAGCCAGTACAATAAAGCGAATCCCTTCGTCAATTAAGACTTTTAGGGTTGCATAGTCTACAGCCGTTTCTGCCAGCCACATTCCTTCGGGATCGCGCCCAAAGCGGGATCGGAAGTCTTCTTTGCCCCAGCGAATTTGGGTGTATTTGTCGCGTTCGTTGGCTAAAGGCATGATGATGTGGTTGTATACTTGCGCGATCGCATTGCCATGCCCGTTCAACCTTTCGCAACTCTTGCGGTCTGCCTCCAAGATGCGTTGGTAAACCTCCACATCATGGCGTTCCAACCACGACATCAGCGTTGGTCCAATATTAAAGCTCAAATACTCATAGTTGTTAACGATCCCCACCAACTCGCCTCGGTCGTTTAACACTCTGGCAAAGGCATTGGGACGGTAACATTCAGCATGAATGCGCTCGTTCCAATCATGAAAAGGTGCTGCACCAGGTTGACGCTCAATTGCGTCCAAATAAGGGTTTTCCCGTGGTGGTTGGTAAAAATGCCCATGAACAGTTACGTAAACACCCGTAGCTTGTCTTAGGGGATCGAGCATTTGGGTGCTTTTAATAGTTTCATGTGACATCAAATTTGTACCAGTACTAGCTGGCAATTCAGCTGCTGAGGTCATGGAGTTACGATTCCAAATAGGATAGATAAACTTGCAATTGCGTCCGAGAGTAAAATTTCTATAAACCTTTCTAAATTGGCATTGCAACAACAGTGGGGAAAAGAGAGCAACTATGATATGTGAACAGATTCCGCTCTTGGCGGTCTAAATGTTGGAGTAATTTGCACTTCTTAAAGCAGCCTTCCAATTAAGTAACCATTGACAAAAGTGGGGTTAGCAGATTTCATCGTTGGTGGTGCTAAAAACTTAATTGTCTTTTAATAATATTAACCCGCATCCTTGTTGTAAAATTCCGCATTTCATTGAAACTTTTGCAACGAAAGATTGCGAATACGACTTATATCGCAATCTTATTTTACAAATAAAACTTCTTAAAGGAAACAGTAAAATCTCGGAACCCTTCTACTGGAGGGTTGGGAGTATCCTGAGTAAGAAGTTGAGGACAGTAGAGACGTGCTATGGCATATATATACAAAAGTGTTATTTTTCACTTTTAACCCTTAACTCCGTTTCTGTTAACTTTTTCAGCCCAAAATACACATGTCAGGTAAAAACATCATTTTTTTCGTTTTGTCTTTGTTTATTCCGGTTTCCTTAGCGGCACATTACTTGGAATGGGGAGATCTCGTTGTTTTTGGAACCGCCTGCTTGGCAATTTTGCCTCTAGCTGCATGGATGGGAACAGCTACAGAAGAAATTGCTGTTGTCGTTGGTCCTTCTTTAGGGGGATTGTTAAATGCCACTTTTGGTAATGCCACAGAGCTGATTATTGCCCTGGTTGCCTTAAAAGCCGGATTAGTGGATGTTGTCAAAGCTAGTATCACGGGATCGATTATTGGGAACTTACTGCTAGTGATGGGTCTTGCAATGTTTTTAGGTGGACTGCGTCACAAGGAACAAAAATTTCAGTCAGTAGTAGCACGGGTAAATGCATCTTCTATGAATTTAGCAGTCATTGCCATTTTGCTGCCAACCACAATGAGATTGGGTTCTCAGGCAGTTAGCGAACAAATATTGCAAAATCTTTCCCTAGCTGTTGCCATAGTCCTAATGATTGTTTATGCTTTAACACTATTGTTTTCTATGAAAACCCACGCCTATCTCTATGAGGTAGGTGTTGCAGAAACAGTGGAAGAAGAGCATTATAGAAAACCGAACATTTGGTTGTGGGCGAGTGTATTGCTAGTTTGTACTATTCTAGTCGCATTAGAATCAGAAATGCTAGTCGAATCACTGGAAGTGGCTACAGCCCAGTTAGGTGTGACTGCGTTATTTACAGGGGTCATTCTTGTACCGATTGTTGGTAACGCTGCGGAACACGCGACAGCCGTCACAGTAGCTCTAAAAGATAAGATGGATCTTTCTCTTTCGGTAGCAGTGGGATCGAGTATGCAAATTGCCCTGTTTGTAGCTCCTGTCTTAGTTTTAGCAGGTCGGGTATTCGGTCAACCCATGGATTTAAATTTTAATCCCTTTGAACTAGTGGCTGTAGCTGTATCAGTTTTGATTGCAAATAGCATTAGTTCCGATGGAAAGTCAAACTGGCTCGAAGGGGTATTGTTATTAGCGGCATATACAGTATTGGGATTTGCGTTCTACTACCTTCCCGTTGCTTAGACATAAAGATAACGTTAAAAAAGCCACCACATAGGTATTCTTTTCGCTACAACTGTATCTGGTAGTGACCGAACAGACCTAACCAACGGGGGTAAATTGGCTCCTCCCTGGGGAATATCACCCTATAGGGGTAATGTCGGAGTGAGTCTCGCAACACTACCTTAGATTGATAGAAAAGTAATCTTACACCTTAAATCATTCACGGAGGGTGAATATGACACAAGCTGCCGATTTCAATACAGTGCTTGAGGCTGCTGCTCGCTCCATCAGCTTGCCACTCGTGGTACAAGGTGACAATGGTGATGCCGTGAAATTTCTCCAACAACTTCTAAACGCTTATAGAAGCAAGATTGGGGATGGAAACGCTGCACCGCTTCAAGAAGACGGAAATTTTGGTCGTAACACTTTCGCTGCTGTTGTCAGATTTCAACAAGAATACAGAGCAATTATTAGCGATCCAACTTTTCCTATTGATGGAAAAGTCGGTCCTTTAACTTGGCGTGCTTTGGGTGATTTCGCTTATCGTCGGTGTCGCTAATCACCTGACCAGTGACCAGTGACCAGTGACCAGTGACCAGTTAACTGACTTTATGTGACTGACTATTGTCAACTCACCTGGTACTGGATCGGTCAAATGAATGAACATCATTGAAACAAACAGAGGAAGGTTAAATCATGGCTCAAAAGAGTTTACCCCCAGTACAAAATGGTTCCACTGGTGAAGCTGTAAGATTTCTACAACAACTTTTAATCGTTTTCGGCAAGCTGAGTAACAGCGACTTCGATGCCATCTTTGGCAGTAACACAGAGAATGCTGTTAAAGAGTTTCAACGCGAACAAAATTTAACAGTTGATGGTAAAGTCGGTCCACAAACATGGGCTGCATTAGGTAACCAAACCAAGAATACCTGTGCACAGTTCCAGTAAGGGATTAGGGATTAGGGATTAGGGATTAGAGGTTAGGGATCATCAGAAGAGGAATGTTCACATCCTACCGACCACTAACCACTAACCACTAACGATGACAGGCGAGACGCCTGTCCTACACCACTCAGGCGAGACGCCTGTCCTTACATCACTAACCACTAACGATGACAGGCGAGACGCCTGTCCTACACCGCTCAGGCGAGACGCCTGTCCTACACCGCTCAGGCGAGACGCCTGTCCTACATCACTCAGGCGAGACGCCTGTCCTACATCACTCAGGCGAGACGCCTGTCCTACATCACTCAGGCGAGACGCCTGTCCTACACCACTAACAACAAAGGTGAATCATGACACAAGCTGCGGATTTCAATGCCTCGGTTGAAGCTAGTGCTGCTTCTATCGGTATGCCACAAGTAGTACAAGGTGACACTGGCGACGCCGTGAAATATTTACAACAACTGCTCAATGCTTACAGAAGCAAGATTGGGAATGGAAATGTTACACCATTACTGAAAGTAGACGGAAACTTTGGTAGCAACACTTCTTCAGCTGTTGTTCAATTCCAAAAAGAATACACAGCAGTAAATACGAGCAATATAAAATTGGCCGCCGATGGAAAAGTCGGTTCTGCGACTTGGCGGGCTTTGGGCGATTTTGGTTTCCTTAAGTGTCGCCCCTAATTCAGTGACCAGTGACCAGTGACCAGTGACCAGTGACTAGTGACTAGTGAGTGGTTAATAGTTAACAACGAAGAAGAGCCAAATCAAAGTCATTTAAAAAATTTAGGGAAGGAAATCATGGCTGAGCAGAAATTGCCCCAATTAAAAAAGGACACTAATGGTGATGCTGTAAGATTGCTACAACAACAATTGATTACTTTTGGATATCTAGGGAGTAGTAGTTTTGATTCAAAATTTGGTTCAGTTACAGAAGCAGCTGTCAAACAGTTCCAACGCGATCAAAACTTAAAAGATGATGGGATTGTTGGTCCTAATACTTGGTTGGCTTTAGCAAACTGGGCAAATCGTTTTTGTCAACAACTAGCACCACAATAAAGTAGGGGCGTAGAAGCTAGTCCTTGTAGGGGCGCGGCGGCTTTGCGCCCCTACTCACAACTAACCGTTAACCATTAACATTTTTCCTAGCTGTGTCAGTTTTTTGAAAGATAGTTAAAATTAAAAAATAAAATTAATTTATAAATAAATTACTATGGAAGAGTCTACAAATCCAGCACAGCCTCAAGAAGAACTTGAAGCACAATTTGAGGAACAATCCGAAGCACAATTTATGTCAGCACGAGCATCAGGTTTACCAACTCTAAGATTTGGCTCCTCCGGTCATTCTGTTAGAGTATTACAACGACTTTTAGTTTCCAACGGCTACTTCGTGAGAATTGATGGGAATTTCGGTGCTCTCACAGAGTCTGCTGTAATGGCTTTTCAAAGTGGGCGGGGTCTCAACCCTGATGGTGTGGTTGGTTCGAGAACTTGGGCTGAATTAACAGGTTAATTAGCCGTTTCTCAATCCAAAATCTACGCATCCAAAATCTAAAATCCAAAATGGTATTGCAAGGAACAGCAAACACCATTTTACGGAATCTTTGGAAAAAATTATTACATTTTTTATTTTGTAATTACTGTTTATTCCGGAACGACAGCTATATTAGATGTCAAATAAAGCATGGGCCTTAGTAAAATGTGACACAATGACTGATATTGCCCTGCTGATGACGGGCGTATTGCAAACAGGACAATTTTCTTTGCTGAGTTTAGCGAATCAGCTATTTCTTCAGTTAGAGACCAGCGTGGAAGAGTCAAATCAAGACCAGCTATCTCCGATAGTTTCACCTGCTCAAATTACACCACCTGAATTTATGCAATATGATGAGACAATATACGTCTCTCCATTAGAACAAACTACAGAAAATAAAAATATAGTGAATCAAGCTCAAACGGCTTCTATTGTAGAGTCCTTAGTAGCGTCAGAAAATACCCCTGCGGTCAATTCTCGTCGTTACAGGCGAAGATTCACTGGTAAACGAGGTGGTTACCAAGTGGTGACTGCTGTATCTTATGACTATACTAATCGAGCCTTACCAATTTTGAGTTTTGGCAATGAGGGTATTGCTGTTAGAGCTTTACAACGTCTGTTATCGTACAACGGCTATGCTGTTCAAATTGATGGAGTTTTCGGTGCGCTAACAGAAGCGGCTGTTAAATCTTTTCAAAACCAACGCAGTATAGCAGTAGATGGCATTGTTGGACAAACAACTTGGGTGGAATTAACACAATAGTCATTTGTCATTGGTCATTTGTCATTTGCAAGTGACCAGTGACCAGTGACCAGTGACAAATGACTATTTATCGATACTTATGCTGCTCTAATAGTTGTTGCGCTCTTGGTTTGTAAATTAAATAAAACAAAGCTTCTATATAACGCAACAAATCCTCTCGATTTTCTTTGGAAATGAAGTTCCAAAAGCCATAAATCCTGGCTAGGGATAACAGCTTAGAGGTATGAATTTTCCACGTATAGGTGCTGTAAACCCTTTCAATAGCTCGTTGTGAAATTTCATTCCAATAATTGGAATTCTGTTCGCAACGCTTGAAAAATTCCAAAATTTTATCGGCTGTTTCTTCTAAATTTGTTGGGTTGATGTAAAAGCCATTAACTTTGTCTTGAATAATCTCTAAAGGACCGCCAAATTGTGTTGCAAAAGTGGGTAATCCTGAAATCATTGATTCTAAAATTGTCAAACCAAATGCTTCAAATAAAGCAGGTTGTACAAATATTCCCTGACGATCGCCAATCACTCGGTACACTTCCCCTGAGTCACTTTTGGTCAAGCGCACTCCCAACCAGCGAATTTTACCTTGGAGATTGTACTTTTCTATAATCCGGTAAAGTTTGACAATCTCATCGCGTTCTTCATTGTCGCCTGATTCTTCAACTCGCAATTTACCTGCAATTAATATAAGATTGCAATGTTTTTGCAATTCTTTGTTTTGACCAAAGCATTCGGCTAAACCAGTCAAGTTCTTAATCCGGTCAAGACGCGCCATTGAAAAAAGCGGGCGTTTGTTGGGGTCGTCTAAAGTCCCAAAAATTTCAGTTGGATCTTCCAGAGTAAATAGCATTTCTTCTATTCTGGAGCGATCGCTTTCAATTCGGTCTTCAGTACGCGTGTAGGGGAAATAGCAATTCTCGTTCACCCCTGGTGGTACAACGTTAAATTTGGGGCTATACAATTCAATCCCGTTGACAACGTGATATAATTCTGGCATCGTAAAGCACTTTAGAGATTCGTACTGTCCCACACTATCTGAAGTTCCCACAATCTCTTGGTAAGTGCTGCTAATAATAAAGTTTGCAGCATTCATTGCCAACACATCAGCTGTGAATTGTAGCGAAAAATGATACTTATCTTCTAAATCTTGCCAGTAGAGGTTACTAAACAAGTACTTAGACTTTTCTATCGCGTGGGCAATGTTACATTGCGTCACACCCAAGCGACGGGATAGCAAAAATGCGATTAAATTACCATCAGTATAATTACCTACAACCAGATCGGGTCTACCCTGAAACTCTGCTCGCAGTTCTTTTTCTGCGTCAATCGCAAATGTTTCTAAATAAGGCCAAAACTCAAACCGCGAAATCCAGTTTTGGGTCATCTTGGGATTGAATTCCCGCAAAGGTACCCGTAAAATCCAGGCATTTTCTGTATCGTAGACCTTTTCCAGCCGTTGGTTACACAATGTACCATCACTGTTAGGAATCAGGCGGGTAAGAATGATAACCTTAGGCTTAACATTCAACCCACCCAAACCAGCTAACATGGCGTCTTCTTGCAATTGCTTCTCTAGATTCTTCGCTTGATCCAGAACGTAAACCACTTGACCGCCAGTGTCGGGACGCCCCAAAACTCCCTCTTGTCCGAACCAACCATGGGCGGACACGAGTACGATTCTAAAAATCATGGGGATGCGAGAAATGAAGGTTTCTAGAGCCTGAGGGTCAGGAGAATCCATAAGTTCATCCAGAATACCCAACGTTTCCCGAACTCGCATGGCGGTGTTTCCCCAACCCGGTTCAAAGCCCATGATCTGCAGGTCAAACCGGAATTCTTCATAGGGTTGTTCGTTGGGGCGATCGCTCACAAAAGCCAATGCTTTCTTCACTTGGTCTGAAAGTTGCTGTTGTGACTTAATGCGTTCGTTAATGAGCAGTTGCACGCCATTGTATTGGTGGAGGCGCAAAAAATTAAATAAGGAGTCCAGCCCTTGCTTGGCGTCCGCAAATAACTTACCTGAGAGATAGCGGTTGAGGAACTGTACCCCTTTGCCAATATTTTTCGGGTCGCGAATGATGGGTGAGTAGTCATAAAACGGACCAAAATCCAACTCTAGTAAGTCGCCTTCATTGGGATTGTATTTGTTGACTAGGCGATCGCGCAGATCCAACAGTTCCTGCACCGTTATTGACTCAATATTTAAATTTGCTGTCAGTCGGTAGACTTCTTGACTAGCTATTTTAGGGCGGATAATAAAACAGAGACTAGATTCCTCTTGAATAATTTCCTGAGTGTAATAGATTAACTTACCCAAGTGGGAGGCTTTGTAAAACCGTTCTGACTTTTCGTATTTCGAGCAATATTCACTGTACAAACTAAGGATGTCGTTTCGCAGCAGATATTTTTTTTCTTGCTGGCGTAACTCGCTTATCAAAGAACGCAAATCATTTTTCTCTTCACTATCCAAGATGGCTTGAAGTAATTCTGACATGGCAATTCTTGAGATAATTGTATATTTCCAATTGATCGTTTTTGACCGTCGTGACTAATAGCTAACAGCTATGACATTATTGCAAATCTTTTCAAAAATTAACAATTAGTTATAAATTAGTATTAGCCCTCAACTAGTTTACATTTTTACGGTTATCTTATTAACAAGTATTTTGTATTCTAACTAAAGACATAAATGTTGACCGGAGAAAATTTTGGTCAGATCCCCGGCTTCTCCAAGAAGTCGGGGATCTTGCAGATCTTTTAGAAGTCCTGAGAAAATAAACTTAGATAAATTAAAATCAAGTATCTTATTCTACAAAGAAAAATTCCTATTTAGTCATCTAGAATTACGATAGTAGTTTTGAATAAGGTCGGAACTCATATGAGCCAACCTACACACCCTACCGTTCATGACCGGAGCATAGGCAACATAATGATAATTTCTCTCCTTGCCTTGTGTGGTTTAACTTTCATCTTTCTGCTCGGAATTTTTTAGGAGGGCTTTAAAATTACCAATCTGTTTAATTTAACTCTAGATGACATTCCAAAAACTTTGGCAATGGATGTTGAGTATCAGCCTTCCTGAATAACTCGTTCATCCATTGCCATTTTTAGTTGATGAGATTTGCAATTTTCCTAAGGAATGTGAATTTAACAAAGTACAAGACTCTTGTGGGGTGGGCGTCCCCGCCCGCTCGTTCTCTGGAACGGGCAAGATGCCCATCCTACAAGAAATGTAATATATTTATTTTGTGTTTCTAAGGGCGAACGATGGGACTTGAACCCACGAGTGGAGGAACCACAATCCTCTGCCTTAACCACTTGGCTACGCTCGCCATGATGTTTTTTATTATAGCAGAACTATATTAAATGATCCACTCCTTTTTTTCAAGGAACGGGTTCAGTTAATCTAAAGTCTAATCTCTAAAGCTACTAGCAATTAGGAAAATGAGAGTTTTATCCATTATTGTGTGTGTGGGAGTCCTGGGGCTAGCAACTATAGGGTTAGCAATGGCAAGGACAAACCCCAAGCAGGAGCAGTATGAAGAATACGCAGTGGAACAGTTATCAGAATATGTGAAAGGCAATGTGTGCAAGAAGACGCCAAATATCTTCGAGAATATCATCAAGTTTAATTGCACTGAACTGGTAGAAGCAGCCAATCCACAGATACGGGAAATCATCGCGGTAAGAACAGAAAGGCAAGATTTCCTGATTTTTAGCGTTTACCGTACTGATTTAACGCTCAACAATTGGATACCTTCTTATAAATTTGAGACGGTGGGAGCGCTTGATAAATTTTATACTTACAGTATGGAGAAGCAATAATTTTCAGTGACCAGTGACCAGTGACTAAAGAGAGAACTGTTTTCAAGCACAAGTCTTTCTATAGAAACAGGTTGAAATTGATTAGTCTCTTTATGATTTTTATTAGGTGCAAATAAATTCTTGCTTGAGGCGATAAACACATTGAGAGACGTGTCTCCTTAAGTTAAGGCAATAAAGCAATAGAAAAATAAGGAGCGTGCATTGTGTTCTTGCATAAAAAAGAGACAATTCAACCTGTTAACGTTAGCGAACCAAACCCACGTTTTGCTCAACTGCTTTTAGAACAATTTGGTGGTGCAACAGGTGAATTAACAGCTGCTTTGCAATATTGGACGCAGTCTTTCCACTGCGAAAATGCTGGGATTCGTGATATGTTGCAAGATATTGCGCTCGAAGAGTTTAGCCATTTGGAAATGGTTGGCAGACTGATCGAGGCTCATACCAAAAATGTTGACCAAACCGAAGCTTACAAAAGCACGCTATTTGCTGTTCGGGGTGTAGGACCGCATTTGTTAGATAGTCAAGGACAAGCTTGGACAGCAGCCTATGTTAACGAAGGTGGTGATGTTGTCCGCGATTTACGAGCTAACATTGCTGCAGAAGCTGGGGCGCGTCAAACCTATGAAGCGTTAATTAAATTAGCTCCTGAAGAAGGCACAAAACAAACGCTTGTTCATCTTCTAACACGGGAAGTTTCTCATACCCAAATGTTTATGAAGGCGTTGGATTCTTTGGGTAAGTTAACAGACCCATTCTTTGGTAATATCCAACCAGACAGCACTGTGGATATTTACTACAACTTATCTAGCAATGGCAAAGACGAACGCGGTCCTTGGAATTCAGAGCCAGCTTTCCGCTACGTTGCCGACCCCCAGGCCAAATAATATATGATTGGTTAGTGGTTAGTTGTTAGTTGTTAGTGGTTGAACTATTAACCACCAACCCCTAACAACTATCCACTATCCACTATCCACTAACAACTATCTATTATTCAACCAATGCCATCTGCATATCTGCTAGTGTCTCACGGAAGTCACGATCCACGTCCGGAAATTGCTATGCAGCACTTAGCGGATATGTTGTATCATAAAATACAAAAATATTTGCCCAGTATTGTCAGTAGCGATATCGCATTTCTACCGGATAAATCTTTGGTGGGTACAGCATATTTAGAACTGAATCCCGAACCTCTACACGAACAAATAAGAAAGTTTGGCAAAAATGCTATCGCTTTAGGATGTGGTAGTTTAAAAATATTACCGTTGTTTCTTCTGTCTGGCGTTCATGTGATGGAGGATATTCCGGTTGAAGTCGCCTTGGCAGAACAGTCTTTGGGTCAGAAAATTAAGATATATTTACAACCATATTTAGGCAGTCATCCTGGGTTGAAGTTTTTATTGGCTCAGCAATTGGTTTCTATGGACGTCGAGGGGACGATTCTTTTAGCGCATGGTAGCCGTCGTCTCGGTTCTGAGTTACCAGTGGAAGCAATGGCGGCGTCTTTGGGCGCAGTAACGGCTTATTGGACACATCAGCCAAGTTTGGAATCGCGGGTACAGGAGTTAGTGACGGGTGGCGATCGCCGAATCGCTATTTTGCCATATTTCTTATTTACAGGTGGTATAACTGATGCGATCGCAGGATCGCAAGAGAAGCTAAAATTACTGTTTCCGGAGGTGAGTTTTCAACTGGCTGAGCCTTTGGGAGCAAGTGCGGAGTTAGCTGATTTGATTTGGGATTTGGTAGAAAAATGAACCGCGAAGACAAGAAAGGCGCGAAAGAAGAGATGGGTAGGAGTTTGGGAAAAGTTTATTTGGTGGGTGGAGGACCTGGAGATCCTGGGTTGATGACTCTAAAGGGTAAAGGTTTGCTGGAGTGTGCGGATGTGGTTGTTTATGATGCTTTGATTAGTCCGGCAATTTTGGCAATGATTAATCCTCAAGCTGAGAAGATTGATGCTGGTAAGCGGCGGGGGCGTCATTCTCTGTTGCAGGAGGAAACGACACAGTTGTTGATTGATAAGGTGCGGGATAATGCTGTTGTCGTGCGCTTGAAGGGGGGCGATCCTTTTATATTTGGTCGCGGTGGCGAGGAGATGGAGGAATTGCTTCAGGCTGGTGTATCGGTTGAGGTTGTGCCAGGTATTACATCGGGTATTGCAGCTCCTGCCTATGCTGGTATTCCTTTAACGCATCGATTGTATAGTTCCTCAGTGACTTTTGTTACCGGGCATGAGTCGGCTGGTAAGTATCGTCCCGCAGTCAATTGGAATGCGATCGCTCACGGTTCGGAAACCATTGTCATTTATATGGGCATTCACAATCTGCCTTACATTGTGGAACAGTTGAGAGCCGCTGGGTTAAGTTTGGAAACGCCTATTGCTTTGGTACGTTGGGGGACTCGACCAGACCAAGAAGAGTTAATTGGTGTATTGGGGACAATTGTACAGCAAGTGGAAGCTACGCAGTTTGCAGCACCTGCGATTGTTGTTATTGGTTCGGTAGTGAATCTGTACGCAACTCTCGGTAACCAGTGACCAGTGACCAGTGACCAGTGACCAGTGACCAGTGACCAGTGACCAGTGACGGTCACTGTCTGGGTACAGATAAGGTAAAGGTGGTTCCAATTCCCGGTCTGGTGTCAACTTTAATATCTCCACGCAGTTGTTTGAGGTTGTTGTGAACTACGTCTAAACCCATCCCTCGACCTGAAAGCATTGTGACTGTGTCAGAGGTACTAAATCCTGGCTCAAAAATTAGTGACAGCAGTTCTCGATCGGTTGCTTGTCTCAACAGGTTAGGTTCTAGCCCTATCAAGAAAGCACGGGCGCGAATCTTTTCGATAGAAATACCGCGTCCATCGTCTTTGATAGTTACAATCGTGCGATTTTCTTGGTGAATGGCTTTAATTTCTATCAATCCTTGTTCGGGCTTTCCACAAGCGCGGCGAGTGACCGGATCTTCAATAGCGTGGTCGAAGGCGTTTCGCACCAAATGTATCAAAGCCTCTCTCAAATTCTCTAAAATACGGCTTTCTATAAGAGTGTTTGCGCCTTCAATTTTTAATTGAACATTTTTACCATACTCAATACACAAATTACGTAAAGCAGTAGGAAAGGGTTCAACAATTTTAGATAGCGGGCGTAGCTGAATTTGAGTTAAGGATTTTTGCAGTTGTTGAGCCGTGTTGTTAAGTAAGCGGTTAACTAAGTTTGTATCATCAAGACTGAATTGAATTTCATGAGTGATTTTCTGAAGATTAACGATGGTTTCTATGCCAATTGATGACAGTAGATAAGCGTAGTTGTTATCCTTTATTTCTCTATTGGATTCAGAATTTGATAAAGATACGGTATCCAAGATTTGAGTGAACAAAATATCGTAGTTTTGACGAATTTCATAGCTTTTCTGCTCGAAATTTTTCACATGATTACTGAGATTCTGACTAAGATTGTGTAAACGTTCAATTTGAATTTGAAAGTCATGTTTTTGTAAATATATGTCTTCTCTGAAATTGTCAATAAGCTCTGCTTTTTTGCTGGATAATTGTATCGAGTCTTGTTGATAATTAATGCTATAATTAGCTGAAACGGTTTCTTGTAATAAAGGAACTAAATTAACAAGTTTTGAAGATTCTTCGGTAATACTCTGAAGAGATAATCCGATTTCCAATCTACTGATTTGCTTTGCTAAACTATCTTCATTAACAAGAATTTCTGATGGCACATTATGAAGTTGATGAGTTACGAGCGCTTGTTGCGATCGCCGCCAAGCTTGTAGTGCTAGTTGAGCAATTTCTGCAACTCTTTCAGTAGATTTTAATTGTTTCAAAATCGATTGACAAAGTTGAGTAAAAGCCTGTATTTGAAGCATTTGCCCCAAATCAGCTAACTCAGATGCCATCAGCATCAACTCTTCTCGCAAAACGGAATCTTTGCCAGATAGTATGAAAGATTCTAAACGTTGCAAATATTCTTCTATTTCTGTTTGAAAAAGTAGAGAAATAAAGTCTTGAAATCTTTTTTCTGGTAACACAAAACTGACATTATTTTCACAATTCTGTTTGTTTAAATGTTCTTGAATTTCTTGAAAAACTGGGTAACAAAAAGTAGTCAACCACTGTTCGTTTACAGCACGACCTTCTGAATATAGTTTGATGATTTGACGAAGCCAATCGACACCGGATAGTAGTAAATTCAGTAGATCGGGATCGATTTCTAAGCAGTTGTTTTGATTTTTGAGAAAAATTAAATAATCTTCCAAACAATGAGCTAAATGGCTGAGGACTCGAAATCCCGTAATACCAGCGCCGCCTTTTATGGAATGAACTGCTCTCAGTCCAGCATTGATTTTTGGTAAAGTGATTTGATGATTCAGTTTAACTTCAAATAATACAACTTCCAAAGTATTCAGATCGTCCGTAGCTTTCTCTAGAAATTGCATTTGAAGTTCTAGTTGTTTGTCTCGTAACATAATGTGTGTAATGCATTAAAAGTCATTGACGTTACAAAATTAATGGCAACGTCAATAACCTCATTGAGTTTACTTTATTGGTCTCGAAAAATCTCGATCGAATTCCAACTTGAAATAACACCTTCAATGTGAGGAGATGCATATTTGGTATAACCACTCATTGAAAAAGTATTGTACCTTTTCAATAGCATGATATATTTTGAAGCCAGAGAACAATTTAAAACTGCTCACTGTGAGCATTATTCCAAGAATAATTCTCAAAAGAGGAGTTTCGGGGTTGAAACGTCTAGGTGGCGTCTATTCTAATCTTTCATGTTTCGCAATCTGGTGGCAACTCCAAAAGAATTTCACCAAGTAACCCTTTGCGAAAATCTGTTAATAATTGCCTTGCGGTTCGTTCTACATCGCCTTTATATCGGTGTTCTGCCAAAGCTTGTAAATAAGCTTCTCCAGTAAAGGGCGTTGGGTCAAGTGCGTACCGGGCGTTTAAGGGTTTTTTTGGTAATAAATGTGGTACTGTAGCTTCCAAATCTTTTAGTAAGTCTACTAATATAGATGATACCAATTGTGTATCATAAGAGGCATCGCCAATATCATCACAAATAGCTAACTTTACCCCATTTTCTTGATTTTCCAATCTACTGGGAATCACACCAGGTGCATCTAACAATTCTATCTGTTCGGAAATTCTCACCCATCGCAATTGACGAGTTACACCGGGACGTGCAGCACTTTCCACAACTCGCCGTCCTAACAAACGATTAATCAACGCTGATTTGCCAACATTAGGAAAACCAATCACCACAGCACGCACTGGGCGGGGTAACATTCCACGATTTTTCCGACGTTCATTAATCGCCAAGCCAGCTACTTGCGCCGCTGTTGACACCGCAGCTACTCCTTGACCTTGCTGGGCATTAGTAAAGTAGGGAACTTCACCCTGTTGCTTGAACCATTCTATCCACAGTTGCCGTGCTTGAGGCAAAAGCATATCCACTCGGTTCAGTACCAACACCCGTGGTTTGCTTCCTATCCACTCACGGATTTGGGGATGGTGTGTTGCTAAAGGAATACGGGCGTCGCGTACTTCAAGAACCACATCTACAAGCTTGAGATGTTCTTTTAATGCTTTTTCCGCCTTAGCAATATGACCTGGATACCATTGGATCAGGTTTAACTTGTAGTTTTGAGTTAGTGCCATTTTGATTAAACCTGTAGGGAGAGGTGAAAATAATCAATTATCCCATCTTGTGGGATGGGCGTCCTCGCCCGTTCTGATATTTATTAGCTAACCGTTCTGATATTTATTAGGCTAACCGTCCTGATATTTATTAGGCTAACCCGCAAGATTTGCCCTCACCCTAGCCCTCTCCCTTTGGGAGAGGGGACAAGAATTCAACGCTCCCAACTCCGTTGAGGGAGTTGGGTTGGGGATGAGGGTAATTCATACTGTTATTCAGCAACGCCACTCATGTCTAGCCTAGAATCTCATGTGTAATTCTTTCTGTCCGATTACTTATCTGAGTAGGTTGTATGGATGCTGCTTTTTCAGTACTCGTAACGACTCTGCCTAAAATCTTTTGTGGAGTATATAATTGGTGCAATCCCAGCGTAAGCAATAAAACTCCTATTTGTACAACTGATGGAACTAAAATAAATCCCATCAATAACAATATGGCTCCAGCAAACACAACTGCAATGCGATAGACCTCTTCAGTTATCTTGAGTCCGAACCAAACACTACTTATACCGATAATTAGTAAGACAAAATAGATGAATATCATAGTTATTTCCTCAAAGATACCGTGAGTTAATCCCTGTCCCAAACCCACATGAGTTTGCAATAAGATAAAAGCATTTTAGAAATATGCAAATATCGAACTAATTCGATATAAACAGATAAGATAGATTAGAAACAATGGTATAAATACTGCTTATAAGCAGAAGTCGTAAAAATTTACAA
The DNA here is from genome assembly GCF_000346485.2 of Scytonema hofmannii PCC 7110. NCBI lineage: Bacteria > Bacillati > Cyanobacteriota > Cyanophyceae > Nostocales > Scytonemataceae > Scytonema > Scytonema hofmannii. The sequence continues at coordinate 10,667,648 of NZ_KQ976354.1, forward strand.
TTCCTTAGCTACAAGAGATGCAAACTTAGAAAATGCCTCTTCGTTACGTCGATAGTAAGTACATTGTTTCTGACGGGTAGCTATTACCAGCCCTGTAGCCTCTAACATAGATAAATAATGGGATACAGTGGACTGAGCCAACCCTGTTTTCTTTTGAATGCAACTAACACAGACTCCTACAGCATGAGGGTCTACATCTTGATCTGGAAAGTACTCCTCTGGCTCTTTCAACCAAAGGAGGATTCGGAGCCGAGTTTCATTTGAAAGGACTTTGAATATATCTTTAGTATCCATACCTATTATTTATTATATCGATGTTTTGCGATATGTCAAATTACACTTCGTCTTAATGGTTAGTAGTTAGTAGTTGTCCCACTAACCACTAACCATTAACCACTAACCAACTTTGTCATCTCAAACAACTGCTGGGCATTCTTTCCTAAAAAAGCATCAAAAAGTTCTTGCTTGCCTGGTTCCACTTCTACCATGTAACGCTGAGCAAGTTCGTAATAGGCGTAAGTCCAAGGAATTTGAAGTTCTGTATCTGTTGAATCATCAAGAACCGATACAATTTCAGTCACTGCTTGAGTTGCTGTTTGTCGTAATCCGCAGGTAACATCACCTTCAATTTGCTCCTTCATTGGTACATCTAAGCTAGCTAAAGCACGGACGGTGGTATCAATATCCGGATAGGCTACAGTATTTTGGCGGTTAACGTAGCCTGTAAAATGGTTGACTGCATAACCATGTAGCAATACCCAAGCACCATATTGAGTCACTTTGTTAACTTCTTCTACCACAGATCGTTTTGGAGGTTGCCAAGGAGTAGAAAAAACTCTTGAGAGTTCTTTAACAAGACGCTCGGCATTCTTGTCGAATGTATCAAAAAGTGCTGGAAAACTAAATAAATTTACACCTGCTACAGTTTGACGGATGAGTTGCACGGTATTTTCCGGTAACTCATCTACAATTAATTCACTCATAAACAGTTTGGGTAAATCAACTTCCTCTTGTTGGGGATGGCGATAGTGACGGGCGTAAAGATGGGTTTCAGGAAAAGAATATTCTCCTGCTACCTCGTAACCTAAAGCTTGGGCAAGTTGTTCTAAGTAATCAATCCCTAAGTTTACTCTACGCTGCGGACTATCCACAATCATGCGTAAAGACCTAAAAGCAATGTGGTCATTAGCAACAGTTCCACCTGCATTCTCAATCATTTGCGCGTAGGTGCGGGCATAAGTCACCCTGTTGCTATAGTCTTGCCAAAGTAAGTCCCAAAGATGACGGGCAATTTCGGGTTTCATAGAATTTTAGGATTGCATCATCAACCAATGATAACCTCACGCACTCGTCGCAAAAACGCTAAGGAACTCTACAGCAGTTGTCAGATTAATAGACCACATGGAGTGGTACGGGCGTCCTCGCCCGCCCTCTTTTATGTAACGGGCGCTCTTCTCTGTAACGGGCGCTCTTCTCTGTAACGGGCGCTCTTCTCTGTAACGGGCGCTCTTCTCTGTAACGGGCGGGGACGCCCGTACCACAAGAAACTACTGCAGTTCATTGACTTGAAAACTACTGTCTATAAAATTTCTCTAATGTTAAATAACTGCTAACACTTCAGCAAGAATGTCAAGAGCAATTTCAATCTGATTGCTATCGATCGCTAAAGGTGGACAGAAACGAATTGCTGCTTTACCACAGCCTAGTAATAATAAACCTTTTAAAAAAGCTTGTTGAATAATACGATCGCGCAACTGCGAATTATAATTGCCCTGATGGTCTAACAAATCAACTGCCACCATCAAACCTTTACCTCGTGGTGGTGAGACTTGCAGAAATTGTTGCGACAAACGATGCAAACCGGCTTGCAAGAGTTCTCCCATGGCGGTTGCATTTGCCATCAAACCGTTTTCTAGCAGTTTGAGTGTGGCAATAGCTGCTGCACAAGCAACTGGATTCCCTCCAAAGGTTGTTGCATGAGAACCAGGTTGCCAAGTCATAATTTCAGGGCGGGAAAGAATTGCTCCTAAAGGAAGACCACTGGCAATACCTTTAGCTGTGGTGATGATATCTGGCATCACACCCCAATGCTCGATCGCAAATAGACGACCAGTACGTCCCATACCCGATTGGACTTCATCGACTACCATCAGGATACCGTAGCGATCGCATATTTCCCTGATTCGCTGTAAAAACCCATCTTCTGGAACAATATAACCGCCTTCTCCTTGAATTGCTTCAACAACAATCGCTGCTACCTCTTTAGATGGAAGCATAGTTGGGAATAGCTGTTTTTCCAAGTAGTCCAAGCTAGCGTGAGTGCCATAGGGAATATGAGTCACACCTGGAACGAGAGGACCGAAATTTGCCCGTTGTACCGTCTTGGAACCAGTGAGGGACATTGCTCCATAAGTGCGTCCGTGAAATGCTCCCAAAAAGGCAATGATTAAAGAACGTCCCGTGTAGTATCTAGCGAGTTTGATGGCTCCTTCGTTAGATTCTGCTCCTGAATTTGTGAAAAACACTCTCGCAGGAAAAGAAGTTTTTCTTGTTCCCTCTCCAACAAGAGGTGGAAAGGGCGCACGGGAAGCTAATTTTTCCGCAAGTTCCACCATCGGTTCGTAGTAAAAATCAGTCCCTGACATATGTAGCAGGTTTGCTGCTTGCTCTTGAATAGCCCGGACAACTTCTGGATGGGAGTGTCCCGTTGCGGTGACAGCTATACCCGCAGTCATATCTAGAAATACGTTCCCATCGACATCTTCTACCATGCAACCTTCACCACGAGCCACGACTAACGGGTAGTCACGGGTATAGGAAGGGGAAGTGACAGCGCGATCGCGTTCTACAATATCGAGAGCTTTCGGTCCGGGTAAGGAAGTGACCAAATGAGGTGTACGAGGTAAAGATATTTTGGATTTTGGATTTTGGGTTTTGGATTGTGAAAGATTTAGCATAAAAAGACTGATATCTAAATAAGTTTTAATATTCTGCGATTGGAAGAGTCTTGTATGTATTTGATGATACAAATATTAGGGAATTGTGTCAGGGCATAATTACTGATAAAGTATTTGCTTTGTGTAAAGTATCCCACTATCAAACTCACCAACTTGTTTTTGCGATCGTCTTTTCCACTTAATACTCATTATTCGTGACCATAAATCATGTCAACCATTTTGAGAGAAGCTTGAGTTTTCAGTCAACTTTTTCTTATATTCTATATAAATTATACAAAATATGCCAATTTAAATGCGGTACATATACTGTAATAATCTAAAACAAAAAATACAATCAAAGATTTTTGTAGAATTCAATGGTTATATTACCAATCGGTTGCAATAGTACTCTCCTAAGCGGAAATTAGAACCCCGGTTTCTACAAGAAACCGGGGTTCTGACACCTCAATTATCGTATCCCTTGCAGTATTGGTGGGACTTCAATTTTGCGTAAGTTCTGAAGTTAAGAAAAGTTGATTTTTTTATTTTAAGGATTTAGGTGTGTTAATCTTTAATTGACCAATCAATCAACTGTAGTTATGCCTGCACGTGTCGAACAAGACTTTGAGAGTCGGCGACAGCAAATCATTGATGGTGCTTTGCAAGTCTTTTCCAGCAAGGGCTTTGAGAAGGCGACCAATAAGGATATTGCTGCGGCGGCTGGAATTGGCTCACCCGGATTGATATACCACTACTTTAAAGATAAAGCTGACTTGTTTCGCCAAGTGCTTGAACAACGTCTACCAGTACTGCAATTGCTGATTCACAATGAGGAAGAGATGATGAGCAAACCTCCTGAGGTTGTGCTGACCATCTTTGCTAAAGCTTTTCTCACAGTCTTGGATAATCCAACATCAATGGCGATGATGAAATTGCTATTTTCAGAAGCGTTTCGCCATCCTGCTATTGCTGAGATGGTCAACAAAATAGGACCCAGTCGTTCTATCTCTTTTTTGACTCGCTATTTGGAAAAGCAAATGGCTAGAGGGGTTTTCAAGCCAATGGACTCAGCCGCCGCAGCCCGTTGTTTTGTTGGTTCGTTTCTTGCCTACATTATTACACGTGAGGTATTTCTACAGCCTGATGCTCGGCAAATTAGCTTGGATACTATGGTGACAACTGCTGTTGAGGTGTTTTTGCAAGGTATACTTGTAACTTCAGAAAGACCGCAATATACAGTGCAAAGTTTACCGGACTCCAACGGAAGCTACAGCAAGCATTTTTAAAGAGAAATTTTTTTAGCTCAATATTGATTAATCAGTCAATCAAGTTTGTCACCGGTCACTGGTCACTGGTCACTGTTATTGCGAGGTTTTTATGACACAGACACCAACGGAACCTATTCATGATGCTAGAGATACAAATAGCAGCCCTGTGGAAGATAGGACACAAGTTTCTCAACTACAACCTTCTCCACAAAAACCTCGGCGACATATCCCCAAAGCAGTCTTGGTATTAGGAGCGATCGCACTCATTGCAGGAGCAGGATACACTGTGTATCGAGTTTTTATTTATCAACCAGAACCTGAAGGTTTATTTTTAAGCGGGCGCATAGAGGGTTATGAGACGGATGTATCAGCCAAAATAGGAGGTCGGATTGCCAGTGTAGCTGTGAGAGAAGGAGACTTGGTTAAGCCCGGTCAATCATTGGTGCAGATAGATGATTCAGAACTGCGTGCTCAATTTCAAGGTGCATCTGCCCGAGTTCGAGGAGCACAAGAAAGGTTAGAACGCAGTCGCCAGCAATTACCAGTCTTAGAAGCCCAACTCCAGCAAGCCAATCTTACTACACAACAAGCAAAACAAGAAAGTCAGGGTCGAGTCGAACAAGCAGAAAACGCACTAGCAGCAGCGCGATCGCAACTTGTGGAAGCCCAAGCTAATTTAGAATTATCACGTGTGAAACAAAAACGAAGCAATTACTTATATTCCCAAGGTGCAGTCTCAGCCCAGAGAAAAGATGAAGACGATGCGACCCTCAGCGTAAACCAAGCCCGAGTTGCTACAGCAAGACAACAGGTACAGTCAGCCCAAGGAACCCTCACCCAAGCCCAAGCAACACTTCGCAACACACCGATACGAGCTGCTGCTGCATTACAAATAGAAAAACAAATTGTTCAAGCCCGCACAGATATTACCGTAGCCCAACAAGAAGTCAAAAATGTCCAAGCCGCACAAGCCGAAGTTCAAGCAAACTTGAACTACTTAAAAGTTAATAGTCCCTTAACTGGTAGCATCATTACCCGTTCAGTAGAAACAGGCGAAGTTGTTGCAGTAGGCGCACCACTAGTCACAATCGTCAACTTAGATAACCTTTACCTGCGCGGCTTTATACCTGAAGGAGAACTAGGTAAAGTCAGAATAGGACAGTCCAGCCTAGTCTACTTAGATACATACCCCAACCAACCCCTGAAGGCAACAGTCACCCGAATAGATCCCAAAGCCAGCTTCACACCAGAAAATATCTACTTTAAAAAAGACAGAATCACGCAAGTCTTTGGAGTAGAACTCACCCTCAAAAACCCCCAAGGACTAGCAAAACCAGGAATGCCAGCTGATGGGAGGATTTTTGGATTTTAGATTTTGGATTTTGGATTTTGGATTTTGGATTTTCACTCCCTCTCTCCCCCTCAGCGCCCTCAGCGCCCTCAGCGCCTCTGCGGTTCAATCACTATGAAAAAAATAGATCGCACGCAACACCCCGTCATCACCATTCGGGACTTACAACACCGCTACAGCAAACAAACAGAAGCCGTAGCAGGTATAAACCTAGACATCTATCAAAGCGAAATCTTCGGACTTATAGGACCCGATGGAGCAGGCAAAACCACCACATTTCAGATTCTTTCAGGAGTCATGGAGCAAACAAGCGGCATTGTTGAAGTCTTCAGTTCCAAACCCTGGGACGTGCGCTTGCAAATGGGCTACCTCACCCAACGCTTTAGTTTATACCAAGACATGAGCATACAGGAAAATATACGTTATGCAGCAGGTTTGCGCGAAGTCAGCCAAGCAGCTTTAAAAACCCGCAGCGATCGCTACCTCCAATTACTAGACTTAGCCCAGTTTAAAGATCGTCTCGCCGGACGCCTTTCTGGAGGGATGAAACAAAAACTGGCTTTGTGTTGTGCGCTCATTCACCAACCCAAAATTTTGTTGCTAGATGAGCCAACAACAGGTGTAGATCCCGTATCCCGACGAGAATTCTGGGACATTTTAGCAGAACTGGCTGTGACAGAAGGGATGACTACAGTTGTTGCGACGCCGTACCTTGATGAAGCAGAACGCTGTTCGCGGATTGCTTTAATGTATGAGGGCAAAATTCAACAATGCGATACACCTGCTCGCATAAAAGCAAGCTTAGGTATGCAACGGTTGGAGGTTTATTTGCCAGTATCCCAGCTAGATAAAGCTGCTGATATCCTCAGTAAAAATGCTGACTTGCAAGAAGTAATTTTTGACGTACAACGCTTTGGCGATCGCTTGGATGTGCTCACAGCAGAACCGGGCGAAACCAAACAGAGAATTCAGTCTATTTTAGAACGGGAACAGATTCCAGGGGAAAACTTTGTCGTTGATACCCCTACTCTTGAGAACACCTTTGTCGCTCGATTGCGAGAACAAAAAGCAATTAGAACAATCCGTCCTGGAAAGTTTGCTCCGGAGGGAAACCCTCCTTGCAACTTTCCGCAAAATCCAAAATCTCAAGTCCAAAATAATCAGGCTATTTCAATCCAAAATCCAAAATCCAAAATCCAAAATGAAGAAACGGCCATTGGCGCACAAGATTTAAATAAAGTTTTTGGCAATTTTCACGCAGTTAAGAATATCAATTTAAATATTAAGTATGGTGAAGTTTTTGGTCTTTTAGGGGCAAATGGTGCAGGAAAAACAACAGTTATCAAAATGCTGTGTGGTTTCTTGCCTGCTAGTTCTGGAAAAGTTTCTTTAGTAGGAGAAACAGGTCAATTACGGAGTCCGACAGTGCGGCAAAAAATTGGCTATATGTCACAAAAATTTACTCTTTATGATGACTTAACTATTGGACAAAACCTAGAATTTTATTGTGGTGTTTATGGAGTTAAGCGCCGCCATCGACAAGCCAAGAAAAATTGGGTATTGCAAATCAGTGACCTTGTGGGTCAAGAGGATAAGTTAACCCGCGATTTACCGGGTGGTTGGAAACAGAGAGTTGCTTTTGGTGCAGCAGTGATGCACGAACCAAAAGTTTTGTTTCTAGATGAGCCAACCTCTGGCGTTGACCCTTTGGCAAGAAGAGAATTTTGGCGTTGGATTAACCAGTTTGCCAGAGAAGGGATGGCGATATTGGTAACAACTCACTATTTAGAAGAAGCAGAACAGTGTCACCGTTTGGGATTTATGGTTGCAGGGGAACTTGTGGCGCAAGGAACCCCGCGCCAAGTCAAACAGGAACAACCAGGGCGATTGGTGGAATGGGAATGCGAACCCTTGCAAACAGCATCGGATTTATTGAAGCAAAAGTTAAAACGCTCTTCAGTGTCGATTTTTGGTTCGCGCTTGCATACCGTCTTGGATGAACCGCGCTTGCAGATTCCTCAAGTTGAGAATTGGTTGCAAGAGGCTGGAGTCAAAGTGCAAAACTACAGAGAAATTGAGTTTTCTTTAGAAGACGTGTTTATTTCAGTAATCAGTGACCAGTGACCAATGACAACTAACAACTAACAACTAACAACTAACAACTAACAACTAACAACTAACAATGAAACGTATTTTTGCTCAAACTATAAAGGAATTATCGCAGTTGGGACGCGATCGCCTGACTTTGACGTTGGCTCTTTTTTTGCCTTTGATGCTGCTGCTGTTGTTTGGGTTTGCGGTATCTCTGGAGGTGAATAAGATTAATTTTGCGATTCAGGATTTGGATAGAACTCCTAATAGTCGGGAGTATATTGCGACTTTTGAACGGACAAATAAGTTTAATATAATTGCCTCTAGTCCGCAGGTGAATGTACCTCGGCTGTTAGATGGAGGTAGGATTGCTGCGGGTTTGATTATTCCTCCAGAGTTTGCTCGCGATCTACAGCGAAAAGGGGGTGGGGCTGAGGTGCAAATTTTAGTGGATGGTACTGATGCTAATACGGCTAATATTGTTAGGGGTTATACCAAAGCCACGACTAATGCTTTTATGGAAAATCTCCGGGGGAGCAAATCTCCTCTGGTGAATCTTCAGTTTCGCTTGTGGTATAATCCGGGTCTGGAAACTTTGAGATATATTGGCCCTGGTGCGATCGCAATTACTGTGACTCTGTTTCCTCCGTTACTTGCTGCTTTGGCAATAGCAAAAGAGTACGAACAGGGGACTATTCTCCAAGTTTACGCTTCTAGTTTGACGGGTACAGAATATTTGCTGGGGAAGGCTGCAGCATTCTGGCTGGTGGGTATGGCGGAGGTATTGTTTGTCAATGTGGAAGCATGGCTGTTTTTTGGATTGCGGTTTGTGGGCGATCCGACACCTATGATTTTCAGTTCGATGCTTTACATTGCTTGTGGTGTTTTTTGGGGTATTTTTGTGGGGAGTCAGACGAAAGTTCAAAGTGCTGCCATTCAAGCAGTTGCTTTTACTGCTTTTTTGCTCTCACTTCAATTATCTGGGTTTATTTACCCTATAGCAAATATTCCTCTTGGCATTCGTTGGATTTCTAACATCATCCCGGCTCGGTATTACATTGAGTTAAGTCGCGATGCTTATGCGCGTGGTGTGGGTTGGTTGGGTATTTGGTCTCAGGTGTTGGCTTTGTTTGGACTGGCTAGTTTGTTTTTCTTTTTGGCTTGGCGGAAGTTGCAGAGGATGAGAGTTTAGAGGCAAGATATCATGAGTTATTACTCAAAGACTTTTCTATTGCTCTTCGGATATACTTTTGGTAAGATATACCCTCTTCTTTAGCAACAGTTTTCACTTTTTCTAGTAATTCTTCAGAGACTCGCAAATTTACAGTTTTGTCTTTGGGCTTGAATTCAAAGCTAACAAATTTGAAGTTGTCTTTATGAAGATAGTCAGATAAATCTTGTTCTAACAAATTTTCTGCTTCTTCATCAGTTGTCATTTTGGGCAAGATTTTTTTCATATTGCTGTACCTCTTTGTCATGCATATATCGAGCACTAATTGGTCTAATAAGTTTTTCTTCTTGATTGTTACGGAAAGTGAAGACCACAAAAATATGTCTTCCCTTAGTTGATACCCCTACAGCCAAGAACCTCTCCTCTGCCTCAGAGTGCTTTATATCTGGAGCGATGGCTATTTTTGGATTAGAAAACAAAGATTCAATTTCTTCTATTGAAACCCCATGTTTTTGTCATTTTTGAATGTTGCCATTATCCCAATCAAAGCCAGTTACTTTTTCAGACATGATTTAAATATAGACTTTTGTATATACAAATGTCAATATAGCATGATTGGTAACTTGTAATACACGATATAGCGTATAGGATTATGTTTTTCAATTTAATTGACACAATTTTAGGAAGCCGTTTTTGGGCGCTGTTCCGAAAGGAGTTTGCTCAAATATTCCGCAATCGTCAGCTTGTGATTCAGCTACTTGTACCGCCAACTGTGTTTTTGATGCTGTTTGGTTTTGCTTTAAATCCGGAGGTGGAAAATCTCAAGGTTGGGATTACTGATTACAGTAACAGCAGTGCTTCGCGGGAATTTGTACAAATATTTGACCAGACGGATGCATTTGTGGTGAGTCGGTATTATTCTGACCAAAAAGAGATGATTGCGGATTTGGCAACGGGGAAACTGACGGTTGCTATGACGATTCCGCAAGAGTTTGCTGGCGATCTTGTCAAAAAGCGTCCTGTGGAGGTGCAGGCGTTATATGATGCTGTTGATGCAAATACGGCAAGTATTGCTTCGAGTTACATCAATCAATTGGTGAGTGATTATAACTCGCGACAGCAGAATAATGAGGGTTTGCGAAATAACCAGGTACAGGTTCAGATTTCGATTTTTTACAATCCTGGGTTGGAGAGTTCTTGGTTTATTGTGTCGGGAATGTTTGGCATTGTACTAACAGTGATTGGTTCTCAAGCTGCTGCATCTTTGGTGGTGAGGGAAAAGGAAGCAGGGACTATTGAGCAACTGATGATGACTCCTGCTTCTAGTACTGAGGTGATTTTGGCTAAGGTTTGTCCGTTATTGGTTTTGCTGACGTTGGATGTTTTGATTGCTCTTGGTGTTGCAAGGCTGGTATTTGGCGTGCCATTACGGGGTAATTTGTTGGTATTCCTGGCGATCGCTGTGCTTTATTTTTGGGTGGGTATTAGTATTGGGATTTTGATTGCGACTTACTCCAAGAGCGAACAGCAGACGCAGTTGACGGCTTTTTTTATTAATCCACCTTTGGTTCTGTTGTGTGGGGCGTTGACTCCCATTTCTTCAATGCCAACTTTTATACAATGGCTCTCTTATCTAGATCCTTTGCGCTATTTTATTGAGGTTTGCCGTGGGGTGTTGTTGAAGGGGGTGGGTGTGGAGACGCTTTGGCCTCAGGTGCTGATTTTGCTGGTTTTTGCTACGGTGCTGATGTCTTTAAGTATTCGACAGTTTCGCCAACAGTTGGGGTAATCACCTGACCAGTGACTAGTGACCAGTGGCTAAGCAATTCAAATGTACTACACTCAAGTAAGAACTGCTATAATTCGCTAACGCAGCTATCATACTGCAATTTTCGCTTGTTTTTGGATATTTTTCTAACAATTCCGATCAAAGAACAGCAGGTAATTGTAAATTTTAATCAGGTTAATGTAGAATACATTAGGTAACTGTAAAACAAGTACTAAACCACTAAGGTGTAGTAATCTAGGGTAACTAAGCGTATATTTGACTATTTATGCCTAACGCCCCTAAGAAAGATCGTCCCAGAGTGCAATTTGTATGCGACCAATGGGTTAAAGAATACCTAGACCAATGGGCGGGAGTGGAAAACCGCTCTACAAGTAACTTGATTGAAACTATCATTTTGGACGCAGTAACAACGAAACAAGCACAGGGAGAGTTGCCACCATCACCCAAGTCACCTAAAAAATAAGAAAAACTAATGACCAACGCAGAACAACCCAATCGGCTAGATCTTATAGAAGCACTTCTGTTGCAAACTGTACAGCAACAGCATGCTAACACAGCAACTATCTCACAAATAGCTCAGCAACAGCAGGCTAACACAGCAACTGTCTCACAAATAGCTCAGCAACAGCAGGCTAACACAGCAACTATCTCACAAATAGCTCAGCAACAGCAGGCTAACACAGCAACTATTTCACAACTAACTCAGCAACAAGCAGAACTCAAACAAGAATTGCAAGATAGCATTAGCCACTTAGTTAGTGTCATAGGTAACTTTGTTGAAGAAGCACAAAAAGATCGAGCGATTATCCAGGAACTTCAATCTGAAGTCAGGGGTATTCAAACTGAAAACCAACGAATTCTTCAATATCTGTTTGGGCGACAGGGGCAGGGGTAGCAAGTCCAGTTCTACCAAGTGAGTGGCGCTGCCAAATTCTAGATAGCGCTCTGCTTGTTTATATTTATAGCTAAAGGCATGGGGACTTCAACTCGTTTGGGTCGGAGGATGGCTGTGGAGCGATCTCCCGCGATTGGTTTTCATCGTATTCCATCACGCAATAGTTTTTTTCAGTATGCTCGTTCGAGCGAGTTTTTGATTGATTTTGTTAATATAGTATATGACACATTATTTTTCTATAATGGTAAAAAAATTAAAAGACCAATCTCTTGAATCTCTATATAAAGTCAAATATCAAGCTGAAGTGTTGGAATATTTGCTTGATAAGTCATATTTGACTAGTTTTCTATTAACAGCTTATGAAAAAATCAGAGAAATTTTTACAAATGAAGAATTGATTTTAAACATCTCCTTCGATCCTGAAATTATTGGTTGGAAAAAATTAACGCTCGCAATACATACCAATTTAGAAACGGATGAAGCTTATGATAAATTAAAGATTTTAGATAATAGTTGGTGGATAGATGCTTCATCTATTGTTGGTAATGATTTAGATATTTATATTACGTTTAATGAAATTTGATTGGTCTGAATATTTCTATTTTGCTTAATTGAGAGACTTAGGAAGTAGCAATTAACTCCCCCATGTGACGCATAATCTTTAATACCTCGTATAAATCTCCTTCATTGATGATGCTGAATTTACGAGATAATCCATAAATAGGGGATTGTTGCCTAACTAATTTAATAAATATAAAATCTTCGCCTCCTGTTAAAATACCAAATGTTGGTTTATCTACATCAGGATGACATAGCATATATGCAAGTGCTTGAGGTATTCCTAACGAGAGTGAAAATGTAGTCCGTTTGGCTTCAAGTACCCAAACCCAAAATTGATTTTGTAAAACTAAAGCGTCAATTCGTCCTTGCAAAATTTCCTCTTCAGTTTCTACCTGTAGTGTTACAGATGGCTCAAATCGTGTTTTGAAGGGCGTGTCGTAAAAACCTGCTATATCTAGGAGTGGACTTACTATCATCATTTTCACTCCACTCTCTAGCAGTGCTCCTTCATCAAGTTGGTAAAAGTAGCGAGAACGCACCTTGTCTAAAAAGATTTTATCGGCATCACTAATTTGTGATAAGTTTTCATACCACTCTGGAAAAAACTGCCGTTCGTCATTACGTTGCAAATTAAAATTTTGGCGTAGATATTTAAGTGTAGTTTGTTCTGAAATGGGAATGGTTTGAACCATAGATGTGCTCCGTTATTAAAACATTGTTTTAATTATATGGTCATTAGCGATCGCACATGAAATGCTAAAGCCTTAGTATAGAATTTGTCAATTGTAAATTTCAAGGAGAAGTATTGTGAGTCTTGAGCTACCTGTTATCCCAAAACCAGGAGAAGTATTTTTAGCTATAAACTTAAGTGCTGTTGAAAATATGACTGTGGCTGAAACCTTAAATTTGCTGGAGCAAATGGGCTATAGCCCGCAATTGCGCTATCGTCAAGCTAAAGATGGTAACGTTTCACTATATGCTCTTCTTAAGCATGAGCACGTAGAGCCAGAGATGCTAACGAATATAGATTATCTTGGAGATGAATTGGATACACTTGCAGAGGTTATTCAGCCAGCAGATGCTATTACGTCTCCTCGTGGGCTTTCTCCTGCAAAAAAAGCAGTCACAGCATAAATATTTTTTACTGATTAGAAGTTTAGCTGAATGTGAATTAAGAATCTAGGCGATCGCTAATTCACATTCAGCAGTTATTTCAACCTCTGGGTTGACGTTTTTTACCACTGGAATATTTAAGTTGTAAGTTGGTGAAAAAATGACACACTGGAGATCGAGTAATGAATTATCTTTTTGCAGTTTTACCGGATAGGGTTAAGGCTGAAGAAGCTTACACGGCTTTGGAAAAGGAAGGTTTACCCACCGATCGAATAGACATTTTGGGTCAGGGGTATAAGAGTGCTGATGAGTTTGGGTTAATTGACCCAAACAAGCAGGCAAAGAAAGGGTTTGCCCGTTTGAATTCTTGGCTGGTTCCTTTTGGTTTTGTGGCTGGGTACGCTTTTAACGCTTTGACGGGGATTGAGATATTGCCCATTGGAAATATTGGCAATCATATCATTGGTGGAATTTTCGGGGCTGCTGCTGGTGCTATGGGTGCATATTTTGTTGGGGGCGGAGTTGGTTTAGCTGTGGGGAGTGGGGATGCTCTACCTTATCGCAATCGTTTGAATGCGGGTAAGTATTTGATTGTTGTGAAGGGGACTGAAGAATTGACCAATCGAGCGACTAGCATTTTGCGCCAGTTTGAGCCGGAAAATTTGCAGGGATATGCTGAACCTGTCATGTAAGGCAACAGACATCTGATGACAAACAATGTAGAGACGCGCCATGGCGCGTCTTTAACTTTAGAAGCAAAGTTCCGTATATTTTCGCTTATCTTTTACTCGCTGCGGACAATATACCTGATCTATAGTGATTGGGAGTTTACGATTCACAATCTCAAACTGCTAAATTTAATGGGCATTTAATGTAGAACAGGCTAAAAATCTATGTCTTACTAAAAATATTTAGTAACAGTTACCTCATTCACTCCCTCTTTTATTTTCCCTCTCAAAACTTTGCCGAGAATACACGCTTTTCTTCTGTTTTAGGTCTTTAAAAGCCTGGAACTTACTGTCTTAAGCCGTGTTTATTTCTTACAAAACTTAACATATATTGGTTTTATTGTGTCGGCTGACTTACTGTGCAATTTCTTTTTTTCACAAACAAGTTCATTTTAAGTTAGAGAGCGACCTATCATGGCTTTAGTCAATCCTATAAATGCTGCACCTACCCTCACAGGAGATGCCACCTTAAGTGCTGTGCTGGAAGATTCCATAAATCCTTCTGGTCAATCTATTTCCGCTCTCTTTGATGGCAAGTTTAGCGATATAGATCAACCTACCATTTCTGGTGTTTCTGTGGTAAGTAACACTGCAGACGCTGTCACACAAGGAAAATGGCAATACTCTACTGATGGCAGCACTTGGTTTGATGTTGGTATCGTTGCTAATGGTGCCACTGCGTTGGCTCTTTCTGCAAACACTCGAGTCCGTTTTTTGTCTGCTCTCAACTATAATGGTAAACCACCAGGATTGGGGGTACGGGCGCTAGATAAGACTTACTTAAGTGGCTATACTTCTGGCAACAGTCGCATAAGTGTGAATACTGGTAGTCTATTAACAGCGATTTCTCCAGAGACACGATTTATCCTCACTGAAATCAACCCTGTAAACGATGCACCTACTGTCAGTGGTAAAATACCTGACCCATCCACACAAGCTGACTCACAATTTAATTTTCCAGTTTCAGCAAATATCTTTAGCGACCCAGATATCGGAGACACTCTCACGTATTCAGCGACCCTTGGTGATGGCAGCGTTTTACCTAGTTGGTTGAACTTTGATAAACAAAGCCTAACCTTCAGTGGTACTCCTACTAGTAGCAATGTGGGGAAGTTAAGTGTGAAAGTGACGGCTACAGATAACGGTGGTTTAGGTAAGAGTGCTAGCACCATCTTTACCATTGACATTACACCTCCAAAAGGAGGTATTGTTGGCACAGATGCTAATGAAAAGTTTGCTGTTGCTATTGGAAGTGATGTTATTGATGCCGGAGGTGGGGATGATACTATTAGTGCGTCTGTTGCCAATCTCCAACAAAATGACCTCCTCAATGGTGGTGTTGGCATAGATACTTTCATCCTGACTGGTGGCAGTACTTCGAGCACAGTAACCATAGATATAGGTAGTACTAGTAATCAGGTTCAAGGTATTGGTAGTGCCACAGTATTAAACTTTGAGAAGTTTGATGTCAAAGGTTTTGCTGGCTCTGTCAACATTACTGGCACTATTGGTAATGACGTTCTGTATGGCGGGGCTGGTAATGACACCCTCAATGGTGGAGCTGGCAATGATGCTCTTTCTGGTGGAGCTGGCGATGACACTATCTATGGTGAAGCTGGTATTGACTATCTAAATGGTGGAGCTGGCAACGATAAGCTTATTGGCGGTGATGGTGATGATACATACTTTGTTGATGTTGCTGGTGATACCGTTGAAGAAACAAGTACAGGTGGTCGCGATACCGTTGGTGCATATATCAACTACACCTTGGGTGATAACGTCGAAAACCTCTACCTTTTAGGTACTGCTCTTGAGGGTAAGGGGAACTCTGCCAACAATACTATCATAGGTAATATTAGTAACAATATCCTGTCTGGCGGTGATGGCAGCGATCTTCTGGATGGTGGTGCGGGTAATGACACTCTTGACGGTGGGGCTGGTAATGATACTCTTAAGGGTGGAGTTGGTGTTGATACTCTCATTGGTGGGGATGGTAATGATATCTACTATGTAGATGCTGAAGATATCATTCAGCCAGATACTGGTGGTATTGATACAGTCTTTGCATCCATGACTTTCACTTTAAGTGCTGACTTAGAGCATCTTACCCTCTTAGGAAGCAGTGCTATTAACGGTGTCGGTAATGCTACTAACAATAGCATTACGGGTAATAGTGCTAACAACGAGCTATCTGGCGGTGATGGCAATGACATTCTCAATGGTGGCGTTGGCTCTGATTCTCTTAAAGGCGAGGTTGGCAATGATAACCTCATTGGTGGTGATGGCGATGACACCCTAGATGGTGGGGTTGGCAATGATATTCTCAATGGTGGTCTGGGTGTTGATATTTTCACTGGTGGTGATGGCAATGACACCTACTATATTGATAACGTCAACGATGTTATCAATGCCGACACAAGTGGGATTGATACCGTTGATGCTTCTGTCACGTACTCTTTGGGTGCGAGTTTAGAAAACCTTTACCTTTCAGGTAGTGGTGCTATCAATGCTACAGGTAACGATGGGAATAACTCCATTAGGGGTAATGCGGCGGCTAACATTTTGTCTGGTGGTGCTGGTAACGACACTATCATTGGTGGGGCTGGCGATGACACTTTAGATGGGGGCGTTGGCAATGACATTCTCAACGGTGGTCTAGGTATTGATATTTTCACTGGTGGTGATGGTAATGATATCTATTACATTGATAACGTCAATGATGTTATCAATGCGGACACAAGTGGGATTGATACCGTTGATGCTTCTGTCACGTACTCTTTGGGTGTGAGTTTAGAAAACCTTTACCTTTCAGGTAGTGGTGCGATTAATGCCACAGGTAACGAGGGGAATAACTCCATCAGAGGTAATGCGGCGGCTAACATTTTGTTTGGTGGTGCTGGTAACGACACTATCACTGGTGGGGCTGGCGATGACACTTTAGATGGTGGTGCTGGCAATGACATTCTGAATGGTGGTCTAGGTGTTGATATTTTCACTGGTGGTGATGGCAATGACATCTACTATATTGATAACGTCAATGATGTTATCAATGCGGATACAAGTGGAATTGATAGCGTTGATGCTTCTGTCACGTACTCTTTGGGTGTGAGTTTAGAAAACCTTTACCTTTCAGGTAGTGGTGCGATTAATGCCACAGGTAACGAGGGGAATAACTCCATCAGAGGTAATGCGGCGGCTAACATTTTGTCTGGTGGTGCTGGTAACGATATTATCACTGGTGGAGCTGGCGATGACACTTTAGATGGGGGCGTTGGCAATGACACTCTCAATGGTGGTGCGGAAGGCGATCGCTTCCTTTTCGGTACAAATACTGCTTTTGCTACTAGTGTTGTTGGAATCGACACAATGATTGATTTCACTTCTGGCACAGACAAAATTGTTCTAGACAAAATCACTTTCACATCCCTGATTAGTTCCATAGGAATTGGTTTCAGTTTGGATAGTGAATTTGAAATTGTAGCCAGCGATATTGCTGCGGGATCAAGTAATGCCAAGATTGCTTACAACTCAGGTAATGGGAAGTTATTCTACAACCAAGATGGAGCAATTGCTGGTTTTGGGACAGGTGCTCAATTTGCCACACTTGCCAATAAAGTTTCTCTCACTGCAAGTGATTTTCTGATTGAGACTCAAAACCAAATTATTTTGGGCTAAACTTTTGAGTTGTAGTTGCACCTATTTGAAAATAGGTGCAACTACAACTATCTCACTTTCCGGTTTTTTCAAAAATTGTTTAGAGATATCCTAATAATATATTTATCTGCTAAAAAATACACTATAAAAAAATAAACAATGAATTATAAATGAAAACTGTTAAATTAGTTGAATTAAGGAGAGATAATAGAAGTACTGTACACTTAGATTTATTACGAGGTTTGGCAGCACTAGTAGTTCTAACAAATCATTTAAGAAATTTATTTTTTGTTGATTATGGACAAGTTATTCATAAAAACATTCTTGTAAATATTTTTTATTATTTTTCTTCTTTTGGATATCAAGCAGTTATTGTTTTTTTTGTTTTAAGTGGTTTTTGTATTTCCTTAACTGTTATTAAGTCTATTGAAAATTGGTCTTGGAAAATTTATTTTATTAATCGGTTGTCTCGTCTTTATGTTGTCTTAATTATTGCTCTTTTCTTAGGTCTTTTTTTAGATTATTTAGGAATTACAATTTGGGATAAAAATAGTATATATTATAGGAATTTTCTGGGTAGCAATATTATAGATAGCCCCGTTGTCAACAGATTAAAAATTTCAATTTTTATTGGTAATATTTTTTTTCTGCAAAACATACGTGTTACTACATTTGGAAGTAACGATCCTTTATGGAGCTTAAGTAGTGAGTTTTGGTATTATGTGCTTTTTCCTTGTATTTTACTTATTGTTTACCCTAAAATTAATCTAGTTACTAAATTTTTACATACTTTCATAGTCTTGACAATATTCAAGTTTATAGGAAACTCAATTGCAATATACTTTTTTATTTGGCTTTTAGGCACTCCTGTCTGTTTAACAGGAAATCTCAGAATTAAAAATCCAATATATAAATTTTTGTCAATATTGGTTTCATCGTTGATATTTTTATTAACATTATTGTTGATTAAGTTCAATATTTTAATGAATTCTTATCTGTCTGATTTTATCTTAGCAATAGTAACAGCAATTTTGATTTATTCTCTATTACAGGACAATCGAAAACAGCCTGTTGATTCTCATGCTTTCTGGTATAGTTATAAAATTATATCTCAAAAGCTAGCAGGCTTTTCCTATACTCTTTATTTAGTTCATATGCCAATTTTAGTGTTTATAAATGCTTGCTTATTAAAAGAGACTAGATGGCAACCAGATACATTTCATCTGCTTGTTGGTCTAATTTTACTCTTACTAGTTCTTGGCTATGCTTTTTCGATTTCTCTGTTTACAGAAGCAAAAACCGAGAAGCTTAGGGATTTTTTAAAATCATCCCTCCTTAAGTAAATCAATCAATATTAATAATTACACTTAGTTTGTAGTAACGCTTTATCGCTGTTCGCGGAGCTTAAAGTCAGCCATAGCGCTACTAAGATCCCGAATATAGGGGCAAAAATCTGGTTTCTTCCTAGAGACGCTTCAAACAGCGTGTCTCTACGCCTAAGAGATATCAAGCTTTCCGGCAAAGAGAAACCAGGTTTTTGTGATTACTGTATCGGCGCTCTAGGCGATTAGAAATTGCAGCTACACATTAGTCCGCGCAGGCAGACTAATGTGTAGCCGAGGCAGCTCGTTGCTCTGGTTACCACTAGTTGAAGCGCCTGCCGTCCAGAATTTTATTTTGAGAGCAATTGGCCAACTTGGGATGCTCCCATAGGTAGTCATCTGGGAGTTTTCCAAATGCGTAGAAAAGATTTGTTTAAAGCGTGTTTACAGAAGCTGTTTGTCAGACACATTTATCTTACAACAGTTTTCACCTAAATGAACCACACATGATTGTAAGGGCGCAATGCCTTACGCCCCTTAGATTGTGGTCTATTTATCTGAAAATGGCTGTAACCAAGGAATCTTGAGATTTTATTCTGAGGAAATTATAAAAACTGTAATTTGGAACCTTTTGACCCCTATGACAGACATTATAAATGAAGTTTCTGCTCATAACAACAAGAGCAAAACTGCTTTCCCTTCCTTACCTTATGCTTTTGTCTGTTTTCAATTCCAGTTTATTACTTACAGGAATGCTTAAGTTTAATACGTAAATTCTCTAAATTATTGTATATTTTAATACATTTATAAATTTTGAGAGTGATGTTTGATTCTGAGGTGATATTGATACAACGACCTAAAGCTGGCAAGTAGAAAATAAAATAGAAATTACAGAAAACAACCAAAAAAGAATCTATTTAGCTTTTAATTAATATCTAAAATTCGCTGAAATTAAGCGCTAAATCCTTTTTTCAAGCTTCCTTAGTCTGAGTAGTATCCAAAAAATCAGTACTTTTACTAATAGTCATACTGTGTAAAAAGAGTATCATATAGATGTTCATGTGAATTTGAAACCACAAGGAATAATACACATACCCTATCAGCAATCAATAAAATATTTGGTCTAATTAATCGATTGTTTTGTCTACTGAAGACTTAGAATTTTCCATTAACTAGAAAACCAGTGTTCTAGTTAATTATTTCAATTGGCTAAAGCTTATTGAGTACTCTATTGTACAAAAGTTTGTAAAGCTTCTAAAGCGAGGGTTGCTATAGATGTAATCCCCGCATTTTTTTGGCGATCGCAGCTATGTCATATAGAGCACTACGACTATATAAAATGTCCTAATTGAACTTAAAAGTCCATATTTCAATAAATTGGGACTTGTAACAGGAATTTTATTTCCTGGTGAAGTACTTACAGCAAAAGCATTAGCCCAAAAAGTGTTGTTCAAAAATGTATTAGAGTTTCCTTCTGCAACAGCATACCATTTATGACACAGAGTGAAAGACTACAGCAATTCGTTCAAAGCGACTATCAAATTTCCCAGCACATCAGCGTAAGTGATTTTTTGGGGATAGAGCGATTTATTAAATTGTCCGTTATTACTCAGTTTTTTCCCCCAGACTTCGCTGCAACTGGACAGTTGATTGATGAATTGGTTCGACAATTAGAAAAACAAGGAGTAGATATTGAAGTCTTCACTGGTCAACCAGGTTATGCATTTAAGTCCGATCGCGCTCCTGCAGTTGAACAGTCTGGTGGGTTAAAAATCCGGCGATCGCGTACTACTCAACTCTGTCCTCAGCGAATTCGTGGTAAAGCTATCAACGGTATTTTGTTTACCCTACGTGCTGCATTTTATCTGTTCAATGCTGCTCGACGTCGTAATGTTGCGTTATTAACAACAGCACCTCCATTCTTACCAGTCTTAGGGTATCTTGCACATATTTTTTTTGGGTTGTCTTATGTTTGTATACTCTATGACCTCTATCCAGATATTGCGATCGCTTTAAAGGTGATACCAAAACATCACTGGATAGCAAAATTCTGGCGGGCTGTGAATCAGCAAGTTTTGCGAAAAGCCAAGGGAATCATCGTTCTCAGTCCAGCAATGAAGCGGCAAGTAGCCTCTCATTGTCCGGAAGTTGCCCACAAAATTTCCGTCATTCACAGTTGGGCAAACCCAGATTTTATCGTACCTATTGAGAAAGAGAACAACTGGTTTGCTCACGAGCATGGAATGGTAAAAAAGTTTACTGTATTATACTCAGGCAACTTAGGTCGATGCCATGATATACACACTATGTTAGAGGCTGCCAAGTATTTGCAAGATGAGCCTATTCAATTTGTGTGTATTGGTGGCGGGGCTAAACGTGAAGAACTGATTGAGGAGGTTAATCAATTAGGGCTGAAAAACTTTCTGTTTCTTCCATATCAAGAAAAACGGATACTACCTTATTCCTTGACTGCGTGTGATTTGTCAATAGTTACAGTAGATCCTGGCATGGAAAGTCTAGTTGCACCTAGTAAACTATACCCTGCCCTAGCAACTGGACGACCTGTGGCTGTGATTTGTCCGGAGCATTCTTACCTGAAAAAACTGATTGCAGTAGGAAATTGTGGTGCCACTTTTGAAAATGCAGATAGTGTTGCTCTGGCCGAGTTTATCCGCTTGTTAAGTCGAGATAAAGCGTTAGCACAAAAGATGGGCAACGCGGCACGTGAGTATGTGGAAACTTACTTCACAGCTAAAGTGATATCGAAGCAGTATCTCAAGGTATTGCAAGAAGCTTTACTCTAAGGGTTTTAGTGTAAGAAGCTATTGCACTTTATCAACAGCTGTTGATAAAGTTGCTGAGCATAAGTGCAAGCGCCTTGTTGAAATGGAATGAATGCTTGACAAGGGAGGTGGAATTGCAGAGAGGGTGCGATCGCAATTAAAAAGTTTCTCAGCATCGAAATAGTTGTTGTCCAAATGGGAACCCTGATGTAGGAGAGCTTAAAAGCTCTCGCAAACATAGGTTACAGGTGTAAGGAGGATTTCAGATTTGTTAGATAAACCATTTGAAAGTCATCAAGAAATTATCAAGCAAGAGTTAATCCTTGAAGCCGGACGCACAGAAAGGCAGTATTGGAAGGACTTGTGGCGCTATCGTGAATTGTTCTATTTTCTGGCGTGGCGGGACATTCTTGTACGGTACAAACAGACTGTGATTGGTATTGCTTGGGCATTGATTCGTCCGTTTCTGACAATGGTGGTCTTCTCTGTAGTCTTTGGGCAATTAGCAAAGTTGCCCTCTCAGGGCGCTCCCTACCCAATTTTGGTCTTTGCTGCAATGTTACCTTGGCAGTTTTTTGCTAATTCTCTCTCTGAATGCAGTAATAGTCTTATCTCTAACTCCAACTTAATTTCAAAAGTTTATTTTCCACGGTTGATTGTACCCATAAGCACTGTAGTTGTCAGCTTTGTGGATTTTTTAGTTTCAGGAATGATTTTATTAGGGCTGATGGCTTGGTATAATTTTGTTCCTAGTTGGCGTATTCTTACACTACCATTGTTTATTGGGATTGCTGTTGCTGCTTCTATGGGAGCGGGATTGTGGTTAGCATCTTTAAATGTCCAGTATCGGGATTTTCGCTTCGTTGTTCCGTTTATTGTGCAGTTTGGTTTGTATATTTCGCCAGTAGGATTTAGCAGTAGCATTGTTCCTGAGAATTGGCGGTTGCTCTATTCATTGAATCCAATGGTAGGAGTAATTGATGGATTTCGTTGGGCTGTTTTAGGGGGAGAGAGACATCTGTATCTTCCGGGCTTTATATTGTCTTTGGGACTAGTTATTTTACTGCTCCTAAGTGGTATTTGGTATTTTCGCAAGATGGAACGAACTTTTGCAGATGTCATTTAAACAGGAGTGTCATAGGTGTCAGATACAGTTATTAAAGTTGAAAATCTTGGTAAAAAATACATCATTGCTCATCAACAGCAAGAGCGTTATACAGCCTTACGTGATGTCATAGCTCATCGCACCAAGACTTTGTTAAACCCATTTCAAAAAACAAAATCTAAAATTCAAAACTCTCAAGAAGAGTTTTGGGCGCTGAATGACGTATCCTTTGAGATTAAGCAAGGTGATAGAGTTGGCGTAATTGGAAGAAATGGTGCAGGTAAATCAACACTGTTAAAGATTTTAAGTCGAATTACAGAGCCAACTACAGGAAGAGTTTCGATTAACGGACGAATAGCTAGTTTATTGGAAGTTGGTACAGGATTTCATCCGGAATTAACGGGAAGGGAAAACATTTTTCTCAATGGTGCCATTTTAGGCATGAGCAAGACAGACATTAAAAAGAAGTTTGATGAGATTGTTGCCTTTGCTGAGGTTGAAAAATTTTTAGATACACCGGTCAAGCGTTACTCATCTGGAATGTATGTTCGTTTGGCATTTGCAGTAGCCGCACATTTAGAACCAGAGATTTTAGTTGTAGATGAGGTGTTAGCAGTGGGAGATGCAGCATTTCAAAAGAAGTGTTTGGGAAAAATGGAGGAGGTCGGTAAAGAGGGAAGAACAGTTTTATTTGTAAGCCACAGTATGGGGTCTATCTCTCAATTAACAACTAAATGTTTATTTTTGGCAAATGGTAAGAAAGTAGGGTATGGTTTAACTCAGGAAATAGTAACTAAATATATTGAATCTAGTTACAGCCAATTATGTCATAGTAATTTTTATTCTAAGGATAGTAAAAACTACGATCAAAACAAACTTATTGAATTTTCTCAAATCAAGATTGATTATCACAATAATAGTCTTGCGTGCGAAATTTCTTATATAGTCCGCGAAGCAGTAAAAAGTGTAGTTGCGGTTAAAGTTACTAACAGCCAAGGTATTACAGTCATAACAGTGAGGGATACCGATGACGATCCTAATTACTTTTCTAAACAGAAGGGAAATTATATGACTCAGTTTGTCTTACCTGTTGATAATTGGGTTCCCGGTCTCTATTTCTTAACCTTATCGTTAGCAGATATGGTAAGTAAACGATATGACTTTCTAGAAGAAATATTGTCATTTGAAGTCAGTTTAAATAATGATGACACAACACCGGGATGGTCTCGTGATGGTATCATATTTGATCGAACATTTTGGAAAACAATACAAAAAGTTCCTAGTGAAGTATAGGTAAAATTATAATTTCTTAAAATAGGACAATAAAAAGCAAGTCAATAAAATTAAGAACGATCAAATTTATGAATAGGATTGAGAATTTCTTTCCACGAATTACTAAAAAAATATCTATTTTGGTTTTAGGTAGTCATCCTAATAATACGATATTTTCATTTAATTACCACAATGTTTATCATATCAATAAATTTCTTTTACAATGCAAAGAAAAAATTAACTCCCCAGGACATATTCTTGTTGATATTGGTTCAGGTAGAAGTCCCTACTATTTAATTTTTTCTGACATAGTATCAAAATACATCGCAGTGGATTCGTCAGAAAGCTTACCTAAAAATGAATCACGAGCAATAGAACAGATACCAGGGATAGCTGAAACTGTTCCACTAACAGATGCCATAGCTGATATTGTCTTGTGCAATCAGGTACTAGAACATGTGAACGATCCTTCTAAAGCAGCTAATGAAATGTATCGTATATTAAAACCAGGTGGTAAATGCATTGGCTCAGTACCTCATGTTAGCCCAGTACATTTGGAACCATATGATTTTCGGCGTTATACAGATTTAGGTGTCAAACAGTTACTACAAAATGCTGGATTTGTAGAAATAACTGTTGAAGGGAATGGTGGAGTGCATTCAACAGCAGCTTTAATGATTGCTATGGATTGGATGTTGACACCAAGAAGAGAGGGAGAACCTCAGCGCTTCTCTTCAACGAAAGCGCTCTTGTTATCTCCTTTAGTCGGATTAATGAATACTATCGGTTTGATACTTGATTCTTGGCTTGGAAATAAACAAAGAACTCCTGCAAATTTGTGTTGGACAGCCATCAAACCTTTTCATGAATAAATTTTATTAGTTATTGCTATGTATAAATTCCTGAGAAATTACGTAAATTCGAGTTTAAGTGAGCAACGATCGCGCCAATTAAGAAAATTGCGAGCGCTCAGTCATCAAGCTATTGAAGAGGTCAGACAGACTTGGCTGAGTAACGTTTTTCCCATGAAGCCAACTACACTTAACTTGCTAGTCAACGATGTCTGTAACTCACGTTGTCAAATGTGCCTTATCTGGAAACAGCAAAAGGATAAAGAATTGAGTTCTGAGGAGTTAGCTAGAATATTGAGTGATGATTTATTTAGTGAATTAAAGTATGTAGGTGTTAGTGGCGGTGAACCAACTCTCAGATCCGATCTTCCTGAGTTATTTGAGGTGATATGTTCTAAGCAACCACGTATTGCTGGTACTGGAATTATTACAAACGGAATTATAGAAAACACAGTTAAGGAGAGAGTTTTAGCTGCTGCTGAAGTTTGTAAGGCTCACAGTGTACCCTTTAACGTTATGATCTCTCTGGACGGTTTAGGAGAAGTTCATGATACTGTCAGAGGACGTAAAAATAATTTTGGCTCGGCGATTTCTTTACTCAATTTCTTTCATAAAGAAACAGAGATACCAACATCATTTGGATGTACGATTAGTAAAACTAATGCATTATATGTTGATGAGTTACTAGAGTACGCACAGGCAGAAGGTTTATACGGTAGGTTTAGAATTGCTGAATTTATAGAACGTTTGTATAACAACGGACAAACAGAATTTATCAGAGCTTTTGATGACAAAACCCTGTACCATCTTGGATTATTTTTCTTCCGTGCCGAACGTGAATTTGAGCAAAATCCTATGTATCGGAAGACTTACAAAAATATTAGAGCTATGCTTGCTGAAGGTAAGCCCAGGAAAATGGGATGTCCTTACCAAGCTAAAGCAGCTGTGCTGACATCTTGCGGAGATCTACTTTATTGCGCTCCTAAATCTCCAATTCTTGGAAATACACTCCAAATCTCAGCCAGCAAAATTTATTTTTCCCATCTTTCTAAAAGAGAAGAAATTAAAAAGAAAGATTGTAGTACTTGCATTCATGACTATCATGTACCAGTTACTGTTCAAGAAAAATTATTTATATCTATAGAAAATCGCCGAAGACGCAAATATTCTTGCTCTCAACTAGTGCAAATATCATCCCAAGTCATTAAAGAGAAGAAAAGAGTTACCGATTTATCAAGCCTTAGGTCTAAAAAAGTTTTAATTGTAGGATGGTATGGTACTGAGACGGTGGGAGATAAAGCGATTCTTTGGGCAGTTGTCGAGCGATTAAGAACCCGTCCAAACCCTCCTGAAAAAATTTATCTTTCCAGCCTCTATCCTTTTATCTCTCAGTGGACTGTGAAAGAAATGAACCTTGGAACAATGACAATAGTAGAAACTTACTCTAGGGAATTTGAAAGAGTATGTCATGAAGTTGATGAAATTGTTGTTGGCGGGGGTCCACTTATGGATATTGAACCTCTCAACCATATACTTTATGCTTTTATTCAAGCTGCCAAACATAAGTCTTTTGCCAGAATTGAAGGATGCGGGATCGGACCGCTTGTCTCTCCAATCTACACTCAAGTTGTTTCGGAAATTTTGAGACTTTCCGATTGTGTTACCCTTCGAGATCGAGCTTCTGCCAATCGATGCCTCAAAGATTTTTCAGTGACTGACGTCACGATTGTACCCGATCCTGCTACTGACTATGTTCAGTCTGTAAAGACAAATACAGAAACATGGAAAGCTCTGGTTCCTCCTCTTGGGGAAGCTAAAAATGTTTCTTGTTTTTTAAGGGATTGGACTGAGGAGTACATTGGAGATTTTAATAAAGATGAGTTCGATACCATTAAGCGAGAGTTTGAAATACAATTAGCACAGTTGGTTCTATCTGTTGCCAGAGCTAAAGATTTAGAGATTCATCTGCTACCCATGCATACATTTTATGTTGGAGGAGATGATAGAGTTTTCAATCGTAGATTCTACAAGTCATTATCTAATGCTGCTTTAGAAAAGAAACTAGAACCTTCTATTCGTTTCGCTAAAAGCCCGGTTTCTCCTTTTGAAATTCTGCAAAGTATGTATCATGCAGAGTTGAATATTTGTATGCGCTTTCATTCTGTTCTGTTTGCTGAAACATTAGGTGTACCCTATCTTGCCATAGACTACACTGGCGGTGGCAAAATAAAAGCATTTTTGGAGAGCAAAGGTAAGTTGGAGCGATTACTCTCTCTTCAAGAGATTATTACAGGTGAATGGAAGGCGAAATTAGAAACTATATATAGTTTCGCATCAAAAATTTAAATTGTTGAGGTGATAAGTGAAAGTTCTGCACATCAACCAATCTGATACTTGTGGAGGAGCTGCGATCGCAGGTTATAGGCTGCATCAAGGCTTGCTCTCACAAGGCCTTGATTCATCACTACTGGTAAGCACTGTTGAGACAAGCAGCAAGTTTGTAGCTCCTATTACTCGCAAGTATCGAATAGAAAGCCACATTGGTCGCTTGACTTCTTATCTTGGTTTTAACTACCTCAACCTCGTTAGCACTTTTGATATTCCCAAACATCCCTTTTACAAACAGGCAGATATTCTCAACTTTCACAATCTTCATAATGGTTACTTTAACTATCTGGGAATTCCATTGTTAACGAAAAACAAGCCAGCGGTTTTCACACTTCACGATATGTGGAGCTTTACGGGTCATTGTACCTATAGCTATGATTGCGATCGCTGGAAAACAGGGTGTGGTGAGTGTCCGTACTTAAATACTTATCCCGGTGTTTCTCGAGATAATACTTTTTTAGAGTGGAAGCTAAAAGATTGGATTTACAGCAAAGCTAACTTAACGATTGTAACCCTCAGTCATTGGCTAACCGAGCAAGTTAAACAAAGTATACTCAACCGCTTCCCCATCCATCATATTCCCAATGGGATTGATACAGAAGTTTATAGACCCCTTGAGGTTGAGCAGTGCCGTTCCTTGCTTAGAATTCCCTCTGGTAAAAAAGTGTTGATGTTTGGAGCACAGAATTTAAGAGATACTCGTAAGGGAGGTAACTTGCTGCTGTTGGCGCTGCAAAATTTACCCTCATCCCTAAAAGCTGAAACTATGCTTTTAACTGTAGGTCACGGAGGGGAAGCAATTTCTGAGGAAGTGGGAATACCTACTCTAAATCTTGGTTATGTTAGCAGCGATCTTTTAAAGTCAATAGCTTATTCTGCTGCCGATTTATTCATTTTTCCGACCCTTGCTGATAACCTTCCCTTGATGCTACAGGAAAGTATGGCTTGCGGCACTCCTATGGTTTCGTTCAAAGTCGGTGGTGTTCCCGATCTTGTACGTCCGGGTGTGACTGGTTACTTAGCAGCAACAGGGGGTGCTGATGATTTTTGTAAAGGAATCGTGGAGTTGTTAGAGGATGATAGCTTACGCGATCGCATGAAGCAAAATTGTCGAGTGATCGCCCTAGCTGAATACAGCTTAGAACTACAGACTCAGCGATACATCCAACTATATCACCAAGTTTTGGGTATACCAAAGAGCGATTTTCCTTTAGAGACGCTACGTAAAGGCAAGTCTACACAAGAAAATTATTCTGTTGCTATTGGTTAACAGGGGTTGGCAAACGCTACTTACCATAGGTTATCTTCAATTGATTTAGCTATTTTTAGTAAAACTCTCACTTATGTCTATCATTACTAGAGCATTGACCTTAGAAGATTTACCTCCACCTCCACCAGGAAAAAGTGGCTGGCCTTGGACTGAGCAAAGCGAACCACTGCCTGACCGGATGCCAAATGGTTATGAATGGCCCCGCATCAGCGTTGTGACACCAAATTACAACTACGGTCACTTTCTTGAGGAAACCATTCGGTCAGTTTTGCTACAAGGGTATCCAAATTTGGAATACATCATTACTGATGGCGGCTCAACTGATGGCTCACTAGAAGTTATTGAAAAGTATGCTCAATGGCTTGCCTATTACGTGAGTGAAAAAGATAAGGGACAGTCTGATGCAATAAACAAGGGTTTTTATAAAGCCACAGGAGAGATTTATGCTTGGCTAAATTCTGATGATGTGTTCTGTCAAACAACTTTACCGGAAATTGGATATTTTTGGAGAGATAATAGCAACTGTCATTTTCTCACTGGAGATGGATATTTTTTTATTACAGAGAAGTCAGCAGAAAAAATAGAATATTACATAAAACCGCAAAATTACTCGCTTCAAGATTTACTCCAGTATCATCATGATAAATATTTACCCCAACCTTCGGTCTTTTTTAGTCAACATATATTTCATCAGCTAAATGGGTTAGATATTTCACTATCATACGCAATGGATTTAGACTACTGGTTGCGTATTAGAATGTTACATCCTCTGCACTACATACCTAAGTGTTTTTCCAAGCTGAGACATCACACTGATGCTAAAACTTGGAAAAGCAATGTTGTTGCAATGGCAGAAGTCAAAGAAGTTATCGAAAAGTACGATAAACACCTTCAACTATTTACCAGACTTAGAAATAAGTTAAGCTTGAGATTATTTTACGCTTCTGTCATGCTTAGGCGTGGATTATTTGAATATTCAATTGGAAATAAGCTCGAATCAACAAAATGGTGGTGTAAATCAGCACTATTCTGCCCCAGCATTATTTGCTTTGTTAATTATTGGAAATTAATTATTAAAATTTTATTGATACAAAAACCTACTAAAGCATGATGTTTTTGTTCAAAAAATTATTATATTGAGTGATAAGTTATCATGCTCAAATTTCCCTTAATATCAGTCATCATTCCTTGCTATAATGCAGCACGCTTTTTAGACGCAACCCTAGAAAGTGTTTTTGCACAAACATTTAAAAATTTTGAAGTTATTGTCATTGATGATGGTTCAACTGATGAGACAGCAACTTTGATTCGCTCTTTTGGCTCAAAACTAAGAGCAGAATTCACTCCCAATCAAGGTGCTAGTGCAGCGCGTAACCTCGGTACTGCGTTAGCACAAGGTCAGTTTTTTCAATATTTAGATGCAGACGATCTTTTACGACCTGATGCTTTGGAAAAACGAGTCAATGCATTGATAGCTCATGATGCTGATGTAGCATACTCTGACTGGCAACGGCTAGAGGAAGGTGAAGATGGCAAATTTCATCTGGGAGCTATTGTAGCTAGGCGTATTGAAGAGGTTCATCCCGATCCACAAATTGCATTATTTACTAATTTTTGGGCTCCACCTGCAGCTTTACTTTACAACCATCGTATTGTAAACAAGATTGGTACCTGGAATAAGTCTCTACTTTTTATCCAGGATGCTCGCTTCTGCCTAGATGCCGCTTTGATGGGGGGTAAATTTATCCACGTACCTGGCGTACAAGCAGATTATCGAGTACTGGCAAGTCGTACTAGTTTATCAAAACGTGACCCTACTGGCTTTATGAATGATTGCTTTATCAATGCCTGTCAGGTAGAAGAAATTTGGACAGTTCATGGGGGCATAACTTCAGAACGACGTATTGCCCTGGAGAAAATCTACGGTCATATAGCCCGATTCTACTTTGAACGTAACCGCTTGAAGTTTTCTGAAGTGCTTGCCAAAATTCACCGATTGAATCCAAACTATATTCCTTCAAATCCAAAAGCATTGCACCAGTTATCTCAGTGGGTGGGATATGAGCAAGCTGAGGCAATTTCACTAACCTATCGTCGCACGAAAAAACAACTACACCGATTAGTACAAAAATTCTCTTTTTAGAACTATGTTCTACTAACAGTGGCATGAAAATTATTCACGTCCCCTTCTGTTTTTATCCCCATCCTGTAGGTGGTACTGAAGTTTATGTAGAAGCATTATCACGGCATCTACAACAGCAAGGATTGCAAATTTTAATTGCCGCACCGGGAAATGTTAACGAGTCCTACTTTCACAATCGCTTACCTGTACGTCGCTTTGCTGTATCTAATCAAGTTAAAAGACTTCAAGAGGTGTATGGGGAAGGGGATCGGCAGAGCGCAATTGAATTTGGCAAACTCTTGGATGAGGAACAACCCGATCTCGTTCACTTACACGCATTTACAAGAGGTGTTTCTTTACGACTTGTCCGCGTTGCCAAGCAAAGAAAAATTCCAGTTATTTTTACTTATCACACCCCTACTGTAAGTTGCCAAAGAGGAAGTCTCATGCGTTGGGGTACACAAGTTTGTGATGGAAAAGTGGATTTACGTACTTGTTCTCAATGCACATTACAGGGACTGGGATTAAACTGGATAAGCGCAAGTGCGATCAGTAATTTACCTCCTATAATTGGGCATTCTTTAAGAGCGCTTAATCTCCATGGAGGTATTTGGACTGCTCTCCGCATGACCGAATTAGCAAGTTACCGCTATTCTGCCTTGCAAGGTTTGTTATCTGAGGTTGACCATGTTGTTGCAGTCTGCGATTGGGTGAAAGATATTTTAATCCGCAATCACGTATCTTGCGAGAACATCACTGTCAGTCGTCAGGGATTGTGTCAAGAAATACTATCAGCTAAAACTAGCCAATTAGGAAACAATACTACTGAGAATAATTCATTTCTCAAGATTGCTTTTTTAGGACGAATTGAACCTATAAAGGGAATAGATATCTTGCTGAAAGCTTTCCAAACCACTCCGCAACTGGCTGCTACCTTAGATATTTATGGCATCTCTCAAAATTCAGCAAGTGATGCTTATCAAACACAATTATTGAACTTGGTAAAACAAGACACAAGAATTTCTTTCAAATCTCCTGTTTCTCCAACACAAGTTGTAAACTTACTAACAGACTATGACTTGCTTGCAGTACCATCTCAATGGTTGGAAACAGGACCATTGGTGGTTCTTGAAGCATTCGCTGCTGGGATTCCTGTCATTGGTTCTAATCTAGGAGGAATTGCAGAATTAGTTCAGCATGGAGTTAATGGCATACTTGTGGAGCCTGCTTCTGTTGATGCATGGATTCGAGAACTTCAAAGACTCAGCCAAGAGCAGGATTTACTCACTCATTTGCGTCGTGGTGTTCGTCCACCCCGACACATGGAAACAGTTGCGGAAGAAATGTTATCTCTCTACAATTACATACTGCAAAAAAGTAATAAGGTACTTTAGAAAAAGTGAACAGCATGACAAAAGATTTATCAATAACTGCTAATAAGATTAACTTCTATTCACAATTGCTTGAAATTCGTCCAGCACAACTGGGCGCTTTAGTGAAGCAGATCCTGCTGATTAAACGGCAGTACATAACATCCTCAACAGGTCATAAATTTTGGGCAGATCCAGTCTCTATTTTTGGCTTGCATTTGTTACGCACAAGTGTTCATGAGCCACAAATGACAAAGTTACTAGAGTTAGTTTTACAACCTTCTGATACTTTTGTAGACCTTGGTGGTAACGAGGGGTATTTTTCTGTCATTGCTTCATCATTAGTTGGCGATGGAAAGGTTCACTGTATTGAGCCTCAAAGCCGACTTAACTCTATTATTCAAGAAAACATTCGTGTTAATTCTGCTACTTCTATTGTTATTCATCGAATAGCTATTTCCAATAAAGAAGGAGAAGTTACTCTCTTTCTAAGACCATCAACAATTACAGGCTCTAGCAGTATATTTCGTCATTGGAAAATAGGCTCAAAGCAAGAAACAGTTAAAACTATTACGCTAGACCAGTTTTTTAAAAATAACTGTTTAGAGAGGGTACGATTACTCAAAGTAGATTGTGAAGGAGCAGAACATTTAGTTATTGCTGGTGGACAAGAAGTTGTTAAGCAACAGTTAATTGATTTTATTGCAATGGAGTACCATCCTGCAATTTGTGGAATTGAAAAATGTGTTGAAATTCATAAGAATTTGAAAGCTGCTGGTTATAGGCTAACCAAAGTTTTTGGCCAGTGTATTTACCATCTGCCTGGTCTTGAAGATAAACTTCAGCCTTTAGGCGAACTACGTACCAATTGTGATTGGAATGAATGAACAAAAAAAATCAAACATTATGCGCCGCACTCTATACGTACAGTATACAAATCCCGCCGGTTATCCGCCTCTTGAACACAGTTCTCGCATATTAGCAAACGATGGCTGGGAGGTACTTTTCCTTGGGACTGGTTCTCTGGGTTCAAATTCTCTGTGCTTTCCACTCCACAATGGGATTACAGTACGGCAACTACCTTTTTGTCCTGGGGGTTGGAGGCAGAAGTTACATTATCTCTGGTTTTGCCTTTGGGTCATTTATTGGGCTTTCCGTTTTTCACCACAATGGGTTTATGCTTCTGATTTCTTATCTTGCCCAATTGCTTTATTGTTAAGTACATTACCAGGGGTAAAGCTGATATATCACGAACATGACTCACCAAACGCATTAGAGCCTAGTAGTGCTTTTATTCGCTTATGTATGAAGACGCGAAAGTGGGTAGCGCAACGAGCACAAATATGTATTTTGCCCAATCAACAAAGGATTGAACGCTTTATTCAAGACACCAAACCAACAGGTGATGTTCTTTGTGTCTGGAATTGTCCTGCTCAAGAAGAAATCTCACCACCTCGCTTACCCTATAAAAATAATGAAGTTTCAATACTGTATCATGGTTCTATTGGGCCATCGAGACTACCTCCATCCATACTAGTTGCTCTTGCTCAACTACCTGTAACCGTAAAATTGCGCGTCATTGGTTATGAAACAAAAGGGAGTCAGGGCTATGTTGAACAACTTAAAGAACTAGCTCACGAATTGGTAATCAGTGAACGAATAGAATTTTTAGGACCAATGCCAAGAAAAGAGCTTTTTAAGTGGTGTCAGAAATCTGATATTGGTTTAGCTTTCATGCCTCTCAACAGCAAAGATATCAACATGGAATATATGGTCGGTGCTTCTAATAAAGCTTTTGATTACCTTGCTTGTGGACTGGCAATAATAGTATCTAATTTACAAGATTGGCGTAAAATGTACGTAGAAACTGGATATGGGCTTTGCTGTCAACCTGACAATGCAGACAGTATTTCAACTACCCTCAATTGGTTTTTAGAGAATCCCGAACAGATGCGACAAATGGGAGAAAGTGGCAGAAGGCAAATTTTTGAGCAGTGGAATTACGAGCAACAATTTATAGAAATTTATAAAATCATGTGTCTGTTGCCAACTAAACGTACAGTTCTTTCATTAGGAGAATTAACACAAAGCAACTAAAAAAACGTAACTAAAGAAACCAATTGTTCTCGTTTCTGGGAGAAGCTTGGGAACGGCAGTGTCTAAATAGATCGCCTGTACTAAAGTATTTGAAAGTTTTAGCATTCTGAAAATGCGAGAATGCCCGCCTCACAAGAAAATAATGGATTTCTGAGAAATCCCTGGTCGCAAAAACAAAAATAATTGTTCGTTTAGGGTCAAATTTGGGAATACTTTATAAGGCTGGGCTTAAAAGGATAAACCGTAGGTAAATTTACATGGAAGTTAGCCGTATTCTTGTGGAGAAACCTTTCTTCTCAATTTGCATTCCTCAATACAACAGAACTTCATTTCTAATCGAAGCCTGTAAGGTGTTAGCATCGCAAACCTTTAAAAACTTTGAGGTTTGCATTTCTGACGATCGCTCAAATGATGGCAGAGAGCAAGAGTTAATTGACTATTTGCAGAATTCGGGCTTTTCTTTTGTATACCAACGACAGGAAAAAAACTTAAGATACGATGGCAATATTCGTGCCAGTATTGCCCTAGCACGAGGTCGCTACTGCCTTCTTCACGGAAATGATGACTGCTTGGCTTCTACCACAACACTCGATCTTCTGTACGAAGAAATCGAAAAATATGATTCCGTTGGAGTAGTCATTCCAAACTTTGAAGATTGGTCAACACGGCAGGTTACA
Organism: Scytonema hofmannii PCC 7110; assembly: GCF_000346485.2. Classification (NCBI taxonomy): domain Bacteria; kingdom Bacillati; phylum Cyanobacteriota; class Cyanophyceae; order Nostocales; family Scytonemataceae; genus Scytonema; species Scytonema hofmannii. The sequence continues at coordinate 10,702,462 of NZ_KQ976354.1, forward strand.
AGGCGTATTCGGAAATCTGACCTCATTGGTTCTGGACCCGAAATTGCTGCTACTCATTTTCGTAACGTTGCTTTTGTGACCGGAGTTATTCTAGATCGAGTTCAAGCACAGAGCCATAGCACAGATAAGTGGGATGGTTCAGAAATGTATCAAATGTTTATTATGGCAAGAATCCTTGCCAGTGGAAGCTCTTTACTGGAGTTAGATATCTCAGCAGTACGAAAAGATATTCAAATCACGAACGAAAGCGTAGATAGCTATGCTGCAAAGCCCAAGCTTAACCCGTGTCCAATTGTTGAAAGGAAACTTCCTTTTATGCATATTGGTCGGTTAATAGCTGATGCGATCGCGCCTTATCTGACTCCTGCAAATAAGTCCAAGATTATAGAAAAAATATTTCTTCAACTTTACTTGTTTACTTACCCATTTTGGATTATAGAATATCGTCGCGTTCAATCTTGGAACTACGCAATAGGTATTTGTCTTGGTATAAAGCCAAAGAACGTCTTTTTCGAGCTTGATTTTGGAATTCTCAGAAAAATCAGACTTTGTATTCTTTACTTCGCTATCTGTCTTTTCGGGTTAAGTATACCTGTAGGATTTTTTGAGAAGATTAAACCTTTCGTTTACTCGATTTCTAAATCCTTATTCTTTAAAATCAATACAAGGTATAGTTCATGATAACAACTAATCAGAAATTAGAAGAGCGAATTCTCTTAAATTTAGGATGCGGTCAAACTCGTCCTTTAGGATGGCTCAACACTGATTCTTCACTTAATAGCTTATTTCAAAAGTATCCACTGATTAAACGACTGACGAGGAAGATATACAAGTCCATAGAATATAATACATCTAATGTTATGTTTATGGATTTACGATATGTATGGAACTTTAAGGATTGCAGTGTTGATGTTGTTTACGCATGTCATGTTTTTGAACATCTAACGTTAAAAACATCACAGTTATTTATGAGTGAAGCTTTTAGAGTACTCCGTCCTAATGGCATTCTAAGAATAGTTGTTCCTGACCTTTATCAACTAGCTAAAAATTATGTTTATCGCTATGAACAGGGTGATGAGGTAGCCAGTCAAGAATTCTTAGAGGTTGCCAATCTTCACCAAGAAGGAACATACTCTAAAAACCGGAATATTCTTGTTAAAACTCTGAATTTTTTACAGAATTATCCACATCAGCATAAATATATGTATGATGCTAGTTCTATTAAAAAGATTATGCAAGCTAATGGCTTTGTTGATATATGCGAATCTGCTTATGGAGAAAGCAAGTATATATCGGAAATTAATCAAGTAGAGTATACCAAAGAAGGAGTTCCATCTATTTATATAGAAAGCAAAAAAAGTTAAAGTGTTGTAAAAAGATGCTATGAAAATTATCATAACTGGCGGAACGGGTGGTACAAATGTTGGTGATGCTTTGTTCAAAGCTGCACTCAATTCCAATCTGAAGCCTGTGTTTGTCAATATGCAATCAGCATTTGAGGCTTCAAAATTAATTAAGTCTATAAATTGGCATCTACGGGGAAGATATCCATCTCGACTGCAAGCTTTTAGTCAGAATATTGTTCAAAGGTGTTTGGCGCAACAAACTGAGGTTCTCATGACAACAGGTATTGCTCCTATCTCTCACCAAGCATTATCTGAACTTAGCGATCGCGGAATTAAGAAAATTAACTTTCTCACTGACGATCCTTGGAATCCAGTACTTTACTCTCCTTGGTTTCTCAAAGCACTGCCCTATTACGATATAGTTTTTTCTCCCCGTCGTGACAATATCAACGATCTTCTGCAACTTGGATGTTCTCATGTTCAATATTTACCCTTTGGGTTTAATGAAGAGTTATTTTATCCGGAAACGTCAATAACTCTAGAAGAAAAATATCAGTATGATTGTGATGTTATTTTTGTAGGCGGTGCTGACAGCGATCGCAGACCCTGGATAAACGCACTCATTTGCGCTGGTCTGAAAGTCAATCTTTACGGTGCTTACTGGGAACGCTACCCAGAAACCAAATCAAGTTTGCGAGGATATGCCAATCCACGGACACTTAGGTTAGCCACTCGCACAGCTAAAGTAGCACTCTGTTTGGTAAGAAAATCCAATCGTGATGGTCACGTCATGAGAAGCTTTGAAATTCCAGCCATTGGTGGTTGTATGTTGACCGAAGACACTCAAGAACATCGAGAGATTTTTGGAGACGAAGGCAAAGCAGTTGTTTATTTCAGAACTATTCCAGAGATGGTAGAAAAAGCTCAGTGGTTGTTAAATCACGATACCGAACGCCATCGCCTTGCTCAAAATGCTCATTTGTTGATCGCTCAAGGTAGACACACATACAAAGACCGCTTAAAAACTATGTTGTCTTTGGAAGAATATCATCTGCAACTCCAATCATGAAACTTAAAATTGCCATTGTTGTTCATGGGCGCTTTCATTCTTTTGACTTGGCGCGAGAGCTGATTAATCAAGGTCACGATCTGACTTTGTTTACTAATTATCCCAAAAAGGTTGTAGAAAAATTTGGAATTCCTCAAAAGTGTGTTCAAAGTTTTTTACTACATGGTGTTTTAAGCCGTGTTGTTCATCGATTGCATGAAATCTTGGGTACTTCCGACTTTGAAGCTTTTCTTCATTCCAAATTCTCTAACTGGGCTGCTCGGTCTTTAGTTAAACAGGACTATCAAGTTGTCTATGTCTTTAGTGGCATTGCTGAAGAAATTTTTCAGGTTTTGTCCGAGCAACCTATACATAAAACGCTGGTCAGAGGTTCTTCTCATATTCGGACTCAATTTCAGCTTTTATTGGAGGAGGAAAAACGAACTGGTAAAACTGTAGAAAAGCCAAGTGAGTGGATAATTGCTCGAGAAGAGCGAGAATATCAATTGGCTGATACAGTGATATGTCTGTCAGCTTTTGCCCAACAATCTTTTATTCATCGCAATATAAGCAAAGATAAACTTAAAGTTCTTAGCCTTGGTACTCAATTAGAGAAATTTCGCCCTGATGAGAAGCTTATTGAAGCTCGATATAACAGAATACTTTCCGGACAACGTCTTAATATTTTGATGGTCGGAACCTTTTCTTTTCGTAAAGGAGTTTATGATTTTGTTAAAATAGCATCACTGGCAAAGGATTTTGCTTCGTTTCAATTTGTTGGATCTATTGCTGATGAAGCCCTAGATTTACAAAAAAGTAGCGAATTTATTGAATTTATTCCCCGGCAACCCCAGTTTGAGTTACCAAAGTTTTATGCAAAGGCGGATATTTTTATCTTCACTACGCTTGAAGATGGTTACGCCGTTGTTTTATCTCAAGCTCAAGCTGCTGGATTACCAATTTTAACTACAACAAATTGCTCCGGTCCGGATATTCTTTTAGAAGATTGGACGGGTTGGGTTTTTCCAATTCGCAGCCCTAAGAGTTTTGTAGAGAGGCTAAAGTGGTGTCATGAAAATCGACAAGACTTGGCACAAATGGTGTGGAGAGTTTATCATGGCTACAAACCCAGGGATTGGGCAGAGGTAGCAGCAAATTTTATTAGTATTCATACAAACTTGCTTGTGGGAGGAGGTTAGTAAAAGTTATGGAAAACTAATATTTTTTATCTGAAATCAATTGCGCTACATCTAATATCTAGTTAAAAGTCTGCATAAGTTTCTGACAGAATTACAATATAAAACGAATATGAATTGTTTCCCAAAAAAAACAAGGCATCTATTTATCATCTATCAATCTATCCAATCAAAATTCTTAGCGCTGAAGGGCAACTACGAGCTTAAAAGCATCTTACTGCTACCCAAAAAATGTGGCATAAATGTTACAGAGAGATTATGATGACTTCATCCCAAAAGACTGGGTAAA